>CAVSCN010000033.1:0-290106 GCA_963726425.1 uncultured Actinomycetota bacterium | reverse complement strand
CCAGGTCATTTGCCGATGCGGCGCTTCCGGCCCTGGTGAGCAAAGCCGCTGACATCAGCGGGGCCACCGTGCTTGCCGCGCTGCTGCGGTAACCAGCGGCCCTGATGGCGGCCCTGCGTCTGCGGGTCGGCGAAGGCCATCGGCAACCGTGCTCCTCATTGGAGCAGGAGAGTGCGCATGAAGTCGCACCCGGGTCAGGCCGCCGCGACTAGACCCGGGAGCGGGTGGCCAGGATGCGACGGCGCCGGTGCGCAGGTTGGCGATCGGGCAGACGTCGAGGACCACGCGCGCGATGATCTGGCGCAGCGGCCCGGATCGCGGGCGGCGGCGATGCCATGCCTGATCCGGTCGGCGAACAGCGAGCGCCGTACGCTCCGCGTCAGGGCCGCCAAGTTCACCTGCGTGCGGTACCGCGCCGAGGACGCCGCTGTCGGCCTCTGCTCCTTCAGGTCATGCGCTTCGTCAACGCACGGTTGACAGCTAGACAGGCGTCAACCTACGGTTGACCCATGACCTCTCTGCCCAGCCTGCAGTACCTCATCACTACAGTCCGGCACGATGCCAGCACGGAGGAGTCCCTCGCCCTGCTGGTCGCCGCCGCAGCAGCTTCCACGCAACTCGAGGACAGCGCCGATGCGCTGCTAGGCCACTTCGTCGACCGGTGCCGACGGGACGGCCGGTCCTGGCCAGAGATCGGCACGGCCTTGGCAGCCACGAGGCAGGCAGTGCACAGCCGCTTCGCCAGCGCGGTCGCCGCGCACCTGTTTGCCGCCAGCCCGTCGCCGACGTTCGAGCAGTTCACCGAGCGGGCCGGACACGTAGTCGCCGCCGCCAGCCAGGCAGCGGCAGTCACCGGACAGGAGACGGTGACTACGGTGCACCTCCTGCTGGGCCTGTTCAGCGAGCCGGACGGGCTGGGCAGGCCGTGCGCTGACTGCGATGAATGTCAGCGAGGAGGGCGTGCGTGCTGCCATGCGGGCCGCGCACGGCGGGACCGCGGACGATGGCGGCGCCGATAGCAGCAACGCATTGGCCCCGCCGGGCGGCGCCAGCCCTACCCGGCCTGAGGACCGCACGGCGGAATCACGCCTCGCATTCGATCATGATGCCAGGCACGCGCTGCAAAGAGCTCTGGCCGTTGCGCTGCAGTTCGGCCACAGCTATATCGGTACCGAGCACATTCTGCTCGGACTCTACTGGGACGAGGAAGACCAGAACCTGGCGGCCAAGATCCTGGCCCAGGCCGGCGCTCCCGAAACGGTTGCGCTCGCGCACATCACCCAGATGCTGCGTGGCCTCAGGACGAGCAGCTAGCGCCAGGTAGGAACCCGGGCGGCGTTGCGCTGGCACGGGGGAGCGTACGTCATTGTCGGGCGAGGAAGATGACCTGATCGGCCTGGATCCTGTCCTTGTCCAGGAGAGCGGCGAGGGCGCCGGTGACTGCGCTGGTGTAGCTGCGGTCCTGCGGGAAGGTCTTGGTGGAGACGAGAATCAGTCCGGCGTGTGTTTGCCCGGCGGCTCGGTACTGGCTGTCGAGGGGCATGAAGTCTCTGATGTTCGCTGTGACCAGGGCACGTCCGGTCGCTGCCGCCTGAGCGAGAACCTGGTCATCCGGCAGTGATACCAGGGCGGGATCTGCCACGACGGCAATGACGTCGTGACCTCGAGCGCGGAGCTGCTCTGCGATGGTGCCGGAGAACATCTCGTCCAGCAGCAGCGGGAAGCTCACTGGTTTACCTGGCGAGCAGCTGGTGCTCGCGATGCCACGCTTGCTCGGCTGCGTTCTCGGCCGCGTCAGCAGCGGTGATCTCGGCGTCGATCTCGTCGGGGTAGGACGCCCAGTACCGGACGGCGGCGCGGACGAGCCGCAGGGGGGTGCCGGTGTTGTCCGGCGACCAGATTGAGCAGTCCATCGTCGGCGAGCTCGGGCTCCGCTGCCCTTGCCGACTTGACAGCGCGGATGACTTCCCACACGTCGGGCCCGCCGGCTAGGGCGGCGCGGCGTCCGGTCGGGCCGGGCCGGAACATGATTCCTGGGTGCTCGCTCATGCGGAGCGCTTCGTCCACGAGCCGGTTGGCCGCCGAGGACAGGGACATGCCGGGGTTGGCGGCCGCGAACGAGGCCAGTCGCTCGGCGACTGGGACGTCGAACCGGACGGGGGTCGCTGCACGCTTGCTCATGACTACGTTGTAGTTGGTTAGAGCTACCGGAAGCAAACGGGGCCGCTGTGTGCCGGCCAGGATTGAACGGTGCCACGCTGTGCTCATAACCCAGAGGTCGCAGGTTCAAATCCTGCCCCCGCTACCAGGAAGTAGCAGGTCAGAGGCCTGATCGCCGGAGCCGACGGTCGGGCCTTTCGGCTGTTATTGGCGACTAGTCGGCGGGACGGGACCTTCGGTCGCGGCCGGAGTCGCTGGCAGTTGGCACGCATCGACACCGCAATGGGGCCGCTTGGCCGAGCTGGTCACATCCCTGCCCGCAGAACTGCTGCCCGTCTCACAGGTGAACGGTGGGTGAACTAAGCAAGATGTGCGCATGATGGTCACATGTAGGCCCAGCGCGGGAGGAGGTGCCGGGACATGACCGTGGGCGACCACTTCGACCGCGTAGCCGGCGTCTACGAGTCACTGCGCACCACCGATGCGGCGCCGGTGCGCAGGATCGGCCAGTTCCTGCCTGACCGCGCCGTGACCGGCCTCGATATCGGCTGCGGGACGGGACGGTACTCGCGGCTGCTGCGCGGGCTGTTGCCGGACGGCTCGATGCTGGCCGGCAGCGACGTCTCGGCGGCCATGCTGGCACAGCTCAAGGCCGGCAACCACGGCGGCGCGGTTGTGGTGCCGCTGGTATCAGCCGCCGAAGAACTGCCGTTGCGGACCGCCAGCCTCGACCTGGTCACCGCGTTCAACTGCGTCCACCACTTCGACCTCGGCCGCTTCCTGACCGGCGTTGCCCGGGTGCTGCAGCCCGACGGTCAGCTCTTCATCTACACCCGCACCCCGGAGCAGAACGCGCGAACGATCTGGGGCCGCTACTTCCCGGGCTTCACCGAGCACGAGCAGCGCCTGCACAGCGAGGCCGCATTCCGGGACGCCATCCCGCGGACCGACGGGCTCACGGTGATCGCGACGCAGACCTTCAGGCATCCGCGCTCGAGTACCGCTGAGCGACTCAGAGCCCAGGCCGAAGGCCACCACTACTCGACGTTCTCCCTCTACACGCCCGGCGAGTTGCGCGCGTCCATCGCGACGTTCCTGGCCCGCCTGCCCAGCCCCGAGGTCTCCTGGACTGACGAGCACCTCCTGATCGTCGTCGGCGGAAGCCGCCGCAACCAGGAGGCACCTGACAGTCCGGGCAGCCCAGCGAGCCAGGCGATCAAGGAACAGCCTCTCCAGATCAGCGCCGGTCACGGCGGTTAGGCTCCGGCGTTCGGCTCCCGCCTTATGCCTGAGCCGAAGACTCCCTGGGGCGTGACTTCCGGCACGTCGAGCGGAGGTTCTCGCAGCGCGCCGGAGGAGAGCGACGCCGCGGCAGCCGATTGCTGGAGGCACATGCCGAGCGGCGTGCTGGAAACGCCAGGGTAAGCCTGGCGGATGGCGGTCGCATCGAAGCTGAAATCGGCCTGGTCCATGACAAGCGCCGCGCGCGCCTGGCGGCCGAACTCGGGCTTGAGGTATGCGGCCGAGCGGGCGATGAGCCGCAGCGCAAGCCGCGGCACATGGCGGGGCGCAGCGGGCCGTCCGGCGGCTTGCTGGATCGCGGCGGCGAGCTGATTAAAGGAGAGGTCGTCAGGGCCGCCGATTTCCAGGATGCGGCCGCGGGCCGCCGGGTCGGTCACGGCCTGCTCCACGAGTCCGGCGACGTCCATGACGGAGACGAAGTTGATCGGGTTGTTCCCGCGCCCGAAAACGACGGGTCGTCCCGAGCGGGCAGCGGTGCTGGCAAGCACATCGATCCACAACTCCAGGAATGCGGTGGCCCGCACGATCGTCCAGTCGGCGTCACCGGCGGCCAGCAGGTGCTGTTCGGCCGCGTGCTTCATCCGGAACAGTTCCATCGGGCTGCCTGCGGCGGCACCAACGACGGACATCAGCACCAGCTGAGCGTCCGCGGCTCGAGCAGCATCGATCAGATTGACGTTGCCCTGGTAGTCGATCGTGGCCGGGGATGTGCCCCGGGCCCCGGTGAATCCGTGGATCGCCGAGACGACGACGTCCGCGCCGCGGACAGCGGCTTTTAGGCTGGTGCGGTCGCGGACGTCGCCTGTTGCTACCTCGATGCCCAGCTGGGCGAGATGGTCTGCCCGGGCGGGGACACGGGTCAGCACTCGGACCGGCAGTCCGTGGCTCGTCAGCCTTGCCGCCAGGACACTACCGAGCCGGCCGGTGCCGCCCGCGATGAGGATCATCGCGGCCCGCCCGCGGCGAGTTGGCGGCGCAGGGCCGCGTCGGCGTTGTCGTCATCTGACCGAACTGGCTCGAGATAGAAGCGGGCCCACTCGGCGACGCCGCTGCGCACGCCGAAGATCACCACGCCGCGCATGAGGTGCTGGGATCCGTCGGGTCGCGTGCCGCGGTGCTCCCACTCGGTCCAGGCCGTGTCCCTATCCACGGCCATGCGCAGCAACTCGGCGGTGACGTCAGGCACGGCGGCGAAGATCTGCTCCCAGTTTCTGCGTACCTGATCTCGGCCGGTGAAGCCGCGCTCAGGATGCGCCGGGGTTTCGTTGCGGTAGTTGGTGGCGAAGCAGCCGACGACCGCTTCCAGGTCATGGGCGTTGGTAGCGACGCGCAGCCGCTCGATCATCGCCGCTGGCCCGCCCGCGGTTGAACAGATATTCATACTCCGCCCCAGAATTTGATACACTCGTATGTAATCGATACATCACTATGGATCGGAATATGGCTGCTGTCAAACCGAGGCGTAGATATGACTCGGCCCGGCGCGCCGAGCAGGCGCGTCAGACCCGCGGCGCGATCATCGAGGCCGCCCAGCGGCTGTTCCTGCGCGCCGGATTCGCCGCGACGACAATCGCCGCGATCGCGGCGGAGGCACAGGTGTCGGCCGAGACGATCTACAAGGCATTCGGAGGCAAGCCTGGTCTAGTGCGGGCCATCTGCGACGCGGCACTGGGCGGAGCTGGCCCGGTCCCGGCAGAAACAAGGTCCGACCAGCTGCAGCTGAACGAGCCCGATCCCGGACGGATCATCCGAGGCTGGGGTGAGCTCACCGTCGAGGTCGCTCCCCGGATCGCGCCGATAATGCTGCTGGTCCGGTCCGCGGCCGCGGCCGATCCGGAGATGGCGGTTCTGCTCGCCGAGGTCGACGCCGCACGCCTGAACCGCATGACCCGCAACGCGCGCAATCTGGCCGCCGCCGGGCACCTGCGCCCCGATGTCACCGTCGAGCAGGCCGGAGAGGTGATGTGGACCTACAGCTCACCCGAGCTTTATGAACTGCTCGTCGTCAAGCGCGGCTGGCCAGGCAGAGCGCTATGGCGCCTTCATAGCGGAGGCGATGATCGCCGCGTTGCTCCCGCCCAACCCGCCCGCGGCGAGGCACGCGGCGAAACGGCCGGGATAGGCGATGTGCGGGAAGTGGCCGCTTCCCGGCCACACTGTGACGGTCGCCTGCGGGAGCATGTCCGCCGGCCACTGCCGGTAGCTCGCATCTGCGCGGCAGCGGGCCGGGTCCCGACGACTTGACCTAAGACTTTGACAGCGTATAGATTCAAAGAACAATGTCTAAATCACAGTCTCACGGTGACTGGCGTGAAGCGCGGCGGCGATCTGCGCGGGATGCCATCCTCGATGCCGCGTGGGATGTGGTCCGCAGCGACGGACTGGCCGGGCTGTCGCTGCGGGAGCTCGCCAAGCGCGCCGGGATCACGACGCCGACGGTCTACGCCTATTTCCCATCGAAGAACGCGATCTACGACGCCATGTTTTACCAGGCAGCCGCTAAGTTCGCCGACCGGATGTCCGAGCCTTACGACAGCGAGGATCCGCCCGCGATCCTCGCTGGCGGCGTGCGCCGGTTCCTGGAGTTCTGCACGAGCGACTCCGCCCGGTATCAGTTGCTGTTCCAGCGGACGATTCCCGGCTTCGAGCCTTCGCCGGAATCCTTCGCACCGGCCATTCTGGCGCTCGAGTTGGTCCGCGAGAGGCTGGCCTTGAATGGCATCGACGATCCCCGGCACCTCGACATGTGGACCGCCTTGACCACTGGCCTTGTAGATCAGCAGATCTCCAACGACCCAGGAGGAGATCGCTGGGCCCGCCTGATCGATGACTTCGTTGCGATGTTCCTCGCCTACTGCCGGACCGACGGCAGGGCTGCCCCGTCAGCGCCGGCCAGCTCCGCGGCCTGCGAGCCCAGGTCATGACCAGCAGGGGCCGCTGGCCTTGGTCACCATTGGCCGGCCCTATCTGCGCTACCAGCCGCGACGGCGCTCCCGCCGACCTGGCCCTGTCACTCCAGATGAATGTCTCCATCTGGGAAAAGGAGAACACATGTCTACCGTCGCATCACCCCGGCTACACCATCTGGCGCTGACAGTTACCGACGTCGACGCGAGCGTTCGATGGTACGAGGACGTCTTCGGAATCCAGTTCCGGATGGACGTGCCGCACCCCGGCGGGGTCGGCAAACTCCTCGCCGACGTGGACCGCCAGCTCATGATCGTGCTGCACCGTCACGACACCAGCACCGGCGCGATGTTCGGCGAAACTGTCACAGGCCTCGACCACGCTGGCTTCATGGTCGGCAGTCGCAGCGATCTCCAGGCCTGGCAGGCTCACCTCGAAGCGAAGGGTGTCCGCAGCGCCGATGTCGCCGACAAGCCCCTGACCCAATCTCCGATCGCCGATGAGCCGTACGCGTCTGTACTGGTGTTCCGGGACCCCGACAACATCCAGCTCGAGCTCTTCTCACCCCTCAAGTAACCAGACCGGCCGACCAGCGGCCGAGAGGAGGGTGACCTGGCCGAGGCGCCGCGCGGTCCTCACGGCCGCTTTATCGCCGCCCGGTCTCCCAGGATTCCGCACGTTCAGGTCCTGCTCCCGCTACCAAGTTGAAAGGCCCGGAGCTTCAGCTCCGGGCCTTTGCGTGCCGTTCTCTAGAGCGTTTCCGGCCGCGGCCGCGGCCGGCCGTTAGGCCTGGTCGACGAGCGGGTCAGTACCCTCCGCCGGCCGGAGCCGACGAGCCGGATGGCGCTGCCCCGCCGGATGCGGGGACATCGTTCCACAATCCGCCGAAGGCGTTGACGCCGTTGCCATTGGCCTGCCCGGCCGCCGTATCCCCGGTGAAGGTGTAGAGCGGATGCCCGTGAAATGCGAGCTGCATCGAGCCGTCAGATCGCTTGATCGCTGTGTAGGGGCTCTTGACGGTCGCGGGCGCCTTCTCCGGCGGCCAGCTTGTCGCGCACGCTCCGTTGCACGCCGACTTCGTGGCCGTGTCGGGGGCGAACGAATAGAGCGTGAAGCCCTTGGCGTCCGTCAGGACTGTCGCGCTGCCGACCTTCGCGGTCTTCAGGCCTTCCGCGGCCGCCGCAGCGGAGGCGGAGGCGGAGGCGGACGGGTTCGCGGGCGGCGAGCTGGTGGCTGCGCCGCCGGATGAGCCGCACGCCGCCAGCGCCGTGAGGCCTGCCGCCGCTGCCGGGACCACCACTAGCGCCCATCGGCGGTTGCGCGGTTGTCGCCCGTCATCTGAGGTAATCATGATCTTTCCCCCTTATTCCCTTTTCTCCCCGTGCGCTTTGCTGGTCATTTTCGGTCAGGGTCAGCTGGCCGGCGCATGACCGGTCGTCTATCCCCGCGTAACGGCCGCTGTCGGGCAGCGTGGGCCGGGATGACCGCGCACGATCCCTCTACCCCGACCGTCGTTCGTGAATGCGGTCACCTCGGATCCGCTGCCTGAACGAGCGTGCAGCGGATGGACAAGGAGACCGGGACCAGGCCCGCCGGGCCGGAACCGGGCGCTAGAGCGGATCGGAGACCTCGGGCAGAGCCTCTGCCCGCCGAGCCCCGGTGACCGCGGTTCTGACTCGCGTCAGGTGGCAGCGCCGGTGTAGAACGCGGTGGTGCGGTCGGCGGCGGCCCTGGCCGCGGCCGGGTCAGTGCCGGCGGCGACGCTGGCCGCGTACCAGGCGTCGCTGGACGCAGTCAGGAACTGCCGCCCGTCCGCGGACAGGGTCCACCTCGCCACCTCGGCCGGCGCGATCGGCCGCCCGGTGGTCAGGTGCAGGTACAGGCCGATCAGGCCGCTGTCCCAGCCGACTCCGACCGCGCCCGGCCCGAACTGCGCCCATCGGTCGTCGTCCACGTGCGCGATGTGGTGCAGCCGGAACCGGGTCTGGCCGCCGCCCTCGTCGGCCAGCCGCAGCTCGATCCAGCTGACGTCGCCGCCCATCTCCCAGGTGGCGTCGAAGCCGTGCGGCGGGTCGCAGCGGGTGATCGTGCCGCCCGCGTTGCCCGCCAGCTGGTACCGACCGCCCTCCGTCAGCTCGCCGCGCACTGGCAAGAACCAGCGCGGGATGCGCTCGGGATTGGTGCACGCGTCCCAGACGTCGGCCAGCTCGGCCGGGTAGCTGCGGGAGATCGTGACTACTCTCGCCGTGCCTGCCGCCAGCACCCGGCCGCCCACCTCGCGGCGGACCGCGCTGATCTCCTCGGTCACTTCGATCATGATGTCTTCCTCCGCTCGCGCTTGCCGCGCGCTAGTTCGGTGGCCAGCGCGTCCAGGTGCGGCGTCCAGAACCGGCGGAACTGATCGAGCCAGGCGTCGATCTCGCGCAGCGGACCGGGCGCTACCGCGTAGCAGCGGCGCGTGCCGTCCGGCCGCACTGTGGCGAAGCCGCTGTCCCGCAGCACCTTGAGATGCTGGGACACGGCGGGCTGAGAAATGCCGAACTCGCGCTGGATCACGGCGCACAGCGCGCCGGAGGTGAGCTCGTCCGCCCCGAGCAGTTCGAGGATGCGGCGGCGCACCGGATCACCGAGTACGTCGAACGCGTGCACTCGGCTACGATATCAGTCTGTGCTTATATAAGTGAAGTGTTGTAAATCAACGTAGCGCCGGCGCGACAGCAAAAAGGCCAGCTACGGTGTCCGTAACTGGCCTTCGAGATGCGGCGGGAGCGCATGAACACTCCCCTCCACCTTCAATCTATAGCGCACCAGGGGGCTTGCCGCAAGACCCGGGTCGTGCCGCATAATCGCAGGCTGGACCAGGCGGAGCGGCTAGGCGGGCGGCTGTCGCCAGGGTCCCGCCCGGCCCGCGTGGTTGGCCGCTCGTGCTGGCCGCACCCGACCTCAGATCGGAGCTGATGCCGTGAGTCCCCGGATTAACAGCGTGTTCGACCTGCCCGGGCGCCTCAGCGCCAAGGCTGACCCGGCGCTGATCGAGGCCGACGAGCGGCAGTTCGCGGCGATCGCCGCGAGCCTGGAGCAGGCGATCGCGGAGCTGTCCGACCGGCTCGCGGCTGAGGTGCAGGCGCCGGGCGGCATCGGTCAGGAGGCGATGGACCGGGATCTGGAGGTGCACCGGCTGGCCGCCCGGCTGCGTACCCTGCGCCGTTTCGGTCTGGATCTGTGCCTGGGCCGGATCGTGCCCGCGGGCAACCCAGCGGACGACTCCGCGGGCAGCCCCGGGCCCGTGTATGTCGGACGGCTCGGGCTCACCGACAGCTCGGGCGGCGGCGGCTGCTGCTCGACTGGCGCTCGCCTGCGGCCGAGCCGTTCTTCGGCGCGACCCACGCGAACCCGATGGGCCTGGCCAGCCGGCGCCGGTACCGGTGGACCCGCGGCCGGATCAGCGACTACTGGGACGAGGTCTTCACCCCGGACGGGCTGGAAGGGCACGCCGCGCTCGATGATCAGTCGGCGTTCATCGCCAGCCTGGGCGCGAGCCGGTCGGGCCGGATGCGGGACGTGCTCGGCACGATCCAGGCCGACCAGGACGCGATCATCCGGGCGGGATCGCGGGGCGCGCTGGTCGTCGACGGCGGGCCCGGCACCGGCAAGACCGTGGTCGCCCTGCACCGGTCCGCGTATCTGCTCTACTCCGACCCCCGGCTCAGTCACCGGCGCGGCGGTGTCTTGTTCATCGGGCCGCACCAGCCCTATCTGGCCTACGTCGCCGACGTCCTGCCCAGCCTGGGCGAGGAGGGCGTGCAGACCTGCACGCTGCGGGACCTGGTGCCGGAGGGCGCCGCGGCGGCAGCCGAGACCGACGCGGAAGTGGCCCGGCTGAAGTCGTCCGCGCGGCTGGTCGGAGCGATCGAACCCGCCGTCCGGTTCTACGAGGCGCCGCCCGGAGAAGGAATGACGGTGCCGACCCACTGGTGTGACCTCTGGCTGAACGCCGGCGACTGGGCGGAGGCATTCGAGGCGCCGGAGCCCGGCACGCCGCACAACGAGGCGCGCGGCCAGATCCTGGACCAACTCGTCGCGATCCTGACGGACAAGTACGACGGCGACGTCGAACCGCAGCTGATGCGCAAGTCGCTGCGGCAGAACCGGGAGCTGCTGACGACCCTCGGCCGGGCGTGGCCGCTGATCGACCCGGCCGATCTTGTCGGCGATCTCTGGTCGGTACCTGCCTATCTGCGGTTGTGCGCTCCGTGGCTCAGCCAGGACGAGATCCAGACCCTGCAGCGCCGGGACCCGCGGGCCTGGACGGTCGCTGACCTGCCGCTGCTGGACGCGGCCCGGCAGCGGCTCGGCGACCCGGCGACGGCCCGGCGGCAGCGGCAGCGAGCCGCCGCCATCGCCGCCGAACGGGAGCAGATGGCCAAAGTCGTGGACAACCTCATCGAGGTGGCCAGGACGGCTGACGACGAATACGGCATCGGCCTGGTGACGATGCTGAGCGGCGAGGACTTCGAGGAAGCCCTGGTCGACCACGCGGCGCTGCCGACCGCCGGCCCGGACCTGCTCGCCGGGCCGTTCGCGCACATCGTCGTCGACGAGGCGCAGGAACTGACCGACGCCGAGTGGCAGATGCTGCTACTGCGCTGCCCGTCCCGGAGCTTCACTATCGTCGGGGACCGCGCCCAGGCCCGGCACGGGTTCACCGAGTCGTGGCCGGAGCGGCTTACCCGGATCGGATTCGACCAGATCAGGATCGCGTCGCTGAGCATCAACTACCGGACCCCGGAAGAGGTCATGGCCGTAGCCGAGCCCGTCATCCGGGCAGTGCTGCCGGACGCCAACGTGCCGGCGTCGATCCGCAGCACCGGCATCCCGGTCGGGTACGGCCCGGCCGCGGAGCTGAATTCGGTCGTGAGCGCCTGGCTCGCCGCCCACGCCGCGGGCGAGGGGATCGCCTGTGTCATCGGCGACCCCGGCTTCCGGCCGACCTCCCGGGTCCGGTCGCTGACCCCGGAGCTGTCGAAGGGTCTCGAGTTCGACCTGGTCGTCCTCGTCGACCCGGAGACGTTCGGCGACGGCATCGAGGGAGCAGTCGACCGGTACGTCGCGATGACCAGGGCGACCGAGCGACTCGTTGTCCTCACCACCCCGGCCGGGTGCGGGAACTGAGCAAAGCGACCCTGGTCGCGGTCACAGGCTCGCGGGCAGCCCGAACGCGGTGAACATCGACGGCTGCTCGAAAGCGGCGATGTCGGCCACCCGGCCGCGCTCGATCCGCAGCACGGTGAGCACGAACGGGACGTAGTCGGTCTCGCCAGGCCGCTGAAGGTAACCGGCCGCGCCGAGCGCGCGGTTCGCCGTGATCGGGAGTAGTCGCCACCGGCCGAGGGCGTTCATGCCGTCCCGGAGCGCGTCCCCCACCTCCGGCCGGCCATTCCACTCGCCGACCTTGGAGATTGCCAGCCGCACGTCGTCGCTCAGCACGTCGATGAGCGCCTCCGGATCGGCGTGCTCGTGCGCGTCGATGAATCGCGCCAGCAGGCGGCGCTGCTGCGGGTCGGGCGCCGCGGCGGGCGACCAGTCCGCCCGCCCGCCCGGCCACTGGTCGCGCAGCGTGCCGCGGGCCCGCTGGAGCGCGCTGTTGACGGCCGGGACGCTCAGGTCGAGCAGCCCGGCGACGTCGGCGGCCGGCCAGCTGACCACGTCGCGCAGGATCAGCACCGCCCGCTGGCGCGGCGGCAGCAGCTGCAGCGCCGCGAGGAACGCGAGCGACATCGTCTCCTTGCTGATCACGACCGCCTCCGGGCCGGGCAGGTCCGCCGCCATCTCGTCCAGCAGCGCGTCCGGGTACGGCTGCACCCACGGCACCGTGGCGACTGATGGGCCGCCGCCTGCGGGCGCGTCCGGCCGGGCGGGAACGGCCCGGCGCGCGTCCCGGCGCAGCGTGTCCAGGCAGGCGTTCGTGGCGATCCGGTACAGCCAGGTGCGCGGGCTCGATCCGCCCGCGAAGCCTTCCCGACCGCGCCAGGCGCGCAGGAGCACTTCCTGGACGTGATCCTCGGCCTCGTCGAAGGACCCGAGCATCCGGTAGCAGTACACGTGCAGCTCGCGCCGGTACCGGCGGACCAGGTCGTCGAAGTCGCCCACGCCCACCTGAGCACCCCTTCGCGTTTCGCGCCGACCGGTAGGTCACAGTACTCGGGCTGGCGGCACCGATGAGTTTTCCGCGCTGGCACGTCTGCATGACTGTGGCCACCACCGCAGGCACCACCGACAGCGAACGGAGCAGACAGATGAGCAGGCTCGTGCTGTGCATGTCGATGTCCCTGGACGGATTCATCGCCGGCCCCGGCGACACGCGGGACAACCCGTTCGGCACCGGCGGGCAGCGGTTGCATGACTGGCTGGGCGCGGGCGGCGACGACATGGGGGACTACCGGCCGGCCGCCGGGCCCGGCCAGATCGTGTTCGACGAGATGGCTGCTACCGGTGCGGTGATCACCGGCAGGCGGACGGGAGACTTCACCGGCTACTGGGGTGGCGACCATCACGACGGAGTCCCGATCTTCGTCCCGACGCATCAGGCCCCCGCAAGTACGTTCCCCGGCGACGTCCGGTTCGTGACGGATGGCATCGAGTCCTGCGCTCGGCAGGCGAAAGCGGCCGCCGGTGAGCGGGACGTGCTGGTGCACGGTGCCTACACGGGCCGCGAGTGCCTGCGGACAGGCGTGCTCGATGTGCTGGAGATCCAGCTGATCCCGGTGCTGTTCGGCGCGGGGCGGCTGCTCTTCGACGGCCTCGGGCCCGACCACACCGAGCTGCGACTGGTCCGGACGCTCGAGTCGGCGGCCGCGGTGCACCTTCGGTACGAGGTGGGCTCCGCGTGAACCCGCCGATTCGCCTCTACCTGTCGATGTCCCTCGACGGCTTCATCACCAGCCCGGCCGACCGCGCCGGTCAGGAACCGGGACGGGACGGCGGGCGGCTATTCAACTGGCGCGCCGGTGTATGCCGCTGAGCCCGATGGCGATATCGCCCGGGATCCCGCGAGCCGGACCGGTGCCACGTCCTGACCGTGCGTGCGGATGGCCGCCGACCTGGGGTGCAAGAGAAGCGTCAAGGCGGGCGCAAGCCTGCTGCCGAGGATGAACGGAAGCGGCCGGCGGCTGCCGCGCCGCTCATCTTCGGAGGGACGGGTCGATGCGAGAACTCCAATCCGGCCCGGTGCGGGGCGGGGCTCCCGACCGGACGCTGGCCGACGATCTGCCGCCGACCGGGTCGCACGGCGAGTGCATCCTGCAACAGCGCTACGGTACGGCGGATCGGGCAGGCCAGTTCTACCGCAATCAGGTAACCGGCCAGCTGACACAAGAGATGATCGAGTTCGTCGGGCGGATGGAGATGGCGTTCGTCGCCACGAGCGATGCGGCCGGCGACTGTGACTGCAGCTTCCGGGCCGGGACGGCCGGGTTCGTTCGGGTGCTCGACGAGCGCACCATCGCCTATCCCGAGTTCCGCGGCAACGGCGTGATGGCGAGCCTTGGCAACATCCTCGAGAATCCGCGAGTGGGCATCCTCATGATCGACTTCACGCACAGCCTGATCGGGCTGCACGTGAACGGCGCCGCTGAGATCGTCACCCCCGAGTACATGCTCGAGCTTGACGAGTCCCTGCCCGAGCAGGCGACGAACGTCGGCGGGCGGCCGGTGCAGTGGGTGCTCGTCCGGGTGACCGAGGCCTACATTCACTGTTCCAAGCACATCCCGAAGCTGGTGCCCGAGTCGCGGGTGCGGCACTGGGGCACGGACAACCCGCGGCACAAGGGCGGTGACGTCTTCGGCGTCGCCGCCCGGAATCTAGCCGGGCCAGCCGAGGCGCCGGTGCCGGTCGGGGACGGTCCGACGTCGGACGGCCCGACCTCGGACGGGTCGGCGGCGTCTGCGGGTGACCAGGCGGCCGGCAGCGGTCAACCTGGTGCGGCCCGGCGCGAGCAGGCCGCCTGCCCGCCGGGGCGCCGGTCGGCCCGTTCATGCTCTAGCCGGCCGGTCGCCGTCAGCGCAGCAGGGATCTGGCGCTGGGCGCCAGCCGCAGTTGCTGGGGCGCCCTGGTGAGCAGCGCCGACAGCGCGGGCAGGACGCTGTCGCGCCACCGCTCGGATCGCTGCAGCCGGCCCAAGTGGCGGCCGAGGTCGTCCTGGCTCGCGAACCGGGCCAGCCAGGCAAAGACGTGCTCGCCGGTGCGCACGGGCAGCGCCGGGAACGTGTTCTCCGCGTACTCCGTCTGCAGCCGGGCGATCGGCGGGGCGCCTGTGTCGGTCAGCACCGGGCGGACGTGCCGGTCGAAGAAGCCGGTGAACGAGGAATCGAACGGGCGGTCGCCGAAGTAGAGCGTCACCAGGATGCGTGACTGTGCGGCCGAGGTGTCGGCGGCCCCCGACCGCGGTGCGGCCGGGACGGGAAAACCCGCCTGCGCGCTCACCGGCCGCAGCAGCAGGACGTCATCGGTGTCCAGCATGGTGGCGTTGGCCGCCGCGCTGTTTGCCTTCCAGGTCCGCCCGCCGTAGAAGCCGGACAGTGCCCTGGCCCTGGCTGGCATGCTGGCGAACCCGCGGATCCAGACGAACCGGTCCGGGTCATCGAGGTCGCGGAACTGGCCCACGACGGCCATCCCTTCCGCCTCCTGGCTCTCGACGAACTCCCGGTCGAACAGCTCGATGAGGACCTCGCGCTGGCCAGGGCGCAGTCGGTACTGGCGCAGCTCGACAACCGGGTAGTGGACTCCGTCCATCACTTCATCTCCTTGACAGAACAATTGTTGTTACGTCAACGACGGCGCGCGGCGAGAGGCGTACCGGGGGCATGCCGCTAGCGCGCCTGCAGGGTCTTGCTGAGCACCTCGGCCACCGAGACGAGGGCCAGCTCGCGCCGCATGGCCTGCTCGACCTCGCCGTAGAACTGATCCAGCGCGGGCCGGATGCCCTTGCCGACCGGGCACTCCAGGTTCGGCTCGCTGTGGTGCAGGCCAAATGGCCGCTCATGGCCGACGGCGTCGTGCACCTCGAGCAGCGTGATCTGTTCCGGTGCGCGGGCCAGGCTCCAGCCAGCGCCGGCCCCCCGCCGCACCTGGACCAGGCCGGCCCGGCGCAGCTCGCCCAGGCACCGGCGGATGATCACCGGGTTGGTGTTCACGCTGGCGGCGACCTGGTCTGACGTCAGGACGTCGTGCCCCTGCCGCTGGGCCAGCGCCAGCCACGCCAGCGCGTGCACGGCGATCGTCAGCCGGCTGTTCGCAGCCATCAGCCCTCCTTCGCTGTAATAGCTTCAGTTACAACTGTGGCGGCTGTCAAGCTCCGGCGCCGCGGCCTGCTGACGGCGCACCGGAGCTCGGGCCGGCCCGGCGGCCGGCTAGAAGGCTGAGATCGCGGAGTAGATGCCCAGGCCGAGGAGGATCGTCGCGGTGATGCGCTGGATCCAGGCCATCGGCAGCACGTTCAGGCTCTTCGCGCCGATGCTCACCGCGACCCAGGCGACGGCCCACAGGCCCAGGGTGGCGCCGACGAATACCGGGAACGGGCTGTACCGCGCCGCGAGGTTCGCGGCCGTGATCTGCGTGATGTCGCCCCATTCGGCGAGGAAGATGATCGCGAAGCTCGCGCCGCTGATCCGCCAGAAGGTGGGCTGGGGCCCGCCCATGCGGGCGGCGTCCGGGCCGTCGAGGCTGGCCGGGCGGAAGCTAGACCACCACAGGTATGCGGCCCCGGCGACGAACAACCCGGCGATCACCCCGGCCAGGATCTGATGCGGCAGCAGTGCGAGCAGCCGCCCCGCCGTCACCGCGATCGCCATGTGCACTGTGAAGGCGGCGGCTGCGCCGGCCCACACCCAGGCCGGCCGGTACCGGGTAGCCATTACGAGCGACGCGAACATCGACTTATCCGGCAGTTCTGCCAGGAACGTCACGACGAGCGCGATGCCGATCACCGCAAGGTTGTGCATGAAAGCTTCCTCGGTCGGATATCGACCGGGATCTGATCGCTGCGACCTCGGCCGGAAAAGCTCAACAGCCGAAGGTCTCGTCCACCAAAAGGCGGCCTGGCGGCCGGGCGCAAGCGCCGGTATGTCGGCCAGCCAGCGAGGGACTACTCCCCTTCGCCTTGAGTCTACAAGATCGGGTCTGATCTGGCCTGGCCGCGCCGAGTGTTGTCGGTCACAGCGGAAAACCGGGTGACGACTCGCGGGGCCGGTGCGACAATCGCGTCCCGTGCGCAAAGCGGATATCACCGCCGATCTGGTTACCCGGCTGATCGCCGAGCAGTTCCCGCAGTGGGCCGGCCTGCAGGTCCGGAAGGTAGCCCTCGACGGCGTGGACAACACCACGTTCCGGCTGGGCGACTCGATGTCGGTCCGGCTGCCGAGCGCGGACTGCTACGCCGAGCAGCCCGGCAAGGAACACCGCTGGCTGCCCTGGCTCGCGCCGCAGCTACCGCTGCCCATCCCGCAGCCGCTCGCGCAGGGCGTGCCCGGCTCCGGATTCCCGCGGCCCTGGTCGGTGTACCGGTGGATCGACGGCCAGCCCGCGTCGGCGGACAACATCGCCAGCCTGCCGCGGTTCGCGGCGGACCTGGCCGCGTTCCTCACCGCGCTGTACCGGCTGGATCCGGCTGGCGGTCCCGAGCCCGGTACGCACAACTTCCATCGCGGCGGGCCGGTCGCGGTCTATGACAGCCAGACCAGGGCGGCCCTCGCCGCGCTGCGCGACCACATTGACACCTGTCTCGCGACGCGGGTGTGGGAGGCGGCCCTGGCCGCTGGCGGACCGACGACAGCGGTGTGGTTCCACGGTGACGCGCAGCCGGGAAACCTGCTCGTCCGCGACGGTCGCCTCGGGGCCGTGATCGACTTCGGCTGCGCCGGCGTCGGCGACCCGGCCTGCGACACGACGATCGCGTGGACCTTTTTCGCCGGCGAGAGCCGCGAGACGTTCCGGGCGGGGCTCGGACTCGACGCCGCCACCTGGACGCGTGGCCGCGGCTGGGCGATCTGGAAAGCCATGATCGTGCTGGTCGATGAGTTGCAGGGCGACCCGGAAGGGGCGGAGTTCACCGCGGCCGTCATCGAGTCGATCCTGGCTGATCACCTGGCATTCGGCGGGGCGTAGCGTGGCAAGCGACCCCTTCGATGGAGGCAACGATGCCACTGTTTTCCAACCAGCCCAACGCCCAGCAGGGCGCCTGGGAACCCGAGGCCGCCGCGGGCCGGCTCGCGCATACCGCAGGCGCCGAGGAATCGGCCGTCTTCACTTCTGATCTGTCGGTTTCCGAGTACGTCCTGCTGGGCGAGGCGGGCTTCGAGCCGCTCGGCTTCGTCATCGGGTCCTCGATCTATCACGTGGGCCTCCAGGTTGGCCGCTGGTCGCAGAACCAGGAGCTGCAGGTCCTGACGCAGGCCATGTACAACGCGCGCGAACTGGCGATGGCCCGGATGCAGGCCGAGGCTGATCACCTCAGTGCAGACGGCATCGTGGGCGTGAACTTGCGGATGCAGATGTACGCCTGGGGTCAGGGTGCCCTGGAGTTCGTCGCGACTGGGACCGCGGTGCGGCACCTGACCGGGCAGGGGGCGCACAAGGCACCCAACGGCCGCGCGTTCACCTCGGATCTGTCCGCGCAGGACTTCTTCCGGCTGCTCGCCGCCGGCGCGGTGCCGGTGGCCTTCGTGCTCGGCACGTGCGTCTACCACGTCGCGCACCAGGGTGTTATGCAGTCGCTGCGCCAGGCTGGCCAGAACCAGGAGATGCCGCAGTTCACCCAGGGTGTCTACGAGGCCAGGGAATTGGCGCTGTCACGGATGCAGGCGGAGGCGACGGCGGCCAGTGCGTCGGGCATCGTGGGAGTGACGGTCGAGGTGAAGAACCATGTCTGGGGCGAGCACGCGACCGAGTTCTATGCGACGGGTACGGCCATCCGGCGCCTCTCGGCCGAGCACCAACTGCCGGACACCACGCCGAAGCCGACCTTTACCCTCGGCCTGGACAATTAGAAGGGGTGAACTTCAGCGCCGAACTGCGGCCCGCCGTGATCGCGGGTGATCTCACCGTGTCGTTCCGGCTCTGGCAGCGGCCGAAGGTGCGCGCGGGCGGCCGCTACCCGGTCGGGCCCGCGGTCATCGAGGTCGACTCGATCGAGCTGGTGCCGTTCGGCACGATCACCGCGGCCGACGTCCGGCTCGCGGGCGAGCCGGACCTGGAGACGCTGCGGCACCGGGCCGCGCACGCCGGCCCGATCGACGACGACACCGTGCTGTACCGGATCGAGTTCCACGTCGTCGGCCAGCCGTGACGGACCCGGTCCTCGCTGCCGCCCGGCGGCGGATCGCGCCGCCGCCCGCCCGCGACCTCATCATCGAGCACCTGGAGGCTTGTCACCGGATCGCGGTCGCTGGCCTGACGCAGCTCGACCTCGGGGTGTACCGGGTGGACCGGCGGGACGGCCCGGCGTGGGTGGCGCGCGTCTTCCCGGTGACCCGGCCGCAGGCGGCCGCCGCGGGTGACGCCGAGATCCTGGCCCTGCTCGCGGGCCTGGACTACGCCAGCGAGCGGCTGGCCGCTGCGGATCCGGTGTCGGATCTGGCCGGCCATAACGTCCTCGTCACCGAGTTCGCCGAGCCGGTGCCGAGGACGCAGCGGCGGGATGCGATCCGGGCGGCCGGAGGCCTGCGCCGCCTGGGCGAGATGCTGGCCGAGCTGCACGCGCTCCCGGCCGGGATCGGGGCCGCTGCCCGGCCCGGTGGCGGCTGGCATCACCTCGTCGACGGCACCGGGCCGGACGAGGTCGCCGCGGCGCGAGCCCTGCTGGCCGGCTGCGCTGACCGGGTGGCGCCCGCGGATCAGGCTGCCTACGCCGGGCTGCGGCGTGAACTGGACGACGTCGATGACGGCGCTGGGCTGCCGGTCGCGGTGACGCACCCCGACTTCGTACTCGCGAACGTGGTCGCGCCCGCCGCCGGGGGCATGGTCGTCGTCGACTGGACCGGCGCCGGTACCGGGCCGCGCGCGTGGACGCTCGCGTTCCTGCTCTGGGCGGAAGCGGCCCGCAACCTGGCCAGGGTCGACCTGGTCGCGGCCGGCGACCGGCGGCACGTCCGGCTTGAGCCGGCCGAGCTGACCCGGCTGACCGCGATGATGCGGGCCCGGCCGGCCGTGCTCGCAGCGTGGAGCTACGGCCTGGGCCGGGCCACCCTCACCGGGGCGGCCGACGCCGCGGCCGAGGCCAGGGACATCGCGGCGGCGGCCGGTCCGCGGGCGTTGACCGCGCTGTCCGGTTAGGCCGGTACCGCTAAGCCGGCTTCCGCGCGACGAGGATGTCGCGCACGATCGCCCGGTCGACCCGGTGCCGGAAGCTCAGGTACGGCGGCTCGGTCAGCGGCTCAAGGCCGGCCTGGGCGAGGATCGCGGCCGCGTCCTCCCGCCGGGCGACCAGCGTGTTCCACGCGATCCCGATCGCGCCGGCAGCAGGAGCAGCGCGTACCCGGCCATCCGGCCATGGTCTCAGCCAGCTGCCAGCCCGGCGCCGCGGGCCCGCTGCCTGGCCGACGCTTCGTGCGGCAGTTTGCCTGACGTCATGAACAGGAACTCGGCGTAGGTGGCCGGAACTCCGCGCGGCGCGAATACAAATCGCTCGGGCGCAAGCTGATATTCCAGCAGCAGGCGCTGGGCACTGTGCCAGTCACTAACGAAGCTCCCGACCATCCTGCCGAGCCGCCGGATTGCGATGTCGATGCTGGTGTTCATAACTCAAATCTGCCTCGCCGACTGGCGCGCGAACAGTGGCAGTTCTGACACTCTACCGTGACATCCTGCCAATGTATGTGCCAGAATGCAGGCATGCTGAAAGACGTGGCGGTCGTTGCCCTGGACGGGTTCTCGCCGTTCGAGCTGAGCGTGCCGTGCGAGGTATTCGGCTCCGACCGGACCGACGAAGGCCTGCCCGGTTACGAGTTCGCGGTGGTCGCGGGCGAGCCAGGCCCGATCCGGTCCGAGGTCGGCTTCACCGTCGGCTCCTGCGCCGGGCTGGACCGGCTGCGCAGCGCCGACCTGGTGGTCGTGCCGGCGCCGAGCGATGAACGCCGCGTCCGGGGCAGCTGGCCCGAGCCGCTGCTGGCCGAGCTGCGCGCGACCGTCGCCAGGGGCGGGCGGGTGCTGAGCGTGTGCACCGGCGCGTTCGTCCTGGGGGCGGCGGGCATGCTCGATGGCCGGTCCTGCACCACGCACTGGCGGCATGCCCGCGAGCTCGCCGCGATGTACCCCCGGGCCAAGGTCGACCAGGCCGTACTGTACGTCGACGACGACCCGATCATCTCCAGCGCGGGCACGGCGGCCGGTATCGACGCGTGCCTCTACCTGATACGCAAGGAGCAGGGCAGCCGGGTGGCGAACGCGATCGCCCGCCGGATGGTGGTGCCCCCGCACCGGGACGGCGGGCAGGCCCAGTACGTGGAGCTGCCAGTCGGCCCGCCCGCCTGTGACACGCTCGGCGAGGTCATGGAGTGGATGATGCGCAATCTCGGCCGCCAGATGTCGGTGCCCGAGCTGGCTGAGCTCGCGGCGATGTCGCCGCGTACGTTCGCCCGCCGGTTCGTCCAGGAGACCGGGACGACCCCGCAGCGCTGGCTCACCGGTCAGCGGATCCTGCTGGCCGAGCAGCTGCTGGAGGAGACCGACGAGACCGTGGACGTCATCGCGGACCGGGCCGGGTTCGGCAACGCCACGGTGCTGCGGCATCACTTCCGCGCCTGGCGGGCCACGACGCCGAACGCGTACCGCCGGGTGTTCTCCGGCGCCGGGACCGGCCAGGCTGGCCCCGCGGCTTGACTCCGTACCGTGGTACGGCCGGTAGCTTGGCCGCATGCCAGGACTGACTATCGGCAAGCTCGCCGCCGCGGAAGGCGTCGGCGTGGAGACGGTGCGTTACTACCAGCGGCGCGGCCTGCTCAGCCAGCCGGAACGGCGCGGCTCCGGCTACCGCGAGTACTCGGAGTCGGACCGGGCCCGGCTGGTGTTCATCCGCCGGGCCCGGCGGCTCGGTTTCACGCTGGCGGAGATCGCGGATCTGCTCGGGCCGGCCGAGGCCAACTCGGCGGCCGAGATCGCCATCGCCGCGCAGGCCAAACTCGCGGCCGTCGACGAGCAACTGCGTGAGCTTGAACTGCTGCGGTGCCGGCTGCGCCTGCTGCTGCACGTCTGTGCGCACGGCAGCGGCGAGGACTGCGCCGCGCTGCAGTTCGGCGCGCTGACCCAGATGACTTCGAGTACGGAAGGCGGCCACCTGTGAGCGCGGTCAAGAACGTGACGGACGAGAGCTTCGCGGCCGAGGTGGAGGGCAACCCGCGGCCGGTCATCGTCGAGTACTGGGCGCAGTGGTGCGGCCCGTGCCGGCAGGTCGGGCCGGTCCTGGACGCGATCGCCGAGGAGCACGGCGGCGCGGTCGACGTGGTAAAGATCAACGTCGACGAGAACCCCAGGACTGCGCAGAAGTACAGCGTGCTGCTGGTCCCGACGGTCAGCTTGTTCTCCGGCGGGCAGCCGGTCAGGCAGGTGATCGGGGCCAGGTCCAAGGCCGCGCTGCTGCGCGAGTTCGCGGACTACGTCTAGCGGCCGTGCGCCGGCCGGACGGCGCCAGCCCGGCGCTGACCGTCACCACGGCGCGGCGGCCGCCATCCTGGCCCGGACCGTTCCCGGGGATTAGCTCGCCCGCCGCGCGGTTCCGCCGCCGCACGATCTCGTCCGAATAGGCCGGATCCCGCGGGTCACCGCACTCACTGCTCCCTGGTGAACCGGGCGACGACGGTGACCGACGCGTGGCCGCGGACCACGCCGAGGCGGTTCCACGTCATGCCGAAGTCCGCGCGGTCGAACTCGCCGGTGGCGGTCAGCGTGAGGATCTGGTCCGACGCCTCGGTCACCGCCGCGGTCAACCGCAGCGGCCGGGTGATCCCGGCCGCGGTGAGGCTGCCGGTGACGTCGGCGCTCCCCGTGCCCGCCCTGGTGGCCGCCTCGATGTCGATGACGATCTGCGGGTGGGCGTCGGCATTGAAGAAATCGGCGGACCGCAGGTGCTTATCGCGGGTGCCGTGCTTGGTGTCCAGGGACGCGGCGTCGATGATCAGCTGCCCGCGGCCGGATCCGTCCGCCGCGATCTCGCCGGTCCCGGAGAGCCGGGCGAAGCTGCCACGGACGGTGGCGAGCCCCCATATGGTCTTGTGCTGGAATGTCACGGATGATCCGGCCGGATCAAGCCGCCAACTGGCCGCCCGGCCAGCGGGCCAGCGGTCGGGGTGCTCGGAGTGGTCATCGCGAATGTGCCTCTTTCCGGGGAGTCGCCGGCCTTGAGCGCCGACAGTAGTTACCTGAGTGATATTACCGTCGGTAATTATCGTGTCAACTGAGGTACCCAGGTACGCTGGCCGTGTGATGCCGGGAGAGGCCAACGCAGCGACGCCGCTGCTCACGGGCGCGGACGAGCGCCGCGGGCAGCCTGCTGACGTGCCGCTTGCGGGCCTGGCGGAGACCGAGGCCCGGCAGGTCCTGGTGGCGCAGACGGCCCGGTTCGCCACCGATTTCATGCGCTGGATGGAAGGCCGGGCCTGTGACGGACTCAACTATCAGCGTCTGAGCCTGTTGCAGGCGCTGCACTGCACCGGCCCGGCGATCATGCGTGATCTGGGCACCACGCTCGGGCTGAGCCCGCGGAACATGACCGCGATCGTGGACGGGCTCGAAGAGGCCGGCCTGGTGGCCAGGCGGCCGCACCCGACCGATCGCCGCGCGACCCTGGTCGAGTTGTCGGACGCCGGCACCGCGGAGGCCGAGCGGGAGCTCGGGCCGCGGCTAGATGCCATGGCCCAGCTGTTCGTCAGCTTGACTCCGCCCGAACGGGAGCAGTTCTCCGCCATCCTGACCAGGCTCACGGAAGCGATGCGGGCAGGCGAACAGCGCTGCTGAGGCCCAACCGGCCAAGCCTGGTGAATGCAGCCGAACCAGCAGACGCGTGAGGTTGGCCGTCTCTGCGGATGAACTGACGATCACCCGCAGAGCCAGCGTCCGCCCGCGTACGGTGGGCAGATCGCTGCCACCATGGGGGATGCAGCGAGCGCACGCACTACGGGGCTCCGCTCTCGCGGGCTAGCCAGGTCACGGAGAATCCGCAGCGTGTGCGGCGGGCGGCTCCGCCCGGGATACAGACGCCGTGGGCTGGCAGCGCCTTGCGCTGCCAGCCCACCGGGTCATCCGGTGCCGGTCAGCCGGCGGACCGCGAAGAAGACGCGGTCGCTGTCATCGCCGACCGGGCCGCCGTCCAGGTCCTCTTCCAGCAGCACCGCGAACCTGCCCTCGAGCGCGGCCCGCAGGTGCGCGAGCGGGACGCCGAGCTCCATGATGCGCTCGTCGTGCAGCCGGAAGACGTCGTCGTGCAGCCGCTCGAAGATCCGGGTCTGCCACATCGACAGCCAGCCGCCGGCCGCTCGACCGACATGACGACGACGTTGCCGTCGAACTCCTCCAGGAAGGACGGCCCGCCGTGGAGCCGCCGCAGCCGGCCCGACGTGTTCACGTCAAAGATGAACAAGCCATCGGGCGCCAGGTGCTCGTGCACCCGGTCAAACAGCGCTTTCCAGCGGTCGAACGAAGGCAGGTGATTGAGCGTGTCGAACATGCAGATCACTACGTCGAACCGGCTGGCCAGGGTGAAGCTCGTCATGTCGGCCCGGATCAGCCGCGCGCCCGGCACCCGGCCGGCCGCGATGTCGAGCATCTCGGGCGACCGGTCCACGCCGACGACCTGATAGGACTGCGCGAGCCCGGCCAGCAACGCGCCGGTGCCGCAGCCCAGCTCCAGCAGCGACGCGGCCGCCGGCCGGTAGGCGGCGATGTAGGACCGGATCCGCTCGATCTCCTCCGACCGGTCGCCGACGATGCGGTCGTAGAAGCGGGCGAAGCCCGCGTAATCCGTCATCGCAGGCTCTGCTCGATGTCGGCGATCAGGTCGTCGGCCGGCTCGAGTCCGGCGGATAGCCGGATCAGCGACGCCGGCGCCGCCTCGCCGGGCCAGCGGGCGCGCCGCTCCCAGCTGGTCTCCGCCCCGCCGAAGCTGGTGGCGGGGACGATCAGCTGGGCCGCCGCGATGACGGCGTCCGCGGCCGCGGCGTCGCCGGCCACCTCGAACGAGAGCAGCGGCCCGAAGCCGCGCGGCATCTGCCTGCTGGCTACCGCGAGGGTCGGCCGGCACGTGCCGGGATAGTGCACCGCCGTCACCCGCCGGTGCCCGGACAGGTAGCCGGCCAGCCGCAGCGCAGTCGATGACTGGCGCTCGATCCGCAGCGGCAGCGTCTTGAGGCTGCGCAGGGCGAGCCAGCTCTCCATCGGCCCGGCGATGCCGCCGCCGAGGGTGCGCCAGCCGCGCAGGTCCGCCAGCAGGTCGGCGTCCCTGGTGAGCACCGCGCCCATGATCAGGTCCGAGTGCCCGGCGGCCGACTTCGTCAGCGAGCACAGCGACGCGACCGCGCCGAAGTCGAGCGGCCGCTGCAGCAGCCCGGTCGCCACGGTGTTGTCCACGATCATCGGCGCGCCCGCGGCCGCGGCCAGCTCCGCCAGCGCGGTAAGGTCGGCGACGCGCAGCAGCGGGTTCGTCGGCGTCTCCGCCCACAGCAGCGCGGTCCCGCGGCACAGCTCCCGCTCCACCTCGGTGAGGTCCTGCAGGTCGACCAGGACCGCCCTGGCGCCGTGCGGCCGGAGCCGGGCGGCCAGCGCCCTGGCGTTGTAGTAGCCGTCGCGCGGCAGCAGGATCTGCTCCCGGCCGGCCGCCAGCGCGAGCATCAGCGCCATCGACGCGGCCTGGCCCGAGCCGAAGACCACGGCTTCGGCCTGTTCCATCGCCCCCAGCGAGGCCTCGACGGCCGCCCAGGTCGGGTTGCCGTTCCGGGCATAGCCAGGATCCGCACCGGGGTCACCGGCCGACACGAAGACGCTCGCCAGGGTCGGCGGCGGGACCACGGGCCGCCCGGCCGTGCGCTCAGTGCCGCCGTGGATGATGGCCGACTCTGCCGACCAGCCGGGCGGCCCGGTCACTGCGCGGCCCACTCGTCGGCGAGGACGGCCCAGCGCTCGTGGTCGCGCCACTCCCCGTCCACCATCAGGTAGTGCGGCGACAGTCCCTCGCGCCGGAACCCGAGCCGCCGGACGAGGGCGATGGACCTGGCGTTGGCCGGCTGGATGTTGGCCTCAAGCCGGTGCAGGCCGAGGTCGGCGAAGGCCGTGCCGACGACGGCGGCGACCCCGGCCGACATCAACCCATGGCCCTGATGCGTGCTGAAGCCGGCGTAGCCGAGGTAGCCGGACTGGAAGGCGCCGCGGACGATGTTGTTGATGTTGACGAAGCCGACGAGGCCGCCGCACTCGCGGTGCCGGACCAGGAAGCACTCAAACTCTGCCCGCCCCGACCGGCTCACGTAGGCGGCGAACCGCTCGCGGCTATCCGGCGGGTCTACCCACGGCAGTACCGCGTCCCGGCTCGCCCGCGCCGCCGCGATGAACTCGTCACCGTCGGCGGCGGTCGGCGCGGAGACCGTCACCGGCCCGGGCATAACAGCTCCTCACTCTGCCGGTTGAAACGGGTTGAGCACGGGCACGCGGCCGACCGGGATGTCGGCAACGTTGCGCGTCACGAGAGTCCAGCCGCGGGCAACCGCGGTAGCGGCTAGCAGGCCATCGAGGACAGGCAGCGGGTCAGGCACATTCAGCCGTCCCCAGGTGTCGGCGATCCGCGCATCAATCCCGACGATGTGATCATCAAACGTCAGCAGCAGGCCGTCCAGCCATTTTTCGAGCCGGCCAGCCTGCGCCGCGTCCTTCCGCCGGAGTCGCTCTATGCCGCGCCGGATCTCGCCGATCGTGATGGCGCTGAGGTAGAGCTGCTCGTCCCTCACGCCGCGGAACCAGGCCAGGACGGCAGGGTCCGGCTGGCTCTTGCGCAGCTCGGATATGACGTTCGTATCGAGCAAATAGCTCACGCCTCCGCCGTCCAGTCCAACTCGGGCGGAAGCTCGGCCGACCTGCTGAGATCAAGATCCTCGAAGCCCGGGCCTGAGACCAGGTACTCCCTAAACCCGACGGTCTCGCCCTTGAGCCGCCGGTACTCCGCGATATCGATCACCACCGCCACCTCGCGGCCGTGCCGGGTGACTACTTGCGGACCCTCTTCATGTGCGGCCCTGAGGACCTCGCTCAGCCGCTGTTTGGCGTCCTGCACCTGCCAGATCATCTGGCCTCCGAAACAGTCTAGTCTGACTAGACAGAATAGCAGCTCAGGTCAGGCGGCCCGCTGGAAGCCGGCCGCGAGGGCGCGGAGCGCTTCATCGAGGTACACGGTGAGGTCGGCGTCGGCGCGGTCGACCCAGCTGTCGTAGGCGGCGCGGCACACCGCGAGGGTGGCCCGGCCGATGGCCATCGGGATGAGATTGTCGGCGCGCTGGCCGAGCCGGGCCGCGGCGAACTCGGTCACCGCCCGTTCCCACGCGTCGTAGTGCTGCGCGGCGCTGGCCTGCAGCGCCGGGACCGAGCTGATCAGGTTCATCCGGGTGCGCAGCTCGGGCACGTCCTCGGCCCGGTACCGGTTCGCGCCGACGACGACCTGACGGATGGCGGCCAGCAGCGGCACCGAGGCCGGCACGGCCGCGAACGCGGCCCGCAGTGCCCGGACCTCGCCGTCAAAGGCGTCCCAGAGGACATCGGCCTTGGAGTCGAAGTACCGGAAGAACGTGCGTCGGCTGACCCCGGCCTCGGCCGCGATGCGCTCGACCGTGGTGTCCTCGAAGCCCAACTCGCTGAACAGCCGGAGAGAGATCAGCTCCAGCTCGCGGGCGCTGGTGCCGCGCGGCCGGCCCCGCCGCCGCGCACCCGCGGCGGCGCCGCCAGCGCCCGCCGGCGCCGCGCGATCTGTCGGCACGACCATGATCAACTCCACCCGCGGTCTTGATTACGTCACCGGGTGACGATTAATGTACTCGCTATTCGTCACCCTGTGCCGAAACTAGGCGAGGCCGAACTTAGGAGCTGACCATGCCCGAGAGCGCGACCGAACTGCTCGACCCGCCGGCCGCCGTGGATCTGGCCCCGGCCGAGGTCGCCGCCCAGCCGGCCGACGTCGTCGCCGATGACCTGCTCGTCGAGGAGATCTCGATCGACGGAATGTGCGGTGTCTACTAGCCCTGCGCTGGCGCCCGTCTTCGACCTGGACGCGCCCTGGCAGCTGCACCCGCAGGTCTCCGTCCGGCCGGAGCGCTTCGGCGCCCTGCTGTACCACTTCGGCACCCGGCGGCTGTCGTTTCTCAAGAGCCGCGCGCTGCTGACCGTGGTCAGCTCGCTGGCCGGCCAGCCGACCGCGCGAGCCGCCTGTCAGGTGGCGGGCCTCACCGAGACCGACCTGCCCGTGTACCGCAGCGCGCTGGCCACCCTGGCGGCCGGGCACATGATCCTCCCGAGGATGCCAGCATGACCGTCGCCGCCGGATCGCTGGTGCAGGAGTTCCGCTCCGGGCTCGCCGCGCCAATCTGCCTGACCTGGGAACTCACTTACGCCTGCAACCTGTCCTGCGTGCACTGCCTGTCCAGCTCGGGTCGGCGTGACCCGCGCGAGCTGAGCACGCAAGAGTGCAAGCGCGTCATCGACGAGCTGGAGCGGATGCAGGTCTTCTACGTCAACATCGGCGGCGGTGAGCCGACCGTGCGGGCTGACTTCTGGGAACTTGTGGACTACGCGACCGCGCATCACGTCGGCGTGAAGTTCTCCACCAACGGCGTGAAGATCACGCCGCAGATCGCCGCGCGGCTCGCGGGCAGCGACTACGTCGACGTGCAGATCTCCCTCGACGGCGCGACCGCCGAGGTCAACGACCGGGTCCGCGGGCCGGGGTCGTACGCGACGGCGCTGCGGGCCATGCGCTACCTGGCCGACGCGGGCTTCGCCGGGTTCAAGATCTCGGTGGTGATGACCAGGCAGAACGTGGATCAGCTGGACGAGTTCAAGGCGATCGCGGATTCCTTCGGCGCGCAGCTGCGGATTACCCGGCTGCGGCCGTCCGGCCGCGGCGCCGACGTCTGGGACGAGCTGCACCCGACCGCCGGGCAGCAGCGGCAGCTCTACGACTGGCTGCTCGGGCACGGCGAGAGCGTGCTGACCGGCGACTCGTTCTTCCACCTAGCCGGCTACGGCGCGGGTCTGCCGGGGCTCAACATGTGCGGCGCCGGCCGGGTCGTCTGCCTGATCGACCCCGTCGGCGACGTCTACGCTTGCCCGTTCGCCATCCACGACGCGTTCCTGGCCGGGAACGTGCGCGACGCGGGCGGATTCGCGCGAGTCTGGCGCAGCTCGGAGTTGTTCACGCAGCTGCGCACTGAGCAATCCGGCGGCGCGTGCAGCTCGTGCTCCGCCTACGACGCGTGCCAGGGCGGCTGCATGGCGGCGAAGTTCTTCACCGGCCTGCCGCTGGACGGGCCGGATCCGGAGTGCGTCCGCGGTCTCGGCGAGCAGGCGCTCGCGACGGCCGGCAGGCAGGTGCCCCGCCCGTCCGGTGACCACTCGCATCGCCGCGCGCCGGTGCCGGTGCGCATTGGCCCCCGCCCGACCGCGGTCGGCCCAGGGGACGGCGCGCAAGCCCGCACCGCGGTGCCCGACCGGGCCTGCGACCCGAGCCCGCTGGCCGGGTTCCGGCCCGGTACCTGACGGGCAGCAAGGTGGCCAGCGAGGGCGTCACCAGCACGGGCGTCACCAGCACGGGCGTCACCAGCACGGGCGCGCCAGCAGCCGGCCGGGTCGCGGTCGTCACCGGGGCCGCGCGCGGCATCGGCGCGGCCACCGTCCGGGCGCTCGCGGCGGACGGCTGGTCGGTGCTCGCCGTAGACCTCGCGCACGACGACCCGGCCATTCCGTACCCGCTCGGCAGCGCGGCCGAGCTGGCGGCGATCGCGGCCGACGCGGGTGGCGACGGCCGGGTCGCGGCCCGCGGCGCCGACGTCCGGGACGCGGCTGACCTGGCCGCCGCGGTGGCCGAGGCTGAGAGCCGGTTCGGCGGCGTGGATGCGGCGATCGCGTGCGCGGGCGTGATCGCCGGCGGCGTGCCGCAGTGGGAGCTGCCGCGCCGCGCAGGAGCGAGCGGTGCTCGACATCGACCTGACCGGCGTGCTGAACCTCGCCAGGGCCGCGGTGCCGGCATCGCTGCGCCTGGCCGCAGCCGCGCAGCGGCCGGTTCCTCGCGGTCGCGTCCGCCGCCGCCAGCCGCGGGATGCCGATGCTGGCCGCCTACTGCGCGGCCAAGGCGGGCGTGGCCGGGCTGATCCGGGCGCTTGCGGTCGAGCTTGGACCGACCGGGGTCACCGCAAACGCCGTCAGCCCGGGCTCGACCGACACGGCGATGCTGACCGAGAGTGCCCGGCTGTACGGGCTGGGCGACAGCTCCAGCTTCGCGGGCCAGCAGCCCGCCGGCCGGCTGCTGGCGGCGGAGGAGGTCGCGGCCGTGCTGGCGTTCCTCGCCAGCCCGGCGAGCAGCGGCGTAACCGGCGCGATCGTGCCGGTCGACGGCGGCCTGGCGCTATGACCGGCGCGCAGGCCGACACCGGCGCCGCCGGGAGTGGCGCGTCCGGGAGTGGCGCGTCCGGGAGTGGCGCGGCCGGGATCCGGGAGTGGCGCGGCCGGGACTGGCGCGGCCGGGACTGGCGCGTCGAGGGCTGGTGCGTCCCGGATTAGCGCGCCTGCGGGCGGCTGGGCCGGAAGTAGCCGGGCGGGAGGCAGTACGGACGGAGACGGGCAGGCGCAGGCGACTGCGGGCACCCGGCCGCGGCCGCTGCCCGGCGGGTTCCGGATCGAGCTCGATCCCGCGACCAGACAGCTCAGTGGCGACGTGCTCTTCGGCGGCTCACCCGCACGGGCGCTGCGGCTGTCGGCCGCGGGCCGGGCCGCGCTCGCCGAGCTGCGCGCCGGGCCGGTCTGCTCAGCGGCCAGCGGCGCGCTCGCCCGGCGGCTCACCGACGCCGGGCTGGCCCATCGCGCGGCCTCCGGTCCCGGCGGCCACGCCGGACGTCACCGTGCTGATCCCTGTCCGCGACCGGCCGCAGGAGCTGGACCGCTGCCTGGCGGCTCTCGGCGGCGCGTACCCGGTGCTCGTGGTGGACGACGGCTCGGTCGATGCGGCCGCCACCGCGGCTGTCGCCGCCCGGCACGGCGCGGCGCTGATCCGGCGGCCGGTCGCTGGCGGCCCGGCGCTGGCCCGCAACACCGGCCTGGCCGCCATCGGCACTGGCGCGTCCCGCACTGGCGCACCCGGCACTGGCGCGTCCGGCATTGGTGCGCTCCGCAGGCTGGCTGCGCCCGGCACTGGCGCGTCCGAGCACTGGTGCGTCCGGGCTGGCTGCGCCCGGCACTGGCGCGTCCGGCACTGGTGCGTCCGGGCTGGCTGCGCCCGGCACTGGCGCGGTCGCTCTGCTCGACAGCGACTGCGTGCCGCCGCCGGACTGGATCGCCCAGCTCGCCGCGCATCTGGCGGATCCGCTGGTCGGCGCCGTGGCACCGCGCGTCGTCCCGGCGGCGGCCCCAGTGCCCCGCCCGGACCCGGCGGCCGTGCTGCCCTGGGCCGTGCTGTCCTCGGCTGCGCGATACGCGGCCGCGCGCGGGACCCTGGATCTCGGCGGGAGCGAGGCGCGGGTGGTCCCGATGACGAAGGTCTCCTACGTGCCGACGGCCGCGCTGCTGGTCCGCCGGTCCGCGCTGGACAGCGTCGCCCGCGACGATGGCGTGGTCTTCGATCCGGCGCTGCGCTACGGCGAGGACGTGGACCTGGTGTGGCGGCTGCACGACCGAGGCTGGCGGATCCGCTATGAGCCCGCCGTGCAGGTCCGGCACGACGACCCGGACACCTGGTCAGGGCTGCTCGGCCGGCGATTCAGGTACGGCACGTCGGCCGCGCCGCTGGCCCGCCGGCATCCGGGCCAGCTCGCCCCGCTCGTGCTGCATCCCTGGCCGGCCGCCGTCGTGGCGGCCGCGCTGGCCCGCCGCCCGGTGCTCACCGGGGCCGCCGCGGCCGCCAGCTGGCTGAGCCTGACCAGGGCCGTCCGCGCGGCCGGGCTGCCCGCCGACGGTGTGACCGCGGCCGCGGCGACCTCGGTCCGGCAGACGTGGCTCGGCACGGGGCGGTACGCGACCCAGTTCGCCGGCCCGGCGCTGGCGCTGGCGCTGGCCGCGCCGGGGGGCAGGACCCGCGGGGTCCGCTGGGGGCGGCGGGCAGCGGCCGCCAGCCTGCTGCTCGGTCCCGCCCTCGATGCCTGGCGGAACCGCGAGCGGACCCTCGACCCGATCCGGTTCACGGCCGGCTGCGTCGCCGACGACATTGCCTACGGCGCCGGGGTATGGGCAGGCTGTGCCCGTTCCCGCACGATGGCCCCGCTGCTGCCGAAGGTGGCGTGGCGCCCGCTGCGAGTCACGCGAGAAAGGAACACCGCCGATGGGCAGCACCTGGTTTGAGTCAGTGGCCGAGGCGCAGCGGCGGGCGCGCAAGCGGCTGCCGGCGTCGGTCTACAGCGCGCTGCTCGCGGGCTCGGAGCGTGGCCAGACGCTGGAGCAGAACGTGGCCGCGTTCACCGAGCTGGGCTTCGCCCCGCACGTGGCCGGCCTGTCGGCGCAGCGCGATCTGGCCACCACCGTGCTCGGCCAGCCGGTGTCGCTGCCGGTGATCATCTCCCCGACCGGGGTGCAGGCGGTGCACCCCGACGGCGAGGTCGCGGTCGCCAGGGCCGCCGCCGCCGCGCGGCACGGCGATGGGACTCAGCTCCTTCGCCAGCAAGCCGGTCGAGGAAGTCGTCGCCGCGAACCCGCAGACGTTCTTCCAGATCTACTGGTGCGGCAGCCGGGACCAGATCCTGGCCCGGCTGGGACGCGCCAGGGCGGCTGGCGCGGTCGGGCTGATCCTGACCCTGGACTGGACGTTCTCGCACTCGCGCGACTGGGGCAGCCCGCAGATCCCGGACCGGATCAACCTGCGGGCGGCCGTGCAGCACGCCCCGGAGACGCTGCGCCGGCCCCGCTGGCTCGCGTCGTTCGCGCGGACCGGGAAGCTGCCCGACCTGACCGTGCCGAACATGACGATCCCGCCCGCGCCCGCGCCGACCTTCTTCGGCGCGTACGGGGAGTGGATGCAGACGCCGCCGCCGACCTGGGGCGACGTCGCCTGGCTGCGCGAGCAATGGAACGCGCCCTTCCTGCTCAAGGGCGTCATCAGGGTGGATGACGCCAAGCGCGCGGTCGACGCGGGCGTCAGCGCGATCTCGGTGTCTAACCACGGCGGCAACAACCTGGACGGCACGCCCGCGACCATCCGCGCGCTGCCCGCGGTCGCCGAGGCTGTCGGCAGCCAGATCGAAGTGCTGCTGGACGGCGGCATCCGGCGCGGCAGCGACGTGGTCAAGGCGGTCGCGCTCGGGGCCCGCGCCGTCATGATCGGCCGCGCGTACCTGTGGGGGCTGGCCGCGGCCGGCCAGCCGGGCGTCGAGAACGTCCTCGACGTCCTCAGGAACGGCATCGACTCGGCGCTGCTCGGGCTCGGCAAGTCGAGCGTGCACGAACTCAGCCCGGCCGACCTGGTGATGCCGGCCGACTTCACCCGGCGGCTGGGCGGCTGACCTCCGGACTGGTCGTGCGGCTCAGGATCGTCAGGTGACTGGCACCGGTCGAACCGGCTGCCAGTCGGGCTGAGTGCCTGCGGTCAGCGCGCGGGCGGGCAGCGGCACGATCCCCGGCGGGCTGTAGAGGTAGATCTCGGGTGTGCCCCGGTGGTTCCGGACGTAGGCGAGGTACACGCCACTGGGTGAGTACACAGCCTGATACGCACCGGCCAGGATCGGTGCCGACCCCGGGGTCAGGTCGATCCCGGTAGCCGAGCAGTGCCCGGCCGGGCAGTTCTCCTGCGTCGTCAGCACGTTGACGTCGAACATCGGGTTGTTCGGATACCAGTCCGGGTCGAGCAGGCGGACCGGCTTCGAGGTGATGTCCTCGGCGCTCGGGAAGCCGTTGCGGTGGTCGGACTGCGCGCCGAAGCCGAGCGCGTCCAGGCAGTACGACCCGCTCGGGCACTTCGGTGCCGTCGCGCCCTCGAAGACGATGAAGGACCCGTGGCTAACGCCGGTGGCGTCGCGGGCCCAGGCCCAGGCCACCGCCGCGGGCAGCGCGGTGACCTTGATCTGCCGCTTGGTCGGCGACTCAGAATGGTACGGCGTGCTGAACGTCGCGAACTTACCCGTCGTCGTGTCGTAGCGGGTCAGGTAGCCGGACTTGGCGCCGCGCCGGGTCTTGACGAAGGCGAGATAGCGCCCGTTCGGCGACCACGTCGGCCGTGCGTCGGTATAGCCGGGCGCCTGGCTGGTGAGCTGCCTCTTGTGGCTGCCGCTGGCTCTCATGATCCACAGGTCGCCGCGGTCGAGGTAGGCGATGTGCTTGCCGTCCGGGGACCAGCGCGGCCCGGAATCGTGCCCGTCCCTGGTCAGCCGTCGCACCGTCGAACCAGGCGACGGGCTCTCCGGGTTGATCGTGTAGATGTTGCCGTGCCGCACGAACGCGATCAGCCCGTCCGCGCCGGCGTACGCGGCGCGCGCAGTTCCGGTCAGCCCGGCCGCGAGCAGCGCTCCGGCCGCGAGAGCCGCAAGTGCCGCGGCGCCGCGCCGCATGGTCAGTCCGCGCATGGTTGTCCGCCCTGTGTCGAATCGGATGCGGGCATCTTACGGGCGCGCCGTGCCCATGACAGCCGTCATGGACAGGTCATGACGGCGTGTTTAGCCCATGGCCGCGAATCACTGAAACGATGGGGGCATGACAGTAACGACCACTATGCCGCTAGCGGTGAAACTGACAGGAATTCACAAGAACTTCCGGCAGGTTCGGGCCGTCCGGGGCCTCGACATCCAGATCGAATCCGGCGAGATCGTCGCGATCCTTGGGCCCAACGGAGCGGGCAAGACGACGACGATCGACATGATCCTCGGACTGTCGCAGCCCACCAAGGGCGAGGTCTCGGTCTACGCCATGCAGCCACGCGAGGCGATCGGCCGCGGCCTGGTGTCCGCGGTCATGCAGACGGGCGGGCTGCTCAAGGACCTGACCGTCGCCGAGACGGTCGAGTACACCGCGAGCTTGTTCGCCCGGACCCAGGACACCCGAGAGGTCCTGAACCGGGCGGGCATTGCCGGGATCGGGGACCGCCGCGTCGGCAAATGCTCGGGTGGCGAGCAGCAGCGGTTGCGGTTCGCGCTCGCGCTGCTGCCCGATCCCGAACTGCTCGTTCTGGATGAACCGACTACCGGGATGGACGTCGAGGGCCGCCGCAGCTTCTGGTCGGCGATCCGCAAGGACGCCGAGCAGGGCCGGACTGTGCTGTTCGCGACGCACTACCTGGAAGAGGCCGACGCCTACGCCGACCGGATCATCCTGCTGCGGCACGGGCTGATCGTGGCTGACGGCACGGCCTCCGAGATCAAGGCGATGGCGGCCGGGCGCACCGTGCGCGCGACGCTGCCCGACGCCAGCGAGGCGGCGCTGCAGGCGCTGCCGGGCGTCGACTCCGTCGAGGTGCGGGGCGAGACCGTCCTGATCCACACCAATGACAGCGACGCGGCCGCGCGATACTTGCTGACCCAGACTTCTGCCCGCGACCTGGAGATTGCCGCCCGCGGCATCGAGGAGGCATTCCTCGCGCTGACTGGCGATGAAGCCGAACCTGTGCACGCTGTTCTAGCGCCCGCCGCCGCCCCGCCTGTGGAGGCTTTGTGATGAGCACGCTTAACCCGCCCGCCCTGCCGGACCTGGATACCCGGCGCGCCCCCGGCCTTGGTGGCTTCAACCTGACTGCGCTGAAGCTGGAGATCCGCCGGCTGCTCCGCAACCGGCGCACGGTCATCATCACGATGATTTTCCCGGTGATCTTTTTCTTGCTGTTCGGTCTGAACAAGGCCTACGCGCTCGACCCGGTTGGCCACGGCGTTAACGAGGCCGCCGCCATCATGGTGAGCCTGTCGCTGTACGGGGCAGTGTCAGCCGCGACGTTCGGCGGCGCGATGGTGTCGATCGAGCGGGCACAAGGGTGGAGCAGGCAGCTGCGGCTGACGCCGCTGTCGCCGGCCGCGTACATCGCGATGAAGGTGCTCACCGCCCTGGTCCTCGGCGCCGCCTCGGTGCTGGCGGTGAACGTCGCCGGCCTGCTCACCCACAAGGCATCGATGCCGGCCTACCTGTGGGTCGTGAGCGCACTGTGCGTGTGGGCGGGCTCGCTCCTATTCGCCGCGTTCGGCCTGTTCATGGGCTACCTGCTGCCGACTGAGAACGTTATGCAGCTGATGTCGCTGGCGCTGACACTGGTGTCCTTCGCCGGCGGCCTGTTCATCCCGCTCAGCCAGTACCCGCACACGATCGCGGACATCGCCGAGTTCACGCCGCTGTACGGGCTCAATCAGCTGGTGCACGCGCCGATGGTGGGCGGCGGCGTGTCGTGGACCTGGGTGGTCAACGTCCTCGTCTGGCTGGCGATCTTCGTCGGCGGCGCGATGTGGCGGTTCCGCAAGGACACCGCGCGCGTCTGACCATTTCCGACAGCGACTGGGCGTGGATAGGGACGCTATGACGTCCCTGTCCACGCCCGGTCGGCTTCGCGGGGACCGGCGACACGGGTCGGACGTTCCCTGACATCACCGATTGGGGCCGGTAAGGTGCTGCGCGGCCCGATGGCCCTTGGAGCTCGCAACCAGCGCGTCGTTGCGGGCGTCTAGAAGTGCGTCAGGCACTTCGTTCCGCTATCGCCACCTTGCGACCCGTCAAGGGGGATCATGCCCAGGCCAGTCGGCAGCAGCCAGCGCTATGTTCCCGGCCTGGACGGCCTGCGCGCGCTGGCCGTGCTCGCGGTGATCGCGTACCACGTAGGGCTGAGCTGGGCGCCGGGCGGGCTGCTCGGCGTCGGCGTCTTCTTCACCCTGAGCGGCTATCTCATCACCGACTTACTGCTCAGCCACCAGCAGGCCACCGGCAGCCTCGGGATGCTGGAATTCTGGCGCCGCCGGGCCCGCCGGCTGCTGCCCGCCCTGTTCGTCCTGCTCGCGATCGTGGCGGGCTGGGTCGCGCTGCTGCAGCGCGCCCAGCTGCCCGCGCTGCGGGGGGCGATGGCCGCGGCGGCCGGCTACGTCAGCAACTGGTGGCTGATCGCGCAGAACTCGTCGTACTTCGCCAGATTCGGTCCGCCGTCACCGCTCGGGCACCTGTGGTCGCTGGCCGTGGAGGAGCAGTTCTACCTGCTCTGGCCGTGGCTGCTGCTGCTCGCGCTGCGCTGCACCGCGGGCCGGCCGGAACGGTCCCGCCGGCACCTGCTCACCGCCGGGACGGCCGCGCTCGCGGCCGCGTCCGCGCTGGCGATGGCCGTCCTCTACCACCCTGGCTACGACCCGACGAGGGTCTACGACGGCACCGACACCCGCGCGTTCGCGCTGCTGATCGGGGCCGGGCTGGCGTTCGCCTGCCCGAGCCGGGCGATGGCGGCCGAGGTGTCCGTCCGGCGGCGCCGCCTCCTGGAGGGAACGGGCTTCGCCGGGCTGGTCGTCATCGGCCTGCTGATCTGGCGGACCACGCAGTACTCCCCGTTCCTGTACCGGGGCGGGCTGGTGCTGCTGTCGGTCGCGACCGCGGCGGTGGTGTGGGCCGTGTCGTCCCCGGCCAGCACCGTCGGCCGGGTGCTCGGCGCGCAGCCGCTGCGGTGGCTCGGCGTCCGTTCGTACGGCATCTACCTGTGGCACTACCCGATCATCGTGCTGACGACGCGGGGCACCGGCCCGCCCAGCCTGGCCCGCGCGACCGTCCAGGTGGCGGCCAGCATCGCGGCGGCCGCGCTGTCGTGGCGGTTCATCGAAGAGCCGATCCGCCGCGGCGCGATCGGCCGCTGGCGGGCCCAGTTGCGCGCGGGCGGCACGCTGCCCGCGGCCGCCCGGCGCGGCTGGATCACGGCGGCGATGTCGGGGTATGCGGCCGTGCTCGCTTGCGTCGCGCTGGCCGGCGGCATCCCGGCCGCGTCGGCCGGCCAGAATGCCGCCGCGACACCGGCCAGCGCGGTCGTGACCCCGGCGATGAGCGGCGCGGCCATCAGCACGACCACCGTCAGCCCGGTGATCTCGGGGACCGGCGCGGTCCGGCCCGGTGTGCCGCTGACGTCGTGCCGGTCGGTGGTGCACATCGGCGACTCCACCTCCGACGGCTTGGTGTCGGCCGACTACCTGCCGGATGCCCGGCTGCGCATCCCCGCCCAGTACGCGCGCGTCGGGGTCGCCAGATCGATCATGGAAGTCTCCGGCGGCCGGTCCATCGTGGAGACGCTGCTCGGCCAGCCCAACGCCTATACCGTCGCGCAGCGGCTCATCCGCGACGGCTACCACGGCTGCTGGGTGCTCGCGCTCGGCACCAACGACACCGCGGATGTGGCGGTCGGCTCCAATGTCAGCAACGCGACGCGCATCCAGCGGATGATGGCGCTGATCGGGACCCAGCCGGTGCTGTGGGTCAACGTCAAGTCGCTGCTGGCCAGCGGCCCGTACTCGGAGCGCGATATGCGCGGGTGGGATCAGGCGCTGCGGCAGGCCTGCCCGCGCTACCCGAACATGCGCGTCTTCAACTGGGCCGCGGTCGCGCGGCCTCCGTGGTTCATCCCCGACGGCATCCACTACACCTCGGCCGGGTACGCGTGGCGATCCCGGCTGATCGCGGGCGCGCTCGCGGCGGCGTTCCCGCGGGCTCCGTCCCGCTCGGCCGGCCAGCCGAGGGTCGGCCCGGTGCAGAGCTGCCTGGTCGGCTAGCCTCTGCTCGCGACAGCGGGAGAGAGGAGCCGATCGTGACGCAGCCGGCTGGCCCGGACTCCGCCGCCTGGCAACGGCGCTGGACGATCGAGGCCGGCGACGTGACGCTGGAACCGGTGACCCGCGCCTTCGCGCAGGCGGTCATCGGCGGCGGACCGGCTCCGCGCGAGTTCGAGGACGGTGCCCGGCACGAGCGGATACCGCAGGCGATGGGCTTCGCCATCCGCGACATCGACTCCGGCGCGGCCGCGATCCTGCCGACCGTGTGGGTCGTGGTTCGGCGCGCGGACGGCAAGATCATCGGGGACATCGGCACCCACGGCCCGCCCGACAGCGCGGGCTGCGTCGAGATCGGCTACGCCCTCGCTCCGTCCGTGCGCGGCCAGGGTGTCGGCACTGCGGCCGTCACCGGCCTGGTCGGCTCCCTGTCGGAAGTGCCGGGGATCGGCCGGATCATCGCGGTCACCGGCGCGGACAACACCGCCTCGCGGCGGCTGCTGGAACGGCTTGGCTTCCGGCTGGATGGCAGCCTGCCGGACGCCGGCGAAGTGCGCTACGCGCTGGACCTCAGGTCGGCGGGAGCAGCTCCGCGAGGTTGAAGTTCACCGGCTCTTCGAGCTGCCCGAAGCCACACGAGCGCGGGTCGCGGTCATCGCGCCACCGGACCCACTGGGCTGTGTGCCGGAACCGGGTGCCTTCCATGTGCTCGTATCTGACCTCGACGACGCGCTCGGGCCGCAGCGGCACGAACGACAGATCCTTCTGCGCGTTCCACCGGCTGCCCTCGGCCGACCGTGGGTGCCGGGCCCGGTACTCCTCCGCTTGTTCCCCGCCCCAGTTCCACGGGTGGCCGTCGAACGTCGTGACGAGCGGCTGGACCTCGGTGAACAGTTCCTTGCGCATCGCCATCGGGAACGCGCCGATCACGCCGACGCTGGCCAGGTTCCCGGCGTCGTCGTAGAGGCCGAGCAACAGTGAGCCGATCGCGTCCGGGCCGCTCTTGTGCAGCCGGTAGCCGGCCACGACGCAGTCCGCCGTCCGCTCGTGCTTGATCTTGAACATGACCCGCTTGTCCGGCTCGTACGTACCGGCCAGCGGCTTGGCCACCACGCCGTCAAGCCCCGCGCCCTCGAACTGGCTGAACCAGCTGACCGCCACGTTCCGGTCCCGCGTCGTGGGGGTCAGGTAGACCGGCGGCGCGGCCTTGGCGAGCGCCTCCGCCAGCAACTCGCGGCGGCGCTCGAACGGCAGCCCCGTGCAATCCTCGTCGCCAAGCGCGAGCAGATCGAAGGCGACGAACGAGGCCGGCGTCTGCTCGGCGAGCAGCCGGACCCGGCTCGCCGCCGGGTGGATGCGCTGCAGCAGGGCCTCGAAATGCAGGCGGCGCCGGTCAGAGTCGGCCACGATGATCTCGCCGTCGATGACCGAGCGCTCCGGCAGGTTCGCCAGCACGGCGGACACGATCTCAGGGAAGTAGCGCGTCATCGGCCGTTCGTTGCGGCTGCCGATCTCGACCTCGTCGCCGTCGCGGAAGATGATCGACCGGAAGCCGTCCCACTTCGGTTCGTAACTCAGCTCTCCGTCCGGTATGTCCTTCACGGACTTGGCGAGCATCGGCGGCACGGGGGGCATGACGGGCAGGTCCATCGCCCCATCATCCACGAACCGGCCCCGCGGCGTGAGTTCATGGCCGGGCGCCAGCGCCAGCAGAGCGAGTGCAGAAGTTCGGCGCCGAGCCTGGACACACGGCCGGGTTACCGAACCCGGCCAGGACAAGATCCGGGAGGTATCCACTCGTGAACTGGCTCTGGCTCAACGTGCCGCTGATGGCGGTCTTCTTCCTCGCCATGGCGGGTATCCCGCTGTGGCTGGTCTTCAAGCATCCCGACCACGGCCCGGCGGCCGTGCCCGTCCCGGCCCCGCGCACGCCGGAGGCTCCCGTACTGGAGCCAGGACACGACGGGCGAGTCCGCGAGCTGGCGGGCGCGAGCAGGTAGCCGCCCCGCGGCCGAGGGCTACTGCACCGGACTGGTGTGCTGATATGAAGGCAACTAGCCACTAGTCCGCCAGGCGCCCCGCATCCAGGGGCGCACGGCTCGGGTTACCTGGAGGATCGCAGATGAAGGTGCCGCTCACGGTCGGGGACTACCTGCGCCGCGGCGCTGCCGTCTACGGCGGCCGCACGGCAGTACACGACGAGCCGGGTACCGCGGGTTCCTTCGGTTCCCTGACCTACAGCGAACTGGAGACCCGGGCGCGCGGCATGGCGCTCGCGCTCGAGCAGCTCGGCGTCGGGCTCGGCGAGCGGGTCGCCATCGTCAGCCCGAACGCCACCCGGTTCCTCATCTCTTATTTCGGCGTCAGCGGCTACGGCCGGGTGCTGGTGCCCGTCAACTACCGGCTCAACGCCGACGAGATCAGCTATATCGTCGGCCACTCCGGCTCCTCGGTACTGCTGGTCGATCCCGAGTCCGAGCCCGATCTGCGCGACATCTCGGTCAAGCACAAGATCGTGCTGGACGGGACCTCCGACGCGGCGCTGTTCGCGCCCGCGCCGGCCGGGGCCGAGCCAGGCCCAGTGGCAGGCGGACGAGGACGCGACCGCGAGCATCAACTACACCAGCGGCACGACCGCCCGGCCCAAGGGCGTGCAGCTGACGCACCGCAACTGCTGGCTTAACGCCGCTACCTTCGGCTGGCACACCGCGGTCACCGACCGGGACGTGTTCCTGCACACGCTGCCCATGTTCCACTGCAACGGCTGGGGCATGCCGTACGCCGTGACCGGCATGGGCGTCCCGCAGGTGGTGGTGCGGAAGATCGACGGCGAGGAGATCCTGCGCCGGATCGAGGCGCACGGGGTGACGCTGATGTGCGGCGCTCCGGCCGTGGTGGCGGCCATCCTCACCGCTGCCGCCGAGCGGCGGGCGGCCGGCCGGGAGATACCCGGCGCCGGGACGGTGCGGATCGTCGTCGCGGGCGCGCCGCCGCCGTCGAAGACCATCGAGCGGGTCGAGGGGGAGCTGGGCTGGGAGTTCATCCAGATCTACGGCCTGACCGAGACGGCGCCGCTGCTGACCATCAACCGCGCGCCGGCCGAGTGGGACGGGCTGGACCCGGCCGAGCGCGCCCGGCTGCAGTCCAGGGCCGGCGTGCCGGCCATCGGCGTGGAGATGCGTACCGACGAAGACGGCGAGGTGCTGGCCAGGTCGAACCACGTCTTCGCCGGGTACTGGGAGCAGCCGGAAGAGTCGGCCAGGGCGCTGGACGGCGGCTGGTTCCATACCGGGGACAAGGGGCACGTCGAAGCGGGCGACTACCTGGTGATCTCCGACCGAAAGAAGGACGTCATCATCTCTGGCGGCGAGAACGTCAGCTCGGTCGAGGTGGAGGACTGCCTGTACCAGCACGCCGAGGTGGCCGAGGCGGCGGTCATCGGCGTGCCCGACGCCAGGTGGGGCGAGACGGTGAAGGCGCTGGTCGTGCTGCGGCCGGGCGCGAGCGCGTCCGAAGCTGACCTGATCGCGCACTGCCGGAGCCGGCTCGCGCACTTCAAGTGCCCGACCTCGATCGAGCTGCGGGATTCGCTGCCCAGGACCGCGACCGGCAAGCTGCAGAAGTTCAAGCTGCGCGAGCCGTTCTGGGCCGGCCAGGAGCGCAACGTTAACTGACCGCGCCTGCCGGACTCTTGACGCGTTCTGATCGTCGTCGCGACGCCGGTCAGGTACACCCGCCAGCCGGGCGGGCCCGAACCGGCCCGGCGCGATCCATGTCGGCTCTGCCGGGGCTGGCGGCCCCGGCAGAGCCGGCATTCCCCTCCGCGGCATCCGGCACCTGGTCGTACTGGGCGGACATGAGCCGCGCAGTCGTGACTGGATGTCTGACTTATGCGGGATTTGCCATCTCGCCCCCACGGCATCGCGGTATACGGGTAGTTCGGGCGCGGGCAAGGCCCGGATTGGTCCCGCTCGCCGCGTTGTCCACGGCCGGGTCACGCCACGCTGGATCGCCAGCAATGACTACCTAAAGTCACTGTCTGCTCACGATAAGTACGAGCTGTGCAGCTCTAAACGGTCCGGAGCGGGAAGTAAGTGACCGAGATCTAGGGGGCGCTGGGTCCGCTCTCCGGCGGGCCAGGACGGGGGAGTGCCGGTGGGTCAGACGTCGCTTGCCATCAGGCCGGCCAGCCTTGAGGATGAGCGGCCCCGGCATGCCTGGCGCAAGGCGGAATGGCTGATCCTGCTCGGCTACGTGCTGGTGGCCGTCCTCGTGACCTGGCACGTCGACGTCAACCCGGCCGGACGCGTGCCGTCCAACGGCACCGCGAACGTCCAGTCCGATATCTACCTGAACATCTGGTTCATGCGCTACACCGCCACGGCGGTCGCGCACTGGCACCTGCCCGCGCTGATCACGACGGCGGTGAACGCCCCGCACGGCATCAACATGATGTGGAACACGTCGATGCTGCTGCCGGGGGTGCTCCTAACGCCGGTCACGCTGCTCTGGGGTCCGTCGGCCAGCCTGGCCGTGCTGCTCGTGCTGGGCTTCGCCGGGTCGGCGAGCACGCTCTATTTCGTCCTGCGCAGGTGGGGAGTGAGCATCGCCGCGGCCGCCATCGGCGGGGCCGTCTACGGCTTCTCTCCAGCGCTGCTGGTGTCGGCCGAGGATCACTATCACCTGCAATTCGCCGTCCTGCCCCCGCTGATCGCGGACGCGGTGCTGCGGCTGGCCACCGGGCGCGGCAGGTTCGTGCGCACCGGCGCGTGGCTGGGGCTGCTGGTGGCGGCGCAGATCTTCATCGCCGAAGAGCTCCTCGTCGATACCGCGCTGATGATCGCGATCCTGGTCGCCGTGCTGGTCCTGAGCCGGCCTTCCCAGGTGCGCGACCACGTGCTCCGGGCCGCCGCGGGCGCGGGCATCGCGCTGGCGGTCACGCTGGTGATCTGCGGCCACGCCCTGCTCGTGCAGTTCCGCGGGCCGCTCACCGAGACCGGGAGCCCGTGGCACCTGACGCACTACTGGATTGACCCGCTTGACTTCGTGACCGCCCCGAACGCGGTCTTCCTGCACGGGCATTTCCGGCACTTCATTCTCGCCACCCACCAGTGGCCGGTCGAGACGATGGCCTACCTCGGCTGGCCGCTGCTGATCCTCGCGGTCGCCGCGCTCATCGCGTTCTGGGGTGACCTGCGGATCCGGATCGCGGGCGTCGCGTTCCTGCTGATGGAGTGGATGGGCATCGGCAACCACAAGATCGTGCTGCACGGCTACCACGTCCCGATGGCGCTGCTGCCGTGGCACTACCTGGTCCGCGTCCCGGTGCTCAACCAGGTGCTGCCCAACCGGTTCCCTATCCTCGCCGACGGCCTGGCCGCCGTCGTGCTCGTGTGCGCCTTCGACCGCGTGCTCGCCGCGATTCCGGCCCGGCACGCCTGGCGGGTACCGGTCGTGGTGGCCGCCGCCGCGCTCATCCTGGTGCCGATCATCCCGCGGCCGGTGCCGTCCCGGCCGGTGCTGGCCCCGCCGTCCGGCTGGCACATCGCGCTGACCCGGATGCACCTGAAGGACGGGGCGTCCGTGCTGGTCCTGCCGTTCAACGCGGCCATGGACGACCGCGCGAACGCGATGGAGTGGCAGGCGATGGCGGGCACTCCGATTTCGCTGGTCGGTGGCTACTGCATCGTGCCCGACCAGCACGGCCGCGCGGTGATGTGCAATACCGGCCGGACCCTGACCTGGGCGCAGCACGCCAGCGTGCGCCGGCTGACCTGGCTCGTCCTGAACCGGCCGGGCCGTCACGGCCCGTCCCGGACCACGATGGCCGCGGCGATGTCGGCGTGGCACCCGGCGGCGGTCGTCACCGCTTCCGGGCCGGAGACCCGGCTTGGCCGCTACCTGATCCGGTTCTTCGGCCCGCCGACCGTGCACGTCGGCGCGACGCTGGGCTGGCGCATGCCGACCGGCCCGGTCCCCGATACGCCCGCCGCGGACGCCCGGTAGCGCCAGCGGATTGGTGACCGGGCGCGCGGAGGCGGGCCTTTTGCGGGTACCTGGCCCCGTAGTACGCTCCCCAACTGCACGCCGTCACCCGGACGTTAGGCGCGAATCATCGTGTTTCGCTGCGGGCTCCCCGGTCAGCGGAACCTCGGGTCCGCGTGCGGACCAAGCTCCGGCGGCCGGGCGCGTCCGCCAATCACGTCGACCCGGCACAGGCAGGAGACAGGCAGTGGCTAGTTCGGATCCGGCCCGGAGCTTCAGCGGCGGCGAGCCCTCCATCACCGTCGTCGAGCGGCGCGGCATCGAGCACGTCCCGCAGTCCGAACGCTGGGGTGGGCCGAGCGGGCTGTTCTGGATGTGGGCCGGCGCGGTGTGGAACGTGGAGTTCGTCTACTACGGGGCAATAGCCGTCGTGTTCCTCGGCCTCTCGTTCGCGCAGGCAGTGCTCATCATCCTGGTCGGGAACCTGTCGTACGTGCTGACTGGCCTGGCCAGCCTGCAGGGCCCCCAGGCCGGGACCACGACCTTCGCCATCAGCCGCGCGCCGTTCGGACCGCGCGGCAACAAGCTGCCGTCGTTCTTCAACTGGGTGACCCAGGTCGGCTTTGAGATCGAGGGCATCGCGTTCATCGTGTTCGCCGCCATCGTGCTCACGAGCAAGGCGGGCTTCACCGCGGGCACGGCGGCGAAGGTCATCTTCATCCTCCTGGCCGTCGCGATCCAGGCCGTGCTGCCGACCCTGGGGCACGCGGCGGTGCTGAGGGCGCTGCGCTGGCTGACGATTCCGTTCGTGGTGTTGTTCGTGGTGCTCGCGATCCTGACGGCTGGCAAGGCGAACCTGCACTCCGTCGCCCACGGAGCGGGCTGGGGCGAGCTCTTTGTTTTTCTGGCCCTGGTCATCGCGGCCGGCGGACTGGGCTGGACGGAGAACGGCAACGACTATTCCCGGTATTTGCCGGCGAGCACGGACAAGAAGCGGATCGTGGTCGCCGTCGCACTAGGCGCGGCCATACCCTCGGCACTGCTCGAGGTCCTCGGTGCCGCTGTCGGCACCGCCGTCCCGGCCGCGGCCAACTCGCCGACCGGGCTGGTGGCCGGCTTCTCGACCGGATTCGTGGTGCCGTTCCTGATCCTCGCGATCATCCAGCTCTTCGCGATCAACACGCTGGACCTGTATTCATCCGGGGTTACGCTGCAGAGCCTGATTCCCCGGCTGCACCGGCTGCACTGCGTCGCCATTGACACCGTCGTCTGCGCTGCGCTGGCCGCCTACGCTGTCTTCTCCAATGACTTCTTTGGCCTGCTCACGGGCTTCTTGCTGTACATAATCCTGTGGCTCGGGCCCTGGTGTGCCATCTACCTGGTGGACTCCTACCTGCGCCACAACCGGTATGACCATGACGCGCTGCTGAACGAAGGCAGCGGCGGACGGTACTACCGGAACGGCGGCGTGCACTGGCCCGCGATCATCGCCCAGGTGGTCGGCGGCGTGGCCGCGTTCCTGTGGCTGAACGCGTCAAGCGGCGGCACGCTGGCCTCCGTCGGGCCGCTGTCGAGCCGGAACATGGGCTCGGACTTCAGCGTGTTCATCGGCCTGTTCGTCGGCGGCCTCGTCTACCTCGTCCTGGCCGGCCGGGCCGTCCGGGCCGAGGGCATCGATACCCCCGTCCCGGCCGCGACCTGATCCGGGCGATCGGCTAGCCCGGCGCGACCGCCGTCAGCGCGAACCGGTCCACGTCGACCAGGCCCCGGTCGGTGATGCGCAGCTCGGGGATCACCGACAGGCCGAGGAAGCTCAGGTGCATGAACGGCGTGCCGATGGTGACGCCGAGTTGCGCCGCGGCGATGTGCTCCAGGTGCTCCACGGCGGCTGCTACCGCCGCGGCCGGCTGATCGCTCATCAGCCCGCCGATCGGCAGCGGCACCTCGGCGATGACGCGGCCGTCCAGCACTGCGACCTGACCGCCGCCCAGCTCGGCGAGCCTGGCCACGGCGACCGCCATCTCTGCCGGTCCGCCCGGCCCGAGCTCGCCCACCACCATGCAGTTGTGCGCGTCGTGCGCGACCGTGGACGCGATCGCACCCCGCTGCAAACCGAAGCCCTGCACGAAGCCCAGGCCGATCCGGCCGGTGCGCCGATGCCGCTCCGCGACCGCGATCCTGGCCACCCCGGCCGCCGGGTCAGTGACGTCGAGCACCAGGTGCGCGGTCGTGAGGGTGTCGGCGGCGATGCCGATGACCCGGGCCCGGCCACCCGCGGGCGGGTCCAGCGCGAACGCGCCGGCCGCCGGGAGGGTGTCGAAATGCACCGAACCGCGCATCCAGTCCGGCGCCGGCGTGTCCGGCACGGCGCCCGGCACCACCTGGCCGCCGGCCGCGACCAGCCGGCCCGCCTGGTAGACGCTGGCCGGGCTGCATCCGGTCCAGTGAGTCGAAGCACAGCACGTCGGCCTGGTAGCCGGGCGCCAGCCAGCCGAGCTGGTGGAAGTTGTGGTACTGGGCCGGGTTGGCCGTAGCCAGCACGAGCGCTTCCTCGACCGGGACCCCGCACGCGACCGCCAGCCGGACGCAGTCGTTGACGTGCCCGTCGGCCAGGATCGTGTCCGGCTCCCGGTCGTCGCTGCACAGGGCGATCCGCTCGGTCCCGTGCCGGAGCACAGTGGGGATCAGGTCGGCGACGTTCTTGCTGGCCGACCCCTGCCGGACGAAGATCCACATGCCCTTGCGCCGCTTTTCCTCGGCCTCGGCGAGCATGGTGCACTCGTGGTCCGACTCGATGCCGGCGGCGAGATACGCGTCCAGCGCCCGGCCGGACAGGCCGGGCGCGTGCCCGTCGACCCGGCGGTCGCCGGCCGCCGCGATCTTCGCCAGCAGCTCCGCGTCGCCCGCGATGACACCGGGGTAGTTCATGACCTCAGCCACGCCGATCGCGCCGTATTCGTCGAGCAGCTCGCGTACCTCCGCGGCGTGCACCTCCGCGCCCGGGCTCTCGAACGGCGAAGCGGGCACGCAGCTGGACGCGCAGATCCCGAACGTGATCGGCAGCCCGGCCGCGGCCTTGGCCAGCGCGGCCACGCCGCGCACGCCGAAGACGTTGGCGAGCTCGTGCGGGTCCGCGGCGACCGCGGTGGTGCCGTGGGGCAAGACGGCGCGGGTGAACTCGTCGACCCAGAGCTTCGTCGATTCCAGGTGCATGTGCGCGTCGACAAAGCCCGGCGTGAGCGCGGCGCCGGCCACGTCGACGACCTCGCGGGCCTCTCGCGGTCCCCAGCCGGCGATGACGCCGTCGACGATAGCCAGGTCCTCACGCAGCCACTCCCTGGTGCCGGGCGAGAAGATCTGCCCGCCGCGTAGCAGCAGGTCAGCGGGCTCATCGCCGCGAGCCACGGCAAGAATTCGGGGCGTTCCCCGGCGTGGTGGCATCTGGTCTTCCTCCCAGCTCAGGGGCGGAGCGCCGGCTCCGCCACCGCCTGACCTGAGTGTAGGCCGGGCGGTGCCGGCCGGGCGCGGACCAGGGCGCCGGCAGCGCGCTCCGGGGCCGGACCGCGCGCCCGGCTAGGGTGGTCCAGAGTTAACGCCGGAGGTGCCTGGTGGACATGGGCGCGTTGCTTGCCGCTCCCCTCGCGGCAGGAGAGTCTGACGGCATGAGCGCCGAGGAGCTCGCCCGTTTCAACGGGCTGCCGCTGGCGGCGGCCCGCGACCAACTGCTGGCCTGCTGCAACTCGCTGGTGTGGGCCGACCGGATGGCTGCGGGCCGGCCGTACTCGTCGGCCAGGGATGCCGTCCGCCAGTCCAGCGCGATCGTGGCCATGCTCACGGTGCCCGACCTGGAGGCCGCGCTGTCCGGCCACCCGCGGATCGGGGAACGGGCGGCCTGCCCGTCGCAGTCGTCGCAGTGGTCCCGGACGGAGCAATCCGCGGCGGCCACGGCCGACGACGAGACCCGGCGCGAGCTGGCGGAGTCGAACCTGGAGTACGAGCGCACGTTCGGGCACGTCTACCTCGTCTGTGCTTCTGGCCGCAGCGCCGCTGAGCTGCTCACGGTGCTGCACGCGCGGCTGGGCAACAGGCCGGAACGGGAGTGGCAGGTGGTGCGCGGCGAACTCCAGAAGATCAACGAAATCAGGCTGACCAAGATGCTGGCCGGCCGCCGGTGAGCGCGGTCACGACGCACGTCCTCGATACCGCGCTCGGCCTGCCGCGGCCGGGGTGCCGGTCCGGCTGGAGCGCGCCCGCGACGGTGATGACGAAGGCACAGTGCTCGGCCGGGCCAGCACCGACGCGGACGGCCGGGCCAGCGATCTCGGGCCGGCCGAACTGGAGCCTGGTACCTACCGGCTCGTCTTCGGCACCGGCGAGTACGGCCGGGCCAGCCTGCTGGCCGAGCCCTCGTTCTTTCCCGAGGTCACCGTCACGTTCACGGTGGCCGACCCCGGCCGCCACTACCACGTGCCGCTGCTGCTCAGCCCGTTCGGCTACAGCACCTACCGGGGGAGCTGACGATGAGCATCGTCCTGGGCGCCAACCAGTACGGCAAGGCGGAGACCAGGGTCGTGCGGATCTACCGCGACACCCCCGAGCACGAGATCCGCGACCTCAACGTGTCGACCTCGCTGCGCGGCGACTTCGGCCCGGCGCACCTGCACGGCGACCAGTCCACCGTGCTGCCGACCGACACCCAGAAGAACACCGCGTACGCGTACGCGAAGGAGCACGGCGGCGGTGACGTCGAGGACTACGCGCTGGCCCTGGCGCGGCACTTCGTCACCGACGTCGCGCCGGTGCAGGCGGCCCGGGTGGACGTGGACGAGTACCGCTGGCAGCGGATCAGCGTGCACGGGTCAGATCACCCGCACGCCTTCGTCCGCGCCGGGCAGGAGATCCGGATGGCGTCGGCCATCGTCGAGGATTCGGCCGGCTGGGTGCTGGCCGGGCTGCGCGACCTGGTCGTGCTGAAGTCGACCGGCTCGGAGTTCCACGGATTCCTGACCGACCGCTACACCACGCTGGCCGAGACCACCGACCGGGTGCTGGCGACGTCACTCACGGCCCGGTGGCGCTATCGGACCCCGGCGGCCGACTGGAGCGCGGTCTACGCCAGCGCGCGGTCGATCCTGCTGGCCCGGTTCGCCGAGGTGCACAGCCTGGCGCTACAGCAGACGCTGTGGGAGATGGGCCATGGCGTGCTTTCGGCGCACCCCGAGATCGCCGAGATCCGGCTGTCGGCGCCGAACAAGCACCACTTCCTGGTCGACCTGACCCCGTTCGGGCTGGAGAATCCCGGCGAGGTGTTTCACGCCGACGACCGCCCGTACGGCCTGATCCAGTGCGCGGTTCAGCAGGACGACGCGCCGCCAGCGGGCTCCGCCTGGGACGCGCCCGCCAGCTTCGCCTGATCGCCAGTCGCAAAACCTGCGAAACCTACCAAATCGCCTCGGAGTACAGAGGTGTCCGGCGACTGTGCGTAGATTGGTGACCTATAGGTGTCCGGGATGCGCACAGTCGAAGGTTCAGCGCCGGGGTCAGACTGGCTCGCTTGAACCAGGCCCGCCGGGGCGGGAATCATGGCGCTAGAGGGAGCCGCCATGGAGTTCATTCAGCCAGCTAGCTGGTCCGACGCGCTGGCCATCAAGGCCGCGACGCCGACGGCCGTACCGCTGGCCGGCGGCACCGACCTGATGGTGGAGCTCAACTTCGACGCCCGCAGGCCCGAACTGCTGCTGGACCTGACCAGGATCACCGACCTCACCGAGTGGGACCGGGCGGACGGCCGGCTGCGCCTCGGCGCGGGCGTGACCTATACCCGGGTCATCGGTGAGCTCGGCGGCGTCCTGCCGGGCCTGGCGATGGCGGCCAGGACGGTCGGATCGCCGCAGATCCGCAACCGCGGCACAGTCGGCGGGAATCTCGGCACTGCCTCCCCGGCCGGCGACAGCCATCCGCCGTTGCTGGCGGGCGAGGCAGCGATCGAGGCCGCGTCGGTGCGCGGCACCCGGATGATCAGGGCCGCCGACTTCTACACCGGCGTCAAATCCAACGCGCTCGCGCCGGACGAGCTGATCGCCGCCATCCACGTGCCGCTGCCGTCCGGGCCGGAGCAGTTCAGCAAGATCGGCACGCGCAACGCGATGGTGATCGCGGTGGCCGCGTTCAGCCTCGCGCTGCACCCGGACCGGAAGGAAGTGGGCACCGGCATCGGCTCGGCGGCCCCGACGCCGCGGCGGGCGATGGCGGCGGAAGCGTTCCTCACCGGCGCCCTGGACGAGGACGGCCTGTGGGGGTCGCGGGCGGACCTGCCCGCGACTATCAGCGCCGAGTTCGGGCGGCTCGTCGCCACCGCCGCCGCGCCGATCGACGATGTGCGCGGCACCGCCGCCTACCGGCTGCACTCGCTGACAGTGCTGGCCCGCCGGACGCTGGGCTGGGCGTGGCGTGACTACCAGCACGGCGACCTGACCGAAGGAGGCTGACGGACATGCGCATCTCCGCGACCGTCAACGGCGAGACGGTGCACGCCGACGACGTCTGGCCCGGCGAGAGCCTGATGTATGTGCTGCGCGAGCGACTCGGCCTGCCCGGCTCCAAGAACGCGTGCGAGCAGGGTGAGTGCGGGTCCTGCACGATCTACCTGGACGGCCAGGTGGTCTGCTCCTGCCTGGTGGCGGCGGGGCAGGCGCAGGGCCGCGACATCGTCACCGTCGAGGGCCTGGCCGAGGCCAGCGCGCTGCACCCGGTCCAGGAGGCGTTCGTGCAGGCCGGCGCCGTCCAGTGCGGCTTCTGCACGCCGGGCCTGATCGTCGCCGCGCACGACCTGCTACGCCGGGCACCGGAGCCGGACGACCTGGAGATACGCGAGGCCCTGGCCGGCAACCTGTGCCGGTGCACCGGCTACGAGAAGATCATGGATGCCGTCCGGCTCGCGGCCCGGCGGCTGCGGGAGGACCCGAAGTGAGGGCGCCGGAGGGGCGCGGTGTCGCCTGGACTGAGGAGCGAGGCACGAGCGACGAGGGAAGGCGATGCCTGATGGCGCCCCGAGGGCTGCGCGGGAGAGCACAGTGAGCGTCCCAGTGGTGGAGCGGGCCAGCACGGTGGTCCTGGAGGGCTGCGCGATCGTGACGATGGACGCGCACCGGGCCGAGCACGCGAGCGGGCACGTCGTCGTCACCGGAAACCGGATCACCGCGGTTGGACCAGGACCCGCGCCGGAGCCGACCGTAGCGGCCGGGGCGACCGTCCGCCGGATCGACGCGGCCGGCTGCCTCGTCACGCCGGGCCTGGTCAACACCCATCATCACCTCTATCAGTGGGCGACCAGGGGGATGGCAGCGGACGCCACCTTGTTCGAGTGGCTGACCGCGCTGTATCCGGTGTGGGCCGCGATGGACGCGGAGATGGTCCGGGTCGCCGCCACCGGCGCGCTCGGCTGGCTGGCCAGGACCGGCTGCACGACCACGATGGATCACCACTACGTCTTCCCGCGTTCGGGCGGCGACGTGCTGGGAGCCACCATCACCGCGGCCGCCGACGTCGGGCTGCGGTTCCACCCGACCCGCGGCTCCATGGACCTGGGGGCCAGCTCCGGCGGCCTGCCGCCGGACGCCGTGGTCGAGAGCCGGGACGAGATCCTCGCCGCCACCCAGGCCGCCATCGAGGAGTTCCACGACCCGGCGCCGGACTCGATGCTGCGCATCGGCGTCGCGCCCTGCTCGCCGTTCTCGGTGACCGGGGCGCTGATGGCCGAGGCGGCCGAGCTCGCCCGTCGGGCCGGGGTGCGGATGCACACTCACCTCGCCGAGACCGCGGACGAGACTCAGTTCTGCGCGGAGCGGTTCGGCTGCACGCCCGTGCAGTACGTCGAGTCGCTCGGCTGGCTCGGCGACGACGTGTGGCTCGCGCACGGCGTGCACCTCGACGACGCGGCCATCGCCAGCCTCGCCGCGACCGGGACCGGCGTGGCGCACTGTCCGTCGTCCAACGGCAGGCTCGGCGCCGGGGTGTGCCGGGTGCCGGACCTGCTGGCCGCCGGGGTGCCGGTCGGCCTGGGCGTCGACGGCGCTGCCTCGCAGGAGGCCAGCTCGCTGGTCAGCGAGGTCAGGCAGGCAGCGCTGACGGCCAGGGCGGCGGGCGGCCCGCGCGCCCTGTCGGTCCGCCAGGCGCTGGAACTGGCGACCATCGGCGGCGCGAGCCTGCTCGGCTGGCAGGACCAGATCGGCTCGGTCGAGCCGGGCAAGCTGGCCGATATCGCTGTGTGGCGGCTCGACCGGCTGCCGCACGCGGGCATCGCCGACCCGGTCGCCGCGCTCGTGCTCGGCTCGCCGCCGCCACTGGAGCTGCTGCTGGTGAACGGCAGGCCGGTGGTCGAGCACGACCGGCTTGTGACGGTCGACGAGGACGCCGCGGCCGCCGCCGCGCAGGCCGTCAGCGTTCGCCTGGGCTACCAGGTGCCGGCCGAGCGCGCGGGGGCCGGTCAATGAGCACGCCGCCGCGGGTTCCGGCGCAGGCCCCGCCGGTCACCCGGCGCGAGGTAACGCCCGGCGGCGTCGGGGCGAGCCCCCTGCGTCCGGACGGGATGCTGAAGGTAACCGGCCAGTTCGCCTACGGCAGCGACCTGTGGGCGGACGACATGATCTGGGGCGTCACTCTGCGCAGCCCGCACCCCTACGCCCGGATCACCGGGCTCGACATCGGCCCGGCGCTGGCCACGGCGGGAGTGCATGCCGTGCTCACGCACGAGGACGTGCCCGGCCTCAACCGGTGCGGCCTCGAGCACTCCGACCAGCCGGTGCTGGCCGACGACGTGGTCCGCTACCAGGGCGAGCCGGTCGCGCTGGTGGCGGCCGACCATCCGGAGATCGCCCGCCGTGCGGCCGCCAAGATCCGGGTCGGGTACGACGTCCTGACTCCGGTGACCGAGGCGGTCGCGGCGCTGGCCGACGACGCGCCGCGGCTGCACCCGGACGGCAACCTCGTCCGCCACCTCAAGCTCCGCAAGGGCGCGCCCGACCCGGCGGCGGACGTGGTGGTCACCGGCAGCTACCGGATCGGCATGCAGGACCAGGCGTTCCTCGGCCCGGAAGCGGGCATGGCGGTGCCGGGCGAGGACGGCGGGGTGGACCTGTACGTCGCGACCCAGTGGCTGCATGTCGATCAGCGTCAGATCTGCGCGGCGCTGGGGCTGCCGCCGGAGCAGGTCAGGCTGACCCTGGCCGGCGTCGGCGGGGCGTTCGGCGGGCGCGAGGACCTGTCCATGCACGTCCACGCCTGCCTGCTCGCGCTGCACACCGGCAAGCCGGTGAAGATGATGTACAACCGCGAGGAGTCGTTCTTCGGCCACGTGCACCGGCACCCCGCCACCATGCGGTTCGAGCACGGCGCGACCAGAGATGGCCGGCTCGTCTACGTGCGGGCGGAGATCTGGCTGGACGGCGGCGCGTACGCGTCCAGCACCCCGGCCGTCGTCGGCAACGCCGGCACCATGGGCATCGGCCCGTACATCGTGCCGAACGTGCACGTCGACACGTACGGCGTCTACACCAATAACCCGCCGTGCGGCGCGATGCGCGGCTTCGGCTCGGTCCAGACCGCGTTCGCCTACGAGGCGCAGATGGACAAGCTCGCTGCCGTGCTCGGCCTCGATCCGGTGGAGCTGCGCTGCCGCAACGCCATGGAGCTCGGCTGCGAGGCGCCGACCGGGCAGATCGTGGACAGCGCCGCGCCGGTGGCCGAGCTGCTCCGGACCGTGCGCGACATGCCCCTCCCGCCTGCCAGCACCGCGGCTGCGAGCAACGGGCCGGCCGGCGGGGTGAACGGGTACGACCTGCGGGAGCTGCCTGGCGGGGTGGCGAACACCACGCACGGCGAGGGCGTGCGGCGTGGCATCGGCTACGCGGTCGCCTATAAGAACGTGGGGTTCTCCGAGGGTTTCGACGACTACTCGACCGCGCGGGTGCGGCTGGAGATCGCCGGCGGGGAGCCGACTGTAACCGTGCACACGGCGGCCGCGGAAGTCGGCCAGGGCCTGGTCACCATCGAGCAGCAGATCTGCCGCACCGAGCTGGGCGTACCGAACGTGGTCAGCTACCCGAAGGACACGTCCATCGGCTCCGGCGGATCCACCTCCGCGTCCCGCCAGACGTACGTCACCGGCGGTGCCATCCAGGAGGCGTGCCACCGGATCCGGGAGCGCGTCTTCGCGCTGGCCCAGCGCCGCCTCGGGCACACAGTTGCCGACCTGCGGCTGGCGGACGGCAGCGTGACATCGCTGCAGGCCGGCCATCTGCTGTCGCTGGCCGAGCTGCTGGCCGGCGACGCCATCGAGGAGACAGTCGAGTGGCGGCACCGCCGCACCCACCCGATCGACCCGGAGACCGGGCAGGGCTTCGCGCACGTGCAGTACGCGTTCGCCGCGCACCGCGCCGTCGTGGACGTGGACACCGAGCTCGGCCTCATCCGGGTCGTGAGCCTCGACTGCGCGCAGGACGTGGGCAAGGCGATGAACCCGGACGCCGTGCTCGGCCAGATTCACGGCGGCAGCGCGCAGGGTCTCGGCCTCGCGGTGATGGAGGAGATCCAGGTGCACGGGGGTCAGATCCGGAACCCGTCGTTCACCGACTACCTGATCCCCACCATCGCGGACATGCCGCCGCAGCGGGTCGCGGTGCTGGAGTACCCGGACCCGCACGCGCCGTACGGCCTGCGCGGCGTCGGTGAGCCGCCGACGATATCGTCCGGGCCCGCCGTCGTCGCCGCGATCCGCGCGGCGACTGGCCTGGACCTGACCCGCATCCCGGTCCGGCCCGAGCACATCACGGGCACCGCGAATGACTGACGCCGCAGTTGCCGGGCCGGATCTCACCATCCGGGCCGATCGCGTCCTGCTGCCCGGCGGCCCCGTTCCCGCCCAGGTCGTCATCGCCGGCGGGAAGATCCGCGCGGTCGGGCCGCTGGACACGGCCCCGGCTCGCGGCCGGGTCGTGCGGCTGGCGCCGGATGAGGTGCTCCTGCCTGGCCTGATCGACACGCACGTGCACGTGAACGAGCCGGGCCGGACCGAGTGGGAGGGCTTCGCGACCGCGACGGCGGCGGCCGCGGCCGGCGGCATCACCACGATCGTGGACATGCCGCTGAACTCGCTGCCGCCGGTGACCAGCACCGACGCGCTCGCGCAGAAGCGGGCGGCCGCGGGCCCGCAGTGCCAGGTCGACGTCGGGTTCTGGGCCGGCGCGGTGCCCGGCAACGAGGCCGCGCGCCCGGCGTTGCATTCGGCGGGCGCGTTCGGGTTCAAGTGCTTCACCGTCGACTCGGGCGTGCCGGAGTTCCCGCCGCTGGACGCCGCGGGCCTGGAGCAGGCGGCCGGTCAGCTGGCCGGCCTCGGCGCCTTGCTGCTGGTGCACGCCGAGGACGCCGGCTGCATCGCGGCCGCCGCCGGCCGGGAGTACGCCGCGTTCTTGCGGTCCCGGCCGGACGAGGCGGAGCGCCGGGCGGTGGCCCTGGTCGTCGACGTGGCCCGGCGAACCGGCGTGCGCGCGCACATTCTGCACGTGTCGAGTGCGAGCGTGCTGCCGCTGCTGGCGGCGGCGCGGGCGGACGGCGTGCCGGTCACCGCCGAGACGTGCCCGCACTACCTCGCGCTCGCGGCCGAGGACGTCCCGGCCGGCGCGACGCAGTTCAAGTGCTGCCCGCCCATCCGCGGCCGCGCCAACCGCGAGCAGCTGTGGGACGGCCTGCGCGCGGGCACGGTGGACTGCGTGGTGTCGGATCACTCGCCGTGCCCGCCCGCGCTGAAGCGGCTCGATGAGGGCGACTTCGGCGTCGCGTGGGGCGGCATCGCCTCGCTGCAACTGGCGCTCCCGGTGGTGTGGACGGCGGGCCGGGAGCGGGGCTGCACGCTGACGGACATCGCCCGGTGGATGGCGGCCGGCCCGGCTGCGCTCGCGGGCCTGACCGCGAAGGGCGCGATCGAGCCGGGCCGCGACGCCGACCTGGTGGCGTTCGCCCCGGACGCGACGTTCACGGTTGAGCCCGCCCGGCTGCGGCACCGGCACCCGGTCACCCCGTACGCGGGCCAGCGGCTGACCGGCGTGGTCCGGCGGACCTGGCTGCGCGGGCGTTGCGTCTACCCGGACGGCCCGGCGGCCGGGCCGGAATCGGCTGAGGCCGGTCCCGCCGGGCGGCTGCTGGTACGGCAAGGTGGTAGCTGGTGAGTGCCGAACCTGATTTCACGACGCTGCCCGACCTGGCGTCGCGCCAGCTCGGCGGCAGCGTCGTCGCGGCGAACGACGAGCTGTTCGCCGAGAAGGAGAACCTGATCAAGCCCGCCGCGGCGGTGTTCGCGACCGGAGACTACGGGCCGCGCGGGAAGGTCTACGACGGCTGGGAGACGCGGCGCCGCCGGGAACCCGGCCACGACCACGCCATCGTGCGCCTCGGCGTGCCCGGCGTCGTCCACGGCGTGGTGGTGGACACGTCGTTCTTCCGCGGCAACTACCCGCCCCGGGTTTCGGTCGAGGCGGTGTCGGTGGCTGGCTACCCGTCGCCCGCCGAGCTGGCGGAGCTCGACTGGCAGCCGCTGGTGCCGCGCGCGGACGCGCGCGGCGACACCGCGAACCACTACGCCACCGGCAGCCGGGCGCGGTGGACGCACGTGCGGCTGTCGATCTACCCCGACGGCGGGGTGGCCCGGCTGCGGGTGCACGGCGAACCGGTGCCGGACCCGGCGTTCCTGACCGGCACGGTCGACCTCGCGGCGGTGGAGAACGGCGGGCGGCTGACCGACTGCTCGGACGCGTTCTACTCATCCGCCGGGAACCTGATCATGCCGGGCCGTCCGGCCGGGATGGCGGACGGCTGGGAGAACGCGCGCCGCCGCGATGGTGGTTTCGACTACGCGGCGTTCGCACTCGCCGCGCCGGGCGTCGTACGCCAGGTCGAGATTGACACCTCTTACTTCGTGGGGAACGCCCCCGGCTGGGCCCGGCTGCTGGCCGCGGGTGAGTCCGGCGACTGGGCCGAGCTGCTGCCGCGCGCCAGGCTGCAGCCCGACACCAGGCACCGGTTCCTGATCACGGCGACCGAGCCGGTCAGCCAGGTCCGGCTCGAGGTGTTCCCGGACGGCGGCCTCGGGCGGCTGCGGGTGCTGGGCGAGATCACGCCCACCGCGATGGCGTCGTTGCGCGAGCGCTTCAGCGCGTACGGCTAGCCGGGTCCGCGGCGCTATCGTGGCCATCGTGACGGCTCTGAGAGTGGCGATAGGCCCTGGCCACAGCACCCTGATGACCGCCGCGGTGCAGGACGGCGGCGGAGTGCCAGCCGCGGCCGACGCCCCGGCCGACGCGCTGGTCTGGCTCGATCCGGCGGACCCGCGTGGCATGCGGGCCGCGGCGGACAAGACCGACGCGCGCTGGGTGCAGCTGCCGAACGCGGGCATCGAGAATTTCGCCGCCGCCCGGGTGCTCGACCCGGGCCGGACGTGGACGTGCGCGAAGGGTGCCTACGCCGAGCCCGTGGCCGAGCACGCGCTCATGCTCGCACTCGCCGGGCTCCGCTCGCTGCCGGAGCGCATCACGGCCCGGTCGTGGGGCGAGCCCGCCGCGGTGAGCCTCTACGACGAGCGGGTGACGATCCTGGGCGGCGGCGGCATCACCGCGTGCCTGCTGCCGCTGCTCGCGCCGTTCCGGGTGCGGGCCACGGTGGTGCGCCGCAGCGGCGCCGCGGTGCCGGGCGCGGCCCGGACGCTGCCGTCCGAGCGCCTGGCCGAGGCGCTGCCGGACGCGCTCGTCGTGTTCGTGGCGCTGGCACTGACCCCGCAGACCGAGCACGTCATCGGTGCCCGCGAACTGGCCGCGATGCGGCCGGGCAGCTGGCTGGTCAACGTGGCCCGCGGCCGGCACGTGGATACCAATGCGCTGCTCGCGGCGCTGGACGGCGGGCCGATCGGCGGCGCGGGGCTGGACGTCACCGACCCCGAGCCGCTGCCGGACGGCCACCCGCTCTGGGGCCGCGAAAACTGCATCATCACGCCGCACACCGCGGACACCCCGGAGATGACCGATCGCCTGCTGGCCCGCCGGGTCCGGGTGAATGTCGCGCGGTTCGCCGCGGGCGAGCCGCTGGACGGCCTGGTCGACGTGGCCGTCGGCTACTGATGCCGGGACTGAGCTGATGCCGGTGCCTGGCCGATGATGAATGGGCTCAGCCGCGAGCGGGTGCTCGCGATGGCGCCTGACCCGGCTGCCGCGAAGGCCGGGCAGGGCCAGGCCATCCGGGCTCGGTGGACCGGACTCGGCCACGACGAGGGGGCGGTGTGGGGTGAGTGCAAGGGCAGCGGCGCCACCCCGTACCGGTGTCAGGCCACCCTGGCCGACGGGGCCGCGGCATGCTCGTGCCCGAGCCGCAAGGTGCCGTGCAAGCACGCGCTGGGGCTGCTTCTGCTGCTGGCCGCCGGCGAGGTCCCGGCCGCGAGCGTGCCCGACTGGGTCGCCGACTGGCTCACGGCCCGGGTGGCCCGCGCGGCGAAAGCGGCCAGTACCCGGGAGGCCGGGTCCGGCCCGGCCGACCCGGAAGCGCAGCGCCGCCGCGCCGCGAGCCGCGAGCAGAAGGTCGACGGCGGCGTCGAGGAACTGCGCCGGTGGCTGACCGACCTGGCCCGGGGCGGGCTGGCCGCCGCGCAGGCCCAGTCGTGGCTGTGGTGGGACCAGGTGGCGCGGCGCATGATCGACGCGCAGGCGCGCGGGCTGGCCGGGTACGTCCGCAGGCTGGCGGAGATAGCGGCGGCCGGAAGTCACCGGCCGGACTGGCCGGAGCGGATGCTGGATCAGGTTGGCGCGCTGCACCTGCTGTGCGAGGCGTGGACACGACGGGAGGAGTTGCCGCCCGAGACGGCCGCCGCGATGCGGTCCCGGATCGGGTTCACCACGCCGGCCAGCGAGGTGCTGGAGTCCGGGCGGCGGATCACCGACAGCTGGGCCGTGCTCGGCCAGCGCGCTAGCGACGACGGCCAGCTCGTCACGCTGCAGCAGTGGCTCTACGGCGACCGGACCGGCGCGGTGGTGACGTACCTGGCGTTCGCGGCGGGGGGCGGCGCGCCGGAGCCCGGCTTGCCGCTCGGCGTGCGCACCGAGGCGACGGTCGCGCTGTACCCGGGCAACCTGCCGTCGCGCGTGCTGATAGCCGACCAGCAGGCCGAGGGCGATCCGCTCGGGCCGATGCCGGGCGCGGCGAGCTGGACCGAGGCGCTGTCCGGGGTGCCGCGGGTGCTGGCCGCCGACCCGTGGGCCGACATCATCCCGCTGGCGGTCCGCGGCCTGACGGTGCTGCCCCCGGCCGGCGCTGGCCGCCCCTGGCTGCTGCGGGACGCCACCGGCCGGGCCGTGCCGGTCGCCGCCGGGCCGGACGTCCGCTGGCGGCTGCTCGCGCTGTCCGGCGGCCGGCCCGTCGACGTCGCGGGCGAGTGGGACGGGTTCGGGTTCAGCCCGCAAGCGGCCGCCCCGGCCGGCCAGATCGCGCAGCTGCTGACGTGACCAACTGGAATGCGCTCGTGGACGCGGCCGTGGTCGGCACCGGCCGGGCCGCGCTGCCGCCCGTGCCGCCCGTACTGGCCGCCCTGGTCGGACCGGCGGCCGAGGCCCGCCCGGCTGATGGCGATGCCGCACCGGAGGACGCGGGCAAGCACGCCGCGGCCAGCCTCCTGTCCGCGGCGGGAGCGGCGTCCAGGGCGCGGCGGGCGGGCCAGCAGCCGGCCGACGCCAGCGATGCGGCGGCGCCGCAGCCGGCCCCGGCCGACCCAAGGCCCGACGTGAGCGGCGCGGCGATGCGGCGGCTCAGCGACCTGCTCGCCACCGACCGGACCGATCTTGTCCTGGAATGGCTGCGGATGCTGTCGCCGACTGGCTGCCGCCCGCCCGACGCGCTCGTCCCGACGCTGCTGACCGCGGCGGGCGTCAGCCGCGATCTGCGGGACGCGGTCACCGAGCTGGTCGGGCCACTCGCCGGGTGGCTCGCGGCGGCGAATCCGGAGTGGGCCTGGATCACCGTACTGGGGCCTGGCGGCCAGCCTGACCCGGCGGCCTGGCCGACGTCCAGCCACCGCGAGCGCCGCGCGCTGCTCGAATGGCTGCGTCGCACCGACCCGGCGGCCGGCCGCGAGCTCGTGCTGTCGACCTGGGATACCGACACCGCGCGGGACCGGACCGCGTTCGTGGTCACGCTGGGCACGGGCCTGGGGCCGGACGACGAGGAACTGCTCGACCGGGGCCTGGCGGACAAGCGCGGCGAGGTGCGGGTCGCGGCCGCGGGACTGCTCGCGCGGCTGCCGGGATCAAGGTTCTCCGCGCGGGCCACCGGCCGCGCGGCTGCGGCCGTCACGGTGCTGCGTTCGATCACCGGCCGCGAGCTGGTCGCGGGAGCGCCGGACGAGGCAACCCCGGACCTGCTGGCCGACTGCATCGATCCGACTCCGCCCAGGGCCACCGGCCGCCGGTCGTGGCTGCTCCGGCAGATCGTGGCGGCCGCGCCATCGGCGTGGTGGCCGGGCCACACCGGGCTGGCGCCGTCCGAGCTGCTGGCGCTGGCGGCGGGCACGGAGTGGGCGACGGCCCTGGAACTCGGCTGGACCGACGGCGCGATCCGGGACGCCGACGTAGCCTGGCTCACGGCGCTGCTGGACCGCCGGGCCGACCGGGCCGTCTTCCAGGCGCTGCCCGCCGCCGACCGCGAGGACTGGCTGCGCCGGCACCCGGACAGTCCCCTGTTCGCGGCCCTGGACCTCGTGCCGGCGCCGTGGTCGGCCGGGCTGTCCGACGTCGTCTGCGCGCGGTTGACCGGCCTGGCCGCCATCGACCCGCGCCAGTCCCCGGAGACGCGCAGGCTGCTGCGGGTGGCCGCGCTGCGGCTAGCGCCGGACGCCGCGCCGCAACTCGACCCTGAGCTGGTGCATTCGCGCCTGCTCGACAGCTGGGCCGAGATGCTGACCACGCTGTCCGTCCGGGCGGCGATGTACCGCGAACTCAACCAGGAGCGCAGACCATGACAGCCCCCGTTCCTCAACAAGTGCTGCGGCCGCACGCAGAGCAGCAGTACGCGGCCGAGCTGGACGCATTGCGGGCGCAGGACGAGCGGGCCCGGCCGCCGTCCTGGCGGCTGTCGCCGTGGGCGGTGGTCACCTACCTGCTCGGCGGCGCGCTGCCGGACGGCACCGCCATCACGCCGAAGTACGTCGGATCGCGGCGGCTGCGTCGAGGTCGCGGTCGCGACGCTCGCCACCGACCGGGCGCTGCTGCTGCTCGGCCCGCCGGGCACCGCGAAGACCTGGCTGTCCGAGCACCTCGCGGCCGCGATCAGCGGCGACTCGACGCTGCTCGTGCAGGGCACGGCCGGTACCGCCGAGGACGCGGTCCGGTACGGCTGGAACTACGCGCGGCTGATCGCCGAAGGCCCGTCGCAGGACGCGCTGGTCGCGTCGCCGGTGATGACCGCCATGCGCACCGGGCAGGTCGTCCGGATCGAGGAGCTGACCCGGATGCCGGCCGAGGTGCAGGACGCGCTGATCACGATCCTGTCGGAGAAGACGCTGCCGGTGCCCGAGCTGGGCATCGGAGGTGCAGGCGGTCGCCGGGCTTCACGCTGATCGCCACGGCGAACGACCGCGACCGCGGCGTCAACGAGATGTCGAGCGCGCTGAAGCGCCGGTTCAACACCGTCGTGCTGCCGCTGCCGGAGAGCGCGGACGTCGAGATCGAGATCGTCAGCCGCCGGGTCGCCGAGCTGGGCCGGGCGCTGCAGTTGCCGGCCGAGCCGCCCGCGCTCGCCGAGGTACGCCGGGTGGTCCAGGTGTTCCGCGAGCTGCGCTCGGGGGTGACCGCGGACGGCCGGACCACGCTCAAGGTGCCGACCGGCACGCTGTCGACGGCCGAGGCGATCAGCGTGCTCACCAGCGGCATGACCCTCGCAGCGCACTTCGGCGACGGCCGGGTGCAGGCGCCCGACGTCGCGGCCGGGCTGGTCGGCGCCGTAGTGAAGGACCCGGTCCACGACGGCGTGGCGTGGAACGAGTACCTGGAAGCGGTCGTCAAGGAGCGCGAAGACTGGCTCGACCTGTACCGGGCGTGCCGGGAGCTGACGGTGGCCGCCGGGTGACCGGGTGACCACGACCATTCTCGGCGTCCGGCATCACGGTCCTGGCTCGGCCCGGGCGGTTCGCGCCGCGCTGGCCGCGCTGGCGCCGGACGTCGTCCTGATCGAGGGCCCGCCGGAGGCGGACGCGCTGGTCGGGCACGTCACCGAGCTGACCCCGCCGGTCGCCGTGCTCGCGCACGCGCCCGACCAGCCAGGGCGGGCCGCGTTCTGGCCGTACGCCGAGTTCTCGCCGGAGTGGCAGGCGCTGCTGTACGCGGCCAGGGCCGGGCGGCCGGTCCGGTTCATCGACCTGCCCGCGGCGGTGACGCTGGCCGTTCAGGACTCGCCGGATGCGGCGGATGAGGCCGGGGAGGCCTCGCCGATCGCCGCCGACCCGCTCGGCTGGCTGTCCGAAGCGGCGGGTCACGACGACCCGGAGCGCTGGTGGGAGGACGTCGTCGAGCACCGGCTGGGCGGCGACCCGCTGGAGCTGTTCGCCGCCATCGCCGAGGCGATGGCGGAACTGCGTGCGGCGGCGGCCGAGGACGGCTGGCGCCTGTCCCGCCGGGAAGCGCAGCGGGAGGCGGCGATGCGCACCGGAATCCGCGCGGCCGGCAAGGCCGGGCACGCCAGCATCGCGGTGATCTGCGGCGCCTGGCACGTGCCCGCGCTGGCCACGCTGCCGACGGCCCGGGCCGACGCCGAGCTGCTGCGCGGCCTGCCGTCGGTCAAGACCCGCGCGACCTGGGTGCCGTGGACGTCGCAGCGGCTGACGCAGGCGAGCGGCTACGGCGCGGGCGTCGCCTCGCCCGGCTGGTACGGGCACCTGTGGCGCACGCCGGACCAGATCGCGGAACGCTGGGTCGTCCGGGCCGCGCGGCTGCTGCGCGAGGCAGACCTGCCCGCGTCGACCGCTGCCGTGCTGGAGGCGGTGCGGCTGGCGGACGCGACGGCCGCCGTTCGCGGCCGGTCCCTGCCGGGGCTGACCGAGCTGACCGACGCGACCCAGGCGGTCTTGTGCCACGGCGACGAGATGCCGCTGCAGCTGATCCACCGGCAGCTCGTGGTCGGCGAGGAACTCGGTGCCGTTCCGCCGGACGTGCCGGTCGTGCCGCTGCAGGCGGACTTCGAGGCGACGTGCCGGCGGCTCCGGTTCCGCCCGCAGGCGGCCGACAAGGACGTCGAACTCGACCTGCGCGGCGACACCGACCGGGCCCGGTCCGCGCTGCTGCACCGGCTGCGGCTGCTCGGCGTGCCGTGGGGCACCGTGGCCGCCGCCCGGGGCGAGGGCACCTTCAAGGAAGGCTGGCGGCTGCGCTGGCAGCCGGAGTTCCTGGTCGGGCTCATCGAGCGGGCGCGGTACGGCACGACGGTGCAGGCGGCGGCCGCCGCGGTGGTGTCCGAGCGGGCCGCGGGGGCGGCCCAGCTGCCCGAGATCACGGCCCTGGTCGAGGCCGTCGTGCTGGCCGATCTGCCCGCCGCGCTGGCGGCGGTGACCACCGCGCTGGAGCAGCGGTCGGCCACGACCGGCGACGTGCAGCAGCTCATGCACGCGATCCCGCCGCTCGCCCGGGTGCTGCGGTACGGGAACGTCCGGCAGACCGACACCCGGCTGGTCCGGGGCGTGGTCGACTCGCTGCTGATCCGGGTGTGCGCCGGGCTCGCGGCCGCGTGCGCGTCGCTGGACGACGACGCCGCCGCGGCGATGCTCAACGCGATCGAGGGCGCCGAGGCCGCGATCGTGCTCATCGGCACTACGACGCAAGCTCGGGCCTGGCGCGCGGCGCAGCGGTCGGTGGCCGATCTGGTCGGCGCGCCCGGCCTGATCGGCGGCCGGTGCGTGCGGCTGCTGCACGACGCCGAGCTGCTGTCCGCGAGCGAATCGGAGCAGCGGCTCGCGCGGGCGCTGTCCGCGCGCGCGGACGCTGGCTACGCGGTCCGCTGGCTGGAGGGATTCCTGCGCGGCTCGGGCTTGCTGTTGCTGCGCGACGGCGCCTTGTGGCAGTTGCTCGACGACTGGCTGTGCGGGCTGCCCGGCGCGGCGTTCGAGGAGACGCTGCCGATGCTGCGGCGCGCGTTCGCGCAGTTCCCGTGGCCGGAACGGCGGCAGATGGGCGAGCGCGTCCGGGCCGGGCGGAGCGGGGCCGGACCGGCCGCCGTTGCCGCGACCGATGCCTGGGATGAGGACCGGGTCCGGCAGATACTGCCGGTGCTAGCGGCGGTACTCGGCGCTGGTTCTGGGGTGCCCGGTGGCTGAGCCTGGAGCGTGAGCGGCTGCGGCGCTGGCGGCTGGTGCTCGGCAGCGCGAGCGACGATGGTGGCGGGCCAGGTGACACCGGCCGCGACGGCGCTGGTGAAGACGGCGGCGACGGGCTGTCGGACCGGGACGCGGCCATGGACGGTGCCCTCGCCGCCGTGTACGACAGCCGGCCGGGACAGGCCCGGCGCACCGGGGGACTCGGCGGGTCGGCGCCGGCCTTGCACCGCTGGCTCGGCGACATCCGCACCTACTTCCCGGCTCCGGTCGTCCAGGTGCTGCAGCAGGACGCGATGGAGCGGCTCGGCCTGCGCCAGCTGCTGCTCGAACCGGAACTGCTCGCCGCGGTCCAGCCCGACGTGCACCTGGTCGGCACGCTGCTCGCGCTCGGCTCGGCATGCCCGAGCAGACCAGGCAGACGGCGCGGATCGTGGTCGGCCAGGTGGTCGCGGACATCGAGCGGCGGATGCAGACCGAGCTGCACCGGGCCGTGCTGGGCGCGCTCGACCGGTCGGCCCGGCAGCAGCGACCCCGGCTGGCCGACGTCGACTGGCCCGCGACGATCCGCGCGAACCTGCGGCACTACCGGCCCGAGCTGGGCACGATCATCGCCGAGCGGCTGATCGGCTACTCCCGGCGGCGGCGGATGGCGTCGCTGCAAGACGTCGTGCTGCTGGTGGACCAGAGCGGGTCGATGGCGTCGTCGGTCGTCTACTCCGGCGTCATGGCGGCGTCGCTGGCCTCGCTGCGCGCCGTGCGGACCCGGCTCGTCGTGTTCGACACCGAGGTAGTGGACCTGTCCGATCAGCTGGCCGATCCGGTGGACGTGCTGTTCGCCACTCAGCTCGGCGGCGGGACCGACATCAACCAGGCGGTGGCGTACGGGCAGTCGCTGGTGACCCGGCCCGCCGACACCGTCATGGTGCTGATCTCCGACCTGATCGAGGGCGGTGACCAGACGGCGCTGCTGCGCCGGCTCGCGGCCCTGGTGGACAGCGGCGTGCGGCTCATCGTGCTGCTGGCGCTGTCCGACGACGGCGCGCCGTCCTACAGCCATGAGCTCGCCGCGGCGTGCGCGGCGCTCGGGGCGCCGGCGTTCGCGTGCACCCCGGACCAGTTCCCTGAGCTGCTCGCCGCCGCGATCCGGCGCGACGACGTGGCCAGCTGGGTGGCCCGCAACGCACCGGGCGGCGCGGCCAGCTAGTGGTTGGCGGGGCAGTTGTACGAGGTTCCGGTCAGCGCGAACTCCTCCGGCATGGTGATGGTCTCGGTCCTGGTGATCCAGCCGACGCGCACGCGCAGGACGACAGCCGCCGCTCCGAAGGTGCCCCCCTTCTGCACGCAGAAGTTCTGGCTGGTCCACATCACCCGGAGGAAGCGACTCTGGCCCGGTGGGATAGACACTGGTAGCGCGTAGTGATCCTGAGGCGCGGCATCGGGCGGATTGCCACTCGGGCTAGTCCGGGTGGAGACCGCCACCCGGGCGGAGCTCGGATCGGGCCAGGGCCACTCGGTGGCGTAGCCGAGCACCGTCTGCGTATAGCCGCTGACGTTATAGATCTCGATGTAGTAGCCCTGCCGATGGTGCCAGCGCACCGGGACGGTGGACTGATCCGCGCCGGCCGCAGAGGTATCAACCGCGCGCAGCCCGTCCTGCGGGAACCACCAGCCATAGCCGCCGTCGAAGGCCAGGGCAGTCGCAGTCTCCACGCTGACCAGCAGGCCGATCAGCAGGCCGGCTGCTATTAGGCCTGCGCTGACACTGGTCCAGAACTTCCAGGAGCGCCGCTTGAGGACCGCGCGGAACGTCCGGCGGGCTCCGGCCTCGCGGGCCAGGTCGGCGGGCGCGCCCATGCGGCTGATCGCCTCGGCTACGTCGTCGTCTGTGGCGCTGGGAGGTAGTTCTTCTTCCAGGTGCCCGGCGATCTGGTCGCGGAGTTCGGCCGCCCGCTCCGACGGCAGCGACGCCAGTGCCTCGTCTAGCCCACGCAGGTAAGCGCGGACCTGCGGGTGGTCAAGCGCGGTGTCGCTCATTCCTGGTTCCCTAGTGTGCCGCGCACGTCGACTGCGCCGTACCGACCAGCGCCCAATACTCGTCGAGGCTTACGTCCTCGGTTCTGGTGATCCAGCCGACCCGAACCCGGAGGAGGATGTTGTCAAATTCTGACTGCCCGCCTGTCATGTTGCACACCGTCGAGATCCATATCACTCGGAGGTAGCGGCTCTGGCCAGGCGGAATGGATACCGGCAACGAGTACCGCTGAGCGGTCGGGGACCCGGGGTACCCGTGGATGTCCGTTCCGGTGGAAAGGCCGAGCTGCGCACTCCAGTTATTTCCGGGGCTCTCGAGGGTGTCCGGCGCGTAGCCGAGGATGGTCTGCGTGTAGCCGCTGTTGTTGTTGACCTGCACGTAGAAGCCCTGCCGCTGATGCCAACGCTCTGGCACGGTGGTCTGCTGGGTATTTCCGGCTTCGGTATCTACCTGGTGCCGTGCGTCCTGTGCATACCACCAGCCGGCCTGGCCGTCGGCACTCAGTATTGGCGCCGTCTCGAGGGCGTCGAGCACATTGGCGAATACGGTCACGCCGGCCACCAGCACCGCCAGCACCGCCCAGAACTTCCACGTGCGCCGTCGTATCGCGCCGGCCAGCCAGCGGAGGCTGTCGGCCGGAGCGGGCGCTGGCCGCGGCGGGACGCCTGCCTCGGCGGCGACCTGAGCAGCGGAGCCCAGCTGTCGCAGGGCTTCGGCCACCTCGGCGTCGGTCGCGCCTGGCGGGAGTTCCTCGGCCAGGTGGGCGGCGATCTGGCCGTGAAGTTCGGCTTTTCGCTGGGGTGGCAGCGGCGCCAAAGCCTCGTCGAGCTGGCGCAAGTACCTCCGGACCTGCCGGTGCGCGAGCGCAGTGTCGTTCATCGCGGACGTTCCTTTGCGCGGTCGGCGGTCTGGCCTGGTTCGCGGTGTAGCACCGCGCCGACGGTCTTGGTGAAGCCGGCCCAGTCGTCGCGGAACTCGGCCAGGCTCTGCAGCCCGGCCTCGGTGATCGAGTAGTAGCGGCGGGCCCGCTCGCCTTCGGCGTCGTGCCATTCGCTGGTGACCAGGCCCGCGTCCCGCAGCCGGTTCAGCAGCGGGTAGACGGTGCCGTCGCTGGTGAGCAGCCCGTCGGCGGCGGACAGATCGCGCACCAGTTCCAGGCCGAACCGCGGGCGCTCCGCCAGCAGCGCGAGCACGCACGGCCCGAGCACGCCGCGCCGCAGCTCGGTCATGCCGCTGCCCTCGCCTGCCATGCCTGACATGATGTCTTGCGTCGCAAGACCAGTCAAGGATGAATTAGACGATTTTGCGCCACCGCTCCGGCCGCGCGACTGTGGACAACCCGCCCAGGCCAAAGATCTTGAAGACTCAGGGCTCTGACCGGGCCCTAAGTCTTCGCGCTGACTGGGTCCTGCGCGTTCTGGCGGCGCAGCCAGGCCAGGTAGGCCTCGCCGCGGGGCGAGAGCCGGTAGCCGATCCGGTAGCTGATCGTCAGGCCGAGCGCCTTCAGCCGCCGGACCTGCAGCTTGAACTCCGGGCGCTCCCAGCCCAGCGTTTCGGCGAGGCAGGTCGAGTTGACCTCCGGCCGCTCGGCGATCTGGGTGAGGAACGCCGTCGTCCACGGCCCGTGCTTGCCGCGATCCATCCGGGCGAGCCGGCGCGCGAGCGTCTCGGCGTCGGCGTCGGTCAGCGGCGCGGTCCGCAGCACGTCGCGCGGATCAGGCTCGGTGAGCTTGCGGAACCGGATCACGTACAGCGGCAGCGAGGGATCACCGCGCAGGTCGGCGAGCAGTTCGGCCGGGCCGGGATAGCCGGCCGCCCGCGCCTGCGCAGGCGTGATCCCGTCAGGGGTCACGACGTCGACCGATTCGGCCGCCACCATGCCCGCGCCGGTCCGGTAGTGATGCCCGGCCACCACCTGGACGCGCCGCCAGCGCCGGAACGCCACCGTGATGGTCCCGTCGTTCAGGCCGTCGCGCAGCCGCTGCTCGAACCGCACCTGGCGAATGTACTCCGCGCGTCAGCGGACTGTTGCCCGCACGATCATCGACAGGTCGATCGGCGCGAGCGAGTCGGATCGCTCCCATGCGCCCGGCGGCACCTGATCGCGCTGGGAAACGTGCTCAATGTCGAAGGACCCGTGCGCGGTCAGCAGGCCCGCCATCTCGGCCGGGCGCAGGAACGTCCGCCAGGGCTCGCCCCGCTCGGCCGCGAAGGGCGCGACGAGGTCTACGTAAAGACTGCCGGCCGCGTCGCGCAGATCCGCCGGGAGCATGTGGTCGGCGATGAGCTGCGTGCCGGGTGCGCAACCGGCCACCGCCGCCAGCACCCGGTCGATGTCGCGCTGCGCCAGGTACATCGTCACCCCGAGCCAGCTGATCACCGCGGGCGCGGCTGGGTCGAAGCCCGCCGAGGTGAGCGCCACCATGAGGACGTCCTGGCTGAGGTCGGCGGGAACAAACGAGAGCCAGGAGGGAACGTCAAGTCCGGCGGACTCGAGTGCAGTTCGCTTCCAGTGCTGCGTATCGGGATGGTCAACCTCGAACACGCGCAGTGCGCCCGCCAGCGGGGACCGCCAGCAAAACGAGTCCAGCCCGGCGCCGAGCAGCACGTACTGCCGGACGCCCGCGGCCGCGGCGCGGGCGAGCGTGTCCTCCGCGAACCGGCTGCGGCAGATCACCTGCGCCCGCGCTGCGGACAGGACCGGATGGTCGGCGTTGCCGCGGTGATAGCCGATGAGCTGCTCGGCTTGTGTACCGAGCAGCTCGGCGGCGTGAATGTCGGCGAAGATAGGTGGCTGGCCATCGACTACGAGATGAGCCGCGCGGGCGGCCGCCGCGGTCAGCGCGGTATTGCTGGGCTGGGAATCGGTCACCCAGCGAATCTAGCCGCCGTTTCCCCCACTATAGCACAAAAACTAATTTTTCGGAATAGTAGCGGCATTACGCTTCGATTCCATTCCCGGGCCGCGGCCTGATCACGATGTCGGCGGGCCGGGTCACAATGGGGTTATGGCCATCGCGACCGCCCCGCCGGTCCGGGAGTACACGCAGCACGCTCCCGGCCTGGTCCTGCGGCCGCACCTGGCCTGGTGCACCGGATACCGGGAGAGCGGGGTGGCGCCCGCGTTGCACCGCGGGCTGCCGTCGCCGTGGCTGACGTTCATCGTCACGCTGGACGAGCCTCTGGTCATGGCCGCGCATCCGGATCCGGCCCAGACGCCGGGAACGTTCGACGTGCTCGTCGGCGGCCTGCACACCTCACCGGCCCTGATCAGCCACGACGGGTCACAGTCCGGGATCCAGCTCGCCGTCAGCCCGCTGGCCGCGCGCGCGTTGCTGGGCCTGCCGGCCAGCGAACTGGCCAGCATCGACGTGCACGGCGCGGACATTCTCGGCGGGGCCGCGGCCCGGCTACACGAGCGCGTGCGTGAGCTGGCCGGCTGGGAAGCGAAGTTCGCGTTCCTTGAACGGTTCCTGCTCGACCGGCTGCGCGCGGCCGACGAGCGGGCCGGGGTCAGCGCCGAGGTTCGGTTCGCCTGGGAGCAGTTGCTGCGCTCCGGCGGCAAGATGCCCGTGGCCGCGCTCGCCGCGCAGACCGGATGGAGCGAGCGGCACCTGCGGTCGAAGTTCCGCGCCGAGACCGGGCTCGCGCCTAAGGAAGCGAGCCGGGTGGTCCGGTTCGACCAGGCCAGGCGGCTGCTTCAGCAGCGGGCGGCGGCTGGGCAGCCGCTGGACCTGGCCGGGCTGGCGGTATCCGCTGGCTACTTCGATCAGGCCCACATGGACCGTGATTTCCGGCTGCTGGCGGGCTGTCCGCCGACCGTGTGGCTGACCTCGGAGTAGTTCCGAATCTTCCAAGCCACCGCCCGCGGGCCGCTGCGAGAGTGGCCACATGAACGAGAAGATTCCAGCCCCGCAGGTATGGCCGACGCTGCGTGCCCGCGATGGTCGCGCGCTGATCAAGTTCCTGGTCGAGGCGTTCGGCTTCGAGGAGACCGCGGTCTATGCCGACGGCGACCAGGTCCACCACGCCGAGCTGTCGTGGCCCGAGGGCGGCGGCGTCATGCTCGGGTCCGCGACGGACGCGGCGGACGATCCGTGGCCGCTGCGGCCAGGTACGTTCGGCGCGTACGTCGTGACGGGCCGGCCGGATGAGCTGTTCGGCCGGGCGACGGCAGCCAACGCGACCGTCGTACTGGGCCTGCATGACACCGACTATGGCTCGCGCGACTTCATCGTCAGCGACCCCGAGGGCAACCGCTGGTCGTTCGGCACCTACCGGGGCGCGGCGCGCGGCTAGCGGCACGGCGCCGAGGCTAGCGCCGCGGCGCGCGCGGCTAGCCACACTCCCGGCGAGCCACAGCCTCCGCCAACCACGGGGCCGAGGGTTATGATCGCCAGATCACGACACGGGCGGTGATCCGGCGCGAAATGGCGGAAACCTTCGACTTCATTATCGTCGGCGGCGGGTCCGCCGGATGCGCGCTTGCCAACCGGCTGTCCGCCGATCCGGCCAATAAGGTCCTGGTCCTGGAGGCGGGCAGGCCGGACTACAAGTGGGACGTCTTCATCCACATGCCGGCGGCGCTGACCTTCCCGATCGGGAGCCGGTTCTACGACTGGAAGTACGAGTCCGAGCCTGAGCCGCACATGAACGGCCGCCGCATCTATCACGCGCGCGGCAAGTTGCTCGGCGGGTCCAGCAGCATCAACGGGATGATCTTCCAGCGCGGGAACCCGCTGGACTACGCGCGCTGGGCCGCCGATCCCGGCATGGCGGACTGGGACTACCCGCACTGCCTGCCTTACTTCCGCCGGATGGAGACGTGCCTGGCGGGGACCGACGAGTTCCGCGGCGGTGACGGCCCGCTGGTGCTGGAGCGCGGACCCGTGGTCAACCCGCTGTTCAGCGCCTTCTTCGCGGCCGTGCAAGAGGCGGGCTACCAGCTCACCAGCGACGTGAACGGGTACCGGCAGGAGGGCTTCGCGCCGTTCGACCGCAACCTGCACCGCGGCCGGCGACTCTCGGCCGCGCGCGCCTACCTGCACCCGGTGCGCGGGCGGCCGAACCTGACGGTCCGCTGCCGCGCGATGGTGACCAGGGTCGTGCTGACCGGGACCAGGGCCACCGGCGTCGAGTACACCGTCCGCGGCACGCCGCACCGCGCCGACGCGGCCGAGGTGATCCTCTGCGGCGGCGCGATCAACACGCCCCAGCTGCTGCAGCTGTCGGGCGTCGGTAGCGCCGCCGTGCTGGAGCCGCCAGGCGTCCAGGTCCGGCACGAGCTGCCGGGTGTCGGCGAGAACCTGCAGGATCATCTGGAGGTCTACGTTCAGTACGGCTGCAAGCAACCGGTGTCCGTAGCGCCCGCGCTCAAATGGAGGAACAGGCCGCTGGTCGGCGCGCGGTGGTTGTTCCTGCGCAGCGGCCCTGGCGCCACTAACCACTTCGAGGGCGGCGGGTTCGCGCGCAGCAATGACGACGTCGGCTACCCGAACCTGATGTTCCACTTCCTGCCGATCGCGGTCCGGTACGACGGCTCCGCGCCCGCGGGCGGTCACGGCTACCAGGTGCACATCGGCCCGATGAACTCCGACGCGCGCGGGAGCGTGCGCATCACCGCCGCCGATCCGGCGGTCAAGCCTGCGCTGCGATTCAACTACCTGTCCACCGAGCAGGACCAGCGGGAGTGGGTGGAGGCCATCCAAGTCGCGCGCGCCATCCTGAGTCAGCCCGCGATGGAGCCGTTCAACGCCGGCGAGCTGTCGCCCGGCCCGGCGGTCAGCTCGCCCGAGCAGATCCTGGACTGGGTCCGCCGCGACGGCGAGACGGCACTGCACCCGTCCTGCACCTGCGCGATGGGGACCGGCCCGATGGCCGTCACCGATCCGGCCAGCATGCGCGTGCACGGCCTGGACGGCCTGCGCGTCGTGGACGCGTCCGCGATGCCGTACGTGACCAACGGCAATATCTACGCGCCTGTCATGATGATCGCGGAGAAGTCCGCGGACCTGATCCTGGGTAACACCCCGCTGCCGCCCGCCGCCGTGGAGTTCTACCGGCACGAGCGGGAGAAAGCGTAGGAAGCATGCGGCTCATCGAGCCGGATTTCGACGTCGATGGAGGCCGTTCCTGACATGAAGCACGGAATCTTCCTGCCGCCGTTTGACGAGATGTCCGATCCGCGCCGGGTCGGCGCGCTCGCCGCGGAGGCCGAGCAGACCGGCTGGGACGGCATGTTCGTGTGGGACCACATGCTCGCCGAGCCCGGTATGGCCGTCGCCGATCCGTGGATCGCGATGGCCGCGATCGCGATGAGCACCACCCGGCTGCGCACCGGCCCGATGGTGACGCCGCTGGCGCGGCGACGGCCCTGGGTGCTCGCCCGGCAGATCGCGTCGCTGGACATCCTGTCCGGCGGCCGGCTCACTGTCGGCGTGGGCCTGGGTGACGACGGCTGGCGGGAGTTCAGCTCGTTCGGCGATGAGACATCGCCGCGGCGCCGCGGTGAGATGCTGGATGAGTCCCTGCAGATCCTGCAGGGCCTGCTCAGCGGGTCGCCGGTCGACTTCGCCGGTGAGCACTTCACTGTGCACACGAGCAGCTTCCTGCCCAAGCCGGTCCAGGACCCGGTGCCGATCTGGGCCGCGGTCCGCTGGCCGAACCGCAAGCCGCTGGCCAGGGCCGCGCGGCTGCCGGGCTGTTTCCCGATCTTCGCCGGATCCGGGCAGCTGCCAGCTCCGCCGGAGACCTCTGATCTGACCGAACTGCGGGCCGCGCTGGCCGAGCGGGGCGCCCCGCCAGGCCACGATGTCGCGGTCCGGGTCGCGCTGCACCGGCTGCCGGAGTCACAGCGGCCAGACACCGTCGCCGCGCTCGCGGCGGCGGGCGTCACCTGGCTGCTGGAGGCGTTCGAGCCGGGTCAGGACGCCGCCCAGATCGAGGCCTGGGTCCGGACTGGTCCGCCCGCTGCTGCACACTAAGCGGGTGACGACCCCGGACCCGCGTGACCCGCTTGGCCTGCGCGCCGATGCCCCGATGCTGGCCGGCTGGCTGGACTTCACCGCCAGGGCGGCGGCCGGCGAACTGCTGCCGATGAGCACGCCCGGCCACAAGCAGCGGACCGACCTGGTGGGCAGCGTGGTGGCGGGTGACGCGCCCTTCTACGGCGGCGTGGACACCATCAAGCACGCCGACCACCTGCGGGTCGACGCGGAGGCCCGCGCGGCGGAGCTGTGGGGCGCCGACTGGTGCCGGTTTTCGGTCGCGGGATCGACCCACGGCAACCAGGCGCTGGCGCTGGCCGTGGGCGCACCCGGCCAGAAGGTCATCATCAACCGGACGCTGCACCGGTCCCTGCTGCTCGGGCTCGTCCTGGCCGGGCTACAGCCGGTCTGGGTCCGGCCCGACATCGACCCGGCTTCCGGGCTGCCGGCCGGCGTCGCCGTCCAGACCGTGCGGGACGCGCTGGCCGCGCACCCGGACGCGTGCGCGGTGTTCCTCGGCGACCCGACCTACGTCGGCACGATCGGCGACCTCGCTGGCCAGGCCGAGGCCGCGCACGCCGCCGGGGTGCCGCTGATCGTGGACGCGGCCTGGGCCGCGCACCTGGGCTTCCATCCCGATCTGCCGCGGCACGCGATCGCGGCCGGCGCGGATGCGATGGTGACCAGCGCGCACAAGGCGCTGCCCGCCTACACCCAGGGCGCGATCGTGCTGGCCCGGACGGAGCGGCTGGATCCCACCCGGCTGGACCGCGCGTTCGAGGCGACGCACACCACCAGCCCGACTGGCTCGATCCTGGCCAGCATCGACGCCGCCCGGGCGCTGCTGGCCAGGGACGGCGAGCGGCTCTGCGGCCGGCTGCTGGCCGGCGTCGCGGCGGCCCGCAAGCGACTGGCCGAGGTGCCGGGCCTGGCGGCGCTGGACGGTCCCGGCGTCGAGCCGGGGAAGCTGACGGTGCTGCTGGCCGGCACCGGCGCGCACGGCGGCCTGGTCGAGGCGGACCTGATCGCCGCCGGGATGCCGGTGGAGATGGGCGACCGGGACACGGTGGTCGCGATCACCACGATCGCCGACGACGAGGCCGCGATCGCGAAGTTCACCGAGACGCTGATCGCCTCCGTCGAGCGGCATCGTGGCCCGCCGCGGCATCCCGAGCCCGCGGCCGCGTGGACGGTCCAGCCGCAGACGGTGGTGGCCCCGCGGGAGGCGTTCTTCGCGGCCAACGAGACGGTCCCGGCCGCAGCGGCGATCGGCCGGGTGAGCGCGGAGCTGATCGCGCCGTACCCGCCCGGCGTCCCGGTGCTGGCGCCCGGCGAGCTGATCACCGCCGAAGCCATCGACGCGCTGCGCGAGGTCGCCGCCGACGGTGGCCGGATAGCGTACGCGGCCGACCCGACACTGGCGACCTTCCAGGTCATCACCGCGTAACGCGGCGGGCGCAGCCGCACCGGCCGCTTGTCGTCCGCGGGCGTAGCCCAGACGGGACCAGAGGATGACGCCAGCGCGGTCTGACTGCGCGAACATGATGCCATGGCCGCCCACCACGAGCGCGTTGTGCTCTTCCTGTTCTCCGACACCGGCGGCGGGCACCGCCGGGCGGCTGAGGCCGTCATGGAGGCGCTCGCGACTGGCGCGCACGGCTCCTTCCGGCTGATCCTGCACGACCCGCTGCTTGGCCCGGACGCAGCCTGGCCGCAGCGGCTGATAGCGCGGCTGTACGGGCCCGCGGTGCGCCGGGCCCCGTGGCTGTGGGGGGCAGGCTGGTACGTCAGCAATTCCCGGCCGGCGATGGCAGTGCTCTGGCGCACCGTGTTCGGTTCCGTCGCCCGCACGGTCGCCGCCCAGGTACACGCCTGCGAGCCGGACGTCATCGTGTCCTGTCATCCGCTGACCGGCCGGGCGGCCGTCCGGGCCGCGCGCGGCCGGCCGGTGATCACAATCGTCACCGACCTGGCCCGGGTGCATGCCTCGTGGCGGGAACCGGGCGCTGACCTGGTGCTCGTGCCGTCGGCCGCCGCCGCGGAGCAGGTCGGGGCTGGCCGGTGCCTGCCAGTCGGGTTGCCAGTGGAGGCGCGACTGCGGCCCCGACCGTGCGAGACCGGCTGGCCGGAACCGCCCGGCCCGGCCGGCGGCGGCTTCGTCGTGCTGCTGGCCGGCGGAGCCGAGGGCTGCGGCGGCATGGCCAGGCGGGCCGCGGCGGTCCTGCGCACGTTCGCCGATGTGCAGGTGGTGGCGGCGTGCGGGCGCAATGAACGGCTCCGGCGCCGGCTGAGCGCGCAGGCGCTGCGGGCTGGTGGCCGGCTCACTGTGCTCGGGTACGTCGGCAACTTCGCCGACTGGCTCGGCCGGGCCGACGTCGTCGTCACGAAGGCCGGGCCGGCCATCATCGCCGAGGCCGCGTGCTGCGGCACGCCGCTGCTGCTCACCTCCCACCTGCCGGGGCAGGAGCAGGGGAATGCCGACCTGGTGCTGCGGGCGGGCGCCGGACGGTCGGCCCGCGGCGTGCGCGGCATGCTGGCCGAGCTCGCCGCGCTACGCGCCGGCGACGAGGTCCTCGCCGGGCTGCGCGCGGGCGCGGCGACGCTGGCGAGGCCGGAGGCGGCCTCGCGAGCGGCCGAGGCGATCGCCAGCCTGGCCTGGGGCAGCGGGACTGACCAGGCAGGACTGGCGCTCGCCGGCGGCAGCGGCACTGGGTCTCCGGTCGGCACCGTCAGCGCCGCCGAGGCCGCTTGGGCCGGCGTCGCCGTGCCCGCCGGGGCTGGGGCCGGCGTCGGCGTCGGCGTCGCGGTGAACGCCGGGCCTGGAGCCGTCGCTGTGACCGCAACGATCGGCCGCGGATCTGGCCGGGCCGTCGCCGGGCCAGCGCGGTGACCGCCATTCGCCGCAGCCTCGGCTCGGTCGCGAGCCTGCTGCCAGTCGTGCCCGAGATCGTCGTGGCGCGGCCGGCCCGGCCGCTCACCGACCACTGGGCCGAGCTGCCGGTCGAGCCGGCCGGACACACGATGCTCGGCATCAGCTTCCGCCCGCTGCAGGCCGCGGCGCTCGGCCTGGATCCGCGCCGGTCGCTGGCGGAGTTGCTGAGCTATCCGTTCCCCGTGGTCCGGCTGGCCGCGTACTGGGACCAGCTGGAGCCACGTCCCGGTCAGCTCGACTGGTCCGCGCTCGACTGGCAGATCGACGCGGCCGCAGCGGCTGGCAAGAAGATCATCTTGTGCGTCGGGGCGGTGAAGTCGTTCGGCTATCCCGAGTTCTTCGTGCCGGCCCACCGGCTGCCCGAGCCGCTGCCCGAGCGGCGACTCGTCACGCCGCAGACCCACGCCGGGCTGGCCGCGGCCGCGGCCGAGTTCACCGCGCATATCGTGCGGCATTACCGCGCGCAGCCGGGCATCATCGGGTGGCAGGTCGAACACGAGCCGGTCGATCCGCTTGGGATGGAGCACTCGTGGCGGCTCGCGACCGCGTTCGTCGAGGGCGAGGTCGCCGCCGTGCGGGCGGCCGATCCGGACCGGCCGGTGGTCCTGACCGGCTTCGTGCCGACGTCTACGCCGGTGCGCCTGCAGCAGCGCTGGCGGACGAGGGACCAGGGTGACTCGCTGGCCGTGGCGGCCCGGCTCGCAGACGTCGTCGGCATCAACTTCTACCCCCGGCACGGCCTGCTCCGGCTCGGGGCGCGCAGCGTGTACCTGGCCGGAGGCAGGTCCGCCTGGCAGCGCCGGGCGGCGATGCACCTGGCCGCCGGGCTGGCCGGTTCCGGCCGGCCACTCATGATCTCCGAGTGCCAGGCGGAACCCTGGGAAACCGTCACGACGCCGCCGAGCGAGCCCGGCCTGGGCATGTACAGCTGCCTGCCTGAGCACGTCGTCGGCAACTACAACGCGGCGATGCGGCTCGGCACGACGGCGACCGGCGGGCCGTGGGCATTCCTGTTCTGGGGCGCCGAGTACTGGCTCAGGCGTCGCGACCAGGGCGACGGTCGTTACCTCGACGCGTTCGCGCGCGTGCTGGCCGGCCGGTAGTCGTCACCGGACGCGCTCGCGGTACTCGAACAGGGCCGCGCCGGCTGCTGTCAGCGCCGTCGTGAGGGCGATGATCACGACGATGTCCAGGGCCGGCCCGCCCGCTACCACCCGCGCGTAACCGGGAGTCCCGGCGTAGAACGCGGCCCGCATCAGGTCGACGCAGTAGCGCATCGGCATGAGCCACGCGATGACGCCCAGCAGCCGCGGTGCTCCGGCCAGCGGGACGAGCACGCCGCTCAGCACGTACTGCGGGATGATCAGGAACTGGAAGATCTGCATCGCGGAGCGCTGGGTCGGCAGGACCGCGATCGTGACGAGGCCGAAGCCGGCCCCCAGCAGGCAGCACGCGAGGCCCGCGCCGGCGATGCCGCCCACCTGCCAGCCGTCCATGCGGACCCCGATCGCGATCGCGAATGCCGCGATACAGACGCCCTGGCCCACCGCGACCGCGCTCTCGCCGGTGACCTTGCCGGCTGAGCAGCGTCAGCCGGGACACCGGCGCGATGAACAGCTCGCGGGAGAAGTCGTTCTCCCGGTCCTCCACGATCGAGATCATCCCCGCGGCCGCGGACTGAAACAGGCTCGCGGCGAGTACCCCGGTGAAGGCGAGCGCCACCGTGTTCAGCCCGGTGACCTTGCCGACCGTGGCCTGGAGCAGGCCGCCCAGCCCGGCGATCAGCAGCACCGGGAACGCGAGGTTGACCCCTAGCCGCGGCCTGTCCCTGATCAGCTTCACGACGTCCCGCTGCGCCACCATCAGCAGCGCGCTCAGCTCGGCCGCGGCCCGGCCAGTACGCGGCCGGGCCAGCGGGCGCGGACCGGCGAACTGGCGCGGCACCACGGCGGCCTCGCCCTTGCGGTGCGCCAGCGGCAGGCGCCTCGTCAGCCCGGATCGCACGGTTCCTCCTGGCTCAGCAGGGCAATATACGCGTCCTCCAGGGACGCGGCGGCGTGCCGCTGCCGCAGTTCCGCCGGGCTGCCTTCGGCAATGATCCGGCCGCGGGAAAGAACGCACGCCGCGTCGGCGGACTCGGCCTCCTCCAGGTAGTGAGTGGTCAGCAGGATGGTGGTGCCGAGTTGCTGCCGGGTATGGCGCAGATGCACCCACAGGTCGCGTCGGCTCTGCGGATCCAGGCCCGCGGTCGGCTCGTCCAGGAACAGCACCCTGGGCTCGTGCATGAGCGCGCGGGCGATCTCCAGCCGGCGGCGCTGGCCGCCGGACAACGACCGGACCGGCTGGCCGAGCAGGTCCGAGATTCCCAGCAGCCCCGCCGTCGCCCGGACCTGGGTGCGGTAGCTCGCGGGCATCCACCGCAGCAGCGGCCGCCACCGGTACAGCCCGTACAGCACGGCGTGCAGCCGCAGATTCTCCTCCGCCGTGAGGTTCTGGTCGAGCGCCGGCTGCTGGAACACGACGCCGATCTCGCGCCGGACTCCTGGCTGGTCGGAGTCGAGATCATGGCCGCCCACCCGCACCCGGCCGGAAGTCTGCCGGAGCACGGTAGTGAGGATCGAGACCGTCGTCGTCTTGCCGGCACCGTTGGGCCCGAGCAGGCAGAACAGCTGGCCGGCCCGGACGCTGAAGCTGATGTCGTCGACCGCATTACGGTCAGCGCCGCGGTAGCGCTTGACCAGGTGCTCGACGTCGATGGCGGTCATGACCGGGAGCGCAGCCCGCGGTAGCGACCGTCCAGGCCGTGCCGCCGGGCGAACCCGGCCAGCCGGCGCACGGCCGGCCGGACCAGCCGTGCAGGCAGGAACGGCGCCCGGACCTCCCGCTCGAAGTCCGCCATGAACAGGGCCAGTTCCAGCGGCCGGGGCAGCGCGCGCCCGGCCGAGTGCTGCTCCTGCGCGAGCGCCGCCGCCGTCTCCAGCAGTTCCTCCATGGCCAGGGCCGGCCTGGACTGCACCGCCAGCCGGGCCGGCTCGCGGCCCGCGTTAGCGAAGTGATGCACGGTCCCCGGCGGCACCCGCACCACGTCGCCGCCCGCCGCGATCAGCCGTCGCCAGCCGACTCGGAACCGCATCGTGCCCTCGAGCACGGTGAATACCTCTTCCTGGCCCGGATGGGCGTGGCTGCTCGGCACCTTGCCGCCGGGCGCGAGCGTCAGCTCCCAGTCCAGGACGGCGCCGTCGGTCTGTGCGGCCGTCCGCCGGATCACGATCTGCTCACCGCTGAGCGGATTCACTATCACTCGGGTCGCCGTCACGCGTGCCTCCTGCTAGCTGACGTCTTTCTCGACAGTAGTCCTGGCCGCGATCGCGGCCAGGACGAGCGCGATCACCGCGAGCAGCCCCACCGCCGCCGCGAACGGCAGCGGGGTGGCGGCGCTGGCCGCGCCGTGCGCCGGTCCGAACGCGGCGCCGCCGAGGATGCTGCCGGACAGCGTGGTCGCCGCGGTATAGGGGAGATACGGCTGCACCGCGTGGTACAGGCCGCCCACGACGGACTCGACCACGATCGCCCAGACGAACACGCCGATCACCGCGGTGAGCTGAGATCTCACCAGCGCCCCGAGCCCAGTGCCGATGACCGCCAGCAGCGCGCCGGCCACTACGGGACCGGCCGCGTACCGAGCTAGCGTCGCGGTGCTGAGGGCCACCGGGTAGCCGTCCGCGGCTGCCACTCCCAGACCGATCCCGGTGGCGACCAGCCAGCCCGCGATGCCGAACACTGCGCCCGCGGCCGCGGCGGCGACGGACTTCGCGGCCAGCACCCGGTCGCGCCGGGGGGACACCAGGTAGGTAGCGGTGATCGTGGCGTGCCGGTATTCGCCGGAAGTGACCGTGACGCCGAGGACCGCCGCGAGCAGCAGCGCCCAGACGCCCCCGGTGCTGACCGCATCCAGCCCGGCCGCCGTCGACAGTGGCGCTACCGGCCCGCTGCCCGCGCGGCTCGCTTCCAGTGCCGCGAACAGCGCGGTGAGCGCGACCGCGGTCGCCAGCAGGCCGTACGTCAGCCGGGTGGTGCGGAGCTTCACGAGCTCGACCTCAATGAGCCTGATCATGACGTGGCCTCCCCTGGCTGGCGCGGGCCGGCGTGCGTCGTCCCGGTCAGGCCGAGGAACGTCGCCTCCAGGCCGGCCCCGGCCGTGAGTTCTCCGATCGGCGCCCGCGCCAGGAGTCGGCCATTGCTGACGATGATCACTGAGTCCACGGTCTGCGCTACCTCGGCGAGCAGGTGACTGGAGATAAGCACGGCGACCCCGCCCCAGGCCAGCATGCGGAGCAGCCCCCGTAGCCAGTTGATGCCCTCGGGATCGAGGCCGTTCGCGGGCTCGTCCAGGATCAGCACGTCCGGATCGGCCAGCATCGCGGTGGCCAGCCCGAGGCGCTGGCGCATGCCGAGCGAGAACCCGCCGACCCTGCGGTCGGCGGCGGCCGTGAGGCCGACGAGGTCGAGTACGACGTCGATGCGATCAGGGTCGGCGCCAGCCGCGAGCGCGTGAATCCGCAGGTGCCCGCGAGCCGTCCGGCCGGGATGGAAGCTGGCCGCCTCGAGCATGGCACCGACCCGGTGCGCGGGCTCGGGCAGCTCCCGGTAGCTGCGCCCGGTGATCGTCGCGCTGCCCTGGTCGGGCCGGACGAGGCCCAGCAGCATTCGCAGCGTCGTCGTCTTCCCGGCGCCGTTGGGTCCGAGGAAGCCCGCTACCTCGCCAGGCTGTACGCGGAAACTCAGGTGATCGACGGCCTGTACCGGGCCGTATCGCTTGCAGAGGGCATTGGCCTCGATGACCGCCATGGTCAGCACTGTCCTTCCAATTCGTCGGGCGTTCCGGCGACTCATGCTGTCGCGGGCAGCGGCACCCGGTCGCCGGCCGGACGGCCGGACTGCGCTGCGCCAGCCAGAGGGTTAGGGCCGCCGCCGGGGTCAACTCCGGGAGTACGCCGGGCGGGCGGATGCCGGCCTGGGGACGACGCGGCCGTGGCGGCGGCCCAAGTACCGTCGTAGGTAGCGATGACCGACCTGAGCACGCCCGACGGCCGCCAGCGGCTGGCCAGCCTGGCCCGCCGCTGGCGGGCCGATGCCGCCGTGGCGGCGGCGGTCACGGCCGTGCAACTCGCCGCGTACTCCGCGAGCTTGTCCTGGCACGGCCACGATCAGGCCGGGGCCGCCTGGGCGGCCTATGTGCTGCTCTCGGTTGCTGGCCTCGCGCTGCTGTGGCGGCGCCGGCACCCCACGGCCGTGCTGGCCGTGAGCCTCGCGGCGACGCTGTGGGCGGGCGCTATCTCTGGCGGTTTCATCTGGCTCGCGCTCATCGCGGCGTTCATCAGCGCGGCCATGGCGGGCAAGCACCTCGCGGCCGCCCTATCGGTGCTCCTCGGGTACCTGGCCAGCCTCTGGCCGCCATGGCTCATCGGCACTTCCGGGCACGCAAGTACCGCCATGGCGCTGGGCATCGCGGCCTGGCTGCTGGTGCTGCTCGCCATCGCCGAGGTGATCCGGATCCGCAGCCAGCGCGCGGCGGCGCAGCGGCGCAGCCAGGAGGAGGAATACCGGCGCCGGACGAGCGAGGACCGGGTGCGCATCGCCCGCGACCTGCACGACGTGCTCGCGCACAACATTTCCGTCATCAACGTGCAGTCCAACACCGCCCTGCACCTGATGGACCGGCAGCCGGAGCGAGCCCGGGAGGCGCTGACGGCCATCCACTCCGTGAGCAAGCAGGCGCTGGCTGAGCTGCGCTCGGTGCTCGGCGTGCTGCGCGAGGACGCGGGACCGGACGGCGCGCCGCGGCTGCCCGGGCCGGGGCTCGCGTTGCTGCCGGACCTGATCGCCGCGGCTCGGGCGGCGGGCCTGGACGTCAGGCTGAGCATCGACGGGGACCAGCGCGTCCTGCCCGGCGGGCCGGACGTCGCCGCTTACCGCATCGTCCAGGAGTCGATAACTAACGTCCGCCGGCACAGCGCTGCTCGCGCCGCCCTGGTTCAGGTCGGGTTCGCGGCTGATGGTGTGGCGATCGCCATCGAGGATGACGGCCCGGCCGCGAGCACCGCCGCGAACGGCCGCGCCAGCAGCGCAGGCCTCGGCGGCCCCGGCCTCGGTATGGGCATCGCCGGAATGGCCAGCCGGGTCGGCGAGCTCGGCGGCACCTTCGCGGCCGGTCCGCTGCCAGCGGGCGGCTTCCGGGTGGCTGCCTGGCTGCCAGCAGGCGCCGAGCAGGCCGGAGCCGCAGGCGCGGCCGAGGCAGCCGCCGCGGACCAGCAGCCTGCTGACGGCCGGCCGGCCGCCGGTGCCCGGCCGTGATCCGGGTCGGGCTGGCCGATGACCAGGCCCTGGTGCGGACCGGGTTCGCCGCGCTGCTGGACGCCGAGGACGACATGGAGATCGCGGGCCAGGCCGCGGACGGGGCGGAGGCCGTGCGGCTGGCCGCGCGCGAACGGCCCGATGTGCTGCTGATGGATATCCGGATGCCGCAGCTGGACGGCATCGAGGCGACCAGGCAGATCGCCGGCCACCCCGAACTGGCCGGCGTGCACGTCGTCATCCTGACCACGTTCGAGCTGGATGAGTACATCTTCGACGCGCTGCGAGCCGGGGCCGCCGGGTTCCTGGTCAAGGACACCGACGCGGTGGAGCTGATCCGCGCGGTGCGGGTCGTCGCGGCGGGCGAATCGCTGCTGTCGCCGGCGGTGACCAGGCGGCTCATCGCGGAGTTCACCGCCAGGACCAGGTCACCCCGGCCCCGCGCGGGGCTGGACGACCTCACCGCCCGCGAGCGCGAGGTGGTCACGCTGATCGCTACCGGGCTCAGCAACGACGAGATCGCCGGCCGGCTGTACGTCAGCGCGTCCACGGTGAAGACGCACGCCGGCCGGGCGATGACGAAGCTCGCCGCCAGGGACCGGGCCCAGCTGGTGGTCGCGGCCTACGAGACCGGCCTCGTGCTGCCGGGCGGTTGACGCCCTATGGGTGATGTGGACCGATTTGACGGCACACCAGTTCCTCGCTTTCCGTGATGGATCGTGTACTGCGGGTAGGGCCAGGGGTACCGAAGGAGGTGCGCCCGATGAGTGGATCTCTGGCCGCAGTCTGGACCATCCCGTTCGTGGTGGCGATCGCGCTGTTTGCCTGGGTGTTCGCGGTGCTCAGGGCCGATACCCACCCCCGCTGGAAGCAGAAGAACATCCCGCCCAAGTACGAGGTGACCGGAGGATCCTTTGAGGCGGTCGACGGCGGCCGGCAGGTGATGCCGCGGCCCGGCGGGCGTCCGATCCCTACGCAGGCCGATCGCGACCGAGCCGGGCATTTCGGATACGTGCCACCGCAAGGTTCCGCGCCGGACGACACTGACCCGGCTCGCGCGCCGGTCGGCCAGGAGGACGAGGCCTACGCCGAGTCTGGCGGCAGGCCGCGCTGACGCGACAGCGGGAGGTCCGCGAAGGCCGCGCATCGGACGAGTGTGACGGCTGCGCTGTATTGTGCGGTTAAGCCGCACAAAGGGAGCAGTCATGGCCGATCTCGCCAGCCAGTCACCGGCGCCGGAGGCTGTCGATGACCCGCTCCCTGAGGCCATTTCGCTGGCTCAGGGCGCTGCCGATGCTGGCATCGGACTGAAGCTCCTGGGCGGGCTCGCGGTCCGCGTCATCGTGCCCGGCCTGCCGCCGCGGCTGCGGGCCGGGCAGGACATCGACTTTGCGTGCCTGTCCAGGGGCCGCCGGGACGTCGTCGCCTACCTGGAGCGCAGCGGCTGCCAGCCGGACAAGCGGTTCAACAACCTGAACGGCGACCGGCAGATGTACTTCAACGCGCCGTCCGGGCGGCCGATCGACGTGATGGTCGACCGGCTGACGATGTGCCACACGCTCGACTTCCGCCCGGCGTTTGGCGCGCTGCCGCTGACCCTCAGCGCGATGGACATCCTGCTGTCGAAGCTGCAGATCGTGGAGCTGAACGAGAAGGACGCCAGGGACATCCTGCAGTTGCTGGCCGGCACGCCGGTCACCGATGGGCCACCATCAAAAACGAACGAGCCGGTGCTGGACGCGAGCCGGTTCACCGGGCTGATCGCGGCGGACTGGGGTTGGTGGCGCACCACCACCGGCAACCTGGAGAAGCTGCCGGAGCATGCGGCGGCGAAGCCCGAGCTGGTGCCGGCCGGCGCCGCATACGATCCGCTGGCGCAGGCGGCGCGACTGCTGGAGCTGGCCCGGGCCGTGCCGAAAGGCATGAAGTGGAAGCTCCGGTCGAACGTCGGCGATCGGGTCCGCTGGTACGAGCTGCCCGAAGAGGTCGGCCACTGACGGTGGCCCGCGTGGCACTATTCGGCCAGTGTGAATCTTGACGTTCGGTTACGCCTGATGCTAGACCGATCGAAAGGCGGCGGAATAAGGCAGAGGTAGCTACATGAGGATCTTCTTTGCCACCGACATCCACGGCTCGGAAGTGTGCTGGCGGAAGTTCCTGAACTCTGCTGCCTTCTACAAGGCCGACATGGTCGTGCTTGGCGGTGACGTCACCGGCAAGGCGATGGTGCCGATCGTGGCGCACCCCGGCTACTGGCAGGTGACGCTGCGCGGCGAGACCTTACGGCTGGACACGAAGGACGAGCTTGACGCCGTCGTCACCAGGATCCGTAACAGCGGCTTCTACCCGGCCGTCGTCAGCCAGGACGAGCTGACCCACCTCGGCGCTAACGAGGGCGCGGTCGACGAGCGGTTCAGCCAGGAGATGCTCAGCTCGCTCGACCGGTGGCTCGATATGGCCGACGGCAAGCTGCACGGCGGGCAGATCCCGTGCATCCTCAACGGCGGCAACGACGACTTCTTCGAGATCGACAGCGTCATCGAGTCCTCCCCCTGCGTCAGCTTCGCCGAGGGCAAGCTGCTCGATCTCGACGGCTTCTCCCTGGTGTCGATGGGCTGGACCAACCCGACGCCGTGGGACACGTTCCGGGAGGCGCCGGAGGAAGATCTGGCCGCCAAGATCGAGGCGGTCGCGGCGCTCGTGCCCGACATGGGCCGGGCCATCTTCAACTTCCACGCGCCGCCCTACGGCACCGGGCTGGACGAGGCGCCCGCCCTGGACGCGGACCTGCGGCCGATGCACGGCGGCGCGGTGATGAAACCGGTGGGCTCCAAGGCGGTGCGGGACGCGATCCTCGCCCACCAGCCGCTGCTCTCGGTGCACGGCCACATCCACGAGAGCCGTGCGGTCAAGAAGATGAAGCGGACTCTGGCCCTCAACCCCGGCAGCGTCTACGGCGACGGCGTGCTGCAGGGCGCAGTGATCGACCTGGACAAGAAGAAGGCGAAGATTTCGCGGTACCTGCTGGTCAACGGCTGATTCACATCTACAAAACTGAGGGCGGAGATGGCGACAGAATCGATTGGCGAGACCCCCACCCTGTTTCTCCGTAAGGCCACCGGGCTGGTGCGCGGCTGGTCGGTCCGCGACTCCATCATCTACGCGTGCCTGGCGACGAACTTCCTGACGCTGGGCATCTACGAGTTCACCTTCGCGGGCCCGGCGTTCCCGCAAGGCCAGTTCATCACCTCGATCATCATCTCCGCGATCCTGGTCTCGTTCCTGGTCGTGGCGTACACCGGCCTGATTGTCACGATCCCGCGGGCGGGCGGCGACTACGTCTGGCAGACCCGCATCCTCGGCAGCGGGATCGGCTTCGTGATGGCGGCGACCGGATGGTGGTTCATCCTGTGGCTGTGGGCGCCGATCTACGGGAACATCCTGTCGGTCATCTTCTTCCAGCCGCTGTGGGCGACGCTCGGCAGTCCCTCGGGCGCGGCCTGGTTCGCGTCCAAGCCAGGGATCTTCGTCGTCTGCCTGATCACGATCGCGATAGCGGGCGTGCTGGTCTCGCTCGGCATGGCCGGCTGACGCGCGGATCCAGAAGTGGTGCTTCTACGGCGGCCTGGTGGCCTTCGCCGTGATCGTCGTCTTGCTGCTGGTCAACAGCCACGCGTCGTTCATCAGCTCGTTCAATCTCGAGGGCCAGAAGATCTTCGGGGTGCACAACGCCTTCGCGGCGACGAACGCGGCGGCCAAGAAGGCCGGCATCGTCACGTATCCGCTGGGATTCGGCCCGATCGGGCCCACGATGCTGCTGGTGCCCGCGATGATGTTCTTCCTGCTGTGGCCGAACTGGGGGTCCACCCTGTACGGCGAGATCCGCGGCGCCAGTGACTTCAAGCGCGTCTTCACCGGCATGTTCACCGGTCTGTGGATCACCGTCCTGCTGGTCGTCGTCTTCCTGCTGCTGGTCGACAAGACGATCGGATGGGGCTTCTATCAGAACCTGAACGCGCTGGACTTCAACGGAACACCGCAGTTCGGCATCTGGCCGTACCCGTTCCTGTTCGCGGGCTGGCTAGTGCACAACACGGTGTTCCAGGTCGTCCTGATCCTCGCGCTCAGCCTGTGGTTCTTCGGCTGGGTGGGCACGCTGTTCCTGTCCTCGAGCCGGGTCATCTTCGCCGCGGCATTCGACCGGGTGCTGCCCGACCGGGCCGCCGAGGTGTCCGAGAAGCGCAAGGTGCCGCTGTACTCGCTGGTCCTGATGCTGCTGCCCGCGGCTCTGCTCAGCGCCGTCTACGCCTTCTCCACCACGTTCCGCACCTACACGCTGGACGCGACCTTGGTGATCGCGATCACGTACCTGTTCAGCGCGATCGCCGTGGTGATCCTGCCCTGGCGCAAGCCAGACTTGTGGGCGGCGTCACCAGCGAGCAGGTTCAAGGTCCTGGGCGTTCCGATCGTGCCCGCGGCCGGCGTCGTCACGATCGCGCTGCTGGGCTTCGACCTGGTCGAGTGGTTCCACAACGACCTGTACTACGTGAACAACAGGGACTCCTTGTACTTCATGGGCGCCATGTACGTGCTCGCGATCGTCGTCTACGTCGTGGCGCGGGTCGTGCGACGGCGGCAGGGCATCGATCTCGGCATGATCAACGCGGAGATCCCGGTCGAATAGCCGCGCGCGGTGTCATGGGCACGGACGGCCTTTCCAGGGCACGGGAGGTCGTCCGTGACTCATGCTCAGCCAGCGGTTCAGGTGCGAGGATCGGCGGAGAAGGTAAATGAGTGACATCCCGGAGCGGGCCAGCGCCGTCATCATCGGGGCCGGCATCGTCGGTAACAGCCTGGCCTACCACCTGTCCCGGCTCGGCTGGACGCAGCTCGTGCTCGTCGACACCGGGCCGATGCCGAATCCCGGCGGCTCGACCGGGCACGCGTCCAATTTCATCTTCCCGATCGAGTACTCGAAGATGATGATGGAGCTGACCCGCGACAGCACCGAGCAGTACCAGGAGCTCGGCGTCTTCACCGAGAGCGGCGGGATCGAGGTCGCCCGGACGCAGGCCCGGATGACCGAGCTGCGCCGCCGCTGCTCGCAGGCCAAGGCGTGGGGGATACCCGCGGACCTGCTGACGCCCGAGGGCGTGGCGAAGCTCGTTCCCTATCTGGACCCCTCGGTGATCCTCGGCGGCGCTTACTTCCCCACCGTCGGCGTGGTGGACTCGCTGCGCGCCGGGACGGTCATGCGGGAGCGCGCGCAGCAGCTCGGCGCCCTCACCGTGCTGGCCGGCACCGAGGTGCTCGGCATCGAGAAATACGAGGACGGCCGGGTTAGCGGCGTGCGCACGCCGGGCGGCACGATCGCGACCGAGGTCTGCGCGATCTGCTGCGGCGTGTGGAGCCCGCGGGTCGCGCGGATGGCCGGCGCGCGCATCCCGCTCACGCCGATCGTGCACCAGATGATCAGTGTCGGCCCGATCGAGCTGTTCGACGGCACCGAGGGCGAGATCGCGTACCCGATCGTCCGGGACGTTGACGAGAACATGTACGAACGCCAGCACGGCGGCGACATCGAGGTCGGCTCGTACGCGCACCGGCCGATCATCGTAGCCCCGGACGACATCCCGTCGATCGAGGCCGCGGTGCTGTCCCCGACCGAGCTGCCGTTCACCCAGGACGACTTCGACCCGCAGCTGGAAAAGGCGCTGGAGCTCATGCCCGAGCTGCTCGGCGACGAGCGGGCCGGCATCCGGCACGCCATCAACGGGCTGATCTCGATGACCCCGGACGGCCATCCGGTGCTGGGCGAGACCCCGGAAGTGCCGGGCCTCTGGGCGGTGGCCGCCAGCTGGATCAAGGAGGGGCCGGGCATCGGCCGCGCGGTGGCCGAGTGGATGAGCGGCGTCACGCCGGAGATCGACATTCACGAGGCCGACATCTCCCGGTTCTACTCCCACCAGCGCACGACCGCGCACGTGACCGCGCGGGCGACCGAGGGCTTCAACAAGATGTACGGCATCGTGCACCCGGCCGAGCAGTGGGAGGCCGGCCGCCCGGTGCGCCTGAGTCCGGTGTACGAGCGCGAGCGTGACCTCGGCGCCGTATTCCACGAGACCGCGGGCTGGGAACGGCCGATGTGGTACGCGTCCAACGCCGCCTTGCTGGACCGCTACGACGGCCAGTTGATGGACCGCGGCGGCGAGTGGGAGTCGCGCTGGTGGTCGCCGATCATCAACGCCGAGCACCTGGCGATGCGCGAGGCCGCCGCGCTGTTCGACCTGTCCGCGTTCGCGATCCTCGACGTCACCGGGCCGGGTGCGCTGCACGCGGTGCAGGGCGTCGCGGTAGCGCAGCTGCACGTCCCGGTCGGCCGGGTGGTGTACACGTCGTTCCTGGACGACGCCTGCGGGTTCCGCGCCGACTTGACGGTCATGCGCCTCGGCCCGCGGCACTTCCGCGTCGTCACTGGCGGTGCCACCGGGATGATGGACCTGAAGTGGATCACCGACCACCTGCCCGCCGACGGCAGCGCGCACGTTTCCGACCTGACCTCGGCCTGGACCACCCTCGGGCTGTGGGGCCCGCGCGCCCGGCAGATCATCCAGCCGCTCACCACCGCCGACATGTCGCATCCGGCGTTCGGCTTCGCCACCTGCCAGGAGATCGAGATCGCCGGGATGACGGTGCTGGCTTCCCGGATCTCGTACGTGGGTGAGCTGGGCTGGGAACTGCACGTGCCCATCGAGCAGGGCGCCCGGCTGTGGGACGCGTTGTTCGCCGCGGGCGGCCCGCACGGTCTCGTCCCGGCCGGCATCGGCGTGTACGGCACGACTGCCCGGCTGGAGAAGGGCTACCGGGCCTACGGTGCCGAGCTGGACGCGCACTACAACCTCGTGGAGGCCGGGATGACCCGGCCGCGGGTCAAGGAGCAGGAGTTCGTCGGCAAGGCCGCCTACCTCGCGCAGCGGGCCGCGCCGCCCGCCGCGGTGCTGTGCACGCTCACGGTGGACGACCACACGTCCGGCGACGGCGACCTGCGGTACATGCTGGGCGGCGAGCCGGTCCTGACCGATTCGGGCGAGCCGCTGATCGACTCACGCGGCCGCCACTCCTACGTGACGTCGGCCGGCTCGGGGCCGTCGGCCTGGCTGGATCTGCTGATGGCCTACCTGCCGCCCGCGCAGGCGGTGGAGGGCACGCCGCTGACCGTCGAGTACATGGGCGATCAGTATCCGGTGACGGTAGCGGTGGCGGGCGCCACGCCGCTGTTCGATCCCGCCAACGAGCGGATCAGGTCCTGACCGGGGTGGACGTCCTGGTCTGCGTCAAGCGGGTGCCCACCGTCGGCGGGCAGGTGCAGCTGACCGCCGACGGGCAGGAAGTCGACACCCGCGCCTCGGGCTTCACCGTCAGTCCGCACGAGGAGTGCGCGGTGGAGGAAGCCATCCAGCTGGCCGAGCGGCTCGGCGGCACCGTGACCGTGCTGACGCTCGGACCGCCCGAGGCGGCCGCGCAGCTGCGGGACATGCTGGCGCTCGGCGCGCACCGCGGCGTGCTGCTGGAGACCGACGGCCGCGAGTGGGGCCCGGTCGCGACGGCGACTGCGATCGCGGCGGCGGTGCGCGCGCTGGACGGGTCGTTCCCGCTGATCCTGTGCGGCAACGAGGCCGCCGATACCGGTGGCTATCAGGTCGGCATCCGGCTGGCGCACGCGCTCGGCCGGCCGTGCGTGACCGGGATCAAGCGGCTTGAGGTGACCGCCGGGGAGCTGCGGGCGGGACGGGAACGGGGCGGGGCCGTCGAGGAGTTCACGCTGCCACTGCCCGCCGTGGTCGGGGTCAAAGAGGGCATCAACCTGCCCCGCTATCCGTCGCTGCCCGGGCGGCTGCGGGCCAAGCGGGCCGAGATCACCGTGCTGCGGCCGGAGTGGCAGCCGGACGGCCTGCGCAAGGAACTGCTGAGAGTTCCAGCGGCGCCGCCGCAGCAGGCGACGGTGCTCGGCCACGGAGCGGCGGCGGTGCCCGCGCTGGTCCGAGTCCTGCGCGAGCTCGGCGTGCTGGCGGCGGGCGGCGATTCCGGATGAGCGTGCTGTGCCTCGCCGAGCGCGACGGATCCGCCACCGCGGCGGCGTCGGTGGCGGCGCTCGGGTTCGCGCGGGCGCTCGGCGTGCCGGTAACCGCGGTGGTGTTCGGCGCCGATCCGCCGCCGGCGGACCTGTCCGCGATCGGTGTAGCGGCCGTCTGCCACGTCACCGCGCCGGGTCTGTCCGGCTATGCGCCGCTCGGTTGGGCCGTGGCGCTCCGGCAGCTCGCGGCGAGCAGCGGCGCGTCCGCCGTCATCGCGGCCGGGACCGACCGCGGCGGCGAGGTGATCGCGCACCTCGGCGCCTTGACCGGGCTGCCGGTCGCCGCGAACTGCGTGTCAGCCAGCGCCGCCGGGCCGGGCCGCTGGCAGCTCGTGCGGCAGCGCTGGGCGGGCAGCGTGCTGGAGGATGCCGTGCTCGAAGCTCAGCTTGCCCTGCTGACGGTCGCCGACGGCGTCGCTGGCGCGGCTGACGCTGGCGGCGGGATGCCCGCAGTCAGCAGGTTCACGCCTGAGCTGACCGCGGCCGACCTGCTCGTGCGCGCGACCGAGACGGCCGCGGGCACGGCGGGCGCGTCGCTCGCCACCGCCAAAGTCGTCGTGGGCGGCGGCCGCGGCGTTGGCGGACCGGAGGGCTTCGCCGCGCTGGAAGAGCTGGCCGCTCTGCTCGGCGGTGTCGTCGGGGTCTCCAGGGTGGTGACGAGCGCAGGCTGGCGGCCGCACCGGCAGCAGGTTGGTCAGACCGGCACCAAGATCTCGCCGGAGCTGTACCTGGCCTGCGGCATCAGCGGGGCTATTCAGCACATGGCCGGATGCCAGAGCGCGAGGCACATCATCGCGATCAATACCGACGCGGGCGCGCCGATCATCGCGCGGGCGGAGTACGCCGTGATCGGCGACCTGCACGAGGTGATCCCCGCGCTGGTCGCCGCCATCAGGGACGCGGCGGAGCAGGCCTGACCGGGGAGCCCGGCTGCCTGCCCGGCGGCTTCCGAGCGCCGCCGGGCCGTTCCCGTCCGCATCCGCATCCGCCTAAGTCGATCCGATCCATGTGTTGCTGAACGCGCCCGAGCTGGAGATGGCGCTAGTTGAATCTTCCTGGTTTCCGCTGCCGTCCACAATGATGATCTCGGTGGGGCTCTGCGTGCCCATCGAGGAACCGTTGTCGGCTGAACCGGAGTAGCTGACGGTGCCGAAGTTGGCGAGCGGCAGGATCCCGCCGCCGGACGCGCAGCACGGCGCCTCGGTGATGACCTCGGCCGAGGAGCGGGCCAGGCCAGACTGAATCGGTCGCTGCCGGACCGATCCCGTTGGGTTGTTGATCAAAGTGTGCATAGGGCTGTGGATAAGCGGTGGAAAAACCGCTACAGCGGGGGATAACAATCGCCTTGCTGTGGACGTCCAAAAGAATCTTGGAAAGATGTTCAGAAGCTCTTGCGCGGCATGGTCCGGGGGCAGTAGAAATTCTCTCACCACCTCGCAAGGGCGGACCCAAAGGGGAAACTCTGAGGAGCGCGGAGAGCCTGGGGAACCAGGATCTTGGCAAGATTCGCCCAGTGCGGTGGTGCGGCCAAGCGGCGCGTGGCCTGCCGAGGAATCGGCTGGTCATCGAGCTGCTAGCCGACCTCGGGGCCCCTGCATCTCATACATGCAGGGGCCCTGAGTGTATTTGCGCGATAGGCGCCGTAAGGGTTCGCAATGCGGGCAGCAATTTGCATCCTGCGCGTGATCGGAGTGCGCGGGATGAAGTGCTGGATAACGGACTTCCGACCCGGTAACGACAACCTGAGATGCCCGTCAAAAAGAATCTTGGAATTCTTCGCGGAAAGCCCTTGCGCGGTTAGCCGCGGAGGCTGTTGAATTCATTCACGGCCACAACGGATCCGAGGTCCGGGAGCAATCCGGGATCGGAGCAGGCAGGCGGCAACGTCAGTCAGCACCAGGGTTCGGGGAGGCGGTACCGGCGGCCAGGACCGCTAGCAGCTGAGCAATCAGTGGCGGCTTGTCCGGGCAGCCACGCGAGGCCCCTGCATCTCATACATGGAGGGGCCTCGCACCATGTCCGGGCCCATTCCTGCAGACTCCGGCGACAGGCGGCCGGACCGGCCTGGGATAGTGACCCGCGTGGGGATATCGGAGCTGACCGGATCACCGGCCGAGCGCACGGCGCTGCTGCTGCGCCGACAGGGCGAGGCGTGCCGGGACATCGGCAGTCCCCTCTACGGTGACCTGCTGACGCACGCGGCCGAGGATCTGCTGGCGGGCGGCCCGGTGGCGGACGTCCTGCGCGGCCACCTCGATACCCGCCCGGCGAGCGTGCTCGCGCTCCGGCTGCTCGGCGGCGCGCACGCTCTCGCGCTGTCCGGCCGCGCACCGGACCTCGCCCGGTGGTATCCGTCCGCAGGCGGCGTCGTGGACACCGAGCCGGGCAGCCCGCGCGCGTGGGCGGCGCTCCGCCGGACGCTGGCCGATCAGGGCGACGAGGTCCGCGAGTGGCTCAACTGGCCGCCGCAGACCAATGAGGTCGGCCGGGCGGCCGCGCTCATCGGCGGGCTGCTGCACCTCGCCGCCAGGGCGACGCTGCCGGTGCGGCTGGTGGAGGTAGGCGCCAGTGCCGGGCTGAACCTGCGCGCTGACCAGTTCTGCGTCGCGGGCGATTCAGGCAGCTACGGCGACCCGCGCTCGCCTGTTGTCCTCACGCACGCCTGGCAGGGTGCGGCTCCGCCGGCCGGCTCGATCGAGGTGATCAGCCGGTCGGGCGGTGACCTCGCGCCCATCGACCCGGCGACGCCGGGCGGCCGCCTGATCCTGACTGCCTACGTCTGGCCCGACCAGGCCGAGCGGCTGGCGCGGCTGCGCGGTGCCTGCGAGCTAGCCGAGCAGGTGCCGGCCGACCTGCGGGCCGAGTCGGCCACCGCGACGATCGCGCGGACCGAGCTGGCCGACGGCAGCTGGACTGTCGTGTGGCACTCGATCTTCCGGCAGTACCTGGACGAGGCCCAGCGCACCGAGCTGGCCGACGGTGTCGCGCGGCTCGGCGCGACGGCGACGGCGCGGGCCAGATTCGCCTACCTCTACCTCGAGCAGGCCCGCGCGGGCGGCTGCCCGGTGACGCTCACGACCTGGCCGGGCGGCGAGACCCGGGTGCTCGGGTCGGCGTCGCCGCACGGCATCCCGGTCCGCTGGCGACCGTCCGCCTGAGCCCCGGGTCAGCCTGAGCCGCGGTCAGCCTGAGGCACCGTCGGCCAGCAGGCCGAGGCCGATCCCGAGCATCCAGACGTCCTTGCTCACCGCGGTGCCCGGCCGGGTCGGCCAGACGCTGCCCGGCTTGTGCATGCTGGGCGTCCGCAGGTACATGCCGAGCAGGCTGCCTGCGAAGGCGGACAGCGCCGCGCCAGCGACCTTGTTGGGAACGACCGGCATCAGCAACGCGGTGCCAGTGCCGATCTCGGCCGCCGCGAGCGCCTTCAGGAACTGCTCCGGCGGGATCTTGGCCAGGAACGGGTACGCGCCCGACGCCATCGCGTGCACGCCTTTGGCCTGTTCTTCGGTGCCCCGCCACTTCTCCAGGCCGGAGTGCAGGATGAAGGCTCCGGTGCTGAGCCTGGTCGGAACGTCGCGCAAGCGCACGGTTACCAGTTCTCCTTTCGGGCTGACTACGGCTCAAAGACTCGCACGGATCAGCAGGTCGAGTTCGCGCTCCAGCCGGGCCGTGCCGACGTCGATGACGCGCAGCGGCAGGCCGAACATATCCGCGATCGCCGCGGCCTGCGCGTCGAGCTCGGGGCTGCGGTCCTGGGCCAGCCAGGCCAGCCGGCGGTAGTGACCGAAGTAATCGGCCCACAGCTGCGGATGCCGGTCCAGGCCGAGGCTGCTCAGCACGGTCCGCCGGAAGGTCGCCACCAGGTAGTCGGTGAGCAGGTAGGTGCCCGGCTCGCGGGCCAGCAGGGCGCGCACTCTGGACTCGCCGCCGAGCACGTCGTAGCAGTGCAGTCCGCCGAGCCGGCGGATGTCCAGCCGCTCGCACAGCTCGTCCAGCGCGCCGTAGCTGCCGCAGTCGGCGTACCCGAGCGCCACCCGCAGCCCGCGCGCCTGCAGCCGCAGCGCCAGCGCCTCGGCCGCCGGGGCTATCTGGGCCGGGCGGTTGTGCAGGCTCGCGGGCAGCGGGTAGACCCGGACGTCCCAGCCGCGACGGTCCGCGATCTCGCGCACGGCGCCGGCCAGCGCGCCGCAGGCGATGACCGCGACGGTGCAGTCCAGCTCGGGGCCGTCCGGCTGAGCGGGGCCGGCTCAGGCCGGGAACTGCAGCTGGTCGACGAACGCGTCGTTGAAATCGGCGCGATCGGAGAGCTCGACATATCTCACCTCCGCCACCATCGCCATGGCCGCCGCCCGCTCGCGCATCGACAGCAGCGCCATCTTCGCCCCCTCACCCGCGACATTGCCCGCGCTGACGATGCGCAGCACCGGCAGCCTGGGTACCAGTCCCAGGGCGATCGCGCTGGCCGGCGACAGATAGCTGCCGAACGAGCCGGCCAGCAGTACCTGCTGGATGTCGGCTGGCTCCAGTCCGGCCTCGGCCAGCAGCACCCGCCAGCCGGTCGCGATGGCGGCTTTCGCGAACTGCAGCTCGCGGACGTCCCGCTGGGACAGGTAGATCGAGCCGGTCACGTCGCCCGGCGCGCCGGGCCAGTGCAGCACGAACACGCGCTCCTGGCCGAGCATCGTCAGCCGGGGCGCGAGCGCGGGCGCGATCTGCGCCGCCCTGTCCGCGCTGGCGAACCGGCCGGAGGAATCCAGCAGGCCCACCCGGATCAGCCCGGCGACCGCGTCCACGAGCCCGGAGCCGCACAGGCCGGCCTGCGCGGTGTCGCCGATGACCTGCAGGCCCACCTCATCTGGCGTGACGGACACGACCTCGATCGCGCCGTCGGCGGCTCGCATCCCGCACCGGATCGCCGCGCCCTCGAAGGCCAGCCCGGCCGGGGCCGCGGTCGCGAGCAGCCAGTCCCGGTTGCCGAGCACGATCTCGCAGTTGGTGCCGATGTCGATGAACAGGCGGACCCGCGCGTCCCGGTTCATGCCAGCGGCGAGCAGGCCCGCGGTGATGTCGCCGCCGACGTAGGCGCCGAACGCCGGGAAGGTGAACACCGGGCTCGCGGCGTGCACGGGCAGGTCCAGCTCGGCCGCGCTGACGACGGGGAGCTGCCGGGCGGCCATGATGAACGGCGCGACCCCGATCGGCTCGGGGTCGACGCCGAGCGCGAGGTGCATCATCGTCGCGTTCCCGGCGAGCGCGACCTCGGCTACGTCGGCCGGGTCGACTTCGGCTTGCGCGCACACCTCAGCCGCCAGTTCGGCGAGCGTCTGCCGGGCCAGGGCGGTCATCGCGTCCAGCGCGTCCGGGTTCAGCATCGTTGCGCTGATGCGGGTGATGACGTCGGCGCCGAACGGCTGCTGCTTGTTCAGCATCGACGCGACCGCCTGCGGCGTGCCGGTCGTGAGGTCGAGCAGGGTGGCCACGACCGTCGTGGTGCCCAGGTCGAATGCCAGCCCGTACAGCCGGGCTCGTCGTGTCGCCCGGCTGCACGTCGGTCAGCAGATCGTCGACGATGACGGCCGTGACCTTGAAGTCAGCGGCCCTGAGCACCCGGCCAAGCCGGCGGACGACCGGCAGCGCGACCCGCAGTTCCAGGTCATCCATGGCGGCCAGTACCCGGTCAAGGTCGGTGCGCTGATCGGAAAGCGACGGCTCGGTCAGCTCCAGGTACCGCTTCTGCGCGGCCGGACGCAGGATGACCTGGCGGCCGACGCCGACGGTTGCGGCCTTCGGCCGGGTCGTCAGCGGCGGGACCTCGATCTCCAGGTCGCTCTCGGCCACCGCGCGGCAGGCGAGCCGCCAGCCGGCCCGCAGCTCGTCCGGGCTGAACGCGCGGACGTCGATCTCGGACACCGGCGCGCTTCCGGTCAGGACGCGAACCTTGCACTTCTTGCAGGTCCCGTGCCCGCCACAAGTGGAGTCGATCGCCACGCCGTTCCAGGACGCCGCATCGAACAGCGTCACCCCGGGTGGCACGCGTACCTGCGGGCCGTCCGGCCGGAACCTGAGATCGACTCGGGCCGGCAGGCTGACAGCGGGCTCGACCCCGGCCGTGGTCACTGGCCGCCCGTGACCGCGGCCGCGCCCGCGGTAGCCGCAAGAGCCGCCTGCCGGGCGCGGTGCGCGGCGATCCAGCCAGCGCCCCAGGGGTCCCGGTTCGTCAGCAGGTCCGACGCCTTGGCCGCCTGCACCAGCTGGGCCGACCGAGCGTCCATGATCGCGCTGGTCAGGCCCGTGGTGATGGCCATCGGCAGGAACGCCGCGCCGATCGCCCCGCGCTCGGGCATGCCGAACGACACGTTGGAGGCGCCCAGCGTCATGTTGACGCCGAGCTCTTCCCGCAGCAGCGCGATCGTCTCCAGCGTCCGCAGCACCAGCGACGTGTCCGCGCCGACCGGCATCGCGAGCGGGTCGAACACGATGTCCTCGATTGCGATTCCGTACTTCCCGGTCGCCACGTCCACGATCTTGCGGGCCAGTTCCAGCCGCCGGGCCGGCTCTTCCGGGATCTCCTCTTCGTCGTTGGGCAGCGCGATCACGGCTGCGCCGTAGCGCGCTACGAGCGGCAGAATCGCCTCCAGCCGTTCGTCCTCGGCGGTCACGGAGTTCACCAGGGCCTTCCCCTGGTACGCGGCGAGGCCGGCGTCCAGCACCTCGATGATGGAGGAGTCCAGGCAGAGCGGCAGATCGCAGAGCGACTGGATCAGGCCGACGGCCTGGGTCATCAGCGCAGTCTCGTCACACAGCGGCGCGCCCATGTTGACGTCGAGCATCATCGCGCCGCCGGCCACCTGCTCGGCCACGTCGATCGCGATCCGGGACAGGTCGCCGCGTCGCAGCTGCTCCTGGAAGATCTTGCGGCCGGTCGGGTTGATCCGCTCGCCGATGATGCAGAACGGGTTCTCCCCGCCGACGCGCACCTGCCGGGTGGCGGAGGACAGCACGGTTTCCATGACGCTGCCGTCAGCCGGCTACGACCGCGGCGCGGCGCCGGCCGAGCAGTTCCTTCGCCCGCACGACCGCTGCGGACGCGTCGGCGGCGTAGCCGTCCGCGCCCACGACGTCCGCGTACTCCTGGGTGACCGGGGCGCCGCCGACCATGACGATGACCTGGTCGCGCAGACCGGCCTTCTCCAGCGCGTTCATGTTGGCCTTGAACATCGGCATCGTTGTGGTCAGGAACGCGGAGAAGCCGACGATGTCGGGCTGGTGCTCGCGGATCGCGTCGAGGAACTTCTCCGGGGCCACCTGGACGCCGAGGTCGATCACCTCGAAACCGGCCCCCTCGAACATGATGTTGACGAGGTTCTTGCCGATGTCGTGCACGTCGCCCTTGACCGTGCCTATGACGATCTTCCCGATCGTCTGGGCGCCGGTCTCCGCGAGCAGCGGCCGCAGGATCTCCAGCGCTCCGGCCATGGCCTTGCCCGCGATCAGCATCTCGGGCACGAAGAAGTCGCCGCGCTCGAACCGGGCGCCGACCTCCTCCAGCGACGGGATCAGCGCCTCGTAGAGCAGGACCTCCGGGCCGAGCCCGAGCTCCAGTCCCTGCCTGGTCAGGTCCAGCACCTCGGGGCCATTGCCCACGAGCGTGTAGTCGTACAGCTGTCGAAGCAACTCGTCTCGGGTCACGTGGCACCTTCCTTGCCGAGCAGGGCGGAGAGTGAGTCGGCGGCCGCCGCGCAGCAAGCGGCGACGCCGGGTACCTGGGTGGCGGGAGCCGGCTGGCCGGCGCCGAGACCGACACCGCCGCGATAACCGGCCGGCCAGCGAACACCGGCGCGGCGACGGCCACCAGCCCCGGCTCGAGTTCCTCGTCGGTCACCGCGTAGCCGCGCTCCCGCGCGGTTGCCAGTTCGGCCGCCAGCGCCGAGTGGCTGGTGATGGTGCGCGCCGTGCGGGCTTCCAGCCGGCCGCGCGGCAGCTCCGCCGCTCCGAACGCGAGCAGTACCTTGCCCAGCGCGGCGCAATGCAGCGGGACCGTCAGCCCGACCCAGTTCGTGCCGCCGATCAGGTACCGGCTGTCCACCTGGGCGATCTGCTCGACCAGACCGCCGTCGCGCGGCACGCCGAGGTTGACGGTCTCGCCGGTCTGCTCGCCGAGCCGGGTGAGCACCGGCTGGGCGAGGCTCACAAGATCGGCCTCGAATCCGCCGCGGCAGGCGTAGGACACGAAGACCTGGCCGGGGGAGAACCGGCCGGCCGGATCGCGGCGGATCAGGCCGTTGCGCTCCAGCGCGGTCAGCAGCCGGGAGGTCGTGCTCTTGGCCAGCCCGCTGACCGAGGTCAGCTCCGTGAACGTGACCGGGTCGCGGTGCCGCGCCACCTCGATCAGCAGCTGCGCCGCGCGGTCGACGGCCTGCGTACCCGTCGGGCTTCCTTGTTCCATATCACGAAACATTGTTTTACGATGTGATGCGCTGGTCAAGATGGTGTCACTTTCGCCACTGCATTCCGGGGTGCCAATGTTCCGCAACGCGATGCCCAGGTACGAGATCCTTTCGCCGGACGCGGTCGCCACGCTGGACAAGGGCTGGCGGCGGATCGTGTCCGAGATCGGCGTGCAGTTCGCCAAGCCCGAGGCGGTGGAACTGTTCCGCAAGGCCGGCCAGCGGACCGACGGCGAGACCGTGTTCCTCGACCCGGACTTCGTTATGGAGCAGGTCGCGCTCGCGCCGCGGGAGTTCGACGTGCAGGCCAGGAACCCGGCGAACAGCGTGCACATCGGCGGCGACGACATGGTCTTCAGCGCGGTGTACGGATGCCCGTTCGTGCGCGAGGGGAACGTGCGCCGGGACGCGACCATGGACGACTACCGCCGGCTGTGCATGCTCTCGCAGTCGTTTCCCCAGCTCGACTCTGCGGGCGGGGTGATCTGCGAGCCGAATGACACGCCGCTCGACTCCCGGCACCTGGACATGGTCTACGCGCTGCAGACGCTGACCGACAAGATCTACATGGGCAACGTGGTCTCCGGCCCGAACGCCGCGGACACGATCGCGATGACCGAGATCCTGTTCGGCGGTGCCGGCGGGAAAGGGCGGGCGGCAATCGAGTCCGTCCCGGCGACCATTTCACTGATCAACTGCAACTCCCCGCTGCGCTGGGACGACCGCATGCTGGACGCGCAATTCGAGTACTGCGCCGCGAATCAGCCGGTGGTGCTCACCCCGTTCCTGCTCATGGGCGCGATGTCTCCGGTGACCATCCCGGCGGCGCTCGTGCAGCAGCTGGCGGAAGCCCTGACCGGGATCGCGCTCGCCCAGCTGATCCGGCCAGGGTGCCCGGTGATCTTCGGGTCGTTCCTGTCGAACATCGACATGCAATCGGGATCGCCGAGCTTCGGCACGCCCGAGTCAGGCATCGGGCTGCTGTGCACCGGGCAGCTGGCCCGGCACTTCGGGCTGCCGTTCCGCACCGGCGGGGGCCTGAACGCGAGCCAGACGTGCGACGCGCAGGCCGCCTACGAGTCGCTGATGACGCTGCTGCCGACGTTCCTGGCCGGCACGAACTTCGTGATGCACGCGGCCGGCTGGCTGGAGGGCGGGCTGGTGTCGTGCTTCGAGAAGTTCATCGTGGACATCGAGTTGCTGCGGATGCTGCGGGTGGAGTTCACGCCGCTGGAGATCGACGAGGCGTCGCTGGCGTTCGGCGCGCACGAGGAGGTCGGCCACGGCGGGCACTTCCTGGGCGCGCAGCACACGATGGAGCGGTTCCGGGAGTGCTTCTACCGGCCGCTGCTGTCGTCGACGGCGAACTACGAGCGCTGGCTGAAGCTGGGCGGCAAGGACACGACGGCCCGGGCCGGGGAGATCTGCGCGAAGACGCTGGACGGCTACGAGCAGCCGCCGCTCGACGACGCGATCCGGGCCGAGCTGGCAGAGTACGTGGTCAGGCGCCGGGCTGAGCTAGGCGACTGACGGAATTCCTGCTTCGGTGATCGTCTCGGCGAGGACGGCCACGGCGTCGTCCACGTCCCGGTCATGCAGGCACCCGTATCCGAGCAGCAGCCCCGGCTTGGCCGGATCGGGGGTCAGCCGCATCTCCTCGAGGTCGCCGATCTGCACGCCGCGCCGCGCCGCCGCGGCGACGATCTGCGCGGTGTCGGTGCCGGGCGGTAGCTCGACCGCCAGCATCATCCCCGACTGCGCTCCGTGCACCCGGTAGCCGGGTAGCCGGGCTCGCAGCGACGCCGCCAGCAGGTTGCGCCGTCGGCGCAGCTGCAGGCGGGTAGCGCGAACGTGCCGGTCGTAGCCGCCCGACCGCATCAGGTGCGCGAGTGCCAGCTGGTTCAGGGCCGGCGGCAGCGGCTGAATCTGGTCTTCGGCGCGGACCGCGCGCACCAGCCGGCCCGGAGTCACCACCCAGCCGATGCTCACGGTCGGGCCGAGCGCCTGGCTCATCGACCCGAGCAGCGCGATGCGGTGCGGGTCGGTGCCCTGCATGACGGGCGGCGCCGGGCGGTCGTAGCTGAACTCGTGGTCGTAGTCGTCCTCGATAACCAGCGCGTCTACCCGCCGGGCCCAGTCCAGCAGCTGCTGCCGCCGGGCGGGCGGCAGCGGTGTGCCGTAGGCCAGCTGCCGCGCCGTCCCGACGCAGACCGCGCGCAGCTGCGGAAACTGGTCCAGCTCCGCCGTGACCAGGCCATGCTCGTCGACGGGAAGTCCGACGAGCTGCATCCCGGTGGTGCGGGCAACCTGCCAGTACCGGGGGGAGCCCGGGTCCTCGATGCCGAGAGTCGTCTCGCCGTCGGCCATCAGTGCCCGGCATACCTGGGTCAGGGCCTGACCGGCACCGGAGAAGACCGAAATCATGTCCGGGTCGACGGCGGCGCCCCTGGCGCGACTGAGGTGCTCGGCCAGAACCGTGCGCAGCTCCGGCAGGCCGCCGGGAGCGGAGTAACCGAGCTGACTGTGTGATGCGGTGGCCGCCGCCGTGGTGATCGCCTCTACCCACTTGCGGCGTGGGAATACGCGCAGGTCCGGCCAGCAGGAGTACATGTCGTAACGAGCCTGCGGCCCCGGAACTCCCGCGGGCCGGGCCGGTCGCGGCAGCACCGGGCCGTCCGGGCCGGGTGTCCAGCTCACCCGCGTGGCCGAGCCGGTCCGCGCGGTCAGGTAGCCCTCGGTGACCAGCTGGCCGTAAGCCTGGGTCACAGTCCAACGGGAAACGCCGAGGTCGTCGGCGAGGAGGCGGCTTGGCGGCAGCGCCGCGCCGTGCGGCACCCGCCCCTCCCTGATGGCCGAGCGGATCGCCGCGGCCAGGCGCATGTGCAGCGGGCCGGGCCGGGTCGCGGAGAGATCGAACAGCGTCTCCCAGGCGGTGCTCCAGTCGCCGGCGCTGGCGTGCGCTGTGCCGCCACGCGGGGGATTGGTCTGCGTTTCTGCCATCAGCTGTGATCGTAGCGCCGGCCGTGCCCTTATCCGCCCTGCAGTGACACTGCCCGGTGCTAGCGTCCATTGCATGGCTTATCCGCTGACGGCAGCTCAGGCACAGCTGGGCGAGCTGGTCGCCGAGGCGCGGGAAAGCCACCGTCCGGTGACCATCAGCGAAGATGGCAAGCCGGTTGCTGCCCTGATCAACATTGATGATCTCGCGGATCTTGAGGATCGCGCGGCTCTAGCGGCGCACCTCGCCGACAAGGTCGCTGGCCGGGACGGCATTAGCCTAGATGACCTGGATATGGCACTCGACCGGATCGACGCCGAACCGTTGTCGTGAGCCTGACCGTCGTCTTCCGCGAGACGGCGCTTCGCAACCTGGCCCGCATGCGCAGCGAGGACAAGGATCACTTCGCCCGCACGCGTCGGGCCATCACCATGCTCGCCGATCGGCCGCATCCGGAGGGTGCGCTGGCGTGGGGCGCTACTGGCATCTACCGGCTGCACCCGTCCGATATCAGGATCCTCTACGAAGTAGATGATGACGCGGCGACGGTGTACATCATCAATATCGGAGTCATCTCCTGAGCTGAGATCGCGTGCACAGCTGAACGTTCCGGCTTGGCGCGTTCGCTGCCGGCGGGCTGCCCCCAGCAATGTCACACGCGAGCTCAGCGAATCACGGCGCGCACGCCCCGTTCCTCCTCCGAATTGGTCTGCGTTTCTGGCGTCTCATTGGATCGGTCGGGCCGGCCGTGCGCACCTAGCGTCATGAATGGCACAAAGATCCGGCCCGCGAGAGGGGGTGTCACATGGTCTGGTCAGCCGCACTGAAGCGGCGAGTCCTGGTTGCCTGGCCGCGGCGTCGTCCGCGGCTGCCCGTGCGACCGCGCGTCCAGGGCAGCCCGTACCGGGACGTGTACTTCGCGAACCACGAGGACGTCGAGAACGACTACCTGCGGCTGCGGCGGCGCTGAGCCGCCGCGGCCGCAGGCGGCCCCCTTATCAGGTCAGTTGCTGGCAGAGGGCGGCCGCGAGCCACTCCCGGTACCGGCCGGGAGTCCAGCCTCTGTCGACGACAAGCAGCCGGTACACCTCGGGGGACATGAGCGCGTGAATCACGTCGGCCGCCTCGTCTTCCGCAAGCCCGGCCCGAAGTGACCTGGTCCCCGCGAGGGCCCGAACGATCTGGCGCTGGCCCTGGTCGCGCTGCTCCTGGATCGAGGTGAGCAGGCCGGCCGCGGCCGGGTCAGATCCGGCGGCGCTGACGAGCACCCGGTAGGCGTCGTTGCTGCGCTGGTTGATCGCGGTTGTGAGGCCGGCCACCCGGTCGAGCAGCCGGACCGGGTCCGTCTCGGCGAAGACGGCGGCTACCTCCGGTCGGTCCGGCACCGCCACCGGCTGGTCATCCCCGCTGATGGACGTGTCGACCAGCGCCTTGAGGATGCCGAGCTTGGACGCGAACAGCCGGTACACGGTCGCCGGCGGCACGTCCGAACCGGCACTGATGGCGTCGATCGTGGTCGCGGCGTAGCCGCGCTGCAGGAAGAGTTCGCCGGCAGCGGCGATCACCGCCCGGCGCGCCAGCCGGGTGCGCGCCTGGCCGCGTCCGCCTCCGGCAGGCTGGCCCGACTTGACATTCTCGATCATAGCTATGATAGTAGCACTATCGAATTGATAGTTTGACTCTCAATTCGAAGGTCAGGCCGGTAAGCCCGATCAACGACCGGACAGGCGAAGGTCGCTGGTCTCGTAAGGAGGCGATGAGATCGTGAAGACGATGACGTGCAAGCAACTCGGCGGACCCTGCGACCAGCAGTTCCGCGGTGTTACGGCGGACGAGGTCATCAAGGCGCAAGACCGCCACCTCAAAGACATGGTCGCTGGCGGCGATGACACGCACGCCGGCGCGCACCAGGAGATGCAGGGGCGGTGGAAGCATCCCGTTTCCGGCATGGGCTGGTACCGGAGCACGAAGCGCAGCTTCGCCGGCCTGCCCGAGGACTGATGCTCGCGACCGGGCGGCGGCGCCTGCGGGCGCTGCCGTCCCGTCGCGACCGTGGCTAAGCGAACCCGCCGTTGCTGTAGAGCAACTGCCCGTTGATCCAGCCGCCCTGCGGGGAACACAGAAAATCCACCAGGTGCCCGGTGTCCCGCGGCGTCCCGAGCCGGCCGAGCGGCGTCTGGGCCAGGCCCGCCGACCGGATCTCATCTGACATCCAGCCGGTATCGATCGGCCCCGGGTTGATCGCGTTCGCGCAGACGCCCAGGTGCGCGAACTCGTGCGCCGCCGCGAGCGTGATCCGGTCCAGCGCGCCCTTGCTGGCGCCGTAGGGCAGGTTGTGCGCGGTGTGGTCGCTGGTCAGGCTCACGATGCGGCCGGTGCCGAAGGGGCCGCGGAACCGCAGCCCGAACTCGCGGATCAGCAGCCAGGTCGCCCGCGCGTTGACCGCGAAGTGCCGGTCGAAGCTCTCAACCGTGGTGTCGAGCAGCCCCGAGTCGACGGACTCGCAGTGGCACATGACCAGCGCGGTCACGTCGCCCAGGGCCCCCGCCGCCGCATCGAAGATCTCCGCGGGCGCCGTGGTCGTGGCCAGGTCGGCTTCGATCGCCACCGACGCCGCGCCCTCCTGGTCGAGCGATTGCGCGATCGCCGCCGTGGCCCCGGCTTCGGGACCCCAGGCCATCCGCTCGTCGTAGCCGTGCCAGTACGTGAAGGCGACATCCCAGCCGGACGCGGCCAGTTGCCGGGCGATGCCGGCGCCGATTCCGACCGTCCGGCCGACCCCGGTCACCACCGCGACCGGCCTGCCGCCCCGCGCCTGCTCCGCTGCATTGGTCATGACCGGTTATCTCACCGTGTCGCCCGGCTGGCGGCAACTCATTTGCCGGCGGCCAGCCCGGCGTGCCTGCTGGAAAGGGCGACTCGGCGCGACCTCTTGCGCTGGGCGCCGGCCCGCGCAACGCTGGCCACACTAGGTTGTCTCTGTGCCATATCGTGCGCATCGACAGGCAGCGTGCACCAGATGAGCTTTCCAGTCTCCCGGAGCGAGGGAGCGGCCGTGGTGACCGCCCCGGAAGAGATCGACATCACGAACGCGGGGTTGCTGCGGGCCGCGCTGCTGTCGGCGGCGGAGAACGCCCCGCCCGTCATCGTCGTCGACCTGACGGCAACGGAGTTCTGCGACTCGAGCGGCCTGAATGTCCTGGTTCGTGGGCAGAAGCAAGCGGCGCAAGCGGGAACGGACCTGCGCCTGGTCGTGCGCGCCTCCGCCGTGCAGCGCATGCTGACAGTGACGGGGGTGGCGGACATGTTCCGCAGCTATGGCAGCCTCGCCGAGGCGCTGCGGTCGGACTGATGCCGGCGAACGCAATGACCCGTCAGCTGGTGGCGCAGCCGTGCGGCAGCCACTACGTCCGTCCCTCGAGCAGGCGTAGGCCCTTCTCCGCATTGAGCGCTGTCCGCACGCCGAGGTGCCCGGTTGAGGCGTCCCGATGTCCACCAGCGGAGCGCGGGCGTTCCTGCGTGCGTACCGGCCTCGCTAGGAACTGGCTTCGCCGCCCGATCTGGCGTCGCGCAGCGCGCGCTCAGCATCCTCGATGCGGTGCGGCAGCAGCTTCTCCGCCCGAGCCAGCTCAACGGCCCTGGCCAGCAGGTCCGCCGCCCGGTCGGCGTGCCCGGCGGACAGCTCGACCTCGCCGAGCGCCACCAGCGCGCTCGGCAGGTAGCGCGGCTCACCGAGACCCTCGCGCAGGTCGAGCGATATCTGCAGGTGCCGCACCGCCTCGGCCGGCTGCACGTCTTCATAGCCGAAGTAGAAGCCGAGGTGCCGGTGCACCTCCGAGCGCAGGTACGGCCCGGCCTGTGTGTCCGGGGCGGTGACCAGGCCCAGCGCCTGCCAGTAGTACGGCATCGCCGTCATCCAGTCCCGGCGCAGCACCTGGAACACCAGGCCGAGCCCGAATAGCGACTGCGCCGTCGCCGCCGTGTGCCCGGCCTGCTGCGCCTGCGCCAGCGCGGTCCGGAACAGCTGCTCTTCGGCGGCTACGTCCGGATCGGCCGGCGCCGACCCGCTCATCAGGACGCCGAGGTTCTCGTGATGCGCCACCATGCCCAGGCTGTTCAGCGCTTGCGCGAGGCCGCCGGCGTCCCCGGCCCGGTCGGCTTGCTCCCGCGCCTGCTCCAGCAGGTCGCGGGCCGGCCCGAAGTCACCGGTCTGGAACGCGGCCGTGATGATGGCCGCGTCGCCGGCCGCGAGCAGATCCTGAATGCTCTGATCGGTGGTCATGCGCCCGATGTTAGACCTCGGCGGTCAGCTGGCCAGTACCGGTCGCAGCGGCTGGCCCGGCCAGATCCGCGCCGACCACGGGCAGGGTGAGGGCGGCCGGATGGAGCGCGTCATGCAGCACCTGATGGGTGACAGGCACCGTCCGGGTGCCCCGGACTAGGTCCGGCGGCTCGCCCAGGTTCCGGGCGTAGCGCGGGTGCGCTCCGCCCGCGACCTGCAACCGGACCCGGTGACCAGGCAGGAAGGCGTGCGCTACGTCCGTCAGCGTGATCGTGATCTCGCGCGGCTGGCCGGGGGTCACCTGCGCGGGCACCGACCGCACGATCTGATCCGTGAGGTTGCGCGAGACGCCCTGCGGGTCGACGTCGCAGAGCCGCACGAAGACGTCGTGATGGGCATTATCGGAGGCGAGGTACAGCCGGACCCGCGGCAGGCCGGCCACTTCGAGCGGCTGCGCCAGCGGTCCCGTGCTGAACGTCAGCACGTCGGCGCGGGCCTCCAGCGCGGAGTTGTCCTGGCTGCCGCCGGAGCGCAGGGACATGATGCGGCCGCCGACCGACGGGGTCGGGTCGGCCGGGTCGTACCGGAACGTGCTCGCCGCGCCGCTCCCGGCGGCCGGGGGATCGCTGCCCAGCTGGCCGCCCGCCCGCAGGTAGAAGTCGCGGTCGGCCGCGTCCGGCGGTGGCCACTGGGCCAGCTCGTGCCACTGTTCAGCGCCGGACCGCCACACTCGCACCGGCGCCGGCCGGGGCGCTGAGACCGAGGCGCTCCCCGGGTCGAAGGCGTCCAGCCAGGCGAGCGTCTCGCGGATGGCGACGCCGAGGTCCAGCGTCATGTGGGTCCACGGCCCGACCGTCAGGCCGACGGGCACGCCACGGCCGCTCAGCGCGCGGTACTGCTGCATCGTCTGCGTCACGAAGAAGTCATGGAAACCGCTGATCAGCAGCGTCGGCACGGCGACCCGGTCGAGTGCGGCGGCGGCGCTGTCGCCGGCCCAGTAGGGGTCGCCGGGATCGGGCCGCGCGATCCAGTCCGCGTACCAGGGCGCGCCCGATCCGCCGATCGCCGTCCCGGTCCGCGCGAGCGGCAGCCGGCTGAGTGCCGGGCCGAGCCGCCTGTCGGTGGTCATGGTGCGCCACGTCATCACCGCGGCGCTGTGGTGCTCCTGATGCGCCATCAGGTCGCTCCACATCAGCAGGTTGAAGAGCTCGAACGGCCCCTGCCCGAAGCCCGCCGCGGCCAGGTCGTGCGGGCTGATGTGGACCGCCATCGCGAACAGTTCGGGCGGCGGGTCGAGCGCCAGCGCCCACTGGACATAGGCCAGGTAGCTCGCGCCGACCGTCGCGAGCCTGCCGTTGAACCAGTCCTGGCCGCGCAACCAGGCGACCGTGTCCTGCCCGTCGGCGGGCTCATCCGCGGCGGGCCGGAACGTACCGCCAGAACCGAAGGTGCCGCGGGTGCTCTGCAGCAGCACGTGATAGCCCCGCTCGGCCAGCGGCCGTGCCATCAGCTGCATTTGCCAGCCGCGGCCGTACGGAGAGCGCATCAGGATCGTCGGCCGGGGCGTGCCGGTCACCGGCGCGAGGTGGTCGGCGACCAGCAGCGTGCCGTCCCGCATGGGCATCATGATGCCGCGGTCGATCGTGATCTTGTTGTGCGCCGGCCCGAGCTTGAACGGCCCGATCATGGCCCGGGCCAGCCGGTCGGACGGGCGGCGCGGCGGGCGGGGTCCGGTGCTCATGATCCGCACGATACTTCCGCTCCCGGCCGCTGGAGAACTAGTGCACCCCCTCGCCCGATTCTGCGATCCAGGCTCACTCCCGGCTAACGCCGGTGTCGGCCGGACCGACGCGAAAACCCCTTTATATCAGATAAATCGGGCATCCCCACGGTAAAGGGATCACGTCTGAACGCGCTGCGGAAACGTTAAGCTACCTGGCGTGATCAACAAGCGGCGAGTCATTGTCGTGTTGCCGGCTTACAACGCCGCGGCCACGCTGCCGCGGACGCTCGCGGACCTTGATCCTGACGTCGTGGACGAGGTCGTGCTGGTAGACGACGCCAGCAGCGACGAGACGCTGGCGCTGGCCCGTGAGCTGGGCCTGGACGCCATCCGTCACGACCGCAACCGCGGCTACGGCGCCAACCAGAAGACCTGCTACCGGCGTGCGCTTGAGCTGGGCGCCGACATCCTGCTGATGGTGCACCCCGACTACCAGTATTCCCCGCGCCTGGTCCCGGCGATGGCCTCCATGATCGCTTACGGCGAGTACGACATGGTGCTCGGCTCGCGAATCCTGGCGCAGGACAGTGTCGCCTGCGGCATGCCTCGGTACAAATACGTCGCGAACCGGGTCCTGACGCTCACGCAGAACGTGCTGCTGCAACAGAAGCTGTCCGAATATCACACCGGGCTGCGGGCATTCAGCCGCTCGCTGATGGCGGGGCTGCCATTCGACCGGAACTCAGACGACTTTGTTTTTGACAATCAGATAATCGCGCAGGCGGTCGTCGCCGGCGCCAGGATCGGCGAGGTCTCGGGCCCGACCAGGTACGCCGACGACGCGTCCTCGATCAATCTGGCCAGGAGCATCCGGTACGGATTCGGCGTGCTCCGCACGTGCGCCGACTATCAGCTGCACGTACACCGGTTGCACCGCAGCGGCTATCTCGACCTCGACCCCGGGCCCTCCGTGGCCCGCCTCCCGGCCGTCGCCGGGCCAGGCTGAGCTGGTGGCGGCCGAGCTGACGGCCGGGATGCGGGCGGTCGTCTTCGACTTCTTCGGCACGCTCACGCCGGTCAGCCCCGCGCAGACGTGGGCCGGCAACGCGGCGAGCCTCGCGGCCGCGATGGGCGTGCCGGTCGCGGACCTGGTCGACGTGCTGAAGGAGACCTTCCCCGACCGGATCACCGGGGCGTTCGGCGGCGTCGCGGAGACCCTGCAGGCACTGGCTACCCGGCTCGGGGTCACGCTGACCGACCATCAGCTGGCGCAAGCCACCCGGGTCCGGCGCGAGCGGCAGGAGGCGATGTTCGGGCTCCGGCCCGAGACCCTCGGCGTCCTCGGCGCGCTGCGCGACCGCGGCCTGCCGATCGGGCTGGTGTCCGACTGCACCATCGAGCTGCCCGAGGCCTGGTCGAGGCTGCCCCTGGCGTCGCTCGTGGCCGTGCCGGTCTTCTCCTGCCTGGAGGGCACGCGCAAGCCCGACCCGCGGCTGTTCCGCAAGGTCGCGGCCGGCCTGCGGACGGAGCCCGGCGGGTGCCTCTACGTGGGCGACGGCGGCGGCGGCGAGCTGCCGGGAGCCGCAGCCGTCGGCATGCGCGCCGTCCTGCTCGCGGGCTCGGACTGGGACAACCACCCCATGCCGGCGCTCGGGCCGGGCGGCGTCAAGTGGACCGGGGAGCGGATCAGCTCCCTGACCCAGCTACTCGGGTGACGGTGCCAGCCGGGTGACGGTGCGGCCCGGCTGATGGGGCTCAGGGCTCGTAGCCGAGATTCGGTCGCAGCCAGGACTCGGTCTCGCCGAGCGCAGCGCCCTTGCGCGCCGCGTAGTCCGTCACCTGGTCCCGGCCGATCCGGCCGACGTTGAAGTAACGCGCCTGCGGGTGCGCGAAGATCAGGCCGCTGACGCTCGCCGCGGGGGTCATCGCGAATGAGTCGGTCAGGTCCACGCCGGCCCGCCCGGCGTCGAGCAGCCGGACGAGATCCTGCTTCAGCGAGTGGTCGGGCGAGGCCGGGTAGCCGAACGCGGGCCGGATGCCGCGGAACCGCTCGGCGTGCAGGTCCGCCAGCACGGGCTCGGCGTGCGGCTCGAACCAGGCGCGGCGGGCTTCCAGGTGCGCGAACTCAGCGAAGGCCTCGGCCAGCCGGTCGGCCAGCGCCTTGACGCTGATCGCGTTGTAGTCATCGCGGGCGGCCTCATACCGCGCGGCAAGTTCGGCCCCGCCGTGCACCGCCACCGCGAACGCGCCGAGGTAGTCGCCCGTGGGCGCCACGTAGTCGGCGAGGCACCGGTTCGGCCGGTCCGCCCGGTGCTCTTGCTGCCGCAGCATCGGGAACCGCAGCCCGGCGTCGCCGTCGATGGCGATGTCGTCGCCGTCGGCGTGCGCGGGCCAGAACCCGTACACCCCGCGGGCCTGCAGCAGGCCGCCCTCGATGATCTCGTCCAGCAGCCGCTGGCCGTCGTCGAACAGCTCGCGCGCGGCCGGCTGCTCCAGGATCCCCGGGTACTTCCCTTTCAGCTCCCAGGCGGTGAAGAAGAACTGCCAGTCGATGAACTCGCGCAGCAGCCGCAGGTCGGGTTCGACCAGGGTGGTGCCGGTGAACGCGGGCACCGGCAGGTCACTGAAGTCCAGCTGCTCCCGGTTCGCGCGCGCATCGGCCAGCGGCACCAGCGGGCGGCGCTGCCTGGCCGCGTGCTGCTCCCGCAGCCGCTCCTGCTCCTCCCGGTTGACCCGGTCCAGCTCTGCGCCGCGCGCCGGGTCCAGCAGGTCGGACATGACGCCGACCACGCGCGAGGCGTCCAGCACGTGCACGGTCGGGCGGGCGTAAGCAGGCGCGATCCGCACCGCCGTGTGCTGCCTGGAGGTGGTCGCGCCGCCGATCAGCAGCGGCAGTTCCAGGCCGCGGCGCTGCATCTCCTCCGCGACGTTCACCATCTGGTCCAGCGACGGGGTGATCAGGCCGGACAGCCCGACCGCGCTGGCGCCCTCGCTGACGGCCGTATCCAGGATGGTGGCCGCGGGCACCATCACGCCGAGGTCGATCACGTCGTAGTTGTTGCAGCCGAGCACCACGCCGACGATGTTCTTGCCGATGTCGTGCACGTCGCCCTTGACCGTGGCCATGACGATCTTGCCCTGGGAATGGCCGGACTGGGCCCGGCCCGCCTTGATCGCCGCCTCTTTCTCCGCCGCCATGAACGGTTCGAGGTACGCCACCGAGCGCTTCATCGCGCGCGCGCTCTTAACCACCTGCGGCAGGAACATCTTGCCTGAGCCGAACAGGTCGCCGACGATCTTCATGCCCTCCATCAGCGGGCCTTCGATGACGTCGAGCGGCCGGTCGGCGGTGAGCCTGGCCTCCTCGGTGTCTGCCTCGATGAAGTCCACGATGCCGTGCACGAGCGCGTGCGCCAGCCGCTTCTCCACCGGCGCTTCCCGCCAGGACAGGTCCACCTCGCGCTTGGTGCCGCTGCCCTTGACCGTGTCCGCGAACGTGACGAGACGGTCGGTGGCGTCCGGCCGCCGGTCGAAGATCACGTCCTCGACCAGCTCCAGCAGCTCGGCCCCGATGTCCTGGTAGACCACGAGCTGGCCCGCGTTGACGATGCCCATGTCCAGCCCGGCCTTAATGGCGTGGAACAGGAACGCCGAGTGCATCGCCTCCCGGACGATGTCATTGCCGCGGAACGAGAACGAGAGGTTGGAGATGCCACCGCTGGTGCGGACGCCGGGACAGCGCTGCTTGATCAGCGGCAGCGCCTCGATGAACGCCTTGGCGTAGCCGTTGTGCTCCTCCATCCCGGTCGCGACCGCGAGCACGTTGGGGTCGAAGATGATGTCCTCAGGCTCGAAACCCGCCTGCCCGGTCAGCAGGTCATAGGCGCGCCCGCAGATGGACACCTTCCGCGCCACCGTGTCGGCCTGGCCCACCTCATCGAACGCCATCACCACGACGCCGGCCCCGAAGTCCCGGATCCGCCTGGCCTGCGCCAGGAAGGCCTCCTCGCCCTCCTTCAGGCTGATCGAGTTGACGACGCCCTTGCCCTGCACGCACCGCAGTCCGGCTTCCAGCACGGTCCAGCGGGAGCTGTCGATCATGATCGGGATCCGCGCGACCTCGGGCTCGGTCGCGATCAGGTTCAGGAACGAGGTCATGGCGGCCTCGCCGTCGAGCAGGTCGGCGTCCATGTTGACGTCCAGCAGGTTCGCCCCGCCGCGGACCTGCTCGATCGCTACGTCCGAGGCGGCCTGGAAGTCGTCGGACTCGATGAGCCGGCGGAACCTGGCCGACCCGGACACGTTCGTCCGCTCGCCGATCATGACGAACCCGGTGTCTGGTCCGATCTCGAACGTCTCGAGTCCGCTGAACCTGGTGCTGGGCCGCGACGCGGGCACCGCGCGCTGCGCCAGCCCGGCGATGTCGCGTACGATCTGCGCGGTGTGGTCCGGCCCGGTGCCGCAGCAGCCGCCGACGACGTTGACCAGGCCGTCACGGGCGAACTCGCGCAGCAGCCCGGCGGTCTCGTGCGGCTGCTCGTCGTAGCCGCCGAACGCGTTCGGCAGCCCGGCGTTGGGATGGCAGCTGGTGTAGGTGCCCGCGAGCCGGGCGAGATCCTCGACGTACGGGCGCATCTCGGCCGCGCCCAGCGAGCAGTTGACGCCGACGATGAGCGGCCTCGCGTGCTCGATCGACGTCCAGAACGCCTCGACTGTCTGGCCAGACAGGGTGCGCCCGCTCAGGTCGACGATCGTGACCGAGATCCACAGCGGCAAGTCCGGGGCTACCTCGCGGGCCGCGGTGATCGCGGCCTTCGCGTTGAGCGTGTCGAAGATCGTCTCGATCAGCAGGAAGTCGACCCCGCCCTCGGCCAGGGCCGTGATCTGCTCCGCGTACGCGGCCTGCACCTGGTCGAACGCGACAGTGCGGTACGCCGGATCGTCGACCCTGGGCGAAATCGACAGCGTCACGTTCAGCGGGCCGACCGAGCCGGCCACGAACCGGCCGCCGGCCTCATCTGCCGCCTGCCGGGCCAGGCGCGCCCCGGCCAGGTTCATATCGCGGACGGCGGCCTCCAGCCCGTAATCGGCCTGGCCGATGCTGGTGGCGGTGAAGGTGTTCGTGGTGGTGATGTCGGCGCCCGCGGCGAGGTACTGCCGGTGGATGTCGAGGATGAGGTCGGGCCTGGTCAGGTTCAGGACGTCGGGATCGCCGGTCAGGTCCCGCGGATGATCGTGGAAGCGCTCGCCCCGGTAGTCGTCCGGCCCGAGGCCAGAGGACTGCAGCATGGTGCCCCAGGCGCCGTCTAGCACCAGGATCCGCTCGTCTAGCGCCCGCCTGATCTGCGCGGCGTCCGCTGCCACTGCGCCCCTCCGTTCCGAACCACCCAGAGAGGCGCGAGCTATGGCGCGAGACTCTTTAGGCGTTTTTGTCCTGGTCGCCAAGCTGTCGTCAAATCACTCCAGGTACTCAAAAGCGTACCTCACGACGGGTTACAGCGCGCAGGGCACGTCCGCCGGGGGATGTCAGGCGACGAGGCTGACCGGGGCGCTACCCGGCCAGCTCGGCCCGCAGCGTCCTGGCCGCCTCGGTCAGCGCCGAGAGCTTCCCGTACGCAGACTCCCGCGGCAGGTACTTCATGCCGCAGTCGGGCGCGAGCACCAGCCGCTCCGCGGGGACGTAGGGCAGCGCGCGCCGGACCCGCGCGGCGACCGTCTCGGCGGTCTCCACCGCCGGGTCGCCGAGGTTCAGCACGCCCAGGATGATCGTCTTGCCGGCGAGCTCGGCCAGCACCGAGCAGTCCAGCCCGGACTGGGCCGTCTCGATGGAGATCTGGTCGGCCGGGCACTCGGCCAGCTCAGGCAGGAACGAGTAGCCCGACGGCCGGTCGTGGATGATGGCCGCGTAGCCGAAGCACAGGTGCACGGCGGTCGTCCCGGTGATCCCGGCGAGCGCCTGCTTGAGCGCGGCTACGCCGTACTTCTTGGCTTCCTCCGGGCGGGCCTGCAGGTACGGCTCGTCGAGCTGGACGATGTCCGCGCCCGCCGCGAACATGTCGGCCACCTCCGCGTTGACCGCCTCGGCGTAGCCGAGCGCGGCCGCCTCCGTGCTCGGGTAGTAGTCGTTCTGCGCCTGCTGGGCCATCGTGAACGGGCCAGGCACGGTGACCTTGATCGTCTTGTCGGTGTGCGCGCGCAGGAATCTGACCTGCTCGGTTCCGGCTGGCCCGGAGCGGCTGATCGGCCCGACGATCCGCGGCACCGGGTTCGGGTGGCCGCTGCGGTCCAGCGCCGTGCCCGGGTTGTCGATGTCGACGCCGTCCAGCACCGTCGCGAACGCGTTGGAATAGCTCTCCCGCCGGATCTCGCCGTCAGTGATGATGTCCAGGCCGGCGTCCTCCTGCGCCCGGATCGCCAGCAGCGTCGCGTCATTCTGGGCCTGCGCCAGGAACTCCGGCCCGACGCGCCACAGCTCACGCGCCCTGACCCTGGGCGGGAACCGGCCGGCCAGCCGCTCCCGGTCGATCAGCCAGTCCGGCTGCGGGTAACTGCCGACGAGTGAGGTGGGGAAGAGCACATGGGCCTCCGGGGTCGCTTCTGGCCCAGTATGCCCGCCCGGCCGGCGGCGTCGAGCAAGTCGCCTCCCTCCGCGACGCGTAAGACCGATGAGCCCCGAGAGCTGAGCCCCGAGCGAGGCCGAGGGGCGCGGTGCCGCCTGGACTGAGGAGCGGTGTTTGCGACGAGGGAAGGCGGTACCCAGAAGCGCCCCGAGAGCTGAGCGGGTAACTCAGCCGGGGCTCGCGCCGATCTCGGCGAGCCGGCGGGCCAGGAACCGCCGCTCGGGTTCGGTTGCCGTCAGCGCGAGTGCCGCGCGGTAGCTCGCCGCCGCCTCGTCGAGCCGGCCCAGCCGCCGGAGCAGGTCGGCCCGAGTCGCCTGGAGCAGGTGGTACCCGGCCAGCTGCGACTCCTGTTCAAGCGCCTCGACCAGCGCGAGCCCGGCGTCCGGGCCGTCCGCCATGGCCACGGCCACGGCCCGGTTCAGCTCGACGACAGCCGATGGCAAGACCTCGCGCAATGCCGCGTAGAGGCTCGCGATCTGCGCCCAGTCGGTGTCCGCTGGGGTCGCGGCCCGGGCGTGGCAGGCGGCGATCGCCGCCTGCAGCAAATACTGGCCGGCCCGCCGGTGTCGCAGCGCCGCCGCCAGCAGGTCCAGGCCCTCGCTGATCTCGGCCCGGTCCCAGCGCGTCCGGTCCTGCTCCTCCAGCGGGACCACGTCGCCGCCCGGGTCGAGCCGGGCCGGCCGCCTGGCGTCGGTGAGCAGCATCAGCGCCAGCAACCCGGTGACCTCCGGCTCCGCCGGGCATGAGGCTGGCGAGCACCCTGGCCAGCCTGATCGCCTCGGCGCTCAGGCCGAGCCGGACGATGTCGGGACCCGCGGTCGCCGAGTAGCCCTCGTTGAAGAGCAGGTAGAGGACGGCGAGCACGCCGGTCATCCGGTCGGGCAGCAGGTGCGCCGGCGGCACCCGGTACGGGATTCCGGCATCCCGGATCTTGTGCTTGGCGCGGACGAGCCGCTTGGCCATCGTCGCCTCGGGCACCAGGAACGCGCGGGCGATCTCCGCGGTGGACAGGCCCGCCAGCGTTCGCAGCGTCAGCGCGACCCGCGCCTCCAGCGCTAGCGCCGGGTGGCAGCAGGTGAAGATCAGCCGCAGCCGGTCGTCGGTGACGCCGCTGTCCCCGGCGGGATTGTCGCCGCTGCCGGGCGGTTGCGCGGGCTCAGACAGCATCGCCATCTCCTTGAGCTTGGCGGCCTCGTTCTTGCTGCGGCGGAGCTTGTCCAGCGCGCGGTGCCGGGCCGTCGTGGTGAGCCACGCGCCGGGCCGGTCCGGCACTCCGTCCGCGGGCCAGCGTGCGATCGCCGTGGCGAACGCGTCCTGGGCACACTCCTCGGCCAGGTCCCAGTCGCCGGTCATCCGGATCAGAGTGGCGACGATCCGTCCCCACTCCTGCTGGAAGGCCTGCGCTACCGCGGCGTCGGCGTCGGTCACCGCGCTGTGTCAGTTGGCACTGTGTTGGCCGGCATGGCGTCAGCCTGCCAGGATCGGCCGGATCTCGATCCGGCCGCCCTCGCTGATGGTCGGGTGCCGGGACGCGACGTAGACCGCCTCGTCCAGGTCCGGCACGTCGATGACGTGGTAGCCGAGGATCTGTTCCTTCGTCTCGGCGAACGGCCCGTCGGACAGGAGGACGTCACCGTCGCTGACCGCGACCGTCGTCGCCGCGGTGTCCGGCTGCAACTGCGCACCGTCCAGCAGGCCGACGCCGCGGGCAGTCATCTCCTGGTACCACGGCAGCCAGCACGGCTCCTCGGAATCGACCTGCTCAGCCGCGGCCGCGATGGCGGCTTGGTCTCCGACCATCAGCAGCATGTACTTCATCACCGCTCCTTCGGTTCGGCTCGTCGTCAGCACGACGATCGGCGCAGCCCGAGATGGACACGCTGTCGTAGGTCCGAAGGGTAGCGCCGGCCGGCTAGCGCGGGCTAAGTCCGGCCCGCGCCAGGATCGGCGGGATGGCGTGCTCCGCGCCGATGGCCATCACGTGCACCCCGGCCACGCCGGGCACCTCGGTCAGCGCCGCGATGATCTCGCTGCACAACTGCTCGCCCTCGGCCCGGATGCCGTCGGGTCCGGCGGCTTCCAGCCGCCGGACGACCGCCGCCGGGATGTGCACGCCGGGGATCCTGGCCAGGTGCGCGAGCCCCCGCGCCGAGCGCACCGGGCCGACGCCCGCCAGAATGTGGCACCGCTGCGTCAGCCCGAGGTCAGAGAGCTGCCCGACCCAGGCCGCAAACGCGGGCACGTCGAAGACGAACTGGGTCTGCAGGAACTGCGCGCCGGCGCCCACCTTGGCCGCGACCCGGCGGGTCGCCCGCTGCGCCGCGTCCCCGTCGGCCGGGTCGGCGGGCGGGCTCTCGACCGCGCCGAGGAGCCAGGACGGCGGCGGCGTCAGCACGCCGCCGGACATCAGCCGGCCCTCGTCGCGCATCGCCGTCGCCACCGTCAGCAGCTGCGTGCTGTCAAGGTCGAATACGGCGGTCGCCTCGGAGTGATCGCCATGACGGGGATGGTCGCCGGTCATGATCAGCACGTTCGGCACGCCGAAGGCGGCCGCGGCGAGCAGCTCCGACTGCAACGCGATCCGGTTCCGGTCCCGGCAGGTCAGCTGCATGATCGGCTCGACCCCGGCCCGGCCGGCCGCGACGCTGCCCGCGAGGCTGGATAGCCGCACCGTCGCGCTCTGATTGTCGGTGATGTTCACCGCGTCGACCCACCCGCGCAGTGCGGCCACCTTGCGCGTGACCGGCTGCAGGCTCGCGCCGCGGGGCGGGCCTATCTCGGCGGTGACGGCGAACTGTCCGGCGTCCAGCCGGGACCGGAAGCCGTTCCCGGCCCGGTCCGGCTGCCCCGATTCGGGCAGAGCGTGCTCGCCGTCCGCTTTGCCCGCCATGGCGCCTGAGCCTACCGTGGCGCCCAGCGAGGCCAGCCGGGCCGGCCGCTGGCCTCCTGGCCCGACGTGCTAGCGCTGGTCGGCGACCTCGGTGCTGACGTGGCGGCGCGCCACGGTGAGCGGGCCCAGGCCGGCGAGCGCCGCGATGATCTCGGCGCCGAGCACGGCTGACGCGGACAGCGACTCGACCACGCCGACGGTGTCGACGCCTGCCAGCATGTCCGGCGTGATGTCGGAGATGGCGCCGACCAGCTGGACTTTGGCGCCGTTCTCGCGGGCGTGCGCCGAGAGCTGGCGGATGTCGGCCGACTTCGAGTTGCCTAGCAGCAGCACGAGGTCGCTGCCCGCCGCGACCGACCGGACCGTCGCCGCCCGGTCGGACGCCGCGTAGCAGGCGCCACCGGGCAGCGGATCCCTGGCCGACGGGTACCGGGCCCGGAGAGCGCTGACGATGCCGCCGGCCGCCTCGATCGGCATGCCGGGCTGGACCATGTAGGAGACCTGGCGCGAGTCGGCCGCGCGGATGGTGCCGGCCCCGGCGGGCGTCTCCACGACCGTGACCCGGCCGCCGGCCCGACTGGCGATCGGCCCGGTGGCGGCCGCCCCCGGCTGGCTGATGAGCGCGATGTGCTGGCCGCGTTCGGCCAGCCTGGCGGCCTTGTCCTGAGCCCGCGCGACGAGCGGGCAGGTGGCGTCGACGACGGTCAGGTGGCGCTCGGCGGCCTCGGCCTGGATCTCGGTGGCCGCGCCGTGCGCGGGGATGACGATCACGTCGCCTGGCTGCGCCCCGGCCAGCGAGGTGACCTCGACGGCGCCAAGCTCGGCGAGCTCGGCGGCCGACTCGGGCGGCATCGGGACCGGCGCGAGCAGCCGCACGGTGTGCCCGGTGCCAGTGTTGGCGGCGGCCGCGCGGCGGCACGCCTCCAGCGCGTACACAGCACCGCTGCACCACGGGCTAGGCGCGGCGAGCAGCGTGCGAGCACCGGCCGCGGCGGCCCATTCCTCGACCGCGGCGCGGGCGTGGGCGGCAGCGAGCTTGTCTTGCGGCGCAGTGGCCGCGGCGATGGCGCCGGTCCGGCCGTCCTCCTGCCAGGTCGCGAGCACGACGGTCGCGTCCCCGTCCCCGGCCGGGTTGTCGCACCTCGGGACCGGCGCCAGCCGGACCTGACAGCCCCGCCGCACCAGCGAGCCTGCCACCAGCGGCGCCGCACCGCAGCTCAGCGCGCCCTGGGTCTCGATGCCGATCAGCCGTGGCACCAGCACCTCGCCGCGCTGCGCGCCGATGCCGGTCGCCTGGATCTCGCGTGCTGCCGAGTGGATCATCCGCTCCATCCCCCTGAGCATCCGGACTGAGCGGCCGGAAAATGCCGCCACTCCGGCTGTGCACAGCCTTCCCCCGGTCACACCGGCTTTGTCTTTGTGCTTCGCCAAGGTTCGGTCAGCCGCGCACCGAAGCGCAATACCTATACGAAACTAGGAAATAGGTGGCGCTAGCCTTAGGCTGTGGCGGAATGGTGATCAGGTGCCTAGGAAGGGAAAAGAGTCTTATATGTCCAAGACTGACGAGTTTCTGGAGAACAACCGCCGGTACGCGCAGTCATTCGGCGGTCAGCTCCCGCTGCCGCCAGCCTCCGGCGTGGCCGTGGTCGCGTGCATGGACGCGCGGCTCAGCGTCTACGCCATCCTCGGCCTGAACGAAGGCGAAGCGCACGTCATCAGGAACGCGGGCGGCGTCATCACCGACGACGAGATCAGGTCGCTCGCGATCAGCCAGCGACTGCTCGGCACCACCGAGATCATCCTGATCCACCACACCGATTGCGGCATGCTGACCTTCACCGACGACGCGTTCAAGGCCGGTATCGAGGCCGAGACGGGGATCAAGCCCGGCTGGGCGGCCGAGGCGTTCGGAGACCTGGATGCCGACGTGCGGCAGTCCATCAAGCGGATCACCACGAGCCCGTTCATCCCGCACACCGACGCCGTGCGCGGCTTCGTGTTCGACGTGGCGACGGGGCTGCTCAACGAGGTGAAGTAGCCGGCGGCCGAGGCCCGGGCGCGAACCGGGAAGCTACAGCTCCGGGTTCTCGCCCCGGCCCTGCTGCTCGGCCAGGAACCGTTCGAACTGTGCCCCGAGTTCCTCCGCTGTCGGCATGGGCTCGGCATTGTCGGCGAGCAGGCTCTCGCGGTCCGCGGTGAACGCGTCGTACTGCTCTTCCAGCGCGTGCACTACCTGCGCGACTTCTTCTGAGCCCTCCACCTGCCGGGCGATCTCCAGATCGGTCCGGCGCGCGGACTCGCGCAGCGCATCGGCGGGCAGCTCAAGCCCGGTCACGCGCTGCACCGACTCCAGCAGCGTGACCGCGGCCGCGGGGTATGCCGCCTGGGCCAGATAGTGCGGCACGTGCACGGCGAACCCGATGGCGGCCCGGTTCTCCGCGCCCAGCCGGTACTCAAGCAGCGCGGCCGCGCTGCCCGGCACCTGCAGCTTGTCCACCAGCGGGCGGTATCCCTCGACCAGGCCGGGCTGGGTGGCGTGCGCGGTGATGCCGAGCTGCCTGGTATGCGGCACTCCCATGGGGATGCCGTGAAAGCCGACGGCGACCCGGACGCCCAGGCTGGCCGACAGCTGGCTGACGGCGGCGGTGAAAGCGTCCCATTCGCGGTCGGGTTCGAGCCCCGACAAGAGCAGGAACGGTGTACCCGCGGTGTCGTGCAGCAGCGCCAGCTCCAGCATCGGCGTCTCGTAGTCCTCCCAGTGATCCTTGGAGAACGTCATGACCGGCCGGCGGGAGCGGTAATCAAGCAGCGAATCGACGTCGAACTTGGCGATGCGCTGGTGATCCAGGGTGCCCAGCAGGTGCGCGGCCAGCAGCCGCCCGGCGGCACCCGCGTCGATGAAGCCGTCGAGGTAATACAGCAGCACAAGATCGCGGTCGGGCGTCGGCGCGCCGGGCTCCGCCTCGTAGAGGTCAGCCGGATCTCGCCCCACGTCTCGAGCCCTTCCTCTTCGGCGCTACTACCAGTCTTACCAGCGCTGCGCCCGCGATGGTTAATCCCGCCCGCGCTGTGCGCGCGCCAGTCAGTGCGCAGCTGAGCCTAACTGCCCGATTCTTGCTGCTTCCAGCGAGCCAGCAGGCCAGCCATCTCGCCCGAGATGAACTCGAAGTAGCGAACCGTCTCCGCCATCCGCAGCCCGGCCGGGGACTCCGGGCCCAGGATCTGCACGCCGTCATGCAGCTCGGCGGCCCAGTGGGTGAACTGCCGGTCCCGCAGGCTCACGATGTCCTGCCAGACGTGCACTGACATCCGGTAGTGCTGGCGGCGCGAGCCGGGTTCACCCTCGGCGGTGATGAGGCCGACCTGAAGCAGGTACCGGGCGCCGCCGGACACCGACGCCGGGCTTGCCTGCAGTAGCTCGCCGAGCTGCGCGGCGGTCATGCTGCTGGAGTCCGCGGTCAGCAGGGCGACGAAGATCCTGGCCGGCGTGCGCGGGAATCCCGCCTGAGCCAGGAACGCGGTGAACCGCTCGATGAACTGCCGGACCGCGGCCGGGTCACGCTCGGCGACCGCGTTGTCGGCGGATCCGTCGGCCGGGGATGCGGTCCCGTCTGGGGGACCCGGCTGGTTGCGCTTGGTCGTGGACACGAGTGGGCTGGATCACTCCGTTACTATATTTAGTGTTTAGTGAATTTAGTATAGGCTAGCATCCCGTGAACGCGATTGAAGTCGCTGGCCTGCGCAAGGCATTCGGCAAGTCAGTCGCGCTCGACGGGCTGGACCTGACCGTCGCGGCGGGCGAGGTACACGGGTTTCTCGGCCCGAACGGCAGCGGCAAGACGACCACGATCCGGGTGCTGCTGGGGCTCCTGCGGGCCGACGGCGGCCGCGCCGTGCTGCTCGGCGGAGACCCGTGGCGGCAGGCAGTGGAGTTGCACCGCCGGCTCGCCTACGTGCCCGGCGACGTGACCCTGTGGCCGAACCTGACCGGCGGCGAGGTCATCGACCTGCTCGGCCGGCTGCGCGGCGGGCTAGACCCCAAGCGCCGGGCCGAGCTGCTGGAGCGCTTCGACCTCGATCCGACGAAGCAAGCCCGCGCGTACTCCAAGGGGAACCGGCAGAAGGTGGCGCTGGTGGCGGCGCTCGCCTCCGACGCCGAGCTGCTCATCCTGGACGAGCCGACATCGGGACTCGACCCGCTGATGGAGGCGGTCTTCCGGGAGTGCGCGCAGGACGAGCGGGCGCGCGGCCGCACGGTGCTGCTGTCGAGCCACATCCTGTCCGAGGTCGAGGCGCTCTGCGACCGGGTCACGATCATCCGGGCGGGTCGTACCGTCGAAACCGGCACGCTGGCCGGGCTGCGGCATCTGACCCGCACGTCGATCGCGGCCGAGCTGTCCCGCCCGGTGTCTGGCCTCGACCGGCTGGCGGGCGTGCACGATCTCGTGCTCGAAGCCGGTTCGGACGGCGGCACCCGGGTCCGTTGCGAGGTCGACTCCGACAAGCTCGACGCGCTGCTAGCCGCCATGGTGCCAGCCGGAGTCCGCACGCTGGTGAGCCAGCCGCCGACACTGGAGGAACTGTTCCTGCGCCACTACGCTGGCGCGGGCGGGAATCTGTCCGCGACCGGCCACGGACCGGGGCTGGCGTGAGCCAGGTCCTCGCTCCGCCCGCCGTCGCCGTGCGCGGGCCCGCGAGCACGCTGACGGGCGCGCGGGAACTCACCCGGCTCGCCATCCGCCGGGACCGGATCATGCTGCCGGTCTGGATCTACGCGCTCACCGCGATCGGCGCGTCCGGCGGCTATGCGGTGAAGGAGATCTACAAGACCCCGGCCGCGCAGGCCGCAGTGATCCGCAGCATCGGGCACGACCGGGCGCTGTCGTTCCTGTACGGCCAGCTCCACGGCACCTCGCTCGGCTCCATCGTCGCGTGGCGCTACCTCTCCTACGCCGCGCTCGCGGCCGGCCTGATGAGCATCTTCCTGGTCGTCCGGCACACCCGCGCCGACGAGGAGACGGGCCGGCTTGAGCTCATCGGGTCGACGTCGGTCGGCAGGCACGCGTCGCTGGCGGTGGCGCTGACGATCGCGTCGGTGGCCAACGCGGTCGTGCTCGTGCTCGCGGTCGCGGTGCTCGCGGTGAGCGGCCTGCCGCTGGCCGGGGTGCTGGCGTTCGGGCTCGGCGAGGTCGGCTGCGGCCTGGTCTTCGCCGCGGTGGCCGCGGTCGCGGCCCAGGTCAGCGGGACGGCCAGGGGCGCGCGCGGGCTGTCGATAGCCGTGCTCGGCGCCGTCTTCTTCCTGCGCGCCGTCGGTGACTCCGGCGGCAGTCACAGCCTGGGCTGGCTGACGTGGCTGTCGCCGATCGGCTGGGCTGAGCTGATCCGGCCGTTCGCGGCCGAGCGGTGGTGGGTGCTCGCGCTGCCAGCGGCGGCGACGGTCATCGGCGTCGCCGTAGCCTTCGCGCTGGCCGCCCGCCGGGATCAGGGGCCGGCCTGATCCAGCCGGGCGCCGGGCCCGCGCAGGCCGGCCGGCTGCTGGCGGGCCCGGCCGGGCTGGCCTGGCGGCTGCAGCGGGCCTCGCTGGCCGGCTGGGCGGCCGGATTCCTGGCCGGCGGCCTCGCCATCGGCGTAGTGGCGAACGGCATCGGCCAGCTCATCGGCTCGCGCGCTGGCGCCGTGGCGAAAACGCTCGTCCGGATCGGCGCGCAGCACGCCCTCACGAACGCGTACCTGGCCGCGTGCATGAGCCTGCTCGGCATGGTCGCGGCCGCGTTCGCGGTCTCCGTGGTGCTCCGGCTGCGGTCCGAGGAGACGGACGGCCACGCCGAGCCGGTCCTTGCCGCGCCCGTCAGCCGGCTGTGGTGGGCGGGCAGCCAGCTGCTGGTCGTCGCGATCGGTACGGTCGCCGTGCTCGTCATCGGCGGCCTCGGGATGGGGCTGGGTTACGGCCTGGCCAGCTCGACGCTGAGCCACCAGCTGCCCAGCCTGCTCGGCGCGAGCCTGGCGCAGATCCCGGCCGCGCTGGTGATCGCCGCCGTCGCGGTCGCCGGCAGTGGCCTGCTGCCGCGCTGGAGTGCCGGGATCGGGTGGGCGGCCGTCGCCGTCGCCGTCGTGATCACCGTGCTCGGCCCGGCCTTCAACCTGTCCCAGGCGGTGCTGGACATCTCGCCATTCACGCACACGCCGAAGCTGCCTGGCGGGGCACTCACCGCCGCGCCGCTGGTCTGGCTCACCGCGCTCCTGCTGGCGCTGGTCGCGGCCGGGCTCGCGGGGCTGCGCCGGCGCGACATCGGCTGACTGGTCGCGGTGTCAGGTAACGGCGTCAGACCGGCGCTTCGGCCGGGGCCCGGCGCAGGATCTCGGCCGCGGTCTGGCGCGGCGTCTGGTCCGTCGTGTCCAGCCACAAGCCGATCCGGGGCGTATCGCGGCGTAGCGCGGCGTCGAGGCCGGCCACCGTGTAGTCGTCGTAGGCGGTCTTGGCCCGCCCGGCCTCGCGCGCGGTCACGGCGGCGGGACTGGGCGCGAGGACGACGACCAGCAGCGGGCGGCTGCGGATCCATCGCACCATCTCGGTCAGGTGCTCGCCCAGGATGATGTCCTGCGCGACCACCGTGAACCCGGCCCGGCAGTACTGATCCGCGACGCTGGCGGTGAGCTGATAGCGCAGCCGCAACTGGCGTATAGGTTCCGGCCCGGGATCCGGCGTCATGTCCGCCCGGCCAGTCACGATCATCCGGCGGAACATGTCGCCGCGCAGGTGCACGGACCGCTCGAGCTGCTCGGCGACGAGCTGAGCGACAGTGGATTTGCCCGCTGCCTGGATGCCGGTGATCAAAAGCACCGCAGGCGGGGCGGGCATCAGTGGATCGTCTTGTGCTCGGCCAGCATCTGCACGTACTGCTCGATCTTCCTGGCCCTGGTCTCGGCGCGCTTGACCGAGTGGATGCGGTACAGGATCGCGTACCGGTTGACCCGGCTGATCGTCTCGAAGAACTCGGCCGCGGCCGGGTTCGCGTCCAGGGCCTGGCGCAGGTCTTCGGGCACCGTGGAGGTCGCCTGGCCGGCATACGCGCGGTCCCACCGGCCGTCGGCCCTGGCCCGCTCCACCTCGTGCAGGCCGGCCGGCTGCATCCGGCCGGTCTCGATCAGCGTGGTGGCTTTGTCGGTGTTGATCTTCGACCACTTACTACCGGGCTTGCGCGGGGTGAAGCGCTGCAGCCAGTAGTGCTCGTCCAGCGGGCCCTTCTGCCCGTCGATCCAGCCGTAGCAGAGCGCCTCCTCGAGTGCCTCGGCGTAGGAGATGGTGGGCTCCGGCGCGCCCTTCTTCGCGGTCTTGAGCCAGACGCCGGCCGCGGTCGCCCCGTTCCCGGCCAGCCATTCGTGCCAGTCGGCCGCCGACCCGAACGCCAGTACCGGAAGGTCACCAAGGTCCATGCGGCCCAGTGAACCACGAGGGTGTGTCAGCCGGGCTTAGCTGGCGTACCCGCGCAAGAGTTCCAGCACGCCGGCTCTGGCGCCCGCCTCGCTGGCGCCAGCCGCCGTCAAGATGGCCGCGGCCGGCGAGTCGGCGTTCTGGTACAGGCCGAGTAGCAAGTGCTCGGTGCCGACGTAGTTGTGGCCGAGCTCGAGCGCTACCGCCAGCGCGTCGCGCAACGCGACCCTGCCGTCGGCAGTGAACCGGGGGATCTGCGGCATCCCCCCGGCGGTGGCGGCCCCAGCCACGGCGCCGGGCTCGGCGGCTTCCTCTGGCTCGTCGGCCGGGCGGGCGGCCAGCGCGGCGGTGCGGACCGAGTCCCTGGTCACGCCCAGCGACTGGAGCACCTTCGCGGCGATCCCCTCGGGCTCGGCGAACAGGCCGATCAGGATGTGCACGGCCGCCGCCTTGTCCTGGCCCGCGTCCCTGGCGGCCAGCGCCGCCGACGCGAGCACGACCCGGGCGCGGGCCGTGAAGCGCTCCAGGGTCGGTGCCGGGATCGACGCGATGATCTGCTCGGCCACGCTGGCCGCGAACCGCTTGTGTACGGCCTGCTTGGAGACACCAAGCGCGGCGCTTATCTCCGACCAGGACCGGCCCTCGCGGCGGCACCGGTCAACGAAGTGGCCCAGCAGGGCGTCGCTGGTGTCCTCGATCTGCGCCACCGTGGTGGCGGCGGTGGACAGCTGGTCCAGGGCGTTCGCGCTGTCGGCGTCCTGGCGGACTGTGTCGATGAGGTCCTGAAGGCTTGGCGGTGGCGTCATGAGTCAACTCTAGGTTGACGCCAGGGTTTCGTCAACTTTTGGTTGACCAAGTAGCTGGTGTCAGACGCCGGGTGGCGGACGCGGCGTCCGGATCCGGGCGCCGACGGAGGCATACTGCATAAATGGGCCAGGCGGAACTGAGCCAGCGGCGGCGCTTGCTGATCCTCGCGATCTGCTGCATGAGCCTGTTCATCGTCGGCCTGGACGTCACGGTCGTGAACGTCGCGCTCCCCTCGATCGGGCGCGACCTGCACGCGGACGTGTCCGGTCTGCAGTGGACCATCGACGCCTACACGCTCGTGCTCGCCAGCCTGCTGATGTTGTCCGGCTCCACCGCCGATCGCGTCGGCCGCCGCCGGACCTTCCAGACCGGGCTGGCCATCTTCACGCTCGGGTCGCTGCTGTGCAGCGTCGCGCCTGGCCTGGGCTGGCTGGTCGCCTTCCGGATGATCCAGGCCATCGGCGGCTCGATGCTCAACCCGGTAGCGATGTCGATCATCACGAACACGTTCATCAAACCGGGCGAGCGAGCCCGGGCCATCGGCGTCTGGGGCGGCGTGGTCGGCCTCAGCCTGGCGCTCGGCCCGCTCGGCGGGCGGGCTGCTGGTCGAATCGGTCGGCTGGCGGGGCATCTTCTGGGTCAACATCCCGGTGGGCATCGCGGCCATCGTCCTGACCGCGCTGTTCGTGCCCGAGTCGCGGGCACCGCGTGCCCGCCGGCTGGACCCGGCGGGCAACTGCTGGTGATCGTGCTGCTGGCCTCGCTGGTCTACGCGCTCATCGAAGGGCCGGACGGGGCTGGACCTCGGCGCCGATCCTGGCCTGCTTCGCGGTCGCGATCGCCGCGCTGGTAGCCCTGGTGACATATGAGCCGCGCCGCGCTGAACCGCTGATCGACCTGCGGTTCTTCCGCAGCGCGCCATTCTCCGGCGCAGTCGCGATCGCCATCTGCGCGTTCGCCGCCCTGAGCGGCTTCCTGCTGCGTCAACACCCTGTACCTGCAGAACGTGCGCGAGTCTCTCGCCGCTGCTCGCCGGGCGTCTACACGCTGCCGATGGCCGCCATGACCGCGATCTTCTCGCCGTTGTCTGGCCGCCTGGTTGCCTCGCGCGGCACCACGGCTCCCGCTGCTCATCGCCGGCGCGGGCATCACCGCCGCCGGCCTGATGCTGACCAGGCTGGAGGCGAACTCGAGCACGCTGTTCCTGGTGGTCAGCTACCTGCTGTTCGGCCTGGGCTTCGGCATGGTCAACGCGCCCATCACCAACAGCACCGTGTCCGGCATGCCGCGCACGCAAGCGGGCGTGGCCGCTGGCGTGGCCTCGACGAGCCGGCAGATCGGCGCGTCTCTCGGCGTGGCCGTGATCGGGTCGGCCTCGATCTCGATGCTGCACGGGTCGTTCCGGCACGACTTCGCCACCGCCAGCCACGCGGGCTGGTGGATCCTGGTCGGCTGCGGCGCGCTGGTGTTCGTGGTCGGACTGGTCGTCAGCGGCTCGTGGGCGCTCGGTACCGCGCAGCGGACCGCGCAGCGCCTCGGACACGCGACCGACGAGCCGCGCGTGCCGGTACCGGACTGAGCGCGGGCCCGCGCGGCTGCGCGCCGCGCGGGCCAGCGCGGCTAGCTTTCCTGACTGCCGTCGGTGCTCATGACGGCGAAGACCGCACCCTGGTCGTCCGCGACCACGGCCATCCGGCCATACGGCGAGTCCCACGCCGGCGCGACTACGCGCCCGCCGAGTTCGACCGCCCTGGCGACGGCCGCGTCGGTGTCGGCCACGGCGAAGTAGGTGCCCCAGTAGGGGGGCGGGGGCGCGTCGGCCGGCTGGTCGGAGCCGACTGTGCCGATGCCGCCAACCGGCCGGCCGTCGATGTCGAGCGTCGCGTACTGCACGTCCCCGCCACCGATATCGCTGAAGTGATAGCCGAACACCGCGCCATAGAACGCCTTGTTAGCCTCATAGTCGCGGCTCATGTTCTCGCTCCAGGTGAGCGAGCCCGGCTCGTTCGCGAGTTGCACGCCGGTGTGGGCCTTGCCCTGCCAGACGCCGAACATCGCGCCGCCGGGATCGATGGCCATGAACATCCGGCCCGCGTCCATGACGTCGAACGGCTCCATCAGGACCTGGCCGCCGGCCGCCTTGATCGCCTCGGCGGTTTTGTCCGCGTCGGCGGACGCGAGATACGTGGTCCAGAAGATGGGCATGTCGCCCTGGCTGCTCCCGATGCCGGCCACCTGCTGACCGCCGATCTCGCACATGCTGTACCCGCCGGCCTCCGGCGGGCCGTCCTGGATGTCCCAGCCGAACAGGGCGCTGTAGAACGCCTTGGCCTTCGGGATGTCGGTGACGCCGAGGTCGACCCAGCACGGCGTGCCGGGCGCCCAGGCGGTGTCGCGAGTGACCATTGCTACCTCCTGTGCCGCGGCTGTCGATCCGCGGCGAAGCGTCGGATGCTCGTTGGCGTTCGGCAGCGTACTGCTGCCGTCTGACACTGACCGGGGTTTCCGGCGACGGTCTCAATGCAGGGGCACAGTCCGCGCAAATCCGGGAGCCGCCGCGATGTCCGAATCAGCCGCGAGCACGCGCTCGGCCGGGGGCTTCGTCGTGTTGCGCGAGGTGACGGCCGGCCACTGGGTCGTGGTCGGAGAGGCCGACCGCAGGCCAGGACTGCCTGCCCGCAAGGCCCGGCAGCAGGCGGTCGAAGATGCGACCGGCGGTGCCGCCAGGGCGGACGAGACGTACGCCGCCCTACCGCGCAGCGAGTGGCGGATAGCGCAGCAGTTCTAGCCGGCCCGGCGGCCGCGCCGGCTGATAGCGATCGCGCTACCAGGCGGCCCGGCTCGGTGTTATTCGCGGCCCGGTCCGAGTCAGGACGAGAAGCAGTACGAGTCGCTCGACGCGTCGCCGCCTTGCAGGCGCACCTGATGCGGGCGGCGGCCGCGCCAGGCGTCGCCTTCGACGAAGAACCGCTCGTCGAACGCAATCGACCCGTCCGGGGCGACGTCCAGCTTGGCCATCCAGGCGCCGACGCCATCGGGATAGAACTGGTCGTCCCACGCACCGTAGAGCGAGTTGGTGAAGTAGACGCGGCTGGAGTCCCGGCTGACCTCGACCATCTGCGGGCCGCCGGCCAGCCGCTGGCCCGGTCGCGCGGGATGGGCGGCCCGGCCGACGATGCCGCCGATCCGTACCGATCCGGTCTCCCGCGGGTGGAACGGGTCGGACACGTCGTAGCTCTTCAGCTCGCCGGTGCCCCAGCAGGAGACGTACAGCCGCTGGTCGTCAACCGACAGCGCCAGGTCGGTCACCAGCGGCGGCACGGCCGCGAACGGCTGCAGGGCGGGCGGCAGGTCAGCGGGATCGGCTGGCTCGGCCGGGATGGTGATCACCTTCTGTGCGGCCCACGTGCCGTCATCCTGGCGATGCCAGAGCCAGATCGACGCGGACAGGTCCTCGACGCTGATGACGACGCCGACGAAGCCGTAGGTCTGGTCCGGGTTGTGGGCCGGGCGCAGTTCCAGCGCCATCTGGTGCTGGTCACCCAGGTCGATCGTCTGCACGTTGGTGCGCGTCTTCATGTCCCAGAAGTGCAGCCGGTGCCCGTACTTACGGCCGAGCAGGAGCTCCGGCACGACGCCGTCCTCGATCATCGACGGCGTGCCCCACTCAGAGGTGATCGCCACGTCGTGCATGATGTGCCACCACACGTCGTAGGCGAGGTACTGGTCGCCGCGGTCGGCTTCCCACTGGCCGGTGACGTCGAACGTGTTGTGGTCGAGCAGCGCGACGCCGCCTGGGCCCTCCTCGCTGCCGCCGCCGAGGCAGGACACGAACAGCCCGCCCGGCCCGCAGTGCACCGTGTGCGGGCGCGAGTAGTTCGCGCGCTTGCCGAGTTCCTCAGGCCCGAGCACCTTGACAATCTGCGGCGCCTGCGGGCTTTCCTTCGTGTCGAGTACGTAGAGGCGGGATGAGCGCAGGCCGGGCACGATCAGGTAGCGCCGGTCGCCGTGGTCATGGCCGCCGCCCGGGCACAGCGCGCTTGAGCAAGCGTTCCATCCGAAATGGTGCAGCTCGTCACCCAGGTTCGGCAGCTCGGTGTAGCCGACCACGGTGGCGTAGCTAGCCGAGTCCGGGTCGACGTCGACGACGGCGATCCCGTCCGGCTTGTCGGCCGGCCGCGCGAACGTGGCCACGTAGGCGAGTTTCTCCGCCGCGGCCTCGGCCGCGTCGCGGGGCGTCCGGTAGAAAGTGGGGTCGGTGCGGTGGCCGGCGTGGTCATGGTCGTGCTCAGTGGTCATGAGCCTCTCCTTGTAAATCGCCTAGAAAACTAGGAAAAGCATGCGCTTACATGCGCGCGAGCTTGGTGGCAGTCAGGGCCGGCACCAGGCGGCCGGAAGGCGCCCGTGATCGGGATAGCGCAGGTTGGCGGGTAATGGCGGGCCGGTAGCCATGCCAGGAGTCTCCGCGATCCCGCGCGCCGGTGTCAATCGAAGGCCCGGTCGCGTCCGGACCCGCGCCGGGGCGCGAAGGCACGAACTTCCGGTGATCATGGGAGTCGCCCCGCGGTGGCTGGGTACGACCACCTTTACCCGGGGGGGATCGCCGGGCCGCAGCTGACCTGCGGCCCGTTGCCGTGCCTGGACCGGGCCCGCTCGCGCCGCGGGCCGGCCAGGATTCACTCATCCGGCCGCCGTATTCTCCTGGCCGGACCACGGAGGTAATTGTCGTGCGAACCGATTGGCGCTGGCGGCTCAGCGCGGCTGCGGCGGGTGCCGCCGTGCTGGCCGTCACCGGCTGCAGTTCGTCCGGCGGTCAGCAGGCGGGCGGATCCGGCGGCAGCCCGGCGGACGGCAGCACCAGCGCCAGCCCCCCGGCCGCCAGTTCGTCCGCGGGAGCGACCGGCTCCGCGAGCCCGGTGCCCGCCCAGCCGGACAACCTGGCCGCGGCCGCACAGCGCGTGCAGGGTAACCCGGCGCACGCCACCGCGTCGCAGCAGGCCGCGCTGCGCACCCAGCATCAGGTCATCGCGCACATGTCCGCCCAGCAGATGGCCGGGCAGCGGGTCATCTACAGCTACACCGGCCTGACCGCGCCGGGCTGGCTGCTGACCGACATCCGCCGCGGCCTGGTTGGCGGCGTCATCTTCTTCAGCTTCAACATCTCCAGCGAGCCGCAGATCAGCGGCGTCATCAGGCAACTGGCCGCGGCCAACGCGAGCGCGGGCAACCCGGCCCGCAAGTTTCCGCTGCTGCTGATGACGGATCAGGAAGGCGGTGCGGTCCGCCGGCTGCCGGGCGGCCCGGCGGAGTCCGAGGCGCAGATCGGGGCGTCCGCCGACCCCGCGGCCGCGGCGGCCGCGGCCGGCACCAGCGCGGCGGCGAACCTGCGCGGCGTGGGCATGAACGTGAACCTCGCCCCGGTGCTGGATGTGTTCCGGCAGCCGGGCGACTTTGATGACCAGTTCCAGCGGTCATACAGCATGGACCCGCAGGTCGCCGGCGAGGCGGGCGCCGCGTTTGTCTCGGCGCAGCAGGCGGGCGGCGTGGCGGCGACAGTGAAGCACTTCCCCGGCCTGGGAGCGGCCGGGCGTACTCAGGACACCGACAACAAGCCCGTCAGCATCGGCCTTTCGGCGCACACGCTTCGGACCGTGGACGAGGTGCCCTACAGGGCCGCGGTCCGGGCCGGCGTCAAGCTCGCGATGGTGTCCTGGGCGAACTACCCGGCGCTCGGCACCCGCCTGCCGGCCGCGCTGGCACCGTCGATCGTGCAGGGCGAGCTCCAGGACCGGGTCAGGTTCACCGGCGTCACGATCACCGACGCGCTTGGGCCGGCGCCCTCGGCGCGTACGGCAACCTGCAGAACCGGACGATGCTGGCCAGCCGGGCCGGCATGGACGCGCTGCTGTGCACCGCGATCAAGCCGCTGCCCGGCTGGAAGTGCGTGGCCGGGCTGCAGCAGGGCCTGCAGCACGGCGCGCTCCCCAGGGGCGCCTTCGAAGGACAGCTGGCGCAGCTGCTGCAGCTGCGCGCCAGCCTGCCCGGCTGATCCGGCCGCGCGAACCCCGCCCTGGCCTCGTTACCAGTTCGTTAGCATGAGCACCGGAGGGGCCCCTGTGCCCGCTTCGATGGAGGCTGCTGACCTGTTGGCCTGGTTTAGAACCGGTTGCGTGCTGCTCGCGGCCGGTCTCGCGCTGATCTTCGGCTCTGGTGTCGATGCCTCGTCGGTGTCGCCCGGCTTAGGTTACGCCGCGGCCCGCGTGCCGGCCGCCGGGCTGGTGCGCGGGACAACCACGGGCGGAGTCCCGGCTGGCCAGACCGTCGCCGCGCTGGGCTCGGCGGTGCTGCAAGCGGCGACGGCGCAGGTCAGTACCGAGGCCGCCGCCGACACTGCCGTCGACCACATGACGGCAGCACAGCTCGCCGGCCAGCGGGTCATCTACAGCTACCCCGGCCTGAGGCCGCCGCCCGGCCTGCTCACCGTCATCCGGCAGGGCCGGGTGGCCGGCGTGATCTTTTTCGCCGCCAACTACCGCAGTCCGGCTCAGTTCCGGGCGGTGATCCGCGAGCTGACCGCGGCCAACGCCAGCCTGGCGAACCCGGCCCGGGGTTACCCGCTGCTGCTGATGACCGATCAGGAGGGCGGCGAGGTCGACCGCGTGCCCGGCGCGCCCGCGGCGTCGGAAAAGCAGATCGGGGCAGTCCGGCCGCTCGCGACGGCCAGGGCCGCCGCAAATCAGGCGGGCGCGGCCACAGCCGCGAACCTGGCCAGTCACGGTCTCAACGTCGACCTGGCGCCCGTCCTCGACGTTTACCGGACCGCCGACGACTTCGACGATCAGTACGACCGCTCGTACAACAGCAGCCCGGCCGTCGTGTCCGCGCTCGGGGCTAGCTTCATCGCGGCCCTCCAGGCAGGTCACGTCGCGGCGACCGCGAAGCACTTTCCTGGTCTCGGCGCCGCTGCCGCGCAGCAGAACACCGACGACGGCCCGGTCACGATCGGCGCCTCCGCCGCCGACCTGGCCAGCATCGACGAGAGTCCCTACTCTTCCGCGATCGCCGCCGGGGTGCGGCTGGTCATGCTGTCGTGGGCTGTCTACCCGCGACTCGGATCCGATCGCCCGGCGGGCCTGTCCGCGCCGATCGTGCAGGGCCTGCTGCGCGGTCGGCTGAGCTTCCAGGGCGTCACCATCACCGACGCGATCGAGGCCGGCGCGCTGCGCCAGTACGGGCCGGTGCCGCGGCGCGCGGCGCTGGCCGCGGCGGCTGGCATGGACCTGATCCTCGCCTCGGCGCAGGACAGCGCGGAGGGCGCGCAGGCCGCCGCCGGACTGCAGAGCGCCGCCGCGGCTGGCACGCTGACCGCGGCCAGCATCGACACCGCGGTGCAGCGGGTGCTCAGCCTGCGCGCGAGTCTGCGCCGCTGAGCCAGCGCGCTGACAGCCGAGCGGCAAAGCAAGAAGGTTCAGCGAGTCACAGCAGGGCGAACGGCGGCCGGGCTGCGTCCTGCTCGCTGAGCTGCAACGGCAGTTCCACCCGGCCGGTGCGCGCGGCCAGGTAGGCCGCGTAGATCAGCTCGAGCACCGCCCGGCCATCCGCGCCGGTCTCCTGCGGCGTGCCCGCGTCGAGGACGCAGCTGACGAAGTGATCCATCTCCTGCGGAATGCCGGACTGCCACAGCTCGTCGAAGATGGTATAAGTCCAGCCGCGGGTGTCGGGCGCTTTCTCGACGGCATATCCGTAGCCGACGTCGCTGTAGGTCGACAGGGAAGAGCCGCGCATCAGGTCGGCATAGGTGATGCCCTGGCTGCCGGCGATCTCGGCCCGGTCGTCCATCCCGCCCGGCTTGGCCCAGCTCGCTTCCACCAGGCCCATCCGGTTGCCCTCAAAGCGGATCGTCACGATCGCGTGGTCCTCCGCCCGGGTCCGGCTGCCGTGCACGAACGTGCCCACCTCCGCCGCCACGGTCACGGCGGCGGGCTTGCCCAGGACCCACCGCGCGAACTCGATGCCGTGGCAGCCCATGTCCATCAGGACACCGCCACCAGACTGCTCGGGGTCCCAGAACCAGTCCGAGTGCGGGCCGTAGTGCTGCTCGGTCTGCCGGACCAGGTACACCTCCCCGAGCGCGCCCTCGTCCGCGAGTTCCTTCGCGCGGACGTACTTCGGCGCGAAGCAGATCTCTTCCGCGTACATCAGCAGCACCCCGGCGGCTGCACACGCGCTGATCATCTCGTCGGCCTCGCGCAGAGTCCGGGCCAGCGGCTTCTCGCAGATGACATGCTTGCCGGCCGCGGCCGCGGCGACCGTGATGTCCCGGTGCAGCGCATTCGGCGCGGCGATGCAGACCACGTCGACGTCGGGCCGGTCAGCCAGCTCGCGGAAGTCCGTGAGCCAGGCGGGAATCCCCCAGCGGGCGGCGAACTCCGCTGCCTTTTCCGCCGACCGCGAGGCCACGGCCCGCACCGCGGCCCGCGGCAGCCGCGAGAAAGCCTCCGCGTGCGCTCCGGCGATGAAACCGCTGCCAACGATCCCGATCCCGACCTGATCCGCCGACATGACCTGCCTCCGCCCGCTGGCATCCCGCCTACCGCACCGGCCGCCGCGCCGGGCCCGATCTGCCGACCGTAGCGGACGGGCGTCAGGCGAGTCGCGTTAAGCGAGAGTCGGAGGACATTTCCGACCTCCAGCTCCTCCCCTTAACCGGCCAGGCGAGCCGGCGAGGAGAAGTGCGCACGCCGCGCGCGCGTCATTCGGCCATCCGTTGCGGCTGGTTGGAATGAAAAGGAACCTTTGATTCTGGATCCGCATCGTAGAGAGCCAGGTCGAGGGCCTGGTCAAGGCTGAGCGTCCGCGCCGTGGGTGTCCCATTCCGCGCGCAGCACCAGGCCCATGTTTGCCATCCGGGGCTGGCGCGGGACCCTCTGACCGCCGGGAAATGCGTGCGCTCAGCCGCCTTCGGCTGGTTAGGGTGATCCGGTGCAGCGGATCTCGGTAGTGGGCAACAGCGGATCCGGAAAGACGACCCTGGCCGCCGCGATCGCGGCCGCGCTCGGCGTCCCGCACCTGGAGCTGGACGCGGTCTTTCACCAGCCGGGCTGGCGGCCGCTGGAGACCGAGCTATTCCGCGCCAAGGTCGCGGAGTTCATCGCGCAGGACGGCTGGGTAACCGATGGCAACTACAGCGCGGTGCGCGACCTGGTCTGGCAGCGCGCCGACACCGTGGTGTGGATCGACCTGCCGAGGCGGGTGGTGATCTGGCAGCTGGCCCGCCGGACCCTGCGCCGGATGATCACCCGGGAGGAGCTGTGGAACGGCAACAAGGAGTCCTGGCGGTACCTGTTCTGCCTGGACCCGGACCGGTCCATCCTCGTCTGGGCGTGGACCGCGCACCACAAGTACGTGCAGCGGTACGCGGAGGCGCAGCGGGATCCGGCCAACCAGCACCTGACCTTCATCCGGGTGCCGGACCGGCGGGCTGCGGACCGGCTCGTCGCGGGTAGCAGAGGTCAGCGGGCGGCCAGCAGCGGCGGCGCCGCCGGGGCGTAGCCGGTACGGAAGAAACCGCGTACCGGCCAGCCGATGTTCAGGTTGTGCTCGATGGCAGCGGGCGTGGTGTCGAACGCGATCCGGATCCGGTCGTCCGGGCCGCTGTTGGGGTCGTACACCGCCAGCGTCACGGCGTCGCCTGACTGTTCGTAGCCGTAGGCGAGGACCTGGTGATTGCGGCCGAGCAGGCCCGGCCAGGCTGACGCCATCGTGACCACCCCGAGCGCGGCCGGCTGGCCGGCGTCGATGCTGTCCCGGATCCGGGGCCACTCCTGCTCGGCCGACAGCCGGTCCACATCGGTCCGGTTCATCCACTGGTAGTACTTGCCGACGCCAGCCGGGACGTGCCATGAGTCGATCAGACGGCGGACGATGAACTGATACAACGGCGTGCCGCCGGCGGGCCGCTGGCCGGGCGGCGGCGCCCCGGCGTGCCAGTAGTCGAGCGCCGCGAACACCATCCCGCCGCAGAGGCCGCGGGCCGCGTTCCCGAATCCGATCTGGCGGCCCCGGAACGGCAGCACCACCCCCGGCTCGGACGGCCACGAGTTGGTGAACGCGAAGCCGTCACGCGACGGCAGGAAGCCGGCCCGCACCGTCAGCCGCCGCCGAGGCCGTCGAGCGCGGCCATCTGGTCCGCTGTGAGCGCGAAGCTGAACAGGTCCAGGTTCGCCGCGATCCGCTCGGGCCGCGCCGACTTCGGGATCACGGTGATGTCGTGCTGCAGATGCCAGCGCAGCACGACCTGCGCCGCCGACACCCCGTGCGCGGCCGCGATCGCGGTCAGCCCTGGATCGCGCAGGTTGGTGTTCTTCAGCGGGCTATAGCCCTCGACCAGCACGCCGCGCTCGGCGTGCCCGGCCAGCACCGCCCGGTCGTACAGGCTCGGACCCCAATCGATCTGATTCACCGCCGGCGTCTGGCCGGTCGCGGCGATCAGCTCGTCGATCTGGGCCAGGCTGAAGTTGCTCACCCCGACGTCGCGGGCCAGGCCCTCGGCCTGGACGGCCAGCAGGTCCCGCCACGCCTGCAGCCGGCCAGGCCGGCCGCGACGGCGGCCAGTGCAGCAGCCACAGATCCAGGTAGTCGGTGCCGAGTGCGCGCAGCGACGCGCCCAGCAGTGCCCGCGCCCGGTCGACGTCGGAGGCCTGCAGCTTGGTCGTGACGAAGACATCCGATCGCGGCAGCCCGCTGTCGCGCAGCGCCTGGCCGACGCTGTCCTCGTTGCGGTACATGGTCGCGGTGTCGATGTGTCGGTAGCCGGCCGTCAGCGCCGCGCCAACCGCGTCGCGGGCCGCCCGGCCGTGCAGCGCCCAGGTGCCGAAGCCGACCATCGGCAGCTGACCACCGCCAGGCAGCTTGGCGACCGGGACTTCAGCAGAAGAGGCCATGGACGCCATTATGCGCGCGGCCACAGCAGCGCTAAGCCTCCGGCGGGTGCGCCCGGGCGGCGGCGGCCTTGCGAGCCAGGCCATCGACAAAGATGTCGATGAGGAGCTCGAACTGGGCGTCCCGGTCCGCGTAGCCGAACTCGTCGGCCAGCGCGACCAGGTTCGGGAACTGCTCGGCCGGAAGGCCGGCCAGATAATCCCTGGCCATGGCTGCGGCCCGCTCAGTCTCGGCGGTCGCGGGCGGGCCTTCGGAATCGCTAACTCCGGTTTCGTCCACAGTGAAGCCATTCACGGTCGCGATCAGCAGATGGCTGCCCTTCACGGCTAGGTCCGGGGGCAAGCCGCCAGCCCGCAGGATGGCCAGCACCCGCTCGGAGTAGCGCAGCGCGTTCGGCCCCATCGGGATCCGGCCGATCGAGATCCGCACCACGTAGGGATGGCGGATGGTGACCGCCCGCTGGGCCCTGGCCACGTCCTTCAGCTGCTCTTGCCAGCGGCTGGGGATCGGGTCAGGGATACTCCGCATCCCCTCGCCGATGATCTCGTCGAAGACGAGATCCAGCAGGCCGTCTTTGCTGCCGACGTGCCAGTACAGCGACGCGGCGCCGGTGCCGAGCTCGTCGGCGATGCTGCGCATGCTCAGCGCGTCCAGGCCCTCGGCGTCCAGCAGCCGGATCGCGGCCGCGACGATCGCCTCGCGGCTGATGGGATCCCGGCGCCGCCTGGTGCCGCGCTCGGGCAGCCGCTGCCACGGCGGCGGCGGTACGGCAGGCAGATCAGCCAAGGCGGGCCCTCCTTCTGGAACAACGTACCACTAACGAACGCCATTTGACTGGAACGTGGGTCTATGTTAGAACGGTGTTCGTCATGGAACAGTGTTCGATCCGCGGAGGGACCGCAATGACCAACAGATCGGGATCTTCAGGGCACTGGCTGGCCGCGGCCGTGATGATCGTCGGCGCGCTGATGGACATGATCGACGTCACGATTGTGAACGTCGCGCTCCCCACGATCAGGCGCAGCCTCGGCGCCAGCTCCACCCAGCTGGAGTGGGTGGTGTCCGGCTACATGCTCGCGTTCGCCGCCGCGCTGACCGTGGCCGGCAGCATGGGCGACCGGTTCGGCCGGCGGCGCGTGTTCCTGTTCGGGGTCGCGCTGTTCGGAGTCGCGAGCCTGTGCGCCGGACTGGCCGGGACCGGAGCCGAGCTGATCGCGGCGCGGGTTGTGCAGGGAGTCGCGGCCGCGTGCATGGCGCCGCAGGTGCTGGCGACCTTCCGGGTCATCTTCACCAGCACGAAGGAGCGCGGCCAGGCCTTCGCGGTCTACGGGGCGATGCTCGGCTTCGCCTCCGCGGTCGGGCTGGTGCTCGGCGGGGTCCTCACCGACGCGAACCTGTTCGGCTGGAGCTGGCGCGCGGTGTTCTTCGTGAACGTGCCGGTCGCCGTCGCCGCGCTCACCGCCGGCCTGCGGGTGATTCCGGAGACGCGGGACCCGGCGGCCCGCCGGCCGAACTACGCAGGCGCCGGGCTGCTGGCCGCGAGCATGGTCGCCATCGTGTACCCGCTGCTCGAAGGTCGCCAGCTGGGCTGGCCAGCCTGGGTGTGGCCAGTGCTGGCGGCGGGCGTCGCGGGTGTCGCCGCGCTGGCTCTGGCCGAGGAGAAGCGTTCCGCCACGGCGCGCACCGCGCCGCTGCTGCGGGCCAGGCTGCTGCGCATCCCGGCGTTCGCGGCGGGCCTCGGTGTCCAGACCGCGTTCGCGGCCGGCCTGCAGGGATTCTTCCTGGTGTTCGCGCTCTGGCTGCAGATCGGCGAGCACTTCTCACCGCTCAAGGCGGGCCTGACCGCAGTCGCATTCAGCGCCGGCAGCTTCATCCTCGCGCCGGCGGCGGTCCCGCTGGCGCAGAAGTACGGCCGCCGGGTGCTGGCCATCGGCGCGGTGCTCATGGCCGGCGGCATCGGGCTGGTGACCGCCTTCATCGGTCAGGTCGGGACCAACGGGAGCCCGTGGCCGGTCATGCCCGGCCTCGTGGTCGCCGGCGCTGGCCTCTCGCTGCTGGTGATCCCGCTGGTGAACGTCGTGCTGGCGGCGGCGCCGGACGAGGCCGCCGGCAGCGCGTCCGGGCTGTTCAGCACGAGCCAGCAGCTCGGCGGGGCGATCGGCGTGGCGGTACTAGGGACCGTGTTCTTCGGCTCGCTCGGCTCGGCCCACACGTTCGCCGCGGCGCTCCGGCACACCGCGCCATACGCGATCGGAGCGTTCGTGCTCTGCGGCGTCCTGAGCCTGCTGCTGCCGCGCACCGCGGTGGCGGAGGACGTGCTGCTCGCGGACGCGGGCGAGCTGCAGCCGGCCGACGCCGCGCTGGCCGGCCCGCGGTCCTGATACGCCGGGGCCCGGGTCGGGCCGGCGGGTGCGGTGAGCGGAACCGCACCCGCCGGCTGCCGCGCGGGCCAGCCCGGCTACTCGGCGCGCAGCGCCGACCAGGCAGGCTCGCGGAGCGCCGACCCGGAGGGGCGACTCCCGGACGCCGTGGACACGACTAGAACACGACGACGGAGCGGAGCACCTCGCCGCGCTGCATCTTCGCGAACGCATCCTCGACGGAGTCCAGCGTGATGGTCTCGGAGACGAACTTCTCCAGCGGCAGCCGGCCCTGCAGGTGCAGGTCGACCAGCATCGGGAAGTCCCGTGACGGCAGACAGTCGCCGTACCAGGAGGACTTGAGCGCGCCGCCCCGGCCGAAGACGTCGAGCAGCGGCAGTTCCAGCCGCATTTCCGGGGTCGGCACGCCGACCAGGACTACTGTGCCCGCGAGGTCACGCGCGTAGAAGGCCTGCTGGTACGTCTCGGGCAGGCCGACCGCCTCGATGACGATGTCGGCCCCGTTCCCTTCGGTCAGCTCCCGGATCTGCTCCACCGGATCGCTCGCGCTGGAGTTGATGGTGTCGGTCGCGCCGAACTGGCGGGCCCACTCCAGCTTCCGGTCGTCCACGTCGACGGCGATGATCTTCCGGGCGCCGGCCAGCGCCGAACCGAGCACCGCCGCGTTGCCCACGCCGCCGCAGCCGATGACGGCCACCGAGTCGCCGCGGCTGACCCCGGCGGTGTTGATCGCGGCGCCGAGACCGGCCATCACGCCGCAGCCGAGCAGTCCGGCGACCTCCGGCCTGATGGCGGCGCTGACCTTGGTGCACTGACCGGCCGCGACCAGGGTCTTCTCCGCGAACGCGCCGATGCCGAGCGCGGGCGACAGCGGCGTCCCGTCGGTCAGGGTCATCTTCTGGCGCGCGTTGTGGGTGTTGAAGCAGTACCACGGACGGCCGCGCAGGCACGCCCGGCACTGGCCGCACACCGCGCGCCAGTTCAGGATCACGAAGTCACCGGCGGCGAGCCCGGTGACGTCCGGGCCGACCGCCTCCACCACACCGGCGGCCTCGTGGCCGAGCAAGTACGGGAAGTCAGCGCCGATGCCGCCCTCCCGATAGTGCAGGTCGGTATGGCACACACCGCAGGCCTGCACCGCGACGAGAGCCTCGCCCGGGCCGGGGTCGGGAACGACGACCGTGCTGATGCTGACCGGGGCGCCTTTGCCGGTGGCGATGACGCCCTTCACCTCGTGTGCCATGGTGCTCCTTAGCCGGGAACGGGCGCCTCGTGCCGCCACGTGCCGAGATGATACGGCCTCAGGCTGCGACCTCAACGGGGATACCCGGCGCGAACACGGCCAGCTGGTCGCGCAGCCCGGCCGCGGTCACCTTCAGCAGCTGCCGCTCCCGGCCACGTCAGTATCTGCCAACGCCAACTCCCGTCACCCAGTAGGCGCGGATAACTATGGCGTACTGCCAGAAAGCTGGCAATAGCCGACGGGAGCTTCGCCGACCGACGTGTTATCGCAGGTAGGCGAGGGTCTCGCCGTGCTGTTCGCGGTAGTCGGCGAGCAGCTCGCGGGCCACGGTGGTGCCGGGGACCAACGGGTGCAGCGCCAGCGCAACGGCCGCGAGCTCGGCGTCGCCCGTCCTGGCGGCCTGCACCGTGGCCCGCTCGTACTCCTTGACCTGCTCCACCAGCGCGCGGGCCGGGCCGGGCAGCTCGGGCACCGGGACCGGCTCTAGCCCGGCCGGGCTGACCCTGGCCGGCGCCTCGACCACGTCGGAGGCCGCCAGCGAGCCGATCACGCCGGCGTTGCGCACGTTGACGATGACCTGGCCGGGATGCTTGCCAGTGAGCCCGTCGATGACCCGCAGCGCGAGGCCCTCGTAGCCGCCGATGCCCGCCGAGTCGAGCGCCGGGTGCGGTTTCGCGGCCTGCCGGGCCCTGGCCTGGTCCTGGCCGCTCGCGCCCTGCATGTCCGTGCGCATGTAGGTGTCGCGCCGGACGCCCAGCAGCTGGGCGTAGGCGGACCAGGCGTCGTGCACGTCGCCTTCGGCGAACGCCTTCGTCAGCGCGCCGAGCAGCTCCTCGTTCAGGCGCAGGATGTCCTCGCCGCGGCTGGCGCCGGCCGCCCGGACGCCGCGCAGGTAGCGCTCCGGGTCGTAGTAGTAGAAGACGTACTCGGTCGGCAGCGCGCCTACCCGGCGGACGAAGGGGGGGTCGAACGCGGAGAACCGGTGGTCGTGCGCTTGCAGCTCGGTGAACCGGTCCAGCAGTTCCCCGATCCGCTCCTCGCCGCCGACCCGGACCGACGTGATCCAGCCCAGGTGATTGAGCCCGGAGTAGCCGAACGACGTCTCTGCGGGGTCGGCGCCGAGGAACGCGGCCACGTGCTCGGCGGTCCCGCCCGGCGTGTCGCAGACGCCGACGGCGCGGACCAGGCCCTGGTCGGCGATCGCCTGGGTGATCAGGCCGGCCGGGTTGGTGAAGTTCAGCAGCGTGGCCTGCGGTGCGTACCGGCTGAGCAGCTCGCAGTAGGACAGCACGACGGGGATCGTGCGCATCGCCATCGCGAAACCGCCGGGGCCGGTGGTCTCCTGGCCGACAACGCCGCGGCGCAGCGCCACCTGCTCGTCGATGACACGGCCGCGGTCGCCGCCCACCCGGAGGGCCGAGAACACGAAGTCCGCCCCGGTGAGCGCCGCCGCCGGGTCGGGCGTGATCGTGACCGAGCCGGGCTTGCCCAGGGCTGCGGCTATCTCCACCGCGAGCCTGCCGGTCGTGTCGCGCCGGAGCTGATCGGGCTCCAGCAGGCAGATCTCGTCGAAATGATGCGCGCCGCCGGTCAGCACAGCCCGCACGAACGCGGGCATCCGCATCCCGCCGCCACCGAGGATGGTCAGTTTCACTTGTGCGCCTCCAGCAGCGAGGTGACCAGGGGGAGGACGGTGCTCAGTCCCTCGACCTGCACCGGGCCGACGGCGCCGAGCCGGCTCGCAGCCGCCGAGCCAGCGGCGTTGGCCGCCGCGACGGCACGGACCAGCGGCGCGCCGCGCAGCAACTCGCCGATCAGCGCGCCGGCGAACGAGTCGCCGGCCCGGTGAGGTCCGCCACCTCGACCGGCGTCACCCCCTCGGTCACCGGGACCACGCCGTCCGGGCCGCACACCAGCGCGCCGTCCGCGCCCATCTTGACGACCGTGGGCGTGCCCCAGCCTGCCGCCGTCGTGACGGCGGCCTCCAGCGACGCGGCCCCGGTCAGGTGCAGCAGCTCAGCCCGGTTCGGGGTGAAGACGTCGACGAGCGGGATGCACTCCAGCACGTCGGCTGGCGCCTGGTTGATCTCGTTGTGCGACACATCCAGCAGGATCTTGCTGCCCTGCTCGCGCGCGACCCGCAGGAACTGCGCGACGCCGGGCCCGGCGTGCACGTAACACCAGGCGGGCTTGCGGCTGCGCACCACGTCGGTCCACCGGGCCAGCTCCGGCTGCTCGGCCGGCGGGGTCGGCGGGATGTGCGTCACGAAGGACCGGTCGCCGTCGTAGTTCAGCACCATGGTGATCCCAGTGGCGCGGCGCTGCACCCGGACCGAGGGGGACAGGTCGACGCCGGCCCGCTCGCAGTGCTCGGCGACCACGCGGGCGCCGAGGTCGTCGCCCAGCCGGGTGCAGACCCCGGCGTGCGCCCCGGACCTGGCGGCCGCGGTCGCGCTCGTGACGGCACCGCCGCAGGAGATCGCGAAGTCGCTGGCGAAGATCTCCTGGCCGGGCTCGGGGAGGGCCGGCACGGGCCCGAAGACCAGCTCGAGAAACACCGAGCCAAAGGAGATCACGTCCATCGCGGCCATCTTAGTGACATTACGGCCCAGGCCGTCCGGGCCTGGCCCGCAGCGGCCGCGATCTGGCAAGTGGCGGGCGGCTAGTGCGGGGCCGCCGCGCTCACTGGTACGCCGGGATCGGCTGTGGTCAGCGGCACGGCAGTGCCCGGCCGGGCCGCGGAGGGGTACCGCAGCGGACCGGGCTTGGTCAGCACCCGGACGGCGATCGGCGGCGGCTTGACCGCGGTCAGCACCTGGCGGAGATCGGCCGGCCGCACGTCGCAGACGCGGACCAGGTACCGGGGCGGATCGGCGCGCGCCGCGGTGAGGGCCGGACGCCCGCGGCCGAACCAGACCGGCATGACGAGCATGCCGAGCAGGAGCAGCGCCTGCCGCGCCGGACCTGGCCGGCGCACGATCTGGGCCGCCGGGCGCAGCCCGATCTCTACCAGCGTCCCGTAGAAGGTAGATGCCATCCGGATCTGAGCGACGTCGGACCAGGCCAGATGAACCTGGCGCAGGCGCGGCCGCTTGCGGGTGGTGCGGCAGCCCAGCCAGATCCCGTGGCTGCTGACCCGGAACGCGTGCCGCCGGACGGTGCCCAGCACGCAGACCAGCGTGAGCCCGGCTAGCACCATGCAGCCCAGTTCGGTCGCGGCCAGCCACATAGGCATCCGGCCGCTGATCTCGTGCCCCGCCAGCAGCACCAGCAGGCCGAGCCCCGTGAACCACACGGGGATGAGCCAGACGTAGCCTCTGGGCAGCTTGCTGGCAGGCCCCCGGACTAGAAACACGTAAATGTCGTCCAAGGTAGGCCACCTCCCCGTTAGGTCCCTATCCGGATCATCGGTCCTCGCGGCCTCGCACGCAAGGGTGGATGCACGACCGTGACAGGGCGTAAGCCCAGCTAGGCAGGGGCGTCGCCGGCCCGGCCGGGCGCGGTGGCCTAACCTGGGGCCAGTCAGTGCCCGCCCGTATCTGCTCGATGAGGAACAGACGCATGCCCACAGCCGAGATCACCCGCAACGAGACCGCCGAGCGCGCCCGGCTGTTGCGCGTCGACGAATATCACGTGCACCTGGACCTGACTCGCGGCGACAAGGTGTTCCGGTCGACATCGGTGATCACATTCGACTGCGCCGAGCCGGGTGCGGACAGCTACGCCGACCTGGTCGCGGCCGACGTGCTGGAGATCAGCCTGAACGGGGCCGAGATCGACCCGGACACGGCCTACGCCGACGACCGGATCGCCCTGGCCGGGCTCGCCGCCCGGAACGAGCTGCGGGTGGTCGCCGACTGCGCCTACACCTACGACGCGAAGGGCATGCACCGGGCGGTCGACTCGGCCGACGGCCGGGTGTACCTGTACACGAACTTCGAGCCGGCCGACGCCCGCAGTGTCTACGCGAACTTCGAGCAGCCCGACCTCAAGGCGTCGTTCACGTTCCGGGTGACGGCGCCGGCCGGGTGGGTGGTGCTCTCCAACCAGCCCGCGGCCGACCCGGTACCGGCGGGCGGGGTAGCCGACCTGGGAGTTCGCCCCCACGCCGCGCATCTCCACCTACCTGACGGCGGTGGTAGCGGGGGAGTACCACGTGGTGACCGCCACGCACACGACGCCGGGCGGCCAGCAGATACCGCTGGGCCTGGCCTGCCGCCAGTCGCTGGCCGCGTTCCTGGAGCCGGACGACATCTTGACCGTCACCAGGCAGGGCTTCGACTACTACACGGCGCTGTTCGAGCGGGACTACCCGTTCGTCAAGTTCGACCAGGTGTTCGTCCCGGAGTTCAGCGCGGGCGCGATGGAGAACGTCGGCTGCGTGACGTTCTCCGAGCGGGTGCTGTTCCGGTCCAAGGTCACCGACATGATGTACGAGTTGCGGGCGACGGTGATCCTGCACGAGATGGCGCACCAGTGGTTCGGCGACCTGGTCACCATGAAGTGGTGGGACGACCTGTGGCTGAACGAGTCGTTCGCGGAGTACTGCGCGGCCCTGTCCAGCGCGGAAGGCACCAGGTTCACCGACGCCTGGACGACGTTCTCCGGGTCGCGCAAGACGTGGGGCTACCGGCAGGACCAGCTGCCGTCGACCCATCCGATCGCGGCCGACGTGCCGACGCTGAGCGAGGCGATCGCGAACTTCGACGGGATCAGCTACGCGAAGGGCGCCTCCGTGCTCAAGCAACTCGTGTCCTACCTGGGCCGGGACGCTTTCTTCGCCGGCATCCGGGCGTACTTCACCGAGCACGGCTGGGGCAACGCCACCCTCGCCGACCTGCTCCGCGCGCTCGAGACCAGCTCGGGCCGGAGCCTGGCCGACTGGTCGAAGGCGTGGCTGGAGACATCCGGGCCGAACACGCTGCGCAGCGAGTTCACCGCCGGCGCGGACGGAACGTTCACAGTCGTTCGCGGTCCTGCAGGAGGCGCCGCCCGAGCACCCGACGCTGCGGCCGCATCACATCGCGATCGGCCTCTACAAGCGGGCCGGGGACGACCTCGTGCGGACGCACCGGGTCGAGTGCACCTGGCCGGAGCGCGGACCGAGGTGCCCGCGCTGACCGGTCAGCCGCGGCCGGACCTGATCCTGCTGAACGACGACGACCTCGACTACGCGCTCGTCCGGTTCGACGACCGGTCGCTGGCCACGCTGACGCACGTCCATCGGCCAGTTCCCCGACTCGCTCGCCCGGACGATCTGCTGGAGCGCGGTGCTCGACATGATCCAGCAGGCCGAACTGTCGGTACCGGCCTTCGTCACGATCCTGGCGTCCGGCATGGGCAAGGAGCCGATCGTCTCGGTGCTGCAGACGCTGCACATGACCGCGGCCCGGCTGATGGCGGTCATGGCCGACCCGGCCTGGGTACCGGCGGTCAAGCAGCAACTGGCGACCGCCGCGATGCCGCTGCTGCGGGCCGCCGAGCCGGGCAGCGACCATCAGCTGGCCTGGATGCAGCTGCTCGCCTGGACGGCGAGCACGCCGGACCAGCTGGACCTGCTGGCCGGGCTGCTCGAGGGCACGACGGAGATCGAGGGCCTGATCGTCGACACCGAGTTGCGCTGGTCCCTGCTGCGGCGGCTGGCGGCGAAGGGCCGGGCCGGCGACGATCAGATCGACGCCGAGCTGGCCCGCGACGCCACCGACGCGGGCCGCAGGCACGCGGCCGCGTGCCGGGCCGCGATCCCGGACGCCGAGCACAAGGACGCCGCCTGGCGGCTGCTCGCGGAGTCGGAGGAACTCGGCCATGAGGGCGTCTTCGCGGTCGCCGCGGCCTTCGGCCAGCCCGAGCACGCCGCGCTGCTGGCCCCGTACGCGGCTCGGTATTTCGAGGTGCTGCCCGACCTGTGGGCTAGCCGGGGCGATCACATGAAGCGGGTGCTGGCGGACGGCCTGTTCCCGTACGCCTCGGCGTCGCCGGAGCTGCTGGCCCGCATCGACGACTTCCTGGCCGCGGCCCCGCGCGACCCGGCCCTGGTGCGCATCCTGGTCGAGCGCCGGGACACGGTGGAGCGTGCGCTACGGTCCAGGGAGCTGCCCGCCTGAGGCAGCGGTACCGAATCAAGGCGCCAGCCGCTAGCAAAGGGATGCCATGCCGCCCGCTGAGATCACCAGGGCCGAGACCAGCGAGCGGGCGCGGCTGCTGCGCGTTCGCGACTACGACGTCACCCTCGACCTGACCGGCGGGCCGGACGCATTCGGCTCGACGTGCGTGATCAGGTTCGACTGCACCGAGCCGGGCGCGGCCAGCTACGCGGACCTGATCGCGGCCGACGTGGCGGAGATCAGCCTCAACGGCACGCAGCTGGACCCGGCGGGCTGGGCCGACGGCCGGATCGCGCTGCCGGGCCTGGCCGCGAGCAACGAGCTGCGCGTGGTCGCGCGCTGCCGGTACTCCGCCGACGGCACCGGCATGCACCGGTCGGTGGATCCCGCCGACGGCCGGATCTACGCCTACACCAAGTTCGAGCCCGCCTACGCGCGCACCGTGTTCGCCAACTTCGAGCAGCCCGACCTGAAAGCGGTGTTCACGACCCATGTCACCGCGCCCGCGGGCTGGACGGTGCTGTCGAACCAGCCGCAGGCCGGGCCGGCGATCACCGACGGTGACGTCGCGACCTGGCACTTCGAGCCGACCCCGCGGCTGCCGACCTATCAGTTCGAGGTCATCGCGGGCGAGTACGCCGTGGTGCGCGGCAGCCACACGACGCCCCGCGGCCAGCAGATCCCGCTCGGGCTCGCGTGCCGCCAGTCGCTGGCGGCGCACCAGGATCCAGCCGACCTGTTCGCCGTGACCAGGGCCGGCCTGGACTATTACACGACCCTGTTCGAGCGCGACTACCCGTTCCGCAAGTACGACCAGGCGTTCGTGCCGGACTTCAGCGCCGGCGCGACCGAGAGCGCGGGCTGCGTCGTGTGGACCGACGAGATGCTGTTCCGGTCCAGGGTCACCGACACGATGCTGGAACTGCGCGCCAGCGTGCTGCTGCATGAGATGGCGCACATGTGGTTCGGTGACCTGGTCACCATGACCTGGTGGGACGACCTGTGGCTGAACGAGTCTTTCGCGGAGTTCTGCGCGGCGCTGTCGAGCGCCGAGGCCACGAGGTTCACCGGTGCCTGGGCCACATTCTGCGCGGGCCGCAAAGGCTGGGGCTATCAGCAGGACCAGTTGCCCTCGACGCACCCGGTCGCGGCCGATGTGCCGACGCTGAGCCAGGCCATCGCCAACTTCGACGGGATCAGCTACGCCAAGGGTGCGTCGGTGCTGCGCCAGCTCATGGCCAGGGTCGGCCGGGACGCGTTTTTCGCCGGCCTGCGCGCCTACTTCAGCGCGCACGCCTGGGGCAACGCCGGGCTGACGGACCTGCTGGCCGCGCTCGAAGCCAGCTCCGGCACCAGCCTCCGGGACTGGTCCGACGCCTGGCTGCGCACCTGCGGCCCGAATACGCTGCGCGCCGAGTTCGACAGTGGCACGCAGCGCTCGTTCCAGGCCTTCGAGATCGTGCAGGAGGCGCCCGCGGAGCATCCGGTGCTGCGGCCGCACCGGATTGCGATCGGCTTGTACCGGAACGGGGCGGACGGGCTGCGGCGGACCAGTCAGATCCCGGTCGATATCGCCGGGGCCAGGACCGCGGTGCCCGCGCTGGCCGGGCAGCCGCAGCCGGATCTGGTGCTGGTCAACGACGACGACCTGACGTACGCGCTGGTCCGGTTCGATGAGCGCTCGCTGGCGACGCTGACCACCTCGATCGGCACGCTGGCCGATCCGCTCGCCCGCGCCGTCTGCTGGGGGTCGCTGATCGACATGGTCCAGCAGGCCGAGCTGGCCGTGCCCCAGTTCGTGTCGATGGTGGCGGCCAGCATGGCGACCGAGCCGTCGGTGGCGGCCCTGCAGATTCTGCTGGACGCGGTTAGCAGCGCGCTCGCCCAGCTCGCCGATCCTGGCTGGGTGCCAGCCGGGCGGCGGCAGCTGGCCGGAGCGGCCGCGCGGCTGCTGCGCGCCGCCGAGCCGGGCAGCGATCAGCAGCTGGCCTGGATGCAGCTGCTGTGCCGGACCGCGACGGCGCCAGATCAGCTGGGCTTGCTCAGCGGGCTGCTGGGCGGCCGTGAGCGGGTGCCGGGCCTGGCGCTCGACGCCGACTTGCGCTGGGCGATGCTGCGCCGGCTAGCCGCCGCCGGGCAGGCCGGGGCCGCCGAGATCAACGCCGAACTCGCGGCCGACCCGACCGAATCGGGCGCCCGGCACGCGGCGGCCTGCCGGGCGGCCATGCCGGACGCCAGCCAGAAGGAAGCCACCTGGCAGCTGCTGACCGGCGCCGACGTGCCGATCAGCGGCCTGCGCGAGATCGTGGCCGCCTTTCATGAGCCTGAGCAGGCGGAACTGCTGGCCCCGTACGCGCAGCGCTACTTCGACGTGCTGCCGGGCCTGTGGGCCGCCAGGGGCGGGCACCTGCGCGTACGGCTCGGCGAGGCGCTGTTCCCGCGCACCGCGGCGGGTCCCGGCCTGCTGGCCATGATCGACCGTTTCCTAGCCGCCGACGGCCGCGATCCGGCGCTGGTCAGGGTCATCGCCGAACGCCGTGACCTGGTCGAACGCGCGATCAGGTCGCGTGCGCTCAGTGCGCAGTCAGTCATTTGAGCGTCCGGAAACGCCGATAACGTAGCGGTCACGTTCAGGCTTGCCGCATGATGTAGTGGACTCGGGCATCGGGAAGAGACGCCGCATCAGTCTCAGGAGTAACGCGCCTCATGACCACGGGATGGCCGCGGAACCAGCAGGATCTGCGGTCGCCGTCCACCGAGGACGACCAGGACCGGCCCGCCCCGGCGCAGGCCGGCCAGTCGCATCCCAGTGGGCCGCTGCCGGTCGGACGAGGCCGTTCGCAGCGCGGCTGGGGTCGCGGCCGCGGCCGCGACGAAGACCCGGTGGCCGGGGTTGAGGATGACGACGACTACGGCTGGATCAAATACCTCGGGGCCGCCGGTCCCGCGCAGGAGACCAGCAGGCGCACCGATCAGCAACCGCCCGCCCGGCCGCAGCCTGCCCGCCCGACCGAGTCCTGGCAGACCGCGTCCGGCGGCGACGCCAGCCGTACCAGCGTGGGCGAGTCGTGGCAGACCGAGCCGCCTGGCGGCCGGGACCCGGTTACGCCGCGCCGCGCCGCGCCGCGGCGCCGGGATGCCGCTCCGCGCCGGGATGCGGCGCCGCGTCCGGATGTCGCGCCGCGTCCGGATGTCGCGCCGCACCGGGACGGCACGCCGCGCCGCGACGACGGCGACACTGACCCGCGCGGCGGATGGCAGGCCTCGCCGCGGCCGACCGGCGCTTCGCCCTCGGGTGTTCCGGCCCGGCCTGGCGGCTCGCCGGTCGGCGCCGCCCCATTGCCGGACGGACGCGCGGACGCCAGGCCGATTGGTCCCCGGCACAGAGGCGGCTTCGATGTGACGGATCCGGGCCGGCGTGCGGCTGTTCCTGGCCGGGATGCCGGCCGGTTCTCCGATTCGCGGCCGAGTCCTGTCGTTCCGGATCGGGATGGCGGCCGATTCGCGGGCTCGCGTCCGGGGGCTGTCCCGCCGGATCGCCGGGCCGGGTCGCGCGCTGACTCGCGCCCCAGCGCGGTCCCGACCTCCGCCGATGACCATGCCGCAGTCGACCGGCACTCGGCTGACCGGAAGGGAGCTGAGCGGCCGGGAGCTGACCGGCCCGGTACCGACCGCCGCGCAGGCAGGCTGCGCCGGAGCGAGCGAGGCGCAGGTTTCTGGCGAGATGCCGACCCGGCACCCGGGTCGCCCGTCGATCGCGCCGCCACGGTCGCCGCTGCGTCTACCGCCGCCGCCGCGGTTGCCGCTCGCCGGGGTCGCGACGACGGATCCCCGGTGGCCAAGCCCAGCAGTGGCCGGGGTCGACTGGGCCGGCGACGGCAGGCCGCTGTACCGGATCCCGGTCAGACGGCCCGGCCGGCCAGCCCCGCGGCACTAGCCAGGCCGCAGGCGCCGGCTGCGGTGCCTGCAAGGACCACAGCGCCTGCAAGGACCACGGCGCCTGCAAGGACCACGGCGCCTGCGCGGACCACGGCGCCTGCGCGGACCACGGGGCCCGGCCGGATCTCAGGGCCCACGGCGACTCCGATACCGGCGAGGGTTAGCGGTCCCGCGCGGACCACGGTAGGGACGACCGCGCTGCCCGTCACGACCACGGTGCCCGTGACGACGGCGGTATCCGCGATCACTGCGCCGGCGAAAGCGGTGCCACCCAAGTCCCCGGCCGGCCGAAGAAGGCGCGCAAGAGCTTCCTGCGCAGGCCGCGCACTTACATCCTGACCGGCTGTTGCCTCGCCGCGGCCGGCGCGGGCGTCGTCTACTTCATGCCGAAGGCCACCCAGGCGCACGCCATCACGGTGCCCACCCGGCTGCCAGGCTTCGTGCTTGAGCCGTCCATGGTCGAGAGTGCGGGCGCAAGTGCGCTGCGCAGCCACCTGGTCGCCAGCAGCGCCGGCGAAGCGACGCGCGTCCAGGACGCGGTCTATGAGGACATCGCCAGCGCGACCGGGAACTCGGCGCCGCAGATCGTGGTGTTCGTGGGCGGGCATCTGGCGGGCTCAGCGAGTTCGTTCATCGGCAGCCTCACCCAGGCACTGCCGGGCGCGTTCAACATCAATCCCGGCGCGCTGCACGGCCAGGCCGCGTGCGCGCCCAGCCGGTCCGGCCAGCCAGCTGAGTGCGCCTGGGCCGACAATGACACGTTCGGCGTGCTGGTCTCACCCAGCCTGACCGCGTCCGCGCTGAGTGCGGAGCTACGTCAGATGCGGCCGTACATCGAGCACGTCGTCAAGTAGCCCGCCGCGCCGGTCAGCTTGTCGGCGGTTTGCTGGCGCCCTTGTCCTCAGCCGGCTTGGGTGTGCGCAGTGAGAGCCGCGCGATCGCCAGCACGACGGCACCGATCAATACCGCGAGGCCGGCCAGCTGCCCGCCGATCAAACGCGAGTCGAGCGGGACGGTCGCGGCTGAGTCGGCGACCCGGATGGTCTTGTGCGGCTTCACCGGCGGCAGCCCGAGCGGGGCGGACGTACTCGGCGACGGAGCAGGGCCGACGGTCGGGAACAGGCCGGACGGGTCGCCGGCCGAAACGCCAGTCCCCGTCCCCGACAGCGGCGGCAGCGTGACCGGCGGCAGCGTCACGCCGCCCGCGGGCGTGGTGGTCGTCGGCGACGTCGCCGGCTTGGTGACCACGACATCGGTCGCAGAGTCGGTGTACGACAGCGCCTTGGTTGCGGACGCTCGAGCGGTGAGCTGGACCTGCTCGCCCGGCGACGCCTGGTTACCGACCCGGACGCTCACCTGAAGCTCATCCGCCTGGCCCACCGCGATGCTGCCGACGCTGCAGGCGGTGCCTTTGGCCACCGGGCAGACCGTGAACGCGGGCGTGTGCACGCCGGCGGCGGACTTGACCGCGACCCGGACCGTCACGCCGGAACTCGGGGCCTTCGTGCTCCATACCCAGACCGCGAAGCTGGCGACCGTCCCTGGCTTCACCCGCGAGCTGGCCGAGAACGACTGCACCTGGACGCAGAGCTGCGGCGTCTTCGGCTTTGGCTTCGGCGATGGCGAGGTTTTCGTCGGGCTCGGCGACGGCGATGGCGACGTTGGCTTCGGCGACGTCGGGCTCGGCGACGGAGACGGGCTGGAGCTTGACGGCGAGCTCGTATCGGAGGGCTTCGGCGTCGGATCGCTGCTCTGTGCCGGGCTCGGGCTGGAACTCTCCGGCTGCGTCGGGCTCGTCGTCGGGCCGGAGGTCGGGCTCGCACTCGGCGTGTCGGTCGGGGTCGCGCTCGCCTTGGAACTGGACGTCGAAGTCGCGCTCGCGTGCGTGCTGCTTGGCGTCGCGCGGGCGCTCGTGCTGGCGTGCGCGTTCGCCGGCACGAGGTGCGCGTCGAGGGTCGCGTTCTTCGGGATGGTGGCGCACGCGGCGTTCACGATCGGGCCGACGGGCTGCACCGGACTGCCGGTGTCGGCGGCGAGCGCGTGGCCGACCATGCTGGACGAAACGAAGGCAAAGCCAGTCAGAGCCCCGACTACAGCAGGCCGTACGAGGCGCTGCGCCCTCACCCCTGACCTCACTTCTTGCGCTCCGGTTACCGGGTGTCCCGGCCCTTCATAATGCCCACATTATGCGGCGTCTGCCTAGACGCACCAGGCTGGCCAGAATCGCGGCAAAGGATTAACTAGCAGTTCATCCGGCCGTCTACTCACCTGCACGCGGCGCCAGTTTCGAACGATCGCAGTTAACTCTTGCCCTACCATGCGGTAGTTATGCAGCCAGCTGACGTCCTGTCCAGGCCGGCCCGGCCGCCAGACGTGACGCTGACGTACGGGCGGCCGGACCTGGTTGCGGATCTGTTTCTGCCACCGGCCAATCCAGGTCCGGCCGCGGCGCCGCTGGTCGTGTTCCTGCACGGCGGGTTCTGGCGGGCGGCCTACGACCGCAAGCACGCCCGGCCGCTGGCGGAGGCGCTGGCGGCCGCGGGCTTTGCCGTCTGCGTTCCCGAGTACCGCCGGGTCGGGCAGGACGGCGGGGGCTGGCCCGGCACCTTCGATGATGTTCGCGCGGCGGTGGCGAGGTTGCCGGAACTAGTCGCCGGGGCGGTCGCGGGCCGGGCCGACGCGACCGGGCCGGTGCTGGCCGGCCACTCGGCCGGGGGGCACCTGGCGCTGTGGGCGACCAGCCAGGCCGCGGCCGCGGCCGTCAGCGCCGTCGTCAGTCTGGCCGGGGTCTGTGATCTCGCCGCGTGCTACCGGGACGGGCTGGGCCAGCGCGCCGCCGACGGCCTGATGGGCGGCAGCCCGGAACAACTGCCCGACCGCTATGAACTGGCGGACCCGATGGCGGGCATCCCGCTGGCTGCCAGCGTGGTCCTGATTCACGGCCGGGCCGATGACCGGGTCCCGTGGCAGCAGAGCGATGAGTACGCGGCCGCGGCCACCGCTGCGGGCGCCGCGGCCCGCTGCGTGCTCTTGCCGGAAACGGGCCATTTCGAGCTGATAGACCCGCTGTCTGGTGCCTGGCTGACGGTGCTGGCGGAGTTCCGGATGGCGGCTGGGTTCGGCTCCGCGCCGTAGCCGGCAGTCGTGTATGCTCGGCTGGCGCGGCCGCGCTACGGGTCATCCCGTGCGAGCGGTGGCGGCGCGCCCCCTTAGCTCAGTCGGCAGAGCGTCTCCATGGTAAGGAGAAGGTCTACGGTTCGATTCCGTAAGGGGGCTCCATTTACCAGGCAATACGCTCCAGAACTTGATCTAGGCGTCACTACGGGAGCCTAACCGGGAGCCTATTGGCAGAAGAAACCCCGGCCGAAAGGACTGGGGCTTTCGACCTGTAGCGGGCCTTCAGCCGGATGCGGGGCCGGAGCGCAAGTCCCGCACCGAGTGCAAAGACCAGCCGCGCAGGCAAACCGCCAGCCAGGACAGGCAGTTTCTCGTCAGCAGCACTTCACCAGCCGCCGATGCGCGGGACGGCAGGGCGGGTGCCGCTGGACGACGGCACTAGGCAGACCCATCACAACTTCATCCGTCGTGCCGAGACAGCGTTCCGAGAATACGACATGGCGGGACAGCGCACTTTGGAGCATCTGGCTCGCGTCGAGACGCAAAAGGAATCCATCTACTTTGAAGCGATCGGCCACTGGGAGCAGTTCCTGTCGCAAGTAGATCAGGCGTGGGACGTGCTGGTCAGAGGCCAGAAGATCCTGTTCGTCTAGAACGACGGCTCCGCCTTCCGGCGGCTCGACCTGCTCTACAACCGATCGAAGCACCTAGAGTCTGCGATCAAGTCTCAGCAGTTCCCGCTGATGATTACCAGCTCCGGGGGAGGGGCGCTGGAGGGCACAGGCGCCCTCCCCTTTGGTGAGGTTGGTAGTAAGCGCCAGTACCGGTCATCTGGCTCGTCTTCGGCCTGCTTCCTTACCGGAGCAGTCGGAGGCAACCGCCAGTACCCGTCCTCACCCGCAAGAGTGGCGTCATCCCACCGCTCCGTCACAAGAGCAGAGTACCGCCAGTCAGGCGAGTCGACTGTCCGAAAACGATCGCTTCGTGCGACGTGAGACGAGCGCTCCGCGCTGGTGGTGCACTCAGATGTCGGTGGTCGCTTGTACCCGGCCGTCTTTGACGGCGGTCTGGAATGCGGCGTAGTCGAGGTCGTTCTGGTCGGCGTAGGTCTCGGCGAAGTCGGCGATCGCGTGGTCGAAGGTGTCGGAGCCGCCGAGGTAGGAGGCCAGCGCGATGCGGTCGCCGGAACGGGCGTGAGCCCGGGCCAGCGACCACCCGCACATTTGCGCGTAGACCGCCATGCCGGAGGGGACCATCTGCTCGATCGGGAAGGAGAACTTCCAGTCCTTCAGCTGGCGCACGTAATAGTCGCGGTCCACCCCATCAGGCCCGGTCACCCGGGTCCAGCCGAGGAAGATGTCGCTTTCGGCCTGCATCAGGCGCTGCCCGGCCACGACGCGCTCGCCGTGGGTGGCGTAGCGGCTGCGCCCGCAGTAGGGCGCCAGGGCGGAGGCCTGGGCTTCCTTGGGCTGCAAGAACAGCGGCTCGGTCCCGTCGCCGGCGTCCATCAGCGCGATCCAGCAGCGGGTGCCGACACTGCCCACCCCGACCACCTTGCGGGCCACCTGAACCAGCGTGAAGTGCTCCAGCATGAGCTTGCGGTCGGACTCCAGGGTGCGCCGGTATTTGCCCAGGACCCCGCCGATCAGCTCATAGATCGCACTGACCTGTACGTCGGAAAATACCTCCTCGATCGGCTCGATCAGCGGGGGGTCGCTGATGATCCGCCGCTGCCCGTCGACCTGGGTGGTCAGCTTGCGCAGCGCCTGCGTGCTGTCGTGGGTGCGGGCCTTGGCGACCATCTTCTGGGTGGCCTTGACCCTTTTCTTTTTCATCTGCGACTGGAACTGGGCGATGGCGTCCTCGACGTCCAGGTGCGCGTACCAGACCGCCAGGAACGGCTGGTCCGCGAAGGCGCGCATCGCGCTGCGGTACCTCTCGACCCCCGCCAGGATGACCTTACGGCGGGCCTTGGCGGAAAACCCGTTGTCCCGCCCGGCCACGGCCAGGCTGGCCGCCAGCCGCTTGACATCCCACTCAAACGGGCCAGGCAGCGTCTCGTCGAAGTCGTTGACGTCAAACACCAGCCGCCGCGCGGGGGAGGCGAACGCGCCGAAATTGGCCAGGTGCGCATCCCCGCACAGCTGCACCCGCAGCCCCGAGGTGGGGGTGGTGGCCAGGTCGGCCGCCATCGGCAGCGCCGCCCCCCGGAAGAACGCGAACGGTGAGACCAGCATCCGGCCATGCCGGATCGGCAACAGCTCCGGTACCCGGCTTTTTTCCTGCCCCAGCAGCAGCCCGATCGGATCCCGTGATCGATCCGGCCCGAACTCCGCCTGCGACTCCAGCGGAGCCGCTGCCCGGGCGTCCTTCCCCCGCGCCTCCCGGTCCGCGCGGCTCAGCTGCTCCGCCGCCCCGGTCGGTGCCGAGCCCCGAGCGGGCGCCCGCGCCGAGCCTCGAGCGGGCGCCCGCGCCGAGCCTCGAGCGGGCGCACGCGCCGAGCCTCGAGCGGGCGGGCGCGTGGCAGACCTTCGCCGCGGGGCACTCCTCAGTCTTCACCGGCATGGCAACCTCTTCCTCTTCCGCCACGGACATCAGCCTCACGCGCCACGACTGCCGTGGACCGTGCTGATTCCCCGCACGCCCAGCATTCTGTCGTGGTTACGTTGCGTTCATGCCCGATTACGTTGCGTTCATCATCAGCTCACCATTCGACCGCGCGCCACGGTGAGCTTCATCCCCCAGAGCGGGTGAATCCTGGCCGTCCAGCTCAGGAGCAGCCATCGGCGGAGCGGGAGGTGGAAGTTGTTACGTAGAAGCCGGAGCCGACAATCGGTTGCGTCGGCGCCGGGGCCCGCGGCAGACTTCTCGGCTTCTAGTTGATGATGTTTGACCGCGCGGGCGACCGCGAGCAGGCCGATGACGCGGGACACCGCCGCCTCGGTCGTCAGTTGCTCGGACCAAGGCTTGATCGCGGAGATGTCGGTGGGCCTGAACGCGGTGGGGTCCAGAACGGCGGCGACAGGTAGTCGGGGAAAACGTGGGCACGTCCCCGGCGGGCTTCACAGCCGGGGCGCTGACCACCGACGTCAATCCGGGGCGCCTGCTGTGGGCAGCGGTCCGGCGGCTGATCACGTTCGCGATCAGCTCATCGTCGGGCCGCGTCATTTGCACAGCCGCCAGGGCACGCCGCGCTGGCGCGGTGAGATGACACAGGCGAGAGGACATAGCTGTACGTTCGCGCGGTCCTGATGCCTGTGGCCTCGGCTTGCAAAGGAGGCACTGCCGATCCGAGGACCTGCGCGCGCGGCCAGGCGCACTGCCGGTTGCCGTCGAGTGATCGGAATTGAGGTGCGTGATCCTCGTTACGGGGCACGTGGCGGCACGGCCCGGACGCCCGAATCGCGTGATCAGCTAATCCCCGCAGGCCCTGGAGCCGTCCGCGCCCGGTCGTGCGCTGCCGCAGCGGTCTTGCTTTGGTTTCCTCCGTGCGCGGGAAGGATGCCTGGATGACGTCCGAGACCGGCCCGGTCACGGTCTCCCTGGTGTCGATGGTCGGATTAATGGGCCAATTTTCTTTGAGGTTTTTATGCCGAGAGACGCATGGCCGTGGCGCGTCTGGCCACATGTCGTCCGGTGGCTGGATACGGGTTGGCGACCGGTGCTCGGGTGGCTGGTAGCGGTGGGTAGCGGTGGCGGGTAGCGCGGGCCGGGGGGCACGGGCCCGGCGCGGGGCCGGATCCTCGCAACGGGCGACCATGTGGGTTGTGCTGCGGGTCGTGGGGTTCGCCGCTGTGATGGTGGCCATCTACTATCTGCTGCCCCTGGACCGCTCCTCGACCGGGATCGCGGTCACGGTTCTGGTTGTCGGGCTTGTGGTGTTCGTCGGGCTGATCGCGCTTCACGTCCGCTCGATCACCCGGTCGCCGATGCCGGGCTTGCGGGCCATCGAGGCGCTGGCCATTAACGTTCCGCTGTTTCTGCTGCTGTTCGCCAGCACCTATGTCGTCATGGCCAATATGTCGGCCGGCAACTTCGGTGGGCGGCTGACGCACACTGACGGGTTGTATTTCACCGTCACTGTGTTGTCGACGGTCGGGTTCGGCGACATTACGGCCAAGACCCAGGTGGCGCGGCTGGTGGTCACCGGGCAGATGATCGCTGATCTGGTTATCCTCGCGGTCGCGGTGAAGATCATCGTGGGCGCGGCCAAGCGCAGCCGGCAACCGGCAGACGGGGACGGCGCACAGCCCGCCGATGACCAATCCAGTTAGCTGCGACAACGCCGCGGCCGCGCCTGGGGAGCGGCCAGCCGAGGGCGGTGTCGGCCAACATGCCAGACGGGGCCGGAATCAACGGTGAGCGCGCGCATGGCCTGACCCGGCATTCGGGCCGGGAAGTTCCCGGCCGTTGGCGGCTGACTCAATGTCAACCGGGCCGCTCCCGGCGCGACATGCCCAGACCTTGGCGATCGGGGACGAGCGCGTCGGCGCGCTGGGTCTTGCTGTAGGAATGCTCGACCAGGTCGGCCAGTAGCGCGCTCTGGGTCTCCAGCGCTGGCCGGCGATGCTCGGGCAAGTCAGCGATGAGCGTGTCGAGCAGTGCCCGCAGGCGGCGCGCCACCTGGTACTGCCCGGCGCCGAAGGCCCGGATCTCGTTCAGCGCTAGCTCGACGAGATCGGTCCACGTCGGTGTCGGGTACACCAGCCGTATCACCCCCGCGCTATCCGTCACGACCCCGACCGACAGCTGCTTGGCAGCCGCGTACCGGAGAACATCCTCGATCCGGTCGAGCGCCTGCACCGCAGTGGTCGGGTCGTTGACGGCGGGGGATAGCGCCTTGATGGCGACGTCCACCATCATCCGGATGGTGAACGCCGGATCGTCGCGAATCGTGCGCTCGTCGCCCATCGCGAGCGCCTTGCGCAGTTGCTTCCCGGGAATCGGCCGGGACCCGTAGACGTTGAGCAGCGCACCTGCGGCGGGTACGTGGTTCCCGACCGCGTGCACAAGCTCGATCACGGCGTCGTGGCGCTCGGCGAGATCCACCAGACGGGGCCGGTTAAGTGTCACCAGCACCGACCCGACGGGCGAGTTGCGCACAGTCTGGACGGCCGGTCTGCCGCGCAGCGATCGCTCGGCCTCCTCCGCGGCTGCGGCCTGCGCGGCGCTCGAGGGGTACACGGTGTCGAACACGGCGCGCGCGTCGCCGTCCAGGCTCTGCAAGATGTGCGCGACCCGCAGGCTATAAGAGGTGTGGTTGATGAGCAGCAGGAACAGGGCGATGCTCAGCAGCGTCAGCAGCAAAGCGGCGAAGAGCGTCCGTGTCGGCACGAACGCAGCCGCGCCCCGGGCCATCTGCGCGGTCGAGACCAACGCGAACAAGAATGTCGCGATAAAGCCGCTGAGCGCATAACGGAGTACCGGATCGTGCGGAACCAGCCCAGGAACCGCGGTGAGAACTCGCTGGTGCCAAATTGAATGATGAGCAGAACGATGGACGTGACGAATCCGGTAAACGCGAGCATGCCGCTGCCGAGCGCGGACAGCGCCGCGCTGGCGCTTCCGGCACTGACTGCCCGGGTGAGCACAACAGGATCGGCCTCGTCCCAGCGCAACAGCCCTGCGCTGAGCGCCAGCGCCAGGATGACAGATACTGCGGGAACGAACCAGAGGCTGTACCACAGCCACCGCGCGGCCCGGCGCAAGCGGAACCCGCTTGGTGCATGTCCTACCGGACCCGCGCCAGACTCACCGGTCGGCGACATAGCTAATGCCCGCATCTGTCATAGATCGAACACGACCTTGAAGTCGGTTTACATGGTCACCACCGCCAGCGGCGCTGGTTTGAGCTTTCTCCCCCGCACGATGTCGCAGGAACCTTCTCCGCACAGTGTCGCAGGACGGCGGATTCGCGCCCGGCGTCGTGGCGGCCCAGAAGGCCGAAGGCCGAACCGGACGCGCCAGCATCGCGGTGTTGTCGGCGGCCGCCCTTATGCCTTCAGAACCGCATCCGTCGTGACCTGGAGTTTTGCGCCTTTCCCTCCGGTTACCTCGGCGGCTGCCTCTGATTGCAGTTAGGCGCGCCAGCGCCCGATTGCCCCGGCGCGATCCGGACAGGGCCGGGTGACAACGATCTTGGCGGCGCTGCTATCCCCGCGATCGCCATCGGGTTTCGCGTTCGCGTTCGTCCTGCACTGAGCCGGGCTGGGCCACTGATCACGATCTGGGCGCCGACGCTGGACATGGTGTCTGCTCCGGGCTGGTCGAGGCCGGGCCGGCCGCGCTGAGCTCCGGCTATCGGGCAACTCGCGCAGGTTGCTGATTGTCGTCCTGCTGGTGCTCGGCAATTGGCTGATCACCGCCGGGATTGTTGGCGTGACCTGACAGGCAGGCAACTGCGCGATCAGTGCGGTGCGGCCGAAGGGCGACCAGCTCCGGCGACCCGAAGATCAGGGGATCCGGAGGCGTGACGACTTCATCACGCTTGCCGGGGTAGTCAAAGAGCGACAGTACGTAGCGCATGGCCTCGAGCCTGGTGCGTCGCTTGTCGTTGCTCTTCACCACCTTCCATGGCGCGTATGGCAGGTCCGTGTGCCGGAACATGACGTCCTCGGCTCTGGTGTAGTCGTCCCACTTGTTCAGCGAGGCCAGATCGACAGGGCTCAGCTTCCACCGTTTCACCGGGTCAAGCTGACGGTCGATGAACCGGCGGAGTTGCTCGGCCCGTGTCACCGAGAACCACAGTTTGATCAGGTCGATGCCGTCGCCGGTGAGCATCTGCTCGAACTCGGGAGCGTCCTCCAGGAACTGCTGGTATTCCTCGGGCTGACAGAAGTCCAGCACGTGCTCAACTCCGGCCCGGTTGTACCAGGAGCGGTCGAGCAGCACGATTTCGCCCGACGCGGGCACATGTGGCAGGAAGCGGCCCAGGTAGTTGTTGCCTTGTTCGTGCGCTGTCGGTTTATCAAGGGCGACAACGCGGGTGCCGCGAGGGTTCAGGTTCTCTGCGAAGCGCCTTATCGTCCCGCCCTTGCCTGCCGCGTCCCGGCCCTCGAAGACGATCAGCAAGCGCCGCCCGGAAGCTTTGACCGATTGCTGCAGCTTCAGCAGTTCGATCTGGAGGGCCTGCTTGCCGCTTTCATACGGCTTCCGCCGGAGCAACTCAGGATAAGGATAAGCCTCCCGCCACGGCTGGATGTCATGTCCGTCAGGTCCTACGAGGACGGCTCGGCCGCACTTACGCTCCCGGACCTCCAGGCCGAGCCGGGCGGCGACATGTTCCAGGCAGGCCCAGTAATCCGCGCCGGCGAGCTTCTCGTGCTCAGCTCGGCGCGCCATCAGCACCGGATCGACGCTTGCCGTATCCGGCCGCAGCAGCCCAGATGACATCGTCGGGTCGATCATCGCAACCTCGGTCCTCTTTTCACGCCGCGAGTATCCGATGTCTCATCACAGACCGCGGTCCCTGGTACTCGGGCATGCCACTAACCAGGTGCTGGCGCCTGCGCCAGACGCAGGCGCCGTGTGGAGTTGCGCAGATCCGGATGAGACTCCCGGCGTCAGCCAGGATTCCCATGAGATTGACCATTCAAGCCCGTACCGGGAGTCATTCGTTAGTTACATTCGTGGGCAGCGCCCCACCTTCGGCGGCACCTCGCTCAGCCTCGTCTCATACCCGGGCCAGATGCTCTCCGGCCGGCCGGTGACGTGGACGTCTTCGATCAGCAGCCGCAGCAGTTCCCTTTGACCTGGCGGTGCGCTCGGCGCCGACGGAGTCCCGTCTGGCTTGCAGGTCACGCAGGCGTCCGGCGACTTCGCTGGAGCGGCGGTGCAAGTTCGAGCATGTCGATGAGGGCGGCCTGGAAGAGGTCGGCGAGCGGCGCCGGTCGGCTGTGGTGACGTCGATCTTACGGTCGGGGCGGGTCGAGTTCGGCGACGAGCAGTTCGTCGTCGGGACTGGGGCGGTGACCGCGATGGCTTGCTCACAGGCCAGCAGCATGGACGACTGGGTGAGCGCGGGGCGGATCTGGGCGAATACGAACTCATCCAGTGCATCGGCCCGGCGGCTGCTGCTCCCCGACCCGTCGCCGTTCCGCACCGAGGGCCGCCATCCCGGCGGCGATCTCGTGCACATCCGTGCACAGCCGCACTCGAGGTTTCTTTGCGGTCGTCGGGGGGTTGCTCCGAACGTACGCTGGCCAGGCCTGCCGGGTAATCGGAAGAAATACCCAGGTTGGGAGAGGGCGGCACCTACTTTGAGCGCTGGGGCGCCCAGGTCGAGTTCCCGGGTTCAGGAGACGCCCGGACTATCGTCCCGGCCCGATCTTGGGTCTCGTGGGCAGGCGAGTGCGATTTAGGACTCCGCCGCGGCAATGAGCTCCAGGATCCGGTTCGGCGGCAGGTGCTGCTCGTAGATCCGGACGCCGAACGGTGAGAGCGCGTCTTCGATGGCGTTCACGATGGTGGGCGGCGCGACGATCATGCCGCCTTCGCCGACGCCGCGGAAGTTGACGTCGGCGTCGAGCGGCACGGTCTCGATGTGCTCGATCTCGATACGGGGGACGTCGCACGCGGTGGGCATCAGGTAGTCCATGAACGTCGACGACTGGAAGTTGCCGTCCTCGTCGTAGGCCGACCGTTCGAGCAGCACGGCCCCGATGCCCTGGGCGACGCCGCCGCGGATCTGGCCTTCGACGACAGCGGGGTTGATGAGCGCCCCGCAGTCCTCGGCCAGGACGTACCGCTCGACCGTCACGAGTCCGGTCTCGACGTCGACTTCCACGATGGCGCAGTGGGTGCCGCCGGACCAGCCGCCCTCGCCGCCGTCGAACATGGCCTCGACTTCCAGCGTGGCGTCTACATCGGCGCTGAACTGCCCCGAAGCCGCCTGGCGGGCGACCTCGCTGACGGGGATCGCGCTGGCGGGGTCGCCGCGGACCCAGACGTTGCCGTCACTGATCAGCAGGTCCTGGACGCTGGCCTCAATGAGGTGTGACGCGAAGTCGAGCACCTTGACCTTGAGTTGCCGCGCGCCGTGCAGTGCCACGCCTCCGGTCATCGTGGCCGAGCGGCTGCCGCCCGTGAATCCGAAGGGGACGATGTCGGAGTCGCCCACGACGACGCGGACCTGATCGAACGGCACGCCGAACTCGTCCGCGGCGATCTGGGCCAGCGTCGTCTGGTGGCTCTGGCCGTGCGGCATCTGGCCTGTGAACAACACCACGATGCCGTCCTCGTCGAGCCGCAGGCGCATGAACTCGTTGCCCATCGGTCCGCTGGGCCCGTCCGGCGAGCGCGGGCCGGGAGCGGCTTCGATGAACGTGGCCATGCCGATGCCGAGGTATCGGCCCTGCGCGCGGGCCTCGGCCTGCCGCCGCCGGAACGCGGGAACGTCCGCGAGCTGCGCGACCCGCTCCAGTGACTCCCTGGTCGTCACCCCCGCCAGCGGACGCCCGGTCAGCATGACGGCCGGCGGATCGGTCCGCGGGGCGACGTTGCGTAGCCGGATCTCCAGCGGGTCGAGGCCGAGATCTTTCGCGATGAGGTCGAGGACGCGTTCCCGCACGAACGTCTCCGAAGCCCACGGGCCGCGGTAGGCGACGTACGACGCCTTGTTGGTGGTCACCCCGGTGGCCTCGAACCCGAGGGCCGCCATCTTGTACGGGCCCGGCAGCATCGCCTCGATGATGCCGGGGACCATGCCACCCATGCCGGGATAGGCGCCGGTGTCGATGACCATCTTCACGTCGAGCCCGAGCAGGTCGCCGTCGTTGCTGACGGCCGCCCGGACGTCGAAGCTTTCCTCACGGGCCTGGCCGGACGCGGTGAGGTTCTCGCCGCGGTCCTCGACCCACTTGACCGGCCGCCCGAGGGCACGCGCGGCTGCCGCGGCGGCGAGCTCCTCCCGCGATGCGCCGATCTTCAGGCCGAACGAGCCGCCGATATCGCCGGCCAGAACGCGCACCTTGTCCTGCTCCAGGCCGAGACGCATCGCGACGGCGATCTTACTGACGTGCACGCCCTGCGTGGCCGCGTACATCGTCATGAGGCCCGAGTCCGGGTCATAGCTCGCGACGCAGCCGCGGCCCTCCATCGGCACGTTCTGGTGGCGGTGCACATCAATGTGGAACTCGAAGACGCGGTCAGCACCCGCGAATGTAGCCGGGACGTCGCCGAACTCACTGCGCGAGTGCGGCCGGGAGATGTTGTCCCCGAGGTTGGCGAACAATGGCGGGCTGGCCGGATCGAGCGCGAACGCAGCGTTCGCGACCGGCGGCAGCTCGTCGTATTCGACCTCGACGAGTTCGCAGCCATCCTCGGCGACGTAGCGGCTCTCGGCGATGACGACCGCCACGGGATCGCCGACGAAGCGGACCTTATCCGTCGCGAGCAGCGTGTATTCAGGAACGGGCCCGGTCGCGCCCAGCAGTGTGGTTAGCGCGTCTGGTCCCGGCACGGTCATTTCTTCGAGTTCTGCGCCGGTGAGCACCGCGACCACTCCGGGCAGCGCACGGGCGGCGGAGATGTCGACCGACAGCACGCGGGCATGCGCCATCGGCGAGCGCACGAAGGCGGCGTGCAGCATCCCCGGCAGCTTGATGTCATCGACATACCGGCCCGCGCCGGTCAGGATGCGCGGGTCCTCCGAGCGCTTGACGCTGGCGCCGGTGTACCGCTCGGCCGCGATTGCTGTCATGATCGCTCCCTCAGTCAGCTCTGGCGGCTGCGCTCGGCGGCCAGCAGGACGCCGTCGATGATGCTCTGGTAGCCGGTGCACCGGCAGATGTTGCCGGACAGCGCTTCGCGGATCTGCTGCTCGCCGGCGTCTGGGTGGGCGCGCAGGAACGCGGTGGCCTGCATGACGAACCCGGGCGTGCAGAAACCGCACTGGAAGCTGTGCGAGTCCCACATCGCCTGCTGCAGCGGGTCCAGCCCGCCGTCAGTCGCTAGCCCTTCGACCGTCGTCACCTCGCTGCCCGCCGCCTGCACCGCCAGCATCAGGCACGAGCGCACCGGCCTCTCGTCGACGATGACGGTGCACGCGCCGCAGACGCCGTGCTCACAGCCGACGTGGGTGCCGGTCAGATCGAGGTCGTCGCGCAGGAAGTCCACCAGCGTCTTGCGCGCCTCAGCCGAACCGGTTCGTATCGTTCCGTTGACCCGCATGGTGATGTCCGGCATCAGTCACTGCCTCTCGCTGGCGTTGTCCAAGGCCGCCCGGAGCCCGCGCCGCACGAGAGCGGCCGCGACCTTCTTCCGGTACTCCGCCGACCCGTGCAGGTCCGAAGGGGGTTCGAGGCCGGTGGTCGCACGGCGGGCAGCCTCGGCAAACAGCTCGGCCGACGGCCGCGCGCCGATGAGCAGGTCCTCGGCGTCCGTGGCCCGGACCGGCACGTCCGAGACTCCCGCGAACGCGAGCCGGGCATCGGTGATCGCGCCGTCCGAGAGCGTCAGCGAGGTGGCCAGGCCGACCATCGCGAAGTCGCCGTGGCGCCGGGCGATCTCCAGGAAGCTACTGCCGGTGCCGGGCACCGCGGTGGGGAATCGGATCTCCACCAGGAGTTCGTCCGGATGACGGGCAGTCGTGAGGTAGCCCTCGAACCATTCCGCCGCCGGGACGTACCGTTCGCCATGGGGGCCCCGCACTACGAACTCGGCGTCGAGTGCCCGGGCGACGGCGGGCAGTTCCGCCGCTGGATCGCCGTGGGCCAGACTGCCGCCGATGGTGCCGCGGCTGCGGATCGCCTCATGGCCGATCATCGGCAAGGCAGCGGCCAGCAACGGGACGGCTCGGCTGACCGTCTCAGATTCCTCGGCGACGTACTCGCGCGTCATCGCGCCGACGGTCAGCCAGCCATCAGCCACCGAAAGCCCGGATAGCTCCTGCAGTCTGTTGATGTCGATCAGCACCGCCGGACGGGCTAGCCGCAGCGCCAGCAGCGGGATGAGGCTTTGGCCGCCAGCCAGCACGCTCGCCTCGTCGTGGTGCTCGGCCAGCAGGCCCACGGCCGCAGCGACTGTCTCCGGCGCCGCGTAATCAAACGGAGGCAGTTTCATCAGCGGCCCTTCGATCCAGCAGCGGTGCTTCGATATCGTTCCAGGCTCACCCAGCCTGCCCTGAAAACCACGGCGACGGCAAACCCGCCCTTACGATTCCCTGCAGTGCCCATTGCGCGCCTGCCTCAGCTGGCGCCGAGCCAGAGGTAGCGGATGCCGATGGCCAGGACCAGGATTCCCATGACGCGGCGGATGAGCAGATCCGGAAGCCGCGACTGAATCCTGGCGCCGGTGTAGGCGCCGGCCAGGCCGCCCAGCCCGAGCGCCAGGCCGGTCGGCCAGGCGGGCGCGGCGTGCGCATGCTGATGGATCGAGAGGATCGTGAAGGTGATCACGCCCGCGACCGAGGTCACGAACGTGGATGCCAGGGCGGCCGGAGCTACCTCGGATGGTGGCCGCCCGCGGCCGACGAGGATCGGCGCGAGGATCGATCCGCCGCCGATCCCGTAGATGCCGCCGGCGCAGCCCACCGCTGCCGAGAGCACGACGAGCACAGGGGCCGCTATCGTGTGGCCTGATGGCGCTGGCCGGGCTTGCGGTTGCGGCCGGGACAGGGCGATCCAGGTGCCCAGGGGTGCCAGGACGGCGCCGGCCACCAGGTCGAAGACGTGCGCGCCGGGCAGCAGGTCGACCCTGATGATCGAGCCGGCGACCACGCCGGGCAGGGTTCCGGCCAGGAGTACGCGCGTGAGGCGGCCGCCGGTCTGGCCCTGGCGCCGGTAGCGGTAGATGGCACCTGGCGTCGCGATGACGTTGTAGAGCAGGTTCGTCGGCGTGACCGCGGGGCTGGGGGTGCCGAGCACGCTGACCTGGAAGGGCAGGAGCAGGACCGCGCCGGAGATGCCCGCCGGGCTGGCCGCCACGGCGATGACGAAGGCCGCTGCCAGGGCGGCGATCTCTGTCCAGCCGGTGCCGAGCATCCAGGGAACCTACTGAAGGACTCGGGAAAAGAGGGGCAGATGACCAGCTAATTGCGCAAGGCAACCGTCATGAGCAGGGCAGACGAATGCTCAGCGGGCGGAGACCGGCTGCTCGGCTGCATCCAGGAAGCGGAGTGCCGCCGAGATCGATTCGCTCCGCCACAGTGCCAGGGTGCGCTCCAGGCGTGTTCCGAGGTAGGGGCGATCAGTGAGCGCTGCGGCGATCGGCGCCAGCAGGGCGCGCTGTCGCCCTAGCAGTTCCGCCGGGTCTGCGCCAATCCGGTCAAGCAGCGCGAGTTTGAGCAGGAGCTCCGGCCGGATGTCCCGGGGATGGTCTACCGGCCGGTTCAGCCAGGCCGTCGCGGCCCGCTGACCGGACGGAGTCGCCCGGCACGGCGACTTGACCGGGCCGAGGTTGGAAGACTCTTGCCCGGTCGTGCGGATGTAGCCGAGCTGCTCTAGCCGGTCTAGGGCCCGGTAGACCACGGCCTTCTGGATGTGCCAGATCTGCCCGAGGTCGCTGTCCCTGGTGAGCAGGCCGGCTGCCGCGAACCCGTGGGTTGGCTGCTCGCAGACCAGGCAGAGAGCCACCCATTCGGCCAGCGACAGAGGCTCGTCGGACGCCTTCATGGTCGGCATTATCGGCCATCCAGAGAATGCGCTGGGTCAGCCGTGCCGCAGGTCGCGCTGATAGTCGCCGACGCGATGAGTTTGGCGGCTGGTTTCCGTCACAATATCAGCGGGTCGCGTTGGCGGTGGCGCGCGAGGCTGGAGGGAGCGGGGATGAGCGGTGTACGGGTACTGGCAGGCACGCGCAAGGGCGCGTTCGTCCTGACCTCGGATGGCGCGCGGAAGCAGTGGAAGGTCAGCGGCCCGCACTTCGCGGGCTGGGAGATCTACCACGTGAAGGGCTCGCCGGCCGACCCTGACCGGTTGTATGCGTCGCAGTGCAGCGGCTGGTCCGGGCAGGTGATCCAGCGATCGGACGACGGCGGCGAGAGCTGGGCGCCGGTGGGTAACCAGTTCGCCTACCAGGGCACTCCCGGCACTCACCAGTGGTACGACGGGACACCGCACGCCTGGGAGTTCGAGCGGGTCTGGCATCTGGAACCGTCGCTGGACGATCCCGACATGGTGTATGCCGGGGTCGAGGACGCCGGGCTGTTCCGTTCTGATGACGGCGGGCAGAGCTGGCAGGAACTGCCCAGGCTGCGCGGCCATGAGTCGGGTTCGTCCTGGCAGCCGGGTGCGGGCGGCATGTGCCTGCACACGATCTTGCTGGATCCCGTGCAGCAGGGCCGGATGTTCACCGCGATCTCGGCGGCGGGAGCGTTCCGCTCCGATGACGCGGGGCAGACCTGGCGCCCGATCAACCAGGGCCTGCAGTCCGAGGGCATCCCCGACCCGGACGCCGAGGTCGGGCACTGCGTGCACCGGCTGGCGATGCACCCGTCGCGGCCGGACGTGCTGTTCATGCAGAAGCACTGGGACGTGATGCGCAGTGACAATGGCGGCGAGTCGTGGCGGGAGATCTCCGGGAACCTGCCCTCTGACTTCGGCTTTCCCATCGACGTGCACGCCCACGAGCCGGACACGGTCTACGTGGTCCCGATCACCAGCGATGCCGAGCATTTCCCGCCCGAGGGGAAACTGCGGGTCTACCGCAGCCGCACCGGCGGCGATGACTGGGAGCCGCTGACCACTGGGCTGCCGCAGGAGAACTGCTACGTCAATGTGCTGCGCGATGCGATGGCCGTGGACACGCTCGATTCCTGCGGCGTGTACTTCGGCACCACCGGCGGCCAGGTCTACGCCTCGGCGGACTCCGGCGACAGCTGGGGGCCGATCGTCCGCGACCTGCCGGCCGTGCTGTCGGTCGAGGTCCAGACGCTGCCATGATCCGGGTCGTGCTCCCCGCGCACCTGCGCACTCTCGCCCGCATCGACGGCGAGGTGCACCTCGATATCACCGGGCCGGTCACGCAGCGGTCAGTGCTGAATGAACTTGAGGCCCGCTACCCGGTGCTGCACGGGACTATCCGCGGCCATGACGGCGGCCCGCGGCGTGCCTTCATCCGGTTCTTCGCCTGCGAGCAGGACCTGTCCCACGAGCCGCCGGATGACCCGCTGCCTGATGCTGTCGCCGCCGGGGCAGAGCCCTATCTCGTCGTCGGCGCTATGGCCGGCGGCTAGAGCAGAGGTAAGCCAGGCAGCTTCCGCAACGTACGCTGACAGGCATAGCCCGATCGGATGGGCCTGGACTGGCTGCCTGGCCCGGCCTTGCTCACCGACGAGGAGATATCCCGGCTGATCTCCGTCGCGGTCCGGCTGCTGGGCATCACCGAGGTCCGGTACGGCCGGTGTCTGGGGCAGGCCGAGCAGGGCGCCCCACTGCTGAACGCGCTCGTGGGCGGGCGCTAGAGCGACGTCATATTGCGGTGCTTCGCCGTTCGATCAAGACGGTGTCGCGCCACCGGCCATGGTGCTGGCCAATCCGCTCGCGGATGCCGACGTCACGGAATCCCGCGGAGTAATGGAGCGCTCGACTCGCTGCGTTTTCCGGGAAGAGGCTCGACTGGATTGTCCAGATCCCCGCTGCTTCAGTAGACGCTATTAGTGCGTCCAGGAGGCGCCTGCCGATGCGTTGTCCGCGCCGGGAGGCGTGCACGTAGACCGAGTGCTCGACGACGCCCGCATAGACGCAGCGGTCGGAGATCGCGGAGGCGGCCACCCAGCCAACGACGTCGGTGCCGTCGATCGCGACGCACCTGTGCCCCGGCAGGCGCTTTGCAGTGAAGGCCTCCCAATCGGGTGCGCGGGTTTCGAAGGTCGCGTTGCCCTCGTCGATGCCCGCTTGGTAGATGGCCAGGACGGCAGTGCCGTGGACCTCAGTCATTGGTTCGATCTGCATGGCTCCGTGCGTCCTCGATGCATCGATCACGGAAAGGATCTGTCGGAGGTCCTGGATGGTCTATGGGCTGGGCTTGGCTGCTTGGACGATCGCGGAGTGCAGACCGTCAGAAGCTGCGCGGGTAGCGGTGATTGTGATGTCGATGAATCCGGCCGCGGTGAGCTGGTCTCGGTATTCGCGTTCCGTTACGGTGCCGGCGAGGCAGCCGACCTGTTGCTCGGCGTCCGCGCGTTGGCCCGGCTCGGTGCCCTCGTCCGCGATCACGTCACTGACGCCGAGGCGGCCGCCGGGCCGCAGGACCCGGAACGCCTCGGCGAGCACTCGCGGCTTGTCGGCGGACAGGTTGATCACGCAGTTGGAGATGATGACGTCAACGTGGTCGTCGGGCAGGGGGACGTCCTCGATGTGGCCGTGCAGGAAGCGAGCATTGAGCACTCCGGCCTGGGCGGCGTTGGCGCGTGCGAGTTCTAGCATGTCGGTGCTGGCGTCGAGGCCATAGGCGGTTCCGCGCTCGCCGACTCGGCGGGCCGAAAGCAGGACGTCGAGTCCTCCGCCGGAGCCGAGATCCAGAACCGTCTCGCCGGGCTTGAGCCTGGCGACGGCGGTCGGATTGCCGCAGCCGAGGCTGGTCTGCAGTGCCGCAGCCGGGGGCTCGATCTCGCCCGGAGCGTCAGCGTACGCGGCCGCACCGAACCGGCCCTCAGCGAACTCGGCGGGTTCGCAGTCTGCGATGGATTCTCCGGCCATGGCGGCGCGGGCCAAGGCAGAGTACCGGCTGATGATTGACCCGCTGTCGCGGGTGCTGTTGTCGACAGTCATCGAGGCGCTCCTTACGTTTGCGAGGCCAGACCGGGCTGAGCGGGCACTGGCTTGCCCATGACAATGTCGGCGGCGGTGGGGAAGCACTCCACGCACGCGTCGTTGATGCGGTAGTAGGTGGCGGTGCCTCGGTGGTCTGCCAGCAGAAAGCGGACGTCGGACAGAATCCTCAGATGAGCGGACACCGTGGACTGGCCGACGTCTACGGCGGCGACTATCTCCCCGACATTCATGGGCGTGCCGCGACGCGCGAGGAGCGAGACGATCTGGATCCGCGTGCCGTCGGCGAGCGCCTTGAACCAGGTTGCGTATTCGGCTGCCGTCGCACGGTCGAGAGGTCCGGCGTCGTCGTTCATCGTTAATCGACGATACACGATTAAGCGCGAGTGGACCAGAGGTCCGGTGAGCAGCGTCCGGCGATGGTCAGGCGACGGCGGTCGTGACGGGGCTGCCGATCAGGGCGCCGAGGCTTGCTAGCGCCTCGGTACGGGCCCGGTAATACACCCACACGCCGCGCTTCTCGCGTGCCAGCAGGCCACTTTCATGCAGGACCTTGAGGTGGTGGCTGATCGTGGGCTGCGACAGGTCGAACGCGCTGGTCAGGTCGCATACGCAGGCCTCGCCGCCCGGATGGGAAGCGACCAGCGACATCAGGCGCAGGCGGACCGGGTCACCGAGTGCCTTCAGCAGCGGCGCGACGTGCTCTGCCTGCTCGGCCGACAGGGCGCCGTCCGCCAGCGGCGAGCAGCACACTGCCGAGTCGGCCTGGCCCAGCACGATCAGAGAATTCGACATAGGTCTATATTGACAGATCCCGATGTCTCGTGGCAAGCTCGGCACTGTTCGCAAGACATAGACAGACGTCGATACCTGGAGAGTCTCATGACCGGCCGCGTCCAGCTCGCCCTCAATGTCAACAACCTCGAGGAGTCCATCGCCTTCTACGCCAAGCTCTTCGCCACCGAGCCGGCTAAGGTCCGGCCCGGTTACGCAAACTTCGCCATCGCCGAGCCGCCGCTCAAGCTCATCCTGATGGAGAGCCCCGGCGAGGGCGGCAGCCTCAACCACCTCGGCGTCGAGGTCGCCGACACCGACGCGGTCGACGCCGAGCAGACCCGCCTGGCCGAGGCCGGATTCGCGTCGATCGATGAACGCGACACGACCTGTTGCTACGCCAGGCAGAACAAGTTCTGGGTGGAAGGCACGCCGAACGGTGAGCGGTGGGAGATCTATACCGTCCTAGAGGACAGCCCGACCTTCTCCGGCCAGGAAGCGGGCGGCTCGCAATGCTGCGGCGCCGACGTCAGTGCCCAGGACGAGCCAGCCGCGTCCGCAACCCAGTGCTGCTGAGGAGAAAAAAATGATCATCCACCCGTACATGTCCGGCGCGCTCGCAAGGCAGCATCAGCGAGATCTGCGCGCTACGACGTGCGCAAGCGGTATCGCGGACGGAGCGGTGCGCCGCACGGCCTCCCTGCTGGAGTCGGCGGCCCAGGTACTGCGCTCCGGCCGAGCGCGGACCCCGCTCGCCCATCCCAGCCCCGTCTGCTGCGGCGCTTGAGCCGCCCGCGCCGCGAAACCAATGCCGGTCGGTGGCCGGCCGTCCGATCGACGGTCGGCCACCGGTTGCATTAGCCCTGGCCAGGGCAGGGTGACCGCCCTAGCCAGCAGATGCCAGCCCCGCTCGCGCTCGGGTAATCCCCGCATGGATGAGACATAGGCAAGCGTCTATGCCACAAGAACAGAGGTCACTCTTATGTCTGGTTCCGTTGACGTCACGTCCCTGCGCTGCCAGTTCCCCGGACTCTCGGACGAATTCGCGAGGTTCGACGGGCCTGCCGGGTCACAGGTCCCCCTGTCTGTACTGGACGCCATGAACGCCTACCTGCGGTCCGCTAACGCCAACCTCGGGGGCGTGTTCAGGCACAGCCTGGCCACGGCATCGGTAGTGGATGAGGCGCGGCAGCAGCTCGCCGTATTCCTCGGAGCGGCCGTGGGCGAAGTGGGATTTGGCCTGAACGCCACCTCCGTCAACCTCATCCTCGCCCGCGCGATGGCTCGTACTCTGCACGCCGGGGACGAGATCATCGTGACGGACCTTGATCATGACGCGAACATCGTGCCGTGGCAGCAGCTGGCGGCCGACTACGACCTAGTCATCCGCACCGTCCCGATGACCCCTGACACCCGCCTCGACATGGACGCGCTCGCACTGGCGATCGGGGACAGAACCAGGGTGGTGGCCTTCCCGTGGGCTAGCAATGTGACAGGCACGACCGTAGATGTCTCGCAGGTGGTGAAGCTCGCACACGAGGCCGGCGCCGTCGCCTGGGCCGACCCGACGCATTACCTGCCGCACGGGAAAGTCGACGCCAGCCAGGCGGGAGTCGACGTCCTAGTCGGCTCCGCCTACAAGTTCTTTGGTCCCCACGTGGGCGTGTTCTATGTCCGCCAGGAACTTGCTGAGCAGTTGCTGCCCGGCCCTTCCCGGTCACCATCGCGCGCGGCCGCCGCATGGGTTGAGACCGGGACCCCGCCTTTCGAGGCGCTCGCCGGACTGTCAGCCGCGCTGCGGTACCTCAACGGCGTGGGCTGGGATTTCATCGAGCAGGCCGAACGGAACCTCGGAGAGCGCTTCCTGGCCGGACTGGCACCGGAGTGGCAGCTGCACGGTCTTCCGGCAATGGATAACCGCACCGCAACGTTCGCGCTCACCCGGGCCAACCATGACCCGAGCACGGTCGCCACTGCACTGGCCACCCGGCGGATCGCCGTAACCGCGGGCGATTTTCATGCCCCCGCGGTGCTCAGGTCACTGGGAGTGACGGGAGTGCTCCGGGCCGGAATGCTGCATTACAACACCGGGGAGGAGGTTGACCGGCTGCTAAATGCCCTGAATTCGCTGTCGGCCGGAAATGGCACGTGATCAGACTCAGTGCCGTCGCTCAGGGGAGCCCGGCCTCCGATCGGTCCCGGGCCGCCGCCTCAGGTGATGAAAGCCCTCCGCCAGGGAAAGGTGAACACTTCGTGATCGGAAGTGAGGCCGCTACTCGCCCATCTGCCTGGGCGGCTGCGCTGAGGGGCCCGCCGCATGACGACGGGTTGCCCGGCGGTGTCTGCACGAAGAAGCTAGGGCCGAGATAGCCGCCCCGGAGAGCCGGAGCCCGATCACCAGCGGCTGGAGGTCATCGACCAGCTTGTCGAGGCTCTGCGTTCCGGATCCTGAGCGCAGGCACCCCACCGTGTAGGTCTGGGCTGGCGGGAAGGCAGCGTCGTCGATCAGAAAAGCGGGAGCTGGTAGCCGTTGTAGTACCACAGCGCTGAGGTGTACCAGAGCACGACGACGACGACCGCCAGCGTTCCTCCGGCGAGTGGCAGCACCCATCCGGGCAGCCGCCGGGTCTGCACTAGCAGGACCTTCGCGACGAAAGCGCCGTAAAAGAAGCAGCCGGCCACGGAATGCACCGCCACCCGCACGCTGGTGAACTGCACGCCGTAGGCGATCAGGCAGTGCAGCGCGATCGGCACCGTCAGCGCGAACAGCGCGAAACCCAGCACCCGGTGTGCCAGCGGCACCGGCCGCGGCGGGTTGGCGGCCAGCGGCAGCTTTCGGTAGGTCCACAGCGCGAGGAACACCTGCAGTCCGGCCATGCCGAGGACGACGGTGGCGAGCAGCGCCTTCAGCGTTACCGCGGCCGCGTACTGGCGGCCGAAGAGGCTGAACGCGGGGTTGACCGGGTGGACCCGGCCGATGATGACTAGCGCCGCCACGACCGCCGCGGCAAGTACGCCAATGCCCGCCAGCCGCAAGGCGGCCGGCCGGCGGCCCGGTGTGTCAGGCGCAGCCATGTACTCCCCGGCAATCACGTGGCAATACGTCACGACCATCGATACCCACGTGCGCCGGGCCCGACTCACCCGGACTCGGCCTCAATAGGCGTGCCCAGCAGGACCTTCGTGACGCAGGCTCCAGCCGATCCGGAGGGCTTGGTGAACGCGCGGTCCTGACTGCCCGTACTGGCAGGTATGGGAGCTACTAAGCGGGAGGCCGGACAGACGCCGTGAGCATGCACCGGCCATGCGGCGAGTTGCGCGAGGCGCTAGCGGTCTACGTGCTGGGGGCGATCGGACCCGCCGACCGTGATGCCGTGGACCGGCATCTGCCGGGGTGCGCCGGCTGCCGGGACGAGCTCGCCGGCCTGGCCGGGCTGCCGGCGCTGCTGCGCAAGGTCTCGGTGGCCGAAGCCACCGAGCTCGCCGTCGGGGGCACCGGGCGGCCAGGGAATCTGCCGTCTGGCCAGGTCCTGCAGTCCATGCTGGCCCGCTCGTCCCGGCAGCGCGGACGCCATCTGCGGACCATGGCCGCCGCTGCCGCGGTAGCCGGCCTGGTGGCCGGCGCGGGCGTCATCGCCGGATGGCAGGCAGCGCAGCCGGCCGCCAGCTCGGCGCCAGTGTGGACTGGCACGTCCCAGGCCGCCAGCCAGCAGACCCGGGCCAGCGCAACCGTGCGGTATGCGGCATCGCGATGGGGGCTGCGGCTGAGCGTGCAGGTAACAGGAATCCCGCCCGGCACGGCATGCGAGATGGAGGTCATCAATCGCGGCGGACAGGAGGTGGCCGCGGGGAGCTGGACCATCATCGGCCGCCCGGGTGCCTGGTATCCGGCGTCCGCCGCGGTGCCGCTGTACGGAATCCGGGGGTTCGTACTCTCCGCCGGATCAAAGACCCTGGTCCGAATCCCGGTCCATGAGTCCGGGCCGGCCGGTCGGTGAACCGGCCGGATGGACTGGTTCGTGCCGGACACGAGCATTAAATCGTACGAACTGCAACGGCTCACCGGGCCGAGCCTTCCAGCAGGCCTGCCAAGATCGCGATGCCAGCCGCGTCCGCCGGGGTCGGCCGCTGCCCGCTCAGCCAGCCCTCCGCTAGCGGCCGCTGGGCCATGACGTTGACTGCGAGCGCAGCCGGAACCCCGGCGCCGGTCAGGCACCGCGCGGCCTGGCCGGCCGGGAGTTGGTTGAACCACCGGTAGCCAGCGGCCCGGCGCGCATCGCGGTCAATCCTGGAACTGTCGGCTGACAACCCGGATCCAGGGCCCGTCGCCACCGCGGCGGCGCGGGAGCTGACCGGATACTTCACCGGCCTGATCGCCGAACGCAGCACCGACCCGCGGGACGACCTGATCGGCGCTCTGGTGGCCGCCCGCGACGCCGCCGACGGCCGGCTGTCCGAGCCGGAACTGCTCGCCAACCTCGTCGTGCTGCTCGTCGCGGGCTTCGAGACCACCACCAATCTGCTTGGCAACGGCCTGGCCATCCTGTTGCAGCGACCGGAGCTCACCGCTGCGCTGCGCTGCGGCGACATGGCGATATCAGGGTTCACCGAAGAGGTGCTGCGCTACGACTCCCCGGTGCAGGTGACCACCCGTCAGGCCCGCGCGGACAACCTGACGGTCGCGGGCGTGTCCATCCCCACGGACAGCACGCTGATCCTGCTCATCGGCGCCGCCAACCGCGATCCGGACCGCTTCCCCGACCCGGACCGCTTCGACCCTGCCCGCAGCGACATCAGACCGCTGAGCTTCGGCGCCGGAGCGCACTTCTGCCTCGGCAACGGCCTGGCCCGGCTGGAAGCCGGCGCTGCCTTCCCGCGGCTGCTCGCCCGCTTCCCGGCTCTGGCCGCGGCCCCCGACCGGCAACCCGCGCGCCGCGACCGGCTTGTCCTGCGCGGCTATCAGGAGCTTCCCATCCGTGTGGCCAAGGAGGGCGCACCTGACGCGACGTCCCGATCCGCCGGTTCTCGGCCCGCTGGCCCGGACCGCTAGTAATGCCGTCTGCGGGCCGGCGCCCGTGCCTATGCTCATGCGTGTCATGAGCATCCTCGACGCCGTCGGCCACGCCCTCGCTGTGGCCGGCACGATGACCTGGGAAATCGTCTGGTCGTTGATCCTCGGCTTTATCTTGTCGGCGGTTGTCCAGGCGCTCGTCCGGCGCCGGACCATCACCCGGCTGCTCGGAGACGACAGGCCAAGAACGCTCGCGCTGGCAACCGGGCTCGGCGCCGCATCGTCCTCCTGCTCGTACGCGGCGGTGGCGCTGGCCCGGTCGCTGTTCCGCAAGGGCGCCGGCTTCACCGCGGCGATGGTCTTCGAGATCGCCAGCACGAACCTGGTCATCGAGCTGGGCATCATCCTCGCGCTGCTGATCTCCTGGCAGTTCACCCTGGCCGAATTCATCGGCGGGCCGATCATGATCGTGGTCGTCGCGGTGGCGTTCCGGCTGTTCGTCCGCCAGCGGATCATCCAGGCAGCTCGCGAGCAGGCCGACAAGGGGCTGGCGGGCTCGATGGAAGGCCACGCCGCCATGGACATGAGTATCAGCGGCGACGGCGGCTTCTGGCCGCGGCTGGTCAGTCGCGACGGCTACACGTCGGTCAGCCACATCTTCGTCATGGAATGGGCCTCGGTGATCCGCGACATTACTGGCGGACTGCTCATCGCCGGAGCGATCGGCGCCTGGGTTCCCGACAGCTTCTGGCGGCACCTATTCCTGACCGGTCACCCGCTGGCCGCCAGGCTCTGGGGTCCACTGATCGGGCCGGTCATCTCGATGCTCAGCTTCGTCTGCTCCATCGGCAACGTGCCACTGGCAGGCGTGCTGTGGAACGGCGGCATCAGCTTCGGCGGCGTGACCGCCTTCATCTTCGCCGACCTGATCATCATCCCGATACTGATCATCTACCGGAAGTACTACGGCACTCAGATGACCCTGGTGATACTCGGGATCTTCTACGCCGCCATGGTCTTCGCCGGCTACGTCGTCGAGTTCCTGTTCGGCGCCCTCGGGCTCATTCCCGCCGAGCGGACCGCCAGGGTCGCCGCGGAGAGCATCAGCTGGAACTACACGACCATCCTCAACATCATCTTCCTGCTTCTCGCGGCCGCGCTGCTCGTGCGCTTCTTCAAGTCCGGCGGCGGCCCCATGCTCAAGATGATGGGAGGTAGCCCGGACCAGGGCGACGAGCGCGGGTGATCTCTGCTCGGTGCCGGCGGGGTGTAACGCTCGCTGATCCGGCGGTGTCTTTATGCCGACAGGCAATCGTTCAAGGAGGACACCATGGCGCTACGCGTTCAGAAGGCACAGCTCCCGGCCGGGCTCAGGGACAGCATGATCAAGCAGCTTGGCGCCGTGCCCGAGCCTGTCGAGGTGGCCTACAACAACCCGAGCGTGGCCCTGGCCAGCCAGGAGTTCTCGGCCATGGTGTCCACCTGGGACTCGGTCGACGCGAGCCTGAAGACGTTCGCGCACATGGCCGTAGCGGCGCAGGTTGGCTGCAGCTGGTGCCTCGACATCAACTACTTCCTGGCCCAGAACCACGACCTGGACCTGGCCAAGGCGAGCCAGGTGCCTGTCTGGCGGGACGCGGAGGTGTTCACGCCGCTGGAGCGCGATGTGCTGGAGTACGCCGAGGCCATGACGAACACGCCGACGACCGTCACCGACGATCTGCACGCGCGCCTGCTCGGCCAGCTCGGCCCGGCGACGATGGTCGAGCTCACCGTGTTCATCGGCTTCGCCAACATGGCGGGCCGGGTCAACACCGCGGCCGGCATCACGTCACAGGGCTACTCCGACGCGTGCGAGATCCCGCTGGCCCGGCGCCCGCAGACGCCCCGCGCAGCGCCGGCGGCATGACCGGCGCGGACCCGTTCGCCGCCCATCGCGGCCTGCTGTTCACGGTCGCCTACGAGATGCTCGGCTCGGCGGCCGATGCAGAGGACGTGGTGCAGGAGGCCTGGCTGCGGTGGGCCGGCGCCGACCGCCCGCAGGTGCGTGACCCGCGGTCCTACCTCATCCGGGTCGTCACCCGCCAGGCGCTCAACCGGCTGCGGACGCTGTCGCGCAGCCGCGAGGACTACGTCGGCGAGTGGCTGCCTGAGCCGCTGCTGACCAGTCCCGATGTCGCCGAGGACGTCGAGCTCGCGGAGAGCGTCTCGATCGCGATGCTGACCGTGCTGGAAACGCTCGGGCCGGCCGAGCGGGCGGTGTTCGTGCTCCGCGAGGTCTTCGACCTGTCCTACGGCGAGATCGCCGCGGCCGTCGGGAAGCCCGCGGGGACGGTGCGGCAGATCGCGCGGCGGGCCCGCGAGCACGTGGCGGCCCGCCAGCCGCGGGTGCGGGTGAGCCGGGCCGAGCAGCACACCGTGGTGGAGCGGTTCCTGGCCGCGCTGCGCACCGGGCAGTTGCAGGAGCTAATGGACGTCCTGGCACCGGACGTGGTCCTGATCGCCGACGGCGGCGGGCTCGCGGCCACTGCCCTGGCCCCGGTCCATGGGGCCGACGTCGTGGCGAGGGTGCTCGCGCGCGCCGGCCAGAACGCGTTCGCGTCGATGATCGTGTGGCTCAATGGCGCGCCGGCGGCCAGGATCGAGGTCGCCGGCGAGCTGGCCGCGGTGAGCCTGGTGGTGGAGGACGGCCGGGTCAGCCGGGTCTACCTCGTCCGGAACCCGCTCAAGCTGACGCGGCTGGACGAGCCGACCGACCTCGCCAGGTAAGCCGCAGGCCGGCTGCAGGATTCAGCAGCCGGCCTGCTGTGCGGGCCGCGACAGAGCGTGGTACGCCCCCAGGCACCAGCCCTGTGCCGGTGGTCGCCGGACCCGGCTACGGCGCGTAGACGCTGACCCGGTACGGGCACGGCGAGCTCGCGCCGACCTGGTAGCTGGTACCCGGGTCCGCCGGGTGGAGCGTCACGGAGTGCGTCCCGCCAGTGCCGGCGGTCCGGGCGATCGGGACGATATCCGTCCGGCTGGAGTTGATCAGGGCCGCGAGGAACGGGTGCGACCCGGTGCCGGCCGGACACGCGAAGCTGTACTTGGCGGTCACCGGCCCGGACGGCACCGTGAACGGCAGCGACGCCTGCGTCCCGACGCTGCTGAAGGTGCCCAGGAGCCTCGGCGGGGGTGGCGAGCTGCTGTTGCTCACGGCAAAGCCGGTGACGATTCCGCCGACCGCGAGGAGCGCCAGGATGCCGCCGAGGGCGGCTTTGCGGTTGACGTAACTAGTCCGGACAGGCCGGTCATATGTGGATACCGGGGTAGCTGGCCGGGTGGCCTGCGCGGTCGTGCCACCGCCCTGCGAGCTGCGGGATTCGTGTGCCATCGGTGCCTCCCCTGCTGACGTGCTGGTCTAGGTCATGGGAGCTGCCTGCACGGACTGATCCATGATCTAACACCTACCCGGGCCGGACCGGACGGACCCGCCTCGGGCGCCGTCGGCCGGGAAAGCACTTGCTTCATGGTAAAAGCCAGGAAAGTGCAGCGGAAATTGTCTCGGCATTGACCCGCGGCTGCCCGGATACACCAGGCAATTGACGTCGCCGAGGTAATCTAGGCCGAAGCTGCAATGCTTTCCGGTCTGCGCATGATTCATGAGAGCCGAGATTCTCTGCTGATGCAGCACGATCACGCGGACGGATGTCTGCGCCTGCGCCGCACGTCGCTGAACGTGCTGTTCATCGCCGCGCTGACCGTTCTCGCGGCCGCCATTTACGGCACCTATTCGCTCTACCGGTACTATCAGTTCAATTCTGGCACTTATGATCTGGTCATCTTCGATCAGGCGATCCGCTGTACGCCCATTTCCAGCCCGGAGTTTCGATAGTTAAGGGCCTGCATAACGGATTTGGTCCGAACTTCTCAGTACTGGGTGACCATTTCTCGCCGATTCTGGCCGCGCTCGCCCCGCTGTACTGGATCTACAACGCGCCGCAGGACCTGCTGATCGCGCAGGCCGTCCTGTTCGCGCTCGCGGTGCCGCCGGTCTGGGTCTTCACCCGGCGGGCGCTCGGCGGCGGGGCTCGCGGCACGGCTGCCGCCTACCTGGTCTCTGTCGCCTACGCGCTGAGCTGGCCAGTCGCCGCGGCAGTGGACTTCGACTTCCACGAAGCGGCGTTCGCGCCGGTGCTCACGGCGGTGGCGCTGGAGCGGCTGCAGCGGGCCGGATCCGGACGGCGCTGCTGGTCAAGGAGGACATGGGCCTGCTGGTGGCCGGCATCGGCCTGGTGCTTGTGGTCGCCCGACCGCACCTCAACCGGCAGCGGCTGCCCGGCCTCGCCCTGGTCATCGGCGGTCTGGCGGCGGCCATCGTCTCCCTCTACGTGCTCATCCCGGCGATGGGCGGCATGTCCGATTACTACTTCGCCTACGGTGCCTTCGGCAGCAATGTCCCGCAGGCCCTGCTACAGATGCTCGAACACCCCGTCCGGGCGGCGACGGAGCTGATCAGCCCTCGGATGAAGCTGGACACGATGATCTGGCTCGTCGGCGCGTTCGGCTTCCTGCCGCTGCTGTCCCCGATCACGCTGGCGGTCGTCCCGTTGCTGCTGGAGCGGATGCTGTCCAGTTCTTCCAGTCACTGGTGGGGAGTCCAGTTCCACTACAACGCGTTCCTGGTGGTCGTCCTCGTGCTGGCCGCCGTCGACGGCGGAGCCCGGCTCGGGCGCTGGGCCGTACAGCTGCGCTCCTATCAGCCGGCCAGCCCGCGGCGCGGCCAGCCGGGAGCCGCGTCGCGGTCCCGGCGGCCGCCCGGCTGGCGACGGCTGGGCGGGACAGCCTGCCCTTGCTGTGACGCGCCGGTCGGCCGAGGAGCCGCCGGCCAGCCTGGCCTGGCCTGGGCGGGCCTTGCCCGGCAACGTCGGGCTGGCCGCGGCGGGCCTGCTCTGCGCCATGGCGGTCATGTTCGTGCCGCGGTCGGCGCTCGGGGCGATGTTTCAGCCGGGCTTCTTCGATCTGTCGACCCCTCAGATCAGGGCGGAGCAGGCGGCCGTGGCCACTGTGCCATCGGGCGTCATGGTGGCCACGGCCAACAAGATCGGACCGCACCTGGTCGGCCGGGACACGGTCATCCTGTGGGACGGCGACGGCGGCACCCCCGCGCTCCTCGCGCCCTGGGTCGTAGCGACCACATCCGAGGTACAGTTCACCTTCAGTACGATCGCTCAGGAACAAACGGGGCGAGACGGCGTCGCGTTTCTGGAGCGCCACGGCTACAGAGTCGTGTTCGATCGTCTCGGATACTATGTGCTGCACCGTGATGACTTACCGGCGCGGCACGGGAAGTCATGAGGAGGCCGCCAGATGAGCCTCGGCGCCCAGACAAAGGCGTCCGGCCAGTCGGCTGCCGGCGTGTCTGATGAGGGCCAGAGCTCCGACCCGGGCAACCGGGCTGCGCTGCTGCTGACCCGCCTCTCCATTCTCCCCGCCCTCATCGTCACCGGCTGGCTGATCGTCGGGCTTCCACTGCTGCTGGCGGGCATCTTCACCCCGGTCCTGATGCTCGTCCTGTCCATCCCGGTCACGGCCGTGCTCGGCTACGCGGGCTGGCGCGCCCTCGCGGGCTGGCCGGGCGGGCAGGCGCCGAAACTCCCCGGCGGCAGCGCGCCCTGGTGGTCGGTCATCGCGGTGATCGCGATCGCCGTCGTCTTCGGCGTCGATCAGATGATCTTCCATTCGGAGTTCGTCATCATCACCAGGGACCCGGCCTCCTACATCCAGTTCGGCGCCTGGATATCGGGACACGGCTCGCTGCCGATCCCGCAGGACAACGCCGCGTTCGGCTTCAGCCACGACGTGTCGTTCCAGAGCGCCGCCTACTACCAGGTGGGCCGGACCGTCGTGCCGCAGTTCATGGCGGGCCTGCCGATGGTCCTGGCCGGCGGCTTCTGGATCCACGGCGCGACCGCGGCCGCGGCGATGGCGCCGATCCTGGGCGCGTGCGCGCTGCTCACGTTCGGCGGGCTCGTGGCCCGGCTGGTCGGGCCGCGCTGGGCGCCCCTGGCCACCCTGGCGCTGGCGCTCGCGCTGCCGCTGATGTTCACCAGCAGATCGACTTACAGTGAGCCGCTGGCCGCGATCTTGTTCCTGGGCGGGCTGTGCCTGGTCGTGGACTGCCTGGCGGCCGACGGCCGGGCCGGGCGGATCCTGGCCGGGATGGGCGGCCTGGCGCTCGGCCTGACGTTCCTGGTCCGGCTCGACGGCGCCAGCGACATCCTGCCCGTCATCCCGTTCTGCGGACTGCTGTTCGTGGCCAGCCGGTCCAGGGCGGTGCCGGTGATCGCCGGGTTCGTCGTCGGGGCCGGCTACGGGCTGCTGGACGGCATCGTGCTGACCTGGCCGTATCTGCAAGGGAACATGGCCTCGGTGTCGCCGCTGGCCAAGATCGTGCTGGTGGTCACGGCGCTGACGGTCGTCGCCGTGATCGTCGTCAAGGCGCGGCCGGCGCGGCTACCGCGGCTGCCCCGGTGGGCGCCGTACCCGCTCGCGGCGCTGCCGGTAATCGTCATCGCGGCGTTCGTGGTCCGGCCCTACTTGCAGATCACCCGGGCCCGGTCGCCGTCCTCGTTCCAGGCGACGATCGCGGCGTATCAGCTGGCGGAAAATCAGCCGATTGACCCGAGCCGGCAGTACTACGAGCTCAGCCTGCACTGGGTGTTCTGGTATATCGGCATCCCGGCCGTGATCCTGGGCACGGCGGCGGCGGCCCTACTGGTCTACCGGTGTGTCCGCCGCCAGGCGCCGGCCTGGACGCTGCCGTTGCTGGTCTTCTCCTGGGCGATCGTGTCGACTTTGTACCGGCCCGCGATCACCCCCGACCAGCCGTGGGCCAGCCGTCGGCTGGTGCCCGCGGTTCTGCCTGGGTTCCTGATCCTCGCGGTCTGGGTTATCCGCTGGGCCTATGGCTGGCTGCGGGCGCGGGGGAGCCGGCAAGGTGGTCAGGGGCGGCGTGGTGGCGATCTGTGCCGCGGCCCTCATCGTGCCCGCGACCATCACCACGTTCGGCCTCGCGCTGCACACCGGCGGCCAGGGCGGCGTCCGGCTCACGGCGGACGGCCTCGGCCTGAAGACCACTTACGCCGGGGAGATCGCTGCGGTCAACGGCATGTGCGCCGCGATGCCGAAGGACGGCACCGTGGTGTTCATCGACGGAGGCGTGACGAGGAACGGGACCCAGCTGCTTGAGGTCGTGCGCGGGATGTGCGGGCTGCCGTCCGCGCTGGCCACCTCGTCCCAGGGCCAGCAGGTAGACAAGCTGATCTACGACATCAGGCGGGCCGGCCGCCGGCCGGTGCTGCTCGCTGGTTTCGGCCGCGCGCTTGCCAGCTATGGGCCGCCGCGGCGGATCATGGCTCTGCACACGACCCGGGATGGTGAAACGCTGACCGTGGCACCAACGGGCACCGCGCCTTTTAACCTGGCGGTATGGATGACGGTGCTCTCCCGGTGACGCAGCCTCTCGCGGTCGGCAATGGCACTGCCGGAGGCGCCGTAGAATCCATGGCCATGAGTGATCCGTCCGCGCAGAACCCCTATGTGACGATTGTGCTGCCGTGCTTCAACGAGCAGGGCCACGTGGCCATGGAGGTCGATCGGATCTGCGCGGCGATGGACACCAGCGGCTACCCGTACGAGCTGCTCGCCTTCGACGACGCATCCACCGACGGGACGCTGGCGCGCCTGCAGGAGATAGCGCCGCAGTACCCGACGATGCGGATCGTCCATTTCGACCGCAACGGCGGCTCCGGGACGGTGCGCCGGATCGGCACCCACCAGGCCAGGGGCGAGATCGTCGTCTGGACCGACGCGGACATGACGTACCCGAACGAGCGTATTCCCGAGCTCGTGCAGACGCTCGAGAAAGATCAGATGCTCGACCAGGTTGTGGGCGCGCGGACGAGCGAGCAGGGTACGCACAAGATGCTCCGGGTGCCGGCCAAGTGGTTCATCCGCAAGCTCGCGGAGATACTCACGAACTCGAGCATCCCCGACCTGAACTCCGGCCTGCGGGCGTTCCGGCGCCAGGTAGCCCTGCCTTACCTGCGGCTGCTGCCGCCCGGATTTTCCTGCGTCACCACGATCACCCTGGCGTTCCTGTGCAACCAGCACGACGTGCGCTACGTGCCGATCGAGTATGCCAAGCGGTCGGGCACGTCGAAGTTCAAGTTCTTCAAGGACGCCTACCGCTACATCCTGCAGGTGCTGCGGATGGTGATGTACTTCAACCCGCTCAAGGTGCTCATGCCGGTGGCGCTGTTCCTGCTCGCGCTCGGCGTGGCGAAGGGCATCTTCGACATGGTCGTGCACCCGCTGCTGTTCGCGATCAACACGATTCTGATCCTGATGAGCGGGCTCATCATCGCGTCGATGGCCCTGCTCGCCGACCTGATCGTCAGATCCCGCGGCGACAGCTAACGGTGGTCTGAGGGCATCCTGGCCACCGCGACGAGACCCGTCCCGGCGCCAGGGAAGGCCCGTTGCGCGAACCGGAACGGTGCGGTGGCCCAGCGACTGAGTGCGCCGGCCGGACCGGCTGAGGGCTGCAGCTGGCGGCCGGAGGCCGCCGTCCGCTCGGTGATCGTCTGGCCCGGCGACCTCGCGAGCCGGCGCCGCGCCACCACGTTCCTGGCAGGCTCCAGCGCGTAGCCGAGCGGGAACCCGTACCGCAGGGTGCGTGCGTGCGTGAAGCCGGCCTCGGTTAACAGCTCTGCCAGGCCGGACGGCTCGTAGCGGCGGAGGTGGCCGACCAGCTTATCCCAGGGACCGTACCGGTCCTGGCCGGCGGGCACGGACAACAGCAGCCAGCCGCCCGGCCGGACCAGCCGGGCCCACGCGCGCAGGGCCGCGCGGTCGTTCTCGATGTGCTCCAGCACCTCGAACGCGCAGACGAGATCGAACTGACGGTCCGGCAGGAACTCCGCGGCAGTATTCTGCACCTCGCCGCAGCCGATGGCATGCAGCCGATCCCTGGCGACCGCGGCACATGCGCGGTCCGGTTCGATACCCAGGTAGTTGTATCGCGTCGCCAGCCGGGCGCCGAACCCGCCGCCGCCGCAGCCGATCTCCAGGGCCGTGACGGCAGCCTCGGGGAGCATGCGCGCGACCACGTCGAAGCGTAGCCAGGCGTTGGGGGCGAGCGGGGCCACCTGGTTCAAGCGTCGTCCGGCACCGGAGGCCGGGGCGGCCGACCGCCGGGCGGTTCTCGGGGCAGTCACCAGGGCACGCTCCCTTGCTACGTGTGACGGATAATGTTCGTTCCCCGGCCGGGGCACCCGTCCGGTCGTGCTGGCCGGGCCAGGCCCTAGCGGCGCTGAGTAGATCGGGTGGTGGCGCTCTCGAGCCGGGCCAGCAGCGGCGCGGCGAGTCGGCCCGGAGCGTAGCGGTCGGCCGAAACCTGCCACGCTGCCGCCCGCAGCCTGGCCAGCTCCGCGCGGTCATCGGCGAGCCGGAGCAGCGCGGCGGCCAGCGCCTCCGCATCTCCTGGCGGTACGAGCAGCGCCGCGTCGCCGAGCGCCCGGCGCTGCGGCGGTGTGTCCGAGGTGACGATCGCGCAACCCGCCGCGGCGCCCTGGAAGACCTTGTTCGGGACTACGCGCAGCGCTTTCTGGCCGGTGCCGAAGATCCCCAGGCACACGTCGTGCCCGGCGACGATCGCGGGCAGCTCGTCCGGCGCGACCCAGCTGATCCAGCGCACTGACTCGTTCAACGCGGCGGCGGCCTGGCTCTCGGCCAGGTCCTGCCCGTTGCCGATCATCGTCATGTCCACCTGCGCGCCGGCGATCTTAGCGAGCGCCGCCCCGATTACCGGCGTGCCCTGCAGCGGCGTGTACAGGCCGTAGAAGACGACCCGGAGCCGGTCCTCGCCGCCCCGCGATCCGGCCTCTGGCCGGGCGGCTAGCCAGGCCGCCGGGGCGCCGACCGGGACGACGACGGCGCGCGGCCGGTGCCGGGCGGGCAACGCGGCCAGGTGCTCGTCGGTGTCCACGACGATGATGTCGGCCGCGCGCAGCGCGGCCGCGTCGATGAGCTGCAGCACGACACGCCGGAGCCCGCCATCGAGGCGGCGGTCCCGGCCGGTGTCGCTGGCGCCGATGAGGTGGTCGAGCACGATCGGTACCCGTCGGAACAGCAGCCTGACCAGGTGCACGTCGAAATGCACAAGGTAGCCGACGAGGATGAGGTCGGGCCGCTGCTGGCGCCGGGCCATTCTGGCGAGAGCTGTCCAGCGAGCGGCCAGCCGGTCCCTGGCCAGCGCCCACGACGCCTGGTCAGGCTCCTCGAAGTTCGGGGCCAGCCTGGCCGCTAGCGCCCTGACCGTGTATCCCGCCTCGGGAACTCGGGTTACCTCTGAGGGCAGTAGACGACACGGCGACTGTCCTTAGCTGTCGCCGCGGGATCTGACGATCAGGTCGGCGAGCAGGGCCATCGACGCGATGATGAGCCCGCTCATCAGGATCAGAATCGTGTTGATCGCGAACAGCAGCGGGTGCACGACCATGTCGAAGATGCCCTTCGCCACGCCGAGCGCGAGCAGGAACAGCGCCACCGGCATGAGCACCTTGAGCGGGTTGAAGTACATCACCATCCGCAGCACCTGCAGGATGTAGCGGTAGGCGTCCTTGAAGAACTTGAACTTCGACGTGCCCGACCGCTTGGCATACTCGATCGGCACGTAGCGCACGTCGTGCTGGTTGCACAGGAACGCCAGGGTGATCGTGGTGACGCAGGAAAATCCGGGCGGCAGCAGCCGCAGGTAAGGCAGGGCTACCTGGCGCCGGAACGCCCGCAGGCCGGAGTTCAGGTCGGGGATGCTCGAGTTCGTGAGTATCTCCGCGAGCTTGCGGATGAACCACTTGGCCGGCACCCGGAGCATCTTGTGCGTACCCTGCTCGCTCGTCCGCGCGCCCACAACCTGGTCGAGCATCTGATCTTTCTCGAGCGTCTGCACGAGCTCGGGAATACGCTCGTTCGGGTACGTCATGTCCGCGTCGGTCCAGACGACGATCTCGCCCCTGGCCTGGTGGGTGCCGATCCGGCGCACCGTCCCGGAGCCGCCGTTGCGGTCGAAATGGACGATCCGCATCGTCGGGTACTGCGGCGCTATCTCCTGCAGGCGCGCCAGCGTCCCGTCGGTGGATGCGTCGTCGAAGGCGAGCAGCTCGTACGGGTAGCCGCTGGTGTCCATCGCCGCGCAGATCCGATCGACCTCCATGGCCACGTGGCCCTGCTCGTTGAAGCACGGCAGCACAATCGTCACATAGGGGTTCTGCGCGGACGGATCACTCATGGCCATGGATTCTACGGCGCCTCCGGCAGTGCCATTGCCGACCGCGAGAGGCTGCGTCACCGGGAGAGCACCGTCATCCATACCGCCAGGTTAAAAGGCGCGGTGCCCGTTGGTGCCACGGTCAGCGTTTCACCATCCCGGGTCGTGTGCAGAGCCATGATCCGCCGCGGCGGCCCATAGCTGGCAAGCGCGCGGCCGAAACCAGCGAGCAGCACCGGCCGGCGGCCGGCCCGCTGAATGTCCCTGACAATGGCGCCCACGGCGGGCGGCCGGGCCGACTTGGCTGTCGCGGTAGGCAAGCCGCACATCCCGCGCACCACCTCTGCGAGCTCATTGCCGAGCCTGCCGGGGCCTGCCGGGAGGAACACCACCGCGCCGTCCCTGGGGAACGCCGCGCACATACGGGTGACCGCAGCGATCTCCCCGGCGTAAGTGGTCTTCAGGCCGAGGCCGTCCGCCGTGAGCCGGACGCCGCCCTGGCCGCCGGTGTGCAGCGCGAGGCCGAACGTGGTGATGGTCGCGGGCACGATGAGGGCCGCGGCACAGATCGCCACCACGCCGCCCCTGACCACCTTGCCGGCTCCCCGCGCCCGCAGCCAGCCATAGGCCCAGCGGATAACCCAGACCGCGAGGATCAGGAACCCAGGCAGAACCGCGGGCACCAGCCGACGGCTGGCCCACGGCTGGTCGGGGGTGATCGCGGGCCGGTACAAAGTCGACACGATCGCCCAGGAGAAGACCAGCAACGGCAGCGTCCAGGCCGGCGCCTGGCGGCGGACACACCGGTAGACCAGTAGGGCCGCCGCCGCCGTGCCCAGGATCACGGCCGGGATGCCGATATACCAGAACACCCAGTGCAGGCTGAGCTCGTAGTACTGCCGGCTCGGGTCAATCGGCTGATTTTCCGCCAGCTGATACGCCGCGATCGTCGCCTGGAACGAGGACGGCGACCGGGCCCGGGTGATCTGCAAGTAGGGCCGGACCACGAACGCCGCGATGATCACCACCGGCAGCGCCGCGAGCGGCATACGGCGCCACCCAGCCCGGCAGCCGGGGCGACCGCCAGATCTGGACCGACGATCACGGCGACGACCGTCAGCGCCGTGACCACCAGCACGATCTTGGCCAGCGGCGACACCGAGGCCATGTTCCCTTGCAGATACGGCCAGGTCAGCACGATGCCGTCCAGCAGCCCGTAGCCGGCCCCGACGACGAACCCGGCGATCACCGGCACCGCCCTGGACCGGCTGGCCACGAACAGCAGTCCGCAGAACGGGATGACGGGCAGGATGTCGCTGGCGCCGTCGAGCCGGACCAGGAACGTCAGGCCGAGCGCCAGGCCGCCCATCCCGGCCAGGATCCGCCCGGCCCGGCCGTCGGCCGCCAGGCAGTCCACGACCAGGCACAGCCCGCCCAGGAACAAGATCGCGGCCAGCGGCTCACTGTAAGTCGATCTGCTGGTGAACATCAGCGGCAGCGCGAGCGCCAGCGCCAGGGTGGCCAGGGGCGCCCAGCGCGGCCCGACCAGCCGGGCCACGAGCCCGCCGAACGTGAGCAGCGCGCACGCGCCCAGGATCGGCGCCATCGCCGCGGCCGCGGTCGCGCCGTGGATCCAGAAGCCGCCGGCCAGGACCATCGGCAGGCCCGCCATGAACTGCGGCACGACGGTCCGGCCCACCTGGTAGTAGGCGGCGCTCTGGAACGACACGTCGTGGCTGAAGCCGAACGCGGCGTTGTCCTGCGGGATCGGCAGCGAGCCGTGTCCCGATATCCAGGCGCCGAACTGGATGTAGGAGGCCGGGTCCCTGGTGATGATGACGAACTCCGAATGGAAGATCATCTGATCGACGCCGAAGACGACGGCGATCGCGATCACCGCGATCACCGACCACCAGGGCGCGCTGCCCACCGTCAGCGAGCCGGCCCGCCGGGCAGACGGCCAGCCCGCGAGGGCGCGCCAGGCCAGGTAGCTCAGCCCCGCGATCACCGGGATGGACAGGACGAGCATCAGGACCGGGGTGAACACGCCCGCCAGCAGCAGCGGCAGCCCGACGATCAGCCACCCGGTGATCACGATGGCGGGGAGCACGGTCAGACGAGACAGCAAAAGCCCGGCCTGGTTGCCAAGGTCGGGGCTCTGGCTGCCGTTAGACATGCCGGCAGCCGGAGGGCCGGACGCCTTTGTCTCGGCGCCGAGGCTCATCTGGCAGCCTCCTCATGACTTCCCTTGCCGCGCCGACGAGTCACCAAAGTGCAGCACCAGTGCCCGGGGCTGATCGAAACGACCTGGTAGCCGCGGTGCTCGAGAAACGCGACGCTGTCTCTCCCGATTTGTTCCTGAGCGATCATACTGAATGTGAACTTCACTCGGATATGGGCGCCATGATCCAGGGTGTCAAGAGCGGCGGCCTGCTGCCCGTCATCGTCCCAGGGGTAGGAGGACCTACCCATAGGCCGAGCATGCTGGCTGTGGCCGCCATCGCACCGCCGGGCAACGCGCCAACCAGCGCCAGCCCGAAGCTGGTCAAGGCCGGTATGAATCACGTTCGGGCTGGAGCGCATACTCAACGGGGTCGACGTGCCCGTGCGACGCCTGGGGGGTGAATCCGATCGGAGTGCAGGGTGCCTCGCATGACTCCGGCGATGCAGGCGTGCCGCCCAGCGAGACTGAGCCGGATGCCAGATTCACCTTCGCCAACGAACGCACCTTCCTGGCCTGGACTCGCACGGCGCTGGCCTTCATCGTCGCCGGACTCGCGATTGTCCAGTTGCTGCCCCCGTTCCCAGGGGTGCCCTGGGGCAGGCATGTACTCGGCGTGCCGCTGATCGCGATAGGTGCGGTTATCGCCGTTGTGAGCTACGGGCAGTGGACCCGCAGCCAGCGTGCCCTGCGCCGGGGCCAGCCCATACCCCGGTCGCTGCTGCCACGGATACTCGCGTTTACGATCGCCGCGATGGCGGTGGTGTCAGCTGTCGTACTGCTAGTCTCGGCCATCCTGAAGCCCCGATGACGAGCCCGGACGTACCCGACGAGCCCGAGGAGAGTCAGCCTGGCCTGGCCAGGGAGCGAACCAATCTGGCCTGGACCCGGACCGCCATCGCGTTCACCGCGACGGGCGCAGCTATCCTCAAGAATCACCTCGCGGCTGGCCTAGTCGTACTGGGCCTTGCAGCCGTGGTCTGGGGCCTGCGACGGATGCTCCCCGCCCCTGGCGGCGACGAAGCGGCCGTCGGCCGACGGCTGCTGATGCTGACGATCGCCGTAACCGGAGTGGGCATAGTGGCCCTCGTCGTCGCGCTCACTACCGCGCCGCTTGGTCACGGCTAGGCACAGTTTCTAGCGCTAGCTGCTTCCGGTGCCTGTCACCGGACGGCTGTGATCATCAGATGCCAGCCGACGGCTCGACCGAGTCGACGCCGAATGCCGAGCGGCAGTTTCGTAGTGAGCGGGCCAAAGCCATGAGTGAACGGGTACTCCGAGTGGACTTGCACGCTCGAGAAATCCCGAAACAGCTTGCGGATGCCTCTCCGGCTGAACGTGTAGACGACCGGGCAGTGGTCCTTCCGGTCACTCGGCGACTCATAGGGCAGCCGTAGCGCCCGGTGCACGAGGTTGACCAGAGAATCTCGGTGATACAGCATCACGTACGCAGTTCCACCCGGCCGCAAGACGCGGTGCACCTCAGCAACGGAGCGTTCGATATCGGGGGTGTGGTGGAGCACGCCGAACGAATAGACAGCGTCGAAGCTCTCGTCAGGGAAGTCGAGCTTCTCGGCGTTTCCCGTCTGGAAATCGATCGTGACCCCACGGTGCCCGGCAAACTGCTCGGCCACCGCAAGGGCGTTCTCCGTCAGATCGATCGCTGTCACCTGGAAGCCCCGCTTTGCCAGCTGGATGCTGTCGACGCCGATACCGCAGCCGATCTCGAGCAGATTATGATCCGGTCCGGCCATCGACTCGAAGAGCTCGGGAAGGTGATAGTGCGCTGTGTACCTGCGCTCCTCAATCTCCTTGAAATACGAGTCTGAGGCTCGCTCGGCGGCGGTGTAGTACTCGTTGTTGATATGTGACTGCCAGAAGTCACGGACGGTATCAACCGTGCTGCCCCGCTGGGGTTTCATGAGGTCATGCTCCTTCGATAGCGGCGTGACGAGCTGGCACAGGCTGGCCATGAGCGAACGTCTCAAGCCAGGTCTCGACGCCGATCATCTGCCAGAGCAAGAAGTAATGCCATCTGAGTCGCTGGTGAGGCGCTGCTTTGAGCACAGCCCGGACGAACTCGGGATTGAAAATACCTGACCGTCGAAGCCGGTCCGGCGAAAGCATCTCGCGGACCATCGGTCCCAGGTCCTTCTGATACTGCTCAACGGGATCAAAAGTGAATCCCCATTTCGGCTTGTGCAGCACGCGGTCAGGAAGCACTCCGGTCAGCGAGTCCTTGAGCAGGCCCTTGGGCCCGCCCGCGAAGCGGATGGCGTCCGGGATGCGCGCAGCGAACCGGACCAGCTCAAGGTCGAGCAGCGGGACCCGCGACTCCACCGAGTGCGCCATCGACATGGTGTCCTCGTTATGGAGGAGATCACACACCATCTTGGTCGCGAACTCGGCACGCAGCGCCTGGCTCTCCAGCGGCCGTTCGTCGTTGAAGTGGGAGCTGTAGTCGTCCCGGGCGGACACCGTGAGCCGGTCGAGGAAATCGGCCGCGTACACGCGCTTGAGCAGCGCTGGGTTGAAGTCCCAGGCATTTCGCAGCAACAGGTAATTGCGGGCCCCGTCCCCGGAGGCGGCAAGCCACTCGAGCTTGCGGGTGGCAAGATCGAGTCCTGGCCGACCCAATCCTGCGGACCGGCGCGCCGTCCAGTCCAGGGCCGGCGCTAGGGCGCGGACCGCGGCGCCGGGCGCTCCGGTCCGCAGTCTTCGGCTGGCGAGCAGGTAGCTGTAGAAGTCGTAGCCGGCGAATAGTTCGTCACCGCCGAGCCCTGACAGCACGACCGACACATGCTCGCCGATGAACCGGTGTAGCAGGTACAGCTGAAGCGAGTTGACCTTGGGCTCCTCGGTGTGCCAGATGGCATCAGCCAGGTGAGCGAGAGCTGGCTCGTGCAGTACCACTTCCTGGTGCTCGGTGCCGAAGGTGCGCGCCACGAACCGGGCGTCGGCGGTCTCATCCGTGGGCTCGTCGAAGCCAAGGCTGAAAGTCTTGATGGTCCCGCTCGTGGTGCGCCGCAGCATGGCCACAATGGAACTCGAATCGATGCCTCCGGACAGCGAGACACCGACCGGCACGTCCGAAATGAGCTGGCGCTTGACCGCTTCCTGGTAATGAAACCTGATGCCCTCGAGCCAGTCGTCCCGGCTCATGCTCTCGTCCGGCGTCCAGTCGATGGCGGCGTACGACAACAGCCGCGCGCGCCCCTCGGCGAACTCGAGCGCATGACCTGGTGGCAAGCGCTTGATCTCACGGAAGAACGTTCGGTCTCCCGGAACGTAGCGAACGTTCATCGACAGATGGAGGCTGGCCTCGTCGAGCTCAGCGGAGACGAGCCCGCTCGCGAGGACCGCCTTGGCTTCGGAGCCGAAGGCCAGCATGCCATCCCGGATCGAGTAGACCAGCGGCTTCACCCCGAGCGGATCCCGGACCAGGAAGAGCTTGCGGCGCGATCGGTCGAGCAGGGCAAACGCAAAGATCCCGTTCAGCCGGGCCGCGAACTCGATCCCCTCGTCCTCGTAGAGGTGTGGCAGGAGCTCGGTATCGCAGTGCGTCCGCAGCCGGTGACCGCGCGCCAGGACCATGTCGCGAAGCTGAGGGTAGTTGTAGATCTCGCCGTTGTAGACCACGACGACGGAGCCGTCTTCGTTGGCCATCGGCTGAGAACCGCCTGGCACGTCCTGGATCGCCAGCCGGCGGTTGCCTAGGTGGACGCGCTCGTCGCTGTAGAAGCCGTCGCCGTCCGGTCCGCGGTGGGCGATCGTGTCGGTCATGGCCCGGATTAGCTCTTCGTCTCCGAAGCCCGCCGTACCTGCTATCCCGCACACGGGAGTTACCGGTCCCTGCTGAGCGTCATCGAGCACCCGCGAAGGAGGTCTCGAAGTAGTCGACCATCCACGCGGTCACGTCGACCTTCTCGTCGAGCAGACGCTGCCGCGCTGCCTGGAAGCCGGATGCGGGCTGCGCGAGTATCTCCTCGATGGCGGACAGCGCCATGTCGTACTGGTCCTCGGTGAAGTGCCGCACGAGCCCGTACCGCCGCTCCTCGTCGTCGGTGTAGCCGCGTCCGGTCGTCGCGATGAACACCGCGGGAACCCCCAGCACTGCGGCCTCCGAGGACATCGTTGCCGACTCTCCCACCACGAGCCTCGCGTGCGCGATCAGGTGGTGGATCTGTTCCACGGGACCGCGGACAGCAAGGTCCGCGAGGTCCGGGGTCAGCGGCGCCTCGGAGGAGACGAGCACTCGTCCGCGGCGCTGGAGCGTCTCGACCAGGTGCCGCTTCTGCTTGGCCGACAGGCCGCGCTCCTGCCGGTCGTGGACGGCTTGCCAGGATACGAACCGCACGATCGAGTAGGGCTCGTCTGGGCTGACTCCGAAGCCGGCGAGCACAGCCGGATCTGGTCGGAAGCGATTGGGGTGGAGATAGGCGAGCTCGTGGTACCCGGCGTACTGCAGGTGGCGGCCCGGAACCTTGCCCTGGTAGCAGTCCGGCGTGCAGACGCTGTGGGCCAGCGGGTACACCAGCCGGTTGGTCTGCACGGCAAACTCCGTGTCATAGAACACCACCGCCGGAACTCTTCGCAGCGCACCAGCCAGCGCGATCGAAGGGCCCATAATCCCCGTCATCACGTCCGGCTTGAAAGAGCGCATGATCTTCATCAGGCGCGGCGTGCGCTGGGCCATCTCGACGGCGAGGCCGACACTGCCGGCCTTTTGCCGCGAGATCTGCTGGCAGGGAAGGTCGAACGCCCGCAACAGCTCGAGAGAACGGTCCTTGTCACGCGCGGTGATGCACACCTGGTGCCCGCGGTCCTCCATCTCCGTATAGAAGTTCCGGAAGAAGTGCACGTGGGCGGGGTGGAGAATGTCGATGAGGACGCGCATGCGATCAGGGGACCTTGTTGCTGGAGGCGCCGGAGCCGCTGGACGCGGCGGACGCGGTGGCAGCCGGACGCTGCGCCACCGCAAGGACGCCGGCGCCCCACCGCGGCTGGGAGGACTTCCCGAGGTAGGAGACGGCCAGCAAGAGCGGGAATACCACGGCGTATTGCAGCTTGCGGCGCTGGTCGGCACCGGTAATCAGGTAAGAGATATTGTTCGTGAAAGTCTCCAGCGCCCCGTAGGTGTACTGGTGGGTCATGACCTGGAACCCTGCGCCCTGGAGCTTGTCCACCAGCTCCTCGGCCTTGTATCCAGGGCGGACGTGGCCAGGGACATCGAAGTTAACCCTGCGGCCGAACAAGATCCACCGCCGCTCGTAGCCGGGGACGTGGACCACCAGCCGCCCGCCAGGGCGGAGCGCGTGCAGCAGCGTTCGCATCGCCTCGACGTCATCTTCGACGTGCTCGAAGTTATCGACGCTTACCACCAGGTCGAACTCGTCCTCGAAGTCGAGCTTTGTGACATCCCCCTCCAGGAAGCTGCAGTTGGCCAGCTGTGCTCGCCGCGCGATCTCGTTGGCCCGGGCTACCAGCACGGGTTCAAGCTCGACGCCGACAACCTGGGCCTCAGGATGCAGCTTGGCCAGCTCGAAGCTGAACACCCCCGTGCCGCAGCCGGCGTCCAGAATCGCCTGGTAGGAGCCCGCCGTGGCCGGCAGCACCCGTCGCAGTCGGATGCGCAGCCCGTTGGCCGGCGCGCCGAACACATTTGCGTACAACCGCTCGAACCTGCTGCGGCTGGGATCGAGCGACAGCTCCCGGCCCGGGAATCTCCTCACGCCTCTCCTCCGCAGTTCTCGAGATAGCTGGCGAGGGCCAACGACATCCAGCCCTGGCACCAGCGCAGCTCCCGGATGTGTGTCCGGAATCGCCGGCGCCGCTGGTAGTAGAACCACCCGCTGGCCGGATCCCACATGTTATCCAGCGTCCATTGCAGCACCGTCGCGGCTGTTGCGGAGCCGAGGCCGAAGTACCGCTGCTGGAGCGAGAATGTGATGATCCCCTGAGCGCACCCGTGGATGTCTATCGGGTACTCCCGATCGCTCATGAACCTCGCGGCGCCGTTCGGCTCGAAGAGCCGTTGCTTGTAGAACTCGATGCCCTGGCGGTAGGCCGACTCGAATTCATCACTGCCGGCCGATATCCCGTACTGCAGGATCGCGTCGAGGATGAACCCCGTGTGGTAGTTGTCGTGGGTGATATGGCTGGCCGAAGGCGGATCGGTATAGAACCAGGCGCCATAGTCGGTCTGCTTCGAGACCACATAGCGAACGAGCCGGCCGCCCTGGCGGATGAGCTCAGCGTCTCCTGTGATTGCGCCCAGCCGGGCAGCCAAGGCCCCGACCAGGGCCGAGACGTCCATGACAATCCAGTCGATGCTCGGGTCAGGCACGTAGCTAAGGCACCAGCGGTCGTCGTCCTCGTACAGCGTCTTCGGGGCTTCGAGCAGGAACCGGACGGCGAGCCCGGCGGCATCGAGATAGCGAGTGTCGCGGAGCGTCTCGTACCCGTCCAGCAGCGCCTGGCCGACAAACGAGGTGACCACCCGGTTGGGAAAGTCTCGCGGGGCAAAGAACCCGACGTCCTGCCAGGGATACGGATAACCCCAGCAAAGCCCTTCGAATCCTGGCGCCGGATGGTCGATGAGCCAGTCGAGCAGCTGGCGCGCCTCACGCGCATCGTCGGCCGATCCGGTCATGCGGTGCCGGGCGAGCAGCGCACGGGCGAAAAGGGAGAGCCCTTTCGCGTTCCTCGCCTTACGGACGCCGACCATCGGCCGCACATCCACGGGGCTGCGGGTCACGACCTGGATCGCCCCGAGCCGCCGAAGCCTCGATTCTCCGGCCAGCCACGCCAGGACGGGCGAGTTAAGGCCGTCGTGCTTCGAGTACCCCTCATAGCGGTCCGACCGGGCAATCTGCAGGACCCGGTCGAGCACCTCCAGCTGAATCCCGGACTGGCGCTGTGGCGCGGCCGTATATAGGTCGTCTGTCATTGCAACGATAACCTCGCATCTGCTGGCTCTCGGAGACCCGTGCGCGGGAGGGTGGGCCCGGGCCTGGCGCAGACGTCCAGGGTGCTGGGCTTCGAAGTACCGATAAAGGCTAGCAGCAGGCGGTCGCGCTTGCCCCAGGGCTAGTGAGCCCGCCCTACCCAGTGAGCCCTCGGCGAGCACGATCGGTGGGGCGACTCTGGTACCGTGGCGCACCAGCAAATTGACCGTTGCGACCGTCAACATGCGGTCGGGGTGGGTCTATCCGAAAGCAGGTTGAAGCTCGGCATGAAGCAGGTGTTCCGTAGGGTGATCGATCGGCGCGGGCGCGTCCTGGTCGCAGACCTCCCCGTCCCGCACGTAGGCCCCGATCAGGTCCTTGTGCAGAGCCATTATTCGCTCATCAGTTCGGGCACCGAGATGGGGACGCTGTCGAAGACTCCGACCGAGCTTGTGCGCCAGACCATCTCAGATCCCTGGATGCGCAACGTGGTCAAGCAGACCATCCTCGCCACGGGCCCCAGCCAGACCGCACGACGGGTCTGGCACGAGATGGTCACGCCTCGGGAGATCGGCTACAGCGGCGCAGGGACGGTGCTGGCGCTCGGTGATCGGGTGGAAGGGCTCGAAATCGGCCAGACGGTGGCCTACGCGGCAAGCGGCCACGCCGAGGTGGCCGCCCCCTCTATCAATCACGTGGTCCCTGTGCCCGATGGAGTGGACCTCCGGCACGCAGCGTTCGTCACGGTCGGCGGCATCGCCATGCAGTCCCTCCGGCGCGCTGACCTGAAATTCGGCGAGACCGTTGCCATCTACGGCCTTGGCCTGGTCGGCCAGTTGTGCGCCAGCATCGCGAAGGCGGCCGGATGCGTCGTCGTCGGGATCGACATCAACCCGAAGGCGAACGAGCTGGCTACCGCCGCCGGTGCCGCCCTGGTGGTCAACCCGTCCGAGCCGGACTGGAAGCGGCGCATAGCCGATTTCACCGGCAAGAACGGAGTCGACGCCACGATCATCTGCGCCAGCTCGGACTCGCCAGAGATCATCAACGGGGCGATGGAGATCACCCGGCGGCAGGGCCGCGTAGTCATTGTCGGCTACGTCAAGCTCGACATCCACCCTAAGAACTTCCTGTACCGCGAGATCGACCTGCGGTATTCGCGTGCCTACGGGCCCGGAAGCTACGACAACAGTTACGAGAAGGGCCGCGTGGACTACCCGTTCGGGTACGTCCGCTGGACGGAGAAGCGCAACCTCGAGGAGTTCATCCGGCTGGTCGCCGCAGGGGCTGTCAACCCCGAGCCGCTGATTGCGGGGGTCTACCCCGTGGATCGAGCCCAGGAGCCGTTCGATGCGATCCGCGAGCGGACACTACCCGGCGTGGCCGCCTTGATCTCGTACGGAGCCAGCCCGGACCTCAGCCGGACGATGCAGGTCAACCCGCGCCCGAAGCGTGACGGAAAGGTCGGGATCTCGCTCATCGGGTTCGGCAACCATGTCCTGGGCATGCACCTCCCCAACCTCAAGTCAATGCGTGACGTCGAGCTCCGCGGCATCGCGTCGGCGACGGGACGCAACGCCTCCGTCGCCGCCGATGGCCTCGGTGCCACGATGATCACGACCGACGTCGACGAACTCCTCGCGGATGAGGGCACCGACGCGGTGATGATCTGCTCGAACCAGCCGGACCACTACGAGCACATCCGGGCGGCGATCTCGGCCGGCAAGGCCGTGTTCATCGAGAAGCCGATGGTCACCCGGCTAGAAGACTTCAGCGAGTTGCTCCAGCTGATGGAGGCGCAGCCGACCCTCGTCTCGCTCGGGCTCAACCGCCGCTACTCGCCCCTCGTCGACGCCCTCCGCAAGTCGCTGAAGTCCCCGGTCGACTTCGTCGAGTACGTGATCGCCCAGCAGCCGCTGCCTGCCGATCACTGGAGCCTCGACCCGGTAGACGGCGGCGGGCGGCTGGTCAGCGAGGGAGAGCACTTCATCGACTTGTGCAACCTGCTCATCGGCAGGCGCCCGGTATCGGTGTCGGCTCGTGCGCTGGGCAAGCTACCCGACGATCTCCGGACGCTGTGCAACTTCTCTGTGACCCTCCACTACGACGGTGCCGCGGCGACGGTGGTCTTCAACGAGTCCGGCGTGCCCGGCTTCCCGCGCGAGCGGCTGTCGGTGTTCACCCGCGGGCAGGTGTCGATCCTGGATGACTTCGGGAAGCTGACCGAGTACGGCCTGGGCAAGCCGCGCACGAAAGGCAGCGGCCTGCACAAGTCCATGGGACATGCCGAGGAACTCGAGCAGTTCGTCCGCGCCGTGAAGGGCGAGCCCAACCATCTTCTGTCCTGGGAGGGCTCAGCGCTGGCCACGCTCTGTATGTTCGCGGCACAGGAGAGCATCAGGATCGGAGCCGAGATCGACCTCGATCAGTTCCACCGGTCGCTGCTCGACCCCGCCGAGAACGGCATGCCGGACCATGCGACGCAAGAGGCCGGTAACGACGATCAGATGGTGGTGCGGTGATGGTATCTCAGACTTCCAATCTCCGGCGCATCCCGTTCACGCCCGCCTCCTCATGGAGCGGCTGTCGGGGAAAACGGTCTTCGAGGCCTTCCATTACCGCGAAGCGAATCTCACCCGCCTGGTAGACCTGTTCGCTCATGTCGACGTCGAACGGTGGCGCGGGATGAAGGTCCTGGAGGTAGGGGCCGGGCACGGCCGCCTGGGTGATGCGTTCGCCGCCCTCGGGTTTGACGTCACCTCGACGGACGGCCGGGCCGAGCAGGTCGAGGCCATGAAGGCCCGCGGGCGGGCGTCGTTCGTGCTGGACCTCGACCGAACCGGCGTGGACGAGGCGGGCGACTTCGAGCTGATCCTCGCCTTCGGCGTGCTGTACCACCTCGCGCACCCCGAGGAGTTCCTGCGCAGCTGCGGGAAGACGGCGAGGGTCCTGCTGCTTGAGACGGCCGTGTGCGATCGCCGCGAGCCGGTCGTCGAGTGGGTCAGCGAGGCTAGTAATGGATGGCGGGGCTCGGATCAGGCAATGAGGGGCCAGGGCTGCCGCCCGAGCCCCGCCTGGGTAGAAGCCACCTGCCGCGAGGCCGGGTTCGACGTCGTGCGCGATATCTCCAGCCCGCTCGGGAGACTGGACCAGCGGTACCTACGGCTGGGAGCCGCGTGACAACGGCGAGTGGCGTCGCGACGGCGTCAACCTGCGCAAGATGTGGGTGTGCGAGCGAAGCGGCGTAAGTGCGGTGCCGGACCGCTGGCGGTTCAGACCGTAACCGGCCGGCAGCTCTCACGCCGGCCGGTACCGGTACAACAGAATGGGTTCGGGGCCGACGCGGATGGTTTCCACCGGGGCGCCGGCCAGTTCAGTTTGCCAGGTGCGGACCTCGAGGGGAGTCTGGTGCGACCGGATGATCCAGATCCGCCCGCGAGCGGAGGCCGGCTCCGCGGCAATCTTGTTCTCAGCCGCCGCTAGCGCGTTCGCGATGTCCGTCGGCTGGCGATTGGTCATCACGACCATCCACGGCAACTGAGGATACGCAACGCCGTGGCCATCGGGCGCGACGGCGTCGACCGGGAAGCTGGGCGTCGCGGGATAGTAATACGCGAACCCGAAGCTGGCCCCGTAGCTGACAATGACGACGTCCGGGTGCCGGAAGTGGGCTTCGAGATAGGTAATCTCAGAATGGACGTCCTCGTTGGGGATCGAGTGGGCGCGGATGTACGCTATTCGTCGCCGGGACCCAGACCGCAAGGGCCAGTGCGGCGACCAGCAGCGGCGCGCGGCGATCGATACGGCCCGCCAGGTGTCCGGCGGCGGCGACCGCGACGGCCATTAGCACGGGGACCGCCACCAGCCAGAACGTGGACGTCCGCGCGGTTGCCGAACGGGTACTTGTGGGCCGCGCTAGCGACGAGGACGAGCGCCAGCATGATCGGAAACATGGCGGCCAGGGCATACCGCCGGAGCCAGATTAGCGCTGCGATGCCCGCCAGCACGAGCACCACGTCGATGATCAGGTCATTGAAGCCCATGTACGGCACGAGATGACCGTAGCTGCCGAGACAGAAAGTGGGCTGCGGCAGACGGACTCGAGATGGGCATGTAGTGGGAGCTGGGCATCGGGGCGGTCGGTGAGCCTGGATCCTGGGTGGATGACGACCTTGTAGATCACCAGGCCGACGATGAGCATCCCGGCCGAGGCGGCGGCGATCTCGAGCAGCCGCCGGTAGTCCCGCCTGACCAGGCACTCGAGCGCCAGGGCTGCCATAGCCGCAACCCCTACGAAGATCACTGTGTTGGCGAACAGCAGGCCGACTGAGCCCACGGCAGCGATCGCGATCAAGCGCCGGCGGCGCCACTCGTTCTCCACCCGCGCTACGAGAACCCACAGGACCAGGCAGCCGAACGCCTCGGCTGTGTACTGCTTGAGGTCGTCCCGGAGCAGCATCGACGGTGCTAGCAGCACGGCGGCTCCGGTCAAGATCCCCGTGGCAAACCGGGTCAAGCGAAGCTCGCGCCCGAACAGGTAGCCCGCAGCCGCCGCCAGCATCGTGAACCCGAGCGGCACGAGTCGCAGCCTCTGGGGACCACCGAATGGCACCAGCCGCAACAGCAACGACCATCCCAACGGCGTACTCGATGTCATCGAAGGCACGAGCGTGATCTTGGCCCGGACCGAGTCCGCGACCCACCCCTCGTCGACCCACAACGAGTGATGGAGCATGTACGGCACATCGTGAACGAGTAGGACGGCAAGGCCTACGGCGACCGCGAGGCAGATGTCAATCAGATACGGCCTGGTGGCTATGCCACCGCGCCAGGACGCCGGCCTTCAAGAGGCTGTCCGGCCGCCGCCCACGCAGCAACGGGAGCGACGTCTTGGCCCGAACCGACACGCTGCCTCCAACCAGGATCCTCCACATGCCTGGGCCGCCGCGAAGTGACGACGCCCTCAGGCAGGCTACCCTGCACTAAGCTGAATCGTGCTGGTTTGCCCGCCGACCGCTAACGCCCGCCGAGCGAAGCTTACCGGCACGGTGGCTGACCCGTCCGCCGAGGTCGCCGGCACCGGCGAGCGAGCCGATTTGGCGGACTATGTACTCGTCCGGCACGTAGGCTGCTCTGGGCTCCGCCGTCGGCTGGACCGGAGTTCCGGGTTCGCTGGTCCCCAAACCCGACGGCTTGGTATTGCACGATAGATCGCGTCAGGAGGACGGCCGCCGATGACTAGCACCGTGCGGCAGTCTGCGGGTGCCGGTGCCCCGTCCGGTCGGCATGTTCGCGAGCACCCGCTCAAGCCGGGCAAGTTCCGGCCGGACATCGAGGGTTTGCGAGCTCTCGCGGTGCTCTCCGTGGTGCTGTACCACGCCGATCTGCTGGGCGTACACGGCGGGTTCGTCGGCGTCGACGTGTTCTTCGTGATCTCCGGTTTCCTGATCACGCGATTGCTGCTGGAGTCGGTCGGCGAGCACGGCATCCGGGCGTTGCCCACCTTCTACACCCGCCGGATTCGCCGGCTCTTGCCCGCCGCTATGACGGTCGTGCTGGCGACCGTGATGGCTGCCCGGTTGTGGGCCCCGCCCCTTTCGGTCCGGCCGATCGCCATCGACGGGATCTTCACCACGTTTTACGGCCTCAACTACCGGCTGGCCGTGGAAGGCACCCAGTATCTCAATCAGGGGAATGCGGCATCCCCGCTGCAGCACTTCTGGTCGCTGGCCGTCGAGGAGCAGTTCTACCTGTGCTGGCCGATCCTGATCGTGCTCGTGGCGTTCCTGGGCAGGCGCCACCGCGATGCGCTACTCGGGCCTGCTGCTAGCCGCCATCGTTCTGGCGTCCTTCGACTATTCAGTGGTCCTCACCAGGGTGGACGCCCCGTGGGCCTACTTCTCGATGGCCACCCGCGCCTGGGAACTCGGCCTGGGGGCGCTGGTGGCGCTTGGCGCGTCCCGGCTGGCGCGGCTGCCTGGCTCCCTCACCTTGATCGGAGGTTGGCTGGCGTTGGCCGCGGTGCTGGCCGCCGCCTTCGTCTACAACGACCGGACGCCGTATCCGGGTTCGGCTGCGGCGGTCCCCGTCGTCGGAGCCGCCGTGCTCATCGCGTGCGGTTGCGCTGGTCAGCGAGGTGTGGGGGTACTGCTGGGCCTTCGGCCGATGCAATTCTTCGGCCGCATGTCCTACTCGTGGTACCTGTGGCACTGGCCGATGCTCGTCATCGCCCCCATGATCCTCGGTCATGCTCTGGGCTGGTCGGAACGGCTGACGGTAGTCGTGCTGTCGCTCGCCGCTGCCGTCATCACCTTCAAGCTCATCGAGAACCCCGCCCGATCGCTCCGGCTACCGAACCTCCAGTGGTTCGCAGGCGGCCTCGCTTTGTCGGGCATCGCGGTACTCGCCGCGGTGCTGGTCGTGGGGAGCCTTCCGCCGCTCGTCGGAACGGGCGCCAATGCCAGTGTCATACAGGCGTCGACGGCCACTCCAACCGTCAGAAGAGAGATGAAGGCTGCCATCATCGCGGGGCTGACCACGGGGGAGGCGCCCAGAAACCTCACTCCCCAGCCGGCGCATGCGCACGACGACCTGCCCTCCTCGTCGTACGACGGCTGCCACGCCGACCTCCTGGCCGTCACTCAGGGGCCGTGCATTTTCGGTGACCCGGCAGCCAAGTACACCGTGGTGCTGTTCGGCGATTCACACATGCAACAGTGGCAGCCGGCGTTCACCGACGCTGGAACCCACGCTCACTGGCGCGTCGTCAACCTGACGAAGGGAGCGTGCCCGCCTCAGGAACTCAGCATATTTAACGCGCACCTGAACCGAATTTTCTACGAGTGCAATACCTGGCGGGCCCGGACTCTGCGGCGGATCGCGGCGCTCAACCCCACGGTCGTGATCGTGGCCGGCTGGGACGATGACGCAGCCGCGAACGTGTCCCCAACCGCGGTTGCGGACGCTACCGTGTCCACCGTACGTACGCTCCAGCACACGACCACCGCAAGGATCGTGTACATGGAGGACACGCCGTATCCGGGCTACAACGTCGCCAGTTGCGTGGCCGCCCATCTTGCCGACGTCAAGGCGTGCAACCTGCCGATGAGCCGGGCCTATCCGAGTCCGGCCCGGCACCAGGCGATAAATCACGCCCTGCGGATGCTGGGCGGCGTCACGCTCGTCAACCCAGCGGGCTGGATGTGCGCGGACAACGCCTGCCCGGCCGTGGTGGGCAACCTTCTGGTCTTCAGGGACGAGTCGCACCTGTCGGTCGAGTTCAGCAAGTGGCTGACCCCGATGATCGTCTCCTTGCTGGACGAGCTACAGCCGGGGCACAGGAGCTGACGGGCCAACGATCACCAGAATCGGCTCGGTGGATTGCGACTAAGGGCGAGTCGGGCTGCGCTCGGCGCGCAGTCGCCGGAGCCGGCGCCGCCCGACCAGCGCCGCGGCCGCGGTACCCGCGACGGCGTCAGCCACGACCGAGAGCGCCCGGCATAGCAGCGCCACCGTCAGGGCAGTATGTAGCGTCGTTCGCGTACCCAGGACCGCGACCATGACCGCCTCGCGGACGCCCGCGCCGGCCGGGGCGAAGACAGCCAGGAACCCGACGGACCAGGAGAGCGAGTAAGCGCCGACCGACACCAGCAGCAAGCCCTGCGGGTGCCCGGCTAGCTGCCGCATGAGCACATAGACCATCAGCCCGTTGGCCGACCAGCCGAACAGCGCCCACACCATGGTCCGGGCGAGGCCCCGGTAGCTCACGGTGTGCTCCATAACCGGCTGGCGTGACACCCGCAGAACGAGCCTGAGCAGCCTGTTAAGGACCGGCGGGGACAGCAGCACGGCGGCGACGGGCAGCAGGAAGAGGATCCAGAAGTACTGGGCGATCGATGCGGCGGTCGCAAAGGGCAGCGTGACAATCGCCACCACGATGCCCGAGGTGCTCATCACGGCATAGCTCACCAGCACGGATACGGCGGACCTGCTGCGGGGAATGCCACAATCGGCGCCTAGCTCCGACTGGGCGAGCACCGGCCAGATGCTGCCAGGCACGTATTTCCCGAGTTGCCCGATGAACATGATCCGCGCGGCCTCGGGGATCGACAGCCGTGAGCCGAGATCGGCGAGTATTTCCCGCCAGACCATGAGGCTGCCGAACAGCCCGCAGAGGCAAAGAAGAAACGCGAGCAGCACCACCGGCACCGACAGCCGGGAGAGCTGATGCCAGAGCGTGCCCGCTTGGTCGGTCAGGGCCACGCCTAGAAGCGCCAGCACGATGGCCAGGAAGCCGAATCGCACCGCTTTCGACCTCATCAGGCGCACGAGCGGGCTGAGCCAGCGCGAGAAGGGCACGACGGCGGGCCGGGCCTGGGACGGGCCTACGACCGCCGGATCGGCCGGGCCTGACCGAGGTGATGGGTTACCGGCCGGTGCGATATCCCGCTCAGCATCATCCGGCGGGTCCGGGTCAGCCACCACCGGCGGCTCCCAGTCGGCCTGAGGGAGGGCGCGCACTGGATCTGGGCGGGTCATTCCTAGCGGATCGGCTTCTTGGACGCATATCCGATGCGCCGGCCCAGATACCCATCAGCCCGGTCGATGTCGGGCTTTGCCTTGGTGTCAGCCATTACGGCTGCGGTCTCCCTCGGGCTAGGTGCTCATCCGTTGTGTCCGGATACTCGCGCTGAAGCCATCACCCTAGCAGAGGGCGCAGGCCAGATTCCGGCCCCGTGCTGGGCGAACAAGCGTGGGCGCACCCGGCCGACTGGGGGCGGCGACCGCCCGGACTCGGGCCCGCTGAGCCGGGCCGGCGAGAGCGCCTGACCCGCAAGGCCCGCCTCGGTGGCTCTCTGCGCGGCGTCCGTCACGGCACAAACTCACCTGTGCGGTTTACCAGGTTAAAAGACGGTCTGTCCGGTTGGCCAGGGTGATTCTCGGACCCGGCCAGGACCGGCCCTGACCTGCTCCGCCGCAGGTCGGAGCCAGGTCCGAGCGGCCTGGCCGGGCCCGCAGGGAGTTTGCCGCGCTATTCCCACGGGAACATCACATTCGGTTATCGGCTCTCTTCGCACGGTAATTGTGATGTTGGCCTTAGCTCTGGCACCGCCCCGCGGGTGCGCAGAGTGCGGGAGCCGGGACCATGGTCACGAACGACCGGGACCGGAGCTTTACCCGGGCCGCGTCCTCGTGCTGGTCGAACCTCCCCAGCACGGACCGGCAGTGCACCCACAGTCGCCAGCGACGGGCGCGAGCATGCCCGGCGTTAGCGGAGGCGTGATCGTCACGCGGCTCGACACGAGGAGGCAGTGCAGATGAGAATCGGCCTAATTGCCCCGCCCTGGGTTCCGGTACCACCTCCGGCCTACGGTGGGACCGAGGTCGTCATCGATAACCTCGCCAGGGGACTGCAGCGACTGGGTCACGAAGTCCGGCTCTTCACCGTCGGTGAGTCGGAGTGCCCGGTTCCGACCGACTTCCTGTACCCGAAGGCCATCGCGCCGATCGGCGTGACGGTGCCGGAGACGGCGCATGTACTGGCCGCTTACGAGTCGCTGGCGGACATGGACATCATCCATGACCACACCTTCCTCGGGCCGCTGATCTCGGGCCTGCGCGGCATGCGCCGGCCCCCGGTCGTGGCCACCAACCACGGTCCGTTCAACGGCGAGACCCAGCCGGTCCTGGCCGAGATCGCCAAGCACGCGTCGATCGTGGCCATCTCGCACTCGCAGGCCCGGCAGGCCCAGGCCTACGGCGGGGTAACGATCGGTGACGTCATTCACCACGGCATCGACCTCGACCTGTACCGGGCCGGACCCGGTGGTGGCGGCTACGTGATGTTCGTCGGGCGCATGTCGCCGGACAAGGGCGTCCACCACGCCGTCCGCATCGCCAAGAAGGCGGGCAAGCAGCTCATCCTGTCCACCAAGATGCGCGAGGACAACGAGATCGCGTACTTCGAGTCGGAGGTCAGGCCGCTGCTCGACGCGGGTGACGAGATGCCGACCGAGATCCCGCAGGACCGCCGGGTCGAGTTGCTGCGGCACGCCGACGCCATGCTGAACCCGATCACCTGGCGGGAACCCTTCGGCCTGGTCATGGCCGAAGCGCTGGCGTGCGCCACCCCAGTGCTCGCATTTCCGAATGGTGCGGCCGCAGAGATCATAGATTCCGGCCGTACCGGGTATCTGTGCCGTGACGAGGAGGAGATGATCAGCGCTGTTGACCGGGTGGCCGACATCGATCGGGACAGATGCCGCGCTGCGGCCGAGAGTCGTTTCTCGCTGCAGCGGATGGCGCGCGACCATGAGCGGTTCTACCGTCGCCTGCTCGAGCGCGAATCCAGGCTCGTGCGCCGCATCCCGGCCGCGGGGCGCCGGCTCATCAGCGCCTAGCGCGGACCGCGGCGCCTGGCGTCGCACGCACGGTGTTACGGACCCGGCCGCTTGCGGCCGGGTCCGCCGTGCGGGGCCGCGACGCGAGCACGACGGCGCTAGTCGGCGGCCAGCCCAGCACCGGGACCCGGTCCGATGAACGCTCCGTGGGCGTCCGGCGAGCTGCCGCCGGGCCAGGGCGCTGCCTGCGCTCCGGTCACGCTGATCGAAGGCTCGACGTTCTGCATCAGCGAGCCGGGCGGCGACATCCTGACCGAGCGATCGCATGGCCTGTTCGTGCGCGACACCCGGATGCTCTCGCGCTGGGAGCTGCGGGTGAACGGGCTGGAGCCACAGCCGCTGACGATGACGATGAGCGAGCCGTTCGCCGGCCTGTTCCTGGGCCGGATGCCGCCGAAGGCGGGCCACGCGGACAGCACGCTGCTGGTGGTGCGGCGGCGGTACGTCGGCGACGGGATGCGCGAGGACATCACGCTGCGGAACACGTCGGCGAAGCCGAAGCGCTGCGTCATCACCCTGGCCGCCGAGGCCGACTTCGCCGACTTGTTTGAAGTGAAGGGCCAGGCCCGGCCCCGGGTCGCGGCCGCCGTCGCGGCCACAGACGACATGCTGGTGATCACCAGCGGACGCGGCGAGCGGCGGCAGGAACTGCGGATCATCGCGGACGAGAGCCCGTCGGTTACCAACGGGGTGCTGACCTGGCGGGTGCAGGTGCCCGCCCAGGGCGAGCGGACGCTGACGGTGGAGGCGGTCGCGGTCAACGACGGCGTGGCGCTCAAGCTCCGCCACCCCCGCGGCCGTGCCGGTGGACCTGACCCGCCCGGCCAAGCGGCTGCGCAAGTGGCGTCAGCGCGGCCCGCAGGTCCGCACCGAGGACCGCAACCTGGCGGCCGTGCTCAGCCGCAGCGTCGAGGACCTGGGCGCCCTGCGCATCTTCGACCCGGAGCACCCGAACTGGCCCGTCGTGGCTGCAGGCGCGCCATGGTTCATGGCCCTGTTCGGCCGGGACTCGCTGCTGACCGCGTGGATGCTGCTCCCGTGGGATCCCGGCCTCGCGCTCGGCACCCTGCGCACGCTGGCCGCGCGCCAGGGCGCTGAGCTGGACCCAGGCTCTGAGGAAGAGCCGGGCAAGATCCTGCACGAGGTCAGGTTCGGTCCGGCCGCGTCGTTCGCGCTCAACGGGCGCAGCGCCTATTTCGGCAGCGCGGACGCGACCGCGCTGTTCGTGATGCTGCTCGGTGAGCTGCAGCGGTGGGGCGGCAAGGAGAGCGCGGTCGACGCGCTGCTGCCGAACGCCGACCGGGCCATGGAGTGGATCGAGAGCTACGGCGACGCCGACGGAGACGGCTTCGTCGAGTACTGCCGCAAGACCCGGGATGGCCTCGTCAACCAGGGCTGGAAGGACTCCTGGGACGGCATCAACTTCGCGGACGGCACGATCGCGGAGGCGCCCATCGCGCTCGCCGAGGTGCAGGCGTACGTGTTCGCGGCCTACAAGGCGCGCGCGCAACTGGCCAGGCACGCGGGTGACGAGCGCGGAGCGGCCGCCTGGCAGAAGAAGGCCAAGCAGCTCAAGCGGCAGTTCAACGAGCAGTTCTGGCTGCCGGACCGGGGCTGGTACGCGATCGGGCTGGACAAGGACAAGCGGCCGATCGACGCGCTGACGTCCAACGTCGGGCACTGCTTGTGGACCGGCATCGTGGACAAGGACAAGGCCGGCGCGGTGGCCAGGCAGCTGATGTCACCAGAAATGTTCAGCGGCTGGGGCATCCGCACGCTCGCCACCACGATGGGCGCCTACAACCCGATGAGCTACCACAACGGCTCGGTCTGGCCGCACGACAACGCGCTGTGCGCGGCCGGCCTGATGCGGTACGGCTTCATCGAGCAGGCTCAGCGCGTCAGCGACGCGATCATCGACGCGGCCGAGCACTTCGGCTACCGGCTGCCGGAGCTGTTCTGCGGCTTCGACCGGGCCGAGTTCGCCGCGCCGGTACCGTACCCGACCTCCTGCTCGCCGCAGGCATGGGCGGCCGCGGCGCCGCTGCAGCTGCTGCACAGCCTGCTCAGGTTCGCGCCCGAGGTCTCATCCGGGCAGCTGTGGTGCGCGCCCGAGGTGCCCGACCGCTACCTGCCGTTGCGCGTCAGCGGACTGCGGGTCGGCAAGTCCCGGCTCTCGGTCGACATCGGCGACGGTCAGTGGGAGATCAGCGGCCTGGAGCCGGTGAGCCTGGAGGTCATCGCCGCGCCGCGGCCGGCCCGGTCCGTCTGAGCCGGGCTCAGTCGTCGACGGCGGTGACGAACATTCGCGAACCTGGCGGTGCGATCTGGCCATAGTCAGCCGCGGTTGCCGAGCCCTCCGGCGAGCCGAATCCGGCACCCATCGCCGCGTCGTCGGCGAAGTACAGTTCGGCGATCCGGTGGTACGTCTGCTCGCCGCCGTCTAGCGCCGCGACGAACTTGCCGGCCTCGAATCGCTGCAGGCCAGGAATCTTCTGCACAAGCGGTACATGCACGCTCAGGTAGTGCTCGTCGAACGCGGCTTTGTCCTCGGGCTGGGTGTACAGGACTACCAGTTTCACCGTCATGGGTGCGAGGCTACCGATCCAGCGGAACCAGCTCAAGATCAGTTTTCCGGAAGTCATCGCCGAGGCAGAGCAGCGGCTCGCCCGCTACGGCAGCAGTGGCGTAACTGCAGCAGTCGCCGAAATTCAGGGCAGCAGGGTGGCGGCCCTTTCCAAAACGCGTGAATGCGTCCAGCGCGATCCGCGTGTGCTCCTCAGTGAAGGGCAAAACCTCGATTCGGGCATCGGCCCTGACTCGCGCGAGCGCTGTCTTGCCCCGCGCGCCGAGCCGTGCACTCAGCACGATTCCAGTCTCGAGCAGTGTCGGCGCACCGATGGCGTTACTAACCGAGTCCGCGAGCCGTCGAAGGATCACGTCGTATTCGGGCTCGCGGCGGATGACGCAGACCAGCGCCGAGGCGTCGACGATCATGCGCCGTCCGGCCCGATACCCAGAATTTCCTCCCGCTCAGCTTTAGTCAGCGGCCGACCAAGCTCCTCTGGCGGCAGCAGCGGCCAGATTTCTTCTTCCAGCAACCGGGTCAGCTGATCGTGCCGGTGAGCCGCGACTGCACCGTGTCTGTGCCGGGCGAGCAACTCGCGGAGGGCCTGGCGGATCACGCCGGTCTTGCTGTCTGCAAGCAGAGTCGCGGCCTCGGCGGCGAGCCGCTCCGTCTCCGGGTCCTTGATGTTGAGCGCCATGGTGTAATGGTATCTCGGATGGTGGATTTACACCAGCTAGAGGTTCCCGGCCAGCTCCGAAGTCCAGACGACGACCTTCGTCCGGTCGCCGCGGAACAGGTCGCGGGCGAATTCGAGCGGCTGCCCGGCGGCGGAGTACGCGGTCCGCTCCACCAGCATCAGCGGAGCGCCTTCCTCGACCTCCAGTGCTTCCGCCTCCCGCACGCCCGCCACCACTGGCTCCAGGGACTCGCGGGCCCGGCAGGGGCGCAGCCCGTAGTTGTCCTCCAGCAGCTCATACAGCGACCCGTCGAGCCGCGAGTCGAGCATGCCCGGGCACAGCGCGGCCGGGAACAGCGAGTGCTCGATCACCATCGGCTTGCCGTCCGCCAGCCGGATGCGGCGCACCTCGATGACGGGGTCTCCCTCGGCGAGTTCCAGCGCCGCGGCAGCGGTGACGCTCGCGGGGACCTCGGCCGCGGCAAGCACTCGCGCCCCCGCCACCTTGCCGTGCCGCCGCAACTGCTCGGAGAACCCGGCCAGCGTGGTCAGGTCCTGTTCCAGCTTCGCCTCGCCGACGAACGTGCCGCCGCCACGCCCGACGGCCCTGGTGACCAGGCCGCGCTGGGCCAGTTCGGCCAGCGCGTGCCGCAGCGTCATCCGGCTGACCCCCAGCCACGCGGCCAGGTCGTGCTCGGTGGGGAGCCGGTCACCGGGGGACAGGTTGCCCGCGGCGATCGCGTCCGCCAGCCAGTCCTCGATCTGGCCGTGCACGGTCGTGCCCGGCTGCCGGGAAATCTCCGGCGGCTTGCGCGGCAACGGCGCGACCGGAGCGGCCGCGCCACGGGGCCCGGCCAGCGCCCGCGGCGACGACAGCCACGAGTGCGTCCGGCGCTGCATGCTCCCAGTGTCCTCTCTGCCCGTGCCACCAGGGCAAGGCCCCGGCTAGCGGGCCGCGTCACCAGATTCACGCGGCCCGCCGCCGGGCGGAAGGCGCGCCGCCCTCCCCGCCAGTCGGCCGGGTCACGGGGCGGGACCCGGCCGGGCGCTACGGCGCGCCTTCCCGCTTAGCCCGCCCCTAGGCGGCACCCTCCGCGGGTACCGGCTCGCCTTCGGGGGCGATCGCCGGGGCGAATTCCTTGGTCCGCCCGGTGACCAGGTAGTAGATGGTGCCCACCAGCAAGAGGAAGATGAAGACGGTCCACAGGATCGGGATCTTGTTCAGGAATCCGATGTGGAAGTTGAGCTGCTGGACGCCGGCGATCACGGTCTGGTTGGGCTCGGGGTTGCTGGCGGGCCGCGGCCAGGCGAAGTTGATGAGCATCGCGCCGCCGTACACCAGGCCCAGCACGTTGATCGCAACGCCCCACTTGCCGAGCTTGAACGGCGCCTTCGTCCGCGGCCAGCCCCGGAGTCGGTCCCGCAGGATGGCCAGGTTGCCGAGGAAGTAGGCGAAGTAGATCATCGCGGTCGCCGCGATCGCGATCGTCGCCGCACCGGTGAACTGGACGAACGGGATCGCCGCGATGATTGCGATCCCGACGCAGGTCCAGACCGGAGTGTGCAGGGACGGCGAGACCCGGGAGAGCGGCTTGGAGAACGGCAGCTGATTGTCGCGGGCCATGCCGAACCCGAGCCGGATCGTCGCCGCCATGATCGACAAGCAGCAGACGAAGATCGCCGCCGACACCACCAGCAGGTAGACGGTCGCGAAGTGGGGCGAGAAGTTCGCCTCGATGATGTTCGCCGGCCTCCACGAGCCCTTGATCGCCGTACTCATGTTCGGGATCGACATCAGCGTGCCCAGCAGGAAGACGCCGCCGATGACGAACGCGCCGATGATCGCGTACAGCACCGCCTTGGGCGCGGACCGCCGCGGGTCCCTGGTCTCCTCGGCCAGCGTGGACGCGGTGTCGAAGCCGTAGATGACGAACAGGCTCATGAACATCGCCAGCAGGAAGGAGCTGCCGGTCACCTTCAGCCCGCCGCTGTTGGTGATCACGTGGAGGCCCTGGTGGTTGTGGAAGATCATCAGGATCAGCGCGAACACGAACATGCCGAGGATCTCGAACAGCACACCGGTGTTGTTGATGATCGCGACGAGCCGCACGCCGTAGATGTTCAGCACGGTAATCACCACGAGCGTGATCAGCGCGACGACGAGCTCGGTGTGCAGGAAGGTGTCTCCGCCGCCGACTCCGAGCCCGTGCCAGCCAAGGCCCTGCACGGCCGGGATCAGGGCGAGCGGCAGCGTGGCCACCACGGAGGTCACAGTCAGGATCCCCGCGAACAGGTAGATCCAGCCGGTGAACCACGAGTAGGCCCGGTTGGCCATGTACTTCGACCACTGGAACACCGAGCCGGCCAGCGGGAAGTGGCTGGTCACCTCCGCGAAGTTCAGCGCGATGATGAACTGGCCGAGCGCGACGACCGGCCAGGTCCAGATGAACACGCCGCCGATAGTGGTCAGGCCGAGGAAGAACAGCGTGAAGATACCGGTGGACGGCGAGATATAGCTGAACGCGACGGCGAACGAGGAAAACGTGCCGAGCGACCGCTTCAGCTCCTGTTTGTAGCCGAACCTGGGCGAGATCCGCCGAGTCCTGATCGTGACCGCTGGTGACGTCCGGGGCTGCACTCACGGCGGGTCCTCCGCATCGGGAGCCGAACTTAGATGACGCGTAGCGTAGGTGCCGCGTCCGCAAACTGTCCATACCCTAAGGCCCGACATTTGTGACGTGCGTTGCCGTTACCCGCAAGGAAGCCGCAAATCAGCCGCAATTCTCGTCTAGACCTTTGCTGGGGTTCACTCGTAGCCTTCGGGAGTGAGCGCCCTGCGTCAGAGACCACAGCAGCAGACGCCACTGTCGGCTCAACCAGTGCCTGCTCGGCCCTGGAGGTGCTCGCGCGCGTGCCGAGCCTGGCGAACGCGCGGCAGATCACCGCGCTGCCGGGCGGGCTCACCAACCAGAACTTCAAGGTGGTCACGGACGCCGGCAGCTACGTCGCCCGGCTGTGGTCCGACGGCGGCGCGCTGCTCGGCATCGACCGCGAGCACGAGTACCGCAACTCCCAGCTGCGGCCGCGGCGCGGGGTCGGTGCGCCGGTCGATCGAGTACCGGCCGCAGGACCGGGTCCTCGTGCTCGGTTTCGTCGAGGGCAGGACGCTCGGCGACGCCGACGTCGCCGACCCGGTCGATGATCCAGCGGTCGCCGCCGCGTGCCGCGCGCTGCACGCGGCCGGCCGGTTCGCCGGTGACTTCGACATGTTCGAGCTGCAGCCCCGGTACCACGCGACGGTCCAGGCGGCGGGCATCCGGATCCCCGACGGCTACGACGGACCTGCTGCCCGCGTTCGCGGCCGCGCGGGCCGCGCTCGCCGTCCGGGACGAGGGCACGGTGCCGTGCAACAACGACCTGCTGGCCGCCAACTTCATCGACGACGGCGCGCGGCTGTGGCTGATCGACTACGAGTACTCGGGTAACAACGACCCGTGCTTCGAGCTGGGCAACATCGCGGCCGAGACCGGCATGGACGCCGACGCGCTCGCGTCGCTCGTGACCTCCGTACTACGGCCGGTCCGCGACGGAGCCGGATCGCCCGCGCGGAGCTGTTCGGCCTCGTCGCCAGGTACGGCTGGACGCTCTGGGGCGCGATCCAGCACGCCCGCAGCGACCTGGACTTCGACTTCTGGTCGTGGGCGATGGCGAAGTTCGACGTCGCCGCGGCCGGCCTTCACCAGCCCGGCGTTCGCCCGGCTGCTCGCCGACGTGCAGGCCGAGGACTGACGGTGACGACGGGCGACGCCGCCCGCCCAGCGTGCTGGCCAGGGCCCTGCCGGGTACTGGCCAAGGAGCCCTGCCGGCCAGGCCAGGGTGGTGATCATCGGCGGCGGCGTCATCGGGGCCAGCGTGGCCTATCACCTGACCGCGCTGGGCTGGACCGACGTGCTGCTGCTCGAGCAGGGTCAGCTGTCCTGCGGCACGACCTGGCACGCGGCCGGGCCTGGTCGGGCAGCTGCGGGCCTCGGAGGCGGGCACCCGGCTGGTGCAGTACTCCACCCGGCTGTACGAGCGGCTGCACGCGGAGACCGGCCAGGCGACCGGATTCCGCCGCTGCGGCGGCGTCACCGTGGCGCGGACCGCCGACCGGATGACGGCGCTGCGCCGCACCGAGGCGACCGGGCAGGCCTACGGCATCGACTGCGAGCTGCTGACCGCCCGGCCGGCCGCCGAGCGGTACCCGCTGCTGCGCACCGACGACCTCGTGGGCGCGCTCTGGCTGCCCGGCGACGGCCGGGCCGACCCGGTCGACCTGACCGCGGCGCTGGCCCGCGGTGCCCGGCGGCGTGGCGCGGCGATCCGGGAGCGGGTCCGGGTCACGGGCATCCTGACCAGCGGACGGGCGGGCCACCGGCGTGCGCACCGACGCCGGGCGACGTCGAAGCCGAGGTGGTGGTCAACTGCGCTGGCCAGTGGGCCAAGCAGGTCGGCGCGCTGGCCGGGGTGACCGTCCCGCTGCACTCGGCCGAGCACTTCTACGTGGTCACCGAGCAGATCGCCGGGGTGCACCCGGACGCTGCCCGTGCTGCGCGACCCGGACGGCTACACGTACTTCAAGGAGGAGATCGGCGGCCTCGTGGTCGGCGGGTTCGAGCCGCAGGCGAAGCCGTGGGTATCGCCGGAGGAGCTGCCGTACCCGTTCGAGTTCCAGCTGCTCGGCCGAGGACTGGGACCACTTCAGCGTGCTGATGGACAGCGCGCTGCACCGGCTGCCGGTGCTGGCCGAGACCGGGATCCGCAAGTTCTACAACGGCCCGGAGAGCTTCACCCCGGACAATCAGTTCATCCTCGGCGAGGCGCCGGAACTGGCCGGCTTCTTCGTCGCCGCCGGGTTCAACTCGGTCGGCATCGCCTCGGCCGGCGGGGCCGGTCTCGCGCTCGCGCAGTGGATCATCGAGGGTCAGCCGGACGCCGACCTCACCGCGGTCGACATCCGCCGGTTCGCCGCGTTCAACGGGAACAGCCGGTGGCTGCGGGACCGGGTCAGCGAGGTGCTCGGCCTGCACTACGCGATCCCGTGGCCGAACCGCGAGCTGGAGACCGCGCGCCCGTTCCGGCGCTCGCCTGCCTATGCGCTGCTGGCGCGGCGCGGGCGCGTGCTTCGGCAGCAAGATGGGCTGGGAGCGGGCCAACTTCTTCGCGCCGCCGGGCGAGCCGGCCGGCGATCGTCTACTCGTGGGGCCAGCAGAACTGGCAGCCGTGGTCGGCGGCGGAGCAACTGGCCGTCCGGCAGCGGGTGGCCGTGTTCGACCAGACCTCGTTCTCCAAGTACCTGGTCGGCAGGCGAGGGCGCGGAAGCGGCGCTGCAGTGGCTGTGCACCAGCGACGTCGCGGTCGAGCCCGGCCGGACCGTCTATACCGGCATGCTCAACGACCGCGGGACCTACGAGTCCGACATCACCGTGACCCGGCTGTCGGCTACCGAGTTCCTGCTGGTCGCCAGCGCCGCGACGACCGAGCGCGACGCCGACCACATCCGGCGCCGGATGCCGCCCGGCAGCCTGGCCGCGGTCACGGACGTGACCTCCGCCTACGCGGTGTACGGCGTCATGGGGCCCCGGTCCAGGGAACTGCATCGGCCGGCTCAGCCGGGCCGGGCTGGACGACCTGACGTTCCCGTTCGGAATGAGCAAGCTCATCGATCTCGGGTACGCGACCGTGCGGGCGACCAGGATCACCTACGTGGGTGAGCTCGGCTGGGAGCTGTACGTGCCGGCCGAGTTCGCGGTCGGGGTCTACCAGGACCTGATGCGCGCCGGCGAAGATCTGGGCGTGGCGAACGCCGGCTACTACGCGATCGAGTCGCTCCGGCTGGAGAAGGCGTACCGGGCGTTCGGACGCGAGCTGACGCCCGACTACAACCCGGCCGAGGCCGGGCCTGCTGTTCGCGTGCAAGCTCGCCAGCGGCATCGGCTTCCTCGGCCGGGAGGCGGTCGAGAAGGCGCAAGGCCGACGGGCCGCGGCGACGGCTGGTGTCGGTGGTCCTGGCCGACCCCGGCGCGATGCTCTGGGGCGGCGAACTGCTGCTGCGCGACGGCGCGCGCGGCCGGGCAGCTGACCTCGGGAGCGTTCGGCGCGACGCTCGGCGGCGCCGGTCGGGCTTGGCCTACCTGCGGGACCCGGCCGGCGGTGCTGCGACCGCGGAATTCGCGCAGGGCAGGCAGCTATCAGGTGAACATCGGCGGGCAGCTGGTCGGACGCGACCGTGCACCTGCGGCCGCCGTTCGATCCGGCGGGCAGCCGGATCAGGCCAGCGGCGGCGGCCGGCTAGGGTCGCGCGCCCGAGCGTAACCGGGCATACGCGGCAAGGAGGGCGCAATGACGGTCAGCGTCTTCGAGCTGTTCAAGATCGGTATCGGGCCGTCCAGCTCGCACACCGTCGGGCCCGATGCGCGCGGCCGGGCTGTTCGTGCGCGCGCTGGCCGCCGACGGCGCTCCGGCCGGCCGTGCACGGGGTGCGCGCCGAGCTGTTCGGGTCACTCGGCGCCACCGGTCACGGCCACGGCAGCGTCAAGGCGGTCGTGCTCGGCCTGGTGGGCGAGGAGCCGGAGACAGTCGACCCGGCGCTGGCCGATCCGCTGGCAGATCAGGTGCGCAGCACCGGCACGCTGCCGCTGGCTCGGCGGCCGCACCGATCGGCTTCAGCCCGGACGACGACGTCGTGCTGCACCGCCGCAAGCGGCTGGAGTTTCACTCCAACGGCATGCGGTTCGCGGCCCTCGATGCCGCGGGCGCGGAGATCTGCGCGCGCACGTACTACTCGGTCGGCGGCGGATTCGTACTCGGCGAGGACGAGGCGGGCCGCCCGGCTCTGGTCGCCGACCCGACTCCCGTTCCCTATCCGTTCGCGCAGCGGCGGCGGAGCTGCTCGCGCTGACCGCCCGCACCGGCCTGCCGGTCAGCGGCATCATGCTGGCCAACGAGCTGGTGCGCCGGGACGAGGCGGAGGTCGACGCCGGGCTGCTGCGGATCTGGGCCGCGATGCAGGAGTGCGTGCAGCGCGGCAGCGTGGCCGAGGGCGTGCTGCCGGGCGGGCTGAAGGTGCGCCGTCGCGCCCGGGCGCTGCGGGAAACGCTGGAGCGCACGTCGGACACCGCCGACCCGCTGTACGCGATGGAGTGGGTCACCCTGTATGCGCTCGCGGTGAACGAGGAGAACGCGGCCGGCGGCCGGGTGGTCACCGCGCCGACCAACGGCGCGGCCGGCATCATCCCGGCCGTGCTGCACTACTACACCAGGTTCGTGCCCGGCGCCGATGACGCCGGGGTTATCCGGTTCCTGCTGACCGCGGCCGCGATCGGGGCGCTGTTCAAGGAGAACGCGTCGATCTCCGGCGCCGAGGTCGGCTGCCAGGGCGAGGTCGGCTCGGCCTGCTCGATGGCCGCGGCCGGCCTGGCCGAGGTGCTCGGCGGCACGCCGGAGCAGGTGGAGAACGCCGCCGAGATCGGCGTCGAGCACAACCTCGGGCTGACCTGTGACCCGGTCGGCGGCCTGGTGCAGATCCCGTGCATCGAGCGGAACGCGATCGGCGCGGTGAAGGCCATCACCGCGGCCCGGATGGCGGTTCGCGGCGACGGCATGCATACCGTCTCGCTGGACAAGGCGATCAAGACGATGCGGGAAACCGGCGCGGACATGAAGGTCAAGTACAAGGAGACAGCGCGCGGCGGCCTCGCCGTGAACGTCATCGAGTGCTGACCCTCGTCGAGGGCGGCCGGAGTTTGGCCGGGCGGCTGGCGGGCAGCTGACACCGACCGGAAGCTACCCGGAGGAGGGCCGCGCTGATGTATATCGGCATCGGGACGATCGTGTTGATCGTGCTTATCATTCTCGTCGTCATGTTCCTGCGCAGGGCCTGAGTCGCAGCCAGCACAGACAAAAGCGCCGGGACCCGCAGCGGGTCCCGGCGCGTTGCACGCCTGCCAGGTGGTCAGCCCGCGGTGTCGGAGCCCGCGTGCTGTTGCTGTTGCTGTTGCTGCAGCCTGGCCGAGTGAGTCTGGCCGGCGGCCCGTCGCTCGCGCAGGTACGTCTGCATGATGACGCGGGCGTAGCGCAGCCCGTACGCCAGATTGCGGCCCTTCTTGCTCTCGCCGGACAGCCGCTGGCGCATGACGGTCGGCACCTCGGCGACCCGGTAGCTCTGCAGCAGCGCGCCGATCAGCAACTCTGAGGTCTGGTACTGCGGCTGGGTCTGCATCACGGTGCCGGTGAGTTCGGCCCGCATGAGCCGCAGACCGCTAGAGGTGTCGGTCAGCCGGGTCCGGGTGAGCGTGCTGATCACCCGGGCAAAGAACTTGACGCCCAGGTTTCGGAACGCGTCGGTGTTCTCAGTCTGGCCCAGCTCGCGCGAGCCCAGGACGAAGTCGGCACGGTCGGCCTCCAGGATCCGTACCATCCCCGGCAGGTCGGCCGGGTCCCACTGGCCGTCGCCGTCGAGCGTGGCGATGTAACGGGCGCCGCCGTCGCGCGAGATCCGGTAGCCGAGCCGCAGGGCCACGCCGTGGCCGCGGTTCTCGGCCAGCGTGCACACGAGCGCGCCGTGGCGCTGGGCGACCTCGGTGGTCTTGTCCGTGCTGCCGTCATCGATCACGAGCAGCGAGACGGGCACGTCCGAGATCTGCTCGGGCACCTCATCCAGCACCGCGCCGATGTTGTCCGCCTCGTTGTACGCGGCGATCACCACGACGAGTGGCTGGAGCTTCAGGTCTGGGTAGGTGCTGGCGAACGCGCTCAGCGCGACGCCTGTGACCTGGGCGGTATCTGGTGCCTCGCGTAGCGCGTGGTAGGTGACGGCTGCGGAGTGCTCGCGCCTCGACATCAGCGATGATCTCCCGATCCGGCCAAACAGTTGTGACGGTCCACAATAGCCACAAAGCTGGACGCGCCGACCTCATTCAACATGTTGGAGCGCCCGGCATGGCCGGGCGCAGTTACTGACGGTACAGGCCTCCCCGCGGTGGCGGAGGCATTCGGATGGCTCAGGATCTCCTGCCTACCCGCGCGCGGCCGGGTCATGCCGGCTGCCGGGCAGAACCGCCCGGATGCTGAAATGCCTGCTCCGCTGGGCGTCGAAACGCCAGCGACGGCCCGTACCCGGGGCTTGCGGCAGGCTCGCACGGCCATCCTTCGGATCTGCTGAAGAAACGGTAACGACTTTGCATCCTGGCCATATCCCGGCCTGTAGCTGGCGGAATCCCCGACCGTGCTAGGCAGAATACTGGAGTCTCAGCAGCCACGTTCCGGTCACCCAGTTCTTGACCATCCCATGACCGGCGAAAGGCGCAGGCGGCATTCCATCGCCCGGCGGCCGCGCGGCCTGCCGGGCGCGGGTCGGGCGCTGGGCCCGCAGCGAGCCGGGCGCGGCATCAGCCATCGGTATGGCGGAGGTCGCAGCTGGTAACGGGTCGGGCCCGAAATCGCGGTCACCGGCGTTTGCCGGTAAGCTAAATCAGCCCCGCGGCTAGGACAGGGGGTTCCCGAGTCGTTCCGGACACCGGAAGCAGGGAACGAGCCTGACGGGTCAGGGCGGCGGAGTAGCTCAGTCAGGCAGAGCAAGCGGCTCATAATCGCTGTGTCGCCGGTTCAAGTCCGGCCTCCGCTACCACCTAGAATCACCCGGACCACCCGCTGGGCGGCGCCGACGTACGACCGAGAGAAGGGCACGCCACCGTGGCTGCGACCGATGTCAGGCCCAAGATCACACTGGCTTGCCAGGAGTGCAAGCACCGTAACTACATCACGCGCAAGAACCGCAGGAACGACCCCGACCGGCTTGAGCTGAGCAAGTACTGCCCGTTCTGCCGCAAGCACCAGCCGCACCGCGAGACGCGCTAGCCTGCATGGCCGTGAACCGGGATTACGCCGGGCGCACGTTCCCGCCGTCGGAGCCGTACGAGGTATCCCGGGTCAAGATCGCCGAGTTCGCGGCGGCCATCGGGGATCCCAATCCCGTGTACCGGGACCGGCCGGCCGCCCAGGCGGCCGGCTATCCCGACGTCATCGCGCCGCCGACGTTCGCGATCGTGATCAGCATGGCCAGCTCGGGCGCGGCCATCGCCGACCCCGCCCTCGGCCTGAACTACGCCATGATCGTGCACGGCGAGCAGCGCTTCGAGTACACGCGGCCGATCGTCGCGGGTGACGTGCTGACCGCGCAGCCCACCATCACCGAGATCAGGGACGCCGGCCGGAACGTGATGCTGACCACCAGCACCGAGATCCGGGATGCGGGCGGCGAGCTGGTTTGCACCGCGCTCAGCACGCTCGTCGAGCGGGGCGCGTGATGAGCGAGCAGGTCAGCTACGACGCGCTGGCGGCCGGTGCCGAGCTGCCCGTAGTCAGCTACCCGGTCAACCGGCTCAGCCTGGTCCGGTACTGCGGCGCCTCCGGGGACTTCAACGTCATCCACTGGAACGAGCGCATCGCCAGGTCAGTGGGCCTGCCGGACGTCATCGCGCACGGCATGTTCACGATGGCCCAGGCCGGCCGCTATGTCACCGACTGGGCCGGGCCGGGCGCGGTCGTGACCGAGTTCGGGGTCCGGTTCTCATCCATGGTGGTCGTGCCGGATGACGATCAGGGCGCGGCCATCGAGGTCAGCGGCCAGGTCGAGGACAAGCTGGACGGCAACCGGGTGGTCGTCGCACTGACCGCGAGGTCGGCCGGCACCAAGGTGCTGACCAGGGCCCGCGCGGTGGTCCGGCTGCCCTGACCGACGTCATGACGGACGCCCCGGCCGAGATTGCGGAACTGGCGGCCAGGCGCGCGGAGGCGCGCGCGGCCAGGGACTTCGCCGCCGCCGACGCGCTGCGGGCACAGATCGCCGAGCAGGGCTGGGACGGTCACCGACGGGCCGGACGGATTCGTCGCTGACCCCGGCCGCGCCGCCCGAACCTGACCCCGGCTACCCCGTGCTGCCCGCGCCGGGCGCGATCCCGGCCGCCAGCCCGGTCGACCCGCCGCGGCTGGCGACCGTGGCCCTGCTGGTCCAGGGCTGGCCGGACGACCTGCGCGAATGCGTGTCCGCGCTGCTCGCCCACGCACCCGCCGGCGTGGTGATCAGCGCACTCGATATCGGGAACGAGGCGGGCGCCGGCGACTGCCTGCATGAGCTCGCGGCCGAGTATCCCGGCCGGATCGAAGCCTGGCACGTGGCGGCCGGACAAGGCTGGGGCGCAGGACCGGAATGCGCTGCTGCGGGCCGACCCTGGCCCGGTGCACGTGATCATGGAGACGTCGACGATTCTCACCGGCGACGCGATCAGCCCGCTGCTGGCCGCGGTGGCCGCCGACGGTGTCGTCGCGGCCGGGTGGCGCGGCGCTGATCCCGATCCGGACCTGCGCGGCTTCCACGACGCCGGGCCCGGCCCGGTGACCGCGCTGCTCGGCTACCTGCTGGCGGTGCGGACCGGACGCGGCCGCTGGCGGCGGGCGGCCTGCCGGCCGCGGCGCGCTTCTACCGGAACGCGGACCTGGAGTTCTCGCTGCGGCTCGGCCGGGCGGGGCGGCTGGTGGTGCCGGACGGGCCGCTGCCAGTCCGGCAGGCCCGGCACCGTGGCTACCACGACAGCGACCCGAGGATCCGCGACCGTGAGTCCCGGCGCAACTACCGCCGGGTGCTGGAGCTGCTCAGGGGCGGTTCCGGCGAGCTTGTCCGCTGGCGGCGCGCTGGCCGCACAGCCGCGCGGTCGCCCGGCCAGGCCGGCGCTCGCACCGGTGATCTCAACGGCCTGCGCCATCGCGCTACTCCTCGATGTACTCCTCGATGGTCTCCCGCTTGACCTCTCCGGCTGGCTGCGCGAGACCGCGCCGGGAACTGATCAGCCCGCCGGGTACCAGCAAACGGTTGAACCGGCGGTTGCCGGTCTCGGTGGCGATGCTCGCGGGTTCCGTGGTCTCGGTTCGACGACGGCCTCGGTCGCTGCGACATCGTCGGTTTCCACGATGGTGCTGCGCCGCAGCCAGCCGGTCGCCGCGCCGCGGCAGGACCGCGCCGATGGCTCCGGTGACCATCAGGACCCAGCCGACGACCTGAAGGTTGAGCCAGCTGGGACTTCGAGTGATCGCGAAGGCGAGAATCGCGCCGATGGCGACTAAAGCCAGCGACGTGGCGGTCTTCATCCTCGTTAGATCCCTTCATCCGCGGGCGGCCCGGCGCGGCGGGCAGGCCTGTTATTCCGGCTAGGCCGTCCTCCTGGGCGTGTCCGCGACGTGCTCGCGCAGGTAGCCGAGCGCCTCCGCGAGCAGCCTCGACACGTGCATCTGGGAGATGTTCAGCTGAGCGCCGATCTCGGCCTGCGTCATATTGCCGTAGAAGCGCATCAGCAGGATCGACTGCAGCCGCTCGGGCAGGTCGTCCCAGTGCGTCCACACGGCCTGCATGTCCAGCACGTGGTCAAGCTGCGGGTCATCGGCGCCGAGCAGGTCACCGACGGTCACTGAGCCGTCGTCCGCGGCTGCGGGCGAGTCCAGCGAGGAGGCGCGGAACGCGAGATCGGCGCGGCGCGCCTCGACGACGTCCTCGACGGTCACGCCCGTTCGCTCGGCCAGTTCCGCATCGGTCGGCATCCGGCCCAGATCGTGGGTCAGCTCGCCGCTCACGTTTCGCAGTTCGAGCCGCAGTTCCTGCAGCGAGCGTTTGACGTGCACGTGCCAGCGCTTGTCCCGGAAGTGCCGCTTGATCTCCCCGCTCACGCACGGTTGCGCGTACCCGGCCAGCGTGTTCCCGACGGCCGGGTCGAAGTTGTTGATCGCCTTCAGCAGGCCGACGTAGCCGACCTGCATCAGCTCTTCCTGTGACTCCGGGCTGTTGCGGAACGGCTGGACGCACGATCTGACCAGCGGCTGGTATCGCACGACCAGCGTCTCGCACGCCAGCTCGCGCAGGCCGCTGCCCGTGGCAGGGAATGCACCATCTCCAGCAACCTGCGCGTCCTCGCAGCTGCGCCAGGTCCCTGGCGCTAGCCGACCTGAGCTCGCTCACTGGTCTTCGCATCCCTGGTCACCCTCCCAGCGGACTGGCGCGACCCGCGCCGCCTCTTCGTGCCCTGTCTGCGCAGTCCAAACATGGCCGCCCTCGGGTTGGCGCTGCCGCCCGGTGCCGCAGCAAGTCGTCCAGCGGGACGCGGACCCCCTCCGGCGGCGCTGCCTCGTCGACGAACTGGCGGAGCCGGACGCGCCCGAGCAGCCGGATTGCCACCCTGCGCCACGGCCCGCCGCTCCGCGAGCCACAGCCGACCGCACCAGTCAGCAACAGGATGACGCCGACCAGCCGGATATCGACAGCCGCGGGATGCCCGCTGACCGCGAACGTCAGCACGGCGCCCGCGATCCAGAGGCAGGACGGCGGTCCTGGCTCTCATGTCGCCCGTCATCTGCCCCCGTCACCGGCCGTAAACGTGCTGCCGGACCGGCTTGTCGGGTCGACGAATACGTGCGGCATCACCGGCAGCTTCGCCGCCAGCTTGGTGTCGATCCGGTCGGCGATCTGCTCGGCCTGACCGCGCGGTGATGTCGTCGCTCAGGTCGACGCGGGCGCCGACGATCAGCCGGTCCGGACCGAGATGCATGGTGAGCAGCTCGACGAGCCCGTCGACGCCGGGTGTGCCCTCGATCTCCGCGCGGATCGTACGCAGCTGCTCGTCGCTGGCCGCGCGGCCGATGAGCAGGTCCCGGCTGTCCCGCCCCAGCCGCACGGCTACGAGCACGAGCAGTCCGCCGATCGCGATCGAGGCGGCGCCATCCCAGCTGCCGGACCCGGTGACCTGCCGCAGGATCAGCCCGCCGAACGCCAGCAGCAGGCCCACCATCGCGGCGCTGTCCTCGAACAGGGTGGTCTTGACGGTCGTGTCCGGGCTCTCCCGCACGTGCTGCAGCACGCCCGATCCGTGCGCCGCGGGCCTGATCGCGGGTCTGCCGGTGAAGGCCCGGAAGAAGCGACGTGCCCTCGGCCGCGAACGATGCACGGCCAGGACGATATACGCGAGCAGCGGGCTGCCTTCTCCGGCCAGGCCGCAGCAGCGTCAGGATGCCCTCGAACACCGAGAACCCGGCCCCGGCGATGAAGATCCCGAAGGCCGACAGCAGGGACCAGAAGTAGCGGTCCTGCCCGTAGCCGAACGGATGCTCGGCGATCGCCCGGCCGCTCGCCGAGGCGGAGCGACGTGAGCAGCAACCCCTGGTTGAGCGTGTCGGCCATTGAGTGGGCGGACTCGGCGAGCATGGCGCTCGACCCGGCGATCAGGCCGGCGACCAGCTTGAGCACCGCCACGATGACGTTGGCGGCACCCGCCGTCAGCACCGTCCGCCGGGTGGCCTCTCGGTGTCGATTGACTTGCTCTTCCGCGCGACAGTCCGTCCCTCGCAGTCCGGTGTACGCTAGTACTCGCTGATCGTCGGCCTGGATCGGGCCGGGGATCCGGTCGCCACCGGCGGCTCGCCGCCGCGCCCTGCGGGTCAGCGAGCGGCTGGCCACGCTGTTGATCAGCGAGCCGATCGCGATGCCGAGCACGAGGTCGACGACAGACGTCGCGGCCTTCGTCGTCAGCGCGGCGCTCGTGCTGAACGGGAACAGCACCGCCAGCAGCGTCGCCAGCCCGACGATCCAGTTGAAGAACGTGACCGGCCGCGGCGTGCTCGACCAGCAGCAGGTGCATCAGTGCGGTCGCGACGAGGGCGACCACGGCGCGGCCAGCACGAAGCCGGTCGTGTGCACGTCGCCGTAGGCGCCGTCGCTCTTCGGCGCGAGCAACGGGATGCCGAAGAGCCACCGGCAGACGAGGATCTCCGGCGAGCGCGATCAGGGCCGCGACGACCGCGGTGGCGATCCCGCCTGGCCACAGAGCGGCCCGCGTCGACAGTCAGGCCCGACTCGCGGGTGCGGCCGGCAGGCATGTTGGGGGATGTCATTGCTCCTGTCCTTCGGGTGCAGGGGAACTCCGGGCTGCTTAGGTGTCCAGCGGGGGTTCGTTCAAACAGCGCCCCAAACACCGGCGCCGCAAACACCCGCGCCGGGCAATGCGGGCATGGAAATCGCCAGCCGGCGGATGGGGGGATCCGCCGGCTGGCGAGTCAACAGGGCAGTGGCTCGCAGGCCGCGTGCGTGGCCGCGCGAGACCGCCGGCTCAGCGGGCGCGCACCGGGATCACCAGTAGTACCAGCGGCGGCGGCGCGGCCGAGCTATCGTCTCGCCGACCCGCAGCACGAAGCCGAGCAGCCAGATGACGAGCGCCGCGATCGCCACCCACCACAGGACGTGCACGGCGAATCCGAGTCCGCCCAGGATCAGGATGATCAGGAGCGCGACCAGAATGACAGCCATCGGGATCCCTCTCGTTGCTAGGTCCGCGGTCCAGCTACCCCGCAGAGCGGGTACTCAAACATCTGCCGTGCCGGACCGGTCAGTCGCCGGGCTGGCTGCTACCGGCCGGCACGATCAGGACCGGCCGTCCGGCGTTGCGCAGCACGTACTGGGCGACCGTGCCGGGGATCGCCGCCAGCCCTGGCCGGGCGGCGAGCACGATGAGCTCGGCGCGCTCCGCTCCTGGCCGTGTCCACGACAGCCTTGCCCGCCGGTCCGTCGACGACGCGCGTCAGCACGTCGGCCGCGCGCTCGCCGAGTGCGCTGACGACGGCGTCCCGCAGTTCCGTCTCGGCCGCTGCCCGTTCCTCATCGCCGGTCGCGCAGGCTGCCCACCGGCCTGCCCGCGGGCATGCCGCCGCGCGTTCTGCCCGGTAGGCGGTGACGGCCACCAGGCTGGTCTGCCGGTACCTGGCCTCGTGCTCGGCGAGCCGGATCGCGGCCCCGACCCGGCTGGGCCGTCTACGGCAACCACGATCGGCATGGCGAATCCTCCTTGCGTGCGCGCCTGGCGCCGCGAGCTACCCGGCACGGGCGGGGCAAACACCGCCGCCTGCCGGCGTGGTCAGGGACGATCGAGCCACATATGCAGGCGGATGACCGTGCCGCTCTGGTCACTTCGGACCTCGACCAGATCGCAGATCTGGTTGACCAGCCACAGCCCGTGACCGCCGGGCTGATCCGGCTGCGGCTGCAGGAACCCGGCTAGCGGGTCGCTGATGAACCCGCTGTCAGTGATCTGGCACACGAGCTCTCCGTCGGCCTGCCAGGCTTGCGCGACGCCCGCGGCGCGGGTGTGCTGCAGCGTGTTGGCGGCGAGTTCGCTCACCGCCAGCGTCATATCCGTCGCCCGCATCGCCGAGAGCCCGGCCCGTTCACAGGCCGCGGTCACCATCGCCCGGACGGGGCGCAGGTCGGTGCGGTAGCGGACCAGCCGGGCGCCGGGCGGTGGTTCGGTCAGCGGCAGGCGGCACGCGGCCGGCGCGGTGTCCGGGCCCGAGTAATCAGGGCTCAGCACCACGGCATCGGATTCAAGCCGCCACTGGTGTGCTCTGGTGGCATCCGCGAGCGCGGCGGGCGGCAGGCCGGCCGCGTCGTACGGGCACACGAGGGTGGCCTCCAGCCCGGTGAGGGCGGTGTCGATCAGCGCGTCGATCCTGGCCGCTTCGCGCATTTCCGCCGCTGTCCGGCCGGGCCACACGGACTCGGTGACGATCCGCGGCCGCCGGCCCCGGTGCCGCTCGGCGAACGAGCGCAGCGCCTCGATGAGGCGGGCGGGATTGCGGCCGAGCTGGGCCATGTCAGCCACCGTGACGAGGGCGGAGCGCCCGCCCGGCCAGTCGGGGACAGCCGCGCCCGGCTGCGGGACCGCGACGAAGACGGGTTCTTTCCTGGCCAGGCCGGCCCGGACGAAACCGGCAACTGCGGTCCGGTAGTCGGCTATGCCCTGGTAGAAGAAGACGACATGCCGGAGGCCCTCTGCTGTCGCTGCCTCAGGCACCGCTCACCTCCAGGCTCACCAGCTGCGCTTCGCCTCCAGGGTCACCAGGCGATCTACTGCCCGCGACGACGCGGCCCATGCAAGCCAGCGCGGAAGTCCGGCCCGCACCTAGTATGAGGAGGTAACAACTTTCTTGCCGGGATCGAGCTTCCTGGGGCGGCCGTGGACGGACTGGTGCTTTCATCGGAGCAGCGTGGCGACAACTTCGTGGTCACTGTCGGTGGCGACCTGGACATCGTCACAAGTCCTGCGCTCGATGACTGCCTGACCCAGGCGCGCGGCGGCCGCAACCGGGTGGTGCTGGACTTGTCCGGCGTGGACTTCATGGACACCAGCGCGCTGGCCGTGATCGTCGGGCACTGGAAGCGGCTGGAAGCCGCCGGCGGCTCGCTGGCGCTGGCCGGCGCGCGGTACCGCTACACCAAGACCCTCTGGATCACCGGCCTGGCGGACCGGCTGAGCTTGTACGACAGCGTGGACGCAGCCCTCGCCGCCGGGCACTGAGCGGCGCGGATGGCGTTCCCCGACCTGGCCGCGCGGACCGCGAGCCTGCTGAGCCTGCCCACCGCGACCGAGGAACGCGCGCTGCACCAGCTCGCGAGCCTGGCCGCCAGCCAGGTGGCGGGCTGCACCGCGGCCTGCGTCACCCTCTGGCGGGACGGCGAGCCGGCCGGCCTGGCGCTCAAGCCACCCGGACGCCACCCGCCTCGTTCAGGTCCAGCTGGACTGCGGCAGCGGCCCGATGCTCGACGCGCTGGCCAGCCGCGAGCCCGTGCAGTGCCCGGATACGCTCGCGTCGGCCCGCTGGCCCGAGTACTGCGCGGCGGCCGTCCGGCTCGGCGCGCGTTGCTCCGTGACGCTGTGCGCGGGCGACGAAGTCACCGTCGTGCTCTCCCTGCTCGCGGCCAGGCCGCGGGCGATCGAGCCGCAGCAGCTGCAGCTAGCCGAGCTCGTCGCGGCCTACAGTGCCGCCTTGGTCGGCGCGGTGGCGGACTACCGCGACTCGCGCGGACGCAGGCGCAGCTGCAGGACGCGGCCGCGGGCCGGGCCCTCGTCGATCAGGCCAAGGGCATCCTCATGCACGCGCTTAGCTGCACCGCGGACGAGGCGCTGGCGCGGATCAGGGACGTCTCCCAGCGCAGCAACATGCGGGCGACGGAGGTAGCGGCGAGAGTCATCGACGCGCACGGCGGGGACGTCGGCAAGCTCGGCTTTCCGGTGCAACCGCGGCACCGGGATGTCCGCCGCAAGCCCGGCTAGGTCTCACGCACCCGCATACGCCGCAATCCGGGCGCAATTCTCCGGGTGGGCGGATGCTTTTCATTCATTTCGGGGGCCGCCAGCGGTGTTTTTGCGACATTTGCGGCCCTGAAATGAATGAAGAGACCGGGTGATCATGGTTGCGATCGGCGCTCCAGTGCAGGCCGCACGGCCGATACGCTGTAAGCACGAGATGGAGGTGTAGCTGCACGATGGCAGACACCCCGGGCCAGGCTGCCATGCAAGCCACCATCGCCGGGCTGCAGTCGCGCAGTACCGCGCTGCGCAAAGCCGCGGTCAATCCGCGCTCGGGCGAGCGGGCCCTGCTCGAGGCCGCCCTCACCGAGCTCGACGCCGCGATCGACGCGCTCGGTGCGGCGGGCGGTGGCGAGCGGGCAGCGGGCAAGGACGGCCCGGGCGCCGGCCAGTCCGACCGCCGGCTGCTGCAGGCCGTCTTCGGCCAGGTGTCCGTGCCGCTGCTGGTCGTGGACGCCGAAGGCACGATCCGGCGGGCCAATTCCGCTGCCTGCGAGCTGCTCGGTGTCGGGCCGGGCTACGCCACCGGCCGGACGCTCGCGTCGATGATCGAGGCGGGCGGTCACGCGCCGCTGCGGTCCCGGCTGGCCGCGGTCCGGCGCACCGGGACACGAGGCAGCACCGAGTGCAGCCTGCTGACTGACGCGGGCGAGGTCACCTGCGTACTGGACATCCAGCCGCTGGCAATCCGCGGCGATGACGACCGGCTGCTGGTCGCGGTGCAAACCGCGGACCGGCGCGGCTACCGGGCGGACGGCCGCGCCCCGGTCCCGGTCCCGGTCCGGTGGCGGGCGCGGGCAGCAGCCGGACGCGGAGATCGCCGCCGCGATCCGGCGGACTGACCTGCTGGCCGACGCGGCCCGGCTGCTGCTGGAGAACGCCGCGGTCAGCGAGTCGGTCATCCTGCAGCGGTGCGCCCGGCTGCTGGCGACCGGGCTGAACGCGTGGGTGATCGTCGACGTACGGCGGCGCGGCCCGCTCCAGCGCCACTTCGTGGCCGCCCCCGATGATCCGGCCGCGGACCGGCTGGCGCAGGTCGTTACCGCGGTCGGGCCGGACCCGGGCACGGCACCGCACCAGGTCTTCGAGTCCGGCACCTCGCTGCTGATCACGCACGCCGAGGACGAGGAGTTGCTCGGCCGCGATCCGCAGGGCAATCCGCTGCTGTCCCTGCTCGGCCCGTCGCTGCTCGCCGTCCCGGTGGCGGACGGCGACCGGATGCTCGGCGCGCTCACGCTGGTCCGGCCCGCTCAGGCTGGCTACTTCGGCCTGCCCGACGTCGGCCTGGCCGAGCAGATCGCCGGCCTCGTCGCCGGGGCCATGTCGGCCCGGCGGATGCTCACCCGGCAGACGGAGGCGGCAGCGGCGCTGCGCTCCAGCCTGCTCCCGCCGGTGCTGAAGGCGGTGCCGGGCGTGGACATCGCCGCCGCGCACCTGGCCCCGACGCGCGGCCGTGAGGTGGGCGGCGACTTCTATGACGTGTATCCGACGCCCGATGGCTGGGGTGTAGCGATCGGCGATGTGTGCGGCAAGGGCGACGACGCCGCGGCCGCCACCGCCGACGGCCCGGCACGCCATCAGGGTGCTCTCGCACTGGAACGGCGACCCGGCCCAGGTGCTGCGCGGCGCGAACGAGATCATGCTGACCGAGGAGTTCGGCAGCCGCTTCGTCACCGCCGACGCGGCGCACCTGAGCTGGCAGGACGGGGCCCTGCAGGTCGTGCTGAGCAGCGCGGGGCACCCGGGTCCGGTGCTGCTGAAGCCGGACGGCCGGGCGCAGATGCTGGCCGGCGGCGGCGTTGCGCTCGGCATCTTCCCCGACCCCGAGCCGGCGACGCAGGAACTCGAGCTGAATCCAGGCGACGTACTGTTCTTCTTCACCGACGGCCTGACCGGCGCCCGCAGCCCGCAGCTCACCTACCTCGAGGACATCCTGACCGACAGCCTCGCCGGGCTGGCCGGGCAGGCACGCCGCCGACATCGTGGCGGAGATGCGCAAGATCGTGCTCGACTTCACTGCCGGCGTGCTGCGCGACGACCTGACCATGCTGTGCCCTGCGGGCAGTCGCTCCGCCGCCTGACCTCACCGCTGTGTTTCGGGGCTGCCGATACCAGGTAGCTAGCGTCGCCATGGCGACCACGCAGCGGCCAGGTCCTGGTCAGCCGGGCCGGGCGGCCCAGGACATCGACGACACTGACGTGGCGGGCGAGGACCCGGACGTCGAGCAGACCGAGCACGAGCAGGTCATGCGGGAGGCCGTCCAGGATGCGGCGGCCGAGGCCGAGGCGACCGGGGGATTCGGGCGGCCGGGCAAGCCGATAAACCGGCGGTCTCCGTTCTTCGTCGGGATGGCCGCCGCGGCTGGCGTCGCGGTTACCTACGGCATCGTCGAGTTGGTCATCAGGGCGCGCTCGGTCCTGATTCTCATCGGCCTCGCGCTGTTCATTGCGGCCGGGCTCGACCCGGCCGTGCGCTGGCTCATGCGCTGGCGGATGCCGCGCTGGTGCGCTGTCCTGGCCGTGCTCGTCGCCGCCCTCGGCGTGTTCGCCGGGTTCCTGCTGGCCGCGATACCGCCGCTGGCGGCGCAGGCGTCAGCGCTGGCCGGCCAGTTGCCGCACTACCTGCACGCGCTTAACAACCCGCACTCCAGCCTGGGCCGGCTGAACCTGCATTATCACCTGGAACAGCGGGTTCAGAAGCTGCTGGCAGACCGCGGCAGCACGATCGCCGGCGGTGTGCTGGGGGCCGGCGAGGTGGTGCTGAGCGCGGTCGGCACAGTTTTCGCCGTGGCGGTGCTGACGGTGTACTTCCTGGTCGGCCTCCCCGGCATCAAGCTCTTCCTGTACCGGCTGGCGCCGCGGTCCCGGCGGCCTCGGGTGATTCTGATCGGTGACGAGATCTTCACTAAGGTCGGCGGCTACCTGCTCGGCAACTTCCTCACCTCGCTCATCGCCGGCGCGGGTACGTATGTCTGGATGCTGATCTTCGGGATTCCGTACCCGGCGCTACTGGGGTTGCTGGTCGCGCTGCTCGACCTCGTGCCGGTCGTCGGATCCACGATCGGCGGCATCATCGTCACCCTGATCGCGCTCACGGTCTCGCTGCCGGTCGCGATCGCGACCCTGTGCTTCTACGTCGGTTACCGGCTAGCCGAGGACTACCTGCTGGTGCCGCGGATCATGGGCAAGACGGTCGAGGTGCCGGCGATCGTGACCGTGGTCGCCGTCCTGGTCGGGGCCGCGCTGCTCGGGCTCATCGGGGCTTTGGTGGCGATCCCGGCGGCGGCGGCCATCCGGCTGCTGCTGCACGAGGTCACCTTCCGCCGGATGGACCGCGCCTAGCTCCTTCGCTTTCCTTGCTCAGGTCAGCTCAGCCGCGCGCTGCATTTCCCTGCGCCGCGCACGAATCCGGCCAGCCCTCGTCGCTCGGCCTCGGTCGGCCACCCCACACCCCGTGCGCCTGCCGGGTCGCCAGGGCGTAGTCCAGGCACAACTGCCGGACATCGCAGTCCGCGCACACGGCCTTGGCCGCGTCGAGCTGCCGCCGGCGCGCGGGCCCATCTCCGATACGGGAAAGAAAAGTTCGGGATCGGCGCGCTGGCATGCGGCGAGCTCCCACCAGCGGCTCGACTGGGTCATGTCGTGCATCGCGACCTCCGGTATTCCGTCGCGCGGGCCGTCCGCGCCTGCGCGCTCGCGTCCTGCTGCCCGCGCGGCGCGGGTTTACACGCCGGGCCAGCCAGGGAACATGCGGTGGGCTACGACGGCGCCACCTGGACGGCGCGCGGTGACTGGTGGGGAGATGCGGGACGAGCTGGCAGGACCGGCCGGCCAGGTAGCGTTCGTGCTCGGCGGCGGCGGCGTGCTCGGTGCTACCCAGGTCGGGATGCTGCGCGCCCTGGTGGAAGCGGAGATCCGGCCCGACCTGATCCTCGGTACCAGCGTCGGCGCGGTGAACGGCGCGGTGATCGCGGCCGACCCGAGCGCGGCCGGCGTAGCTGTTCTGACCGACTTGTGGCAATCCATGAGCGAGTCGGGGATCTTCAGCGACAACGTGCTGGCGCGGGCGTCGAACCTGGCCAAGCACCGCACGCACCTGTACTCGCCCGCGCCTTTCCGCAAGCAGCTGCGCGCAGCACCTCCCCGCTACTTTCGCGAGTCTCCAGGTGCCGTTTCAGTGCGTCGCGGCCAGCATCGAGCAGGCCGGGGCGCGCTGGTTCAGCGCAGGGGACCTGCCCCAGGCCGTGCTTGCCTCGTGCGCCGTGCCCGGCCTGCTACCGCCCGTCCAGATCGACGGCGAGCATTTCCTGGACGGCGGCCTGGTGCATTCGATCCCGGTCGGCCGGGCCCTGGCGCTCGGGGCCACCGAGATCTACGTCCTCCATGTCGGCCGGATCGAGCAGCCGCTTGAACCGCCGCGCTCGCTCTGGGACGTCTGCCTGGTCTCGTTCGAGCTGGCGCGCCGGCACCGGTTCGTGGAGGAGATGGCCGGGCTGCCGGCTGACGTCCGGGCCCACGTCCTGCCGAGCGGGGAGGAAAACATGCCGCTCATCTCGATGCGATACCGGGGCGCGGCCCGGGTCGCGACCCGCATCGAGCGCGGCTACCAGTCGGCCGCCGCGTACCTGTCCGCGATCGGCGCGCGCCGGTGAGACCGCCACCGCTGTTCGTCCGGCGCGTCCTCATCGACCCGCTGTGGGTTCCGCTCGCCGTCGTCCTGGCGGCCGCGTTCGCGGTCGCCGCGCTGGTCTGCCTGCCGTTCGGCCGCCGCCGGCGGCTGTCGCGGCTGGCCGCCATGGCCGCGGTCTACCTGCTCGTGGACGTCGGCATGATCGTCGGGTGCGCGGCCCTGTGGCTCCGCCACCCTGTCGCGTCCAGGCGCCCGCCCGCTTGGGCGGACGCGCACGAGGAACTACTGCGCCGGGCGCTGGCTCTGCTGATGGCGGCGTCGCGGCCGCTGCTGGGCTTCCGGGTGAGCCTGGAAGAGCTGCCGGGCCGCGGCCACCTGCCCGCCGGGCGGCCGCTGCTGGTACTGGCCAGGCACGGGGGCCCTGGCGACTCGTTCGCCATCGCCGACCTGCTGCTGTCGCGCTACCGGCGGCGGCCGGTGATCGTGCTCAAGGAGGTGCTGCGCTGGGATCCCGGTCTGGACGTGCATGCTCAGCCGGCTGCCGTCGTGCTTCCTGCCCGCCAGCGAGCGCCGGCCGTGAGTTGCCCGGCCCGGGTGGCGGCCTGCGCCGCGAACCTAACCGGTGGCGACGCGCTGCTGATCTTTCCTGAGGGCGGCAACTGGACCCCCGGCCGGCACCTCCGTGCGCTGACCCGGCTGCGCGCTCGCGGGCGGCCAGCGGCGGCTGCGCGCGCGGCCGCCAACCGGCACGTGCTGCCGCTGCACCCAGGCGGTGTGCTCGCATGCCTGGAGGCGCGGCCCGATCTCGAAGTGCTCATCGCCGCCCATACCGGACTCGACGATCTCGTCAGCCCGGCCCTGATCTGGGCGGCGCTGCCGGTCTCGGACCGGCCGATGGTCGTGCGCTGGTGGCACTTCCCCGCGGCCAGCAGGCCGGCCGACCCGCTGCGCCTGCAGGGGTGGCTGGACCTGCAGTGGACCATCGTCGACTCGTGGATAGACGCGCGCAAGGCGCGGTTGCCAGGCCAGCCGCCGGCCGAACCCGACCCCACGGCGGGGGCCGCGACCGGGCCGGGCTGACCGGTGCAGGCTGGCACTGGCCGGTGTCAGCCCGGCCAGTGTCAGCCTGAATCGGGCCGCGGGAGCCAGGACGGCAGCCGGACCGGCCGGTCCCGGTCGCGCGCCAGGAGCGGCCCGGATGCCCACCACAGCACAAGGCCAACGCCGACAGCCACGGGCAGGCTTTCGAGCGTGTCGCTCAGCCAGTGCGCCGCCAGGTAGGTGCGGCAGAACATCATCAGCAGGCCGGCGGCAGCTACGGCGGCCAGGGCCCAGCGGCGATGGCCAGGCCGGGAAAAGATGACTGTCAGCGCGATGCCCACGCCGACGGTCGTGATGACGTGACCGGACGGGAACGAGCCGATGTCGGCCACCACCAGCGGGTGCGGCGGCCGGTGCCGGTACACGTAGTGCTTGATCAGGTCCGAGCAGCTGGAGCCCAGCGCCTCGGCGAGGCCGAGGTAGATAACCGTTCGCCAGCGGGCGACGACCAGCAGCCCGGCGCCGAGCACGCAGACGATGATCGTCGCGCCGACCGGGCCGCCGATGAGGCTCAGGATCTTGAAGCCGTCGGTCACCGGCGCGCTCCGGCTGCGGCGCACTAACGACAGCCAGCCCTCGTCCATGCCGATGACGAGACGGGCCCGGTCGGCCCGGACCACGATCGCGAAGCCGGCCGACACGCGAGCAGCGCGAGACCGACGGCCAGAACTGCGACCGGGCGCTGCGGGAGCGGAGTCGCGGTCGCCGTCGCGACCGGAGGGGCGATTTCCAATGTCCGCGGGCGTCGCCCCTCCGGGCTAGCATCGCTCGGCCGGCTGGTCATCGGCCGAACCTGCCCGGCTCCGGGCGACTCATGCGGTGCTCGATGTATTCGGAGCCCGATGTATGAGTGCCCGGCCGCGTGGTACATCCGCTCCGCCGGAGGATCCGGCGGCGACATCTGACCCGGGAGGTCGGCAGTGTCCGTTCGCAAGCGCGTGGCGGCCTGGGATACCAGGACGTTCGACCGGTTCGGCGCGGCCGACTCGGCGATCCTCGATCACCTCTTGCCGCGGCTGGGCCGCGCCGCGGATCACGGACTGCTCTGGTTCGCGGTGGCGGCCGGCCTCGGCGCGACGCGCAACAAGTGGTCGCGGCGAGCAGCGCTGCGCGGCGTGGCCGGTCTGACGATCGCGAGCACCACCGCGAATGTCATCGCCAAGCAGGTCGTCGGCCGGGACCGGCCGCCCGGCCTGGTCCCGGCCATCCGCCGCCAGCTGAGCCCACCGCGCACGACGTCGTTCCCGTCCGGGCACGCGGCGTCCGCGGCGGCGTTCGCGACCGGCGTCGCGCTGGAGATGCCGTCGCTGGCGCTGCCGCTCGCTGCGCTCGCGGCCGCGGTCGGCGCGTCGCGCGTCGTCACCGGCGTGCACCACCCGACCGACGTCGCGGCGGGATTCGCGCTCGGCACGACGGCTGGCCTGCTCACGCTGCGCTGGTGGCCGCGACGGCCCGCCGACGCCGGCGGCCGCGCGCCCGCCCGCGGCGACCGGCCCCGGCCGCGCCGGACGGCGCCGGGCTGGTGCTGATCGTGAACTGCAGCGCGGGCACGGCGTCGGCAGAACTGGCGGACTCGCTGCGAGCGGAGCCTGCCGGACGCCGAGATCGTCGTCGCTAGTTCGGCCGACGACCTGGAGGACCTGATCAAGGCCGCGGTCCTGCGAGCCAGCATCCTGGGCGTGGCGGGCGGCGACGGGACGGTCCGGCTGGCCGCCGGGTTCGCGACCGAGGCCGGCCTGCCACTGCTGGTCGTCCCGGCCGGGCACGTTCAATCACTTCGCCGCGGACCTCGGTGTGCACTCCGGCCGACGACGCGCTGGCCGCGCTACGCGCGGGCGACAGCGTGCTCGTCGATGTCGCGACCGCGGGCGACGAAGTGTTCCTCAACACCGCGAGCACCGGCGTCTACGTCGACCTGGTCAACGCCCGCGAGCAGATCGAGAACGTGCATGGGGAAATGGCCGGCCGTGCTCGTCGCCCTGGTCAGCGTCCTGCGCACGAGCAAGCCCGTCGTACTGAACGTCAACGGCCGCCGCCGTCGAGTCTGGCTGCTGTTCGCGGGCAACTGCCGGTATGAACCCTCCGGCGCCGCGCCCGCGTACCGCCCGGACCTGGCCGACGGAACGCTCGACGTGCGGATGATCGACGGCAGCCAGCCGCTCGCCCGGATCCGGCTCATCGCCGCGGTCCTGCTCGGCACGCTCGGGCGGTCGCGGATCTACCAGACCTGGCCGGCCGCGACGCTGCGGATCGCGGCGGCCGACGGCAGCCCGGTCCAGTTGTCGCTCGACGGCGAGACGACCGAGGCGGGGACCGCGATTGAGCTCACCAAGCACCGGAAGGAATTGCTGGTTTACCGCCCGGCGAATGGCTGACCGCCGCTGGACCGGGTTTGCCGGAAAGCCTGCCGGGCAGTTCTTGGCCGCAATTTCTAATCGGAGGTCTGCCATGGTCACGCGCGCAGCGCGCCGGGGAACTACACGGACGAGGATGACCGCCCGCCGGGCCGCCGACAGCCCCTACCTGGGCTGGCTCGCCCGGGCCGGGCTCGCGGCCCGCGGCACAATGTACATCCTGATCGGCATTATCGCCGTTGAGATAGCGACCGGTAATGCCAGCCGGCAGGCAGATCGTACCGGCGCGGTGCGGCTGGTCGCGAAGTCGCCATTCGGCTCGGTCATCTTGTGGCTGCTGGTGATTGGCTTCGCGGGCATGACGCTGTGGCGGCTGTCCGAGGCGATCTGGGGCGCGGCGGGCGAAGGCGGCCGGAAAACGTCCAAGCGAGTCGCCAGCCTCGCCCGTGCGATCTTCTACGGCGCGGTCACCTACGGGATCCTCAAGTACGCGCTCGGGGTCGGCGCGCCGTCGTCCAGCGACAAGGAGTCACAGGACCTCACGGCCACGGCGCTGAAGGTACAGGACGGCCAGGTCATCGTCGGCATCGCTGGCGTCCTGATCGTCGGCGCCGGGCTCTATGTCGCGTACCGGGCGTTCAAGCGCAAGTTCCTCAAGCATCTGCGGCTGGGATCGGCCTCCGCCCGGACCCGCAAGGTCGTCACCAGGCTCGGCCAGGTTGGCGGTATCGCGCGCGGCATCGTGTTCGTCACCGTCGGGATCTTCGTGATCATCGCGGCCCAGGACGCCAACCCGAAGCAGGCCAAGGGCATCGACACCGCGCTGCGCGCGCTGGCGCACACGCCGGCTCGGGCCTTGGCTGCTGATCGTCATCGCCCTGGGCCTGGTCACGTTCGGCGTCTACTCCTGGTGCGAGGCTCGCTGGCGCGCCGTCTGACCATCTAGCGGGGCGATCGGCGGTTCCGGGATGACCGGCGGCGGGATCCGGAGCCGGGCCGGAAAGCGCGGCGCCAGCTGCGCTGGCCGCAGGTCGGCGAGGGCAGGCGCGCGGGCGACCAGCACGACGCCCGCCACCAGCGCAGCGACGCCGATGATCTGCACCGCCAGCATCGCGGGCGAGATCCTGGATCTCATCGCCGAACACGATGATGCCGAGCACGATCCCCGCGGCCGGCTCGGCTGCGCTGATGCCCGGCAGCGAGGCATGCAGCGGTGCCGTGTTGAATGCGCTTTCCATCAGCCACAGACCCACCAGGTTCGCGCCGATGAGGCTGTAGCCAGGCCAGGTCGTCAGCAGCGCCGTGAACGAGTGCGCGTCCAGCATGTGGACCGTCTGCCGGGTCAGCGCGTCCGCGATGCCGAACACCAGGCCCGCCGCGATGCCGGTGAACGTGGCCCGGGCCAGGCCGTGCCGCAGGCGGCCGGTCTGGACGCAGGCCAGCGCGACCCCGGCGATCGCCGCCGCGCCGAGCCAGCCGGCCGGCGAGGTGAAGGACGTGGGCGGGCGAGTTGGCCGTCCGTGGCCACCGACAGCGCCGCCACGCCGCCGCACAGCAAGACGACGCCGACCAGTTCGGTGATCGCGCAGCCGCTCGCCGGACAGCGGGACGGCCAGCGCGAGCGCGAACAGCAGATTCGTGCTGAGCAGCGGCTCGGCCAGCGAGAGCGAGATATGGCTGACCGACCAGGCCGACACCAGCTGACCGGCGACCATGATGCCGATGCCGGTCAGCCACATGCGCTTGCGCAGCAGGTCGGCGATCAGCGCCAGGCGCAGGAAGTGGGCCTTGGGGGCCTGCTCGGCGGCGTGCTGCTGCAGTACGAATCCGGACCCGAGGAGCACGGCCGCGATCAGCGTGATGGCGATGCTCACAGGGCCGCCCCCGGGCGCGCACCGGCTGCGGACAGCAGGGCTCCGGCAGGGTACGCGCCATCGTGCCGCCCGCCCGGAACGGGGAACACCTGGACCGTGATCATCAGCCGATTGTCCGCAGCATGCCCCCCAGAACCGCCGGCGGCGGGCGTGCCTGCCCACCATTGTCCACTAGCGCGCGCCGCTGCTTACGTCGCAAGCCGAGCATCTGACGTCGACTCGCTCCTGTTCTGCCGCGGACGGCTGGTCGCAAACCAGGCCAGCGCGACCGACCCGCACACAGATGCGACCGCTGGCAGCCAACCAGGAGGCGCCCTCGCGGTCCCCACCTCCACCGAGACCGCGCGCCCGTTCCGCGGTGGCGCGGCCGGTTCTGAACAGGCGTTCTCGCGCTCAAGACGGTCTTGATCCCGACCGGCATGACGTGGCACCAATTCCCCGTGCGGCGGCGTGCGGACCGGCTCGCCGTCTACCCGGCCAGCCGCGGCGATGCATGCCATCCGCATGATTGCCGCCGGTTTGGGCAGTGGGCAGCCCTGCGACGGCGCTAGCGAGCGCCGGCATCAAGAAGGGGTGTAAATCGTGCTCGCCGCGCTTGTCCTAGCCGGAATCATTGCCGCCCCGGCTCGGCACCATCGCGCTGCTGGTCAAGAGCAGCGGCCAGGCTCGCAGTGACCGGGGCCTGGCCGCCGGTCCGCCGGTTCGCGACGGCGGTAGGCGGCACCGTGCTGCTAGGCCGGGCTGGTCGTCGGCGTGCTGCGGCTGCTGGGCGTGACCGAGCGCAACTCGATCGTCGGCGCCGCCGCGCTGGCGGCCGCCAGCCTGGCCTGGCTGCCGGTCACCAGGCGCTGGAACGCCCGGGGTCACCTGTGCTGGTCGACCACGATCTTCCTGTTCGTCGTCTACCTGGCCTTCGTCCTGGACTGGACCTTCAGCCAGTGACCTGGGTCATCGCCGGGACCGATCGGCGGGTTGCTGCTGTGGCTGTTCGAGGTGTTCGCCGCGATCCTGGCCTGCGCCTACCTGTGGGAGATCTGCGACGCGCTCGGCTCGGAGACGTGGCGCAGGCGGATCACCCGGCCTGGAGCGCGCCCCGGTGCCCGACGGCGACCTGCCGTTCGTCAGCCTGCACGTCCCGGCCCATAACGAGCCGCCCGACATGGTGCTGGACACGCTGCGGTCGCTGGCCCGGCTGGACTACCCGCGGTACGAGATCGTGGTCATCGACGACAACACCGACGACGAGAAGCTGTGGCTCCCGGTCCGGGACTGGTGCGCCCGGCACGGCGCGAAGTTCGCGCACCTGGAGGACTGGCCCGGCTACAAGTCCGGCGCGCTGAACTACGCGCTGCGCGAGATGACCGATCCGCGGGCCGAGATCATCGGCGTCGTGGACTCGGACTACCAGCTGGACGCCGGGCTTCCTGCGCCGGTGCGCGCCGCTGTTCGCCGATAGCTGGGTCGGCTTCACCCAGGCGCCGCAGGACTACCGCGGCTGGGAGCGAGTCCAGGTACTACCGCCGGCTGTTCTATTCCTACTCGTACTTCTTCGCGGTCTCGCAGCCGTCCAGGAACGAGCGTGACGGCGCGATCTTCGCCGGCACGATGGGACTGATCCGGCGGGTCGCCCTCGAGCAGCTCGGCGGCTGGGACGAGTGGTGCATCACCGAGGACGCCGAGCTGTCGCTCGCGGCTGCTGCGGGCCGGCTGGTCCGGGCTGCACGTCGATCAGTCCTGGGGCAAGGGCATCATGCCGCTGACCTTCGAGGCGCTCAAGGGTCAGCGGTACCGATGGTGTTTCGGCGGCATCCAGATCCTGCGGATGCACTTGCGCTCGCTGCTGCCGGGCCGCGAGTCCAAGGAGAACCGGCTCAGCACCGGCCAGCGCTGGTCCTACCTGTCCGGCGGGCTGCAGTGGTACGGCGACCTGCTCGGCCTGATCTTCCTGGTGTTCCTGCTGGCCGGGGCCGTCAACCTGGCCACCGGCGGGGGAGAGCTGTTCCGCAAGCTGACCGCGTTCCTGGTCGCGACCGTGCCGGTGCTCGTGCTGCTCGGGCTCGTCCGGGCCGTCGCGCTGCTGCGGCGCGGGCACCGGCGCGTCCTGGCGGGACGCGCTCGGCGCGTTCCTGATCTGGCAGTCCACCTCGCTCGTCGTCGCGCGGGCGTCCGTGCTCGGCCTTGTTCGCCAAGAAAGCCGCGTTCCTGGTCACGCCGAAGACGAGCGAGAAGGCGCAGCTGGTGGGAGGCACTGCGGGCGAACTGGGCCGAATCGTTCCTCGCGCTGCTCGGCTGCTGGGCATCGCCGCGGCGCTTACCAGGCCTGCCGAGCTGGCCGGCCCGCTGCTGGCGGTGCTGCTGGTCTTCCCCACCCTGGGATGGCCGCGGCGCCGGTGAACAGCTGGGCGGCGCAGCGCGCGGCCCTGCCGGCCGACCTGCGCGAGCGGCGGACCACGGAGTGGAAGCGGTCCAGGCACCGGACCGCGCTGGTCCGCACCGCGGCCGCGGGCGGGGTCGCCGCGGTGGTCGGCGTCGTCGCCGCGGCCGTCGGCCTGATGCTCGCGCCGGGCGCCGGGCCCGTGCAGTCGCCGCAACTGGCGCCGGCGCCGGCGCACAGCACGGCAGCCAGCACCACCGGCCGGCGACCGTCGCCATCCTCGACGGCGCCGTCGGTCAGCCCGAGCAGCAGTTCGCCGGCGAGCCCGTCGCCGTCACCGTCCGCAAGCCCGCCGACCCCGGCGCCACCAGTCGCCGGCGCCGAGTTCGCCGACGACGCCGTCGCCGAGCTCCTCCGCGCCGTAGCCGGGGCGGGCGCTAGCTGGGCCGCGTTACTGGACCCCGTTACTGGCCGCGCTGGCTGGAGGGGTCAGGCGCGCTGGTCCGCGATCAGCTTCTCGATGTGCCCGAGCCGGTCCGACAGATCTTCGGTCGTCACGACGTCGGCGAGCGTCGAGCCGGATGCCCGCCAGTTCCCGCGCCAGGAACTCGGTGTCCTGCTGGATCCGGGCCGCGACCTCGCGGTCCCGCTCGACGCTCGCCCGGTCCCGGTCGTCCTGCCGGTTCTGTGCCAGCAGGATCAGCGGCGCGGCGTAGGCGGCCTGGGTCGAGAACGCGAGATTGAGCAGGATGTACGGGTACGGATCGAAATGCTTGATGGAACGGCAATCGAGTTGAGGATGATCCAGGCCACACGAGTATCGTCTGGCCGACGATGAACCGGCCGGTGCCGAGGAACCGGGCGATTCGTCTCCGACAGCCGTCCGAACGCGTCTGCGTCGTAGCGCGCGCCCATGACTGGCGCCGCTCCGCGCGGCACCGCCAGCTCGGACTGGGTCACGCCGCGGCGCGTCACCGGCAGCATTCTCATGACAGCCCCTTCCGCCAGCCGTCCGGCAGCAGCCGGTCCAGCACGTCATCCACGGTGACGGCGCCGACCAGCCGCCCGGCGTCGTCGCAGACGGCGACGCCGATCAGGTTGTAGGCCGCCATCCGGGTAGCGACCGCGCGCTCGGACAGTTCGGGCCGGACGAACGTGCTCTCCTCGATGCACCTGCCCGACCAGCACCGACGGCGCCTCGCGCAGCAGCCGCTGGAATCCCACCGAGCCGAGGTAACGGCCGGTGGGCGTCATCGCGGGCGGCTCGCAGACGTAGACCTGGGCCGCCTCGCTCACGCCCTTGGTCGGTTGCCGGATCCGCGCCAGCACTTCGGCCACGCTGGTGTCGGGCGGCACGATGAGCGGCTGCGAGGTCATCAGGCCGCCAGCGGTGGTGGCGTCGTAGCTCAGCAGCCGTCGCAGGTCGACCGCGCGCTCGGGCTGCATGTCAGCGAGCAGTTGCTCGCGCTGGTCGGCGCGGCATCTCGGCGAGCAGGTCGGCCGCGTCGTCCGGCTCCATCTCCTCGATGATGTCGGCGATGCGCTCCGCGCCAAGACCCGCGAGGAAGCCGATCTGCTCTTGCTCGGGCATCTCCTGCAGCAGGTCGGCAAGCTCCTCGTCCTGCATGGCGTCGGCCAGCTGGCGCCGCCTGGCGGGCGCCATTACCTCGACGGCCCCGGCCAGGTCGTGCGGGTGCATGTCGCGCAGGCCGGCGATCTGCTCACCGACGCCACCAGCGTCGAACAGGTCGCGATGCTTGTCCCACGGCACGATCGTGGCGCCGTGCCGGAGCAGCCCGCGTCGCGGCCCGATGGCCAGCACGGTGACCTCCCAGCCGCGTCCGGCGGCCGACCTGGCGATGCCGATGTCGAGCACTACCCCGGTGCCTGCGGGCTTGTCGTAGATCTTGGAGGCCAGCAGCTCCCCGGCGCGCTCGCTGAAGTGACCGAGGTCCACGCTGCTGCCGTCCAGATAGATCCCGTCCACCGACATCTCGCCGACGCGCCCGAGGCTGACGAAGATCTGCCGTCGTTGCAGGGACACGACCAGGCCGAGCGCGCGCGGCGGGTCGGCCCCGACCGGCTGCAGAATCACCACGTCGCTGACGCGGCCGATAGACAGGCCGTCCGCGCCGAGCAGCCGCCGGCCGGAAAGCCTGGAAGTGAAGACCGGCTCTGTCGTCATCGAGGCCTCCGCCGTCTCTGGTCGAGAGTGCCCCCGTCACCCCCCGTTCCCGGAATTTCCGCCATTGCCACGCCCCTTCCCCGCCCGGCCGCAGGATATGCGCTGGCCTGCCGCGATGTCACCGTCGCCGCGCGGCACCGGCCGAGCCAGATCGGCATGTTTGAGTACGCGAGTCCGGGACAGCGGAGACAGCACGGCCGGCCAGGCGCCCGGAGTCCGGGTGCGATCAGAGGGGAACCTGTAATGGGTCAGATTGCTACGGCGTTGATCGAGTGCCTGGCCGGCCGCCAGGTGTTTGCCGGGTTTCATCGCGGATAGCTACTGCGCTATGCCGGAGAGCATAACTGCCGGGCGACCGCTGCCCAGCCCGCCGCCAGGGATTCCGGCGCTGACCTACCGCGACGATCCGGCTGCCGCGCGTCAGTTCGCCAGGAACCAGGCGGCTGCGGCCGGGCTGACCGAACCCAGGCTGACCGACCTCGTCATCGCCGTGGGCGAGCTGGCGGCCAACACGCTGCGGCACACCGACGGCCCCGGCACGGTACGGCTCTGGGCGGAATCGGACGAGCTCATCTGTGAGGTCCGCGACACCGGGCACATCCGCGCTGACCTGGTAGGCCGCCACTGCCCGGCCGCGGACGCGGGCCGCGGACACGGCCTGTGGATCGTGCACCAGGTCTGCGATCTGGTGGAGCTGCGTACCGGAGCGGCCGGGAACGTCTTCCGGCTGCACCTTGGATTGTGAACTAGCAGCACAGTGTTTCGGTACGACGTATGTCGTGCCAATGTCGCCCGGCGTGGAGTCCATGATCGCGGTGACCTATGTCCGGGACATCGACGCTGCCCGGACCTTCTACGAGCTGCTCGGCTTCCGTGCCGACTCGGCTCGCCAGAGCGATACCTCGGCCTGGCTGGTGCTGCGTCAGGGCGATCACACGGTGCTGCTGACCTCGACCCGGCCGCCGCTTGAGGTGCCCGCGCTGCCGCTGCTGTTCTACTTCTTCTACCCGGACCTGGAGCCGGTTCTGGCCGCGCTTGCGGGCGCCGGGGTCGAGGTGGCGCGCCTGGGCCGCGCCCCGCACGCCGCGGGCGGCGAGGCCAGGATCGCGGATCCGGACGGGAACACGATCCTGCTCGGCCAGCGGCAGCAGTCGGATGCGACGGGCGACCCCACGACCGTGTCGCGGTTCTCCCTGCTCCGCGAGGCGGCGGCAGCCGTCGCCGCGGGCGGGGGCGCGGCCGCGCCCTGCCAGGTCGGTCGCGCCAGCGGTGAGCCCTGTCCGGCGCCAGCCGAGGTTAGGCTGGCCGATTCGTCCGGCACCGCCATCTGGGCCTGCCTGGTGCACGCCGACGAGGTGCTCGTCATGGTGCCGGGTGCGTTCGTGGCCAGCGACGATGGCACCGGCATCGCAAGGTTCCTCGCATTCAGGCACGGATAGACCGGTTTCGCCAGCCGGGCGCTAGGATCGGGCTGCGGTTCAAGAGCCAGCCGTTGCGGCTGGCCCGCGCGTCCGGCTTCCGTCGGCCAGCCAGCCTCGCGGCCTGACGAGAGCGGTGAGCGGAATGTCAGCTATGTCATTCGAGATGCGAGAAGCCGGCGGGCTACACGGTCGTCGTAGGCCCGGCCGAGATCGACATCAGCCAACTCCGGTCAGTTCCGGACGGCGCTCCTGCGTGCTCGGCGCCTGAATCCGGTCGTGGTCGTGGATATGTCCGGCACCGAGTTCTGCGACTCAAGCGGCCTGAGCGTGCTGGTCCGGGCCCGGCGGCGGGTCGCAGGCCGATGGCGGCGAGGTGCGGCTCGTGGTCTGTACAACCGCGGTGCTGCGGATCTTGTCGATCACCGGGGTCGGCAGCTTCTTCGGCCTGTTCTGCAGCCTGGACGAGGCGCTGGCCAAGCCCCCGCGAGAGCCCGCCGCCGCCCCGTGACGCGGCCGGCCGGGAGTCGGGGCGGTGGTGTTTCGGCCCGAGCGCACAGGGCAGCGATGTACCGGGCTACCCGGCCCCTGACCCCGCGCCGCGGCGGCCCGGGCAGCCGACATGGAGACACGATGGCGGACCCGGTGCTGGAGGAGCTGCTGGTCAGCACCGAGGTGCAGACCGCGCGCGACCGGCTTGAGGACTACGACAACGCCGAGCACGGAGGCGAACCAGAATCCGCAGCGGTCGAGCAGGAGCTGGCCAACCTGCGTGACGCCCTGGTCGAGATGCCGGGAGCGGTGCGGATGCTGCTGGTGGCCATCGATCGGGCCGGGCAGGACTCCGGCGAGCCGCAGTACGACCCCGGTGACGCCCAGCAGATGCAGCAGACCCACCCGTGACCGGCTGGTTCTGCTTTCTTGGTGCTGCCTGAGCCGGGCAGCTCAGTCGTGACCGGCCGGCCAGCCGTCCTGCTGCGGGCTGAGCTGGCCGCGCTCGATCCGGCCGGCGACCAGGTCGGCAGCGATTTCGCGGACCTTGCGGTTGGTGTTCTGCGAGATCCGGCTCAGCTCCTTGAAAGCTACCTCCGGATCGCAGCCGTGCTCCGCGACCAGGATGCCCTTGGCCTGCTCGATCACGGCGCGGGACTCGAGCGCCGACTGCAGGTTGACGACGAGCTCGCGGCAGCTGCGGTAGGCGGCCGCGTTCCTGATCGCGACGCCGCCCTGCGCGGCGAACAGCAGCGCGACGTCGTGGCCGGCGCCGGTGAACGCGTCCGGATCACGGCCGTAGACCACCAGCGCGCCGCCGGGTTTGCGGTCGGTGCGCAACGGCAGGATCAGGCAGCTGCCGCAGCCCGGCCGTCGCGGCCATCGCCGGCACGCTTCCGGCCACCGCTGCTCCTGGCTCGGTGTCGTCGATGCGGCGCGCCTCGCCGTACCGGATGGCCTCTACCAGCGGTCCGTTGCCGGCCTGCATCTGGCCGCGATGCAGATCGCCGGCGATCGGCGGGCACGACGCCGATAAACCCAAGTGGATTCCGTGGCAGCGACCACACCGGCCGCCGCGCTGCCCGGAATGAGGCTCGGATCGCCAGGTCGGTCAGCTGCTGCAGCGGCACATCGGTGCCGTCATCGTCGAGCAGTAGCCGGGCGAGATCCGCGATCCGCTCCGCGAGTTGCCTGGTGACCCTGACCATTCCGTGCCACGTCCCTTTCGCCGCGCGCGCGGGCCCGCGGTGGTGCCTGGCTGCCGGTGCGGCAGCCGGCTCCAGCTACCCGGAACGGGCCGGGATGCACATCGTCGATTGCCGTATCGCGGGGTCGGCGGCGTGATCACCTTGACCGGCAGCCGCGCCGCGCACTTGACTAGTTCCCAACGAGTCCGGGAATGCCCGGCGGCTGGGCTGGCACGTTTGACCGTGCGCCGGGTAGCATGCCGCCAGATCGGCCTAAGCTTTCTCGGACTCCGATCATTACCGACACCTAGTGCGAAAGCTGACAAGCAGGCCGAGATGGTAGCAGAAAGCGTCGAGTCCTGCCGGGCGCAGGAGTGCCCGCCGATCGGATGCGCATCCTGCTGATCGAGGACGACGACGGCGACGCGCTCATCGTCGACGAATTGCTGCTGGACGCCGGGCGCTCCGTTCGCCATGAGCCGCGCCCGCATCGCTGGCCGAGGCTGGCCCGATGCTGACCGATGTCGGCTGCGTGCTGCTCGACCTCGAGCTGCCGGACGCACGCGGCCTGTGCTGGCGTGCGCGTCATTGCTGGAGCTGGACCCCGCGACTCGCCGTCGTCGTGCTGACCGGGCTTTCCGACGAGCACCTCGGCGAGCAGGCCGTCCGGCTGGTGCGCAGGACTACCTGGTCAAGGGCCAGGTCGACGGGCATCTGCTGCAACGCGTCGTGCGCTACGCCGTCGAGCGCGCCAGGGCCGAGGAGACGCAGCGCCAGCTGGCTGAGGCGCGCCTGTACGCCGCCGAGAACGCGCGGCTCGAGCGCGGCCTGCTGCCGTCGCCCGTGCTGACCGATCCCGCGGCTCGGGTGACCGCCCGCTATCGGCTCTGGCGGCCAGCAGATGCTGCTGGGCGGCGACTTCTACGACGTCGTCCAGGGCGCCGGACGGCTGGGTGCACGCCGTCGTCGGCGACGTCTGCGGCCGCGGGCCCGACGAGGCGGCCCTCGGCGTCTGCCTGCGGGTCGCCTGGCGCACGATGGTGCTGGCCGGGCGGCCAGTGCAGGAAGTGCTGTCGACCGTTCAGGACGTGCTGGAGCACGAACGCCAGCACGAGCGCCTGTTCGTCACGCTCTGCATGCTGTCGATTGCGCCCGACCGCACTGGCGGGCGGTTGCACCTGGCCGGGCACCCGCAGCCGGTGCTGATCACCGCGAGTGAGGTAACGTGAGCTGCACATCGCCGGTCAGCCTGCCGCCGGGGATCAAGGCACTCGACCGACTGGCCCGGCGGCGACGTTCAGCTCGGCGAGTCCTGGTCCGTGCTCATGTACACCGACGGTCTCATCGAGGGCAAGATCGGCAATGGCCCGGAGCGGCTCGGCAGCGACGGACTGATCAAGGCCATCGAGAAGGCCAGGGCGCAGGCGGCGTCTGGCGCGACAGCCGGACCACGCCGAGAGCGAGCGGATCGTCGACTCAGTCATCAGCCAGGCCCGCGAGTTCAATGGCGGCGACCTCGACGACGACCTGGCTGTCCTGGCCATCAGCTGCCTGCCCGGCGCGCGTGCCCGGTTCATGAGCGCCCCGAGCAGTCTGGCGGGGCCGACGACGCGGCCGAGCTCGCCGCTCAGCGGCGCCGCGGCTTCACCGCGACCACGCGCTCGTCGGCCGACTCGACCCGCAGCTTTGCCGCCGCCGCCGAGCAGGCCGCCTCGCGCTGGCCGCTGAGCCGCATCACCGGCGCCGGCGTGCTGGTGATGGCGCTCTTCTCGATGATCGCGATCGCCATCGCCGGAACCGCGCTGGCCAGCGAGGCGTCGGCCAGGAACAGGCTCGAAACGATCAGTCGACCCGGCCTCCGGGTCCGGCCGGAAGCTGGCCTACGACCTGGTACAGCCAGGAAACCGGCGTCCGCGGCTACCTGCTCGGCGCGACAGCCGTCGTTCCTCGGCCCTTACCTTTCTGGCTACGCCGACCAGCGCGCGCAGATCACGGCGCTGCGCAGGCTGACCGCCGGGTCAGCCGGCGGCCGAGCGCGATCTGGCTCAGCTGCAGGCCCGGATGGACAAGTGGCGCGCGGCCTATGCCGTCCCGGCCATCGAACAGGTGCGCGCCGCCGGCAAGCCGGTTCCTGGCCCCGACGTGAACACCGGAAAGGCGCTGTTCGACGCGACCCGGGTGCCGCTCAACGACCTCATCGCCCAGCTGAACGTGTTGCGGAACCAGGCGGTGGCATCGCTGAATGGCTCGGCCGGCACGCTGGAAACGGTCAGCTTCGGCATCGGGGTCGCGCTCCTGCTGGTTGTCGGCGCGATTGCGCTCGGCCTGCGGGCCACCGCGACCAGGCCGCTGATGCGGCTAGCGAGCGAAGCGCGACAGGTAGCGGCCGGCGACTTCGAGCACGAGGTGAGCTCGTCCGGGCCGCGCGAGCTGGCCGACCTGGCCATCGACGTCAACCGGATGCGGGAGCGGATCCTGAGCGAGCTGTCGGCGGTCCGGGTGGCGAATGCGGCGCTGCAAGCCAGGGCGCACGACCTCGAGCGGTCGAACTCCGAGTTGGAGCAGTTCGCCTACGTCGCCTCGCACGACCTGCAGGAGCCACTGCGGAAGGTAGCCAGTTTCTGTCAGCTGCTGCAGCGCCGGTACGTCGGGCAGCTCGATGAGCGGGCCGATCAGTACATCGAGTTCGCGGTCGACGGGGCTAAGCGCATGCAGGTCCTGATCGACGACCTGCTGGCGTTCAGCCGAGTCGGCCGGGTCGAGCGGGACCCGGCCTACGTCTCCTGTGCCAGCGCCTTGTCGGCCGCCAGGGTCAACCTGACCGCGGAGATCAGGGAGTCGGGCGCTGTGATCGAGTCCGCGGACCTGCCGGTAGTCCGGGCCGAGTTCTCCCTGATTACCTCGCTGTTCCAGAACCTGCTCAGCAACGCGATCAAATTCCGCGGCGACAAGCCGCCGCGGATCACCGTCACCGCGCGCCGGCAAGACCAGTTCTGGCTGTTCACGGTCGCGGACAACGGGATCGGCATCGAGCCGGAATATGCGGATAGAATCTTCGTTATCTTCCAGCGGTTGCATGACCGGGCCAGCTACTCGGGCACCGGGATCGGGCTGGCCATGTGCCGGAAGATCGTCGAGTATTACGGTGGCAGGATCTGGCTGGAAACCACGGTCAGCGCAGGAGCGACGTTCTGCTTCACCCTGCCGGTACCTCACGAGGACGAGGAGACCACCTGAAATGGCCGACCGTGGTGGCCTGGCGCTCGCTGATGTGCTGCTGGTGGAGGACGATCCCGGCGATGTCCTGATGACCAGGGAAGCGTTCGCGCATTACCAGATCCGCAACACGCTGCACGTCGTCGGTGACGGTGAGCAGGCGATGCAGTTCCTGCGCCGGGACGGCGAGTACTCAGCTGTGCCGAAGCCAGGCCTGATACTGCTGGACCTCAATCTGCCCAGGCGCAATGGCCTCGAAGTGCTCGCCGACCTGAAGTCGGACGACGAGCTGCTGGCCATTCCGGTGATCGTGCTGACGACCTCGCAGGCCGAGGAGGATGTTATGCGCTGTTATGCCCTGCACGCTAACGCCTATATCAGCAAGCCCGTCGATTTCGACAATTTCGTCGACGTGATCCGGCAGATCAACAAATTCTTTCTCAAGCTGGTGCAACTCCCGAATTAGACCGTGCACGAGCGCCGCGCCGAGTGGTTTGCGCGCCCGCCGGCGGGTAGCTGGAATGGGTCGCGAGACGATAGGCGCCGGGAGCGTGTGATGGGGTTGCCAGCAGGTCAGCAACGGGTTCTGGATTCGATCGAGGAAGCGCTGCGGGCAGCCGAGCCGAAGCTGGCGTCGATGTACGCGATCTTTGCCAGGCTTACCCGCGGCGAGGCCCGGCCCGCCCGCGAGGAATTGTCCGAACGGCGCGGCCTGCGCTCCTGGCCGGCTGCGCAGCTGGCGGCCCAGAGCGCTGCGGCGGGCGCGGGCGCGGCAGCAGCGTCGCCAGGCGCTGCCTGGCGCAGCCCAGCCGCTAATGCGGCCCGCCGCCCGGCCCCGGCGGCCGCTGATGCGAGTTCTGTTCATCGGGCAGCTCATGGCGATCCTGGCCGTTCTCGGCTTGCTCATCGGCTTCGGGTCGAGCATGACCCCGGCCGCGTGCACGACTCAGGCGGGCGAGAGCGCGACGGCCGCACACTCCCACATGGTTCAGGCCGCCTGCCGCGGCGGGCTGGGCAAGTAAGCCGCAAAAGCGGCGGATAGTAGTCGGACAGCAAAACGATAGGCCGGGCACGTTGTGCCCGGCCTGTCGGTTAGCTTGCGGTCGGCTAGCTCCTCGCCGTTACCCGCTCCGGCAGCTGCCGGCCGATCTCGGAGACCGCCTGGCAGAACTTCCGGTACTCCTGCAGCGCCGCGCGCAGCTGCTCGGTGTCCTGGGGGCGGCTGGTGCCGAGGCTGGACTGCCGCTCGCGCAGCCCCGCCACCAGGGCATCCAGGGCGCTGCCGGCGGCGCTGGCCGCCATCTGCACCGCTCCGTGCGGGTCGTCCACGAAGGTCGCCTGGATCTCGCGCCACTCCTGGCTGCCGAAGGACTGGGCCGTGGCCGCAGCCGGGCCTTCCCCGGCCGCCGCACGCTGCGCCGTCTCGTCGGCCAGTGGCTGGCTGGCCACCGGGGTCTGGGCGGACATCCCGTTGCGGGCAGTGTCATCGGGGCCGGACGCGGTGGCGCCGACCGTCGCCGGCATCGCGAACGGCTCGCCTGCACGATCCCCGGCCGGGATGGCCGGCTCGGTCTCGATCACTTCCGCGACGACCACGACGTCGTCGTCGGAAACGGTCTCGTCCGCCGGGACAGCCTCGTCCGCTGACACGGTCTCGTCCGCTCGCCGGGTCTCGCCGGTCTCATCTTCCAGCCCGGTCTCGTCGCCCAACCCGGTCTCGTTGTCCAGCGCCGCCTTGTCGTCGAGGCCGGTCTCGTCGCGTACCACCGTCTCGTCGTCGGCATCCGGCTCATCGGCTGCGCTGACGCGGTCAGGCTGGCTGCGCCAGAACCGTCCAGCCCGCGACGGCAGGGCGTCGGTGTCCTCGGCGCCAGCCACGGCGGGCTCGGCGACTTCGTACTCCTGGTCGTTCTCGTGCATCACGCAGGCCTTCCTTACTGACGGCGGGAGCCGTCGGGCTCCATATACGGGGCGGTGACCGGCTGGCCGTCGGGGTCGGTGGCCACGGTCGGCTCCGGGTATTCGGTGGCGTCGGCAACAGCCGGCTCGGCCGGCGGCATGGCGTGCCTGCCCGTGCTGGCTTCGGCGTATCCGTTCACAGCGTCGCCGTCGCCAGGCGCGCCGCCGAGCAAGTCGGCGAACAGCTCCCGGTAGTGGATGAAGGCCTGGCGCAGATCCTCGGTCGCGACGCTGCCGTGCGCCGCTTCCTTCGTGATCGCCTGCGCGGACCGGAAGTGGCCGATGGTGCTGGCGTGCTCGACCGACAGGTCGTCGGCCGCCTGCTCGTCGTCGGCCGAGGGGTAGCCGCGCTCCTGCATCACAGTGGTGACGAGGTTGTAGGCCTCCGCGACCGCAGTCTGCGGCGAATCGACGAACTGCTCCTGGATGGCCTGCCATTCGCCCTGGTAGCGGCTCCTGGCCTCCGCGCTCAACGGCCGGATATCGTATTTGCGCACCCGGCGCTGGCGCTCGGTGAGTTCGGATTCTGCCTGCTCGCCGGCTGTCTTTCTCGGCGAGGGTGCGGTCATATTCGTCGCCGAACTGCTGCTGCAGTCGGCGCCGCCTGGCCGCCATTGCCATGACAATGATCACCGCGATGACGATTATCACCACCACAATGATCACGGCCGTTATTCCGCTGGACATTAGATCCTCCTGCAGTTCAGTTGCTTGCCCGCTACCCCGAGGGGGAAGTTCAAACACGGCTGCGATTGCCGTCGCGGCCGGGCGGTCAGGCATTTCCGGAATTGCAGTCGCCGATTGTGTCCCGGCGCTCAGGTGAGCAACACGGTCAGCGACTCCGGCGGCATCGAGCAGTGCCCGCCGCCTACCGACACGCCGCCCTTGCTCGCGGCCAGCACGAGCCCCTGCGCGGCGCCGCGTCGCCAGCCGCTGCGTGCGCTCGCTGAGGTTGGCGATGACCCGCAGCCGCCGCGGCGCATGATCAGCCAGCGGTCGGACTCGTCGTAGACCGACCTGCACGGCAGCGAGGTCGGGGTCGCTCAGTTCAGGACGGCTGTGCCGCAGCGCGATGAGCTCTCGGTACCAGGCGAGCAGTTCCCGGTGCGGCTGGCCCGGCCGCCTCCGACCAGTCGAGCTTGGACCGCGCGAACGTCGCCGGATCCTGCGGGTCCGGGATCTGGCCTGGCTGCCAGCCGTGCGCGGCGAACTCGGCCCGCCTGCCGTCGGCGACGGCGCGGCCGAGGACGGGGTCGGGATGGTCGGTGAAGTACTGCCAGGGCGTTCGTGCGCCCCACTCCTCGCCCATGAACAGCATCGGGGTGAACGGCGCGGTCAGCACCAGGCCAGCCGCGACCTTGAGCATGGCGGGTGATGTCGTGGCCGCGATCCGGTCGCCCGTCGCCCGGTTGCCGACTTGATCATGGTCCTGCAGGAAGCCGACGAAGCGGTCGGCTGCCGATGCCGTCGGGCACCGGCCGGCCGTGTGATCGGCCGCGGAACTGCGACCAGGTGCCGTCGTGGAAGAACACTCGGGTCAGCGTCTTGGCCAGCGCGGCCATCGTGCCGAAGTCGCAGTAGTAGCCCTGCCGCTCGCCGGTCACTGCCGCGTGCACCGCATGGTGGAAGTCGTCGCTCCACTGCGCGGTGAGGCCATACCCGCCGCGGCCGGGCGGGGTGACGAGCCGCGGATCGTTGGCATCCGACTCCGCGATCAGCACCAGGTCCCGGTGCAGGTCGGCCGCCAGCGCCGCCGACGCGCGTCGCCAACTCCTCCAGCAGGTGCACCGCCCGGTGGTCCTCCATGGCGTGCACCGCGTCCAGCCGGAGCCCGTCCAGGTGGTAGTCGCGCAGCCACATCAGCGCGTTGCCCACGACGAACGCGCGGACCTCGTCCGAGCCCGGCTGATCGAGATTGACGGCCGGTCCCCACGGGGTCAGGTGCTGGTCGGTGAAGTAAGGCCCGAAGTCGGCGAGCCGGTTGCCGATGCCGACGTGGTTGTAGACGACGTCCAGCAGCACTGCGAGGCCGCGTTCATGGCAGGCGGCCACGAATCGCTTCAGCCCGTCCGGCCCGCCGTAGGGCTCGTGCACGGCCCACAGGCTGACGCCGTCATAGCCCCAGCCGTTCCGGCCGGGGAACGTCGCGACGGGCATGAGCTCGACGAAGTCGATGCCGAGCGAGACCAGGTAGTCGAGCCGCTCGATGGCCGCGTCGAAGGTGCCCGCGGCGGTGAAGGTGCCGATGTGCAACTCGTAGATGACGGCGCCGCGCAGCGCCCGGCCCGGCCAGCCGGCGTCGGTCCAGCGGAACTCCGACGTGGTCGTAACGCTGGCTCGGGCCGGCGGGGCCGTCCGGCTGCCGGGCCGAGCGCGGATCGGCGAGCAGCGTCGCCGCCGTCGAGTCGGAAGGCGTAGCGTGCGTCCGCGGCCGCCGGGGCGCTGACTGACCACCAGCCGCCGGGTTCACCGGCCATTGGCAGGGCTCGCCGCCGAGGACGAGATCGGCGCCGGTGGCGGCCGGTGCCCAGACCCGAAACCGGGTCACGGGCGCGCCTCGCGGCCCCGCGGCCAGCAGCGCGACTGGCAGCGCCGCGGTGAGGTCGGCCAGCGTACCTCGCCGCCCGCGTGCGCCGTGCCAGTGAGCACGTCCTGCCACTGGCCGGCGCGGCAGCCGCAGCGTCGTGTCCTGCCAGCCGCCCTTCCGGCGCAGCCCCGCGGGCAGCCGGGTCGCCACCGTGACGCACTGGCCGGAGCGGCTGAACGCGACGGCGTGGTCTCGGCGCGGGCCCGCTGGCTGCCATCGGTTCGTATCCGCCGGCGAACCAGGCCGGCTGCTCCCGCCGCAGCCGGACCGCGCGGGAGCAGACAAGCAGCTTGCCCGGCATCGAGGCTCGTCCTGGCCACGGTGCCGCCCGGGCAGTCGGCGCACCAGTCCCCGGTGCCGGGGTGGCCGTGCCCGTCCTGCTCGCTCGTCTCGTCCAGCGCCGCCAGCATCACCCGGCGCCGGGCGAAGTCCACCGGCCGCCGGTTGTCCGGGATCGACGAGCGAGAACGCGGCCAGCTCGCAGCCCTGGTAGACGTCGGGCACGCCGGGCATCGTGAGCTGCACCAGCTTGGCGCCGAGCGAGTTGGCGATGGCGTCCGGTGTAATCCAGGTCACGAACGCCGCGATCCGCCCGGTCAGCGTCTCGTCGCTGAGCACGGCCCGCGCCAGGTCCAGCACCGCCGATTCGTACCCGCTGTCTGGCTCCATCCACGAGGTCCGGGTCTTGGCCTCCCGCATGGCCTTGCGCAGGTAGCCGGTCAGCCGGTCCTCGCTGATGGGCCAGGTCCCGGCCAGCGTCTGCCAGAGCAGGTACTCGGTGTCGGGATCGGGCAGCTGCGTCCGGCCAGCTGCACGCGCGCGGTCGTGCCAGCTGGCGACCTCGCGGACCCACGCATCCGGGGACTCGGAGAGCGCAGCCAGCCGGGCCCGCGCGTCCTCCTGCCGTTTCGTGTCGTGGGTTGACAGCGTCGTCATCGTGGCCGGCCAGTCACTGGCCAGCCGGCTGGCGATACGCAGTGGAACCGGGCCGGATCCGCGGCCGGCTGCGCCGGGTCGGCGCCGACCTCGTTGGCGCTGACGAGCCGCGACCACCGGTACATGGCCGTGTCCTCGACGCCCTTCGCCTGCACCGCGGCGGAGGTCTGCTGGAACGCAGTGATCAGGCGGTCACGGGCCTGCTGCCCGGACGGCGAAACGCCCCGCCCGAGCAGCAGCGCCGCGAGCACGTCCAGGACCGGTTGCAGCCGGTTGGGCACGCGCCGGCGGGCGCGCGCGGCGGCTGCCCCGACCTGCCCGGCGGCGGTGCCGGGCGGCGGGCTGCCGGGCACGACGTACGTCCGGTAGACCTCGAATGCGGCCAGCAGCTCGGCCAGGACGAACCGCAGGTCGCTGCGCCTCGGCCTGGCGCAATGTCGGTTCGCTGGTCCGGCGGGCCAGCCGGGCCAGCCGGGCGACTTCCGCCGTCAGCTCGTGCCCGGCGATCTCGCGACGCGCGGTCCAGGCAACCGGTCCGAACGCCGCCGGACCGCCGGTGAGCCGCACGTACTCGCGGCCGAGCGGCTCGATCCCGGCCGGGTCGGTGAACAGCGCGCCGACGGCGGCGAGCGCGTCGTAGCCGGTCGTCCCGGCGCACGGCCAATCGGCCGGGCAGCTCCTCGTCCGCGGCCAGGATCTTTTCCGCGACGATCCAGCAGTCGCCCGTGGCAGCGGCCAGCTGGCGCAGGTACCCGCGCGGGTCCGCCAGTCCGTCCGGATGATCCACCCGCAGGCCGTGGATCACTCGCTCCTGCACCAGCCCGGCCAGGACCGCGTGGGTGGCGGCGAACACGTCAGGGTCCTCGACCCGGACCGCGATGAGCGAGCTGATGTCGAAGAACCGGCGCCAGTTGAGCGCCGCGGCCGCGGCCCGCCAGGAGTCCAGCCGGTAGTGCTGCGCGTCCAGCAGCTCCGGGATCGGCAGGCCCGCCGCGTCCGGCCGGAGCGGCAGTACGTGGCCGTGGTACTGCAGGACCGGCTCGTCGTCCTGACGGGAGAGCGTGCGCCGGGTGACTGAGTCCGGCAACGCGGCGAGCCGGGTCACCCGGATGTCGCCCAGGCAATAGCGCAGCGGCCGGGCCAGGATCGGCAGCAACATCTTGCCGTCCTGGGCGGCCCAGTCGATGTCGAACCAATGCGCGAACGCGGACTCCGGGCCGTGGCGTAGCACCGACCAGAGCTGAGCGTTGAGATACTCCGGCACGGGCACGGCCATGTGATTGGGCACCACGTCCGCGATGATGCCGATGCCGCGGCCGGCGAACTCGGCGGCCATCGACCGGAACTCCTGCTCGCCGCCAAGGTCGGCGGAGATCGTCGAGTGGTCGACGACATCGTAGCCGTGCGTCGAGCCGGGCCCGGCCTGCAGGATCGGCGACAGGTAGGCGTGCGAGACGCCGAGGTCAGCCAGATATCGCGCCTGGGCGGCAGCCTGCCGAAAGCCGAAGTCCGGCGTCAGCTGCAGCCGGTACGTGGCGGTCGGGACGCGGTCAGGCACGACGCAGTACCCGAAGCGACCGGTGCGGCAGCGAAATCACCTCGCCCGCCTTGACCGGCGGCGGATCGGTGTCGGGCCGCGGCTCACTGGTGTCCAGCTCGGTCACCCAGTACTCGCCGTATTCCGACGGCGGGACCGTGAACTCGAGGTCGTGCTCGGCGGCGTTGAACATCAGCAAGAACGAGTCATCGACGATGGGCTCGCCGCGCGACCCGGGCTCGCTGATGGCGTCGCCGTTGAGGAACACGGTCAGCGACTTGGCGAAGCCCGCGTCCCAGTCCGCCTCGCCCATAGTCGAGCTGTCCGGCCGCAGCCACGCGATGTCGCCGAGGTGACCGCCGGAACCCAGGCCGGAAGGGCCGGTGAAAAAGCGCCGTCGCCGGAACGCCGGGTGCTCAGCCCGCAACCGGAGCAGTTGCCTGGTGAACGCGGCCAGGGAGGCGGCCGGGCCGTCCGCCTCCGCCGAGCCGAGCGTGCCGGGCTGGAGTTCCGAGAAGGGCCAGCGCACCCAGGACAGCTCGTTGTCCTGGCAGTAGGCGTTGTTGTTGCCGTGCTGGGTGCGGCCGAACTCATCGCCGGCCAGCAACATCGGCACGCCCTGCGACAGCAGCAGCGTCGCGAGGAAGTTGCGCTGCTGCCGGGCGCGCAGCGCGAGCATGGCCGGGTCCATCGGTCGGACCCTCGGCGCCGCAGTTCCAGGACCGGTTGTCGTCGGTCCCGTCCCGGTTGTCCTCGCCGTTGGCCTCGTTGTGCTTGTGGTCGTAGCTGACCAGATCCGCGAGGGTGAAGCCGTCGTGGCAGGTGACGAGGTTGATCGACGCGATGGGCCGCCGGTTGCCAGCATCGTAGAGATCGGCAGACCCGGTCAGCCGGGCGGCGAACTCTGGCAGCGCCGCGGACTGGCCGCGCCAGAAATCACGCACCGAGTCGCGGTACTTCCCGTTCCACTCCGTCCACAGCGGCGGGAAGTTGCCCACCTGGTATCCGCCGTCGCCCACATCCCACGGCTCCGCGATGAGCTTCACCTGGGACACCACCGGGTCCTGCTGGACCAGGTCGAAGAATGCCGACAGCCGGTCGACGTCGTGGAATTGCCGGGCCAGCGCCGAGGCCAGGTCGAACCGGAACCCGTCGACGTGCATCTCGAGCACCCAGTACCGCAGCGAATCCATGATCAGCTGAAGGGCGTGCGGGTGCCGGACGTTGAGGCTGTTGCCGGTGCCGGTGGTGTCGACGTAGTAGCTGCGGTCCGGCTCGGTGAGCCGGTAGTAAGCGGCGTTGTCGATGCCTCGGAATGACAGCGTCGGGCCGAGGTGGCTGCCTTCGGCCGTGTGGTTGTAGACGACGTCGAGGATGACCTCGATGCCCGCCTCGTGCAGCGCGTGCACCGTCGCCTTGAACTCGGGGACCTGCTCGCCGAGCTGGCCAGACGCGGCATACGCGTTGTGCGGCGCGAAAAACCCGATGGTGTTGTAGCCCCAGTAGTTCGACAGGCCGCGGTCGGTCAGGAACCCGTCGCTAACGAACTGGTGCACCGGCATCAGCTCGACGGCCGTGATGCCGAGCCGGACGAGGTAGTCGATGACGGCCGGATGGGCCAGCCCGGCGTAGGTGCCGCGCTGGTCCTCGGGCACGTCGGGGTGCAGCCGGGTCAGGCCCGCGACGTGCGCCTCGTAGATCACGCTCTCGTGATAAGGCACGCGCGGCGGCCGGTCGTTCGCCCAGTCGAAATACGGGCTCGCGACCACGCTGTGCGGGACGTACCCGGCCGAATCCGTGCCGTCCGGCCGGCCGGGGCGCTTGAACTGGTAGCCGAAGACCGCCTGGTCCCAGCTCACCGTTCCCCTCGATGGCCTTGGCGTAGGGGTCGAGCAGCAGCTTGGCCGGATTGCACCGATGGCCCGGCCGCCGGGTCGTACGGGCCGTGCACCCGGTAGCCGTAGCGCTGGCCGGGCGCGACGCCGTGCAGGTAGCAGTGCCAGACGAAGCCGTCGACCTCGCGCAGCGGTATCCGTTCCTCGGCGCCGTCGGCGTCCGAGCAGGCACAACTCCACCTGCTCGGCTACCTCGGAGTAGAGCGCGAAGTTGGTGCCCACCCCGTCGTAGGTCGCGCCCAGCGGGTAGCTGACGCCTGGCCACGCGAGATCGTGCTGCACTGCGAGATCCTGCCTCTCCGGGACTGCCGCTGGCCGCGGTCCGCTGGCTTCAGGTGCCCGCGTTGCCGGTGATCATTCCCGCTGGCCCGCGGGCGGAGACACGTCGTCGGCGGATTGCGGGGTCCGGGCGGGCGGCCGGGCGCCCGCAGGCCGGTCGGTGAACCGCACCTCCACGATCTGCTCCGGCCGGCGCTGGTTCTGCAGCGCCTGCAGCGCCATCGAGGTGCGGTCGGCCTCGGTGAGCGGCGGCTGCACGATCGCCCTCGGCCATAGCCGCCGGGTAATGACGACATTGACCTCGGCCGCGTACACGAATGCCTGCACGCCGAAGTAGATCCAGGCGAGCAGGCCGAGGACAGTGGCGAACACTCCGTAGACCGAGTCGCTGCGCAGGAAGTGGTGCACCAGGTAGGCGCCGAGCGCCTGCACCAGGGTCCAGAACAGGCCGCCGGCGATGGCGCCGGGCAGGAGCTGCCGATTGGACACCCCGCTCGGCGTCAGCACGCGGAAGCTGGCCAGGTAGAGCGCCACGTTGGCCAGGACCGCCAGCAGCTGGGCCGCCGCGGCGATGATCAGCGAGTGCTTGCCGTACGTGACCAGGCCGCCCAGGCCCGTGCTGACGATCAAGCCGACGGCGAGTACGGCCAGGAAGATGACCGATCGGATGAGCCTGGGCACATACCCGGGCCGGGCCGGTCCCGGCAGGTTCCAGACCTGTTCCATCGTGTACAGGCCGGCCTGGGCCAGTCGGGTGACGCCCCACACCAGGAGCGCCAATCCGACGATGAGGCCAGGCGTGCTCTCGGTCGTCAGGCCGTGAATGTTGCTGGCCAGCTGACTGCCGATATAGGGAAACTCTCTGGTCGCCCCGCTGATGACGCTGGCCCGCAGACTCGGATCGCCGGCCGCAACCTTGACGAGCACCGTCACCAGGATCAGCAGCAGCGGGAAGACCGAGATGAACGCTGAGTAGACGAGATTACTGACCAGCGCCCCGCCGTTGTCATCGCCGAATTTCTTCACCACTCCGAAGCTGAACGCGGTCCAGCGGTAGCGCTGTTGGACCGAATCAGCTCCGCGGATCACGCGTTCGACTGGATTCACGGCCTGGCCCCGCGGGTCAGCCCCGGTGCGCTGAGACGTAGGTGCGCTCCCCGCGGCCGTCGTCTTCGGCGGTGAGCAGGCCCTCGGCCAGCAGCGTCTCTAGCCCCGCGGCCACTATGTCGCCGGGCAGGCCGGTGGTCGCGAGGATCGCGGCCTGGTTAGCGCGCTGGCCCGAGTACTCAAGCGTGGCGATCGCCTCGTAGATGTCCGCGCTGGTGTCGGTAATGGTCTGGATGTCGGGATGCCTATCGGGCATAGCTGTCATCTCCCCGGACAGCAGCGCCGTTGTCAGGTGGCTGGCTGTGCCGTGGCCGACACGGCCACGGCACAGCTCGCTCGGCTGCGGTGCTGCCGCTATTGGCTGGGCTTCGGCACCGCGCAGTGCACCTTTGGGTTGGCCCCGACGTAGTTGAGGGGACCTGCTGCGACGGTCGCGGCGATGGTGCCGGCCTTCGCGCAGCTCACGTCACCGTTGTAGTAGTGCCGCTGGAACCCGGCAAACACGCCGATGATCAGCCAGATCACGAGCACGACGCTTAGGATTCGCATCTGTTCCTCCGGTCATCCGGGCGGCCGTCTCATGACCGCGCGGATCGGGCCGAGAAGTACCTGCGGCGCGCGAGATCTAAACGCCGGCGTGGCCGCGGCCTCAGTGGTGAACGCCGGCTGCCGCGCCGCGCGGCGCGTGCAGCTGATAAGCGGCGGGTCCGCACGTGCAGCGGATGCGGGCCGTGCTTGGTGGTCACCGGGCCGCCGAGCGATCAGGCTTCTGCGCGCGGTCGCCGAGCCTGCGGCACGGCAGTTCTCGGTGCTTGGCCAGCGCCACCGCGTGCTCGTGCAGCACGATCGCGGCCTGCGCGAGCTTGGTGGTCATCCACTCCAGCATCGCCGGCAGCTCGGCTCGCCAGACGCCCATCGTGTGACCGCCCGGCGCCACTGCCACCGGCGGCACCACCTGGTAGAACGCCAGCAACTGGACGAAGTAGTCGGCGGTCTGCACGTCTGCCCGGTCGGTCGCGCCCGCCCCGACCCAGAACTGCGGTATCACGGCGCCGGGCTGCAGCGCCCGGACCTCGGCGACCGGCGAGTTGGCGAAGTGCTGGCGCCTGCTGGCGAACGGGCGCACCGGCTGGCCGTCGGCCAGCAGATCGTTGGCCTGCGGGGTGAAGTAGCCGGACAGCACCCCGGCGAAGCCGTACGATGCGGCGCAGGTGCAGCGCCATGTTGGCGGCGCAATAGCCGCCTTCGGAATAGCCGGCGATGCCCCAGGCCGGACCCGCCGGCTGCACGTGGCCGCCGAGCATCGCCTCGCACGTCCGCCGGCACGTCCGCGCCTAGGTAGGTCATGTCCGCCGGGCCATTGCGGCACGTTCAGGCACTGCAGCGAGACGCGCTGGCCGCCGTTGGCGTCCGGCATCACGAGCACCGCGGGCTTGGCCAGGCCGCGGTTCACCAGCTCATCCAGAGCGTCGCGGTGACGCCGGCCACGTTGATCCAGTCCTGCGGCACGCCGGGCTGGCCGTGGATGAGCTCGATGACCGGGAACCGGTAATGGCGATAGGCCGACTGGAAGTACTGCGGTGGCAGATAGATAAGGCCACGCCGGGAGATATGACTGCGACGTCCGCGCAATGCGACCCGGAAGGTAAAGCCCTGCCGGCTGGCGAGCTGCTGGTCGACTGGTGTGGGCATACCGACTTGCCGTACGAGCTATTCACCAGGCTGCTATCGGAAACCTGGGCGACCGGGGGGCCGGGATTGGTGATGTCGTCGACCGCCGATGCCCCAGGTCGGGTAGTAGTCGAAGTACCGGTTGACCGCCAGCACCCCGACCTGCACGCGACGGCGAACGCGAGCACCGCCGCGACGACCTTACGACGTTGCGGTGCGTTCGCACCATCCAGCACATCAGCCCGGCAAAACCGAGGATGAGCAGGACGAAAAGCACGTTGCTCTGCGGCTCTAGCATCCGTCCGCCCGCCCGGGCTGAATTTGCTCGCATCCGTTAGCAAACCTTTGTGATTAGCGTCACGCCCGCCGCGGCGAGCGTGCCCCGACCATCACATCAAACGCAGCCACGGCCACCGGAGTTGCCGTAAATAACCCCACATGGGGAAGTCGATAACAAAGCTGGGACGCGACATTGCCTGACCCCCCTCGGGTAGGACAGTACTCCCGCTCCGGCTCGTGACCCGGCAGCCACATGCGCCTCGGCGGTCCCGCTCGATCACGCCCGGGTGCCCAGCCGGGCGGCGGTAAATCGAGCTCACATGTTTAGACGCCGGTACCACGGGGATAACGGCGCCAGGCGGGCTCCCCTCCCCGCCTGTCGGGAGTTGTGATGACGCAGTCAGACAGCAGTCCCCGGGCCGGGACTGGAGGAAATGCAAGACCTCAGCGACGCCGAGCTGCTCACGATGATTCACACGCTCGCCGCGCGGAAGCGGTGCTCCGCGACCTTGCCTGCGAGATGCTCGTGACCCGGTACCAGCCGCTGGTCCGGTCCTGCGTGCTCCGGTACCGGGGCAGCACCGAGTCGCACGAAGAGCTCATGCAGGTCGGCTACGTCGGCTTGCTGAAGGCGATCAATAACTTCGACCCGGCCGTCGGTACCAGCCTCGCCAGCTACGCGCAGCCATGCGTCAGCGGCGAGATCAAGCGGCACTTCCGGGACAAGCGGTGGCAGGTGCACGTCAAGCGGTCGCTGCAGGAACTGCGGCTCGAGATCAGGAACGCCAGCGCCGATCTGACATCGACGCTCGGCCGGGCGCCTTCCGACGCCGAGATCGCCGCGCACCTGGGCGTCACCGAGGACAGCGTGCGCGAGGCGCGGCAGGCCGAGCTGGCGTTCCACGCCGCCTCCCTGGACTCGCCGCTGACGCAGCGAGGAAGGCACCGGCAGCCTCGGTGACCTGCTCGGCGCCGAAGATCCGGGCTTGAGCACGTCATCGACATGCAGGCGGTGTGGACGCACTGGGCCGGGCTGCCGGACCGGGAGCAGCAGCTGCTGCTCATGCGCTTCTACGGGAACATGACCCAGTCCGAGATCGGCGCGCGGCTCGGCATCTCGCAGATGCACGTGTCGCGGCTGCTCGCCGAAGCGATCGCGTACCTCGGGAACGGATCAGCGACACCGCCGCGCAGCCCGCCTGACCGCCGGATCGGCTGACCGAGTGCGCTCCCGCGGAAGAATTCGCGGGAGCGCATTGGTTTGCGGCGAGCCCGCCGCCGGGTAGGCTGCTGTCAGCGATGTCTACGACGCAGGCACGCCCTCACGCCGTCATGGCGTAAGCACGGAGGGTGTGCCTTCATTTATTTCCTGGCCCCTGGTGGTTGCGCTGTGACTGCAGCGACGACTACCTGGAGGCACTCCCCATGCGCATCGCCCTCATCGTGGCAGGCAACCCCCTCACCTCGGCCACGGACATGAGCAGTCAGCCGGCCCAGCTCGCTCGCGCGCTCGCCGGACAAGGGCATCGCGTCACCATCTACGCCCGCAAGGACGGCACGACGGCCCGGACCGGAATACTCGGCCGCGGCGTCTCGGTCGAATTCATCTCCGCCGGCCCGGCCAAGCCGCTGGCCGACGAGCAGGCGGCCCGGCACATGCCCGAGCTTGCCGCCGAGCTGATCGGCCGCTGGGTCGCGGACCGGCCCGATGTCGTGCACGCATTCGGCTGGGTCGCCGGGCTGGCCGCGCTCGGCGCGGTCCGCGAGCTGGACATCCCCGTCGTGCAGTCGTTCGGCTCGCTCGCGGTGGCCGAGAACCGGCTGCCGGGCAGCAGCGTGCTGGCCAGCAGGCTGCGGCTGGAGACCCTCATCGGCCGCAAGGCGGCAGCGGTGCTGGCGAGTCTCCTCGGCCGAGGCCGCCGACCTGGCCAAGATGGGCGTGCCGCGGCCGGCCATCAGGATCGTGCCGTGCGGCGTGGACACAAGCCGTTCTGCCCGGAGGGCAGACTCAGGCCGCGGGCCAAGCCCGTGCGGCTGGTGGCCCTCGCCGACGCCGAGCACGCCAACGGTCTGACCGCGATCCTGCACGTAACCGCCCAGCTGCCCGCAGGCCGAGCTCGTCATCGCGGGCGGGCCCGACAGCAGGCACCTGCCGCGCACCGGCCCGTTCCGTGACCTCGCCCAGCTCGCGACCGAGCTGCGCATCCGGGGCCGGGTGAAGTTCGCCGGCGAACTCGCGCCGCCCGAGCTCGCGGCCCTGCTCCGGTCCGCTGACGTCGCTCGTGAGTGCCGCCGGTTACGAGCCCGCCGGGATCGGCGCGATCCAGGCCATGGCGTGCGGCACCCCCGTCATCGGGTCGGCCGTCGGCGGCGCAGGCCGACGCCGTGATCGACGGCACCACCGGCCTGCTGATCGCACCGCAGCACCCGGCCATGCTGCTCAGCCGGCTGCGCAGGCTGCTGGCCACCCCGGCGCTGCTGCGCGGCTACGGCATCGCCGCCGCGGACCGCGCCAAGTCCCGGTACTGCTGGGAGCGCATCGCCAGAGAGACCGCGGCGGCGTACGAGCGGTGCCTGCCGGCCTTCGCCGACGCAGGAGGCGAGGCCGCCGAGGCCGAGGACCTCGACGCGCTCGCGGTGTCAGTCTGACCACCGCCCTCGGCGAAGGTCAGCTCGCCATAATGACGGCCCGGCAAGGCGTGCGCTGCCGGGCCGTCGCCATAACGACGGCCCGACAGCGATGGCCGGGTGCACCGGATCCGGTGCGGCGATGTCATGGGCCGGTCACGCCAGCGGGCATGCTTGACTTGCTGCCACGCCGCCGCGCCGCCGCGCCCGTTCGCGGCGGTCGCCGAGTAACGGGAGACCTGGTGACAGTGACCGAGCAGACGCTGCTGGCGGACACACGACGCTGCGCCTCGGCGGTCCGGCGGCCGGTTCGTCCGCGCGGACAGCGACGCGGAGCTGGTGGCCGCCGTCCGCGCGGCGGACGCCGAGGGCGAGCCGGTGCTGGTGCTCGGCAGCGGAAGCAACCTGGTCGTGGCTGACGACGGGATTCCCCGGCGTCGTCGTCCAGGTCGGCGACCCTGGGCGTGCAGCCCTCGCGGCCGACGGCGAGGCCGTGCTCCTCACCGCCGCCGCGGGCGAGAACTGGGATGACCTGGTCGAGCGGGCCATCGGCGAGGAGCTGGCCGGGGTCGAGTGCCTGTCGGGCATTCCCGGCCTGACCGGCGCCACGCCGATCCAGAACGTCGGTGCGTACGGCCAGGAGGTCGCGCAGCACGATCGTGGCCGTCCGGGTGTACGACCGGGTGCTGGACGCCGAGGTCGAGCTGCCCGCCGCCGAGTGCGGCTTCGGCTACCGGACCAGCATCTTCAAGCGGCACGCGACCGGCAGCCGCGGGACCCGGCTGAACGCGGCCGCGGCCACCGGCAGGCACGTGGTGCTCGGGCGTGACCTTCCGGCTGACGGTCGCTGCCGCTGTCCGGCCCGGTCCCGGCCCGCCCGGTCCAGCCCGGTCCGGTACGCCGAGCTGGCTAGGCTGCTCGGCGTCGCGAGGGCGACGCAGGTGCCGCTCGCCGACGCCAGGGCCGCCGTGCTCACCTGCGGCGCGGCAAGGGCATGGTGCTGGATCCGGCGGACCCGGACACCCGCAGCGCGGGCTCGTTCTTCACCAACCCGGTGATCCGCGCCAGATCAGCTGACCGACCTCGAGGCGGCGATCGCCGGCCGCGGCTGGCACCGGCACGGTGCCGCACTTCGCCGCCCCGGACGACCTGGTCAAGGTGCCCGCGGGCTGGCTGATCGAGCAGGCCGGATTCGGTCGCGGCTACCCCGGCTCGGACGACCGGCGGCGCGCGCATCTCGACCAAGCACACGCTGGCGCTGACCAGCCGCGGCGGCAACACGGCGGACCTGCTCGCGCTGGCCCGCGAGGTCCGCGACGGCGTGCTGGACGGCATTCGGCGATCCGGCTGGAGAACGAGCCGGTGCTCGTCGGCGCCGAGCTGTAGCGCGGCCGGGCCGGACCGGCCCGCGGCGGCCCGAAGTGTAATGGCGCGGCCGTGGACGCTCCGGCTAAACGAGATGTATCTTCTTTCGCATGGACCAGCTTGCCAAGGACGACATCGCCGCGGCAGCCGCGGCTCATCAGGAGCTTGGCCCGCACTTCGACGGCGCCGTGGCGGAGAGCCTGGTCGACCGCATCGGGGCCGAGATCGACAAGCGGGTCGACGCGCGGATCGGCGATCTGGGCGGCAAGCGGGCCCGGCCGGACCGCAGTCCGGCCGACAGCGGGCACGCGACGGCGCTGAACTGGCCAACCGCGATCCTGGCGCTGGGCTCGATGGGCATGGGCATCGGCGTCACCGCAGTGATCCTCAGACGCCAGTGGCGGCGGACCGAGCAGCGGCCAGATCTTCCTGGCGCTCGTGCTCTGGATCGTCCTGGGCGCGATTAACGTCGCCTACGCGCGCAGCCGCTAACCGCCGAGCCAGGCGTCGATGCCGGCCAGCAGCTCCTTCTGCAGTTCCGGCGGCGCGGCCGAGCCACGCACCGACATCCGGGCCAGCTCCGCGAGGTCCGCGTCAGTCAGCCCGAACGCCTGCCGGGCCAGCTCGTACTGGGCGGTGAGCCGCGGGCCGAACAACAGCGGGTCGTCGGCGCCGAGCGCTAGCTGCGCGCCGGCCGCGAGCAGCGCACGGACGGGCACGTCCGCCGCGGCCGCGGCGACGCCCAGCGCGACATTTGAGGTCGGGCAGACTTCCAGGGTGACGCGCGCGGCCGCGATCCTGGCCAGCAGGGCCGGATCCCTGGCCGCCGCCACGCCGTGTCCGATGCGGTCGGCGTGCAGCTCGTCCAGGCAGGCCCGGACGCTCGCGGGCCCGGCCAGCTCGCCGCCGTGCGGCACCGCCCGCAGCCCCGCCTTGGCCGCGATCCGGAACGCCGGCCCGAAGTCGCGCGACATTGCCACGGCGCTCGTCGTTGCTGAGTCCGAAGCCGACCACCCCGTTCCCGGCATAGGCGGCCGCGAGCCGCGCGAGCGTGCGGGCCTCGAGCGGGTGCTTGGTGCGGTTGGCCGCCACGATGATCCCGATGCCGACTCCGGTCGCGGCCTGCGCGGCCGCGGCGGACTCCAGCACCAGCTCCAGCATCGGCGTCAGCCCGCCGAACCGGCCGGCGTACCCGGACGGGTCGATCTGCAGCTCCAGCCAGCCCGATCCCTCGGCCCGCTCGTCCTCGGCCGCCTCCAGCAGCAGCCGCCGCACGTCCGGCTTGGTCCGCACGACTGACCTGGCGATGTCGTAGAGCCGCTGGAAGCGGAACCAGCCGCGCTCATCGGAGGCGCTCAGCTGCGGCGGCCACTCGGCGGTCAGCGCCTCCGGCAGGTGCAGCCGGTGCCGGGCGGCCAGGTCCACCAGCGTCGCGTGCCGCATAGACCCGGTGAAGTGCAGGTGCAGATGCGCCTTCGGCAGGGTCGCGGCAGCCCCCCCGCCCGGGTCGACAGCATCCCGCCAGTGTGCCAGCCCGGTACCGGGGGTGCGACCGGCCTTGACCGGGACCGGCTACCGGGCGAGGACAGCAGCTTGCGCGAGCCGCCCGACGCCTTCTTCCAGGTCCGCGTCCCCGAGCGCGCAGGACAGCCGGAAGTAGCCGTTTGTGCCGAACGCCTCACCAGGCACGACCGCGACGTCCGCCTCGTCGAGGAGCAGCTCGGCCAGCTCGCCCGAGGTCGCGGGCCGGCGGCCGGCCATCTCCTTGCCGAGCAGCCCCTTCACCGACGGATAGCAGTAGAACGCGCCCTCCGGGCAGCGGGCAGAGCACGCCGGGCACCTCGTTGAGCATCGCGGTCATGAGCTGGCGCCGCCGGTCGAACGCGGCCCGCATCGTGGCGACCGCGGACAGGTCGCCGGACACCGCCGCCAGCGCGGCGGCCTGGGCGACGTTGCAGACGTTCGAGGTCGCGTGCGACTGCAGGTTGCCGGCCGCCTTGATCACCTCGGCCGGGCCGATCATCCAGCCGACCCGCCAGCCCGTCATCGCGTACGTCTTGGCGACCCCGTTCAGCACCACGCACCGGTCCGCGATCTCGGGCGCTACCACCGGCATCGAGGCGAACCTGGCGTCGCCGTAGACGAGGTGCTCGTAGATCTCGTCGGTAACGACCCAGAGGCCGCGGCTGGCCGCCCAGCGGCCGATCGCGGCGACCTCGTCCGGCGGGTAGACCGCACCGGTCGGGTTGGACGGCGAGACGAACAGGAGCAGCTTGGTCCGGTCGGTGCAGTGCGCCTCGAGCTGCTCGACCGACGTCCGGTAGCCCGGTCGTCTCGTCGGTCATGACCTCGACCGGCACGCCGCCGGCCAGCCCGATCGACTCCGGGTACGTGGTCCAGTACGGCGTCGGCATCAGGACCTCGTCGCCCGGATCGAGCAACGTGGCGAACGTCTCGTAGACGGCCTGCTTGCCGCCGTTGGTGATCAGCACCTGGCTCGCGCTGAACCTGGAGACCGGAATCGCGCGGCCGTCTTGGCGGCCACGGCCGCGCGCAGCTCCGGCAGGCCCGCGGCCGGGGTGTACTTGTGAAACCGCGGCTCCGCGCACGCCCGCTGCGCCGCCTCGACGATGTAGTCCGGAGTCGGGAAGTCGGGCTCGCCCGCGCCGAAGCCGATGACCGGCCGGCCGGCGGCCTTGAGTGCCTTGGCCTTCGCGTCTACCGCCAGGGTGGCAGACTCGGCGATCGCGGCGATCCGGGCGGAGATGCCCGCCGAAGCGGTCAGTCATGAGTCCCATCCTTCCATCACCGGGCCCCCGGCTGGCTCGAACCGGGCCGGCCTGGTGGCCGCGAGGCCGGAGCGGGCCGCCCGCTGCGTACGGTTCGACGGCACGGCCAGCGCCACGTACACTTCTGGATCTGGTGGCAGGTTCGCCAGTGGCCCGTGCATGCCCGCACAGGCCGGCACAGGGCAGTAGCTCAATTGGCTAGAGTTCCGGTCTCCAAAACCGGCGGTTGGGGGTTCGAGTCCCTCCTGCCCTGCGAGTACGGCCCGCGGTGGCGCGGGCAACTGGCTGCACCAGCTGCCAGTGGGGTTCATGCACAGAGACAGTGCTCAGGTGAGGACATGGCGACTCAGACACGAGGCCCAGCGCCGGATAGGGCCGCCAAGCCCAATGGCCCGGCGAAGCAGGAGCGGACCAGCCCTGCCCAGTTCGTTACCGAAGTGCGGGACGAGCTGCGCAAGGTCGTCTGGCCGACCCGCAAGGAGCTCATCACCTACACGACGTCCGCCCTGATCTTCATCCTGGTCATGGTGGGCATCGTGGTGAGCCTGGACTATGGCTTCACGAAGCTGGTGCTCGCGCTCTTCGGCTGAGGTTTGACCGGCTGGGTAGTGGGCCGCGCACGCAGCGTGGCACCATGATCACAGAGGCTTTGCCTGCGCCGGGGCCGGTCCGCAGGGCAAGCTCGTGCTTGGCCGACACAGTGCTTCAGCCAGGAGCGCAGCGATAGCGCAGGGAGAAAGAGAAACGTGTCCGAGTCCGAACTGCCGGTAGGTAACCCGTCGGCAGAGCAGAGTGCGGCTGAGGCCAGCGCTGAGGCAGACAATGCTGCCGATTTCGAGCTGGCCAGCTTCGCCGTCCCCGGCACGGAGGACGCCGCTGAAGCCGGGGCCGCCGAGACTGAGGCCGCCGAGGCCGCTGACGATGTGGCCGCCGAGGCTGAGCCCGGGGCCGATGAGGCCGACGAAGACGCCGAGGTAGACCCGGTCCAGCAGTTCAAGTCCGAGCTGCGGGCGCTGCCCGGTGACTGGTACGTCGTGCACTCCTACGCCGGCTACGAGAACCGCGTCCGGACCAACCTGGAGAGCCGCACCCAGTCGCTGAACATGGAGGACTTCATCTTCCAGATCGAGGTGCCGACCCACGAGGTGATCGAGGTCAAGTCCGGCAAGCGCCAGCAGGTCCAGGAGAAGGTGCTGCCCGGCTACATCCTGGTCCGGATGGACCTGACCGACGAGTCGTGGGCCGCCGTCCGGAACACCCCTGGCGTTACCGGCTTCGTCGGCCTGTCCAGCCGGCCCTCGCCGCTCAGCCTCGACGAGGTCGCCAACCTGCTCGCCCCCGTGCCGGAGGAGAAGGCCGCCAAGAAGGCCGAGACCATGCGGGCGGCCGCGGTGGACTTCGAGGTCGGCCAGTCCGTTACCGTGATGGACGGGCCGTTCGCGTCGCTCCCGGCGACCGTGAACGAGATCAACCCCGACACCCAGAAGCTCAAGGTGCTGGTCTCGATCTTCGGCCGGGAGACCCCGGTCGAGCTGTCCTTCGATCAGGTCAGCAAGATCTGAGCCACCCCGCCAGCAAGCAACGAATCACGCCCGCAGAACCGAAGTGAGGTAAGGACCAGCGATGGCTCCGAGGAAGAAGAAGATCGCTGCCGTAGTCAAGGTGCAGCTGAACGCAGGTGCCGCCACGCCGGCCCCGCCGGTGGGCACGGCGCTCGGCCCGCACGGCGTCAACATCATGGACTTCGTCAAGCAGTACAACGCCGCGACGGACACCCAGCGCGGGAACGTCATCCCGGTCGAGATCACCATCTACGAGGACCGCTCGTTCACGTTCATCACCAAGACCCCGCCGGCGCCTGAGCTGATCAAGAAGGCCGCGGGCGTGCAGAAGGGCAGCGGCGAGCCGCACAAGTCCAAGGTCGGCACCGTGACCCAGGCGCAGGTTCGCGAGATCGCCCAGGTCAAGATGCCGGACCTGAACGCGACCAGCATCGAGGCCGCAGAGAAGATCATCGCCGGGACCGCCCGGTCGATGGGCATCACCGTCCAGGGCTGACCCTCTGGACCTAGCCGCGCTGGCACCCGCCGGGGCGGCTGTGGCAGGGCCGCGCGCTGGCCCGCAGACCACGACCTCCAGCAGAAACGGAGACAGCCATGAAGCGCAGCAAGGCCTACCGCCAGGCCGACGAGCACGTCGAGGCCGGCAAGCTCTACGCCCCGGCCGAGGCGGTGGCGCTCGCCAAGGAGACGGCCACCACCAAGTTCGACTCGACCGTCGAGGTCGCGTTCCGGCTGGGCGTCGACCCGCGCAAGGCCGACCAGATGGTGCGCGGCACCGTGAACCTCCCGCACGGCACCGGCAAGACCGCGCGGGTCCTGGTGTTCGCCACTGGCGACCGGGCCGAGGAGGCCCGCGCCGCGGGCGCCGACTACGTCGGCTCGGATGAGCTGATCGAGCGCGTCCAGGGCGGTTTCCTGGACTTCGACGCGGTGGTCGCGACCCCGGACCTGATGGGCAAGGTCGGGCGGCTCGGCCGGGTCCTCGGCCCGCGCAGCCTGATGCCGAACCCGAAGACCGGCACCGTGACCATGGACGTGGGCAAGGCCGTCACCGACATCAAGGGCGGCAAGATCGAGTTCCGCGTCGACAAGCACAGCAACCTGCACCTGATCATCGGCAAGGCCTCGTTCCCGGACCGGTCGCTGGTCGAGAACTACGCGGCGGCGCTGGAAGAAGTGATCAGGCTCAAGCCGTCGGCCGCCAAGGGCCGCTACCTCAGGAAGGTCGCGATCACGACCACGATGGGTCCCGGCATCCAGATCGACCCCGGCATCACCAAGGGCCTGACCGGGGTGCCCGAGGACCAGCCCGTCGGCTGAGGAACGGCTCGCGAACCTGGCCCGGCGGGCCGCCAGCTGGCGGCCCGCCGGGCCTTTTGCTGTTCGCCGGACCTTCGCTGGCTGCGGCAATGGGCCGGGCGCCGATTTGGCTGTGCGCGGGCTGGCCGCGTACGCTTGAGCGCTGCCAAAGACCGTCGGCTGTGGCTGCGCGCTTCGCGCGGCGACCGAAGGCTCGCGAGAGCGAGCGGCCCACGCAGGTGAGCTGAGAGCTAACTCAGGCGCGCGGTGTCCGCACTTCGCCCCTGACCACGCCCCGTGCGCCTGCGCCGGGGCGTTCGTATTTCACGGGCCGGCCGACTCAGGACATAGTCCGGGTCCCGCCCCGCGGGAGCCCCGGAACACGAAGGGAGGCCCATGGCGAGGGCGGACAAGGTGACCGCGGTCGCCGAGCTGACCGAGCGGTTCCAGAGCTCGTCCGGCGCGGTCCTCACCGAGTACCGCGGCCTGACGGTCGCGCAGCTCGGCGAGCTGCGCAGGTCGCTGGGCGACAACGCGTCGTTCTCGGTCGTCAAGAACACGCTGACCAAGATCGCCGCGGACGAGGCCGGCGTGACCTCGGAGCTGACCGATCTGCTGACTGGCCCGTCGGCCATCGCGTTCGTGACCGGCGACGTGGTCGAGGCGGCCAAGGGACTGCGCGACTTCGCCAAGACGTACCCGCTGCTGGTGATCAAGGGCGGCGTGCTGGACGGCAAGGCGCTCAAGCCCGGCGAGATCACCAAGCTCGCCGATCTGGAGCCGCGCGAGGTGCTGCTGGCCAAGCTGGCCGGTGCCATGAAGGCATCGCTGGCCGGTGCGGCTGGCACGTTCGCGGCGCTGCCGCAGCAGATGGCCCGCCTGCTCGGCGCGCTAGAGCAGAAGCGAGCGGCCGACGCCCCTGAGGCGGCGGCTAGCCAGGACACCGAGCCGGCCGAAGCGGCGGCTGAGGCTGCCCCGGAGGCCGCAGCGCCGGAGGCCGCAGCCGCCGGAGGCTGAGGCCCCAGAGGCCGCAGCCGCTCCGGATGCGGCCGCTGACAGCTCGGAGAGCTAACCAGTCATCACGGGTGACCTGACCAGATCCCGCAGGTGGCTGAGAGCAGTCATCGGCGACATACGGAATGAAACGAAAGAGGAACCACCACCATGGCAAAGCTCAGCACTGACGACCTGCTCGACGCGTTCAAGGAGATGACGCTGATCGAGCTCTCCGAGTTCGTGAAGCAGTTCGAGGACACCTTCGACGTCAAGGCCGCCGCGCCGGTCGCCGTCGCGGCCGCTGGCCGCGGCCGGCGGCGCCGCCGCCGCGCCGAGGAGGTCGAGGAGAAGGACGAGTTCGACGTCATCCTCGAGGCCGCCGGCGACAAGAAGATCCAGGTCATCAAGGAGGTCCGCACCCTCACGAGCCTCGGGCTCAAGGAGGCCAAGGACCTCGTCGACGGCGCGCCCAAGCCGCTGCTTGAGCGGGTCAACAAGGAGACCGCGGACAAGGCCAAGGCCGCCCTGGAGGGCGCCGGCGCCACCGTCACCGTCAAGTAAGTCCGCAGTACGCGCGCACAAGGGCCCGCCCCGCCGATCCCGGCGGGGCGGGCCCTGCGTCTCCTGGCGGGGACCCTTGTATCTCGCCGGCGCGCCGCGACGGACCTTTCGCTGCTGCGGTGACCGCAAACCAGTCGATACCTATCGGCTGAGGTCACCGGACGAGCGAAAGGTCGATGCTGGCCGGAGAATCGGCGGCGTCCAGCGCGCGCCGGACCACTTCACGGAGCCGGGGAGGCACGCGGGCCGCCGGGCCGGTATGCTGTACGAGACGGGAAACCGGCGTTCAAGCGGCCCTACCCGCCTCTCCTGAGGTTCAAACTCCAGATAGCCTGTGACGTTCGTCACGTAGCTGCGAGTAGCGACACAAGCCCTCCAGGGCTTGACGTTTCGCTCTCCAGGAGCGATGCTCCTGTGCAACCGTGAACCTAATAAAGACGTACAGTTGACCAGCGGTGTGTCCTTCGACTACACTGCCAATTTGCGCTGCACCAACTCGTCCTCGGCTCCCACATACCCCCTAGCGGCGTAGCCGCAGGGCGTTTCGCGTGCGCGCGGTGCACCGTCCGCCACAAGCTCGGAAGGACCCCTGTTGGCAGCCTCGCGCAGCGCCTCAGCTACCGCCCTTGGTCCCCGTCGTGTTTCCTTCGCTCGTATCAACGAGCCGCTAGAGGTTCCCAGCCTCCTCGCCCTGCAAACCGAGTCGTTCGACTGGCTGCTCGGCAACGAGCGCTGGCGCGCCCGGATCGAGGCGGAGAAGCAGGCAGGCCATAGAATCTCCCGGAGCAGTCCGGCCTCGAGGAGATCTTCGAGGAGATCAGCCCGATCGAGGACTTCACCGGGACCATGTCCCTGTCGTTCCGCGATCACCGGTTCGAGCCGCCCAAGTACTCCGCCGAGGAGTGCAAGGACAAGGACATGACCTACTCCGCGCCGATGTTCGTCACCGCCGAGTTCATCAACAACTCCACCGGCGAGATCAAGAGCCAGACCGTCTTCATGGGCGACTTCCCGCTCATGACCGCGAAGGGCACCTTCATCATCAACGGCACCGAGCGTGTCGTGGTCTCCCAGCTGGTCCGCTCGCCCGGCGTCTACTTCGACCGGCAGGTCGACAAGACCTCCGACAAGGACATCTACAGCTGCAAGGTGATCCCGTCCCGCGGCGCCTGGCTCGAGTTCGAGATCGACAAGCGCGACATCGTCGGCGTCCGCATCGACCGCAAGCGCAAGCAGAGCGTCACCGTCCTGCTCAAGGCCCTCGGCTGGGACGAGGCGAAGATCCTCGAGCGGTTCGGCGAGTTCGAGTCGATGCGCGCCACCCTGGAGAAGGACCACACCACCGGCCAGGACGACGCGCTGCTCGACATCTACCGCAAGCTGCGGCCGGGCGAGCCGCCGACCCGGGAGTCCGCGCAGACCCTGCTGGAGAACCTCTACTTCAACCCCAAGCGCTACGACCTGGCCAAGGTCGGCCGCTACAAGGTCAACAAGAAGCTCGGCCTGGTCGCAGCCGATCAGCCAGGGCACGCTGACCGAGGACGACATCGTCGCCACCATCGAGTACCTCGTCCGGCTGCACGTCGGCGAGGAGGAGATGAAGTCCGGCGCCGAGATGATCCCGGTCGAGACCGACGACATCGACCACTTCGGCAACCGTCGCCTGCGCACCGTCGGCGAGCTGATCCAGAACCAGGTCCGGCTCGGCCTGGCCCGGATGGAGCGCGTCGTCCGCGAGCGGATGACCACCCAGGACGTCGAGGCGATCACGCCGCAGACCCTGATCAACATCCGGCCCGGTCGTCGCCTCCATCAAGGAGTTCTTCGGCACCAGCCAGCTGTCCCAGTTCATGGACCAGACCAACCCGCTGGCCGGCCTGACCCACAAGCGCCGGCTGTCGGCGCTCGGCCCCGGCGGTCTGTCCCGTGAGCGGGCCGGCTTCGAGGTCCGCGACGTGCACCCCAGCCACTACGGCCGGATGTGCCCGATCGAGACGCCGGAAGGCCCGAACATCGGCCTGATCGGCTCGCTGTCCTCCTACGGCCGGGTCAACGCGTTCGGCTTCGTCGAGACGCCGTACCGCAAGGTCAAGGCCGGCAAGGTCACCGACCAGATCGACTACCTGACCGCCGACGAGGAGGACCGGCACGTCATCGCCCAGGCGAACGCGCCGATCGACGACGACGGCACCTTCGCCGAAGACCGCGTCCTGGTCCGCCGCAAGGGCGGCGAGGTCGACTACATCCAGCCGGACGAGGTCGACTACATGGACGTCTCGCCGCGCCAGATGGTGTCGGTCGCCACCGCGATGATCCCGTTCCTCGAGCACGACGACGCCAACCGGGCGCTGATGGGCTCGAACATGCAGCGCCAGTCCGTGCCGCTGCTGCGCAGCGAGGCGCCGCTGGTGGGCACCGGCATGGAGTACCGCGCCGCGGTCGACGCCGGTGACGTGATCGTGGCCGAGAAGGCCGGCGTGGTCGAGCAGGTCTGCGCCGACTACGTCACCGTGGCCAACGACGACGGCACCAGGACCGACTACCTGGTGGCCAAGTTCCGCCGGTCCAACCAGGGCACCTGCTTCAACCAGAAGCCGATCGTGACCGAGGGCCAGCGGGTCGAGGTCGGCCAGGTCATCGCCGACGGCCCGTGCACCGACAACGGCGAGATGGCGCTCGGCCGCAACCTGCTGGTCGCCTTCATGCCGTGGGAGGGCCACAACTACGAGGACGCGATCATCCTGAGCCAGCGCCTGGTGCAGGACGACGTGCTCTCCTCGATCCACATCGAGGAGCACGAGGTCGACGCCCGCGACACCAAGCTCGGCCCGGAGGAGATCACCCGGGACATCCCGAACGTCTCCGACGAGGTGCTGGCCGACCTCGACGACCGCGGCATCATCCGCATCGGCGCCGAGGTCGTCACCGGCGACATCCTGGTCGGCAAGGTCACCCCCAAGGGCGAGACCGAGCTGACCCCGGAGGAGCGGCTGCTGCGCGCGATCTTCGGCGAGAAGGCCCGCGAGGTCCGCGACACCTCGCTGAAGGTGCCGCACGGCGAGTCCGGCAAGGTCATCGGCGTCCGGGTCTTCACCAGGGACAACGGCGACGAGCTGCCGCCCGGCGTGAACGAGCTGGTCCGCGTCTACGTGGCCGCCAAGCGCAAGATCACCGACGGCGACAAGCTGGCCGGCCGGCACGGCAACAAGGGCGTCATCGCCAAGATCCTGCCGGTCGAGGACATGCCGTTCCTCGACGGACGGGACCCCGGTCGACATCGTGCTCAACCCGCTCGGCGTGCCCGGCCGGATGAACGTCGGCCAGGTGCTCGAGACCCACCTCGGCTGGGTCGCCAGCTACCGGCTGGGAGGTCGACGGCGAGGACGAGGACTGGAAGAAGCGGCTCAAGGCGATCGGCGCCGACGCGGCCGCGCCCGGCAGCAAGGTCGCGACGCCGGTCTTCGACGGCGCCCAGGAGGAGGAGATCACCGGCCTGCTCTCCAGCGCGCTGCCGAACCGGGACGGCGACCGGCTGGTCGGCGCGCACCGGCAAGGCCCTGCTGTTCGACGGCCGGACCGGCGAGCCGTTCAAGGACCCGATCTCCGTCGGCTACATCTACATCCTCAAGCTGCTGCACCTGGTGGACGACAAGATCCACGCCAGGTCGACCGGCCCGTACTCGATGATCACCCAGCAGCCGCTCGGCGGTAAGGCCCAGTTCGGCGGCCAGCGCTTCGGTGAGATGGAGGTCTGGGCGCTGGAGGCCTACGGCGCCGCCTACGCGCTGCAGGAGCTGCTGACCATCAAGTCCGACGACATCCTCGGCCGCGTCAAGGTCTACGAGGCCATCGTCAAGGGCGAGAACATCCCCGAGCCCGGCATCCCTGAGTCCTTCAAGGTGCTGATCAAGGAGATGCAGTCGCTCTGCCTGAACGTGGAGGTCCTCTCCAGCGACGGCGCGGCGATCGAGATGCGCGACACCGACGAGGACGTCTTCCGCGCCGCGGAGGAGCTCGGCATCGACCTGTCCCGGCGTGAGCCGAGCAGCGTCGAAGAGGTCTGATCCGACGAACAACCCCAGGGGATATACAACGTGCTAGACGTCAACTTCTTCGACGACCTGCGGATCGGCCTGGCCACGGCGGACGACATCCGGACGTGGTCGCACGGCGAGGTCAAGAAGCCGGAAACGATCAACTACCGGACCCTGAAGCCGGAAAAGGACGGGCTCTTCTGCGAGAAGATCTTCGGTCCGACCAGGGACTGGGAGTGCTACTGCGGTAAGTACAAGCGGGTCCGCTTCAAGGGCATCATCTGCGAGCGCTGCGGCGTCGAGGTCACCCGGGCCAAGGTGCGCCGCGAGCGGATGGGCCACATCGAGCTGGCCGCGCCGGTCACCCACATCTGGTACTTCAAGGGCGTGCCCAGCCGGCTGGGCTACCTGCTCGACCTGGCGCCGAAGGACCTGGAGAAGGTCATCTACTTCGCCGCGTACATGATCACGTACGTGGACGACGAGGCGCGCGCGCCGCGACCTGCCCAGCCTCGAGGCCAAGATCACGGTCGAGAAGGGCCAGCTCGAGCAGCGCCGGGACGCCGACATCGAGGCCCGCCAGGCCAAGCTGGAGAAGGACCTGGCCGAGCTCGAGGCCGAGGGCGCCAAGGGCGACGCGCGCCGCAAGGTCAGCGAGAGCTCCGACCGCGAGTGCAAGCAGATCCGCGACCGCGCCCAGCGCGAGATCGACCGGATCGAGGAGGTCTGGAGCCGGTTCCGCAACCTCAAGGTCCAGGACCTCGAGGGCGACGAGCTGCTCTACCGCGAGATGCGCGACCGGTTCGGCCGCTACTTCCGCGGCGGCATGGGCGCGCAGGCGATCCAGGAGCGGGTCGGCAGCTTCGACCTCGAGGCCGAGGCCGAGAACCTGCGCGAGATCATCCGCACCGGCAAGGGCCAGCGCAAGGCCAGGGCGCTCAAGCGGCTCAAGGTCGTGTCGGCGTTCCTGAACACCTCCAACAGCCCGCTCGGCATGGTGCTCGACTGCATCCCGGTGATCCCGCCGGACCTGCGCCCGATGGTGCAGCTCGACGGTGGCCGGTTCGCCACCTCCGACCTGAACGACCTGTACCGCCGGGTCATCAACCGGAACAACCGGCTGAAGCGGCTGCTCGACCTCGGCGCGCCCGAGATCATCGTGAACAACGAGAAGCGGATGCTGCAGGAGGCCGTCGACTCGCTGTTCGACAACGGCCGCCGCGGCCGTCCGGTCACCGGTCCGGGCAACCGGCCGCTGAAGTCGCTGTCCGACATGCTCAAGGGCAAGCAGGGCCGGTTCCGCCAGAACCTGCTCGGCAAGCGCGTCGACTACTCCGGCCGTTCGGTCATCGTCGTCGGCCCGCAGCTCAAGCTGCACCAGTGCGGCCTGCCCAAGGAGATGGCGGTCGAGCTGTTCAAGCCGTTCGTGATGAAGCGGCTGGTCGACCTCAACCACGCGCAGAACATCAAGTCCGCCAAGCGGATGGTGGAGCGCGCCAAGCCGGTCGTCTGGGACGTGCTCGAGGAGGTCATCACCGAGCACCCGGTGCTGCTGAACCGCGCGCCGACGCTGCACCGGCTCGGCATCCAGGCGTTCGAGCCGCAGCTGGTCGAGGGCAAGGCCATCCAGATCCACCCGCTCGTCTGCACCGCGTTCAACGCGGACTTCGACGGTGACCAGATGGCCGTGCACGTGCCGCTGTCCGCCGAGGCGCAGGCCGAGGCCCGGATCCTGATGCTGTCGACCAACAACATCCTGAAGCCGGCCGACGGCAAGCCGGTCACCATGCCGACCCAGGACATGGTGATCGGCATCTACTGGCTGACCAGGGAGAAGGAAGGCGCGCCCGGCGAGGGCCGGGTCTTCGGCAGCCTGGCCGAGGCGCTCATGGCCTACGACCGGGACGAGCTCGACCTGCAGGCGAAGATCCAGATCAGGCTGGCGGACGTCACGCCCGCCGCGCGGCTACGTGACGCCCGAGGGCTGGGAGCAGGGTCAGCCGCTGCGGCTGGAGACCACGCTCGGCCGCTGCCTGCTGAACGAGACGCTGCCGTCGGACTACCCGTTCGTCAACTTCGAGGTCGGCAAGAAGCAGCTGTCCGCGATCGTGAACGAGCTGGCCGAGACCTACCCCAAGGTCGAGGTGGCGGCGGCGCTGGACGCGCTGAAGGACGCCGGCTTCCACTGGGCGACCAGGTCCGGCGTCACGATCTCGATCGAGGACGTGGCGGCTCCGCCGAACAAGCGGGAGATCCTGGACACCTACGAGAAGCGCGCGGACAAGGTGCAGCGCGAGTACGAGCGCGGCCTGATCACCGACGACGAGCGGCGTCAGGAGCTCATCGAGATCTGGACGCACGCGACCGCCGACGTGGCGCAGGACATGGAGAAGGCCTTCCCCGAGACCAACCCGGTCTGGATGATGGTCAACTCCGGTGCCCGCGGAAACCTGATGCAGATCAGGCAGATCGCGGGTATGCGAGGCCTGGTGTCGAACCCGAAGGGCGAGACCATCCCGCGGCCGATCAAGTCCAGCTTCCGCGAGGGCCTGTCCGTGCTGGAGTACTTCATCTCCACGCACGGTGCCCGCAAGGGCCTGGCCGACACCGCGCTGCGCACCGCCGACTCGGGTTACCTGACCCGGCGTCTGGTGGACGTCGCGCAGGACGTCATCGTGCGCGAGGAGGACTGCGGCACCGACCGGTCGCTGCCGATGCGGATCGCGACGAAGGACTCCTCCGGCGTGCGTCGTCAAGCTGCCGAACATCGAGAACACCGGCACCGGCCGCACCCTGTCCGAGGATGTGACCGGCCCCGACGGCACGGTGCTGGCGCCCGCCGACGCCGACATCACCGAGTCGATGATCGACACGCTGGTGAACGCCGGCGTGGAGTCCGTGCGCACCCACTCGGTGCTGGTCTGCCAGGCCAAGGTCGGCGTCTGCGCCAAGTGCTACGGCCGCTCGCTGGCCACCGGCAAGCGGGTGGACGTGGGCGAGGCTGTCGGCATCATCGCGGCGCAGTCCATCGGCGAGCCCGGCACCCAGCTGACGATGCGTACCTTCCACACCGGCGGTGTGGCGGGCCTGGACATCACCCACGGCCTGCCGCGTATCCAGGAGCTGTTCGAGGCGCGCATCCCCAAGGGCCTGGCGCCGATCAGCGAGGTCGACGGCAAGGTCCGGATCGACGAGCAGGACAAGACCCGCAAGATCATCGTCACGCCGGACGACGGCTCGGACGAGATCGCCTACCAGGTCTCCATGCGGGCCCGGCTGCTGGTGGCGGACGGCGACCGCGTCAAGGTCGGCCAGCAGCTCATCGCCGGCGCGGTGAACCCGCACGAGGTGCTGCGCATCCTCGGCTCGCGCGAGGTGCAGCTGCACCTGGTGCACGAGGTGCAGGAGGTCTACCGGTCGCAGGGCGTGTCGATCCACGACAAGCACATCGAGATCATCATCCGGCAGATGCTCAAGCGGGTGAACGTGCTCGAGTCCGGCGACACCGACCTGCTGCCCGGCGAGCTGGTCGAGCGGCCGAAGTTCGAGGAGGTCAACCGTGCTGTCGTCGAGGCGGGCGGCACCTCGGCGGCTGGCCGTCCGGTGCTCATGGGCATCACGAAGGCGTCGCTGGCCACCGAGTCGTGGCTGTCGGCGGCCTCCTTCCAGGAGACCACCAGGGTGCTCACCGACGCGGCGATCCACGCCCGGTCGGACTCGCTGGTCGGCCTCAAGGAGAACGTGATCATCGGCAAGCTGATCCCGGCTGGTACCGGCATGCAGCGCTACCGGGGCCTGCGGGTCGAGCCCACCGAGGAGGCCAAGGCGGCGGTCTACCCGCCGACCTCCTACGACAGCCCGGCCGACTACTCGTTCGGGCAGGTGTCCGGCCAGGCCATCCCGCTGGAGGAGTACGACTTCGGCGCCTACAACAGGTAGGCGCCGGGTCGTCCGGACGACGGGATCGGATAAGTCAGCTGCGGGGTCCCGCTGGTGCGCAGAGCGCCGGCGGGACCCCGCTGTCTTGGCTGCCGCCCCGTTCCGGTTCGGCGACCGCGATTCGCGGTACGTCGTGGGTGCCTGTCATGTCGCCACGACGCGCGCCGCGGCCGCCGCGGGCCGCTAGCCAGGGCGATACGCAGCGCTCGTCAGTCGCGCTGCGGTACCTGATCGTGCTGGCGCTGGATCGCGGCCGTCGCGCGGGCGGTCCGCTATCTGCCGGCGCTGGCGCCGGCGGGCGGCGTCGCCAGCCTCGTCCCGCCGAACGCGCCGGCCCTGCAGGCCGAGGCGACCGCCACCAGGACGTTCGGCGAGCCGCTGGACGCGCAGGTCGCGATCGTCCAGCGCGCGCCCGCGGCCTGTCCTCGACGTCCAGGTCGCGGCCGTCCGTGACGCGGCCGCCCTGTCGACACCGGCCAGCGCGCGCGGCGCGCCTATCGCGGGACTGGTCGGCGCCGTGCCCATCCCGAACACGGTGGTTCCCAGCACGGGCGCCCAGTTCCCCGGATCACGGGAGCGGTCGACCACGATCGTGACGTTCCTGTATTTCCGGCCCGGCACGTCGTTCGCTGCCCAGACGACGCGGGCGCGAGCTGTACGCCGGAGGTACGCTCCGGGAAGGCCGCGCACCTGGTCGGCGTGACCGGGGTGGTGCCGGCCACCTATCAGCAGGGCGTCATCATCGCGCAGCGGCTGCCCTGGGTCGAGTTCGCCACGGTGGCGGCGATCTGGCTGATCGTCGCGCTTCTTCTTCCTGTCGCTCGGCGCGCCGGTCGCCACGCTGCTGTGCGCGGCCACCTCGTACCTGCTGGTCGATCCGGGTTGTCGCCTGGGTCACCCAGCACATGCACGTGCCGCTGCCGCCGGACGTCGAGCCGGTGCTGATCGTCCTGCTGCTCGGCGTGACGACCGACTACTCGGTGTTCTTCATGTCCGGCATGCGCAACCGGCTGGCCGAGGGCCTGCCGAAGCTGCAGGCAGCGCGGCTGACCACCGCCGAGTACGCGCCGATCATCCTCGTGCGCGGGTGTCCTGGTGGCCGCCGCGACCGGCTCGCTCGGCGCTGGCGAAGCTGCGAGCTCATCCGCGCGCTCGGGCCGGCCCTCGCGACACCGTCGTGATCGCGATGCTGGTGTCGCTGACGCTCGCGCCCGCCCTGATCGCGATCTTCGGGAACTTGCTGTTCTGGCCCGGCCCCGGCTGGTACCGCAAGTCCAGGCGAGCGGCGCGCGCCGCGCGCCGCGAGGCGATCCGGGCCGACCAGCCGCCCGCCGAGCTCCCGTCGCCGTGGCACTTCCGCGAGCGGATCGCGCGGCTCGGCACCGCCAAGCCGGTCGCCCTGATCATCGCGGCCGCCTGCGTGCTGGCGATGCTCGGCGTCGGCTGGAAGGCGACCAGCCTGCGGCTCGGCGCGCCGCTGATCAGCGCGCTGCCCGGCAGCACGCAGGAAGCGCGGGCGCAGGCCGCCGCGGGACAGGGATTCGCCGCCGGGATCCTGTCGCCGACCGAGGTCCTCGTTCTCGGGCACGGCGCGGCCGGCCAGACCAGCGCGCTGGACCGGCTGCAGCGCTCCCTGACGCGCCAGCCCGGTGTCGCGGGCGTCATCGGCCCGGCCACCGTGCCCGTCGCTGCTCGGCGGCTACGCCGGTGCAGCGGCCCAGGCCGGCCTGCCGAACCCGATGCTGGCCAAGTCGGGGAACGCGGCCCGGTACGGCGTCATTCTGCGCACCGATCCGCTCGGCCCCACCGCGGTGCAGCAGATCCAGGCGTTGCAGCGGCGGCTGCCGGCCTGACCCGCACGGCCGGCCTGACCGGGGTGCGGATCGAGGTCGGCGGCGAGACCGCGGCCGCGGGCGAGGCGATCAGCTCGACCACGGCCTCAATCGCGTCGTTCGCCCCGATCATGCTGATCGTCACCCTGGTGCTGCTGGTCCTGTTCCTGAGCGCGCTGATCGCGCCGCTCTACCTGCTGGCGGCCAGCATCCTGGCGCTGTTCGCCACGCTCGGCGTCACGGTCTGGGTGTTCCAGCACCAGCTCGGCGCCGACGGCCTGGTGTACTACGTGCCGTTCACCGTCGGCGTGCTGCTGGTCTCGCTGGGGGCCGACTACAACGTGTTCGTGGTGGGCCGGATCTGGGAGGAAGCCAGGCGCCGCCCGCTGCGGGACGCGATCGCAGTGGCCGCCTCGCAGGCGTCGCGCGCGATCACCGTCGCGGGCATCACGCTCGCCGTCCAGCTTCGCGCTGCTGGCGATGATCCCGCTGCAGCAGTTCCGTGAGGTCGCGGTCGCGATGGCGGCGGGCATCGTGATCGACACCGTGGTAGCGCCGGTCGCTGCTGGTGCCCGCGCTGGTGGCGCTGTTCGGCCGGGTCGGGATGTGGCCGGGCCGGCGGCCGTTCGCTCGCCGCGCTCGCCGCGGCCAGATCCCGGACCCGAGCTGCCGCCGCGCCCTCCGCCCGGGTCGAGCGGGCTGCGGTCGCGCGGCCGGTGAACGCGCCGCGATCCGCGGCAGCGGGCGCTACCGGCTCTGCTCGCGAGCCAGGCTGGCGAGCGCCAGCGCGTCGGCCGGGGCCGCGGCGTGCTGGTCGTTGTTGAAGTAGGCGAACACGTCCGCGCTCGGCGGCCAGGTGTCCGCGGATCCGGCTCAGCCACGTCGCCAGCGCCTGGCGGCCGTACCGCGGCCACGGGCGACGCGCCTCCCTCGTGCAGCCGCAGGTAGCCCCAGTCGGCGGTCCGCCAGAGCGGCGCCGAGCGGCCGGCCGCGGCGATCCGCCCAGCACAGCGCCGCGTTGTGCCGCGTCGAGCAGTTGCCGGACGTCCGGCGTCCACCAGGACTCATGCCGGAACTCGACGCACACCCGCAGCGCGCGGTCGCGCAGGCCCGGCGGTCGCCGCCGCCGCGATCCCGGAACTCCCCCAGGCACTGGTCCAGGGCGCCGGGGTCCGCCTGCATGGTCGGCGGCAGCTGGAGCAGCACCGGGCCGAGCCGGTCGCCGAGACCAGCCGCCGGCGGTCAGCAGCCGGCCGACCGGCTCGGCGGGATCGCGCAGCCGGCGGATGTGGGTCAGGTACCGGCTGGCCTTGACCGCCATCAGGAACCCGTCCGGGGTGCGGGCGCGCCAGCCGGCGAAGGTCTCCGGCTTCGCGAGCCGGTAGAAGGTGCCGTTGTTCTCGACTGTCGGGAAGGTCGTCGCGTAATGGTCCAGCCAGCGCGACAGCGGCACGTCAGCCGGGTAGAACGCGTCCCGCCAGTCGCGGTACTGCCAGCCCGAGGTGCCGGCGAGCAACGGCATTCGCGATCCTCCTGCAGTCCCGGGGCGCTCCGACTGGGCGTGATTATGGCCGCTCTGGCCGCAACAATCACGCCCAGTGGCCGTGTGGCTCCGGGAAAGGCGGCGCGGCTGGCCGCACAGGTACTTCAGGCCGAGCTTCTTGGCCAGCTCGTCCCGGCCCATCTTGGACCGGCCGGGCAGATCGCGCTTCTTGGCGATCTCGTACAGCTCGGCCTTCGTCTTGGGCGTCGTGCCGCCGGTGCGCTTGCGCTCGCGCGACCGCGGCGCCCTGCTTCCCGAGCGCGGTCTTGGTCTTCGCGGGCAAGCTCGCGATCGTCTTCTTGCTGGTCGCCGCCTTCTGCGCCTTCTTGACGTTCGCCTTCGCGGCCTTCGTCTGCTTGGTCGTTGCCACCGTGCATCGCTCCTCTAGCGTGACTGCCTATCCGGCCCCGCTACCCGGTGCGCCCGGCGCTAACCCAGCATCACCGGTAAGACCGCCGGCTCCCGTCAGACCGCCGGCCCCCGGCATGCGAGAAGCTGGGGGCAGGTGCCGTGGCAAGTCGCGAGATGCGGGAACGGAGGAGCCATGACCGAATGGGATCGAGACGAAACCGAGCTCTCCGAGCTCTGGGAGGATGAGCCGGCCGCCGCGTTCCACCGGAACCGGCGCGAGCACGGCGGCGCGTCGGAGCGGCTGTCTGACGATCAGCTCGCCGAGCTCACCGAGGAGGAGCGGGTCGAAGCCGGGCTCGAGTACTACGACCCCGACGAGGTCCCGCCCGCGACTGAGTGACGGTTCGCGGCCGAACGCCCCGGAATACCTTCTTCGATCGTGATGTTACGATTCCTGTACCCGGCGTTCATCGGGCTTCCGGTGAGCGCGACACTCAGCATCCGCTAAGCTTGTGTACAGCGGAGCGCGAAATGCCCACCCGTTTTGACCAGCGCCAGATGGGTTGGGTAGTCTAGTTCTCCGCGCCCATGAGTCATGGGTGCGTGCCCGTCTGTGTGACCGCGGTCTCCTAGGCGATAGCCAGGGAGCCGGATGGACCAGGCGAGCAGCAGACTTCCCCTCCGTTCTGGGCTCTGCAACGGGCCCAGATGCGTCGTGAACGTCGCGACACGCCCGACCGCGGGGGGCGGAGCGGGCAAAGAAACCGCAGGTCAAGCACGTCCTAGGCCGCGCCCAGCAGGGCTCGGCGGCGATGAGAAATGTCACGCCGGCAACGGCGGGACACCGGATGGCGCGCCACCCCCGGCGCGGCACCAGCAGGCGCCAGCCCCGGCTGGCATGAAGAAGCAGCATCGCGCCGCGAGGCGCGCGGCAGAGGAAGACGGAGACGCGTTGCCCACGATCCAGCAGCTGGTCCGCAAGGGCCGCCAGGACAAGGTAGCTAAGACGAAGACTCCGGCGCTCAAGGGCAGCCCGCAGCGCCGCGGGGTCTGCACGCGCGTCTATACCACCACGCCCAAGAAGCCCAACTCGGCTCTGCGCAAGGTGGCCCGAGTCCGGCTCACCAGCCACATCGAGGTCACGGCCTACATCCCCGGTGTCGGCCACAACCTGCAGGAGCACTCGATCGTGCTGGTCCGTGGCGGCCGGGTCCGCGACCTGCCGGGCGTGCGCTACAAGGTGATCCGCGGCTCGCTGGACACCCAGGGCGTCCGCAACCGCAAGCAGGCGCGCAGCCGCTACGGCGCGAAGAAGGAGAAGAGCTGACATGCCGCGTAAGGGCCCCGCGACGAAGCGGCCAGCTGGTGACCGACCCGGTCTACGGCTCACCGCTCGTCACCGCGCTGGTGAACAAGGTGCTGAAGAGCGGCAAGCGGTCGCTCGCCGAGCGCATCGTGTACGGCGCGCTCGAGGGCTGCCGGGACAAGACCGGCAACGACCCCGTGGTGACGCTCAAGCGCGCGCTGGACAACGTCAAGCCGACCCTCGAGGTCCGCAGCCGCCGGGTCGGCGGCGCGACCTACCAGGTGCCGGTGGAGGTGCGCGCGTCCCGCAGCACCACGCTGGCGCTGCGCTGGCTGATCACGTACTCGCGCCAGCGCCGCGAGAAGACCATGACCGAGCGGCTGATGAACGAGCTGCTGGACGCGAGCAACGGACTCGGCGCCAGCGTGAAGCGCCGCGAGGACATGCACAAGATGGCCGAGTCCAACAAGGCATTCGCTCACTACCGCTGGTAGCGAGCACCACAGACAACCAAGGATCGAGGATCACCAACAGTGGCCGCGACACAGACCGCTACCGAACTCGCCAACGTCCGCAACATCGGGATCATGGCGCATATCGACGCGGGCAAAACCACGACCACCGAGCGGATCCTGTTCTACACCGGCATCAACTACAAGATCGGTGAGGTCCACGAGGGCGCAGCCACGATGGACTGGATGGAGCAGGAGCAGGAGCGGGGCATCACGATCACGTCGGCGGCAACGACGGCGATGTGGCGTGATCACACCATCAACATCATCGACACGCCCGGCCACGTCGACTTCACCGTCGAGGTGGAGCGATCGCTGCGGGTGCTGGACGGCGCCGTAGCCGTGTTCGACGGCGTCGCGGGCGTGGAGCCGCAGTCCGAGACCGTGTGGCGGCAGGCTGACCGCTACGGTGTGCCGCGAATCTGTTTCGTCAACAAGATGGACCGCGTCGGCGCGGAGTTCCACCGTTGCGTTGACATGATCACCGACCGGCTCGGCGCGACCCCGCTGGTCATCCAGCTGCCGTGGGGCGTCGAGTCCGACTTCCGCGGCATCATCGACCTGATCCGGATGCGCGCGCTGCTGTGGCAGACCGAGGGCAAGGGCGACACCTACGACGTCGTCGCCATCCCGGAGCGACCACGCTCGAGGCCGCGCGTGACTGGCGGGACAAGCTCGTCGAGACCATCGCCGAGAACGACGAGGAGATGATGGAGCTGTACCTCGAGGGCGTCGAGCCCGGCGAGGAGCAGCTCGTCGCCGCCATCCGGCGGGCCACCGTCGCCAGCGCGCTCAATCCGGTGCTGTGCGGCAGCGCGTTCAAGAACAAGGGCGTGCAGCCGATGCTCGACGCGATCGTCGACTTCCTGCCCAGCCCGGTCGACATCCCGGCGGTCAAGGGCCACGCGGTCGGCGACGAGAGCATCGTCATCGAGCGGCACCCGGACGTGACCGAGCCGTTCTCCGCGCTGGCCTTCAAGATCATGTCCGACCAGCACCTCGGCAAGCTGACCTACATCCGCGTCTACTCCGGCACGCTCGAGGCCGGCACCCAGGTGCTGAACTCGACCAAGGGCAAGCAGGAGCGGATCGGCAAGATCTACCAGATGCACGCGAACAAGCGCGAGGAGCGCCCGACCGCGGTAGCCGGCCAGATCGTCGCCGTGATGGGCCTGAAGGACACCACGACCGGCGACACGCTGTCCGACCCGGGCAAGCAGGTCATCCTCGAGTCGATGACCTTCCCGGCCCCGGTCATCAACGTCGCGATCGAGCCGAGGACCAAGGGCGACCAGGACAAGCTCGGCACGGCCATCCAGCGCCTGGCCGAGGAGGACCCGACGTTCCAGGTCCGAACCGACGAGGAGACCGGGCAGACCATCATCTCGGGCATGGGCGAGCTGCACCTTGAGGTGCTGGTCGACCGGATGCGCCGCGAGTTCAAGGTCGAGGCCAACATCGGCCGGCCGCAGGTCGCCTACCGGGAGACCATCCGCAAGCGGGTCGAGAAGGTCGAGTACACGCACAAGAAGCAGACCGGCGGTTCCGGCCAGTTCGCCCGCGTCATCATCGACCTGGAGCCGACCGGCGGCGACGGCGGCGGCTACGAGTTCGAGAACAAGGTCACCGGCGGCCGGGTCCCGCGGGAGTACATCCCGTCGGTGGACGCGGGCTGCCAGGAGGCCGCCGAGTTCGGCGTGCTCGCCGGCTACCCGATGGTGGACGTCAAGGTCACCCTGAGGGACGGCGCCTACCACGAGGTCGACTCCTCCGAGCTCGCCTTCAAGATCGCCGGCTCGATGGCCTTCAAGAAGGCCGCCGGGCACGCCGATCCGGTCCTGCTCGAGCCGGTCATGGCGGTCGAGGTCAGGACGCCAGACGACTACATGGGTGACGTCATCGGCGACCTGAACAGCCGCCGGGGTCAGATCCAGGCCATGGAGGAGAGGTCCGGGGTGCGGGTCGTCAAGGCCCTCGTCCCGCTGTCGGAGATGTTCGGCTACGTGGGTGACCTGCGCAGCCGGACGCAGGGCCGGGCGGACTACAGCATGCAGTTCGATTCGTATGCCGAGGTACCGCCCAGCATCGCCAAGGAGATCATCGCCAAGGCACGCGGCGAGTAGCCAGCACTCGAATAGTCAGAACCAACGACTGAGAACCAAGCAGCGCGCGTGAGCGCCTGGCCCCGCTCCGGCGGGGAAACGATCGCAACGAGGAGACACCAGTGGCGAAGGCCAAGTTCGAGCGGACCAAGCCGCACGTCAACATCGGCACCATCGGTCATATCGACCACGGCAAGACGACGCTGACCGCGGCGATCACCAAGGTGCTGCACGATAAGTACCCCGACGCTGAATACTGCCAGCGCGTTCGACCAGATCGACAACGCGAAGGAAGAGAAGGAGCGCGGGATCACCATCTCGATCTCGCACGTCGAGTACCAGACCGAGAAGCGGCACTACGCGCACGTGGACTGCCCCGGTCACGCCGACTACATCAAGAACATGATCACCGGCGCGGCGCAGATGGACGGCGCCATCCTGGTGGTCGCCGCCACCGACGGCCCGATGCCGCAGACCCGCGAGCACGTGCTGCTGGCCCGCCAGGTCGGCGTGCCGTACATCGTGGTCGCGCTGAACAAGGCCGACATGGTCGACGACGAGGAGATCCTCGAGCTGGTCGAGCTCGAGGTGCGCGAGCTGCTGAGCACCTACGAGTTCCCCGGCGACGATGTGCCGGTGGTGCGCGTCTCGGCGCTCAAGGCGCTGGAGGGCGACGCCGAGTGGGGCGAGAAGGTCGTCGAGCTGATCGCCGCCTGCGACGACAGCATCCCCGAGCCGGTCCGCGACATCGAGAAGCCGTTCCTGATGCCGGTCGAGGACGTGTTCTCGATCACCGGCCGCGGCACGGTCGTGACCGGCCGGATCGAGCGCGGCGTCATCCACACCGGTGACGAGGTCGAGATCATCGGCATCAAGGAGAAGGCCACCAAGACCACGGTCACCGGCGTGGAGATGTTCCACAAGATCCTGGACGAGGGCCAGGCGGGCGACAACGCGGGCCTGCTGCTGCGCGGCACCAAGCGCGAGGACGTCGAGCGCGGCCAGGTCATCATCAAGCCGGGCACCAACACCCCGCACACCGAGTTCGAGGCGCAGGTCTACATCCTGTCCAAGGACGAGGGCGGCCGGCACACGCCGTTCTTCAACAACTACCGTCCGCAGTTCTACTTCCGCACCACCGACGTGACCGGCGTGGTGCACCTGCCGGAGGGCACCGAGATGGTGCTGCCCGGCGACAACACCGAGATGAAGGTCGACCTGATCCAGCCGATCGCCATGGAGGAGGGCCTGCGCTTCGCTATCCGCGAGGGCGGCCGGACCGTCGGCGCTGGCCGGGTCACGAAGATCATCAAGTAGCAGCACGGGCCGGGCCCGGGGGAACCCCGGGCCCGCCTCA
>CAVSCN010000032.1:0-411856 GCA_963726425.1 uncultured Actinomycetota bacterium | reverse complement strand
CCGAGCAACTGGTAGCCGCGGCGCTCGCGGGCGGAACCGGAGGGGAGCTGCGAGTCCCAAGGGGACTCCCGGCCCGGCTGGCGGAGCTGCTTACCGTGCGGGCGGGCCGCTGCGCGGGTGATGCCCGGGCGGTGCTGGCGGGAATGGCAGTCGCGGGCCGGAGCCTCGGCGAGGATGTGCTGGCCGTGGTCACCGGATTGGAAGTGGAGGCAGTCCGGCGGGGGTTGCGGGATCTGGCGGCGGCTCGGCTGCTCGCCGAGGATGCCTCCGGCTGGGGGCACCGGCCCCGGCATGCGCTGCTGGCCGAGGCAGTGGCCGCAGGGTTGCTGCCCGGGGAGCGAGCCACGCTTCACGAGCGCACGGCGCTGGCGCTGGCCGGAGACACGGCGCTGGCCGCGGAGGTGGCCGGGCACTGGCAGGCCGCGGGCCGTCCGGCCGAGGAACTCTTGGCCCGGTTGGCCGCCGCCGAGGCGGCAGAGCGGGTGTTCGGCTACGCCCAGGCCGCAGGGCACTGGCAGCGGGCGATCGAGCTGAGCCAGTCCGAGCCCGCTGCCGCAGCCGGGATCGACGTTCCGCGGTTGTTCGTGCGGGCCATCGACGCGTTTTATCACGCTGGCGACAGCACGCGCGCTGGCCTGGCCGCCGAGGAGGCCTACCGGCGGTTCGCCGGCCACGCCGACCCGGCGACCGCCGCGGTGGTCTGCCACCGGGCCGCAGTGGTCCGGGCGAAGAATGCGTTCGGCGACCGGCCTGCCTTTGATGGAGGAGGCTATCCGGCTGTTCGAGCAGGCTCCGCCATCATCCGATTACGCCAACGCCTTGGTCGATTACGCGACCATCTTCCTGCTGTACGCCGGGGACCGGCTTCAGGCCGGCCGCACGGCGTTGAACCGGGCGCTGGAAATCGCCGAAGCAGCCGGCGCCACTGCGCTGATCCCGCGAACCTTGTCCGTGATCGCGTTCACTTCGTTCGTGCACGGACAGGTCGAGGACGGGTTCGCCGCCCTGGAGCGGGGATGGGCACTCGCACGTGCCGCGGGGCACGGGCCGGCACTGGTGTGGCTGGCCGGGAACGAAAGCGGCGCGCTGCTCAAGCTCGCCCAGTTCCAGCGCGCCGCCGACGTGGGCTCACGCGGTCTGGACGACGCCAGGCAAGCCGGCCTGCAATCCTGGGATCTGGCGAGCATCCCGGTCGCCCACGCAGCTGACGCGTTGCTGGCCCTCGGCCGCACCGCGGAGGCGGCGGCGCTGATCGGCCCGCTGACCAATATGCCCCCAGATGGCGATCGGTGGCTGGCGCACGTGATTCGGGCCGAGATTGACCTGTTGCGCGGCGAGGCCGGAGCCGCAGCGGAGCGGTGGCAGCAGATCTACGCGATCCCCGCCCTGATCAGCAGAGTCGACTTTGCCTACGAGGCGGCGCCGCGGGCCTTGGAGACCTCGCTGTGGGCCAGACGGCCCGGCGACGCCCTCCGGGAAACCCGGCGGGCGCTCGCACTGTTCAAGATCCCGGACCTGACCATCCTGTCCGGGCGGCTGCTGACAGCGGGAATGCGAGCCTGTGCAGACCTTGCCGAGCAGGCCCGTGCCCGCGACGTGCCCGCCGCCGACGCGGTGGAGGCGGCCGGCGACCTGGCCTCGTGGGTTGAACAGATGGGCGGCGTGCCGTTCGCCGACCATCCCACCGTGGCTGCCACCCCGGCCGAGCGCGCCACCTGGGAGGCAGAACGGACCCGGGTAGCCGGGGCCAGCGACCCCGATGCGTGGGGCGGAGCCGCGAAAGCCTGGCAGGACCTGGGGTGCCCGCACCGGGCCGGATACGCCTTGTGGCGGCAGGCCGAGGCGCAGCTAGACGCCGCGCAGCCGGCCGTTGCAGCGGCCGGCCCGCTGCGAACTGCCGCAGCGGCCTCCGACGGGCACGCGCCCTTGCTGGCGCAGATCCACGCGCTGGCCGGCCGCGCCAGGATCTCCCTGCAGGCTCCGGCTGCGGTCAGCCGTAGCACCCCCGCGTCGGCTGAGGCCCAGGCCCGGTACGGGCTGACCGGCCGGGAACTGGCGGTGCTGCGGCTGCTGGCCGCGGGGCGCACCAATGCCCAGATCGGCGCGGAACTTTACATCAGCCCCCGGACCGCGGGGGTGCATGTCACCAACATCTTGCGCAAGCTCGGCGTCTCCGGGCGGGTACAGGCTGCCGCCCTGGCCGAACGAGCCGGACTCCTTGAATCCGAGCGGCACTGAACACCGCCCGGCGCGAATCTAAATACCGGCCGGGCCTAAGACTGCACGGCTGACAGATCCGCGCGGCCATGCCGCGCCCGCATCCTCAGAAGGCAACGCCAGTCAAGCCATTCTGAGGAACGAACATGCACCTGCACCCCGCTATCAGCGGGAAACCGTATCGAGCCGGCGATTATCACGTCCGCGCTGAGGGGTGCTGCCGGAACGCTATGGTCCCGCGACGGGGCAGCAGCCTGGCACCTAAGGGGGTCCGGCGCAGATCTAAGGCCCGGCCCCGACCGGGTTACGGCTATCTGCCGATGTGCTCGCCCGCCCGTTGCGCGACAGTGGAAGCAACTCGGCAGCAGGCGGGGATTAGCCCGGCCGAGATCTCGCCCGTGGGGGAACGTATTGGCCCGCGGCGACTCCAGTTCGTGATCACCGGCCAACGAGCACTCAGGAAGGATGAGTCTCCATGCCCACGGCTGTTCGCCGTGACCAGCCAGCCACGCTGAACTCCGAGCCAGGCTGCGCACCACCGGATCTCGCACCGGCCCGGCAGCGATCTGCCCCGTGCTCACATCCATCTGGCTCACCGGTCCCGGCGGTGGCGCCGCGAGGATCGGCCAGCTTGCCAGCCGGTCGCTCGGGCCACCGTGACCCGACGCGGCGCCTCCCGCGTCCGCGGCTGCGGACCGCGGACGGCCACGACCGCGAAGAGCGCCACGCTAGCTGGGTTGAGCTTTTCTTCGACCTGGCGTTCGCCGGGGCCGTCGGCCAGCTCGCAGGCGCGTTCCAGGACCACCCGGCCCTGGGCATGCTCGGCCGCTTCGTCATGCTCTTCATTCCGATCTGGTGGCTCTGGGTCCAATTCTCGTTCTACGCCGATCGGCATGAGTCGGATGATGCGGCGCACCGGATCGCCATCCTGGCGGCCATCCTGCTGTGCGTCGGCCTAGCCGCCAGCGCGCCGCGAGCCCTCGCTGGCCACTCAGACGGCTTCGTCATCGCCTTCGCCTGCATGCGCGGCTTGCAGCTGGTGCTGTACGCGCGGGCCCGGCACCATCTGCCCGCCACCAGGGGGCTCTACAACTGCTACCTGATCTGCTTCGGGATAGGCGGCGCGCTCTGGCTGTCCTCCCTCGCAGTGCCCGATCCCGCCCGCTATGCGATCTGGGTCGCGGCGCTGCTGGTCGACGGCATTGGCTCGCTGGCGATGCTGGCGCCACGCCGGCGGGTCCCGCTGAACCCCGCCCATCTGGCCGATCGGTTCCAGATCTTCGTTCTCATCGTGCTCGGTGAATCGGTAGCCCGGCTCATCAGCGCCGCAGCCATGAAGCCCTGGAGCCTGCAGCTCGCCATCGTGCTGGCCGCCGCGCTGATCACGCTGGCCGCGCTGTGGTGGGCCTGGCTCCGCGCCGCCGACGACCAGGCGCTTGACAGCCAGCCGGCGATCGCCAAGTTCACGGCCCTCAACCTGTCCGTCGTGGCCGGCATCGCCGCAGCGAGCGCGGGCCTGCACATCGCGATCCTGGCCGCAGACGGAGCGGGCACCATCGCGGCCGCGCCCAGGGCCGCGCTCTACGGCGGCGTGAGCGTCTATCTGCTGGCCACTGCCATCCTTCCGTCCAGGAAGATGACGCGGGCAGCCAGAACGGCCCGGCTGGCGACCTCGCTCGCCTCCATGGGACTGGTCTTCATGGGCGCGATCGTCGAGCCCGTCTACCTGGTCCCAGCCCTGACTGTCGTACTCGGCCTGGGTCTGTGGACCGAAAGAGAGTCGGATCTCACGGCCCGGCAGGCGGGCGCTGAAGCCACTCGCGGCCGCGGCGCAGGACCAGCTCCCGGGCGTATCCGGCAACTGACACGGCGACAATCCAGCAGCTCACCATCTTCCTCAACGGAGCAGCCATGCCCGCCGTCCTCGCACCGCCGACCACCGCCGTCATGCCCGCCGATGACACCTCGCACGACACCTCGCCGGAGCCCACCGTGGCGTCGGTATGGCAGGCGGTATCGGGCACCACAATCGGAGCCGACCTCCTGGACTGGCCGCCCGACCTCTTCGCCCTGACCGAGGTGATCCTGCATCGCTCGGAGGCCTACCGGTTCGCGCTCTCACCCCCAGCGGGCTCGCAGTGGCCACCCGAGAACTTTCCGGACTGGCCCGATGCGGTCGTCGGCGCGGCCCGGCAGTGGACCGCCTGGGCGGAGAACAGGGACGGAGCGATCCCGCCTCTTCTGGCCCGCGAGTGGAGCATCTTGCAGACCCGCGCGGCCGCGGTCACGCTCAGCCAGCTCGCCGAGGCACGCGACCAGCGGTTGTGCGAGGCCCTGCTGACCCTCCACGCACTCGCGGACGAGGCCTGCGCCGGGCTTGGTATCGCCCTTGACGCAGCCAGCCCATACGGCGTCGTCTACCGGGCCCGCGGTCGCGAACTGCTGGCGAGGACGGGATCGCTGGCTCGCCTCCCGGCCCACCTGATCCGGGTCCTGCCAAAAGTCCGCACCCCCGCGAACGGCAGTTCGCTGCGCTCGCTGTCACGGTACGCCACAGTGCAGGTGCCCGGTGTCGCAGCCCGGTGGCACAAAACGCCGGCCCGGCGCACGACCAAGCAGCCAGGCGGCAAGACAGTTAACTTCCTGCTCCTGCCGTGGCCGCTGCGAGTACGCGGATCAGACTTCCGCCCGGTCACCGGGCCCCTGGAGGAGCTCGCCGACGACCGCTTCGGCTTCTTCGAGTTCGCGCCTGCTGGACGTCTCGACCTGGACCTGGTGGACCGGATGCTCATCGCCGCCCTCGAGGAGGCCGAGACCGTCGACGTCGTCATCCTCCCCGAGAGCGCGATCGGGCACGAGGAGATAGATCCTCTCGAGGCTCTCCTAGACCGGCACGCAGTGACCGGGCTCATTGCCGGAGTTCGCGAGCGTCCCGCCCACCCAGGGCAGTTCCCGTGCAACTGGGTGCACATCGGCGTGTCGACGGGCGAGCACTGGGTGCACATCCGCCAGAGCAAGCACCACCGCTGGTCACTGGATGAGGCTCAGATCGGCCAGTACCAGCTGGGCGGCACGTTGCACCCGCACACCCGCTGGTGGGAGGCGATGGAGATTCCTCGCCGATCAGTCCAGTTCGTCGAACTCGGCGACGGGATCACCCTCGCGTCACTGGTTTGCGAGGACCTCGCTCAGAGCGACGACGTGGCCAGCGTCATACGTTCCGTCGGCCCGATGATCGTGGTGACTCCCCTGCTCGACGGCCCCCAGCTCAGCTCACGGTGGGGAGCCAGGTATGCCAGCGTCCTGGCCGACGACCCCGGCTCCGCAGTCTTGACGTTAACGTCGTTCGGGATGGCGCAGCGCTCTCAGCTGCCAGGACTTGACTCCTCGCCCGTAGTCGCGCTGTGGAAAGGCCCCGGCCAGCGCACACGCGAAATCCCGCTCGAACCCGGCGCTCACGGTATCCTGCTGGCCGCAAGCGCCGATCGTGCCGCTAAGCGCAGCTTCGACGGCCGCCTGCCCGCCGAGGACGGATTCGCGTTTTTCGACGTGAGCGTCTGCCAGATCCGAGCGGCACGCACCGGATCGGGGCCACCAGACTCACCGGCCCGATCACCTTCCTCGCCCGTGCTGCAAGCCGACGAGATCACGATCCTGACGTCCTGGGCGGAGGCGATCGCCGAAGCGCAACTGTGCGGGACCAAGGGCATTGAATCCGTCCAGGCCAACGCGCCCGCAGGCCCTTCCTGGCGAGCGGCACTCCGAATCCGCGAACCTTCCCCGCAGCTGGAGCAGGCCATCAGCGTCATGATTCGCGCCGTCCAGACCCCAGGCACCGAGGACAGCAGCCAGCCGAGGGACGCCAGTTGGCCGGCGGCGCGCAGCAGCCAGCCGGGCGAGCGCCCCCTCGACAGGCTCGCTCGCGCCGTGCTGCGATCAGCCCTCGAACAGCGCCGGGCCAGGCCCGCCTAACGCGCGGTGACGCTAGCCGCCGAGCCGGTGTGCCACCGCCGCGGCTTCCACCCGGCCGCCGACGCCCAGCTTGGCCAGGATGTTCGACACGTGCACGCTGACAGTCTTGGTGCTGATGAAGAGAACCTGCCCGATCTCCGGGTTGGACCGACCGGCACTCACATCGCGTTCGTCCCCGTTGTAGCCGTGGTCGCGGCGGCCGCCGTGGCGGGGTCGGTGCTGATCAGCCGGTCCTGTCGGGGACGCGGGACGGGCGGTTCGGCTGACATGGAAGCTGACCTGGCTGCGGAGGTGACGCAACGGACGCCGACGTACGGATCCGAACGCGCATGCGCACGCCTAAACGGCGTGCGTCTGCTGGCCCCTTCGACGAGCTGTTTCGTGGCCAAAAACTGAGCCAAATCTCGACATCGAGACAGTTCCAGCGATGCCCGGCGGGCCGTTTCAGCAGGTCAGATCGCGGAGGATAAGAGATTCGAACTCTTGAGGGGTTGCTCCCAACACGCTTTCCAACACTGCGCGCCGGTGTTCACCGATGGCCGGGACCGTTCGGGACCTGCACGAACGCTGACGGCGCGGTTGGCAGTGAACGCCGCCGGATGGCGGTGAATGAGCCACAAATTGAGCCATCGCCGGGCGAGGGAGCCGATCGCGTCATCCTGTCGGCGCTTGAGTCCAGAGTGTGGAGATCGGCCAGGCGCGGAGCCGCTCGCCGAAGGACAACGGCGACTGCCCAGCGTAAAGGACGATTCCGGCGATGAGCTGGTCGCCAACCTGTCGCTGAATTCGCTGGACCCCGCGGAAGTCCTCGGACCGGACAGTTTCCGCGGCCTTGACCTCGCATGCCACGATCTCTCCCGCTGCGGACTCGAGCAGAGCATCAACCTCGTATCGATCGCGATCACGGTAGTGATACAACCGGACTTGCTGGCTCGCGAACGTCAACTGACGCGAGAGCTCGCCTAGCACGAATGTCTCTATCAGCGGCCCGACTGGCGCGGTGGGATGCCGCGCACGCTTGATGCTCATGCCGGTGAGATGAGCGGCAAGCCCTGAATCATTAAGAATCAGCTTCGGTGTCGCAACAGCTCTAGTGACGAGGTTGCTCGACCACGCGGGAACGCGGCGCGTAATGAAGACCAAGTCCAGTAGGTCCAGGTAGCGCTTGACGGTCGTCGCGGGGACCTGCAGACGGCTTGCCATGTTCAAGGGGTTCGCGAGCGTCCCCGTAGACGCTGCCACCAGATTGACCAGGCGCCGCATGTCGCCGGTTCTCTCGATATCAGCGAGCTGCCGGATGTCCCGGTTGATCACGTCAGATATGTACGACTCGAAGAAACGGCTGCGACGGCTCACGTCACTACGGCGTACCGCCTCGGGATAACCACCGCGGACTGCCCTCTCCAGGTAGTCGTCGCGGCGCAGATGGGATGGCATCGGCCGGAGGTCGGCGCCGCGGGCGAACACAGCGTCGATGAATCCATCGGGATCGCCGTCGATTTCGCCCTGCGACAGCGGCGACAGCTCAATTGTTTCCGACCTGCCTGGCAGCAGGTCGGGTATATCGCGCAGCCCGACGATCCGCGCCGAACCGGTCAGGAGGAACCGTCCGGGCCGCGGATCGATGTCTACCTCGTGCTTGATAGCAAGGAACAGATCCGGCACTCTCTGAACCTCATCGATGACCAGCAATCCATCGTGGCGGACGAACGAGCTCGGGTCCGCCTGGGCTGCTTCGCGCAGGGGAGCTTCATCGAGATATCGCAGCTCTGACCCTGGGTACTCCGGCATCACCAGCCTGGCGAGAGTGCTCTTGCCGGTCTGGCGGGCGCCATTGAGTACCACAACACGGGTGTCGGCTAGGGCTGCAGTTATAGCTCTCCGGGCACGGCGAGGGAGTAGCCCTATGACTGATTCCATGCCTGAGACCCTACCGCTCGGTGGTGGATTTGCCGAGCTAGTCGTGGCGAATCTGCCGAACGCTTTGTGGCTGATCTGCCGAATAGGAGCCGCGCCGATGGTCAGTGCAGCTCTTGAGGGGTGGCGCCCAGCGCGCTGTCCAAGGCCGCGCCGCACACGAGACGCTCACGACGTCCGCTGATCAACCAGCGCTCCAGCAGAACCTGCTTGCCGGCGCGTTCGAAAACGTCGCGCTGCGCCCGGCGCCGGCCCAGAACGCTAAGGCGCACGCTTTTCCGGCGTGCACGCCCTGGTCCTGCTGGCGGTCTGTTTCGTGGCCAAAACTGAGCCAAATCTCGACGTCGAGACAAGCCGCACCCGTCTCCGGTCGCGTTTGCGCAGGTCAGCGTTGCGGAGGATAAGAGATTCGAATTCTTGAGGGGTTGCCCCGACACGCTTTCCAACACTGCGGGCCAGCGTTCACCACCGGCCGGGGCTCGCGGCCGGTGGGCAGCCCGGCTGACCTGGAAATTCCGTCCGTGCGAGATGGCTGCGCAGCATGCCGGCAGCGATCGGTCACTTCGAATCGCGGGCTGGGACCAGCTGAAGGCCGGCCCTGAACCTGCCTCTCGTTGGGCTGCAGACAAACCTCCTGCCAGAAGTTGCTGTCGAAGCTCGGGCACGTGACGGTCCCCGGCATGAGGGCGAGCCTATCCACGATGGCCTGGGTTGACGCGGCCGCGGCCCGACCCGCTGTGCCGGATCGCGATCGAGCGTGCCGAGGGACTGCTGGTCGAGTTCTGCAGGATCAGGGTCACCTGCTGTTCTGCGTGTCGCCGAAGACGTCCGCGCGGGCGCGGGAGAGCTGTCGGGTCGCGGCGGGTTGCGCTGAACTAGTGAAGGCTGGGCAGCACTTCCGTGGGTGTCCATCGGACGGCCCAGATCCGCTTGTTGTCCCGCCCCCGACGGGCACAGGGGATTTGTGACCCGGCCTTACGGTTGTGTGACGCACGGGGCGTGGGCATATCCCTGGCGGCGCGTTGGGGGTCCACTTAGAGCGGGGTTCCGCGATCACTGCAGATCCGCCCCGACTCAAGGAGAAGGACATGCGCAAGCGCGTTTGCCTGGCAGCGGGCGGCAGCCTGCTGGCGGCAACGATCGGCCTGTTCGGCGCGGCAGCTTCTGCCAGCGCCGGGACGACGTCACCAGTGGTGGGTTACACCTACGTCAACGACAACACCGCCGGCGCTAATACTGTCGCGGGGTTCGACCGGCACGCGGACGGCTCTCTCACGCCGATCCCCGGTTCTCCGTTCGCTATCGGTGGCGCGGGCCTGGGCGCCGGCCTGGGCTCCCAGGGCGCGATCCAGGCAACCCGCCACGGCCGCTTCCTGCTGGCCGTCGACGCCGGCAGCAGCCAGATCTCGGTGCTGCGGGTTACCCCCGGCGGTGTCCCGGTGCCGGTTGGGCCGCCGGTCTCCTCCGGCGGCGTCGAGCCGGTGAGCGTCGCGATCTCCCACGGCTTGGTCTATGTGGCGAACACCGGCGCGGGCGGCAGTAACTACACCGGCTTCCGCCTCCGCCATGACGGCACGCTGACGCCGATCGCCGGCTCGACCCTTACCGTCCCGGCAGGATCGGGGCTCGGCGATGTGTTCTTCAACTCCACCGGCACCCGGCTGGTCGGAACCCGCGCCGCGACCTCGCAGATCGACAGCTTCGTGGTGCTGGCCAGCGGCCGCCTCCTCACCGCCCCCGGATCTCCGTTCACCGGGCAGGGCCTCGGGCAGATCGGCTCGGAATTCAATCCGGTCAACCCCCGGCAGCTGTTCGTCTCCAACGCGCACAACGGCGCGGGGCTCGGCACAGTGTCGGCGTACCGGGACGGCTTCCTCGGCCAGCTCGCCTCGATCGGGTCGTCGCCCTACGCCGACGGGCAGACCGCGCCGTGCTGGGTCGAGATCAGTCACGACGGCCGGTACCTGTTCACCGTCAACACCGGCTCGGGCACTATTTCCAGCTACGCCATCAACCACGACGGCTCGCTCGTGCTGATCGGCAGCACGCCGATCAGCGGCGGCGGCGCTGACACCGACGCCCGCCTGTCCCCGGACGGCAGGACGCTCTCGGTGACCGGCTCGGGCATGCATTTCGTGTCCGTGTTCACAGTGCACGGCGGGAACCTCACCGAACTCGCCAGCTCACCGACGCCGCTGCCCGCCGGCTCATCCCCGGTCGGCATCGCCGTGATTGACAGCTAGCCAACACAAGGCACCCTGCGCCAGCGAGTTCCCTGGCTGCCCATTTCGGGCGGCCAGGGAACTCGTGTCTTTGACAGCCCGTAGGGCCCGTCCGCCGGACATCGCGGCCGTCGGCGGATGCCGGCCGGATGGCTCCGGCCTAGGTATCCAGCTCCGTCTGCGCCAGCGACGGCGGACGGCAGGGCATTCACGGCCGCGGTTATGGTGGTAGCCGGCGGCGAAGGAGAAGCGAGTGGATCTTGGGCTCGGTCGGCTGGTGCCGCGGTGGCTCCCATGGTGCTAGGGCGGCCCGTCCAGTCGTGGCTCTCTCGCCCAAGAGCGGGCTGGCGCGGCGGAGACGGTGCCCCTTCCAGTCCTCGGCCTGCAGACTCCTGTGCCACCGCCCTGCCGGGTGAGACGGGACCACTGCGATGCCTGGCCTGAGCTGCAGGGAGTTCGTCGAGCTGGTAACGGCTCATCTCGAGGGCCAGCTTGATGGCGACACTGAGCGCCGGTTCGGGGCGCACCGGGCTGACTGCGAGGGCTGCGGCCGCTATCTTGACCAGTTCCTCGTGACCATCCGCATGCTCGGCGATCTGCCGCCCGACAGACTGCCCGACGCTGTACGCGACCGGATGCTGGCGGCGTACAGGATCTGGCATCGGTCCTGACGGGTGTCTGCTGGTCGCCTCGCACGTTGCGGTGCGGCGCGCGTCTTGCGACGCTGGCGCGCCGTCCCGGACACTGCATCGGATCTCTTACGAACTTGTGACAGATCACCGGCCGCAGCCGCGGGGCCAGGTATCGGGTTACCGTATCGGTTGTGACCTGCAAACCACCCCGGCACCTGCTGGCTGCAGCGGGCCGGCGGCGCCAGTGCTGAGCAATCCCGATCCCCCCGGCCGGATCATGGTCGTGGACGACGACCGGACGCTTGCCGATGTCGTCGGGCGGTACCTGGCTCGTGACGGCCACCAGGTTGTGTGCGTACACGACGGGCTGGCGGCGCTGCGCAGGATCGAGGAAGAGCCGCCGGACCTGGTGGTGCTGGACCTGATGCTGCCTGGCGTGCACGGGCTGGAGATTTGCCGGCAGCTTCGGTCGCGGTGGCCTATTCCAGTCGTGATGCTGACGGCGCTGGGCGAGGAAGCCGACAAGATCGCTGGCTTCGAGACTGGTGCCGACGACTACATGACCAAGCCGTTCAGCCCGCGGGAGCTGACGTTGCGGGTCCGGTCGGTCCTGCGCCGGGCCCGTGGCGGCGGGCTGCTTGGCGCGCCGTCCCAGGCCGTGATCGGTGACGGTGACCTGACTGTGGACCTGGGAGCGCACGAGGCCAGCCTTCGCTGCGAGTTGGTCGCGCTCACCTCGCGCGAGTATGACTTGCTGGTCTTCCTGATGCGTCATCCCCGGCAGGCGTTCACCCGTGAGCAGCTGCTCGAGCAGGTGTGGAACTGGTCGTTCGGTGATACCTCGACGGTGACAGTGCATGTCCGCAGGCTGCGGGAGAAGCTGGAAGCTGATCCTGCCATGCCCGACCGCATCGTCACAGTGTGGGGCGTGGGCTACCGGTACGAGCCGGAGGCGGCGTGATCACCGCAGCCGAGCTGTGGGCGGTCAGCTACACAGTCGCCGGGATCGCTGCCGTGGCCGCCGCCGCCGGGACGATCATTCTCCGGCTGCTGGCCGCCCGTTCGGTCGCCACCAGCCTGACGGTGGTCGCCGCGGTGACGGTCGCCGCGACACTTGCCGGAATCGTGGTCATCTCACGGGAGATGTTTCTGTCCCGCAAGGACCTTGACGTAGTGCTCACGGTGGTCGCTATCGCCGGGATCGCGGGCTTCGTCGTCGCCCTGTTGCTGGGCCGGCGGTTGTCGGCGGCCAGCCGTCTGCTGCTCGGTGCCGTCCAGGAGGTCGGCCGGGGCGGCGGGTACCGCCCGCCGCGCGCCGTTCTGCCGGCTGAGCTGGCGGGCTTGTCGGCGGCGCTCGAGACCACTCACGACCTGCTGGCTGAAGCCCGCGAGCGTGAACGGGCCCTGGAGGTGAGCCGCCGCGAACTCGTTGCGTGGGTGAGCCATGACTTGCGGACACCGCTGGCCGGCCTGCGGGCCATGGCCGAGGCCCTGGAGGACGGAGTGGTCACCGACTGGCCGACGGTTGAGCGCTACCACACGCAGATCCGCACCGAGACCGACCGGCTCGCTGTGATGATCGACGACCTGTTCGAGCTGTCCCGCATCCACGCTGGCGGGCTGCGGCTATGCCAGCAGGTTGTCGGGCTCGGTGACCTCGTCGGCGACGTCCTCACCAGTGCCGAGCCGCTGGCTCGGGCAAGAGGTGTCACGCTGCAGGGCTCGGCCGTACCAGTCCTGCCCGTGTGGGTGGACGCCGCAGCCATCGGCCGCGCGCTGCTCAACCTCGTCGTCAACGCGATCCGGCACACTCCCGCAGGCGGCGTTATCGAGGTGCTCGCAGACCGGGATGCCAGCACGGCGGCGGTGAGCGTATCGGACTCCTGCGGCGGGATCCCGGCCGAGCACCTGCCGCGGGTGTTCGACGTCGGATTCCGCGGTGAGACCGCGCGCACCCCGGCAGCCGGCGAAGGCGCCGGGCTCGGCCTCAGCATCGCGCGCGGCATCATCGAAGCGCACCGCGGGCAGATCGCGGTGCACAACGCAGGAAGCGGATGCCAGTTCGTCATCCGCCTGCCCATGGCCGCCGACCCCCGGTACCCGGCAGCACCCCGGCGGCAGGATGCAGCCTCCGCCACCCCGGCCGCCGTGCTTCCCGACTAGGTCGAGCGGGGATGCCTCGATGTCGTCTTCTGCTTCGAGCAGGGACCGGATGCCGCTGCGGACCAGGAACTGGTCGCCGGGCCAGCGAACCTGGGCACGACAAGCGCGGTGCGATACCCGCAACCTCCTCGTGCTTCCAGGAGACGAAGTCCGCCGCCGAGACTCCCTGACTCGGTCCGCCATGACGCCGGGAATGCTGCGAGCCGGTTGGCTACGACCGCGGCACGGGCGCGAGACGGCGGCGGTACGGGTAGGTAAGCGGATTGATCACATAGTTGGATTACGCCGTCCGGCTCTGCCGGGGTATCGGCGCAGCCATATACTCAGGGACGCCTTGACGGTTTGGCGCGAGGTGGCGGGGCGTCCTTCGCGGTCGCGTGGCGCAGCCGGAGTGCGTAGCTGACGGCTGAGACCAGGAACATGACGCCGGTGACGGCGAGCCAGCGCCATACGTACGGTTCCGTGGTCAGGCCGCTGGCCTGGTGGTAGTGAGACGATGAGAGCCGCAGGATGAGCGGGGACCAGACCAGGAGCAGCAGCAGGGAAAACCCGGCGGGCACTCGGACGTAGTTGATGACCGGCGGCAGCGCCGCGGGCGGGCTGATCGCGGCAGCAGGGTCGCCGCCTCCTGCACGCGGGGGCAGCAGGCGGCGCAGGGACCGGTCGGCGAGCGAGTACAGCGGGAACAGCAGCAGGTCATGGCCGACGATGGCGACCAGGAACCACAACGCGACGATCTGCCAGTGCCCGGCGGCGACGATGGCGCCCACAGCGTACCCGGCCAGCGCGAAAGTGGCCAGGAGGGCCAGCAGATGCAGCGGATGGGCTCCGTACCAGCGACGGATCCGGCCCATAAACGCGGTCACGAGGCCCCCGTGAAGTTGATTTTGCTGACCCATTTGGTGTTATGCACGCCCGGCGCGTTGGGGATGATCGTCCGCGCCGGGTAGCCGTGGTCGCGGGACAGGTCCGCGCCGTTTACCTGCAAGGCCAACAGCGAGAGCGGATTGCTCACTTGCGCACCCGACAGGTCGGCGTGGCGGAATGCGCCGACGGCCTCGATCGACTCCACTCGCGCGAGGGCCGGCCTGCTGATTCCGGCCAGCTGTGCCAGGTCGGCCAGGCGCACCCCGGTCCAGCTCGCGGCTACTGACCAGCCCTCCACGCACGCGATAGGCAGCACGACCGTGTGCTGCGGCAGGGCCAGGAGCTGCTCGCGGGCAAGGGCCAGTGTCCTGGTCCCGGTGATCACGAGCCGGTAGGCGGCGCCCACGTCGGCGTCGGTCAGGCCGGCTTCTGCCGCGGTCATGTTCACGGGCAGCATGCCCGACTGGGCGACAGACAGTCCGCGCGGGCCGAAGAGCGCGGTCCAGCGGGTCCACCCGCCGATCGACTGGCCGGCCTCCAGGCCTGCCAGCAGGAGCGACGCACCGCCGACCGCGAACAGCAGGCCGCGCCGCGAGAGCGTCGGTGCCGCCGGCGCTGAGGCGCGCAGGCTTGCGGGGTCGAGGTCCTCCGGCCGGGTTCGCGACAACGGGGTGCGCAGTTCTCGGCGCAGGCTGCGGGACGCCAGCCCGGCCCGCATCCGGCGGAATTTCAGGGCTACGTGGATGACGAGCCCCGCGATGAACACCCACCCGCCATACAGATGCGCTGTGTAGAACGAGGGAACTATGTAGAAGTTCTGGATATTGAGGATGCCGGTGACGGTCTCGAACAGGACTCCGCCGACGATCATCACCAGGCTGAGCCGCTCGAGGGCATGCGCGGGCGAGCGCGCCGGCGGCCAGGAGAAGAGCTTCGGCAAGACCGACCACAGCTTCGCCAGTACCACCGGCAACAGCGCCAGGCCAAGGGTGATGTGGACCGCCTGGTCGACCCGGTAGAGCCAGGGCGGGTGGGTCGGCCAGGAGAACAGGAAGAACTTGAGCAGCGGCGCGCCCGGCGTCTCGTCGTTGCCAGGGAGACGCGGATCGTAGGCGGCGTAAGACAGCAGGCCCGTGACGGCAACGAGCGGCAGTCCGCACAGCAGGACGAGGCTGAGCAGCGAGGTGAGCCACTGCCCTCGCAGGGGGCTGCGCCAGAAAGCGGGCGTGAACAGCGGCCCTGGCGGCTGGCGGCTGACGACGGCCCGCAGCCGCCGCGACGGGTGCGGTCGCCAGAGACGTCCGCGACGGCGTCCGGCAGGTCGGCGGCGTCCTGCGTTACGGTTCACGGTCCCCCCGTTCCTCGGAGTACGCGGCCCGGAGGGTCGCGGCGAACCGGCTGGCCGGAATCTGCTCGGCTACAGCATCGGCGTCTGCCGCGGTGTCCACGTCGATGTGGCATGGCATCCGGGCTACCCGCAATCCGGCGGCCGCCAGCCGGGCCAGCTGGACTGCTCCCGTCCGTGAGGTGGCCATAGGCACGCCGACGACCAGCGCTGGATCGGGCCGTCGCAAGCCGAGCAGCCAGAAGCCGCCGTCAGCCGCCGGGCCGAGTACCGCATCAGCTGCTCCGGCCGCCAGTGGCCGGAGCGCTGCTTCCAGCTGCCCGGAAGTTACCTGCGGGGTATCCATGCCAATCAGCACCACCGGGACGGGGAGACTCGAGTAGGCGTCACCGAGGGCCGCGGCAATCCGTTCGTCCAGACCGCGCCCTCGCTGCCCGATGACCTCGAACCCGCGGGGCAGCCAGCATCCGGGTGCGCCATCGAGGGCGATCAGATGGCGTGCGGCCGGCACTCCCGCCGCCGCCGCGAGCGTGTCGCGCAGCGCCGCCTCGGCCAGCTGCGCAGCCTGGCGCGGGCTGAACGGCGGCGTCAGCCGGGTCTTGACCCGGCCGGGAACCGGCGCCTTGGCAATGACCACGAGCTGCGCCGCGAGGCCCGTCACGTTGTCGTTTCCGGCCGCTCGGCGGGCGTGCCCGCCGGCCGCGTGCCCACCGCGGCCAAGACCCGGGTCATGTCGCGGGCGGTGCGCACGGTACCGCCGACCGTACCGGTCACCTTTGACCTTCCGGCTCGCTGACGATACGGAACGTCGCGCTCAGCGACCCGCCAGCCAGACTCGGCTGCCCGGACGACCATTTCCAGCGGGTAGCCGAACCGCCGGTCCAGCAGGCCGAGCCGGACCAGGTCGACTCGGCGCGCCGCGCGCATCGGACCGAGGTCGCGCAGCCGGATCGCGGTCCGGCGGCGAACGGCGCCGACGATGACGCGGTTGCCCACTCTGGCATGCAAGGGCCAGGACCGGGGGCCCTCCGGCCGCCGGCGGCCGAGGACGAGGTCCTCCGTGCCGGCCAGCACCGGACCGGCGATCACCGGCAGGTCCCGCGGGTCCAGGGACCCGTCGGCGTCCATGAAACAGACGACGTCACTCGTCGCGGCCATGAGGCCGCCATGACAGGCGGCACCGAAACCCCGCAGCGGCACGGTCACCACCAGTGCGCCGTAGCGTTCCGCGATCTCGGCCGAGCCATCGTCGGAGCCGTTATCGGCAACGATCGCCCGGTACCCGGACGGCATTCTGGAGAGCACCCACGGCAGGGCCGCGGCCTCGTTGAGGCATGGCAGCACCACGTCGATCAGCATGGTGGCGACCCTAGCGGTGCCGGGCAGTGATCGGTCCTTACGAATCTGTGACGTCCGTCGTCGTGTCGGGCCGCTGCCGTCGCGGGACGTGGTCTGCTGCTGTCATGCGGATACTTGTCACCGGCGCGGCCGGGTTCATCGGATCGCATGTCGTCGACGCGGCACTGGCAGCCGGGCACGAAGTCCTGGGCCTGGACTGCCGCGCAGCAACGACGCAGGACTCGCGGCCTGGTTACCGGCCTGACGATGCCGAGCTGATCGCCGGGGACATCCGCGACGCCGCGCTGCTGGACCGGGTCCTGGAGCACGTGGACGTGGTCTGCCACCAGGCCGCTATGGTCGGCCACGGAATAGGCGTGGCCGACCTGCCCGCCTACAGCGACATCAACGTGACCGGCTCCGCGGTGCTGCTGGCAGCGATGGGACGCCAGCGGGTACCCCGGCTGGTGCTCGCTTCATCCATGGTCGTCTACGGCGAGGGTCGTTATGCCTGCCCGGCCCACGCGGAAGTCCGGCCGCGGGCCCGGAGCCGCGAGGACCTGGAGCGCGGCATGTTCGAACCCTGCTGCCCCGACTGCGGCGCCGGGCTGCGCGCGGTTCTCGTCACCGAGGACGCGCCGCTGGACCCCCTCACCGCCTACGCCGTCAGCAAGGTCGCGCAGGAACAGATGGCAGCCGTCTGGGCGCGCCTGACCGGCGGGTCAGTGGTGGCGCTGCGCTACCACAATGTCTACGGCCCGAGGATGCCGCGCGACACCCCGTACTCAGGTGTCGCCGCCATTTTCCGCTCCGCGCTCGAGGCAGGGCTGGCCCCGCGGGTCTTCGAGGACGGAGCCCAGCAGCGTGATTTCGTGCACGCCGAAGACGTCGCGGCCGCGAACTTGCTGGCGACGGACGCCGGCCAGCCTGGGCAACTGCGCGCCTACAACATCGCCAGCGGCGAGCCGCAGACAATAGGCCAGATGGCGAAGGCGCTGGCCAGCGCTCTCAGCGGCCCCGAGCCGGTGGTCACCGGCGAGTTCCGGCCCGGAGACGTACGTCACATCGTGGCATCCCCCGCTCGAGCCAGGTCCGAGCTGGGATTCGTGCCGCGGACCGGCTTCGACGCAGGGATGGACAGCTTCGCTCATGCGCCGCTGCGGAAAACCGAACGCGCCGTCCAGCCCGAGCTCAGCCCGGGTCGGTCGCCAGCGGCCGTCTGATTGCGCGCCGGCAGCCGTTGCTTACGCCGATCTTGCCGAAGACCACCTCGAAGACCCAGGGACCGCCCCGGCGGTATCCCGCCGCAAGTCTCAGTCCAGGCCGCCTCCGGGCCGGACGACCTCGGCGGACCGGCTGCGAACCGTCATCGCTTCGTAAGGATCACCGGCGCCCTGGCACCGCGACGCTGGCGGCTTCGTGATGGCGCTGGCGCGCTCGCGCGCCGGCGCCGTCGAACCAACGGAGACAGCGTGATCGGCCACCTTTACGAGCAGGCGCTGGCGGGCGCGGCCCGCCCGGAGATCGAGTACTCCGATGGCCATGCGGCCCCGCTAAACGCGCAGCGCTGGCTGCGCGAGCTGCCCGGCGACCGCTCACTGCTGAGCCGGTGCGCAGGCCCGGCACTGGACGTCGGCGCGGGACCCGGCCGCCTCACGATCGCGCTGGCCGAACGCGGCGTTCCCGCCCTGGCCATCGACATCACCCCGTATGCCGTCGCCCTCGCCCGGTCGTCTGGCGCGCTGGCGCTGCAGCGGGACGTTTTCGGCGACCTGCCGGGTACCGGGCGCTGGGCCACGGTCCTGCTTGCGGATGGCAACATCGGCATAGGCGGAGATCCGGCGGCCCTGCTGCGCAGGGCGGCGCACCTGCTCAGACCAGGTGGCTGCGTCGTGGCCGAGGTCGAGGCGCCGGGCATTGCGACCCGGCGGGAACTCGTCCGCCTGAGGACCATAGCAGCGGCAGGGGCGTGGTTTCCGTGGGCCTGGGTGGGCGTTGACCAGGTCAGAGGCCTGGCAGCCGAGTCGGGCCTGTACCCGGCGGAAGCCTGGAGCGACACCGGCCGCTGGTTCGCCAGGCTGAGCCGCAGGAACAGCGGGTGCGCGTGACAAGCTGGCGGGCTCGGACCCGGGGGGTCCGCCGCGGGCCGCGCGGCCGCGGGGTCCGCATTATCGGATGGCGGCCCGCCGCAGGGTGCGCCGCGGCAGCCGCCCTGATCACCGGCCTGACCCTGCTGAGCGTTCAGGAACCGGCTATGGCCAGATTCAGCACCCCGGCCGCCTGGCTGGCGTTCGCGGCAGGGGCATGGCTGGTGCTCCGCACCGCGCCCCGGAGAGCGGCGCCGCTGATCCTGCTCGGCGCCGTCGCGATCCAGCTCGCCGCCCTGTCCGCACCGCCACGCACGAGCACCGACCTGTACCGCTACATCTGGGACGGCCGCGTCCAGGCCGTAGGTATCGACCCCTACCGTTACGTGCCCGCGGCCCCGCAACTGACCGGACTGCGGGACCCCTTCCTGTGGCCTGCCCGCGGGCCTATATGCATCACTGGCAGCGGAGCTACTTACGGGCCCGGCGCAGACCCCGAGACTGCTCAGCCAGGTGCATCCGCGGCGGCGCTGGCACCCGGCTGCACCCGGATTAACCGGCCCGGAGTGCACACCGTCTACCCGCCAGTTGCCGAAGCCTACTTCGCTGCCGTCAGCGAGCTGTCCCCGTCTGGCAGCGGATCGCTGCCCATCCAGGCCGCCGCCGCGTCCTGCGCTATCGCCACCACCGTCCTCCTGCTCGCCGGGCTGCGGCGCCTTGACCGCGATCCGCGGCTGGCGGTGCTGTGGGCCTGGTGCCCGCTCACCGGCCTGGAAGCCGGGAACAATGCCCACGTCGACGTGCTGGCCGCGTTCCTGACTGCGGCCGCGCTGCTGATCCTCGCCCGCGATGGAAGCCGGCGCCGGACCGCGTGCGGCGCCGTCCTGCTCGGCCTGGCCATCGCCGCCAAAATCACACCGGTCCTGGCCGTGCCGGCCGTTTTGCGCAGGCGGCCGGCCACGCTGGCGGTTGGCGGCGCCGCCGCGACCGCGATCGTGTACCTGCCGCACCTGCTCGTGGTCGGCGGCGCCGTGATCGGCTTCCTGCCGGGTTACCTTGAGGAGGAGGGATACAGCAGCGGCCATCGGTTCCAGTTGCTGAGCCTCCTCGTACCCGGCCGGTGGGCGATCCTGGCCGCGGTGACAGTTCTGGCCGCCGTGGGTGTGGCCGTCTTGCGCGGAACCGACCCGGACCGGCCGTGGCGCGGCGCGCTGGCGATGACCGGGGCCGCGCTCGCCGTGACTACGCCTCCGTTTGCGTGGTACGCCATGCTGCTCGTCGTGCTCGTCGCCATCGACGGACGGGCCGAATGGCTGGCCTTGGCAGCAGCCGGGCCGCTCGGCGCCGCCGGCTATGCCACGGCGGTAGCGGTCGTCGTGGCTGTGTCTCTGGTCAGGTGGCTCACGCAGGCGGGTGAAGATCGCCGGGCTGTCGCAGGTCCTCAGGTTGCCGACTGCGACGCGGCGGCGACCGGTTGGACTGGACTGCGCGCGGCGCGTCGGCACCCTAGTCTCGAATCAGGGCGCGCTGCGGATTCACCTCAAGGCGGCTGAAGACCTCCGGCGCCGGCGCGTGGATCCCGGTGCGCGCTAGGACCGTCAGCCGCTGAGCTAGGTAACAGGGTGCAGGCCCAGCGTGGGTTGCCTAAGGCCGCCGATGGGGCGTGGCCAGCGGCGCCAGAGTCTTCTGCCTAGCTTCGTGTACGCGGTTTTGATGGCGCCTGGCCTGCCATTGCAGGCGACCAGACGGCGACACGCAGACCTACCTGCAGCTAACCGGCCGGACGGCGCGGGGTATCGCGCAGGGTAACGCCGCGGTGCGGCAGCAGCAGCACGACATCTCAGCGGAGCGGGAACGCGGCTGATGAGGTCTCCGACGCGCGCGAGCACGTTGGTGCACGGCGGGCGTGGGCATCCCTGAGGCCAGTATCCGATACGACACTCGGCGCCCGGATCGACGCTTCGGGAACGAGCCTGCCGATGATCGCCCTCGACCTGCGAGGCTCAGCCAACAGCGGCAGCAACGGCCCGCTGCGGCAAACGTTACCGAACGGGCCGAGCAGACGGCAGTTGCGGTGGCCGGCCGTCCTACCTGTCCAGTCGCCGGCTGAAGACGCAGCGGCCGAGCGAGCACGGCGGCCCAATCGCGGATAGCAGCTCGGCGTACGTCGGCGCACGGCCCCGAACACGCAGGCGCACGCCTAGACGGCGTGCGCGTCCCGGTCCTGCCGGCGGCCCGTTCTGTGGCCAAAAACTGAGCTAAATCTCGATGCCGAGGTACCTTTACGCCCTTCGGCGCGCACGTTTGCGCAGGTCAGATGGCGGAGGATAAGAGATTCGAACTCTTGAGGGGTTGCCCCCAACACGCTTTCCAACACTGCGCGCCCGTGTTCACCACTGGCCGGGACCGTCCGTGAACTGCGCGGGAACAATCCGGATGGCCGTCAGTGAACGGCGCCGGACGGCGATGAATGAGCCACAAACTGAGCCACGACCGCCGGCAGAACTCAGTGCGGCACAGGCTCGATGAGCTCTAGCTGTCGGAGTTCTTCCTCGTCGTGGGACGCTCGGTAAAGGTCGAGTGCAAGCTGGCCGTTGAGCCAGAACTGCGGAGAGGTACCGAGAGCCTTCGCCAGCCGCAGCGCCGTTGAGGGGGTGATCCCGCGCCTGCCGTTCACGATCTCGTTCAGCCGCACATACGAGACCCCGATACGGTCGGCCAGGTCCGCCTGCGTCATGCCAAGTGGCCTGATGAACTCCTCTAGCAGCATTTCGCCAGGCGGAGTCGGCGGACGCTCAGCCGGGATCCGCACCTGAGCCATCTATGTCATCTCCCCTCAGTGATAGTCGACTACCGCGACGTCCTCGGCCCCTGACTCGGTCCAGCGGAAGCAAACCCGCCACTGATCGTTGATCCGGATCGAGTGCTGTCCCTCCCGCTCGCCCTTCAGCTTCTCCAGATGGTTGCTCGGCGGGGCCCGCAGATCGCCTAAGATCACGGCCTGATTCAGCTGGTCCAGCTTCCTCCTGGCTACCCGCACCAGGTCAGATGGGCAGGACTTGCGGGCCTGCTTGGTCTCGCGTCCGTCGAAGAGGTCCTCGGTGCCCTTGTCCCGGAACGATACGATCACTCGCCCCAGTATAACGGACCACGTAATCCATGGCAACCGCTGCCTTTAGGCAGGCCGAGATTCGACTCGTGAGGCGTGCCCCAACACGCTTTCGCGGCGTGCGCCTTTCCGTTCGCCATAGTCCGCCAAGACTGTGACCAGGGAAAACGGAGGACGTCGCGCCAGCGTTCAGCCGGGCTGAGCGCCACTTCTGGCGTGAAACTGAGGAGCAATTGTCAAGACCCGTGGATCGGCGGTCTACGTTCGCTGCTGAAGCAGCGCGGCGAGGAACCTGTTGTCGGTGTTATCAATGTCGATGGTCATCCGCTCGCGCAGGTGCTGATCTTCCTCGTCGGTGAGCCGAGTTCGGGCGATCGCTGACGACGCGGAGTTCGGGAAAGCGCTCGTGGATCTGCGCTGCCGAGTCCGCCAGTTAGCTGCTGGCTTTCTGGTTGACGTAGTGTGCGGGCGCAGTGATCTGCTCCGGCTTGCCGATGTCTAGGAAGCGGATTGTCTGAATCTGGATTAGGCGGCCATGCCCGGTCTGGTCGTCGTAGGTGATTTTGATCTGCCGCACGACGTCGTGATTGTCGACCCAGACGTCGAATGCTGCCAGCGACTGGGGTCCCATGCTGGAGACGAAGGTTAGCGAGGACAGGATGCTGGCCGGCAGTTTGCTGAGCTGGGTCGCGGTCAGGATCCTGGTCTGCACGCCGTCGATGAGCTGCGACCCGATGTCCTTGAATCCTGCTTCCGGCCGCAGCGCCGTGAGGACCTTGCGTGGGTCGGGAACGGTCCGGCCGGCCTTTGGCTGACTCCCGCCGCGGTACCACTGCTGTGGTCGGCCTGGTCCTCCGAAGGTGTAGATCTCGCCGTTCACGCTGCGGATGGTGAGCGTCCGGCTTGCATGGTCTTTCGGTGGTGCAGGCAGGCGGTCGACTGCGCTGAAGTTGTGGCCGGAGAAGGTAAAGTCGATGGCCCCCGAGCTGCTCGGCGAGCGGTGTATCTGGCCGAGCGAGAAGGTGACGAAGATGTGGCCGGCCGACGCGATGGCTGCCTCGGAAGCAGCCTCGACGCGGTGAACCATGGCTGCGGTGAGCACGGTGGCATCGGAGGTGCGCGCGGGGTTGCTGCCAGCCTTCTGTATTCCGATCGTCACGGCGGCTGCGGCCGCAGCGGTTGCGGCCACTACGGCTATTGCGCGGCGCGGGTTCACCTGGCGGATGGAGGCGCTGCGCCTAATCTGACCAGGCGCCTCAAGGCGGCGGGTGACGCTGGAGAGCTGGATCGGGGGCGCCGCGGTCTCAAGGTAGTTGTGAATCTGCTCGGCGATCTTACTGTCCATTTGCGCTCCTTGGTGGTGCCAGCGCGGTGCGCAGTCGCGCCAGGCCGCGGGTTGCGTGGGTCTGGACTGAGCCTTTGCGAAGACCAGTTAGCTCGGCGACCTCGCGCAGCGTGTAGCCGTAGCCGTGCACGAGCACGACTGCTAGTCGCTGTCGCTCAGACAGCGCGGCAAGTGCTGCTGGCAGGGCCGGCTCGAAGTGATATTCCGGCCACGAGGGTCTGTCGTGCACTACGGGCTGACGCTTGCGTCTGATCCCGCGGGTCTGGCCGATCCGAAACAGGTAGCCAGGGAGGTTGGCCATTTCGGACAGCCGTTCCCAGTGCTCCCATGCGTATGCGAGTGCTTCGGATGCCGCATCATGCCCAAGGTCCGGGCCGTATGCGGCGACCAGGGCCCGGCGTAGTTTCGGCTCGGTTTTGCGAAAGAAGGCCTCGAAGGCTGCCACGGGATCTGAGCCCGGCTCCGGTGAATCGGTGGCCGGTGTCGGACCAGCAGCTGTTGCGTCCATAGCCCAACCTCCGCTTGCCGACTAACTTCTCACCTTCTAAAGCATCCGACCGCCGTCGTCGTATGACAGGTAGGCCCGGACGCCACCAGCGCCGTAGTCGTAGACGGCATGGAATCCCGTCTTCATAGTTACGCGCTTCCTCGGCGGGGGCCTCGGTTTGTTCGTCTCGTTCGACGAGCCTGCCGCGTTCGAAGCGGGCGCCGAATCGGACGAGGGCAACCAGATGCGGTGCGTTGACCATGCGCCAGCGGGCTCGCTGGGCGGCGCGCTACCTGCACATGAACGGCACCCGCCGGCTTATCGGCTCGTTCAACCACGGGTCCATGGCCAACGCGCTGCCGCAGGCCGTCGGCGCACAAGCTAGCCAGCCAGGCCGCCAGGTCATCAGCCTGTCCGGCGACGGCGGCCTCGCGATGCTGCTCGGGGAGCTGCTCACGCTGCGCCAGCAACATCTTCCCGTGAAGGTCGTGGTATTCAACAACGGCGCACTGGGCTTCGTGGAGCTGGAAATGAAAGCCGCTGGCATCGCCACCTACGGCACCGACCTGGACAACCCCGACTTCGCCGGAATCGCGAAGTTTGCCGGGCTGTTCGGCGCGACCGTAGGCAAGGCTGACGAACTCGAGGACGCACTGCAAGCGGCGTTCGCGCACGACGGGCCGGCCCTGGTCGACGTCCACACGGCCCGGCAGGAACTCGCCCTGCCGCCCAAGCTCACTTTCGGCCAGATCAAGGGCTTCACCCTCTACGCCACAAGGACGATCCTGTCAGGTGGTGGGGAAGAACTCGTCGAGCTCGCGAAGACAAACCTGCGCGAGCTAGCGACCGAATGACTGAGCCGACTCGGGCTAGCGCGACGCGAGTCAACCTGCCTGCAGGTGTGCATCGCTGAGGCCTGGCGCCCAACGGCGGCCGCCACTGAACCTGAACGCGCACGATTTTCCGGCGTGCGCCTGCCTAGCTCTGCCGGCGAGCTGTTTCGTGGCCAAAAACTGAGCCAAATCTCGACGTCGAGACAAGTCCGAAGCCGTCGCCGGGCACGTTTCCGCAGGTCAGCGTGGCGGAGGATAAGAGATTCGAACTCTTGAGGGGTTGCCCCCAACACGCTTTCCAAGCGTGCGCCCTAGGCCACTAGGCGAATCCTCCGTCGGCAAGCCTACAGAAGAGCCGGAGGTGTCCGCGCCTGGTCGGGCGGCACCGTACTGCGGCCAGCGAGTCCGCGCCCGGCCCGGGAAGGCGGGGATCGGTCGGACGGGCGGTCGGCCATGGCTACACTGGCTGCCAGACCCCTCGCACGGCGTTCATCCCGCCAACTCCCCCAGGGCCGGAAGGCAGCAAGGGTACGCGGGCTCTGTCGGGTGTGCGGGGGGTCCTTATCTTCGGCAGGATGAGGTCATGGCAGGCGACTCCCCCAGTCCCGGTGACACGCACGGCGCTGCGGACACGGCTCCGCCCGGCGCCCCGCTGGCCCTCTACCGCCGCTACCGGCCAGGCAGCTTCGCCGAGGTCAAGGGCCAGGACCAGGTGACCGAGCCGCTGCGGCAGGCGCTGCGCAGCGGCCGGGTCCATCACGCGTACCTGTTCAGCGGTCCGCGAGGCTGCGGCAAGACCTCCAGCGCGCGGATCCTGGCCAGGTCGCTGAACTGCGAGCAGGGTCCCACCCCCGATCCCTGCGGGGTCTGTGCCTCGTGCGTGGCGCTGGCCCCGGCCGGGCCGGGGAGCATCGACGTGATCGAGATCGACGCCGCGTCGCACGGCGGTGTCGATGACGCGAGGGACCTGCGGGAACGCGCCTTTTACGCCCCGGTGTCGGGCCGTTTCAAGATCTACATCATCGACGAGGCCCACATGGTCACCCGGGAGGGCTTCAACGCCCTGCTGAAGCTCGTCGAGGAGCCCCCGCCGCACCTGAAGTTCGTCTTCGCGACGACTGAGCCGGAAAAGGTTATCCCGACAATCCGGTCCAGAACCCACCACTACCCGTTCCGGCTCGTGCCCCCGGCGGTACTGCGGGAGCACCTGGAGCAGATCCTGGCCAGCGAGGGCGTCGCCTACGAGCCAGCCGTGCTCCCGATCGTGATCCGGGCGGGCGCGGGCTCGGTCCGCGACGCCCTGTCCGTGCTCGACCAGCTCATCGCCGGCTCGGACGAGCAGGGCCTGCGCTATGACCGCGCCATCGCGCTGCTGGGCTACACCGACGACCGGCTGCTGGATGAGGTGGTCGAAGCGTTCGCGGCCGGGGACGGCGCGGCCGTGTTCCACGCGATCGACCACGTGGTCGAGGCCGGGCACGACCCGCGCCGGTTCGCCGCCGACCTGCTCGACCGGCTGCGCGACCTGATCATCGTGCAGGCCGTGCCCGAGGCCGGCTCCAGCGGTCTCATCGAGGCGCCGGCCGACCGGCTGGAGCAGCTGCGCGCGCAAGCCGCGAAGCTCAGCCCGGCCGCGCTGGCCAGGGCGGCCGAGGTCATCAACGCCGGGCTGGTCGAGATGCGCGGCGCCACGTCGCCGCGGCTGCTGCTGGAGCTGATGTGCGCCCAGGTGCTGCTCCCGCCCGCCAGCGCCGTGGACAGCGCGCTCGCGGACCGGCTGGACCAGCTGGAACGCCGGCTCACCCAACTGCCAGCGACCCAGGCTGGCGACCAAGCCCGGCCGTCTGGACGGGAACGGAGCACAGCGGACCTGGACGCGAGCGACGCGCGCAGGCCTGCTCCGGCCCGGCCATCGTCACCGGCGGCCAGCGGCGGCAACGGCAGCAAGCCCGCCGCCCCGGCCCGCGGCGCGGCGGCATCAGGATCGGGTCAGCCCGCCGCGAGCCCCGGTGCCGCGGACCCCGGTGCCGCGAGCCCTGGTGACGACCGTGGCCGGGCGCCTGCCGGGCGCCCGGCGTCCGCTGGTCCGCCCGCCGCGGCCCCGCCGCCTGCGGCCCCGGCCCCGGCGCCAGGCGGTCCGATGGACGCCACCGCGCTGCGGGCGCGGTGGCCGGAGGTGCTCGCCGCCGTGCAGCGCGAGCGCCGGGTGGCGTGGATGCAGCTCAGCAACGCGACGGTGGAGTCGTTCGCCGACGGCGTGCTCACCCTGGCCTTCGCCCAGGCGGGAGTGGCGCGGGGCTTCCTGACCGGCGGCTACGACAAGGACCTGAGCGCGGCGCTGTCGGCGCTGTTCGGGATCACGCCGAAGATCGCGACCACGCTCGGACCCGGTGGCCCGCCGCCAGGCGAGGCCCGCCCCGGCCCGTCCGGTCCGCGCCCGTCGCCGGGCGGCCGGGCGCAGGCCGCACCGGGCCCGGAGGCGCGCGGGAGTGGCGGCCGCCGCCCCGCCACCGCCAGCGCGGATTCGGCCGGCCTCCCGCCGCCCCCGCCGGACGATGACACCGACCCCGCGGACGAGGCGGTCCCGGAGGGCCTGACCGGGATGGACCTCATCGAGCGGGAGCTCGGCGGCCGGGTGATCGAGGAGATCGGCTAGCCGCGGGCGCGATCCGGATGTGCCGCCGTCGGTGGCAAGCCGTAGGCTCGGATCAACCGAACACCCGAGGGGGTCGCGTGGAACCCGGTGGCCAGCTCGACATGCAGCAGATCCTCGCGGCGGCCGCCGCGATGCAGGATCAACTGCTCAACGCGCAGCAGGAGCTCGCCGACGCGGAGGTGCTCGGCACGGCTGGCGGCGGACTCGTCACGGTGACCGTCAGCGGCCAGGGCGACCTGCTGGACGTCACCATCCGGCCCGAGGCCATCGACCCGGCCGATCCCGCCGAGAGCGCCCAGTCGATCGCCGACCTCGTCCTCGCCGCGTACCGCGCGGCCTGCGGCGCGGTAGATGACCTGCAGGAACAGAAGATGGCCCCGTTCGCGGGCCTGGCCGGGGGCATGCCCGGCATGCCGGACCTTTCGGCGCTGGGCCTGGACAGCGGCCAGCCGCCCGCCGCGGCGGGCGAGAGCGGCCCCGGCACTCCGCCAGCCGGCGAGCCGGGCGCAGCCGACGGCGCCACGCCCGACCGAGACTAGGCGCGCATCGTGTACGAGGGCGTGGTTCAGGACCTCATCGAGGAGCTCGGTCAGCTACCGGGGGTCGGGCCGAAAGGCGCCCAGCGCATCGCGTTCCACCTGCTTGCCGCAGATCAGGCAGATGTGCGCAGGCTGGCAGATGTCCTGATCGAGGTCACCGAGAAGGTCAAGTTCTGCCGGGTCTGCGGGAATGTCGCCGAGGACGATGAGTGCCGGATCTGCAAGGATGCCCGGCGGGACCAGTCGGTGATCTGCGTCGTCGAGGAACCCAAGGACGTCGCCGCGATCGAGAAGATCCGCGAGTTCCGCGGCCGCTACCACGTGCTCGGCGGTGCCATCAGTCCGATCGACGGCGTCGGACCGGAGGACCTGCGGATCAGGGAGCTGATGGCCAGGCTCGCCGACGGCACGATCGACGAGATCATCCTGGCCATGGATCCCAACCTCGAAGGCGAGGCGACGGCGACGTACCTCGCCCGGCTGATCAAGCCGATGGGCCTCCGGGTGACCCGGCCAGCCAGCGGGCTGCCGGTCGGGGGCGAGCTTGAGTACGCGGACGAGGTAACGCTGGGCCGGGCATTCGAGGGACGGAGGCTACTAGATGTCTGACGCGCCGAACGGGGCAAGAGCGTCGCGGGGCGGCCGGATACCAGTTCAGCCGGGCGAGGACTGGCGGCCGCTCGCCGACCGGATCGCCATCAACGCCAGGGACTTCCTGGACGGGCTGACGGCGGTGGCCAGGGGCGAGGGCGCTGACGCCTCCATCTCGCTCCTGCTGCTGGAGGTGGCCCAGGTCATGCTCGCCGGCGCCCAGCTCGGCGCCAGCAAGGACGTGATCCTGCCGAGCAACTGGGAGCCCGACGTGGGCGCCGACCCGGACCTGGCCCTGGACGCGCTCCGGACTGGGCTGGCGGCGCGGCTGGCCGGATTCGATGACTACGCCGAGATCTTCGATCCCTACGCCGACAGCCAGGCCAGCGCGTTCCGGCTCTCCGACGATCTCGCGACGGTGGCCGCGGACATGATCCACGGCCTGAAGCGCTACAAGGCCGGCCGGGTCGCCGAGGCGCTGTGGTGGTGGCAGTACTCCTACGTCAACCACTGGGGCACCCACGGCGGGGCCGCGCTGCGAGCCCTGCACGCGGTCGTCGCGCACGTCCGGCTGGACGTGGCCGAGGAGCCTGCGACCCGGTAGCGACCCGCTGCCTCGGTAGACTCGGCAATTCAGGCGAGAAGTCCCGAGCCGGGAGGTGCAGGAACCACCGTGGCCCTTGTCGTGCAGAAGTACGGTGGCTCCTCGGTCGCCGACGCCGACGGCATCAAACGCGTCGCGCAGCGGATCGTGGCCACGCGGAAGGCCGGGAACTCGGTCGTCGTCGTGGTCTCCGCCATGGGCGACACGACGGACGAGTTGCGGGACCTGGCCGACCAGGTAAGCCCGAACCCGCCGGGCCGGGAGCTGGACATGCTGCTCACCGCCGGCGAGCGGATCTCCATGGCGCTGCTCGCGATGGCCATCGCGAACCTGGGCCTGGAGGGCCGCTCCTTCACCGGGTCGCAGGCGGGCGTGATCACCGACTCCACCCACGGCCGGGCCAGGATCATCGACATCACGCCGGGCCGGATCCAGGCCGCGCTCACCGACGGGGCGATTCCCATCGTGGCGGGCTTCCAGGGCGTGTCGCAGACAACGAAGGACATCACCACGCTGGGCCGCGGCGCTTCCGACACCACCGCGGTCGCCCTGGCCGCCGCGCTCGGGGCGGACTACTGCGAGATCTACACCGACGTAGACGGGGTCTTCACCGCCGACCCGCGGCTGGTACCCAGTGCCCGGCGGATTCCCCGGATCTCCTACGAAGAGATGCTCGAGATGGCGGCGTGCGGCACGAAGGTGCTGATGCTGCGGTGCGTCGAGTACGCCCGCCGCTACCGGATCCCGATTCACGTCCGGTCCTCGTTCAGCAACAGAGACGGAACCTGGGTCACTGACACGATGCCGCCCGGTGTGGAGCTGGCGAGTACGGAAGGCGAGGCAATGGAGCAGGCGATCATCTCCGGCGTGGCGCAGGATCGCGGTGAGGCGAAGATCACCGTGGTCGGGGTGCCGGACAAGGTCGGGGAGGCGGCGCGGATCTTTCGCGCGATCGCTGACGCCTCGATCAACATCGACATGATCGTCCAGAACGTATCCGCCGCCGCAACGGGCCGGACCGACATCTCCTTCACACTGCCGCGCGACGACGGGCACGCCGGCATGGCCGCGCTCCGGGCCATGCAGGACGAGGTCGGGTTCGAGCAGTTGCTGTACGACGACCGCATCGGCAAGGTCTCCGTCGTCGGCGCGGGCATGCGCTCGCACCCGGGCGTCAGCGCGCGGTTCTTCGGCGCGCTGGCGGAGGCGGGCATCAACATCGAAATGATTTCGACCTCGGAGATCCGGATCTCAGTCGTCGTCGACCAGAACGACGTGGAAATGGCGGTCGGGGCGGTGCACGCGGCGTTCGAGCTGGGTGACGGCGAAGAGCACGCGGTCGTCTACGGCGGGACCGGCCGGTGAGCGCCGGGTCCGCGGCCGGCCGGGACGGCCGCCCGGTCCTGGCGATCGTCGGGGCGACCGGCGCCGTCGGCACCGTGATGCGCGAGGTCGTGACCGAGCGCGCCGACATCTGGGGCGAGATCCGGCTGATCGCCTCGGCTCGGTCCGCGGGCCGGAAGTTGCCCGTACGCGGCACAGAGGTCGTGGTCCGGGAGCTCACCGCGGACGTCTTCGACGGCGTGGACCTGGCCATGTTCGACGTGCCCGATCCGGTGTCCGCGCAGTGGGCGCCGGTCGCCGCCGCGCGCGGCGTAGTCGTCATCGACAAGTCCGGCGCGTTCCGGCTGAACCCCGACGTGCCGCTGGTGGTGCCCGAGGTCAACCCCGCGGCCGCGGCGGACCGGCCGCTCGGCATCATCTCGGTGCCGAACTGCACGACGCTGGCGCTGATCGTCGCGGTCGGTGCGCTGCACCGCGCGTTCGGGCTCCGCGAGCTGGTCGCGGCGTCCTACCAGGCCGCCTCGGGTGCCGGCCAGGAGGGCATCGACGCGCTCTACGACCAGCTCGCCAAGGTGGGCGGCAACCGGACCATCGGCCAGCGGCCGGGCGACGTGCGGTCGGTCGTCGGCGACGGCGGGCCGTTTGGCGCCCCGCTGGCGCTGAACGTGGTGCCCTGGGCGGGCTCGCTCAAGGACGAGGTCTGGACCTCCGAGGAACTGAAGATCCGCAACGAGACCCGCAAGATCCTCGGGCTGCCCGGACTGCGGGTCGCCGCGACCTGCGTGCGGGTGCCAGTGATGGTCGGGCACTCGCTGGCGTTGCACGCCGTCTTCGGCCAGGAGGTCAGCCGGGACGCCGCGCTCGCGGTACTGCGTGATTCGCCGGGCGTCGAGGTGCTGGATGATCCGGCCCGCGGGGTGTTCCCGACCCCGGCCGACATCGCCGGGACGGATCCGACCTGGGTCGGCCGGGTCCGGCAGAGCCTCGACGATCCGCAGGCACTCGACCTGTTCGTGTGCGGGGACAACCTGCGCAAGGGAGCGGCGCTGAACGCGGCTCAGATCGCCGAGCTGATCGCCCCGGCGCTGGCTGGCTGACCGCCGCGGCCCGGCTAGCCTGCCGCCGTCTCGATCGGCCGCATCAGCTCGCCGGCGGTGACCGCGACCGGGACGGTGTTGCCCGGCGGCGCTAGCGGGCACGCCCAGCCGGGGTCGTAGGCGCAGGACGGGTTGTAGGCGAAGTTCAGGTCGACGATCAGGTATCCGTCGTCGCCACCGAGGTCGGCGCCCTTGACGGTGTCGATGACGTACCGCCCGCCCGAGTAGGTCAGGCCGTCATCCCTGGTGTCGCGGACTGGCACGAAGATGCCGCCGCCGTAGCTCGCCAGCCACCAGACGTCCAGGTCGCCGACGCCGGGCAGGTGCACCACTCCGGCCCGCTCGAAGGGCACCGTGCCGTCCGTACCGGTCTGCACCTCGATCCGGGCCGGCGGCACGTCGGTGTCTACCCGCGCGGTGAAGCGCAGCGCCGGGTTGTACGGCGCGACCGGCGCCGCCACGAATTTCTCTCGCTCTCCGGCCGGGACCGGCGACTGCGGGTGGCTGGCGAGGAGTTCGTTCCGGGCGGCCTGCCAGGCCTGATGCGCCGCGGGCGGATCGGGATTCGCGCGCACGGCGGCGTAGATGGCCGCGACCCGGCGGCGCCAGTCCAGCAGTGAAGTTGCGCTCACATGCACCCCATCAAGATCGGCTGGCCCCGCTCAGGACAGTATGTCCTGAGCCACCGACACCCGGTCGGGCGGCAGTCCGAAGCACGGAAGAGGTCGCGGCATGCCCGCTGGCAGTCACCCGCCTATAGACGCCGAGCTCGCGCTGGTGCTCTCCGGCCTCGGGCCGAACGCGTCCGATCCGCTGCTCATGGCCGATATCCCGGCGTGGCGCGAGACCAGGAAGGCGCTGCGCCTGACCGACGACGATCTGCGCCGGGGCGGCGCGATCGAATTCACCGAGCTGACGGTGCCCGGGCCCGAAGGCGCGCCGGGCATCTCGTTGCTCGTGTGCAAACCATCGGGCCTGGCGACCAGCGCACCCGGCGTGTTCCACATTCACGGCGGCGGCATGGTGGTCGGCGACAACCGGACCGGGATGCTGACGATGCTGCCCTGGATCCAGGAGGCCGGCGTCGTCGTCGTCTCGGCGGAGTACCGGCTGGCGCCCGAGCACCCGTATCCCGCTGGCGTCGAGGACTGCTATGCGGGGCTGACGTGGACCGCTGCCCACGCTGCCGAACTCGGCATCGACCCGGACCGGCTGCTGATCGCCGGCGCGAGCGCGGGTGGCGGGCTGTCGGCCGCGGTCGCCCTGATGGCGCGAGATCGCGGCGGCCCGGCGCTGATCGGCCAGATGCTCGGCTGCGCGATGCTCGACGACCGGAACCAGACCCCGTCCAGCTCTGAGCTGGACCGCCAGGGGATGTGGGACCGGACGTCGAACCTGACTGGCTGGCGGGCGCTGCTCGGCGCGGCCCAGGGCGGCGCCGATGTGCCGGCCTACGCGGCGCCGGCCAGGGCCGCCGACCTGACCGGGCTGCCGCCCGCCTACCTCGACGTCGGCTCGGTGGAGACATTCCGGGACGAGGTGCTGGACTACGCGGCCCGGATCTGGCGGGCGGGCGGCGTCGCCGAGCTGCACGTCTGGCCCGGCGGGTACCACGGGTTCGAGTCAATAGCCCCGGCCGCGGCGATTTCGGTGGCCGCGCGACAGACCAGGCTGGACTGGCTGCGCAGACTGCTCCGCGCGCACGGGTAACTCTGGGTAACCGGCCGATTAAGGAATTAACACATCCGGCGCGCGCCGTCGCCGGCGTTGTGCCAACCTGTCAGCGCTGAAAGGAGCCAGCGCTGAGCCGAAGCAGCAGCCGGTGGCGGGCGCTATATCGCCCTCGTGGCCGCGACCGCGGTGGCCGTCATCTGCACGGGGGTTTACCTGAGCCTGCGGCCCGTCGCGGGCGGTACCGCCGCCCGCCGCTCGCAGCAGGTCGCGGCCATAACTTCGCCCGGGTCGGCCAGGACGCCGACCGCGGTGAAGATCGGGGTGATGCGGACCTACCGGGTCGCTCTCGTCCGTTACACCTGGATCCGGCCCACCAAGCACCTTGGCAAGCGGGCCCTGCACGTGACCGTGCGCTATCCGGTCATGTCCGACCACGCCAGGTACCGGGGCGGGTCGCGCGGCCTGCTGCCGCTGATCGTGTTCGCACCGGGATACCGGCACTGCGCGGCCGTGTACAGCGACCTGCTCCGGCAGTGGTCCAGCGCGGGTTACGTCGTGGCTGCGGTGGACTTCCCGCGCACCAGCTGCAAGGCCGCCATCCCGCACGAGGCCGACTTGCGGCACGAGCCCGCTGATCTCGCCTTCGTCATCGGGCGACTGTTGGCCCGCAGCGCCGCGGCCGGGGGTCGGCTGGCCGGCCTGATCGCGGCCAGCGAGGTAGCAGTCGCGGGCCACTCGGACGGCGGGGACGCCGCCGCCGCGCTCGCCGGGGCGGCGTGCTGCCGAGACAAGCGGGTGCGCGCCGCGGTCATCCTGTCCGGTGCCCAGTGGCCCGCGTTCACCGGCCACTGGTTCGCCGGGCCCACGCCGCCGCTGCTGGTCATCCAGGGCACCGCCGACGCCTGGAACCCGCCGGCCGACAGCGTCCGGCTGTACCGCGCGGACACAACCGGGCCTCGGTACTTCCTGGAGCTGCCCGGTGCCGACCATTTCGCGCCGTACGAGGGCAAGCACACGCCGGAGCCGATCGTCGCCCGGGTGACGATCGACTTCCTTGACCGGTACCTGCTCGGCCAGCAGGCCAGGTCAGCGGCAATGCGCCGAGCCGGGACGGTGGCCGGGAAGGCGAAACTCAGCCGGGCAGGCAAGCTGCCAGCGTGAGCAAGGCCGACGGCATCCGGGGCCGCCAGAGCGACCCCGGATTCCGTCGGTTGGGCGTCCGCCCGCAGTCACCGGAGTGGACGCGGGCACGCTGAGTCGGGCAGGCTGCCTGCTATGGAAGGGGCCGGGAGCTTCACGCTGGTGCAGGCGCGCGAGCTGATGCCCGCGGTTCTGCGCCGCGGCAGCGAACTCGTCGAGGTGCGCGCCAACCTGGTCGAGCTACAGTCCGCGCTCGCGAAGGGCACGCGGTCGCCGCTCGGCGGCCTGCCGGAGGCGAAGGCTTGCCAGGCCCGCCTCAGCGAGTTGCTGGCCTGGTTTCCCGAGCAGGGCCTGGACCTGAAGGGCTTCGCCCCGCTGTTGCTGGACTTCCCGGCCGAGCTAGACGGCGAGGCGGTCCTGCTGTGCTGGCTGGAGGGCGAGCCGGAACTCGGCTGGTACCACAAGCTCGCGCACGGATTCGCCGGCCGCCGCCGGATCCCGGCCGAGCTCTAGCGACGATCTGATGGACACCTGGTCATGGACACGCAGCCGCTGGCGCTGATCCGGGTCGCGACGACCCTGGACGCCGCCCGGATCGCGGCGGTGCACGTCCGGTCCTGGCAGGCGGCCTACCGCGGCCACATGCCGCCCGAATACCTGGACGGGCTCGATCCCGCCGACCGGCTGCCCCGCTGGCAGCAGTGGCTGAGCGAGCCGGCCGGAGACGAGGTGCTGGTCGCCGACGGCCAGGACGGCGTCTGCGGCTTCTCGTCGTTCGGCCCGACCAGAGACGAGGACGACGATCCCGGTCAGGTGGGGGAGGTCCGGGCGATCTACCTGATGCCCGCCGTCATCGGCACGGGGATCGGCCGGCTCCTGATGAATGCGTCGGTCGAGCACCTCACCGGGGCCGGCTACCGGGAGCTGACCCTCTGGGTGCTGGCCGCGAATGGCCGGGCGCGGCGGTTCTACGAGCTGGGCGGCCTCCGGCCCGACGGCGCCGTCAAGGTCGACGACCGCGATGGCTTCCGGCTGGAGGAGGTGCGGTACCGGCGGTCGTTGCCTTGACCCGGCGCGCTAGTCCCAGGGCGGACCGGGGCTGCGGCCGGCCAGCTGGTCACGCTGGAGCTCGCGCATGACCCGGCGCCGCTCGGCTGGCTCCAGGCCGTCGATGTAGAGGTGCCCGGCCAGATGATCGGTCTCGTGCTCCAGGCAGCGGGCCAGCTCGCCTTCGCCGGCGACCACGACCGGCTCACGCTGCAGATCCAGGCCCTCGGCCACCACCAGCGCGGGGCGCTGCCGCTCGGCCCAGATGCCGGGTACGGACAGGCAGCCTTCCAGGCCAAGCTGCACGCCCTGCCGGCCGGTTATCCGCGGATTGATCAGGTAGCCGAGCTGGCCGTCGACGTTATAGGCGAAGACGGCCAGGCCGGAGCCGATCTGGTTGGCGGCCAGTCCCGCCCGGCCGGGCTCGGCGACGGTGTCGAGCAGATCGTCCACCAGCGCGGTCAGCGCGTCGTCGAAGCGGGTGACGGGATCGCTCGCGGTCCGCAGCACCGGGTCGCCGATGAGCCGCAGCAGGCGCACCGTCATGCCGACGCTCGCTGCGGCGCGCTGCCGGTCCCGAGCTTGCCGAGCTGGTCGAGCACGAGCTGGTGCCAGTCGAGCTCGGCCCGGATGCGCAGTCGCGCGTGCTCCACGACCAGGTCGTCGGCGACGGTCTGGTCCGGCCAGCACCACTCGCGGCTGTGCTCGAAGACCGACGCCTGGGCGCTCAGCACCCGCATCCGGTCCTCCAGGTAGCCGCGCAGCGTGCCCTCGTCCAGATCGGTGCTCATCGCGAGAGCGAGGTCGACCGGGTCGGGTTGCAGCCGGACTTCCCTGAGCGCCCCGGCCCGTAGCACGCGCAGCTCTCGCTGGCCTTCGGCGGTGATGCCGTACACGGTCCTGGCCGGGAGCTGGCCCTGCTGTTCGGTCCGCAGCGGCTCGATCAGGCCCTCGGCCGCCATCCGGTGCAGCGCGCTGTAGAGCGAGCCGGGCCGCACCTCGGACCACATCTCGGTGCGGTCCAGCCGGGCGTCTCGGCGCAGCTGGTGCCCGTACATCGGGCCGTGCTTCGCGAGCGCGCCCAGGACGAAGAGCCGGGTCGGGTTCACCGCAGTAGTACAACACGAGTGCTCAAATTTGAGCAACTGGGTGACGCTCACGGGCTGGCGGAGCGGCAGCTGACGGGCGCACTGGCGGTTGCCTACTGGCCGACGCGGCCGTCGATCCGCTCCCGCAGGAAGTCGGCGTGGCCGAGATGCCGCGCGTACTCCTCAATCAAATGCACCATGACTTCGCGCAGCGCGATCGTACCGGGCCCGTTGACGCCGTCGTCAAACGTGCCGGTCTGGCCGAGGTCGGCGGTGTGCGCCACGAACTGCTCGGCGAACGCGACCTCCGCCCGCCAGGTTGACCACGCTTCGGCCACGACCGCCGGATCCGGCCCGGCGCCGTCGAAGTCCAGGCCCGGCTCACCCTCGGTCCGGTACAGCCGCGGACCGTCCTGGCCGGCCAGCACCTGCCGGAACCAGAAGTGCTCCACCCCGGCCAGGTGCCGTACGAGTCCGAGCAGCGAGAGGTTGGACGGCGGGACCGCGCGCCGCGCCATCTGCTGCGGGGTCAGCCCGGCGCACTTGAGTTCCAGCGTCAGCCGCCGGTTGCGCAGATACCGGACGAGCGTCGCGCGCTCGCCGACCGGGACGCCGCCCTCCTCGCGCGGGTCCGCGTCGGGGGCCACGAACACGTCCCACCAGCCGAACTCGCGGGCTGGCAAGCCGGTGTCAGCTGCGTTCTCAGACATAGTCCGAGCATCGCCGCTACCGGACTGCCAATGCCACTTCTTTTGCTGCCTGCCCGGGCGCGAACGGGAAACCGGCGGTCCACTTCCGGCTGCCGCCGGGCCCGATGGTCAGTGCTTCGTAGCCGTCGAGGGGACCGACGAGGGCAAGGCCGGGGTCACCCGCCACCGCGATCGCGGTCGCGAGCGCATCGGCCAGGGCCAGGTCCGGCCCGGTCACGCTCGCAGAGGCGACGCGCGCGACAGGTCGGCCCGAGTGCGGGTCGAAGAGATGGGCGCCGCGCTCATACGTACCGGAGGTAGCGATGGCTCCGGTGAGGTGGACGATCGCGGCCAGCCGTCGCCGCGCGAACGGGTCCGCGATGCCGATCCGGAACGGGGCGCCGGGCCCGAGCGCGCCGAAGCCCGCGATGTCGCCTGCGGCGTTCACGAGCGCGCCGACGGCACCGGGTACCCGCAGCGCGGCCAGCGCGCGCTGAGCCGCCCACCCCTTGACCAGGCCGGTCGGGTCCAGACCGCCGGGCATGGCCCAGGGATCGAACCAGCCACCCGACAACTCGCGCGCGATCGCGCAGGCGCGCGCCACCTCGCTGACTTCCGGCGGCGCCTGTGCCAGCGTGATCTCGCCGCGGCGCAGCCTGCTGACCGCGCTGCTCGGCTGCCAGGTGCTGAACACGGCGTCGGTCTGCCGCAGAATGTCCCGCGCCGCCGCGAGGCCCGCGGTGATCTCGCGGCCGGCGCTGCCATCGGCGGTATAGACGTCCATGGTGATGATCGTTCCCATCACGTCCTCGCGGTGATGCAGGGCGTGCACGGCGACGGGTGTCACTGCAGCCCCAGACTGCGCAGCGCGTCCTGCAGCGAGGTGCGGAAGCCCGCGCTGGTGTAGCTGGCGCCGGAGACACCCTGGATGTTCGCGTTCTGCGTGCTCAGGGCTTCCTGCTCCAGTTCCGGGATCGATTGCTCGTCGATGAACTGCGACCGGAAGCTGCCGTCGTCGGTCAGCCGCGCGATGCCGACCTTGACGATCGCGCGGCCACGGACCGTCACCGACACCGACAAGGCGCCGAAGCTGAAGTTGACCAGCGGACCGACCTCGGTCCGGCTCTGGCCGGCGGCGGTTCCGGCCGGGCTGGCCGACGCCGTGGGCTGCGACGACGCCGGCTCCGGCGGCGGACCTGCCGTTCCCGTCCCCGGCGTCAAGGTGACGCTAGGCGGCGAGGTGTGGAAGGCCAGCACGCCCGCCAGGCCGGCCGCGGTCGCGGCGACCACGATCACGGTGCGCTTCATCAGGCTGCCTCTCCGCGCCTAGAACCCGAAGGTTTCCTGGTGGATCTGATGCTCGGCCGTGCCGAGGCGGAGCGCCGCGTCGGCCATGGCCGCCATGAAGCCGTCCGGGCCGCAGATGTAGACGTCGCGCCGCGCCACGTCCGGGACTAGCTCGCGCAGGGCGGCCGCGTCCAGCCGGACCTGGTCGCGCGGGCCGACGAGTTCATGCAGGCGGCCGCCGCAGCGCTCGACTAGCGCGGCGATCTCTTCCCGGTGCAACACCCCGGCCGCCGTCGACGCCCGGATGAGCACCGTGACGTCGGTCGAGGGCGGCAAGTCCTCCAGCAGCGCGCGCAGCGGCGTGATGCCGACGCCGGCCCCGATGAGCAATACCCGCTCGGCGACGCGGGCCCGCGGGGTCAGCGCGCCGTACGGTCCCTCGATCGCGATGCGCGTGCCCGGCCGCAGCGCCCGGACGGCCTTGCCCTGGTCACCCACCCCATCGATCGTCACCCGCAGGTACGGGGGCTGCGGCAGGGCGGACAGCGAGTACGGGTGCGCCTGCCACCACAACTGCCTGGTCAGGAACCGCCACAGGAAGAACTGGCCGCCCGAGACGGCCAGCCGGTCGAGCTTGCGCCCGCGGCAGATGAGCGAGAAGACGCCGGGCGTTTCCTCGCGAATCTCGACGACGCGGAGCCCGTGCCGGATGCTGCGCGCCACCGGCTGCACGACCCGGAAGACCAGCACTACCCCGGCCGTCAGCGCCCAGATCACGATCCAGGCGGCCCGGGCCAGCGGGTGCCCGACGAACGAGGCGCCGGTCACGATCTGGTGCGCGAACGCGAGCGCGAGCGCGATGTAGGTGTACAGGTGCACGACCCACCAGGTTTCGTACCGCAGCCGCGCGCGGGCCCGGCGCCAGGACGTGATGACGGCCAGCGCGAGCAACCCGAAGCCGACGACGGCCGCGAGGACGTCGGGGTAGTTCCGGATGAACACCCAGACCTGGCGGGCCACGTTCACCCGAGCCGCCTGCGCGTACCCCAGCGTGATGAACAGCACGTGCCCGCCGATGAGACCGAACGCCCATGGCGCGAGGTTCCGGTGCCAGTGCAGCAACCGGGCCTGACCGACCGAGAGCTCGAGCCACGGCAGCCGCGCGATCAGCAACACCATGATCAGGAGCAGATAGGCGCCGGCGAGGCCGGCCAGCTCGCCTGCCGTGGTCGCCAGGCCGCCCGGTGCCGACAGCGATCCGCGCGTCAGCTTGATGAGCCCAGAGCCGACCGACACGCCGAATCCGGCGCCCGCCAGCGCGCCGCATACGTCCGCCGCCCACTGGCGCGGGGCGGCCCCGGCCCGGCCCGGTCCCCCCGGCAGCGAGCCCGTCTGGCCAGATGCCTGCGAAGTCGCCGGGCGCCACTGGCGCATCATGGCCACAGTTTGCCCGGCCAGGCTGAAGGGATGGTGAATGCCACTGACTCCTCCTTAGGCCGAGGATAAGCAGCCGCAGGCGCCGGCCGGAACCGGAAGAATCCAGACCATGTCTGAGTCCAGCCATCGGATGGCGCCCGCGCCTTGGGACCCGTTCGGCACGATCGCGTCCGCGCTGTGGATCGGCGGCGCCCAGTGGGCTGGCAAGTCGACGGTGGCGCGGCTGCTGGCGATCCGGTACGGCCTGACCGCGTATCACTGCGACTACCACGACGCGCGTGCCCATGATGACCGCCGCGTCGCCGCCCGGGTGCGCCGGGGCGAGCCGCCCGCCGGGCCGGCGGCGGAGGAAATGTGGGTCAGCGCCAGTCCGGCGGAGATGGCGGCGAGCGCAGTCGCGGACTTCGCGGCCCGGTTCGACTGGACGCTCGACGACCTGCGGGCGCTAGTTTCGGCGCGCCCGATCGTGGCCGAAGGCTGGAGCTTGCGACCCGACCTGGTCGCGCGGGTGCCGGGCGCGGTTTCCCGGATGGTCGTCGTGGTGCCGACGGAGGAGTTCAGGCGGCGTCAGCTGGCCGCGCTGCCGCGCGCCGGGCGGATCGGGGCTGACGTTAGTGATCCCGTCCGGGCACAGCGCAACCGGCTCGGCCGCGACCGGATACTCGCGGCCGAGGCAGTCGGCTCAGCCCGGCGACTGGGCGTCCCGGTCATCGAGGTGGACGGGAGCCAGGATGCCGCTGCGGTGGCCGACGTGGTCGCCGATCACTTCCGGGCCTGCCTGTCGCAGTAGCGCAGCCTGTTACGCCCCGAGGTAGGCGCCAAGCTCCCGCACCAGGGCCGCGATCTCGCTCGCGTCGCCGCGGCGGGCGCCGGGCCATTCGTCTATCTGTAGTCCCCAGTACTCGCGCGGCGTGGCGGGGAACCGCGGCAGCAGGTGGACGTGCAGGTGCGGGACCGCGTTGCCGAACACCGCCGCGTACACGTGCTCGGCCCCGGCGGCGTCCCGCAATGCCCGGCTCGCGCGAGTGCACCACACACCCAGGGCGGCGGCTTCAGCGTCAGTGAGGTCGCCGAGGCCAGGGGCGTGCCGTCGCGGCTCCACGATCAGGTGCCCCAGGTAGGCGACGGTCCCATCGCGGCCGAGTTGATCCGGGGTGACGACGTGCGACACCACTATCAGTTCGTCCTCGGCCACCGGGCCGCCTGGCAGCAGCAGCCCGCGCACCCGGTGCTTGCGGCAGACGAAGCAATCTGCGGCGCTGTCGTCACTCATGTCGCAATGGTCGCACCCGAGCGCGCCGGTGCGGACCGCGAAGCGCGGGCGGCTGCACGTCAGCGGCCGTCAACCCCCGGCCGGACCGGCGGCCTCCGGGCTAGGTGGCACTCCCGCCGTGGGCCGTCGCTGCGGCCAGCTCCGCCAGGTGGCGCAGCGAGTTGATGAGGTGTTCAGGGCCGAACGGCGGGAACTGGATGTACTCCCGGCGGAACTGCGGCACCGCCGACCAGTCGTAGCTGAGCGTGACCTCAGTCTCGGACGGACCGAGCGGCGCCAGGTCGTAACGCCAAAGCCAGCCGCCGAGCTCCAGCTGACCGTCGCCCTGCTCAGTCCCCGTCAGCCAGCCGATGGCGTGCGGCGGGTCGAGCACTTGGACCTTGTTGACCACCTGGTAGTCACCGTCTGGATGGCCGGAGTGATACATGTCCATCCGGAAAACCTGCCCCACCTCGGTCAGGGGCATCCGGTCGACGGCTTCCTGAATCCAGCCGGTGCCATCGATCGCGGCATGGGTCGCCGGGTCGGCCAGCACCGCGAACACGGTCGCGGCGGGCCGGGGGACGGTCAGGGTGGCGCTCACCTTCTCCTGGTCCACGGTGGCACGCTCCTTATCTCTGGCTGCCTGACCCTGATGGCCTCCGCCGGCCGCATCTCACCCTTGCTACGAACCCCTCACGCCGAATCCGACCGGCCCGCCACAGCTACTTTTGCCGACCCCACCGGCGGAGGCGCTTTCCCGCCTGCCTGGTCCAGAAGGTGAGGTTCTGGCGAATGGCCAGCGTTTCCGGGTGCTTCGGCCCGAACGTCCGTTCGTAGGCCGGCAGCAGCGCTGCGTACTGATTACTAGCCTGGTCGCTATCACCGGCGGCGCCGGTCCACATGGCCAGGTTGGCGCGGACATCCAGGGTCCGCGGATGCCCTGGGCCGAACTCGCGCTCATAGATCGGCACCAGCCCGGCATACTCGTCGCGGGCTCCTTGGGGGTCTCCGGCCCGGCCGGTCCAGTGGGCGAAGCTGCTTCGGGCGGCCAGAGTTCGCCGATGGCCGGGGCCGAGGATCCGCGCCCGAACGGGCACCAGAGCGGCGAACTGGACCCGCGCCCCGGAGGCGTCTCCCGCCTCTCCGGTCCACCGGGCAAGTTCGCTCAGCGCGGTCATGGTGTCCGGGTGCTCACGGCCGAGCACCCGCGCCAGGGCCGGCAGCAGAGCAGCAAACTGGTCTCGCGCCACCGCCGCGTCGCCCGCCTCGCCGGTCAGCCTGGCCAGTTCAATCCGGATCGTCAGCGTGTCCGGGTGCTCGCGACCGACCACCCTCTGCATCATGCTCAGCAGGGCGGCCACCTCGTCTCGAGCCGCAGCCGGCCCCTCTGCCAATGACAGTCACCCTCCTCCCAGCCACGACTGAACTCTCGCACGTCCACGCGTGGCCGTGCCGAGACGAAGTGGGTAATAGCTCGCTCACCAGGATCGCAGATCTCAGCCGCCTGGCAACGGGCCGCTCGACGGTACCCGTGCAGGCAGGGCTCGGAGTAATCAAAGACAGGCCCGGTCTGACGGCCCGATGGCGGTGACGAGTTTCCGGCGCCTAGCCCAGATCGCGGTCTACGAGGGCCAGCGACGGCACAGCTCCTACGCGCCGCACACCATGTGGCCGCCCGCTACGGCAGCTGGCCGCAGCGGGCGGATCCGGGTCCTGCTGATACTGGATCAGGCCGTGATGCATCGCGGTCATGAGTGCCTGGGCCCGGTTGGCCGCGCCCAGTTTCTCGTAGAGCCGCGCCACGTACGTCTTCGCGGTGGACACGCTGATGAACATCTCCATCGCGATGGCGGGAACCGACAGGCCGTCGTGCAGCAAGCGCAGTACCTGCGTCTCGCGCGGGCTGAGCGCGAGCCGGTCCTGCATCGAGCGGCGCCGCGCCACGGCCGTGGCCAGGCCCGAAGCGGTGAAGGACGAGGCAGCGACCGCCGCATGCCGGATGGCACTGAGTACCTCGGTCAGCGGAGCCGACTTCGCGACGAACGCCGACGCGCCGTTCTCCAGGGCCCGGAAGAGTACGTCGTCCTCTTGCAGCGAAGTCAGTATGACGATGCCGAGGTCGGCGTACCGGCCTCTGAGCTCACGGGCGAGTTCGAGCCCGTCGCCGTCGGGCAATACGACGTCGATAGTCACCACGTCGGGCATCGCCGCGGCAACCACGTCAGGCGCCTCGGCGGCCGACTGGCACTCGGCCACTATCTCGATGTCTGGATATCTGGATACAAGTTCGCGCAAGCCATAGCGGGTGAGCGTCTGTCCGTCAACGATGGTAAGACGAATTGGCATGCAACTTCCCCCCACGGGATGTTCGCCGCCTATGCGGGACCGATCATGGTGCTGCCCTAGCTCACTCCTTTGACTAGGTACATATGCTGTTGTGCCGACGTCCGTGTCCAGCCCCGCACGGCGTCAGAACTAAGCCACGTGCGAGCCGCAGCCCGCGGCTTCCTCTGCACTGAGGCGACCCCGACCGGGGTTAGAGACCACAGTCCACTCGCGTTATCGCCATGATGGAGCGCATTGGGCGATCGTTATAGGAAAGTAACCTTCTTTTCGGTAGTTGGCCAGATACGGGTAGTAACACGCGCTGTTAGCGGCCGTGGCGACAGGTAGACGCCGCCGTCAGCCAGCCGCGAGCAGTGCCAGCACGGCGCCGCCAAAAAGGAAGGGCCCGAAGCAAATCGCGCTGCGCAGCGTGAGGCGCCGGGTTGCGAGCAAGGCGACGCTGACGATGGCCGACAGCGCGAAACCGAATGCAGTTCCGGCGATCAGGCTGGGCCAGCCGATCCAGCCCAGGGCCAGCCCGGCGACGCCGGCGAACTTGATGTCGCCCCCGCCGATCTGACCCGGACGCACGAGCGCCAGCGCCAGATAGACGCCGGCGAGCACCACGCCGCCGAGCAGTGCCCGCAGCAGCGCGCTGAAATCGTGACCGGCGATGGCGGCACCAGTGAGCAACGCGATCAAGATCGGGTACGCGGGCAGGGTCAGGAGATCAGGCAGCCGCTGGACATTGATATCGATGGCGGCCAGCGTGACGCCGAGAACGGCGAAAAACCCGAACGCGACCACGTCCGCCTGGCCGCCAAACCGGCCGAGCAGGAGCGCCAGCACGAGGGCAGTGCTCAGCTCCAGCGCGAGCGGAGTGCCGAGGCTTGTCCGGCACTGCCCGCAGTGGCGGGCTAGCCGACTTCTGGTGGGCGCGGCGCAACTCGGGCAGGCGATCCGGCCGGGATCGCCGCTCGGCACCGACAGCCTGAAGACGGTGCCTCTGATCGCGGCTCCGGCGACCAGGCCGATGGCGCCGCCCGCGGCCGCCCAGATCGGGTTCATGCCGTCTGACCGTAAGTCAGCGACGGGACGATCGGGGCTGATTCGGTCAAAGACCGGCCGGTCGAAGCGCTATGTCGGCCGGCTGGCGGCTGCGATTGAGCGATCGGCCGACATGCCGGCCGCCCGGCGCAATTGTCTGACCGTGCACCCGATGGCACTTCGTGAGCTGGTTCGTCCATTGTGTTCGCTTGTTAGTCGGCCGGTGCGGTCTGGCTGGCTCGTTACGTGTCATCACTTCTAAGCCCCCGAAGGAGCACCACATGCTCAGGGTCTTTGCGTTCCTGCAGAACCGCCTCGCGGAGCCAGTCCGCCGGGACGACCGTGGCGTGACCGCCGTGGAGTACGCCATCCTCATCACAGTTGTTGGCCTGGCCCTCATCACGACGCTGACGCTTTTTGCCACAGCAGCTCGGCAACTTCTTCTCCGGCTTCATCACGAAGCTCTAAGACGCAGGGCGACCCGACGACCGGCGCGCCGGTTACGTCCCCGAAGATGGCCAGCGTGGCACGGCGCGCGAACACGGCCGGGACGTGGGCTGCCATCCGGCGTCCCACGCTTCCGGCACCGGTCAGATAGGCAGCAGGCGATGAAGCGACCACCATCGAGCAGCCGCAAGGCACGAGATCGCGGTTCTGTCGCCGTTGAGTTCGCGCTGGTGGTGCCGGCGTTGCTGCTGATCGTGTTCGGGCTCATCGACTTCGGGCGCGCTCTGAACGCTCAGATATCCCTGACCGGCGCTGCCCGCGAGGGAGCCAGGCTGGCGGCGTTGGAGTATTCCAACGCCAGGTTCAAGCCCGGGTGGCGGCGGCAGCGCCGAGCCTGAGCGGGGTGACCGTCACGGTCGCGCAGAGCTGCCCGCCCGGCGCCGGGCCGGCCGCAGACGCGCAGGTGGATGTCAGCTATTCGTTCTCGTTCATCACCCCGATCGGAGCGGTTTTCAACTTCGTCGGGGGTTCCGGTCTGGGCGCTCCGATCGTGCTGACCGCTCAAGGGGTCATGCCGTGCGAGACCTGACGGCTTCGCTGCGGCGCCTCATCCTGGCGCGGCTGCGGCATGACGAGCGCGGCGTGGTCGCGGCGATTGTCGCGATACTCCTCGGCACCGGTGTGCTGCTGGGCATGGGTGCCCTGGTCATCGACGTCGGCCAGATCTATCAGGAACGGGCCGAGCTGCAGAACGGCGCGGACGCTGCGGCGCTGGCAGTTGCCAAGAGCTGCGCGCTCGGCGCGTGCGCGCCGGGTGTCGCCGGCCAGCAGGCGGACGGCAACGCCTCCAACCTCACCGGCGGAACGGCGGGCGTGCAGCTTGTCTGCGGCTCCGGCAGCTTGCCGGGCTGCCCGGCCCCTACGGGCAACCTCGCCAGCTGCCCGTCGGCACCGTCGGCCGGAACCAACTTCGTGGACGTCTACACCGAGACCGAGACTTCCAGCGGCTCGACGCTGCTGCCCCCGGCCTTCGCGACGTCAATCATGGGGGCGGGCTACCAGGGGACGACCGTACGCGCCTGTGCACAGGCCGAATGGGGCGCGCCGTCGGCGGCCACCGCCGCCGCGCTCACCATCTCGGCGTGCGAATGGGACCAGGACGACGAGCCAGGGCACGCTGTTCGCGTCGGCCCCGCCGTACTCGCAGAACCCGCTGCCGGCACCCGGCTTCGATGACCAGCTCACGCTGGCTCCCGGCAACGGCATTGTCTGCGCGACGGAGCCAGCCGGAGCGGACGTCGCTGGGATCATTCGGCTGGGCCCAGGACGCAACGGGAAACTGCAGCCTGCCGGTCAGCGGATCCACCTTCCCCGCGAGCGCGGAGGCCTGTGAGCGCGGCCTGCCAGGCGGTCTTGCAGAACGCGCAGCAGAGCCAGATGCCCATCCTGGTGCCGGTGTATGTGTCGAAGAACGCCGGCAACACGTACGCGCTGAAGGGCTTCGCTGACTTCGTCGTCACCGGCTACAACTTCCCCTTCGGATTCGCGGCGGACTGGCTGAACCCGGCGAACACCTGCACAGGCACGCCCAACTGTCTCAGTGGCTACTTCGTCCACGGGGTAATCCCGACCACCGGCAGTTTTGCTGCTTCGAGCCTGGGCGCCTACGTGATCGACCTGACCGGCTGAGCGGCCGACCGAAGAGTGGAGTTGTCGTGAGAACCCGAATACTCACCATCGTGCTGGCAGCCGTACTGGGCCTGCTCGGCGTCGTGGCCGTCGTCGCCTACGCCCACCAGGCCAATCAGCGCGCCGTGGCCGGCCTGAAGGCGGAGACAGTCGTGGTGGCCAAAGGGGAGATCCCCGCGAACACCTCACTGAATAAGGCATACAGTGAGGATCTACTTGGCACCGAGAAGCTGCCGGTCTCGTCTCTGCCGACGAACGCGGTGCATTCGGTGGTGAGCTCAGCAAACGGGCGTCTGTTCACGACTGCCAGTGTGGCGACTGGCCAGGTGCTGCTGAAGAACATGCTGACCTCCACGGCCAGCGCCGTAACGAGCAGCGGCGTTATCACCGCCAGAGGGATCATCGCTGTCGCCGTGGAAATGTGTGTGGGCGAAGCTGTCGCCGACTACCCAACTCCGGGATCATATGTCGCCGTATTCGACACGATCGCCAGTAAGGGATCCCAGATACAGCGAAGCTGTGACCCTCAGCATCAGATCCTCAACGCGAATGCAATACAGCACGGCGGGGCCGAGACCCTGCTGGTGTTGCCGAAGGCTGAAGTACTGGCCGTGGGGCAGAACCCCGCGCTCAGAGCACGTCCAGCGGCAACTACGCGACGGCGACAGCAGATCCGGCGACAGCAAATTCCTCTTCGTCGACTTCCGGAGAGGTACTGGTCACGCTCGCCGTGAAACAGGCCGAGGCCGAGAAGCTCATCCTGATCGAAGAAGTCGGCATGCCCTACATGGCGTTGCTCAATCCGACAGACAACTTGTCGCTCACGGGTCCAGTCAAGTTGTTCCCACAGTTGCCCTGAGTCGAGGAGAGAACCGTGCCCATACTGTGCGAGCCTGCGTCCAGCGCCGGAGAGTTGCTGTCCGGCATCGACGGGGAAGTGCGCAGAGCGGACACCCTCGCCGCCACCGCCAAGCTGCTCGACGGTGACCCGCACGAGATCCTGGTGATCATCGGCCCGCGGGCCGTGACCGGCGACGCCCTGGCGTTCGCCGCCTCGCTCCGATTGGCCCGGCCGGCGGTCGGGGTGATCCTGGCCCGCCGGGAAGTGGACGTCACGCTGCTGATGCGCGCGCTGCAGTCCGGCGTGCGCGACGTCGTTCAGGTCGGGGACGACGCGGCGATGGCCGCCGCCTGCCGCCGGTCCTACGAGGTGACGCGGCGGATGATCGCTCCGCCGACAGATGAGGAAACGGCGCCGGGTCAGGTCGTCACCGTGTTCGGCGCCAAGGGCGGCTGCGGCAAGACCGCGCTGGCGGTCAATCTCGGTATTGCCCTGGCCATGCAAGGTGTCCGCCGCGTGTGCATCGTGGATCTCGATCTCGCCTTCGGCGACGTGGCGATCAGCGTCCAGCTCGACCCGCTGCGAACGATCCTGGACGCCTTGCCGATGGCCGGGCACCTAGACGAGTCCGGCGCCGCCTCGCTGCTGACCCGCTACCAGCCCGGGATCGAGATGCTGCTGGCGCCCGTCGCCCCCGGGGATGCGGAAAAGATCCCGCCCCGACTGGTTGGCGAGCTGCTGGCGGTGCTGCGCCGCATGTACGACTTCGTCGTCATCGATACGCCGCCCCAGTTCAGCGAGCACGTCCTGACCGCGATGGATGTCTCATCGCACCTCGTGCTGCTCACGACGCCGGACGTGACCGCGTTGAAGAGCCTGCGGGTCACGCTGGAGCAACTGGACATGCTGTCGTACCCGCGCCAGATCCGCTCGGTAGTGATCAACCGGGCTGACTCGAAGGTAGGCATCAGCTCCGATCAGGTCAGGAAGGTGGTGCGGTCCAACATCGCCGCGCACATCCCTTCGAGCCGCGCCGTGCCGATCTCGGTGAACAAGGGCGTTCCTATCGTGATGGCCAGCCCCAGCCACCCGGTCAGCCAGTCGGTAATGAAGTTCGTGCAACAGCATCTGCTGGCGACCCCGACCGGCGGCCGAGGAGAAGGCCGGTCCCGGAAGAGGCGGGTCGCATGACCCTGTCCGACCGGCTTTCCCAGCGCGGACCCGCGAGCGGGGCCGTGGTCGAACGGCGCGGCATGCCCAAGCGCACCGCCCGCTACGAGGATCCGTTTGGCCCGCTGAAGCGCAGCGTGCACGAGGCCATGCTCGCGATGCTGGGGCCGAGGCTGTACGACACCAACCTGGACCAGCGGGAACTGGAGCAGCAGGTCACTCAGGCGTTGCAGGTGGTGCTGCAGCGGGATGAGACTCCCATGACCGCGACCGACCGGGCGCGGGTCGCGCTGGAGGTGGCCGACGACATTCTCGGTCACGGACCGCTGGAGGCCTACCTGCGCGATCCGGCCGTGTCCGAGATCATGGTCAACGGCCACGACCAGATCTACGTGGAGCGAAGCGGCCGCCTGTACCCGGTCGACGCCTCGTTCGCCGACGAGGCGCACCTGCGCCGCACGATCGAGAAGATCGTGGCGCGGGTCGGCCGGCGGGTCGACGAATCCAGCCCGATGGTCGACGCCCGGCTACCCGATGGCAGCCGGGTCAACGCCGTCGTGCCGCCGGTCGCGCTGGACGGATCGCTGCTGACCATCAGGAAGTTCGCCGCCGAGCCCCTGACGATCGGCCACCTCATCCAGTTCGGGACTGTGACCCCGCAGGTAGCGGACTTGCTGCGGCTGTGCGTGCAAGGCCGTCTGAACGTCGTGGTCGGCGGCGGGGCCGGTTCGGGCAAGACCACCACGCTGAACGTGCTGTCCGCCTTCATCCCGGAGGACGAGCGGATCGTCACGATCGAGGATGCCGCGGAACTGCAACTGCGCCAGGACCACGTGCTCCGGCTGGAGTCGCGCCCGTCCAATCTGGAGAAGCGCGGCGAGATCACGATCCGCGACCTCGTCCGCAACGCGCTGCGGATGCGGCCCGACCGGATCATCGTCGGCGAGGTGCGCGACGGCGCCACCCTCGACATGCTGCAGGCCATGAACACCGGCCACGAGGGTTCGCTCACCACGGTGCACTCCAACTCCCCGCGCGACACGCTGTCCCGGCTGGAGACGATGGTCATGATGGCGGACGTCGAGCTGACGCAGCGTGCCATCCGCGAACAGATGGCCTCCGCGATCGACCTGATCGTGCACCAGTCCCGGTTGAAGGACGGCACCCGCCGCATCACCCAGATCACTGAGGTGCAGGGCATGGAGACCGAGGTTGTCGTGCTCCAGGACGTCTTCCGGTTCGACTACCACGCCGGGACCGATGAGTTCGGTCAGCCGCGCGGTCTGCTGCGCCCGACCGGACTTCGCCCGAAGTTCGTGGACCTGCTGGCCGACCGCGGGGTCGACGTACCGATGGGAATTTTCCAGCAGCAGGGCTACCGACGATGAACGCGGTGAGCTGGCCGCTCGCCGGCGGTCTGGGCGCGATCTTCCTGGCGCTGTTCAGTCTCGTGGTCGCCGTATCCGGCTCGCTGGTCCGGTCTGGCCGGGATCGCGATCTGGTCGGCCGGATCGCTCGCTATGGCCCCCGGTCGGGGCCGGATCCGGCCCCGGCCCAGGACGACCCGGACGCCGCGCAGAAGTCCGACGGCGTCGCGCTCGACGTGACCACGCGGCTCATGAGCCCAGCCGCCCAGCAGCGCCTCGCGGGCCGCCTTGAGCTAGCGGCCGTTGCGCGCAAGCCCGCCGAATGGGTGTTGTTCGGCGGCTGCCTGGCCGTTGTCATCGCGGCGGCCATTGGCGTCCTCACCGGCAACGTCGTCATCGGTGTCCTGGCGGGAGCGCTGATCGGCTGGTTTGGCATGCGGATGCTGCTGAACTTCCTGATCCGTCGGCGGCGCGCCGCGTTCGCCGAGCAACTGCCGGACGTGTTGCAGCTGCTCGCCAGCTCACTTCGGTCGGGCTTCTCGCTCCAGCAGGCCCTGGACGCGGTCGTACGCGAGACTGGGCCGCCGGCTGGCCCGGAGTTTACCCGCGCCCTGGCCGAAGCCCGGCTTGGAGCCGAGCTTGAAATCGGGATGGAGACAATCGCAGACCGGATGGCTTCAGACGACCTGCGGTGGACGGTCATGGCGATTCGCATCCAGCGCGGCATCGGCGGCAATTTGGCCGAAGTGCTGACCACAACTGTGAATACCATCAGGGAACGCGGATACCTGCGCCGCCAGGTGCACGCGCTCAGTTCAGACGGCCGGTTGTCGGCCTACATCCTGGTCGGACTGCCGCGGTGATCGGTGCCATCTTGTTTCTGTCCAAGCCCTCGTATATGCGGCCGCTCTACACGACGCATCTCGGTCTGGTCCTGCTCGGCGGCGCCGTGTTGCTCCAGGTTGTTGGCGCGGTGCTGATGCGCCAGATGATCAAGGTCGAGGTCTGACATGGCTGGTTCCGCGCTCCTTTACGTGGGCACCGCGGCACTCGGGCTCGCAATCGTTGCGGTGATAGTGGCGCTGGTGCCGAAACGCGGCGAGAAGCGCGGCGTGACCCAGGCGCTGGCCTCGATCGACCGGCGGTACGCCCGCGGTGTCGGAGGCCAGCACGGCGGCGCTCATCATCTCCAACTGCCGGATTGGCTGCCGGGCATGGCCGCCCTGCTGTCGCCCGCCTCCGCCCGCTCTTCCCTGCAGCGCAGGCTGGACGTCGCGGGCAACCCCGAGCGCTGGACGCCAGATCGGGTGCTGGCGAGCAAGGCACTCTGCCTCGTCGTACTCGGAGTGATCGGCGCGCTGCTCGGGGTGAAGCATCCGGATCTCGTCGTGGTCACCGGCGGCGCCGGCGCGGCCGCGGGCTTCTTCCTGCCCAACGTGCTGCTCTACAACGCAGGGCTGAAGCGGCAGCAACGGCTCGCGATTTCCTTGCCGGAGGGGCTGGACCTGCTCACGATCTGCGTCGAGGCCGGTCTCGGTTTCGACGCCGCGGTCGCGCAAGTCGCTCGCAACCTCAACGGGCCGCTGGCCGCCGAGTTTGCCCGACTGCTCCAGGAGATGCAGATCGGTAAGTCACGCGCGGAGGCCATGCGCGCGATGGCCGAGCGCACGAACGTGCCCGAAGTTCGCACGTTCGTCTCGGCCCTCACCCAGTCCGCTGAACTCGGCATCCCCGTCGCCACCGTGCTGCGCGAGCAAGCCAGGGAAATGCGCGTGCGGCGCCGGCAGCGAGCCGAAGCGCAAGCCCAGAAGGTGCCGGTGAAGATCACCTTCCCGCTGATCGGCTGCCTGCTCCCAGCTCTCTTCGTCGTCGTCCTCGGGGCAGGCATCATCGAGATCTCTCATACGCTCTTTCACCTTGGTCGATAGGAGGCGACGTGGTCCCGCCCTTCGGACGTCTGCGGCTCGACGTCGGCCGCCTGATCATGGTGCCGGTGTTCGCCCTGGCTCTCGCTGCCGACGTCATCAGCCTGGGCCACGGCGCCCACACCGCGGGCGCGGGAGTGCTGCGGTCCGCCGGCACCGTGCTGACGCTCGCTTTCTACGCGCTGGCCATCTGGTGCTACCTTCGGCGCGGCCCGGCGGTCGCAACCAGCGGTTCGCTGTCTGCCCACGCCGCGGCGATCGCTGGTACCTGGCTCCCGTTCGCGTTTCCGCTGCCGCCGGGCGCGCCATCGGGACCGGGTCGTGAGGCTCTCGCTGACGTGCTGTTGATCTGCGGCGTGGCCTGGGCTCGTCTGGTCCCTGCGCTACCTCGACCGCAACATCTCCGTGCTCGCCCAGGCGCGCGACATCGTCAGCCGGGGACCGTACCGCTGGGTGCGTCATCCGCTGTACCTCGGCGAACTCGTGGCGTCGCTCGGCATCGCCATCGCAGTCAACAGCTACCTGGCCCTGGCGCTCTGGATTGCCCTGTGCGGCCTGCAGGCCTACCGGGCGGTCCGGGAAGAGCAGGTGCTGCTGCAGACATTCCCGGCCTATCGCGCCTACCGGAGCCGCACGGCCGCGCTGCTCCCTGGCGTCTTCTGAAACGGGTGCCAGATGTCACGTATCAGTACGGAAGTACTCGGCACAACGGCTAGTTCCGCCCGCCTGAACGCGGGCGTTAGTTGAGGGGGTCCAATGGCTAACAGTGGAGCCGGTGCGCCGCTGTCGCGGCGCCAGCCGGGTGCGGCTCGTCAAGGTCCCGGCGGCCAGTCGAACAAACGGGTCCTGTCCGATTCCACGCTCACTCGGATCAAGGCCGCGATCGACGCCGAGAACGGGCAGGAGGATGACGTCCGTCCGGACGGCCCGAATACCGAGCCGATCCCGCGCGTGACCGACTCCGGATCGCCCGGCAATCGCGGCGCCACCCAGGCGCCAAGCCCGTCCGGGGCCGAGCCGGAGCCTGGGACGCTGCCGCACCGGAATCCGGGCAAGCCGGGCCGCAGTGCCAGCCAGCCGCTCAGCCCGTCTGGCGTCGCGCCGGAGCCTGAGGCGCAGATCGACCAGACGGCGAAGCCCGACCGCGGGGCCAAGCCACCGCGTCCGGACGAGCCGCTGCGCGTCGCCAAGGCGCTGCGTGTCGTGGAGCCCGACTGGCCGCGTGCCGCGGACCCGGCACCGCCGCCTCCGGCCGAGCTGGCGCCGCAAGCGCTGCCAGTACCTCGGATGAAGGTGGCGTCTCCGGCGGAGCCGGCCCCTCCGATGGAGCTGGTACCACCGCTGGAGCAGGCACCTGCGGCGCAGACCGCCGCTCCGGTGCCGCCAGTACCGCTGGCGGAACCGGCAGCTGCCGCGGCGTACACTCCCCCGGCGCCGCCACCGCGTGCCACCGACCGGGCCCCCGCCTGGCCATCGACGGCCAGCTCCGTAGAAGGACCAACGCCGGGTTCGATCGGCTGGCTGTGGCCAGACGAAGCGGGCGGGGCGGCGGCAGGTGGAAGCCACCGCGCTCACCGCGCTACCGCATGGCGGGCCTGGTCGCGGCCGGAGCGATCGTGCTCGGCGGGGCCGGGGTGGCCATCGGAATGTTCCTGCATCACCCCACCCCGGTTGCCGGGGCGGGGCCGGGACCGCACCCGGCCCCAACGCCAGCGGGCAGCCAGCCGTCAGCCCGTCCAACCCGGGCAGTTCCAACCCCGCCCCGGTCCCCCTGCCCCCGACGAGCACCGCCGCGGCCAGCTGGATCACCCAGCAGGTGACCTCGGGCACCTCCGTTGCGTGCGATGCACAGATGTGCGCGGCGCTGACGACCGCCGGGTTCCCCGCGGCCCAGGAAGTCCAGGTCGGAATGACGTCGCAGTCGCTGTCGAACGCCCAGCTCGTCGTCTTGACCCCGCAGCTCCGGCGCTATTTCCGGGCGGTGAACCGCAGGCTCGGCCGCGATGTCGCGCCTCCGGCCTTGGCTAGCTTCGGCGGTATCAGCGTCCATGCGATCGACCAAAACGGAGCGGCTGCCTACGAGGGACAGCTGAGCCAGGACCTGCAGGCGCGGCTACAGGCCGGTAGGCAATTGCTGAAGAGCGATCGGGTTACGGCCTCGCCGTCGGCCCAGACCGCGCTCGCCACCGGGCAGGTCGACTCGCGGTTGTTGCTCGCCCTCCAGGCTCTCGCCGGTCGGGAGCCGATCGACATCCTGGAGTTCGATGACGCCGGCCCTGGAGCCAGCTCGGGCGTTCCGTTCCGTGAAGTCGATCTGGCGGTGGCATTCCCGGCCGCTCGGATGTCACCGCAGGAGTACATCGGGACACTGAGACCCATCCTGAAGGCACACTCAAACTTCCCCCCCTTCAACAGGGTCGGGCCGACGAGGATGCCTGACGGCCAGCCTGCGGCGCAGATCGAGTATGGGGTGCCGGGCTCGCTCGGCCTGCTCACCCCCTGATCACGGCTCAGCAGCCAGGAAAGGTGTCCCGCACGCACGCGGAGCCTGCGCAAGATCGAGCAGGGAACCCGCGCCGGGAAGTCGTACGAGAGCACCGCTGGCGTGCCCGCGGCCGTTCGGCCTCTCGTCCTCGGCCAGTAGCATGCGGGCCCACAGATCCGCTAGGAAGCGATCTGGCGCGTGCCCAGGCTCCGGCTGGCCGGACGTAGGCGCCACCGCGGACCGGGGTCCGGAGGCCCGATCGGGGTCCCATCCGCGACGGCTGCCGGTAGCCACACCGACACATCAGGCCGGGCTTGCCGTCCAGCCCGAAACGCCTGCTGCGGGGAATGATTTGGTGCCCCTATCGTCCAGGCCGGTAAGCGCAAGTGCGCGTATGGGAAGAGCTGCGAGGAAGTCCACTACAAGTGGCTGAAAGCCCATGCGGTAGGCGAGCGTGCGATCCGGCTAAGACCTCGACTCCGATGTTACGGGACTATCTCGCTGACTGGCTGCCGATGTTGTACCGCCGGAGCATGCGGGCCAGGCCGCGCACCTACGTGACTGTGACCTGGTCAAACGACCTGGCGCACTGGTCATCTCGTGCATCAGTGGCAGCACTTCGATGCGATCTCCCCAGCTGACGCGTCAGTTACGAGGCATGAGGATAGCCGCCCTGGCGGCCTCTGACTACGAAAACAGCGATAGCGGCTACAGCGACCTTCGTCGCTGTATAGAGTCCGGTACTTGCGGGTAGCAAATCATCTGTCGGACCAGCATAGTCGTGGTAGTAAGGGCTATTACGAGTCAGGTTAGTTTGAATCATTGAAGACACTTCCGCATATCGTCGCCTCTCTAATTTCGGCCCTTCAAGCTCCCGGGAGGTGACGGCTATGGACGCCGAGCCCCCGCGGCGTGTCGAGGCGGACGGTCGGGATGGACGGAAAGCAAGGCGAGCGTTGTGGTTTCTCTGCGCGGGCTTAGTCGTCGGGCTGGCTATTGCTGTCGCTTCCGCCCTTGGCGACACCAGCATGAAGCAGGCGATCATGATGGGCCTGCCGGCGGCCGTTATGACCTTCGGCGGTCTGACAATCGCGGTGGGGGCCGATACGGAGACCGCGGAACGCCAGGGCTTCCGGGCCGGATTGAGAGTCGGTTCGCTGCGCAAACGGTGGCGAGCAGTCTTCGCAAGGCAAGGCAAGGGCAGGTCCTAGCTTCGGACCGCTGCGGCCGTGGTGTGGTGTGACGGACCAGAGGTCCTATTGGTGTTGCGTCGAAGTACCGTGTCTCGTGGGCCTTGAAGACAAATAGTCGGGCTAAGCCTGTTATGCGCGTCATAGACGCTAACGGGGTTAATTTACCGTGCGCGCCCAACTATTCAATTTTTACTTCGCAATATGCACTGACCGGCGAGTCGCCGCCCCGATGTCTATCCGTGTGCCTCTATAGTCCCAATTAGCTAACCGTCTCGGCGCCACCGGTTACCTGGATTGGGCGCCTCGCTGCTGCCGGGGAGCTGGTTCTCAATTGGACCGGCGATCTCCCGAAGGGGAGGAGCATATGGTCGGCGAGTGGCGCAGGGTGCAGTTGCGTCCGGCCGTTAGCGCTTGGCGTCGGGTCCGCCTAGCGGCCTGGGCTATAGCGGCGGGCTTAGGCCTCAGCTCGGTGACGGTGGCTCTGTCGGCCCTGAACGCTGTCAGCACTCAGCAAGCCATCGCGCTGGCCCTGCCGGCCGTGCTCATCACGGTTGGCGGCATAGCTGGCCGGATTGTGCCTGACGCGTGGATCGCATGGCGACGAGGGTTTCGTCATGGCTGCGAGGCCGCCCTGGTCAGTCAGCCTCCGGCTTATGTCTTCAGGGCTGACGATGCGGGCGGCAGATTGGGCCAGATCCGGCTGGCTAGATTAGTGCCCTATCGTGTGCCTCGGTACTGCGCTGTTTGCGGACGGGGCTGCAACTGATGGGCCGGCGCTCACAGACGTTGTTCGGCGGCGTGTCTGAGACCGTGGGCTCATGTTGCGGCGGGCTCAGCCTTGGCTCTGTCTTCGCCATCTCCGAGGGGACCCGGGGTCCGGCGTGAGCTGATGTCCTCGATGCCCAGCAAGGCCAGGACTTCCGCCGCAGTTGCTCCCGTCGCGTTGGCGATTCGCCCGACCGCCGAGACGGTAGACGGCTCGCGGGGCAAGCCCTCAGCGTCCAGAAATTGATGAATGACCTCATCGCCGTAACCGCGTTGTTTCATGCGCACATAGACCCAGGTGGCCATCCGCTCTCCGGGCGTAGGCGAGGCGGAGGGGCTCGTGATGGGGTTGCGGTCAGGCGCCGGGCCAAGCAGCAGGGGGTTGGGCTCTCCTCCGGTCAGGACGCGTTCAACGCTTCCCGGCGACCACTGGTACATCGCCTCGACGGTCCCGACGGTCGACTCCGGGTAGGAAGCGCGCTCACCATTCTCCAGGCGGCTGATGGTCTTCACGGAGATCATTCCGCCGCCGCGTTCCCTGGCGAACCGGGCGCGCTGACGGAAGCCGTAGCCGAGCTCACCCCTGCGCCGCTCGAGCATACGGCCCAAGCGCAGCCAAGCGTCGTTCGGATAAGTGTCCATCACGGTCCATCCACAGGAGCCAAGTACCGATCGTTCTGGACATAGCTTGCCACATCGAGACTGCGCGAACACCGCAGTGCGGCATCGCAACGCCGCGTCGTCTGACGGTCAGTGCTTCGGCGACTACTGTCCGCCGGCCTTGTCTCGCCGCGGCCGTGTCTCGGCCCCTCACGCCTGGGTCGTGGCTTTGTCACCTGCGGATATGCACTCGGTCCACAAGAAAAGTGAACGCGGACGCCCAGGCATCGGGCGCACGCAGTCGCCTCACACTGAAGCAGCGCGGCACGCGGATTGACGGTCGTCTGCCGATGGCTCGGCAGCTCCTTAGCCATTACTTGACATACTACTGACGGACCAGCGTTGACCATTAGTGACCATGAGTGTCCGCAACCGGCTTGCGGTGGACGATGCATGACCTTAAGTTACTCGCATGAGTACGACACAAACGGTCACCGTCACCCCGAGAGTGCAGATAAGCCGAGGGGCAGGAAGGCTCCGCCAGAACGGCGCAGCCATCCGCAGCCTTCGCGAGAAGGACGGTTGGCATCAGCCCGAGTTCGCACGGAAAGTCGGGATGAGCCAGTCCGCGCTCTCGAATATCGAACGGGAAAAGCGCAGCGCGCGGCCTGCCACGATTCACAGGATTGCTCGTGCTTTGCGGGTGCCAGTGGCGGCGATCACCCGCGAGCGTGATGACGCAGTCGAATCAGCAGCCTGACGCCGTCGGTAGACCCTCGCTTGCCCGCTTCCCTTGCCCGGCTGCCTGCGTAGCCAGGCGAACCTGGGCCATTCTGGCCCGCGAAAACACGACAAAGGAGAACAAGAGAAATGACTTCAGGCCAAGCTATAAACGAGACCGCTCCGCTGCTTACCCCGGCCGAGGTAGCAGCAGCCTTCCGCGTGGATCCCAAGACCGTCACCAGGTGGGCTAGGACCGGCAAGCTGAGCTGCATCCGGACCCTGGGCGGTCACCGCCGTTACCTGGCGACCGAGGTACGCGCGATCCTCTTCGACATCAGCGGCAACTTCGACGTCCCGGAGGAGCAGCCAAATCCGTTTCTGCCCTGGAATGGCAGCCGGATTCATGGTCAGTGACGGTGCCGCGCGCCTGAGCGTCCCGGCACGGGGGCCGAGCGGATCGCAATGCCCAGGTTAGCCCGGCGCCCGTTGCGGGGAGTCGGCTATCAGCCTAGGCACCGCTCGCCACGCTGGGACAAGCTGGATGAGCGGATGCTGGCAGATCTACCACCGGTAGCGGTGAGCTCATCGGACGACCTGGAATTCTCGGATCACCTGGAATTCTCGGATGATCTGGAATTCTCCGACGATGTGGACTTGTCGGACGATGTGGACTTCTCAGACGATGTGGAATTCCCGGACGACCTGGAATTCCCGGACGACGCATCCTCGCTAAGCAGCGACTGCGAAGATGCTGATTTCCTGGGTGAACTCACCAGGGGGCAGGTTCGACGCATCCTTGAAGGTTCCGCCATCAACGATCATCTCACAACAACTGTCCCCGAGCTCGCCTATATGGTCGCGCATTCGTCGCACACGAGCGCGACGCTGGCGAGCGCGTGGGATGACTTTCAGCAGGCGCACTCGAGACGCCTACGCCCTGCACATCGGCCGACGGGCCTGGTGGGAGTTCTTCCGTCCGCAGGAGCTCGGCTCGCGTCCCCAAGCACAGGCAATCGAGATCAAGCTGAGCCTGGCGGATGACGCTTGGTGCCTGATCACCAACGGTGAGCCCTAGCCGACAGCGGGCCGCCCGGCCATGGCCGACGAGACCGGCAGGTTCCCCGCGACCTGAGGGGGGATCGCGGGGGACCTGCCTTGACTCCGCAGCGCTTGACCTGGAGCGCTAGAACCGGAAGCTAGCTTTCGGCCGCGCGGCAATAGGTGACGTAGTGGTTCCTCAAGACGCCTCGCCCAACGCGATCGCGCTGGCGATCAGAGCCTCCTGCGCCTGTAGCGACGCGTCCGCCGCGTTCGCGATTCCGGCCAGTCTGCGGGCCGACTTGTCCGGGTCGGCTGCCATCGCCGCGCTCGCGGCGCGAGTGAACGCCGCCGCGAGGTAGAGGGCTATGCGGGGGGTCATGCTCCACGTGTCTACGTCACCGTCATCGGGGACGAATGATGGTGGGAACGTCAAGAGGACTGCGCGGGCATCCGCTACGGCCACGATGATCTGCGAACCGTCGGCGAAGCTGACTGACCCGAAGCCGGTAATCTCCATCTCTTCCATGTCTTCCATCTCTTCCGTGTCCTTTCCCGATGCTGTCCCTAGACGGTAGATACGTCGCCACGACATTCGGTGTTACGGCTGCACATTGCACGGATTAAAAAACTGCAAGGTGCATCGCTATGGGACGGGGTATAATGCGGGGAATCGTTCCTAGGCCCGCGACGCCGCTAATGCTGCCGCTCTAGGGCAAAAAGAAAAGATGCACACGGCGGCCAACCCTGCGGCCGGCCGCGACCCGATCACCTCGTCCGCCAGGCTGAAATCTGGCTAGCCCTCGAAGGCAGCGCCGATGCCGCGCTGGCCCCGAGGCCGGCCTGCGTCCTGAAGGTCTCGACGGCGGACGGCGCGATCGGCCGGGCACCAGCCGAGCGCAACCGTCCCGCTCACTGGCCGGCCATTGCCTGCTGCGCGTGTACCCAGTTGTCGTTGTCAATGTGGCCCAGTACCTCGTTATTGGGCACCAGCCGCAGGCATACCTCCATCTTGGAAATGGTCTGCGGTGTTGGCTGAATGCTGGCGGGCAGCATGAAAGTAGGGTCGCTCGGCCGCGGGGGGTAGGGGGTGGGGTCGGGCCAGTCCGGCGTGCCGTGGGAGCGCATGCACCGCGCGAAGCTCGCCATGCCGGTCCACTCCTGATGCTGCTCGGCGGCGGTCCGCCCGCCACTGTTCGGGAGCAGGCGCGCGCAGGTTTGCGTCGCCGCCTGGTACTGGGAGTTGCTGGCCGAGAGCTGTTGAATGGTGGTCTTGTCGAACACTCCGGCGCTGCTGGGGTCGGGGAAGTCCGGTACTCCATGGGAGCGCATGCAGTGGGCGTAGGCGAGCGCCTTGGAGTTCGCTGAACCTCCTGCATTCGATGAGCCGCCGGAGCTGGTGGATGACGGGCTGCCGCTGCACGCCGCCGATAGCAGCCCCAGGGCGGCCGTGGCGATGATGGCGGCCGTGGTCCGCGTTGCCGGCGGCCACGCCGGCCGTGGCCCGCGCATGCCACGAGTGCTGTGGTTCACTGTGGTCTCCTCAGGGGCTGGGTGATCGTGGTGGACGAGGCTTGTCCGGGCATGCATGGAGCAGACATGCGGGGCTCAGATGTTCCACAGCGCCTCTGTCGGTGACAGGCGTGCGGCGCGGATGGCGGGAAGGAGGCCGGCGAAGGCGCCGATGAGCAGGGCCGCGGCCAGGCCGCTGGCCCAGGCCTCGGCCGGGATGACGGCGGGCTCGCCATGGCTGCGGGCGTAGGCGGCCGTGGCTGCAGTGCCGAGGATGACCCCAACGGCCCCGCCGGCCAGGGATAGCAGGATGGCCTCGGCCAGGAACTGGGCGCGGATCTGGCCTTTGGTGGCGCCCAGGGCGCGGCGCAGCCCGATCTCGGAGCGGCGTTCGAGGACAGAGATGACCATGATGTTGGCCACGCCGATGGCGCCGACGAGCAGCGCGACCGCGCCCAGGCCGAGGAAAAGGTTGTCGAGCGCGCCCTTGGCGTCGGCCTGGGCGGTGAGCGCGTCCGAAGGCTGGGAGACGGTGACGTAGCTGGGGTTTTCCGGCCAGGCCTGGTGGCCGAGCAGACTATCCACCGCAGTCGTGACAGCGGGGTTGTCCGGGGTGGTGCGGACGTAGATGTCCGAGGGGTGGCCGTCGAGGCCGAGGTAGTGCTCGGCGGCGGCGAAGCCGACCAGGACCGCCGAGTTGATCTCGGGGACGTAGGCAGCGGGAGTCGGGTTGAGGAAGCCAGTGACGTAGAACCAGTGGCCGCTAGCGGGGCAGGTGGCACTGGCGCACAGCCAGATCCGTTCGCCGGGCCGGATCCGGTCGATGCCCAGCAGCCGGGCGGCGGTGGCTCCGAGCACCGCGACTGGCTCGCGGGCGGTGGCAGGGTTGAGGTAGCTGCCCTGGGCGAGACTGGTGCCCGCGGCGGCGGGCAGGCCCAGGCTGGCGGCGTCCACGGTGAGGGTGTTGGTTTCGACCGGGGGGATCAGCCGGGCTGCGGTAGGCGCTGACGCCGTTGACGGCGCCGGTGTACTGGACGGCGGTGACACCGGGCAGCCGGGCGATCATGCCGGGCGCGGATTCGGGCAGTTCGGCAGGCTGGCCGGTGAGGGTCTGCCCGTTGCTGACAGTCAGCAGGTTGGTGCCCAGCGCCTGGATCTCGTCGAGCAGCACGGCCCGGGAGGAGGCGGCCAGGCCCAGGACCGCGACGATCGCCGCGACGCCGATCGCGATGCCCAGCCCGGACAGGGCGGCGCGCAGCTTGCGGGTCCGTAGTCCGATGCTGGCCAGGGCGGCCAGGTCGGCGGGCCACAGCCGGGCCGCAGCCGGTGTAGCGGCCGGCGCGGCTGGCTGCCCGGACGTGGTGGTCATGAGCGTCCGTCCCGCCCGGCGGTGGTCCCGGTGTCCGCTCCGGTGTCGGTGATGATGTGCCCGTCGAGCATCTCGATGCGCCGCCGCGTCCGGGCCGCGACCGCGTGGTCGTGGGTGATGATGATGATCGTGGTGCCTGCGGCGTTGAGCTGTTCCAGCAGTGCCAGCAGCGCGGCGCCGGTGGCCGAGTCAAGGTTGCCGGTGGGCTCGTCGGCGAGCACCACCGGCGGCCGGCCGACGATCGCCCGGGCGATCGCGACGCGTTGCCGTTCCCCGCCCGACAGCTGGGTCGGCCGGGCGCCGGCCTTGTGCCCGAGGCCGACCCGGCCAAGCGCGCCGGCGGCGAGCCGCCGCCGCTGGTCGCGGCGGAAGCCGGCGTACAGCAGCCCGTCGCCGACATTGCCCAGCACGGTCTGGTGCTCGGCGAGGAAGAACTGCTGGAACACGAACCCGATCCGGGATGCACGCAGCGCCGACAGATCCCGGTCGCTCATCCCGGCCGCGTCCAGGCCGGTGATACGTACCGTCCCGGCGGTGGGCTTGTCCAGGGTGCCCATCAGGTGCAGCAGCGTGGACTTCCCCGACCCCGACGGGCCCACCACGGCGGTCAGCTCCCCGGCGGCCACCGCGACGCTCACCCGGTTCAGCGCCCGCACCGGCGGCTGTCCCGGATATACCTTCGACACGTTCTCCAGTTCCAGTACCGGAACCGGCGGCGCAATCGTAGCCGCTGTCGTGCCGGCGGTGAGGGCCGCCTGCGCGCCGGTCATGACGAGGCCACCACGACCCGCTGCCCGGGGGTCAGGTCCCCGGTCACCTGCACCATGCCGGTGTTGTCGTCGAAGATCCCGGGTGTCACCGGCACGTACCGCCGTGTGCCCGCCAGCCCGGTGACCTCGATGTCGTACCCCCCCGGCCGGGCCAGCAGCGCGGTCACCGGCACCGCGAGGACGTCGCGTGCGGTGGCGGTGGTGATGTTCACCGTCACCGGCGCCTGGTACAGGCCGCCTGCCGCAGCCGGGTCGCTGAGCCTGACCGTCACCAGGATCGTCGTTGTGGTGGTCCCGTCCGGCGCCGTGGACGTGTTCGCCACCGCGCCGACCGAGGACACCACGCCCGGCGTGCTCGTCCCGTCTGGCAGCGTCACCGTCACCGCGTCCCCTGCCTGCACCTCCGACGCCTGCGGGAGATCCAGCGGGATCGTCACCGCCCGGCCATCGGAGGTCGCCTGCAGCACTGGCCCGGACGCCGGGCCGCCCAGGCTGCCGGTTACCCGGGCGACGCGGAGCGCCCGCGGCCCGAACACCACCTGCCCCAGCGACAGCCACCCCGGCGGGCTGGGAACGCCCAGGTGCCCTTCCATCTGCTGCACCCCCGCAGCCGTCTCCCAGGAGAAGTAATCCCAGCCTGCCGCGGATATGCCCGCGCTGCTCGCGTCCCCGAGCGCCACCAGGTCATGATTCAGCTGGGACACATCTGCCCCGGTGATCCCTTCTGACATCGGCCGCCAGGCCGGCACGGCCCCGTGCAGCAGCACCACCGGGGAGCCGTTATCCACCCGGTACAGCACCTGCCCCTGACGGATAACCTGCCCCGGTTGCGGTACCGACGTCAGCGTCCCCCCTCCCTGCCCGGTCACGGTCCAGGACCCGGCATACCCGAGAGTTGCCGCCTCCGGCGTCGTGGCCGACAGATCCCCCCGCGTCACTACCGCCGTCGCCGTCACCGCCTTCAGCCCCCCGGCCGCCGGCGAGGAGGCCGCAGAAAACATCCCCGCCCGCCAACCGGTCACTAGTCCGGCCGACACGACGACCACGATGCCCAGCGCGACCCAGCGGCCCGGGCGGCGCCTGCCCGCCACCGCTGCCGTCGCGGCCGGCCCGTCCTCCGGACACTGGCCGGTCTCCCGGCCGCGCGAAGCAATCTCACTCACGATCCATCTCCGTCCCTTCCGCTTCCGGCCATGGGCGCCGCAGGTCAGGCGCAGCAGCGACTGGCGTTGTTAAGTCGATCCCGCGCCTCTCCACTCTCGCGCGTGACCCATGACACGAGCCGAACAGCGATTGTTAGCCGGGTGTCATCCGGCTAAGCGCACAATGTGCAGGTGAGGGTGCTGGTCGTGGAGGATCATGTTGCGCTGGCCAACCGGATCGGCGAGGGTCTGCGCGACGCCGGTTTCGCCGTCGATGTGGTCTACGACGGCGCGGCAGCCCTGAAGAGCACGACCAGCACCGACTACGACGTTGTCGTCCTCGACCGAGACCTGCCGGCCGTGCACGGCGACCGCGTCTGCCGCCGGCTAGTGCGCGACGGCTCGCCCAGCCGCATCCTGATGCTGACCGCGGCCGCAGACGTCGAGGACCGGGTCGACGGGCTGGAGCTGGGCGCGGACGACTACCTCGGCAAGCCGTTCGCCTTCCATGAGCTGGTTGCGCGCATCCGGGCCCTGGGGCGGCGCGGACCCGGCTCTCCCGCGGTCGTGCGGCGGGGTGACCTGGTGGTCGATCGCGCGCGGCACCGCGCCAGCCGCGGCGGGGCTCCGCTGACCCTGACCCGCAAGGAGTTCGGCGTGCTGGAGTGCCTGGCCGGCGCGGACGGCGCTGTAGTCAGCGCCGAGGAGCTGCTCGAACACGCGTGGGACGCGCACGCCGACCCGTTCAGCAACATAGTCGCGGTGACCGTCGGGCGGTTGCGGCGCAAACTCGGCGAACCGCCGCTGATCGAGACGGTCACCGGCGTCGGCTACCGGCTGTGAGAAGCCACCTCAGCGCCCGGTCACGGCTGACGCTGCTCTACGCGTCGCTGTTCACGCTGGGCGGGGCCGCCCTGGTATTGATCACTTACCTGCTGGTCGCGCACACCTTGGACAGCACGACGACCACCAGTATGCCGCCGTCGATACAGACAGCGATCGGGAAGTGCGTCGTGGCGGCCCAGACCGGGGGTGGCGCCCGCGCCCTGAATGAGTGCGCCCGGCTGTATGCCAGCGGTGTCCAGGCCGGAGTCTCAGCACAGCGCGGTACGACGCTCACCCACCTCCTGAGCTACTCGCTGCTCAGCCTGGCCGTCGTCACTGTGCTCGCCGCGGTCGCGGGCTGGATCGTCGCTGGACGCATCCTGCGGCCGGTGCACCGGCTCACCGCAGCTGCCCGCGCGGCAACTGAGCGCAACCTGTCTCACCGCATCGCCCTGCAGGGCCCGCGCGACGAGCTCCGTGAGCTCGCCGACACCTTCGACACGATGCTCGAACGGCTCGGCCGCGCGTTCACCAGCCAGCGGCAGTTCATCGCCAACGCGAGCCATGAGCTTCGCACGCCGCTGACCGTTATGCGCACCGCGATGGACGTCGTCCTCGCCAAGCCGGAGCCGACGCGCGACGAGCTGACGTTGATGGCCGCCGAGGTCCGCCAGGCCGTCGATCACTCCGAGCGGCTCATCGAGGCACTGCTGGTACTCGCGCGCAACGATCAGGCGCGCGCCCTGACCGACCCGCTGGACCTAGCCGCGGTCGCCGAGGACGCACTCGAGGGACGTACAGCCAGCGGCTGCACGACGACTGCCACCCTCACCGAAGCCCCGGTCACCGGCGACGGTGTTCTGCTCGAACGGCTCGTGGCCAACCTGCTCGACAACGCCGAGCGCTACAACATTCCCGGCGGCATGGTCACGATCTCGACGACTGCCCACGACGCGACATCCGCCGTGCGGGTGGTCAACACCGGAGCGGTGGTCCCCGTTGACATGGTCGAACGCCTGTTCCTGCCGTTCACCCGGCTCGACGACCGCACCCGCCACGACGGCTTCGGCCTCGGCCTCGCCCTCGTCTCATCGATCGCTGCAGTACACGGCGGCACCGTGCACGCCACCGCCATCCCCGGCGGGGGCCTCGACATTACCGTCCGCCTCCCGCGACGCGACAACACCGCCTCCGCACCTTCGCCGGCCACCTGAACGCCTGCCATCCGGGCCTAACTCACGAACGGTGTACGACCGGCGCTATGGCCTCATTTTCAAGCGGTGCCAGGAGGTACTTGCGGACGCCCGCGGGAAGGTTCGTGATCCTGGGCGCGGCGGTCTGATGCACCGGTGACACACGGAACGAAAGAGGCCCGTCCCTCGTAATGAGAAACAGGCCTCTGAGCTGGGTCGGGGTGACAGGATTTGAACCTGCGGCCTCTTCGTCCCGAAGCCAGTCAGCGACTCATCGCCCCGCGTTTATGGGCATCTGAGCTGCCGTAACTATCCGCCGACGTCCGCCGCCGTACCTTGGCTGCCGTTGCGATCGTCACTCAGTTGGTCACCCGTCATATGAAACTGACCCTCTGCTTGCAAATTCGTGGCAGGACGGTCGCGAAGGACTGTGTGGCTGCTCACGAGGTTGGTGACGGTCGCTGAGGTTCCGCAAGGGCTGGGGCCGCTGCTGCACTCTGCTGCTGCACGGTGGCCCGAAGCGACGGGGCTGCCGCTTACCGTTGGTCGTCGCTGCTGCTGTTGCTGTCACCGTGGGTGTCAAGTTGGCCTGGGCCGCCGTTGGCTTGTTCCAGAGCGATAGCGACAGTGATCATGATGACACCTGCGCCCACGACCGCAACCCCGAGGATTCCCGGCCATGCTGACCAGAAGGGGATTTTACCTGCGGTGTATATCCGCCAGCTGATGGTGACCAGGCCGCTGGTACGACCTGGGACGCGTCGCATGTACGCCGTGAGTTCCGACCCGTAGTGGAGGCAGCCGGACTTGATCCGCAGAATTGGACTCCTCGTGAGCTGCGGCACAGCTTCGTATCACTGCTATCGGATGCAGGAGTACCCGTCGAGCAGATCGCGCGCCTGGTCGGACATAGTGGCACGGCAACTACCGAAGCTGTCTACCGGAAGCAGATCAGGCCAGTTCTTACCGAAGGGGCTGACGCGATGGACCGCATCTTTCCGCCTGCTGGCCCTTAAGCCGTAGTCACCCAGTTGATCACCCAGCCACCAAAAGAGGCCACCTGCGAAAGATCGCAAGTGGCCTCTGACCTGGGTCGGGGTGACAGGATTTGAACCTGCGGCCTCTTCGTCCCGAAGCCAACCTGTCAGTTTGCCTGTCAGCAGGATCTGTCGGCTCACCTGCGGTCGACCGTCCGTCACCGTCCATCGGCGTCTGCCCTAGACGCCTCCGATAGTTACTCACTTAGGTCAGATAGAATCACTCTAATAGACGTGTGTACGAGCTGAGGGAGTGACGTCACATCGTGAGCAGCCTCAGCGCTCTTCCCGGCGCCGTTGATCCGTCCAGCGACCGGGCCGTGTTCCGGCAGATCGCGGACCAGCTCCGCACGTCGATCGGCAAGGGACGGCTGGCCGAAGGCGAGCAGATTCCGTCTGAGTCGCAGCTCATGGAGCACTACGGCGTCGCGCGCATGACCGTCCGGAACGCCCTGCGGCTGCTCCAGGACGAGGGCCTGCTGACCGCCGAGCACGGCCGCGGGGTCTATGTCCGTTCGCGTCCGCCGGTCCGTCGCCTGGCATCTGACCTGTTCGCCCGACGGCACCGCAAGGAAGGCAAGGCCGCGTTCCTGGCCGAGTCCGAGGCCATGTCCGCCCGGCCCGACGTCGACATGATCACGGTGTCGGAGGCAGTGCCGCCCAAGGACGTGGCATCGCGGCTGGGCCTGACCGGCCGGGCTCGCGCCGTCGTCCGCAGCCGCCGGTACCTCCTCGACAGCAGGCCAGTTGAAACCGCTGTTTCGTACATTCCGGCTGACCTGGCCCGCGGCACTCCCATCGCTGATCCCAACCCTGGACCGGGTGGTATCTACGCCCGGATCGAGGATCTCGGCCACACCCTGGACCGCTTCACCGAGGAAGTCACCGCCCGGATGCCGACCCCGGAGGAAACGCGCGTTCTGAACATCTCCCCCGGCGTGCCGGTGTTCCGCCTCATCCGCACGGCCTACGACATCGAGGGCCGTGCCGTCGAGGTCTGCGACACCACGATGGCAGCGGACGCCTACCTGCTCGCGTACGAGCTGCCCGCTCACTAGCCTGTTCGATCGCATCTTCCAACTCCTCTATACGTGTGGTACAACTTATCTACACGAGTATGTAAGTGCCAGCACGAAGCTGGCCATCCGAGAGGAGCACCCATCATGCGAACGAAGATCGACACGACCGGCATCGAGTTCGAGGTCGCGGCGACGGCCAAGCCGCGCACTGAGTCCAGGACATCGGACAAGCAGAAGTTCACCCCGGACGGACGGCCGGTGTGGACCGTCCGGCTGGACGCGATCGACATCGCTCGCGAGACGAAGGAGACCATCTGGGTCGAGGTGGCTGGCGATCAGCCCAAGCTGACCTTCAAGGGCTCCGTCGTCGTGCGCGATCTGGTGTACGCACCGTGGGCAGGCCGGGACGGCAAGCTGCACCGCGCTTTCCGCGCGGACTCGATCGAGCACGCAACCTCCGGTTCCAAGCAGTCACAGCACGCCGCGTAGCACGCGGTCGCTCCTCTGCCAACTGCTCGCAGCCGCGAGCGAACCCATCCCGCCATCACGCACGCAAGGAGTACCCGATGCACGACGCATCAGCCGTCAGTGACCTAACCGGCATCGACCTGAGCCGGTTCGTGGTCATGCAACAGCCGCGCCCGGCGAAGCGGACCGGGGAGCTGCTCAAGCTCGCCGCCCGCCTGATCGGCACCCTGCCATCACCGCGCACCGTCACGGTGTACGCGACTGCTCAGGAGAGCGGAACATGCTGCTCGGCGGCGAACCCGGCTCCGGCAAATCCGTCGCATTGCAGCTGATCGTCGCGCACGCCGCCCTGTCCCTGGACTGCCAGCTCATCCTGATCGACGGCAAGCGGGTCGAGCTCGGCCTGTGGCGGCACGCTGCCGCCCGGTTCATCGGCCCGAACATTGATGACGCGATCGACACCCTGCACTGGCTCCAGTCCGAGATCGACGACCGCACCGACCAGCTCCTGGACCTCGGCCTCCGGAAGGTCACCCCGGACCTGGGCTGGCCCCTCTACCTCGTCGGCGTCGATGAGATCGCCTACTACTCCGCCACCGTCGGCTCTAAAGCCCAGCAGAACGAGTTCTCCGCCTGCAACCGCGACGTGGTCGCCCGCGGCCGCGCGCCCCGGCATCATCCCCGTCGAAGCGACCCAGCGGCCCTCCGCGGACATCATGCCGACGTCGCTGCGGGACCTGTTCGGCTACCGGTGGGCGTTCCGGTGCTCCACCGACGCATCCTCGGACACCATCCTCGGCCACGGCACCGCCAACTCGGGGTACACCGCCACCGACATCCCCGACGACAGCCCCGGCGTCGGCTGGCTCCGCGCCGAAGGCACCCGCCTCCCCAGACGGGTCAAGTCCGCTTACCTGTCCACCGAGGACATCATCACCCTCGCCGCCCACGCCGCCCAGCTCCGCCAGGCTGCCGCGTGACCATCACCACGACCGGACCCGTCCCGGTCCCGTCCCCGCCCGGCCGTACATCGCCGGGCGCGGGCGGAATCAGCGACGACTTCGACCAGTGGGAACACGAGCACAACTCGAGTTCCGGCGGCTGCCTGCACCCGGTCAAGCTCCAAGGGCGCACCGTTGCCGTCGACCTCGCCACCGGCGAGCTGCGGCCCGTCTTTGACACCAGCGATTTGCCCGGCGGGGTCACCCGCACCGCCTGCGGCAACCGCCGCGAGACGGTCTGCCCGTCCTGCTCGCAGACCTTCAAGCGTGACGCCCGCCAGCTCGTCCGCGCGGGCCTGTCCGGCGGCAAAGGGGTGCCCGGCACGGTGGCGGAGCATCCGTGCGTGTTCGCCACCCTCACCGCCCCCTCCTTCGGCCCGGTTCACTCCCGGCGGATGCGCGGCCGCACTGTCCTGCCCTGCCGCCCGAGACGTGACGCCCGCAAACGCGTGTGCCCGCACGGCCGCGACATCTCCTGCCCCCGCCGCCACGGCGAGCACGACCCGCTATTGGGCCGGGCCCTGTGCGGCGACTGCTACGACTACACCGCCGCCGTCTTGTTCAACGCGCATGCGGGGGAGCTGTGGCGCCGGTTCACCGTCTACCTGCCCCGCATTCTCGCCAGCCGCGCGGGCCTGACGCAGAAGGCGTTCCGGGAGCTGGCCCGCGTCCGGTACGTCAAAGTCGCCGAATACCAGGCCCGCGGCGTCGTCCACTTCCACGCCGTCATCCGCCTCGACGCCCCCGGCAACGACTACGGCCCGCCGCCCGGCTGGCTCACTGCGGGCTGGCTGGCTGACGCCATCGTCCAGGCCGCCGCCGCCGTCACCATCACCATCGGGCCGACCGATGAGCCGCCCGGTGTCCCGGTGCTGCGGCTAAGGTTCGGTCCCCAGACCGACGCCCGCGTCATCGCCCGCACCGACCTCACCGAACGGGCGGTCGGCAACTACATCGCCAAGTACGCCACCAAAACCCTCGACGCCCCCGGCCTGCCCGACCGCCCCCTCCCGACCAAGGTCGATATCGGGCTGCTGCGGTGCCCCCGCCACTACAAGAACATGATGCTCGCCGCCTGGCAGCTCTCACCCGCCACCGTCAAGCCCGCCGACCGCTACGGCCGGTGGGTGCACATGCTCGGCTACGGCGGCCACTGCCTCACCAAATCCCGCGCCTACTCGGTCACCTTCGGCCAGCTCCGCCGCGCCCGCACCGACCATCGCCGCGCCCAGCACCACCCCGAAGGCGAAACCGACCCCTGGGGCCGCCCCGTCGATGAGCGCACCGTCCTGATCATCAAGACCTGGGAGTACGCAGGCACCGACCACATCCGCGAAGCGTCAGACGGCGCCCAGCTCGCCCTGGCATCCGCCGACCGCGCACGCGCCCACTCACCGGTGCCTTCAGGCCAGACGGCGATCCGCTGTCAACCACCGCTTGACATCCAACGACCGATCCCGAGGAGGACTGATGTACCGATGCCACCCGCGCCCGATCGCCTGCCAGCGGCCAAGGTGCTGTATCACGTCGCCGACGCCATGGCCGTATTGTCGCTCAGCCGCAGCGTGATCTACGAGGAGATCCGCTCCGGTCGACTGCGGTGCAGTCAAGCGCGGCCGATCGCGACTCATCTCCGCCAGCGCGATAGCTGACTATGTGGCCTTGCTGGAAACTGAGAGCCAGGCTGCCTGATGACAGCGCGACGCAGCCGCGGAGACGGCGGTCTCTCCTGGGACGAGGCCCGGAATCGCTGGGTAGCGTCTGTCACGGTTGGCTATACGCCTGGCGGCAAGCGCATCGTCAAACGTGCGCGAGGCACAGACCAAGACCGAAGCGCAGCGCAAGCTCAAGGAGATTGCTTCCGCGACTTCGACGACGGCCACGCGATCGGCTCGCACGGCTACACCGTCAGCAGACGCCGTGCCGACTGGCTCGCATACGGGCTGAGCGGCCGACGACCCTAGCACCGTCGCGAAATGCACGATCCTCGCCAACACGCACGTCATCCCGGCGCTCGGCGCTCGTAAGCTGCCGCGATCTATCGGCCGACGACGTAGACCAGTGGCTTGCCGACAAGGCCCAGTTGCTGAGCACCCGCACTCTGCGCGAGGTTCGGTCCGTGCTGAAACGCGCCATCGCCCGCGCCCAGGCCCGCGACAAGGTGAAGCGCAACGTCGTGCTCCTGTGCGACATGCCGCACGGCCGTGCCGGTCGCCCGTCCAAGTCGCTCACCTTGCGCCCAGGCCGACGCCGTGCTTGACGCGGCGCCGACCCAGCGCCATGTACGCCTACGTCGTGCTGTCCCTGCTCACCGGCGCGCGCACCGAGGAGCTGCGGGCGCTCACGCTGGGCAGCACGTCGACGCTCGAGGAACCCCGGACCATGCCGCCGTACGATCATGGTCTGGCGGTCAGTCCGCGCCGGGGGCGAGACCAAGACCAAGCAAGTCACGGCGGACGCTCGCGCTGCCCGCAGCGCTGCGTGGATGCACTGCGGCAGCACAGCGCGCGCCAGGATGGCGGCTCAGGCGGCAGGCTGGCAGCCGAGTGGCAGCGACAACGACCTGTGTTCCCGTCCAGAGTCGGCACCCCATGCCGACGCCTCGCACGTCCGCCGCGACGTTCCGCATGTCGTCGTGGCCGCCGGGCTCGATCCCGCCGACTGGACGCCGCGCGAGCTGCGCCACAGCTTCGTCTCGCTGATGTCCGATGCCGGCGTACCGGTCGAGCAGATATCGCGCGCTGGTCGGCCATAGCGGTACCGACGACCACCGAGACCGTCTACCGCAAGCAGATCCGGCCTGTCCTCAGTCCGAGGGCGCCGACGCGATGGACCGGATGTTCCCCCGAGACCTCGGAGATGATGCCGTAGATGGTTAGTTACTCACTTAGGTCACTCAGCTCACCGAAAAGGCCACCTACGATGCCTCGTAAGTGGCCTCTGAGCTGGGTCGGGGTGACAGGATTTGAACCTGCGGCCTCTTCGTCCCGAACGAAGCGCGCTACCAAGCTGCGCCACACCCCGCCGACTGCCCGGAGCAGTCTAGCTGATCCGCGGGACCAGCGTGAGCAGCGTAGCCTCCGGCCGACAGAACAGCCGCACTGGGGCGTACGGCGACGTGCCGAGACCCGGCCGACACGTGCAGCCACGGCCGATCGGCGGCCCCGGAAGCGGGGTCCGGCTGCAGCCCGCTGGCCCGGGCCCGGTCGATCCCGCAGTTGGTCACCAGGGCCCGGTTGACCGGCAGGCAGACCTGGCCGCCGTGGGTATGACCAGCCAGCAGCAGGTTGAACCCGTCGGCCGTGAACCGGTCAAGGTTGCCCGGCTCCGGCGAGTGCAGCACGCCGAGCCGCAAGTCGGCGGCCGGGTCGGCCGGGCCGGCGACGAGGTCGTAACGGTCCCGGTTGATGTGCGAGTCGTGGACGCCGGCCACCTCGATGTCATGCTCGCCGACCTTGATCCGGCCGCGCCGGTTGTTCAGGTTCAGCCAGCCCGCCGCCTCCATGCCCGCGCCGAGTTCGCCCCAGGGCAGGTCCGGGTGGTCCCTGGAGTGCTCCATCGCGCTGGTGCGCCACAGGTACCTGGTCGGGTTCTTGAACACCGGCGAGTACAGGTCGTTTGACCCGTAGACGAACGCGCCAGGGCGGTCCAGCAAGGGCCCCAGTGCTTCCAGGAACGGCCCGACTGCGGCCCGGTGCGCGATCGAGTCGCCGGTGTTGATCACCAGATCGGGCTCAAGCGCGTCCAGCGACCGGATCCAGGACAGCAGGCGGTGCCGTCCGGGCGTCAGGTGGACGTCGGAGATGTGCAGCACCCGAAGCGGCGCGACGCCCTCCGCGAGCACCGGCACCTCGCACTCACGCAGAGCGAACCAGTTCCGCTCGAGCACGGAGGCGTAACCGAAGGTGGCGACCCCGGCCAGGGCCGCCGCTTTGATCAGGCGTCGTGCGCGCATGCACACATGGTGCCATGCGCGCCGGACTGCCCTGGCCGCCCGCCGGGGTGCCGGCGCGCGCCGCCCGGCCAGGACCGGCAGTATGGACTGCATGCCCACACTGAAGGAGCAGCTGCGCGCTGACCTCACCACGGCGATGAAGGCCCGCGACGAGACCCGGACGCGGACCCTGCGGATGACGCTGACGTCGATCAGCACCGAGGAGGTATCCGGCGACTCGGCCCGCGAGCTGACCGACGACGAGGTGCTGAAGATCCTCGCCCGCGAGGCCAAGCGGCGCCGCGAGGCCGCGACCGCGTTCGCCGACGCGGGCCGGGATGACCAGGCCGCCGCCGAGCGCGCCGAGGAGCAAGTCCTGGCGGGCTACCTGCCTGCACAGCTCGACGATGGGGAACTAGCTTCGCTGGTCGCAGCCGCCATCGCGGAGACGGGCGCGTCCGGCCCGGCCGCAATGGGCCAGGTCATGAAAGCGGTCACGCCGAAGGTCGCGGGCCGGGCCGAGGGCAGCCGGGTCGCGGCGGCCGTGCGGACCCAGCTCAACGGCTGAGCCCGCAGCAGTCTCCGCCCGGCGCCCGACCGGTCAGTGCGTGGGCGGCGGCGAGATCTGCGGCGGCGGCCCGCCGCCGGGCCCGCCCGGACCGTGGCCCTTCTTCTTCTTCTTCGGGCTGGTTGACCGCCTTCGGCGTGTTGCCCAGGCCCTGCGAGAAGAAGATCGAGTTGCTCGGCACCGTGACGAACGGGATGACGCGCCCGAGCTGGGCGTGCGTGAACGTGTACTCCCACGTCGCACCCGGCGCGTCGTCACCGAACATCTGGCCGTCACAGGCGAGCCCGGTCCCGAGGCCGTACTGGCGCCAGCAGGACCGCGGGTAAAGCATCGCGCCGGAGCCAGTCGGGTTCAGCGGGTTGAACACCGACACGTATCCCGCGAGCGTCGGGGTGTAGCCAGCGAACGCGGCGTAGAAGCCACCGTTGGCAGTTCCGGTTTTGGCTGCCGCTGGCCGGCCGATCCCGCGGCCGGCGGCCGTGCCCGGCGAGAACAGGACACCCTGCAGGATGTAGTTGGCGGCATCCGCGACGGCCTTTGACATGTCCCGGTGGCACGTGTTGGGCGGCAGCTTGACCTGCTGGCCCGAGCTGGTGACGATCTTGGTGAGCGCCTTGGGCGCGCAGTACCATCCGCGCGCCGCGACCGAGGCGTAGGCAGCGGCCATGTTCATCGGCGACACGTCCACCGAGCCGAGAGTGAAGCTCGGGATCGAGTCGGCCGGGTACTGGTAGCTGCCGGCGGCGGGCTTGTCGCCCTTCAGCAGCGACTTGCCGTCGGCGCGGGTCATGCCCATGTCGACGGCGGTCTTCACCACGTTGCAGAGCCCGACCTGCTTCTCCAGCTGGGCGAAGTAGACGTTGATCGACCCGACGGTGCCGCTGTTGAGCTGGTAGAACTCGCCGCCTTTGGGGGTGTCGCCCTCGGAGTTGACGACCGAGAAGAAGCCGGGCGCCACGCCGTTGCCGCCACCGGCCAGGCCGTGGTGGCAGTCGTAATACGGGCCGACCATCGCAGGGGAGATGACCTTGATCTGGTGCCCGAAGGGAAAACCCTGCTTCAGGGCCGTGATCAGCGTGAAGATCTTCGACGAGGATCCCGTCTGCACGCCCGCGCCGCCGCCGTAGTCGGCGTTGACGGCGTAGTCCACCTCGTTCTCGCCGGGGCCGTTGCCGTACCTGCGGTCGATCGCGATGGCCCGGATGGCGCCGGTCCCCGGCTGCAGCAGCACCTCGGTGTCGGCGTTGCGGCCCGGGTTGTATGTGCTGGAGTAGTGCGGCTGCACATAATTCACCGCCGCGGTGGCGGCGGTCTGGTCCCGCATGTTGAGCGTGGTGTAGATCTTCAGGCCCCCGGTGCCCTTGATGATCTGGTTCCAGACCTGCGGGTACTGGTTCACGAGCACGTGCTCGACGTAGTCGCAGAAGTACGCGCTCTTGGCCGAAAGCGGGCTAGAGCATCCGGTCTGCAGCGGGGCGGCGGACATCTTCAGCTTGATCGGCACCTGTTCCGCCGCGGTCGCGGTCGCCTTACTGATGTAGTGCAGCTGCATCATGCGGTTGAGCACTTCGTCGCGGCGCGTCCTGGACGCCACCGGGTTGATCCGCGGGTCATAGGCGGTCGGCGACTGCACGATGCCGGCCAGGTCCGCGGCCTGGATCAAGGTCAGTTTGGAGGCCGGGACACTGAAGTACCGCTCGGCCGCGACCTGGATGCCGTAGGCCTGCTCACCGAAGAACGCCACGTTGAGGTAGGCGGCCAGCAGGTCCTTCTGGCTCAACGAGTGCTCGACGGTGGCCGCGATCCGCAGCTGCGTGATCTTGCGCGAGAAGCCCGGATAGATGGCCGCGCTCTGCGCGGCCTTGTTGTTGCCGGCCTGGAGCAGGCGGACGTTCTTGACGTACTGCTGCGCCAGCGTCGACGCGCCCTGGAGCTGGCCGCCGCTGGAGTTGCTGAACAGGGCCCTGGCCGTGCCGCGTGGGTCCAGCGCGCCCTGGTTGTAGAACGTGCTGTCCTCGATGGCCACGATCGCGTTCCGCATGATCGGCGCGATCTGGTCGTAGGTGACCGGCACCCGGTAGATGTCGCCGGGGTAGAACTTGGCGATGGCATTGCCCTCGACGTCATACATCGTCGAGATCTGGGGCACGTTACCGAGGGTCCCGACCGGCAGGTTGTTGAAGGTGTTGGCGGTATCCCGGGTCGCGAGCCCGGCAATGGCGATCGCCGGCAGGGTGATGCCAGCGGCTAGCAGACCCGCCACGATCGTCAGCAAGACGATCTGCCCGATGGCCCCGTACATCGCGCCGGCGCGGCGCCAGGTGTTTCGCACCCGCCCAGGCTACGCTGCATCGGCAGTAGCCAGCCAGGCCGCGACAGATCCGCAACCAGGGGGTAGCGGACGCGCAACATTTGTGCAACCGACGGGGGGTAGCCGGGCAGGTTGGTATCAGCATGTGCTCAGCCCGATGGCCGTCCAGGCACAGCCACTGGCCATAGAAACTGCGCAGTGTAGCTAGATGTCGCCTCTGCGTGTATAGCCCAAGCGGGCTATTCAGGAAATGGACCCGCTGGGGTCTAGCGCTGCGCGCCGGACTTCCGTAAGTTACTCTTCCGCGACCATCACTCGCCGGAGCCGGTCGCCCTGAGACGGCTTCGGACCGCAACTGAACGCAACCCGGGCGTGATCATTACCCGCGGGCGTGACGATCAGAGGAGCTGGGCCACATGTGGATCACGGACTGGACTGCGCGTGCCGCGTGCAAGGGGACTGACCCGGACGAGCTCTTCGTCCAGGGCGCGGCGCAGAACCGGGCCAAGCTGATCTGCCGCGGGTGCCCGGTCAGGACTGAGTGCCTGGCCGACGCGCTGGACAACCGGATCGAGTTCGGCGTCTGGGGCGGGATGACCGAGCGGGAGCGCCGGGCGCTGCTGCGCCGCAGGCCGGACGTCACCTCCTGGCGCGATCTGCTGGAGCACGCCCGCAACCACTACGAGCGGTCCGGGGACGAACTCGTCGCCAGCTGACGGGCCGCTCCGCAGGCCGTCGCTGTGACCACCACGACGTAGGTCCAGCCGCACTTCGCTGATTCCCGAGAATTCGGATCCGGCGAACGGCGTCCCGGCAATTAACTCTGCGTAGTGGTCGTGTGACTGTCGGCCATTGCTAGGCCCCGAACGCGCTTCCGATGGCGCGCAGGCCGTCCAGATCGTGGATGTCGTCTGGCTGCGCCGGGATCTCGGCCACCGGCACCAGCGGATGCGCGGCGGTGAAGTGCTCGGCCACCCGGCGCTGCGCGGCCGCCTGCTGCATCCGGTCGGCGTGCAGCCGCAGCGCCGCGACCGTCAGCGGATGGCCGCCGCCGTCAGGTCCGGCGGCTCCCTCCAGCGTCTCCGCGGCCGCCAGGCTCCTGGCCGCCGACAACTGCGCGGCCGACGGCCGCTGCACCCGGTTCAGGATCAGCCCGGCCAGCGGCATGCGCTCCTCGCCGAGCCGCTCGACAAAGTAAGAGGCCTCCCGCAGCGCGTCCGGCTCCGGCGCCGCGACGACGAGGAACGCGGTGCCAGGAGCGCGCAATAGCTGATAGGTGTAGTCGGCCCGCTCGCGGAACCCGCCGAACATCGTGTCCAGCGCGGACACGAAGGTCTGCACGTCCTTCAGCACCTGGGTGCCCAGGATCTTGGTCAGCACGCCGGTCACCATGCCGAAGCCGGCGTTGAGCACCTTGAGGTAGGCCCGGCCGCCGACCTTGGCCGGGGCGACCAGCAGGCGGAGCAGCCTGCCGTCCAGGAACCTGGCCAGCCGCTGCGGCGCGTCCAGGAAGTCCAGCGCCGACCGGCTCGGCGGGGTGTCCACGACGATCAGGTCCCACTCCTGCGCGCGGCTGAGCTGGCCGAGCTTCTCCATCGCCATGTACTCCTGGGTGCCGGCGAAGCTGGAGGACAGCGACTGGTAGAAGGGGTTCGCCAGGATCTGCGCGGCCCGGCCGGGGTCCGCGTGCGCCTCGACGATCTCGTCGAAGGTCCGTTTCATGTCGAGCATCATCGCGTGCAGGCTCCCGCCGGGGCTGTCCGTGGCCACGCCGGGCACCAGCCGCGGGGTGTTGTCGAGCGAGCTCAGGCCCATCGACTGCGCCAGCCTGCGGGCCGGATCCACGGTCAGCACGACGACCCGGCGGCCGCGCTCGGCGGCGCGCAGCCCGATGGCCGCGGCCGTCGTGGTCTTGCCCACCCCGCCCGACCCGCAGCACACCAGGATCCGGTTCCGCCGGTCGTCGATGAGCCGGTCTAGGTCCAGCTGCGGCGGCTCGGGCCCGGTGCCCATCAGGCCGCCCTTTGCGCGCGTAGCGCCGCGGCGAGGCGGTACAGGCCCGCGAGGTCCATGCCGTCGCTGATCCACGGCAGCTCGTACCGCTGCTGGCCGGTCTCCGCCAGCCTGGCCAGCAGCACGTCCTGGCCGAGCGCGGTCCTGGCCTGCTCGGACAGTTCGGTGGCGAGCGCGTCCGCGAGGCCGGCCACGTCGTCGAGTCCGGCCGACTTCAGGCCGAGCGCCAGCTGGGTCACGTCCAGGGTGCCCGCGGCGGCCGCCGCCAGCTGCTCGCGGCGCAGCGCGAGCGGCCTGGCCATGTTGACGATGATCGCGCCGGGCCGGATGCCGTCCAGCTCCTTGAGCTCGGCGATCCCGTCCAGGGTCTCCTGGACCGGCATCTCCTCCAGCACGGTCACGAAGTGGACCACGGTCTGCGGCGACCTGATCACGTTCTGGACGGTGTCGGCGTGGCCGCGGATCGGACCGACCCTGGCCAGGCCCGATACCTCGGCCGTCACATTCAGGAACCGGCCGATCCGGCCGGTCGGCGGCGCGTCCATCACCACGGCGTCGTAGCTACGGCCGCCGCTGCGGCGGGCGTCCTTGCGCCGGACCGCCTCCGCCGCCTTGCCGGTCAGCAGCACATCCCGCAGGCCCGGCGCGATCGTGGTGGCGAAGTCCATCACGCCGAGCTTGGTCATCGCCGTGCCGGCGTGCCGCATGCTGTAGAACAGCTCGAGGTACTCCACCAGGGCCGACTCGGGGTCGGCGACCAGCGCGAACACGTCGCCGCCCTGGCCGCCCTGGGCGCCCCGGCCAGCTGGGCTGCCTGGCGCTACCGCGATCCGTCGCTCGGCGTACGGCAGTGGCGGGACGTCAAAGAGCTGGGCGATGCCCTGCCGGCCCTCGACTTCCATGAGCAGCACTTTCTTGCCGCCGGTGGCGAGCGCGAGGGCTAGCGCTCCGGCCACTGTTGTCTTCCCCGTGCCACCCTTGCCGGTCACGACGTGCAGCCGAACGCCGTCCCAGTCGGTGTCACGTGAGCTCACGATTGGAGGCTATCCGGGCCTGGCGCGACTCCCGGAGCCGACCGGCCGGCCCCGCCGTGACCTGCGGCACTATCACCGCTCCGGCGAACGTCATTACCCTGGATCACATAGGGCGCCGCTCGGGGCCGAAAGGGATGATTCAGCATGGAAGCTGTATTCGTCGTCATAGGTGTGCTGGTCGTGCTCGGCCTCATCACGCTGGGCCGCTCGGTGCGCGTGGTACAGCAGTTTGAGCAGGGCATTGTCTTCCGCTACGGCAAGCTGCAGGGCACTAGGGGCCCCGGCCTGGCGCTGATCGTGCCGGTGATGGACCGGCTGCAGAAAGTCAACATGCAGATCGTGGCCATGGCGGTGCCGGCCCAGGAGGGCATCACCAGGGACAACGTGAGCGTCCGGGTCGACGCCGTCGTGTACTTCCGGGTGGTGGACCCGGTCAAGGCGGTCATCAACGTGCAGAACTACCTCTTCGCCATCTCGCAGCAGGCGCAGACCTCCCTCCGGTCGATCATCGGCCAGTCCGAGATGGACCAACTGCTGGCCGAGCGCGACTCGGTGAACCGCGAGCTGCGCCGGATCATCGACGAGCCGACCGAGGGTCCCTGGGGCATCCGGGTCGAGCGAGTCGAGATCAAGGACGTCTCACTGCCGGAAGGCATGAAGCGGTCGATGTCCCGGCAGGCCGAGGCCGAGCGGGAACGGCGCGCCCGGATCATCACCGCCGACGGCGAGTTCCAGGCGTCGAAGCGGCTGGCCGCGGCGGCCAACGTGATGGCCCGTGATCCCGCCGCCCTCCAGCTGCGGCTGCTGCAGACCGTCGTGGAGGTCGCGGCCGAGCGCAACAGCACCCTGGTCATGCCGATCCCGGTGGAGCTGCTGCGATTCTTCGACAAGTTCACCCCGACGTCGGCACCGGGCGCCGGGCCGGCCCAGGAGTCGATGGGCGACTACAGCGAGGCCGAGGTGGCCCTGCCGGAGAAGTCGGTCGGGCAGCTCGCCGAACCGACCACGGATCCGCTGGAAATACCCGATGTGCCCGCGATCCCTGAGCTGTCGCCAGCCGAGAAGGGCGAGCGGGCCGCGCCCGGCAGCCCGCTCGCCAAGCCCGCGCCAGCTCACGCCGACACCCCGGCCGACGCACCGGAAGGCGGCGCTGCCGCGGCGGGCAAGCCGGAACAGGGCGGCTCATAACCGGATGAGCCAGCGACAGCCCCAGCCGGGCTGGCTCGGCTGGGGCTGAAGCGTGCCGTTGCACTAGGGTTCCGCTATGGCGAAATGGGAGTACGCGACTGTGCCGCTGCTAGTGCACGCGACCAAGCAGATCCTGGACAACTGGGGCGATGACGGCTGGGAGCTCGTCACCGTGGTGCCGGGGCCCAATCCCGAGCAGCTCGTCGCCTACCTGAAGCGAGCGAAGGAATGAGCGAGCCGGAGTGGCGCCTAGAAGCGCCCCGAGGGCTGAGCGGGAGATAGAGCATGAGCGAGGAACTGCAGACACCGGACGAGCGGCTGGCCGCGCTCGGGCTCACGCTGCCCGAGGTGGTGCCGCCGGTCGCGGCGTACGTGCCCGCGGTCCGCAGCGGCAACATGGTCTACACCGCCGGGCAGCTCCCCGTCGTGGCGGGCCAGTTGCTGGCGACCGGCAAGGTCGGCGCGGAAGTCAGCGCGGCTGAGGCGAGCGCCATGGCCCGGACCTGCGCGCTGAACGCGCTCGCCGCCGCCGCTTCGGTGGCCGGCGGCCTCGGCGGCATCAAGCGGATCGTCAAGGTCACCGGCTTCGTCGCGAGCGCACCGGACTTCACTGGTCAGCCGCAAGTTGTCAACGGCGCGAGCGAGCTGCTGCTGGAGGTCTTCGGCGAGGCTGGCCGGCACGCCCGTAGCGCGGTCGGGATGGCGGTGCTGCCGCTCGACGCCCCGGTCGAGGTCGAGCTGATCGCCGAAGTCCGGGACTAGCGCCGGCTACCGACTGACAGCAGGAGGGCGTACGTGCCAGCTGACGCTCCAGGTTTCCGGCTGCCGGAGCCGCTAGCGGAAAAGGCTCGCGAGTTCATCGCCGGGAATCAGCAGCCCGTCACCCCGCGCGACGCGGCCACGGTGATGCTGCTCCGGGATAGCCCGTCTGGTCGGCTCGAGGTGTACATGCTCCGGCGGCAGGCGTCGATGGCGTTCGCGGCCGGCGCGATGGTGTTCCCCGGCGGTTCGGTCGATCCCAGGGACGCCGACGAGCAGCTGGGCTGGACCGGCCCGGACGCGGCCGAGTGGGGCCGCATCTTCGACGCACCGCCGGAGCTGGCCAGGGCCCTGGTCTGCGCGGCGGTGCGGGAGACGTTCGAGGAGTCGGGCGTGCTGCTGGCCGGGCCGTCCGCGGACTCCGTGGTCGAGGACACCACCAGCGATGAGTGGGAGGCCGACCGGCTCGCGCTGCTGGATCGGTCTGTATCGCTGGCCGGGTTGCTGACCCGGCGCGGTCTGGTGCTCCGGGCGGACTTGCTGCGGCCCTGGTCGCGGTGGATCACGCCAGTGATGGAGCCGCGCCGGTTCGATACCCGGTTCTTCGCCGCCGCGCTCCCGGCCGGCCAGCGCACCAGGGACGTCGGCGGCGAGGCATCCGCGGTGGCCTGGGTCGAGCCGGCCGAGGCGCTGGCAGCCGGTCAGCGCGAAGAGCTCAGGCTGATGCCCCCGACGCGGGTGTCGCTGGCCGAACTGGCCGACTGCGGGACCCGCGAGGCCGCGCTGACCGGCCCCCGGCAGGTCGCGCCGATCATCCCGGAACTCCAGCTCCGCAACGGCGCGGTCTGGCTGACCGTGCCCGGTCTGTCTGGCTACTCGGCATGACAGCAGAGCCAGGGCACCAGCCAGCGGGCCCGGTCGACGGGTCGCGCACCGACCGGGCGTTCTGCGTGCTCGCGCCGAATCCGTCGATCATGACGCTGGACGGCACGAATACCTGGCTGATCGCCGAGCCCGGCAGCGCGACCGCGGTCGCCGTCGACCCCGGCCCCGGCGACGAGACCCACCTGCGGCGCGTGCTCGACACCGCCGGCCAGCACGGCCAGCGGATCACCGCCATTGTGCTGACGCACCGGCACCTCGACCACTCCGAGGGCGCGCCGCGGCTCGCCGAACTGACCGGCGCCCCGGTCCGCGCGGTCGATCCAGAGCATCGGCTCGGCGGCGAGGGACTGACCGCGGGCGACGTGCTCACCGACGGGGGCTGCGAGCTGCGGGTCATCGCCACGCCCGGCCACACCACCGACTCGGTCTCCTTGTTCCTGCCCGCCGACGGCGCCGTCCTGACCGGGGACACCGTGCTCGGTCGCGGCACCACGGTGATCGGCACGGACGGCAGCCTGACCGACTACCTAGGCTCGCTGCACCGGCTGTGCGCGCTGGTTGAAGAGTCCGGGGTCCGATCGCTGCTGCCCGGGCACGGGCCGCTGCTGCCGGACGCGGGCGGGACACTCGACTACTACCTCACCCACCGGGCGGAGCGGCTCACCGAGGTGCAGGCGGCGCTCGCCGCGGGCGACCGGACGCTGGCCGAGATCGTCGCCCGGGTCTACGCGGCCGTGGACAAGAGTCTCTGGCCGTTCGCCGAGTGGTCGGTGCGAGCGCAGCTGGAGTACCTGGACACCCGAGGCGAGCTGCCGGCCGGGATGGCGCTACCACCCGTTCCCGCAGAACGCTAGCAAGCGTCCTACCTGGCTCGCTTGCGCAACCGGTCGGCGTCGATCACCAGCACGGACTTGGCAGCCAGCTGGATCCAGCCGCGCGCGGCAAAGTCTGCGAGCGCCTTGTTCACTGTCTCCCTGGATGCGCCGACCAGTTGCGCCAGCTCCTCCTGGGTGAGGTCGTGGTTGACCTGAATGCCGTCGGAGTTCTGCACCCCGAATCGCTCGGCCAGGTCGAGCAAGGCCTTGGCCACCCGGCCGGGCACGTCGGTGAAGACCAGGTCAGCCTTGACCTCGTTGATCCGTCGCAGCCGCTGAGCCAGCGCCTGCAGCAGATGCATCGCCACCTCGGGCCGGCTGGACAGCCAGGTCCGGACGTCGTCGTGGGCCAGCGCGGCCAGTTCGGCGTCGGTCACCGCGGTCGCGCTGGCCGTGCGCGGCACCGGGTCGAACAGGGATAGCTCGCCGAACATCTCGCCCGGGCCGTGCACGCTCAGCAGGTTCTCCCGGCCGTCCGGCGCCGCCTTGGTCAGCTTGATCTTGCCGGAGATGATGATGTAGAGCTGGTCGCCTTTGTCGCCTTCGGCGAACAGCCGCTCGCCGCGGTTCAGCTTGACGACCAGAACCATGGCCCGCAGTGCCCGGGAGTCTTCCTCGCTCAGGGCATCGAATAGCGGCGCCTCGCTCAGTGCATCGTGCGCCTGGCTCATGCGCGCTCACCTCTAACGGTCGGCATTACCCAGTCGTGCCCGTTTCTGTGCCGGGTCATCCCCGGCTTATTCGTGTCCGCTCTGCGCCAGGCGCAGACGGCAGTCGTTGATCTGGGCCTCCGCGTCGGCGCGGTCGACCCAGGTAGCGGGCACGACCTCTTTGCCCGGCTCTAGCGCCTTGTATACCTCGAAGAAGTGCTGTATTTCCAGCCGGTCGAAATCCGATACATCCGCTATATCGTTCAGATGCGCCATGCGGGGATCGGTAGCGGCGACGCACAGCACCTTGTCGTCCAGGCCCTTCTCGTCCCGCATCCGGAACATCCCGATTGCCCGGCAGCGGATCAGGCAGCCGGGGAACGTCGGCTCATCGAGGATGACCAGCGCGTCCAGGGGATCTCCGTCGTCAGCGAGGGTGTCCTCGATGAACCCGTAGTCGGCCGGGTAACGAGTCGAGGTGAACAGCATCCGGTCCAGCCGGATCCGGCCGGTCTCATGATCCATCTCGTACTTGTTACGCTGCCCCTTCGGAATCTCGATAACTACATCGAACTCCACGTCCGCTCCCGGGCATCGAGGGAATCTCCGTCGCTCCTAGCTGAGTGTCTACCCTGTAGCTCTGGCTTGGTGACGCGGGTGCCGCATCACGAATCTGACCGTAAAGTCCCGGGCTGATGCCCACGCACGAAGGGACCCGCAGTTGCGCCGGCTCAGCCGCATGGCGGTGGCAGCGACCGCCCTGCTGTGCGCGTTCACTATCGGCGCGGGTGTGGCGGTCGCGCGGATGCTGCCGCCCCGGCTGGCCCTGTGGCGGGCGGCTAGCATCGCCTCGGCGCCGCTGGCCGGCTCGGGTCCGGCGCTCAGCGCCGCGACCGGCCAGATCAGTGGTCCGCCGCCCGGTGTCACCATGTCCGGTCTGTCTACCGTACTCACGCCGCTGCTGAGCTCGGGCGGGCTCGGCAGCAGCGTCGGTGCGCTGGTCACCGACATGACCACCGGGCAGGTCCTGTACTCGCTCAACTCCGGTACCGGGTACACGCCCGCCTCGACCACCAAGCTGGCCACGTCGGTCGCCGCGCTGCAGGTGCTCGGCGCGAACGCGCGGTTCAAGACGACCGTCGTCACTGGCCGGTCGGCGAGCAGCATCGTCCTGGTCGGCGGCGGCGACCCGACTCTGGCCGCAGCCAGCCCGCCGGCCCGTGACTACCCGCAGCCCGCCACGCTGCAGGCGCTGGCGCGGCAGACGGCGGCGGCGCTGCGCGGGCGGGGTCTGCACTCGGTGCGGCTGGGCTACGACACCTCTCTTTACTCCGGTCCGGGATTCGGCCCGGGCTGGTCTGCTGACGACGCGTCCACCGGAAACGTCACCGACATCACGCCGCTGGAAGTCGACCAGGGCCGGCTGACGCCGTCCGGCCAGCCCGAGGACGCCGACGACCCCGGCAACTTCCGGCCCCGGTCCACCGATCCGGCGCAGCAGGCCGCGGCCGCGTTCGCGGCGTTCCTGCGCGCCGACGGTGTCCGGGTCCGCGGCATCCCGGCCCAGGTGCGGGCCAGGGCCGGCGCGACGACACTGGCCAGGGTCAGCTCTCCGCCGCTGGCGCAGGTCATCCAGTGGATGCTGGTCGAGAGCAACAACGTCATCGCCGAGAACCTCGCGCGGCACATCGCGCTGGTCACCGGCGGGCAGCCGTCCTTCGCCGGCGCCGCCGCCGCGGAGACGTCGGTGCTGCGCCGGCTCGGCGTAACTGGCGTGCAGATCGGCGACGGCAGCGGTTTGTCGCACGACAACCGGATCACGCCGGCGGCGCTGGTGCAGCTGATCGGGCTGGCCGCGAGCCATCGCGGCGCTGCGATCGGTGCTGACCGGCCTGCCGGTGTACGGCTTCTCCGGCACGCTCGCGGACGCGCCGGGCAGCATCTTCTACGGCGCCGCCGGGCCGGCCCTCGGCACCGTCCGGGCCAAGACCGGCAACCTGGACACTCAGATCGCCCTGGCCGGGGTCGCCTACGCCAAGGACGGGCAACTGCTCTCGTTCGCGGTCATGGCGGACAAGCTGAAGAGCCTGCCCGCGGCCGGCGGCGCGCTGGCCAGCGTCGCCAACGCCCTCGCCGGCTGTGGTTGTAGGTAATTGTGTCGTACCGCCGCGAGGACTAACCGGCCGTCCTCCGAGCGAGCAAGTCGCCTCGCTCCGAGCCGCGTATCACCGACGAGCCCCGAGCGAGCCGTCGGGACGCCGGTGGTGCCTGGACTGAGGAGCGGTGTTTGCGACGAGGGAAGGCACCACCTCAAAGGCGGCCCGGCGAGCGAGCGGGCAAACACAGCCCGGGAGCACGCTTACCGCCTTGTCCACGTACGGTGGGGGGGTGAGTACGACACAGATGATCGACTGGCAGGTCGCCACCGCTACTGGCGTTCGCTGGGTCAGGCCGGGGCCGCCGGTCAGCATGGCGGAGGCCAGGAAGGTCGTCACGGAACTGCGCCAGCTGGCCGACGAGGTGGCCGAGCCAGTGCGCGAGCTGACCGGCTTGCCGGGCTCGCCCGAGGACGGCCGGGTCGCGGTCGTGGACCGGCCGGGCTGGATCCGCGCGAACGTCGACGGCTTCCGGGTCGTGTTCGAGCCGCTCGTGCAGCGGATGGCCGAAGGGAACATGCCCCAGCCGGGCTCCGTGATCACCGCGGTCGGCTCCAGGGTCACCGGCATGCAGGCCGGCCTGATCCTGGCCTACCTGGCCGGCCGGGTACTCGGCCAGTACGAGCTGTTCCTGCCGCCGGACCCGGACGCGCCCGGCACCGACGCGCCCGCCGGGCGGCTCACCCTGGTCGCGCCCAACATCGTCATGGTCGAGCGGGAGCTGGACGTCAACCCGCACGACTTCCGCCGCTGGGTCTGCCTGCACGAGGAGACGCACCGGACCCAGTTCACCTCGGTGCCCTGGCTGCGGCCGTACGTGCAGCAGCAGATGACCGAGTTCCTGCTGGCCTCCGAGCTGGATCCGGCCTCGATCCTGGAGCGGCTGCGGTCCGCCGCCGACGCGGTGGCCGGGGCGGTTCGCGGCGGCGACGGCGGCGAGAGCCTGATCGAGGCCATGCAGACGCCGAAGCAGCGGGAGATCCTCGACCGGATGACGTCGGTGATGACGCTGGTCGAAGGCCACGGCGACTACGTCATGGACGCGGTCGGGCCGGCCGTCGTGCCGTCGGTCGCCGAGATCCGTGCCAAGTTCAGCGCCAGGCGCGGCTCGGGCGGCCGGATCGAGCAGGCGATCCGCCGCATCCTGGGCATCGACCTCAAGATGAAGCAGTACGAGCAGGGCTCGCACTTCGTGCAGGAGGTCGTGTCGCAGGCCGGCATGGAGACCTTTAACAAGGTATGGACCTCACCGGAGACGCTGCCCACCAAAGACGAGCTGACCAGCCCGGTGCGCTGGCTGGAGCGGGTAGGCGGCGCGGAGCCGCCAGCCATCTCGGACTGAGTGCGACGTGGGCCCGCACCCGGCGGTGGCGGCGGTCCGGCTGGCCGTCCGCGGCTCGCTCGGCGGGTCCCCGCGGCCGGTGCCGGACGAATTGGGGTTGGCCGAGCCTGAGCCGGACGCGGCCGGGCTAGCCGCATCGGGCCCACCCGATTTGGCGTCACCGCTCGCCCTGCAGCCCGGAGACCTCGTGCTCGCGGCGTGCTCGGGCGGCGCCGACTCGCTGGCGCTCGCGGCCGCGCTGGCGTTCGAGGCGCCGAAGGCGGGCCTGCGCGCGGGCGGCATCGTCATCGACCACGGCCTGCAACCCGGCTCGGCCGAGGTCGCGGCGAAGGTGACCGGCGTTCTGGCCGGCCTGGGCCTCGACCCGGCGCTGGTGGCCGCCGTCAGTGTGCCGCGACCCGGCGATGCGGGCGGCTACCCCGGCCAGAGTTACCCGGGCCCGGAAGCCGCGGCCCGGTCGGCCAGGTACGCGGCGCTAGAGGCCGCGGCGCAGGCGGCCGGGGCGAAAGCCATCATGCTCGGGCACACGCTCGACGATCAGGCCGAAACGGTCCTGCTCGGGCTCGCCCGCGGGTCCGGCGCCCGGTCGCTGGCCGGGATGCCCGCGCGGACTGGCCGGTACTTGCGACCGCTACTCGGCCTGCGCCGGGCGCAGACGCGGGCGGCCTGCACGGCCCTCGGGCTGCAGCCCTGGGACGATCCGCAGAACGCCGACCCTGCCTTCAGCCGGGTCCGGGTCCGGCTGCAGTTGCTCCCGGCGCTTGAGGCCGCGCTCGGCCCTGGCGTCGCCGCGGGACTGGCCAGGACGGCCCGGATGCTGCGCGCGGATGCCGAGTTCCTGGACGACCTGGCCCGTGCCGCCGCCGCCCGGATCCGGGCCGAGGACGCCCCAGGCCCTGACGATGCGGCCGACCCGCTCGTGCCAGCAGGCCCGCCGGCGGGGTGGCCGGTCGTTGCCCTAGCGGCGCAGCCGACCGCGATCCGGCACCGCATCCTGCACGCGGCGGCGCTGGCGGCCGGGTGCCCCGCGGGTGCGCTCTCCGAGCGGCACGTCGCCAGCATTGACGCGCTCGTGATCTCGTGGCACGGCCAGAAACCAGCAGATCTGCCGGGCGGAATCCGGTGCGAACGGCGGTATGGCAGGCTGCTTTTCACCCCAGCGGCGAGATCGGAGGAACCGGGTGGACGACAGCGATATGGGAGCGGATCTCGAAGAGATCCTGATTTCCTCCGATGAGCTCAATCACCGGATCGGGGAACTGGCCGCCCAGATAGACGCTGATTACGCTGAGCGCGAACTGCTCCTGGTGGGCGTGCTGAAGGGCGCCGTGATGGTGATGGCCGACCTGGCGAGGGCCATGCACTCACCGGTGGAGATGGACTGGATGGCCATCTCTTCCTACGGCTCTGGCACCAAGTCTTCCGGGGTGGTCCGGATTCTCAAGGACCTGGACACCGATATCAGCGGCCGGCACGTGCTCGTCGTCGAGGACATCGTGGACTCCGGCCTGACTTTGTCCTGGCTGCTGGGCAACCTGCGGTCCCGCGAGCCGGCCTCGTTGCAGGTGTGCGTGCTGCTGCGCAAGCCGAGCGCGGTCCGGATGGAGGTCGACGTCGCCTACACGGGCTTCGATATCGACGACGCGTTCGTGGTGGGGTACGGACTCGACTATGCGGAGAAATACCGGAACCTGCCTTTTATCGGCACCCTCGCGGAACACGTCTATCGCGCAACCGCCGGGTAACCTCAGGTAACGAGGGAACCAGTTGAGCGCTGAAGTTCGTTAACCTGGGTAAGAGGCGTTAGGCGGCTGCCACTGACCCGTGCAGCCGGCTGCGTGTCGGTGAATGCTCGCTCGGTGTACCGTCGAGTATTCCCGCCGCTACGCTACGGGAAGATTTAGCCGCGCAATCGCGCTTGACCGAAGGTAGTCCCGCCGCGCTGGCGGGGCACGAGGCTCGTCAGGAGGGACCGGCCGGACCTGTGGGCCGATCATCGATGGATCTGAAGCGCATTTTCCGCGGCTGGGTGCTCGCCATCCTCTTCGTCGCCGTCATCCTGGTGATCTTGTACAAGCTCGTCAACACGGGCACCGAGTACAAGCAGGTATCCACGTCGCAGGCGGTAGCCGCGATCCAGACGGGCGACGTCAAGTCAGTCACGCTGACCGACGTGAACCAGACCATTCAGCTGACCACAAAGAGCGGCCAGAACTGGGAAGCGTCCTGGGTCGGCTCGCAAGGTGTGGGACTGGCCAACACCCTCCAGGCCGAGGTGGCCAAGGGCACGCTCAGCAAGGGCGTTTACACGGTTAAGGTGCCCAAGAGCAGCTCGTTCTGGACACTGATATTCAGCTATCTGCCGTTCCTGATCATTTTCCTGCTGTTCCTGGTGTTCCTGAACCAGATGCAGGGCGGCGGCTCGAGGGTCATGAACTTCGGCAAGTCCAAGGCGAAGCTCATTACCAAGGACACCCCGAAGACGACGTTCGCCGATGTGGCCGGCACGGACGAGGCGATCGAGGAACTGCAGGAGATCAAGGAATTCCTGCAGAGCCCCGGCAAGTTCCAGGCCATCGGCGCCAAGATCCCGAAGGGCGTCCTGCTCTACGGTCCGCCCGGTACCGGCAAGACGCTGCTGGCCAGGGCCGTGGCCGGCGAGGCGGGCGTGCCGTTCTACTCGATCTCGGGCTCTGACTTCGTCGAGATGTTCGTCGGCGTCGGCGCCTCCCGGGTGCGCGACCTGTTCGAGCAGGCCAAGGCCAACGCGCCTGCGATCGTCTTCGTGGACGAGATCGACGCCGTTGGCCGGCACCGCGGTGCTGGCTTCGGTGGCGGCCACGACGAGCGCGAGCAGACCCTGAACCAGCTGCTGGTCGAGCTCGACGGCTTCGACACCAAGGGCGGCGTCATCGTCATCGCCGCGACCAACCGGCCCGACATCCTGGACCCGGCCCTGCTGCGTCCCGGCCGGTTCGACCGCCAGATCGTGGTCGCCCAGCCAGACCTGGCCGGCCGCAAGGGCATCCTGCGCGTGCACGCCCGCGGCAAGCCCTTCGGCCCGGACGTGGACCTGGACATCATCGCCAGGCGGACGCCCGGCTTCACCGGCGCGGACCTGGCTAACGTCATCAACGAGGGCGCGCTGCTGACGGCACGGTTCAACGAAAACAAGATCCAGATGTCCTCGCTGGAAGAGGCCATCGACCGCGTCACCGCCGGCCCCAAGCGCAAGAGCGTGCTGCTGTCGGAGAAGGAGCGCAAGATCATCGCTTACCACGAGGGCGGCCACGCCCTGGTCGGTCACGCGATGCCCAACGCCGACCCGGTGCACAAGATCACGATCATCCCGCGCGGTCGTGCGCTTGGTTACACCGCGGCGGCGCCGGCCGAGGACAAGTTCCTCGTCAGCCGCGCCGAGATGATGGACCAGCTGGCGATGCTCCTTGGCGGCCGCACCGCCGAGGAACTGGTCTTCCACGAGCCGACCACGGGCGCGGCCAACGACATCGAGAAGGCCTCGCAGATCGCCCGCGGCATGATCACCGAGTACGGCATGAGTGAGCGCCTCGGCGCCCGTAAGTTCGGTTCCGGTGACAGCGAGCCGTTCCTGGGCCGCGAGATGTCCCACAGCCGGGACTACTCCGAGGAGATCGCCTCCGCGATCGACGACGAGGTCCGCCGGCTGATCGAGTCCGCGCACGACGAAGCGTGGGAGGTGCTGGTTCAGTACCGGGACGTGCTGGACGACCTGGTGCTGCAGCTGCTGGAGCACGAGACGCTGTCGCGTGACCAGGTGCTGGCGATCTTCGCTCCGATCCACGTGCGGCCGACCCGCGGCTCCTACACCGGCTACGGCAAGCGGCTTCCGTCCGAGAAGCCGCCGGTGCTGACGCCCAAGGAGCTGGCGCTGACCGCGCCGGACGCCAACGACCTCGGCTCGCTGGGGAACGGGCAGGCGACGAGCCAGGGCCTGCCCGCCGCGCCGCCACCACCGCCGTCTGGCTTCGGCAGCAGCCCGCTGGGCGGTGCCAGCCCGCTCGGTGGGGGCAGCCCGCTGGGCGGGGGGAACCCGTTTGGCGGCGGCCCCGCTGATGGCAGTTCCGACAGTGAGGACCATTGAGCCAGGACTTCGACCTGCCGCGGATTGAGCGCGCGGTCAGGGAGATTCTGCTTGCGCTCGGCGAGGACCCTGACCGGGACGGTCTGCGGGACACCCCGGCCAGGGTCGCCCGCGCCTATGCCGAGCAGTTCGCCGGGCTCGGAATGCATCCGGCCGACGTGCTGACGACCGTATTCGACGCTGATCACGACGAGATGGTGCTCGTTCGCGATATTGAGCTGTACTCGACCTGCGAGCACCACCTGGTCCCCTTCTTCGGGCGCGCCCACGTCGGCTACATTCCGAACGAGAAGGGCCAGATCACTGGCCTGTCCAAGCTCGCCCGGCTGGTGGACCTCTACGCCCGGCGGCCGCAGGTCCAGGAGCGCATGACCAGCCAGATCGCGGATGCCCTCATGGATACGCTGGAGCCGCGGGGGGTAGTCGTGATTATTGAGGCCGAGCACTTGTGCATGTCTATGCGCGGTGTACGCAAACCAGGTGCAAAAACCGTGACATCCGCCGTCCGCGGATGTTTCCTCAGTTCTAAGAGCACAAGAGCTGAGGCAATGAGCCTGCTCACCGGCAGCAGGTAACTACCGCACCATTGAATGGCGGGTTTGGTCCCGCCGGCAGCTGGCGATGACTACGCTGATGCCCCGTGAGCCGGGGGTTGACCTACTTGTCCGAGATGACAGAACAAAGCGGGCCAGGCCCGGCAGCGCCACGGATCTCTGACGGCGAGCGGCCTGGCGGCTCCGCGGCGCGCCCGATCGACCGCCGCCAGCAGCGGCGGTGGGTGCCGCTGGTGGCCGGGCTGCTCTCGCTGGCCATCGGGATCGTCTACATCATCGAGGGCATCTCACCTGGATCCCGGCACCGCTTCCACGGTTTCGACTACCTGGGCAGCGTGACGCGCACGACCGACCTCATCATCGGCCTGGCGCTGGTCATGGTGTCGCACGGGCTGCGGCGGCGCAAGCGCCGGGCCTGGGAGGCTACGGTCACGCTGCTCGCGTTCGGACTTCTCGCGCACACAGTGCTCGGCCTCATCTTGCGGCAGCTGGAGCTGCACACGCTCCGGCCCGCTATCCGGCCGGCCGTCGCGATCGGGACCGCCGTCGTGCTGGTCGCCTTCATCTGGTTCCGGCGCGAGTTCTACGCGTTCGGCGACCGCGGATCCCGGTGGCGCGCACTGTGGGTGCTGGGCTACCTCATCGCCGCCGACATCCTCATCGGGCTCGCCTACCTCGCCCTCAGCCGCAACGGCCTGGCCGCGAACTACAGCCCCTGGGACCGGATTCACACGGTAGTGGCGAACCTGGCCGGATTCTCCGGGCCGGTGGTGATCAAGTCGGACAGCAGCTCCGATCACTTCGGCTTCATCACCAGCGGGCTTGGCATCTTCACCGTCGTCGTCGCGATCTTCATGCTGCTCCGTCCGGCCCGGCGGGCCAGCCGGATGAGCACGGGCGACGCCGCCGGCATCAGGCAACTGCTCATCAGCCACGGCGAGCAGGACTCGCTCGGCTACTTCGCGCTGCGCAACGACAAGAACGTCATCTGGTCCGCGTCCGGCAAGGCCTGCGTCGCCTACCGGGTGCTGTCCGGCGTGATGCTGGCCAGCGGCGATCCCATCGGCGATCCGGAGGCGTGGCCAGGCGCGATTCACACGTTTCTGGACGAGGCGTCCCGGCACGCCTGGGTGCCGGCGGTGATGGGCTGCAGCGAGCAGGGTGCGCAGATCTGGTGCCGGGAGGGCGACCTCACCGCGCTTGAGCTCGGCGACGAGGCGGTCGTGAACGTCGCCGATTTCAGCCTCGCGGGCCGGGCGATGCGCAACGTCCGGCAGATGAACACCCGGGTCTGCAAGGAGGGCTACACGGCTCAGCTGCGCCGGGTGCAGGACCTGACCGCGGAGGAGATCGCCAGGATCAACCGCCAGGCGGATACCTGGCGGGGCAGCTCGATCGAGCGCGGCTGGTCCATGGCGCTCGGCCGGGTCGGCGGCCAGTACGACGGCCGGTGCGTGATCGCGACCGCCTGTCAGGACGGCGAGATGCGCGCGCTGCTGCACTTCGTTCCCTGGGGCGACGACGGCCTGTCGCTGGACCTGATGCGGCGGGACCGCGCGGCCAAGCCGGGCCTGAACGACTTCATGATCGTCGAAGCGATCAAGCAGGCGCCACAGCTCGGGGTGCGGCGGATCTCGCTGAACTTCGCCATGTTCCGGGCCGCGCTGGAGCGCGGGGAGCGCATCGGCGCCGGGCCGGTGCTGCGGGCCTGGCGGGGGATCCTGATCTTCCTGTCACGGTGGTTCCAGATCGAATCGCTGTACAAGTTCAACGCCAAGTTCGGGCCGGAGTGGGTGCCGCGGTTCCTGGTCTTCCCGAACACCAGGGACGCTCCCCGGATCGGCCTGGCCGCACTGGAGGCCGAAGCGTTCGTCGTCTGGCCGACGGTGGACCTGCGGCGCTGTGCCCGGCTGCTCGGCCTCGGCCGGCTCCGCCGCCAGGTCCGCGAGCTGGTCGGCCGGCGTGAATCGGCCGGCTGACGACCGCGCGCCTGCGACCGGCCTGCCCGGGTGCCCGCGACCGGCCCGCCGGGCCGCCGGGTGACATCGCCATGCCGTTAGATTGACCTCATGACCAGCGACGTGCACGCCCCGCCCAGCCCGGCGCGCTGCGTGGTCATGGGCGTCGTCAACGTGACCCCGGACTCGTTCTCTGACGGCGGCGCCTGGCTGGACCCGCATGCGGCCATCGAGCACGGCCGGGAACTGTCAGCTCAAGGTGCGGACATCATCGACGTCGGGGGCGAGTCAACCCGGCCGGGCGCCGAGCGCGTGCCGGTCGAGGAGGAGCTCGGCCGCGTCCTGCCGGTCGTCACGGCGCTGGCGGCGAGCGGCTGCTACGTCAGCATCGACACGATGCGGGCGCAGGTAGCGACCGCCGCCCTGCAGGCCGGCGCGCAGATGGTGAACGACGTCAGCGGCGGGCTGGCCGACCCGGAAATGGCCAAGGTAGTCGGGACGGCCGGGGTGCCGTACGTCATGACGCACTGGCGCGGGCACAGCTCGGACATGTACGGCCCGGCGAGCTACGGGGACGTGGTCGCCGAGGTCCGGGCCGAACTGGCCGAGCGGGTCGCCGCGGCCGTCGGCCGCGGCGTGGACCCGGCGCAGATCATCGTCGACCCGGGCCTCGGGTTCGCGAAGCTGGCCGAGCACAACTGGACGCTGCTGGCGAACCTGACCCGCCTCGGCCGGCTGCCGGGGTACGACGTGCCCTTCCCGGTGCTGGTCGCCGCCTCCCGCAAACGCTTCCTCGGACGGCTGCTGGCCGGGCCCGGCGGTGAGCCGCGGTCGTTCGTCGGCAGCGACGACGCGACGATCGCCGTGACCGCCCTCGCGGCCGCCGCGGGCGCGTGGTGCGTCCGGGTGCACGTGGTGCCGGGCAACCTGGACGCGGTGCGGGTGGCGACCCGCTGGCAGCAGGAACAGGCAGGGACAGCCGGGTGACCACGGACAAGATCACTATTTCCGGGCTGCGGGTGCGCGGCCGGCACGGGGTCTTCGAGTACGAGCGCGTTGAGGGCCAGGAGTTCCTGGTGGACGCCGTGCTCTGGGTAGACACCGCCCCGGCGGCCGCGACGGACGACCTCACCAGGACCGCCGACTACGGCGTCATCGCCAGCCGGCTCGCGCAGATCGTCGCGGGCGAGCCGGTGGCGCTGATCGAGACGCTGGCGGCCAGGCTCGCGGCGGCCTGCCTGGATGACGAGGCAGTCCGGGAGGTCGAGATAACCGTGCACAAGCCGCAAGCGCCGGTTGACGTGCAGGTCAGCGACATCGCGGTGACGGTGCGCCGGAGCCGCGCGTGACGGGTCAGGCCGGCGCGGGCCCTGGCCGCACGATCGTGCTGGCCCTGGGCAGCAACGTCGGCGACCGGATGGCCAACCTGCAGGGGGGCCTGGCGGTGCTTTGCGGCGGCGGCCTGCGGTGCACCGCCGTCTCGGCCGTGTTCCAGACTGCCCCGGTCGGCGGCCCGGAGCAGGACGACTACCTGAACGCCGTGCTGCTGGCCGACAGCGCCATGCCCGCCAGGGATATCCTGGCCCGCTGCCAGCAGGCCGAGGCGGCCCGGCACCGCGTGCGGACAGTCCGCTGGGGCCCGCGGACCCTGGACGTGGACGTCATCGCCTGCGGGACTGAGACGAGCGCCGATCCGCGGCTCACCCTGCCGCACCCCCGCGCGCACGAGCGGGCCTTTGTCCTGGCCCCGTGGCTAGATGTGGCACCGGACGCGGCGCTGCCCGGCTACGGCAGCGTCGCCCGGCTGCTGGCCGCTGCGCCCGACCGCGACGGCGTGCACCGGCTCAGCGACGCCACTGCATGCCTTACCCTGCCTGCTGAGGCCGTGGCTGCTGAGACCGGGGAGGAGGCTGATCGCACGTGCAGATGACCCGGCCTGGCACGCTGGCGGGCATCTTCGTGCTCTGCGCGCTCGGCGCCTGGCTGGCCGTACGGGTCACGTTCACCAGCCTCCCGCTGCTGCCGATCGGTCCCATCCCCGTCCTGGCTGCGCTCGCGCTCGGTGAGGCGGTCGTGGGAAGGAACGTGCGCGGTCGCGTGACCGGACGCATAGCCGGCAAGCCGCTTGCCCCGATCGCGGTGGCCCGACTCGTCGCCCTGGCCAAAGCCAGCTCGGCCGCGGGCGCCGCCATCGCCGGCTTGCTGGCGGGCTACCTGGCCTACGTGCTCGGGCAGCTCGACAAGACGATCCCCGCGCGGGACGCACGGGTCGGCCGGCATCACGCTCGGCTGTGCGCTGGCCCTCGTGGCCGCCGCGCTCTACCTGGAGCACTGCTGCCAGGCCCCGAAGCCGCCCGAGGATGACGACGAGGACCGTCCCTACCGCGACAGCTGGACCTGGCACCAATGAACGCCGGCGCCAGGCCCGGCTGCGCGCGGACGGGCCGGGTTAGGCAGGATGCTCAGGCAGGGGCAGTGACCGGATCGGAGGCAGGACGCAGGTGATAACCGGTACGCATGCGGTCATTTATGCCAGCGAAGCGGAGCAGGCGCGGGCCTTCTTCCGCGATGTGCTGGGGCTGCCGTATGTCGACGCGCACGACGGCTGGCTCATCTTCAAGCTGCCGCCCGCCGAGCTGGGCATACACCCCGAATCGGGACCGGGCGCGCCATCCGGGCAGCACGAGTTCTACCTGATGTGCGACGACATTGACCAGACCATCGCCGAGCTGACCGCGAAGGGAGCGGAGTTCACGGCTCCGGTCACCCAGGCGGGCTTCGGCCGCCGCACCTCGATCCGGGTGCCGGGCGGAGGCGAGATCGGCCTCTACCAGCCGAGGCACCCGACAGCCCATGACATCTGACCCCGCGGGCGGCCCGGCCCACCCCGCCCAGCTTCGCGTCGGCGTCGTGAGCGCCGGGCGCGTCGGCACCGTCCTGGCCGCCGCCCTGAGCCGGGCCGGCCACCGCGTCGTGGCAGCATCGGCTGTCTCGGCGGCGTCGCGCGAGCGACTGGAACGACTGCTGCCAGGGACGCCGGTGCGCGAGCCGGCCGAGGTGTTCGAAGCCGCGGACCTGGTGCTGCTGACCGTCCCCGATGACTTGCTGGGCGGTCTCGTGGCCGGCCTGGCGGCCACCTCCGCGCCGCTGTCGGGCCGCCTCATCGCCCACGCCAGCGGGCGTCACGGTCTGGCCGTGCTGGAACCCGCGACGGCGGCGGGCGCCCTGCCGCTCGCCCTGCATCCGGTGATGACGTTCACCGGCAGGCCGGATGACGTCGACCGGCTGGCTGGCATCAGCTTCGGTGTGACGGCTCCGGAGGCCCTGCGTCCCGTGGCTGAGGTGCTGGTCATGGAGATGGGCGGCGAGCCGGTATTCATCGCCGAGGAATACCGCGGGCTATATCACGCGGCCCTGGCCGGTGCCGCGAATCACCTCGTCACCCAAGTCGTCCAGGCCTGCGAGCTGCTCGCCATCGCCGGAGTCGCGAACCCAGCGCGCATGCTCGGGCCGCTGGTGTCCGCGGCCCTGGACAATTCGCTGCGGCTGGGGGACGCCGCGCTCACCGGACCAGTCGCGCGCGGCGACGCTGACACCGTGGCCAGTCACGTGGCCGCGCTAGCGGCGGCCGCGCCGGAGGCGCTGCCGGCCTATCTCGCGCTGGCCCGACTGACCGCGACCAGGGCGCTGGCCTCGGGCCTGCTCACCGCGCCGGACGCACAGCGGCTGCTCGACGTGCTGGCGGAGGCGCGCCGATGACCAGCCCGCCCATTCCGATGCTGGCCAGGACCAGGCGCGGGCTGGCCGTGACCAGGGCCGCGCTGGCCGGTCCGGTGGTCTTGGTGCCGACCATGGGGGCACTGCACGACGGGCACCGCTCGCCGCTGCGGCTCGCCCGCGAGCTCGCCGGGCCGGGCGGGAGCGTGCTCGTCTCGATCTTCGTGAACCCGCTTCAGTTCGGGCCGCTGGAGGACTTCGACCGGTACCCGCGGCCGCTGGAGCAAGACCTCGCGGTGTGCGCGAGCGAGGGCGTGCAGGCCGTCTTCGCGCCGGGCCGGGCGGTGATGTACCCGGCCGAGCCCGCCATCACGGTCAACCCCGGTGAGCTCGGCCGCCGGCTGGAGGGCAAGTCCCGGCCCGGCTTCTTCGACGGCGTGCTCACCGTCGTGCTGAAGCTGCTCGAACTGACCAAGCCGGACGTGGCGGTGTTCGGCGAGAAGGACGCACAGCAACTCGTCCTGATCCGGCGAATGGTCACCGACCTGGACCTCGGCGTGCAGATCGCGGGCGCGCCATTGCACCGGGACGGGGACGGCCTGGCGTCCTCCAGCCGGAACGGCTATCTGTCCGTGGCCGAGCGCATCAGCGCGCTCGCCCTGTCGCACGCGCTCGCCGCGGCCAGGGCCGCGGCGGCCGGCGGCGCGGCGGCGGCGCTGCGGGCCGGCCGGCAGGTCCTCGACGACGCCGCCGCGGCGAGCCCGCCGGTAGAGCTCGATTACTTCGTGCTGGCCGAGCCGGACGGGCTGACCGAGGTCGGGTCCGGTTACACCGGACCGGCCCGCCTGCTGATCGCGGCCAGGGTCGGCACGACCAGGCTGATCGACAACGCGCACGTCAACGTCGCCGGGCCGCAGGATCCCGCGCCCGGCCTCGACAAGCTGACTGGCGCCGCCGCCGGTGGTGCGGCGTGATCGCGGGAAAGCTACTCGCGCCCGAGCCCGGCTGGCGGCTGGAGGCCGACGTCGTCGTCGTGGGCTCCGGCGTGGCCGGGGTCACCGCCGTGCTGTCGATCCGCCGCAGCCTGCCGGACGCGCGCATCCTGCTCGTCACCAAGTCGGTGCTCGACGACGGGTCGACCCGGTGGGCGCAGGGCGGCATCGCCGCCGCGCTCGGGCCCGGTGACTCGCCGGAGCAGCACCTGGCCGACACGCTCACAGCCGGGGCCGGAGTCTGCGACACCGCCGCCGTACGGGCGCTGGTGACCGACGGCCCGGACGCCGTCCGGCGGCTGATCGCGACCGGCGCCGAGTTCGACCGTGAGCCGGCCCGCTGGCCCTGACCAGAGAAGGCGGACATCTCCGCCGCCGGATCGCGCACGCGGGCGGAGACGCGACCGGAGCGGAGATCTCCCGCGCCCTGCTGGCCGCGCTCGCGCAGGCGACTACCGGCGGCGGGTTGCAGGTGATCGAGCACGCGCTGGCGCTCGACCTGCTCCGGACCGAGGACGGCCGGGCGGCCGGGATCACCCTGCACGTCCTCGGCGAGGGGCAGCAAGACGGCGTTGGTGCCGTGCACGCCAGGGCGGTCGTGCTGGCCACCGGTGGATTCGGCCAGGTCTTCGCCGCGACGACGAACCCGCCCGTCTCGACCGGTGATGGCCTGGCCCTGGCGCTGCGGGCCGGCGCCGAGGCGGCCGACCTGGAGTTCATCCAGTTCCACCCCACGGTGCTGTGGCTCGGCCCGGACAGCCACGGCAGGCAGCCGCTCATCTCCGAGGCCGTCCGCGGAGAAGGCGCGTTCTTGGTCGACGGCAGCGGCCGCCGGTTCATGACCGGACTGCATCCGCTGGCCGACCTCGCGCCCAGGGACGTGGTGGCCAAGGCGATCATGCGCGTGCTGCTGGAGACCGCGACCGACCACGTCTACCTGGACGGGCGGCACCTCGGTGCGGACGTGTGGCAGCACCGCTTCCCCACGATCCAGGCGAGTTGCCGCGAGCACGGCATCGACCCGGTGTCCGAAGTGATCCCGGTGGTGCCGGCCGCGCACTACGCCAGCGGTGGCGTCCGGACCGACCTGCGCGGCCGGACCAGCGTGCCGGGCTTGTACGCGTGCGGGGAAACGGCCTGCACTGGCGTGCACGGCGCCAATCGGCTCGCGTCCAATTCACTGCTGGAAGGCCTCGTGTTCGCGGAGCGGATCGCGGCCGACCTCGCGGCCGGCTTGCCGCCGTCGGGTGCGCCGGCCGCGGACCGGCGGCCCGCGGGGCTGCTCGACCCGGCGGTCGCGGGCCAGTTGCAGCAGCTGATGTCGGCCCGGGCGGGCGTGCTGCGGTCCGGCGACGGTCTCGCCGACGCGCTCGGCGGGCTCGCCACCATGGACCGGCACGTGTGCGACAAGCCGGGCGCGGACGCGTGGCAGGCGACGAACCTGCATCTGATCGCGTCCGGGATCGCCACCGCCGCGCTGTCGCGAGAAGAGACCCGGGGCAGCCACTGGCGCGAGGACTTCCCTGACCCGCGCGATGTGTGGCGCGGGCACCTGGTCATGACGCTCGGCCAGGCCGGCCTGGCGGCCGTATTCGAGCCCTACCTCTATGACTGAGCACATTGATGACTGACCACACTGCGGCGATGCTCCCGGCCGACACGATCGGCCGGCTCCGGACCGCGGGCCTCGATCCTGACCAGGTCGCGAGCCTGATCCAGCTGGCACTGGCCGAGGACCTGGCCGGCGGCGAGGATGTCACGACCGCCGCGACCGTGCCGGCCGCGACCGGTGGCCGGGCCGGGCTGATAGCCAGGTCGGCCGGGGTAGTAGCGGGCCTGCCGGTGGCGGCGGCCGCGTTCCAGCTCGGGCCGGGTGGTGCCGAGGTGAGCATCGGCTACGACGCCGCGGACGGCGACCGCGTCAGCCCCGGCCAGCAGGTGCTGACGGTCGGCGGTCCGGTCGCCGCGATCCTGACGGCGGAGCGCACGGCGCTGAATCTGCTCTGCCAGCTGTCCGGGGTGGCGACGTTGACCCGGCGGTTCGCCGACGAGGTGGCCGGGACGCACGCGCGGATCCGGGACACCCGCAAGACGATGCCGGGCCTGCGCGCGCTGCAGAAGTACGCGGTGCGCTGCGGCGGCGGGGTCAATCACCGGATGTCACTCTCGGACGCGGCGCTGGTGAAGGACAACCATGTGGCCGCCGCCGGGTCGGTCGGCGCTGCGTTCGCCGCGGTGCGCCTGGCAGGCGCCTGGCGTGCCGGTCGAGGTCGAGTGTGACACCCTGGCGCAGGTGGCGGAGGCGCTCGGCGCGGGCGCCGACCTCATCCTGCTCGACAACTTCTCTGTAGCCGACATGGCCGCCGCCGTCGAGTTGACCGCGGGCCGGGCCAAGCTCGAGGCCAGCGGCCGGATCACGATCGACAGTGCCCGCGCGGTTGCGCAGACTGGCGTGGACTACCTTGCCGTGGGGGCGCTTACGCATTCGGCCCCGGTGCTCGACATCGGGCTGGACCTGCTGGAGTGACATGCTGCTGACCATTGACGTCGGGAACACCAACACGGTGCTCGGCGTGTTCGACGGCGCGGACGTCGTGGAGCACTGGCGTATCTCCACTGACCCGGTGCGGACGGCGGACGAACTCGCCGTGCTGATGCAGGGCCTGCTGCTGCAGAGCACCCTGTTCAGCGAGCCGGACATCAACGGCATCGCGCTGTGCTCCACCGTGCCGTCGGTGCTGCACGAGCTCAGGGAGATGTGCCGCCGGTACTACGGCGACGTGCCTGCGGTGATCGTGGAGCCGGGGGTCAAGACCGGGGTGCCGCTGCGCTATGACAATCCGCGCGAGCTCGGCAGCGACCGGATCATGAACGCGGTGGCGGCCGTGCACCTGTACGGCGGCCCGGCCATCGTGGTGGACTTCGGCACGTCCACGAACTTCGACGCGGTCAGCGAGAAGGGCGAGTTCGTCGGCGGCGCGCTCGCGCCGGGCATCGAGATCTCGGTCGACGCGCTGTCCCGCCGCGCGGCTCAGCTGCTGAAGGTGGAGCTGGCCAGGCCGGACCGGGTTATCGGCAAGAGCACGGTGCAGGCACTGCAGTCGGGCATCATCTTCGGCTTCGCCGGCCAGGTCGAGGGCATCGCCACCAGGATGGCGGCCGAACTGGCCCCGGCCGATCCGGACTCGGTGACGGTCATCGCCACCGGCGGCCTGGCGCCGCTCGTCATCGACGAGGTCTCGGTGATCGATGCCTACGAGCCGTGGCTGACGCTGATCGGGCTGCGGCTCACCTACGAGCGGAACACCGCGGACCTCACCCAGGCGGGCTGAGCGCCCGGACTGCCTGAGACTGCCCGGTCAAATTGAACTGCCCGGCGCGACCGTGAGGTCGCACCGGGCAGCCCGAGGGGGAACCGCAAATGGCTTAGGCGATGATCCGCACTGCGCCGACGAAGTTGGCCCAGTCGATCGGCTGGATCTGCACGTCCTGGCCGGCCGATGGCGCGTCGACCATGAGGCCGTTGCCCACGTACAGGCCGACGTGGCTGATCGTCGGATAGAAGAAAACCAGGTCACCGGGCTCCAGCTCGCTTCGCGGGACGTGTTCGCCCTCGTTCCACTGGTCGCCAGTGAAGTGCATCAGATGGATGCCTATCTGCTCGTAGGCCCACATCACCAGGCCAGAGCAGTCGAACTCGCTGGGCCCGGCCATGGCCCAGACATACGGGTCGCCGATCCGGGTCAGCGCGTGGTTGAGCGCCTGCACCCCGATCGTGTTTCCCTGCACCGACGTGATCGGGAAGTGCCCGGTCTGCTGGAAGATCGCGGTCGCCTGGGCGAAGGCCTGGCTGTTGAGCACGCTCTCCCTGGCCTGGATCTTGGCCACCGTGGCGGCCATCGTGGTCTTGAGCCGGACGGCCCGCTGCTCCTCCTGGCTGGCGGCCGCCTGCGCCCGCTGGGCGGCGACCTGCGCGGTGGCCACGAGGTTGACCTTGGCGCCCGCCTCGTGCTCGAGCTGGGTGATGATCGAGGCCCGGTCCAGCATTGACTGCGGGGTCGCGGTCTGTAGCAGCTGCAGCGTGGGGTTCAGCCCGCCGGTCATGTAGTTGTTGACGGCGATGGCGTTGATGTAGGCCCGGTCGGTGCCGAGCAGCTGTGCGTCCCTGGCGGCGTTCTCGCGGGCGAGCTTGACCTCTTGCTTCGCCTGCGTCAGCTGGATCTGCAAGCCGTCGTACTGCTCGCTGAGGTTGTCGATCTGCTCGGAGAGCTTGTTCGCCTTCGCCAGGAGCTGCTTCAGCGTGGGGCCGGACGACGGGTTCGCCTGGGCCGTGGCGCCGGGGAAGAGCGCCGCGCAGACCGCCAGCGTGCCCGTCAATACGACACAGGCCCGCCAGCCGCCACGCGACCACCGGGCCCGGGACCGGCCGCCGTCGGCCTGCCCGCTCGCAAGATCGGACGAATGTCGTGGTACATGCCTGCCGTACGGCATGCTGCTCACCTAGCGACTCCTCTCCTAGGCCGCCTACCGGGTTAGCTGACGGGTTCGGGCCGGAGGAGCCCTACGGCTGCCAGGCTGGTAGGCCTGGCGAGCCGATTCACCCCGGGAACGCGGTGGGTCCCCGGCTCCCCGATGCGCGCTGGCGCCTCAGGAACTCGGCGGGTCGTAACAGGTACCCCAGGAGGTGGGGCGACTGAAACGGGTAACAGCGATGGAGGTTAATAGAGAACGCAGCCCCGCGCGGCAAAACAGCAAAAGTTTTGACCCGGCCGGCGTGCCATGTACAAGGGCCAGATCAAAACGCCGCATTATCGCGTCGGGTAGCACCCTCTCGGATACATAGTCCGCCTGGCCTGCAGTTTTACCCTGCACCGTCGACATCGGCGCAGGTCAGGCGGCGTGTCTCGACCACAGCTGCGGGCGTGTGATCTGCCCGTGATCTGCGACAATAAGCCCGCGAGTTGCCCGTCACAACAATACGTGCTGATCTGGTAACGGTCAGTGGGCGCGAGCATTCCGGGGCGGCACCGCTTTTGCCCGGCGGGGTTTGCGATGCTGTGATGAACCCCCAGGTAGGCGAGGTGGCAGGCCAGGATGGACTACACGGTCAGGCGCGCCCGGACGCGGGATGTCCGCGCGATCCGCGCCCTCGTGGACGCCAACGCTATGTCCGGGCGACTGCTCGACAAGGCGACCGTCACGCTCTACGAGAGCGTCCAGGAGTTCTGGGTAGCCGCGAGCCGGGACGGCGAGATCATCGGCTGCGGTGCGCTGCACGTGATGTGGGAGGACCTCGCTGAGATCCGGACCGTGGCGGTGTCCGCGGATCATCAGGGCCGGGGCGTCGGCAATGAGATAGTGCTGGCACTTGTTGACGCGGCCCGGGATGTCGGAGTCAGCCGTGTCTTCGTGCTGACCTTTGCGGTGGACTTCTTTCGGCGGCACGGTTTTGCCGAGATCCACGGCCAGACGACAACACCCGACGTCTACGCGGAGCTGCTGCGGTCTTATGATGAAGGTGTCGCCGAGTTCCTTGATCTAGACCGGGTGAAGCCAAACACCCTGGGTAACACGCGCATGCTGCTGCGGATGCGATAGTGATTCCCCGCTTAAAGCCCGCTGAAGTTGAGCGCGCCGGGCTGGGCGCATGGTAATGGGCCGCGTACGCCGATCACATTCGGCGCGATGATCTGCCGGTATCCGGGCGCCGCACTGTGCGTGCAAGATGCACGCGATGCGCTGGAGCTGCATTGTTCTGCCCTGGAGAATGTCGGATGTGATCAGCGGCCACGGTCGGCCGGACATGAACTTCCCCTCCGGCCGGGTTAAATGACGGGTCTAAAATCGGCGCGCCGACCGGGCCATATCCGTACGGATTGCGGCAATGCGGCTACGGCGGCGAGGCCGGCTGGCCCGCCGGTGCTCGCGGCCGCTGCTCGCGCCCTGGCGCGAGCAGGCCGCGCGGTGCGGCACAATGCACGCGAGGGCCGGAGACTCGCCGCGACGGCACCGCAGGGGCCATCGCCACAGGTCACGGCCCTGCGGTCCTGATCCGGTCGCGCCGCCAGGTAACCGCCGGAAGGGAGGAGCGGTGCTGCAGGACATCTCGGCTCTCACGCCGCCGGTGCTGATGTGCGCCGTCGTATTGCTGGCGATCGGCGCCTTCCTGCGCCATGAGATGAACCGTAAGCGGCCGGACGACATGGATGAGGCTCGGGATATTCCCGCTGTGCCCCCGATTTCCGGTCAGAGCCAGCTGGCTAACAACGAAGCGGGCCCGCGCTCTTCTGCCGATGAAGATGACGAACTGTAGCTGCTTCTGATTACGGAGCGTTACTGTCAACCTGCGGATTGTTCATTGCACCGATGCTAACCATACCTAAACGGCAATGCTGAATTGTCAAGTGCCGCTGATCTGGTATATCTTTGGCTGCCTAAAAGACTTCAGTGAAAGGCAGCATGATGGTTCAGAAGACCGTGGTGACCGTCGTCTGTGATCTGCCCCACGACGGTGAGATCGAAGGGAACGAGACGGTTTCGTTCGCTCTTGACGGCACCGCATACGAGATCGACGTGTGCTCAGCCCACGCTAAGGAACTGCACGACAGCTTCGCCGGTTACATCGAGCATGCGCGCCGGGTAAGTGGCGGCGCGGCGCGGCGTCGTAAGTCCCGCTCCGGACCTGGCCGCGAGCGCAGCTCGGAAATTCGGCAGTGGGCCCGTGAGCGCGGCGAGAAGGTCAGCGAGCGCGGTCGTATTCCGGCTTCGATCATTCAGGAATACGAGGCAACACACTGACGTCTTGGGCTCGCGGGCCACGCTCGCGAGCCCGCCCGGTCCGCGGGCGTCGACGCGCAAGGGGCGCCAGCTGCCAGCGCCCGCGGCGGCCGGTATGAAGCGAGCAGGGGCCGAGGCGCTTACATGCTCGTACATGCTCGCGGCGGGTCAGTACTTCTGGCATCTGCCCAGACGCCGAGCTGAGGCCCGGACAGCCACACGAAACGGCTGTCCGGGCCTCAGTCTTGTCGTCTTACCGTCGCCAAGCGGGCGACTGGGTGTTTTGTCGGTAATGCGGCCATGGATAACGTGCTGTGTTCGGCGGCCGATGCGCCGGTGTTAGCTGATTGGTCGGTTTAGCCAGATAAACAGCATCTTTCGTATACCAGTTTGAAAGCGCCGCGGAGGGGCCTGATCACGCGGCGTGAGCGGCCGCCCGGGCATCTTCCGTTCGCTGCGAGCGAAGCCGGCTGGACAGGGCTTTCGCTTGGGGCGTAGCTGGGAACACAGCCTCTTCAGCCTAGGTTGGATGGGGTGAACGCCCTGCTGGCTGGGAACGTTTTAACTAGTGCGGCATTGCACGCCAAGGCGTCGCCGGGCGCACGGGCTAACATGCGGAAGGGACGAGGCAAGTTGGTGCCTCACCTACCGCTCTGTGAGGAGCGACGAGATGTTCGAGAGGTTTACCGACAGGGCGCGGCGAGTTGTGGTCCTGGCTCAAGAAGAGGCCAGGATGCTCAACCACAACTACATCGGCACCGAGCACATCCTGCTCGGCCTCATCCATGAGGGTGAGGGCGTCGCAGCGAAGGCACTTGAGTCGCTGGGGATAAGCCTCGAAGCTGTCCGGCAGCAGGTTGAGGAAATCATCGGCCAGGGCCAGCAGGCACCGTCCGGGCACATCCCGTTCACGCCGCGGGCCAAGAAGGTGCTGGAGCTGTCGCTGCGCGAGGCGCTGCAGCTCGGCCACAACTACATCGGCACCGAGCACATCCTGCTTGGCCTCATCCGCGAGGGCGAAGGCGTCGCCGCGCAGGTCCTGGTCCGGCTCGGGGCCGACCTGAACCGCGTGCGCCAGCAGGTGATCCAGCTGCTGCACGGCTACCAGGGCAAGGAGCCCGCCGCCGCAGGCGCGCCCTCTGAGACCGCGCCGTCAACCTCACTTGTGCTGGACCAGTTCGGCCGGAACCTCACCGCCGCCGCCCGCGAAGGCAAACTCGACCCGGTCATCGGCCGGGACAAGGAAATCGAGCGGGTCATGCAGGTGCTGTCGCGGCGCACCAAGAACAACCCGGTGCTCGTCGGCGAGCCGGGCGTCGGCAAGACGGCCGTCGTCGAGGGCCTGGCCCAGAAGATCGTCAAGGGCGAGGTGCCGGAGACGCTCAAGGAGAAGCAGCTGTACACGCTCGACCTCGGCGCGCTGGTGGCCGGCTCGCGGTACCGCGGTGACTTCGAAGAGCGGCTGAAGAAGGTGCTGAAGGAGATCCGCACCCGCGGCGACATCATCCTGTTCATTGACGAGATCCACACCCTGGTCGGCGCCGGCGCGGCCGAGGGCGCGATCGACGCCGCGTCGATCCTGAAGCCGATGCTGGCTCGGGGCGAGCTGCAGACGATCGGCGCGAGCACGCTGGACGAGTACCGCAAGCACCTGGAGAAGGACGCCGCGCTGGAGCGGCGGTTCCAGCCGATCCAGGTCGCCGAGCCGACGATCTCGCACACGATCGAGATCCTCAAGGGCCTGCGCGATCGGTATGAGGCGCACCACCGGGTGACGATCACCGACGACGCCCTGGTCGCCGCCGCGCAGCTCGCGGACCGCTACATCAGCGACCGGTTCCTGCCGGACAAGGCGATCGACCTGATCGACGAGGCCGGGTCCCGGATGCGCATCCGCCGGATGACCGCGCCGCCGGACCTGCGCGACTTCGACGAGCGCATCGCCGACGTGCGGCGGGAGAAGGAGTCGGCGATCGACTCCCAGGACTTCGAGAAGGCCGCGTCGCTCCGGGACACCGAGAAGCAGCTGATCGACAAGAAGGACCAGCGCGAGAAGGAGTGGAAGGCCGGCGACATGGACACGCCGGCTGAGGTGAACGAGGAACTGATCGCAGAGGTCCTCGCCACCGCCACCGGCATCCCGGTGTTCAAGCTCACCGAGGAGGAGTCACAGCGGCTGCTCCGGATGGAGGACGAGCTGCACCGCCGGGTCATCGGCCAGAACGACGCCATCAAGGCGCTGTCCCAGGCGATCCGGCGCACCAGGGCCGGCCTGAAGGACCCCAAGCGCCCCGGCGGCTCGTTCATCTTCGCCGGTCCGTCCGGCGTCGGCAAGACGGAGCTGTCGAGGACGCTGGCCGAGTTCCTGTTCGGTGACGAGGACTCGCTGATCCAGCTGGACATGAGCGAGTACATGGAGAAGCACACCGTCTCCAGGTTGTTCGGCTCGCCGCCCGGCTACGTCGGCTACGAGGAAGGCGGCCAGCTGACCGAGAAGGTCCGGCGCAAGCCGTTCTCGGTCGTGCTGTTCGACGAGATCGAGAAGGCGCACGGCGACATCTTCAACTCGCTGCTGCAGATCCTGGAAGACGGGCGGCTGACCGACGCCCAGGGCCGGGTGGTCGACTTCAAGAACACCGTGATCATCATGACCACCAACCTCGGCACCAAGGACATCTCCAAGGGCATCGGCGTCGGCTTCGGTTCGGCTGCCGACCCGCGCGGCTCCTACGACCGGATGAAGTCGAAGGTCGGCGAGGAACTGAAGCAGCACTTCCGGCCTGAGTTCCTCAACCGCGTCGATGACGTCATCGTGTTCCACCAGCTGAGCCAGGACGAGATCTTCGAGATCGTCGACCTGATGATCACCAAGGTGGATGAGCGGCTTCGCGACCGCGACATGGGCATCGAGATCCGCCCCGCGGCCAAGAAGCTGCTGTCGACGAGGGGCTACGACCCGGTGCTGGGCGCGCGGCCGCTGCGGCGGACGATCCAGCGGGAGATCGAGGATCACCTGTCGGAGAAGATCCTCTTCGGCGAGCTCAAGGCGGGCCAGATCGTCATCGTGGACGCCGAAGGCGAGGGCGAGGAGGCCAAGTTCAGCTTCCGCGGCATCAACAAGCCGGAGGAAGTGCCGGACGCTCCGCCGGTCCCGGTCGAGTCCAAGGCGGGCGCCAGCGGCGCCACGGCAACCGCCTCCGACTAAGCCGGTCCGTCACCGGGCAGGGCGAATGATCCGTCCGCGCACCGGCTGACGAGCCCATCGGCCATCAGGGCAGCGAGCGAACGCGCTCGCTGCCCTGAGTCGTCCCAGGCCGCGGTCAGCGCAGCGGCCGGCACCGGGCCGCTGGCGGCCCGCAGGACCGCCAGCAGCGCGCCCCGGCACTGCCGGTCAGAGCCTTGGTAGGCGGGCGCGGCCCGGGTCGGCTGGGCAGCTGGGCGGCCCAGCCGCAGCCACGCGCACTGGTCCGCCAGCGGGCAGCGGCTGCAATCGGGCCGGACCGCAGTGCAGACCAGCGCGCCGAGTTCCATGACGCCGACCGACCACCGGGCCGCCTCGCGGCCGTCTGCTGGCAGCAGCGACTCGGCCAGCGCGACTTCGGCCACGGACTGCGCGGGCCGGGGCTGGCCCTGGCCGGACACGAGCCGGGCGAGCACCCGCCGGACGTTGGTGTCGAGCACCGCGTGCCGCTGGCCGAAGGCAAAGCTGGCTACGGCGGCCGCGGTGTAGGAGCCGACGCCGGGCAGCGCGCGCAGGTCGGCGAGCGAGTCAGGGACCTGACCGTCGTGCCGCGCGACCATGAGCTGCGCGCTCGCGTGCAGCCGGACGGCCCGGCGCGGATAGCCGAGCCGGTCCCACTGCCGCACCGCGTCGGCCGGGGTGGCCGCGGCCAGCGCGGGTGGCGCGGGCCAGCGCGCCAGCCAGGCCGCGTGCGCAGGCAGCACCCGGCCCACCGGCGTCTGCTGAAGCATGACCTCGCTGACGAGGACCGACCAGGGCGACGCCGACGGTGCACGCCACGGCAGGTCGCGGGCGCTGCGCGCGTACCACTGCCGCACCGGGGTCGCGTAGGCACTGGTCATGACCGCCCGATCGTCTCATCGGCACGCATCGTCGCGAAACTGGCGCGCCCCGGCAAAGTTCAGCTACGGGGCGCGAGAACGCTAACCGTGGCGAGCCGCCGCGCTGCATCGGTGCAGTTCAGCCAGGCCGGCGGGTCTTGGCCGCAGTCCGCGCCGGAACTCTTGCATACTCAACGTATGGGCATGACTACGCTCGGTCACAGGGCGCCCGAGCGACCCGCTGCCTCAACGTACTGGCGCCGCCGGTTCGTTGCGCTGGTGATCGGACTGTCCGTCCTGGCCCTCGTCACGTGGGCGCTGTCGCGCGCCATGGGCGGCTCCGCGCCGGCCGCCGACAGAGCGGCGACCAAGCCGGTGCACGGCACGCTGTCGTCACCCAGCGCACATCCCAGCGCGCACACGCAACCGACCGCCAGCAGCCGCCAGGCCGGTACCCGGCACCAGAGCGGCCCGGCGCCGGGCGCGGCCGCGCCGCGACCGTGTCCCGCGTCCAGCGTCGTCCTCAGCGTCGACTCCAGCCAGGGGAGCTACTCGGTGCGGCAGTCGCCTGAGTTCGCCGTGAACGTCGTGTCCGTGGCGAGCCAGACGTGCACCTTCAACATCGGCGCCAAGCACGTATGGCTGCAGATCTCCGCGGGGCCGGTGCGGATCTGGAGTTCGGCCGAGTGCGCGGAAGGCGAGGCCTCGGCCGTGACGCAACTGCGGCGCGGCGTGCCGACGGTCGTCCCGATCGGCTGGAACGGTCAGATATCCGGTCCCGGCTGCCCCGGCCCTGGTACCAGGGCAGCCGCGGGCAGCTACACGGCGATGGCCTCGGACGGCTCGGCGAGCAGCAACACGCTGGAGTTCCGGATCGGCTACGCCGGCCTCAGGGGTAGTTGTCGACCAGCGCCGACTCGGCCAGCCTGGAAAGCCCCTCGCGCACCCTGGACGCCAGGCCGGCGTCGACTCCGGGTGTCTCCCGCAGGTCCTGCACGCTGGCGGAAAGGATCTTCTGCAGGCCGCCGAACCGATCCACGATGCTGGTGATGGCCGTGACCGGCAGCCGGGGGACCCGGCCGAGGATCCGGTAGCCGCGGGCACTGACCGGCTGGTCGAGGTGGTCGGCCAGGCCGGGCCGGACGGCCGCGGCCACCGCCTGCATGTCCAGCAGCTCGTCCGCGCTGAGGCCCGCGAGCCGGTCGGCGCACTGGCCTGCGCCGGCACCCGTGCCGGGCTCCGGCTGGGCCAGCCGGTCGTTCTTGGACGGGCCCGCGCCGGCCGTGCTGGCGGCGGGCGCGACCGGCGCGTAGTCCCGCAGGAACAGCCAGCGCTCCTGGCTGCTGCCCGCCGTCAGCTCGTCGAGCTGGAGCCGGAGCAGTCCTGCGTCGGTGCCCAGCTCCACCATGAATCCGGCGATCTCGTCGGCGATCCGGCTGGTCATCTCCAGCCGCTGCGCTACGGCGGCGACGTCCCGCAGCGTGGCGCGGTCCTCGATCTCCAGCGCCGACAACGTCGCGGTGGCCTGATCCTGGCGCGACTTGTACCGCTCTAGCGTGCCGAGCGCCTGATGCGCGCGGGTGAACAGCGCGGCGGAGTCCTCCAGCACGTAGCGGTCGCCATCGGCGTAAACGGCGATCACCCGCATTGACTTGCTGACGGTGATTACCGGCAAGCCGGACTGGCGCGCCACCCGCTCCGCGGTGCGGTGCCTGGTGCCGGATTCGGAGGTGGGCAGGGTCGGGTCGGGCACGAGCTGCACGCCGGCCCGCAGGATCGTGCCGCCGTCCCCGTCGAGCACGATGGCGCCATCCATCTTGGCCAGCTCGCGCAGCCTGGTCGCGGAGAACTCCGCGCTGAGCTCGAAGCCGCCCGAGCAGATCTCCTGCACCACCGGGTCGTAGCCGAGCACGATGAGCGCCCCGGTGTTACCGCGGACGATGCGCTCCAGGCCGTCGCGCAGCTCGGTCCCCGGCGCGACCACCGCAAGCGCGGACCGCCGCCGCTCATCCCGTACGTCGCTCACCGCCAGCACCTGCCTACCGCACGTTGGCCGGACTGCGAGTCTAACCGCCGTCGCTCACTGCTGCCGGTCAGCCGCCCATGGCCACGGCGATCGCCGCCCGGATGTCCGGAGCCTCCCGGATCTCCAGCTGCGAGCCCGGCGCGCTGGCCGCGGCCAGCAGATCAGAACCGGCCGGCACGATCGCCCGCCTGAAGCCCATCCGCTCGGCCTCGGCGACCCGGCGCTGTATTCCCGCCACCCGCCGGATCTCGCCCGCGAGCCCGACCTCGCCGATGGCGACGAGGTCGCCGGGGATGCTGACGTTGCTGCGCGCACTCGCGATCGCGAGTCCCACCGCCAGGTCGACGGATGGTTCGGTCAGCCGGACCCCGCCGACGGTGGCCGCGTAGACGTCGTACCGCGCGATGCCGAGGTGCGCGCGCCGCTGCAGCACCGCGATCAGCATCCCGACCCTGGCCGAGTCCAGTCCGGACGTGACCCGGCGGGGCTCCGCCGTGACCTCGCAGACCAGCGTCTGTACCTCCGCGACCAGCGGCCGCCGGCCTTCCAGCGTGACCGTGACGCAGGTGCCAGGTACCGGGTCGTGCCGCTGGGAGAGGAACAGGCCGCTCGGATCGGGCAGGCCGATCAGCCCGAACTCGCCGAGCTCGAAGCAGCCCACCTCGTCCGTGGGGCCGAACCGGTTCTTCACGGCCCGGACCATACGCAGCTGGCCGCGCGCGTCGCCCTCGAAGTGCAGCACGACGTCCACGAGGTGTTCGAGCGTGCGCGGACCGGCCACCGAGCCGTCCTTGGTCACGTGCCCGACCAGCATGGTCGGCAGGCTGCGCTGCTTGGCCAGGGCGGTGAGCGCGGCGGTGATCTCGCGCACCTGGGTGACCCCGCCGGGTACGCCGTCTATCCCGGCCGCGCTGATCGTCTGCACCGAATCGACAATGAGCAGGGTCGGCTCCACTGCCTGCACGTGGCCGAGCAGCGCGCCGAAGTCGGTCTCCGCGGCGAGGTAGAGCGCGTCGCTCACCGCGCCGATCCGGTCGGCCCGGAGCCTGACCTGGGCGGCGGATTCCTCCCCGGTGACGTACAGGACCCGGCCCTGCGCCGCCGCCAGCGCGCCTGCCTCCAGCAAGAGGGTGGACTTGCCGACCCCTGGCTCCCCGGCCAGCAGCACGACCGCGCCCGGCACCAGGCCGCCGCCCAGCACCCGGTCGAGCTCGTCCATCCCGGTCGGGCGGGCCCTGGCCGCGGCGGCGTCGACGCGGCCGATCGGCACCGCGGCCGAGACCGGGGAGACGGCCTTGAGCTGGGCGCGGGCGCCGGGCCTGGGCAGCGCCTCGGCGGCTGGCAGGGCTTCGGCGACCGTGCCCCACGCCGCGCAGTCACCGCACCGGCCGGCCCACTTGCTGGTCCGCCAGCCGCACTCGGCGCATTCGTACTGGACGGCCGCCGTCTTCGCCATGCCCGCACGGTACCTGGCCCCGCCGACAGTCAGGTGTCCGACACGAGCACGCCGGGGAGACCGGCATAAGCTGGCAGTACGAGCAGCCAGAAGGAGCCACGATTGCGCAGGTCACGACCGTGACAGGCATTCAGGTCGCGCTCTCGACCGCGTCTGTGTTCCCGGAACGGGCACCGGATGCGTTCGAGACTGCCGCGCGCCTCGGCTACGACGCGATCGAGATCATGGTGACCGCCGACCCGGTCAGCCAGGACGCTGAAGTGCTGCGCAGGCTCTCGGAGTACCACAGCATCCCGGTGGTCGCGGTGCACGCGCCGAACCTGCTGATCACCCAGCGGGTCTGGGGCCGCGACCCATGGGCCAAGCTGGAGAAGTCCCGCGAGCTGGCCGACGCCCTCGGCGCGAAGGTTGTGGTCGTGCACCCGCCGTTCCGCTGGCAGCGCGAGTACGCGCGCGAGTTCGAGGAGGGCATCGCCCGGCTGACACCGCAGGGCGACGTCGCGTTCGCGGTGGAGAACCTCTACCCGCTGCTGCGCGGGGAGACGGAAGTGGGCGCGTACGCGCCGCACTGGAGTCCGGTCGAGATGGCCGTGCCGCACGCCACCCTCGACGTATCGCACGCCGCGGTCTCAGACTCCGACGTGCTGGCGATGGCCAAGCAGCTCGGCCCGCGGCTCACGCATGTGCACCTGGGCGACGGCACCAAGCCGGGGCTGCCGGACGAGCACCTGGTGCCCGGCCGCGGCACCCAGCCGTGCGCGGAACTGCTCGGCTGGCTCGGTTCGATCGGCTACGAGGGCATCGTCGTGCTCGAGGTCAGCACGCACCGCGCGCCGACGCTCGACGACCGGCGGGCTGACCTGGCCGAGTCGCTGGAGTTCGCCCGGCGGCACCTGGCCGGCGGCGAGCCCGCCGGCGCGGCCAGATCCGGGCGTCCCCGTGCTGGCAACGACAGTGCCGGCCGGGACAGCTAGGCTCGCGCGCCGCCGCGGGTCGTCAGAACGTCCGCGGCCAGTGCTACCTAGGCCTGCTCCAGGATCAGCGTCACCGGCCCGTCATTGACGAGTGCCACCTGCATGTCGGCGCCGAAGACGCCGGTCTGGACGCTGCCGCCAAGCGCGCGCAGCGCCGCCGCGAACGCGATCACCAGCGGCTCGGCCACCGACCCTGGCGCCGCCGCCGACCAGCTCGGCCGACGCCCCTTGGCGGTGTCCGCGTACAGCGTGAACTGGCTCACGACCAGCAGCGGCGCGCCGGTGTCGGCGCAGGACAGCTCCCCGGCCAGGATGCGCAGGTAGTACACCTTGCGGGCGAGCGCGGCCGCCGTCTGCTCGGTGTCGGAGTGGGTCACGCCGACCAGCACGAGCAGGCCGGGCGCCGGGAGTTCGCCGGCCACCCTTCCGTCCACGGTCACGGAGGCTGACCTGGCTCGCTGGACGACGGCTCGCACGAGAGGGAATTCTCGCACGCGCAGCCGGGCGGGCCTGGCCTGGGCGAGCACGGGCGAAAACGGCCGACATAGACTGCGGTAGCAACGCGGCGCGGCGCCGGCGGCCGGATCGGCTGCCGCGCCCTCGTGCACCCGCATCACCGAAGAAGGGCAGTGCTCCGGTCATGACAGCTGACAGTGCCGCCAAGGACAGCGCCGCCAGCAACGACAACGCAGCCAAGATCGCGCGGTCCGCGACCCTGATCACCGTGGCGCCCACGGGGGCCGAGCTGGAGAAGGCAGCCGTTCCCGCCCTGCCCGTGACGCTGGACGAGCTCGTCACGACGGCCAAGGAGTGCGCGGCGGCGGGTGCTGCCCAGATCCACATCCACATCCGGGGCGCGGACGCAAAGCCCACCCTGGACCCCGGCCGGCTCAAAGACACGGTGCACGCGGTGCGGGCGGCGACCGACCTGATCGTCCAGCTGTCCACCGGTGGCGCCGTGACCGACCCGTACGAGCACCGGCTCGCGGTACTGGACGCGCGGCCGGACGGGTGCTCCCTGACCTGCGGAACCGTGAACTTCGGCGACGACGTCTTCATGAACCCGTGGGGGTTCATGAAGGAGCTGTACGCCAAGACGCAGGAGTACGGCGTGGTGCCCGAGTTCGAGCTGTTCGACATCGGGCACATCGCCGCGCTGCACCGGCTGCTGGCTGAGCTCGGGCCGCCGGCGGGCGGGCACGTGCACTGCGACCTGGTGATGGGGGTGCCCGGCGGCATGCCGGGCGACGCGGCCACGCTGGTGCAGGCGGTCTCGGCACTGCCAGCCGGCGCGACCTGGTCGGCGACCGGCATCGGCCGGACCACGCTGCCGGTGCTGCTCGCGGCGATGGCGGCCGGCGGCCACCTGCGGGTGGGCATGGAGGACACGGTCACGTTCGCCCGCGGCCGGGCGGTCACCTCGAACGCCGAACTGGTCGAGCGGGCGGCGGCGGTGGCCGCACTGGCCCAGCGCCCGGCGATGTCCCCGGCCGACGCGCGCGCGCTGCTCGGGGTGCCCGATCGCCGCGGCTAACCCGGTCCTGGCCGAGGTCGTCAGGTCGGGGTTCACCGAGTCAAGGCACCGGGGCACAGCCGTCGCCCTGGCCGCGGATGGCAGCGTCCTGCTGGCCGCGGGCGCGGTCGATGTGCCGGTGTTCCCCCGGTCCTCGAACAAGCCGATCCAGGCAGCGGCCATGGTCCGGCTCGGCCTCGGGCTGGAGGGCAAGCTGCTCGCGCTCGCCGCGGCGAGCCACTCTGGCGAGGACTACCACGTGACCGGCGCCCGTGAGATCCTGGCCGGCGCGGGCCTGACCGAGGACGCGCTGCAGTGCCCGCCGGACCTGCCACTGGACGAGGACGCCCGCCGGGCGCACATCCTGGCCGGCGGGGTCGCCGACCGCGTGCACATGAACTGCAGCGGCAAGCACGCGGCGATGCTCGCCACCTGCGTGGTCAACGGCTGGCCGACCGCGACCTACACCGATCCCGATCATCCGCTCCAGGTTCAGCTTGGGAACGAGCTGTCGCGCCTGGCGGGCGAGCCGCTGGCCGCGGTCGGAGTGGACGGGTGCGGCGCGCCGCTGTTCGCCATCTCGGTGCTGGGCCTGGCCCGGGCGTTCCGGGCGGTGGTCACGGCCGCCGACGGCACGCCCGAGCGCAAGGTCGCGGACGCGATGCGCGCCTACCCCGAGTGGACCTCCGGCACGACCCGGTCGGAGCGGCTGCTGATGGACGCGGTGCCCGGCCTGCTGCTGAAGGGCGGCGCCGAGGGCGTGGACGGCTTCGCGCTGGCTGATGGCCGGGCCGGCGGCCTGAAGATCGAGGATGGGGCCGCGCGCGGCCGGGTGCCGGTGACCGTCGCGATCCTGCGCGCGCTCGGGGCCGAGAGCGAGCCCGGCGCCGACACCGCGAAGCTGGCCGAGCTTGCCAACACCCCGGTCCTCGGCGGTGGCCGGGTGGTCGGTGCCGTCCGGGCGATCTCGCCGGCCAGCTCGCCGGCCCGCCGTCCGGGGCAGCGCCGTCGGCCTAGTTCCCAGCCGTTAACCGGTGCGTGCTAGCTGGGCGCTTGCATTTGCAAGCACCTGGTGCGAGACTGAGCCCATGAGTCCGGTGAACGTCAGTGCCATCGGTGCCTACATCCGGGAACAGCGCGAGCAGGCGAAGATCTCGCTCCGCCAGCTCGCCCAGTCCGCGGGCATCTCGAACCCGTACCTCAGTCAGATCGAGCGCGGCCTGCGGCGGCCGAGCGCTGACATCCTGCAGCAGATCGCCAAGGGCCTGCGGATCTCGGCCGAGGCTCTCTACGTGCAGGCCGGGCTGCTGGAGGACCGGCCGCCAGGCTCGGTTGTGCGCGAGGCCGTGCTGACTGACGAGGAACTCACCGAGCGGCAGAAGCAGATGCTGATCGAGATCTACGAGTCGTTCCGCAAGGAAACGCTGATGGCCAAGGCCGGGCCGGCCAGCGTCGCGGACGATCAGACCGGGCTGGACCCGGACAAGGCCGGCCTGGTCTGGCCGCACGACCGCAGCCCGGCCGCGGCCATCACCGCGCGGGCCCGGCTGGCCCTGACGGCGTCCGCGGCGGCCGGGGACGAGGACCCGAGGGACGCCTGGTCCTGGACCGCGGCGGAAGAGCTGGCGGCGGACGAGGACGGCTTCACGGCCGCGACCGGCCCCTGGTCGGTCCCGCCCGACCCTGGCCAGGAGGCCAGTGACCGGCCCGAAGACGAGTCCGGCGGGGGCGCCCATCCGGTCCCGCCAGGGCCGGGCACCGGGTAGCGTTGAGCCGTGTTCGATTTCGCGGGCTGGGGCCCGGTTCAATACTTTTTCTACGCGCTCATCGTCGTGGGATTCGTGATCGAGGCGTGGGCATTCATAGACGCGCTGCGGCACCCCGCGAACGCCTACGTGGCAGCTAGCAAGCAGACCAAGCCGCTCTGGCTCATCATCCTGGGCGTCGCGCTGCTCATCGGGATCGGCGGCGTGACCCAGCAGATCGGCCTGTTCAACAGCGTCCTGGCGCTGCCGATCATCGCGTTCGTGGCCGCGGCGATCTACCTGGTCGACGTCCGGCCGAAGGTTCGGACCGTCCGGTCTAACTCCGGCACCAGGCAGGGGCCCTACGGGCCCTGGTAGCGAGCGCTACGCTCGGGCCCATGACGGAAACGCAGTGGCGCACCCACCGGCTCGAGCTCGACGACCAGTCCCTCCGGGATTGGGACGCGACGGTCCTGGCGGTCACCGAGGACGGCATCGTCCTTGACCGGTCCGCCTTCTACCCCGGCGGGGGCGGCCAGCCGCCGGACGAGGGCGTGCTGCTGTGGGGCGGCGTCCAGACCCGGATCGCCGGCGTGCGCAAGGGCGATGACCTCTACCTGATCCCCGCGGACGGCGATCCAGTCCCGTCGGCGGGCACGCCCGTTCGCGGCGCGGTCGAGGATGCCCGCCGGACCGCGCTGATGCGCACGCATTCGGGCCTGCACGTGCTGTGCGGGGTCGTGTTCCGCGACTATGGCTCGCTGGTGACTGGCGGGAACATGGAGCCACTGACGGCCCGGATGGACTTTGACCTGCCCGAACTGCCGGAGGGGTTCCGGGACGCGGTGGAGGGCGCGTGCAACGCCGAGGTCGCCGCCGACCGGCGGATCGATGTCCGGGTGCTGCCGCGGGCCGAGGCGTTCGCCCTGCCCGACATCATCCGGACGGCGACCAACCTCGTCCCGCCGGAGGTCGAGGAGGTCCGCATCGTCGACATCGTCGGGCTGGACCAGCAGGCCGACGGCGGCACACACGTCGCGAGCACCAGCCAGATCGGCAAGATCGAGGTCGTCAAGATCGAGAACAAGGGGCGCGGGTTCCGCCGGCTGCGGATCAGGATCGTCGACTAGCTGCGCGCTGAAATGCTCCGGGCGCGCCGGACATGTATCCGGTGTCGAAAGGAGCACTAGTGCCATCACCCCCCGTTGCACCCGCGGCGCGCCGGCAGCGCCGTTTCGATGACCTGTACGCGGACAATCAGCAGGCGATACTCGGCTACCTGCTGCGGCGTACCGATAGCACCGACGACGCGGCCGACGTCTTCGCCGAGACGTTCCTGACCGCGTGGCGCCGGCTGGACGAGATCCCGCCGGGCCCGCAGGCCCGGCTGTGGCTCTACGGCGCGGCCCGGCGGACCCTGGCCAACTTCCGGCGGGGCGCGCGCCGCCGGCTCGCGCTGGCCGACCGGCTTCGGTCCGACCTTGCGCTCAGCTACCAGCCCGCCGAGCCCGCAGGCCAGTTCACGGCCATCGCGGCGGCCTTCCGGCGGCTGTCAGAGCCCGACCGGGAGTTGCTGGCCCTGGTCGCCTGGGAGGGCCTGGATCCCGGCCAGATCTCGGCCGTCCTCGGCTGCTCCCGCAATGCGGTTCGCATCCGCCTGCACCGGGCTAGGCGGAAGCTCGCCAGCGAGCTTGGCCAGGGCCCGGCCGTTACCTCGATCTCTGATCCACGGGCCCGGGGCAAGCTCGTGGCCGAGCTGGGCTCCGGCGCCCGTCTGCCATCTGACGCACAGGCCCGTGCTTTCGCGGCGAACGGAGACTTGTCATGAACCCCGTCACCCAAATCTCCCCCGTCAGCGACGCGGACGTGCCGCGACTGGCCGGCTCGCAAACTCTCGCTGACCTCGGCCTGGCACATCACGAGCACGCCGGCCGCGGGGGCGCCAGGCGGTGCCCGGAGGCGCCGGAGCCGGGCCAGGACGCGGCTGGTGGTCGGTGTCCCGGTGGCGGCGGCGCTAGCGGTAGGCGGCCTGATTGTCACCGCGCTCGGCGGCCCCGGCCAGCGGGTCGGGCCCGTCAACGTGGGTGCGCCGCCCGCCCAGGCGGCGGTCATGACCGTCACCAAGCACGGCGGCTACCTCGATGTGATCGTGAAGAACCCGCTGGCCGACGCCCGTAAATTCCGGGCCGAATTCGCCAAGTACGGGCTGGACATCTCGCTGACGCTGGTGCCGGCGTCGCCGTCCCTGGTGGGGACGCTCGTGTACTCGGACGGAAGCGCCGCGATCAAGCCGATCACGGCGGTCGGCCAGTGCTACACCGGCGGCGGCGGCGCCGCCTGCCCGGTCGGGGTCCGGGTGCCGGTGAACTTCAGCGGCCACGCGGACCTGACGTTCGGCCGCGCGGCCCGGCCCGGCGAGCGGTACGAGACCACGGCGGCGGCGAACGCACCGGGTGAGCTCCTGCACGGCCTGACCTACGCCGGGCAGACGGTGCGCGCGGTGCTGGCGATGCTGGCGGCGCGGCACATCGCGGTGCCGCACTACCTGGTGTCGCTGAACTGCGAGAACGTCGGCCGCGCCACGGCTCCGGGTGACTGGTACGTGACCGACGCCGATCCGTATGCGCCGGGCGCGGTGCAGCTGTGGGTGAGCAAGTCCTGGCCCGCGCGGCTATGCGCCAGCTCGGGGCAGCCGGGGCCGGCGCCGCAGCCGACGGCCACTCATCACTAGCGCAGCAGCACGGGAACAGGGCCGCCGCCGGTCAGCCGGGGGCGGCCCCGTTACCGCAGCGGCAGGATGAGCAGCAGCGCGGGAATCCCGACCGCGCTCGCGGCGGCCAGCCCGGCGAGGACGCGGGCGGCCGGGCAGAGGCCAGGGGCCGGACGCAGAATCCGGATCACCCGCGCGGTCACGTCGCCGTCAGCTGCGTCGATCGCGGCCAGCGCGCCAGAGGGGACACGCCCACCGCCGGCCGCGCCCACCCGCAGCAGGGCGGTGGCGAGCTCGCGGGCGGGCCGGGTCTGCAGCGCCCGGTCGTCGGCGTGCATCTCGATCAGCAGGGCGACGGCGCGCTGGGCCTTCCTGGCCACCGCGGCCCAGCGGAACGCGCGCAGCAGCGCCGCGAACGGCAGCAGCACGAGGTCGTGCCGCTCCCGCAGGTGGGCCCGCTCGTGCGCCAGCACCGCGGCCAGCTCGTGGTCGTCCAGCAGCGCCAGGGTCCCCGCGCTGACCACGATCGCCGAGCGCAGGCCGGGCAGGCAGTAGGCGGCCGCCGCCGGGTGATCAACCACCAGCGCGCCTGGCACCTTCGGGTCGCCGTGGGCCAGGAGATTCAGCAGGACCCGCTGTCGCTGCCTGGCCCGTAGCGCGGCGGCGGAAGCGGCCACCAGGATCCAGCACAGCACGGCCAGCAGGGCGAGCCCGGCGGCAAGGCAGAGCAGCTGGAAGCCCGCGAGCGCACTGAGGCCTGGATGGGCCGGCCAGCGGGCGGCAATGCCCGCGACCCGCCGGAGCGCCGCGGTCGCTACTCCGGTGCTGTAGCCGGCCGTCCCGATGCCGAGCAGCGTGCCGACCGCCGCCAGCCCCCAGCCCAGCCCGATGCCCTGCCAGAGCAAAATGGCGGCGGCGGGCGAGCGGCGCGGCCAGCGGGCGTGGGCGAGCACGCTGGCAGAAAGAACGCAACCAGTTGCGACCGCGGCGAGGATGAGGACTGCGGCGGACACAGCTAGCCCCCGGCGGCCTCGCCGAGTGCCCCGAGCGCGCGCAGTAGGGTGTCAGCCTCTGTACCGCTGACGCTGCGGGCGAACCTGGCAAGTGCTGCCTGGCGGTCACCCGTCTGGTCCAGCGCGCTCAGCATGAGCTCGGTCACGTACGCTTCCCTGCTCTCGGCAGCCCGGTAGTGCCAGGCCCGGCCACTGCGCTCGCGCCGGGCGAAGCCCTTCTTGGCGAGCCGGTCGAGCACAGTCATTACCGTCGTGTGGGCTAGGTCCCTGTCTGTCAGCAGGCCGCTCACCTCGCGCACGCTCAGCGGGTTCGCGGCCTCCCAGAGCACGTCCATGATGGCACGCTCTAGCTCTCCGAGGCGGTTCACAGCCTAATTCTAACCTGGGATGAATCTGCCGAGCAGGGCAGGAGTGGCGGGTGTTGCCCGTGCTGGCAGCCTAGGTCCGCGAGGCCGCCGCGATCGCCCGGCCGAGCGCTCTGGCCACCGGCGGCGGAAACGCGTTGCCCACCTAGCGGTGGGCGTTGCCTCCCAACGGACGGACCAGCATCAGGAAGGCTGCGGGGTTCGCGTCAGGTAGCCACTGGAATTGGCCAGATACAGCAGCCAGGCGGTTGCGAAGGCAGCTGTTCAGCCAATGGTTGACCTAATGACCATCTAGACGAGCTAGTCTTCATTTGTGTCAGCGCCAACTTTCGCTCTTGGCCTGCTCGGCTGGAAGCCCAGCGGCGGCAGAAACAAGCTCGGCTGGCAGCAGGTTCCAAACCAGGCCGACATTGATAATCGTGAGAGCTTGCAACTCAGCGCGGCCATGCTTGAGGCGCTGTGCGCACATACTGGAATTGAGTTGCCGCCACCGCCTCCAAGCCCTGGTGGTTGCTAGAAGAAGTGGTTCGATATGACCTGGCGCAAGAGTTGGGAATCCGGGACAACTCACGCCAGTGGACGGCGCGGCGCGGTGCTCTGATCACCGATTACAGTCAGTACGTTCACCTGCTACACCTCAACCAGCTAGTAGTTGACAATCCGACGCTGTCAGTGACGATAGGCCAGGACTATCTCATCAAGCCTGACGTTGTGATCGGCCTCGATGGTGTGCCGACTGTTAACGGCCTGCCACTGCTCCACGCAGCGGTCTCATGCAAGTGGACTATCCGCTCCGACCGAGTCCAGAACATCCGGCATGAAAATAACCAGATGGTGCGTCACCGGCGTGGCCGAACTCCTCATCTGGTGGCCGTCACGGCGGAACCACTGCCAAGCCGTCTCGCCGCAATCGCCCGCGGGACCGGCGAAGTGGACGCGGTCTATCACATCGCGTACGACGAACTCCAAGCGGCCGTTCAGGCGTCGAATAACGGCGGCCAGCAGGCGGCTTGGGCTGAGATCACCGGCCAAGGGCGGTTGCTCGACTACAACCTGCTGAGCGAACATCTCGCGCGGTGGTAGCACGTAAGCGTCGCTTACGGGGTTGATGGCTGATGCTGGCTACCGTCCGAGTCATGGCTGACTCACCCGAGCTGCCGGAGCCTGATAGCGAGCGGATCGCCGCCCTCGTCGGATCTACGACACAACGACTGCTCTACGGCTTCTTGTTCCGACGGCGTGACAGCCCGCCGACAATGGCGGAGTTGCGCTTCTTCGTCGCGAACGTTGTTGGCGAGGATCAATCGCATATTGATCGCGGCCTCCGAGAGCTTCAACGCTATTTTGAGATCGAAGCGGTGTCGACTGACAACGAGATCCGTTACCTCCTCCGGGGCTGGTCCGCCACACGACCGGCTAGCGCTGGCGTCGCGATCAGCTCCAGGCGCCGGGCCGAAGTACTGGCGCCGCAACGGTGCGCGCAGTGCGGCCGGACGCCGCTGGAGGATTGTGTGAAGCTCGTGGTTGACCACAAGGTGCCAATCTCGTGGGGCGGTGATAATGAGCCCGAGAACCTGCAACCGCTCTGCGAGCAGTGCAGCGCCTGGACAAGCGGGACTATTTCCGTTCGTTCGAGGCTCACGCCGAGCAAATCCGGGCGGCGATCGGGTTCGACGAGCCGCAGAAACGCATCGGCGAGCTACTTAAGGCATTCGACGGCGGCTGGGTACGCTCGGATCTTCTCGGCATCGTTGCCAGCGCGAAGAGCTTTCAGGAAGACTGGCAACGTCGCCTGCGTGATCTGAGATTCCTGGGCTGGGACTACGAACATGAGAAGCGGTATGACGAGGGCTCGCGAGTCTCGACCTATTACCGCTTGACGAAGTCGGCTGCCTGGCCGACGAACATCTCACAAGCCATCCGGGCCGAAGAAGCCAGACGAAGGTCAGGAGTTATCTAGCTTTCAGCTCGCACGAACTAGGCGGAGCGGCTTAGATCGCGCTCCGTCGAGCGCTGCCTTGATCTGGATTCCGATTGCTTGCGCAACCGGCGGCGGGAACGCATTGCCGATTTGGCGATATCGGGCAGTCTTACGTCCCCTGAATTCCCAGTCTGAATCGAAGCCTTGGATGAGAGCAACCATTTCGCAGGTGAGGCGGGGTACATAGTCATCAGGTGCATCTGCGGGGGGCGCATCCTCAGCGATGCTGCGGCCTTCCACACCGAGCCGCAGCCAGTCTGCTCTTGCGCGGGTTGGCCCAAGATCAGGGCCGCCATGTTTGCGCGAGCCGCCGACGATCGTCGGCGCTATGCTGTTGGCTCGTTCGGACCACGCCTTGGCGCCGCGCCAGCCATTGGCTGCCATTAACGGATAGAGGACCTCACCGACAGTCGAGGGGATGCTCGTTGGGGTCGGCCAGGTGAAGTGCGCAGCGTACCGTCGTTTGATCGCCACAAGCACGAACCTAGGTCGCAGCTGCGGCACGCCGTACTCACAAGCGTTGAGCACTTGCCAGTAGATCTCGTAGCCGAGGCCCTCAAGCTCGTTGATGACACCTTGGCGGTAATCGCTGAATTTGCGCTCAGCTAGCCCCTTGACGTTCTCCAGCATAACGGCCGCCGGCCCGGCCTCCCGTACCAGTCGGAGTGCCTCGGGGAACAGGTCGCGCTCGTCGGCAGCACCTAGTTGACCGCCCGCGACGGAGAACGGTGGGCACGGAACTCCGCCCGCCAGAAGGTCCACGCCGTGATACTGCGCACCGTCCACATGCCGGACATCAATTGGCTCGACGTTCCAATGGGGGCGGTTGAAGATCAACGTCTCAACTGCATCCGGGTCGATCTCGACTGCTACGGCATGGCCGAATCCTGCGAGTTCCAGACCGCGGGACTGGCCGCCAGCACCAGCACAAATCTCAAGACACGTCAGTTCTGACACGTCCTCGCTCCTCGCGGCATTAGGGCGGAAAGACTGCGACTGCTCGAACAGGTGTGCGATGCCGATCCTGGCACAACTTCACCTTCAAGACCAGCCGACACGACGGCCACAGGTTGCAGAGTAGTGGGTTCTTGCGTCGCCGGAGGACCGACGCGAAGCCTAGAGATCACGGGGAATGTCAGTCAGTCATGCTCTGATATGCGCGACCCGTACTTCAGTTCGTGAAGGGAAGCGATATGTTCCCGACATCGTCGCTGCCGGGCAGCGCCCAGATCCCTAGCGCGGCCACGTTCTGGATGCCGAGGCCGCAGGAAGTCAATGAAGAGGGAATCAGTATCTTCCGCGGAACCTGGCTGATCAAGGACGTCTCCGTCAGCGAGACGCGTCGGCTTGTGAAACGGGAGCGCAATGTCGCAGAAGTCGTCGGCAATCTGGCCGCCACATCTGAGGACTTCAATCGCCTAGCTCATGCCGCTGAAGATGGCTACCAGGACTACCCACTCAGTGCCGGTGAGCGAGCTGCGCTCGATAGCTTCGTGTCAGACGACGCAGGCGCAGCGCTCGGCTCCTTAGAACTCGGAGTCGCTGGCCTGGTTTATGCGCTTGCAACTGTGCGGATCATCCCGGCTGCAAGCTGTCGCGGGCATCCGGGAGATCGGGCTTGGTCAGATAAGCCAGTTGTCCTGTTCGCGACGACGGAATATCGCGCCAATGCGTTGCAACCTCTGGTCGAAGCTACTGGCTGCCGCTTCGCCGTGGACGATTCTCGCCCCGAGCTGCTGGCTGTGTGTGGCCGTTCGATCCTCGACACTATGGCGCTAGCTGACGCGGTGTTGGGAAGCCGCGAGACCTTCATGCAGCGTAGGTGGCGAGGCCATCTATGAGCGCTACTGCATGCAAGCGCGCGGCGGCGCGTATTCGGTACTTCTGATGGCAGCGACGCTGCTGCTGATCTACTCATCAGTGGCGGATTGACAGTGCCCGCTCAGTAAAGGTGTGGCTGGCAGCCCGCCCTGGCTCGGCCACGCTAGCGTGCACTGGTGAGCGTGCCACGCATCGGAGTCAGCGTTGACCTGGTCATCCTCACGATCCGCGATGGCCAGCTGAGCACGCTGGTCTGGCGACGTGACTCCGAGCCTTACGCCGAGATGGTCGCGCTGCCCGGCGGGTTCGTCCGGCTGGACGAGGACTTGCCCGCGGCGGCCGCCCGTGTGCTCGCCGAGCGGGCCGGGCTGCCTGGCACCGCCAGGCACCTGGAGCAGTTGCGCACGTACGGCTACCCGGACCGCGACCCGACCAGGCGGGCGGTCTCGGTCGCCTACCTGGCCCTGGCGCCGGACCTGCCGGCGCCGGAGCAGCCGCAGATGAGCTGGCGGCCGGTCAGCGCGCTCGGGCAGATGGCCTTCGACCACGAGCGCATCCTGCACGACGGCGTGGAGCGGGCGAGGTCGAAGCTGGAGTACACCGCCCTCGGCGCCGCGTTCTGCCGGGAGGAGTTCACGGTCGCGGACCTGCGCCGCGTCTATGAGATCGTCTGGGGCACCGCGCTGGACCCGCGCAACTTCCACCGGAAGGTGACCGGCGCGGAGCGGTTCCTGGTCGAGACCGGCGCGGTGACCTCGTCCGGCGGCGGGCGGCCGGCCCAGCTGTACCGGCGCGGCGGCGCTGTCCTGCTGCATCCGCCCATGCTGCGGCCCCGATAACCTGGGGACAGGGCAGGATCCGCCGCATTCCGACTGCGGCCCGAGCGAGCTCAGGAGGACAACGGTGTCCGACCAGTCACCCCGGTTCCGGCAGGTACTCGACCAGTTCGCCGGCTACAGGCCGGGGAAAGCGCCCGCCGCCGCGGCGGGTAAGTCGTTCAAGCTCTCCGCCAACGAGTCGCCGCACGATCCGCTGCCTTCAGTGCAGGCTGTTCTGGCCAACGCCGCCGCGTATATCAACCTGTACCCGGACAACCACGCCGGCCAGCTCACCGGCGCGCTGGCGGAGCGGTTCGCGGTGCCCGCCGCTCACATCGCGGTGGGCTGCGGCTCGGTCGGGATCGCCCAGCAGTTGCTCGAAGCCGTCGGCGAGCCCGGCGCACAGGTGCTGTTCGCGTGGCGCTCGTTCGAGGCCTACCCGTACCTGACCCAGCTGGCCAGTGCCGAAGCGATCACGGTGCCACTGGCCGGCCACGCGCACGACCTGGACGCGATGGCCGCGGCCGTCACCGGCCGGACCCGGCTGATCTTCGTCTGCAACCCGAACAACCCGACCGGCACGGTCGTGCGCCAGGCCGAGCTGGAAGAGTTCCTCGGCCGGGTGCCAGAGGACTGCCTGGTGGTGCTCGACGAGGCCTACGTCCAGTACATCCGCGATCCGGACGTCCCCGATGGCGTGGCCCTCTACCGGGACCGGCCGAACGTCGCCGTGCTGCGGACGTTCTCCAAGGCCTACGGACTGGCCGGGCTCCGGGTCGGCTTCCTGATCGCGCACGAGCCGGTAGCGCAGGCGGTGCGCAAGACGATGCTGCCGTTCGCCGTCAACTCGCTCGCCCAGGCCGCCGCCGTCGCGTCGCTAGAGGCCGAGTCGCAGCTGTTGGAGCGTGTCGAGACCGTGGTGAAGGAGCGCGACCGGGTGCGGCACGAGCTGCTGGGGCAGGGCTGGACCGTGCCCCCCACCGAGGCCAACTTCGTCTGGCTGCCGCTCGGCGACCGGACCGAGGAGTTCGGCGCCGCTTGCGATCAGGCCGGCGTGAGCGTCCGCCCGTATCCGCCCGACGGCGTCCGGGTCACGATCGGGGACACGGAGGCCAACGACGCGTTCCTCGCGGTCGCACGCGGCTACCCGCACCACGGGGGCAAGTGACCGGATGGAGCCGCGCCGGGGGGGCTAAGGATCAGCGCAGCAGTGCCGCCGCGAGGCTGGCGGACAGCCATCGACTGAAGTCGGCGGTGCTCCAGCCGCGCTGAGCGACCAGCAGCCGGTAGAGCTGACCGTCCGTGAGCGCCCAGCAGAGTTCCGCGGCGCGCTGCTCGGTTACGCCGGCGGCCAGTCCGTCCAGGGACGCGAGATGCCGGATGAACGCGGTAGCGCCCTGCATCCGGTTGCGGCTCGCCTCGGCGCGCAGCTGTGCGGCGGCCGGGTCGATATCGGCTGCGGCGACGAGAACTTCGCCGAGCGGCGAGAGGCGGGCGGCGACGTCGGCCACGCTCTGCACCCAGAGCATGAGTGCCTGCCGCGGGTCGGACTCGGCCAGGATCGCCTTGATCACCGGTCGGTCGGCCAGGGCAATCGGCTCGTCGTCGCCGACGATGGCCCAATCCAATGCCAGCTTGAGCAAGGCCACCTTGCCGCCGACCGAGTTGAACACGGTGCGCCGGCTGCACATGGGCGGCCGCGGCGATTCCGTCGATCGTCGTGGCCCAGTAACCCTGGGCCACAAAGAGGTCGTGCGCCGCGGTAACGATCGCCCGCCGGGTCCGGCGGGCTTGCTCGTCGCGCACCTGCGACGTGTACCGCTTCAGCGGGTGGCCAGCTGGGTCAGGCGGCTGGGTCGTCGCATCGGCCGGGCCCGCCGCGCCGGGTGAGCGGCTCACCGTGACCCGGCCCGAGCCTTGACGTTCCGCTGAATTCGCTGCACTATAGATGCAGTAACCACACTGTGAGTATACCAAAATTCTGCGCGCGTCCGCAGTATCAACAGAAAGTGAGTCTCGTGTCTGGTGCTACGTCCGCCGGCGCCGCCTGGGACCGGCGGCGGTGGCTCATCCTGGGCGTGATCGGCCTGGCCCAGCTCATGGTGGTACTGGACCTGACCGTGATGAACGTCGCGCTGCCGTCCGCGCAGCGGGCGCTGCACTTCACCACCGTCGACCGGCAGTGGGTGGTCACCGCGTACACCCTGGCGTTCGGCAGCCTGCTCCTGCTCGGCGGCCGGCTGGCCGACCTGCTCGGCCGCAAGGTCACGTTCCTCATCGGCCTGGCCGGCTTTGCCGGAGTCTCGGCCATCGGCGGCGCCTCGGTCAACTTCGCCATGCTGGTAACCGCGCGGGCCTGCCAGGGCGCATTCGCGGCGCTGCTGGTGCCGTCGGCGCTATCACTGCTGACCACCACGTTCAGCGAGCCGAAGGACCGCGGCCGGGCGTTCGCCGTCTACGGGGCGATCGCCGGGGCCGGCGGCGCGGTGGGCCTGCTGCTCGGCGGCGCGCTGACCGAGTACCTGTCCTGGCGGTGGACGCTGTACGTGAACCTGATCTTCGCCGCGGTGGCAATCACCGGCGGAGCGCTGCTGCTGCAACGCCAGCGGTCCCAGCGCAAGCCCAAGCTGGACGTCCCCGGCGTCCTGCTGGTTTCCGGCGCTCTGTTCTGCCTGGTCTACGGGTTCTCCAACGCGGCCGCGCACAGCTGGCACGCGCCGTCCACCTGGGGGTTCCTGGCCGCCGGCGTGGCGCTTGGCGCTGGGTTCGCGGTGTGGCAGGAGCGGGCGGCGCACCCGCTGCTGCCGCCCCGTGTCGTGCTCGACCGCAATCGGGGCGGCGCCTACGCCTCGATGCTCATCGCCTCCGCCGGGCTGTTCGGCATCTTCTTGTTCCTGACCTATTACCTGCAGCAGACGCTCGGGTATTCGCCATTGGTGACCGGCGTGGCGTTCCTGCCGCTCAGCGCCGGCCTCATCCTCGCGTCCAACCTGTCCACGACTGTGCTGATGCCAAGATTCGGGCCCAAGCCCCTGGTTGCGTCGGGCATGCTGGCCGCGGCCGGCGCGATGGCGTGGCTGGCTCAGCTGGGCCCGCACACCGCCTATGCCGCGGGTGTGCTCGGCCCGACCATCCTGGCCGGAATCGGCGTGGGCCTGGTGATCGCGCCGGTGATCAACACCGGCACCTTCGGCGTGGCGCCGCAGGACGCGGGCGTGGCGTCCGCGACCGTCACCGTCGGCCAGCAGCTCGGCGCCTCGGTCGGCACGTCGCTGCTGAACACCATCTTCGCGGCCGCCGTCACCGCCTACCTCGCCGCGCATCTCGCCGCGGCCCGGCTCATCGGCCGCCCGGCCCTGACCGGGCTGGCGCTGGCGCACGGCTACGACACCGCGTTCTGGTGGACCGCCGGCATCTTCGCCACCGGCGCGGTCGCCGCTGGCGCCCTGCTGCGCCACGGGCCGCTGCGCCCGGCGAGCGCGCCGCCCCCAGCCCGGGCCGACGTGACAACCGCGCAAGCCAAGGCCGACCCCGCGCTGCCCGGATGATGATCGGCACCGCCAGCCGGAGCTATTGCCGTGACCAGCAGGAACCCGTCAGCAGTCACATGACAAAATGGGCATGTGGACACACTGGCGCAGATTGATCTTGACCAGAAGCCGGTCGTGCTCCGCCCGGCCCGGCGCGAGGACATTCCCGCGCTGGTGGAACTCCTCGCTGCCGATCAGCTGGGCGCGACCAGGGATGGCGTGCGCGACCAGGCTGACCTCGATGCGTACGAACGGGCCTTCCAGGCCATCGACGCTGACCCGGCGCACATGCTGATCGTGGCGGACCGTGCGGGCGAGGTGGTCGGGACGATGCAGCTCTCGTTCCTGCCGGGGCTGGCCCGCCGGGGCGCCTTGCGGGCCCAGATCGAGGCCGTGCGGGTCGCGGCGAGCACGCGTGGCACCGGCCTGGGCGCGGCGATGATGCAGTGGGCGATCGACGAGGCCCGGCGGCGCGACTGCGCCCTGGTCCAGCTGACCTCAGACAAGGCGCGGACCGACGCCCATCGGTTCTACCAGCGGCTCGGCTTCGTCGCGTCGCACGAAGGCATGAAACTCAAGCTCAGGTGAGGCAGCCCGGATGAAGGTCTACGTCCTGCACGAGAACCCGGAGTGGTACGCGCCGCTGGCGGCGGCGTTCGACCAGGCCGGGCTGCCGCACGAGCAGTGGCTGCTCGGCGAGGCCGTGCTCGACCTCGCGGCCGCGCCGCCGCCGGGCGTGTTCTGGTCCAGGATGAGCGCGTCCTCGCACACCCGCGGGCACCCGTTCGCCAAGGACCAGAGCCGGGGCGTGCTGGCCTGGCTGGAGTCGTACGGCTGCCAGGTGGTCAACGGCCGCCGGGTGCTGGACCTGGAAATGAGCAAGGTCGAGCAGCTCACGGCGCTGCGCGCGGCCGGATTTGACGTGCCCAGGACACTGGCCGTGGCGGGCCGCGCGGAACTGACGACCGCGGCGCGGACGCTCCCCGTTCCCTTCATCGCCAAGCACAACCAGGGCGGCAAGGGCCTCGGGGTGCGCCGGTTCGACAGCCACGGGGAGTTCGAGAGCTACCTCGCGGGCCCGGACTACGAGCCGCCGGTGGACGGGATCACGCTGCTGCAGGAGTACCTGGTGGCGGCGCAGCCGCGGATCACCAGGGCAGAGATCGTCGGCGGCGAGTTCAGGTACGGGATCACCGCGGACACCGCGCGCGGCGGCTTCCAGCTGTGCCCCGCGGACGCGTGCGCGATCGGCGCCGACGGCCAGCCCGCGGCCGCGGAGCCCAGCCTGTTCGCGCTGCGGGCGGACTTCGACCACCCGGTCATCGGCCGGTACGTCGAGTTCGCCGCCGCGCACGGCATCGGCATCGCCGGCTTTGAGTTCATCGAGACCGTGGACGGGCGCCTGGTGACCTACGACATCAACACGACGACGAACTACAACGCCGAGATCGAGGCGGTCGCGCCCAGGCCCGCGCTGCCGGCCGTGGCGGCCTACCTCGGCGGCCTGCTGGACCGGACGCGCGCGGCCGCGTGAGGGCTGGCAAGACTCCCGCGGCGCGGTCCGCCGGGCCGCATTCGTACGCTGAGACTCGCTGGGGCCGAACTCAGGACATCTAAGGAGACTTCGAATGCGATTCGGGTACTGGATGCCGATCTTCGGCGGCTGGCTGCGCAACGTGACCGACGAGGGCATGCCGGTCTCCTGGCCGTACCTGCGCGACCTGGCGGCGCAGAGCGAGCAGGACGGCTTTGACCTGTCGCTGATCGCCGAGCTGAACCTGAACGACATCAAGGGCCACCGCGCGCCGTCGCTGGACTGCTGGACGCTGGCCCCGGCCGTGGCGGCGGCCACCAGCACCCTGGAGCTGATGCTCGCGGTACGGCCGAACTACCACTCGCCGTCGCTGACGGCCAAGGCGCTGTCCACCCTCGACGTCATCGCGCCGGGGCGGATCTCGCTCAACGTCGTCTCGTCCTGGTGGAAGGACGAGGCGGCGCAGTACGGCGCGCCGTTCGACGTCCACGACGCGCGGTATACGCGCACCCAGGAGTGGCTGGAGGTCATCGCCCGGCTGCTGACCGAGGAGACCGTGACCCACGCCGGCCCGCTCTACCAGCTCGACGGCGCGGTGCTCGAACCGAAGCCGTCCAGGGTGCCGCCGGTGTACATGGGCGGTGAGTCGCCGAAGGCCAAGGAGATCATCTCGGCGCAGGCCGACGCGTACGTCATGCACGGGGACGCGCCCGAGGTGATCGCCGCCAAGGTCGCGGACCTGACCGAGCGGCGGGCGGCGGCGGGCCGCCCGCCGCTGACGTTCGGCGTGTCCGGATTCGTGATCTGCCGCGACAGCGAGGCCGAGGCGCAGGCCGAGCTGGCCAGGATCCTGGATGTCCGGTCCTCGCCGGAGGCGTACGCGTCCTACCAGGACTTCATCGCCGGGTCGCAGCTGGAGTCGCAGGTGTCGCTGGAGGAGTACAGCGTGTCGAACCGCGGCTTGCGCAGCGGCCTGATCGGCACGCCGGACCAGATCACCGACCGGCTCCGCGCCTACGAGCAGGCGGGTGTCGGCCTGATGCTGCTGCAGTTCTCACCGCAGCGGGAGGAGATGGCGCGGTTCGGCCGGGACGTCATCGCCCGCTGGCACTGAGCCAATCGTATGTAGCTAAGTCAGCTAATTTCCGCCATAATCCGTATCAGTAGGTCGGGGTGACCTGACCTGGCTACGGGGATGGCGATGATTCTCAGGACGCGCGTGCTCACCCTCTCGGCCGTGGTGGCAGCGGCCGCCGGCTTGTCAGCTCCGGGTCTCGCCGCCGCCGCCGCGGCCACGGCCGCATCCGGGCTGATAACGGTCACGTCGGCTGGCAGCCCGGCGGCTAGCGTCGGTGACCTGTCGATCGGGCTGGAGGCCACCTCGACGGTCGCCCCGGCCAGCATCACCGCCAGCCTGTACGCGGCTGGCGCCACCACGCCGGCGCTGACGGTGACCGGGTTCACCCAGACCGGCGGCCCGGCCGCAGGAGCCGGCGCGACCACCTGGACGGTGGCCACGCCGATTCCCGCCGGGAGCGGCCCAGGTGAACTGCCGCTGGGTTCTTACCGGATCGAGGTCACCGCGGCCGACGAGGGCGGCGACACGACCGACGACAGCGACGCGGGCACGCTGGCCTACCTGGTCCAGCCGGCGATCACGCTCACGGTCAGCCCGGCCACGGTCTCCTACGGGCAGCAGGTAACGATCTCCGGCACCGACACCGGCCTGTACCCGGATGGCTCGCACCAGCCGGTAGTCGGTCAGGAGGTCGATTTCATCACCCAGCCGTCCGCCACGACGAACGCCAGCGGGACGTTCACCTTTACCGTGCAGGCCGGGATCGGCCAGGCCGGCGCGGCCCTGGGCAGCGACCCGGTGTTCGTCCATGCGGTCGCCGACGCCACCACCGCCGGAAGCTATTCTCCGTCCCTGCCGGTCACTATCCAGCCGGTCCCGGTGCAGCTCACGCGGACGCTGACGCCGAGCGTGGTCCAGGCAGGCGCGCCGGCCACGCTCTCCGGCACCGTGAGCTTCGAGAGCGGGCCGGCCTGGCTGCCGTTGACCGGGACTGAGGTGGATGTCATCGACCTGACGTCCCGGAACCCGAATCCGCTGGCGGTGACGACCGACCAGTCCGGAAACTATGCGTTCACCCTGCGCACGAGCCTGCCGACTGAGTATCAGCTGAGCGTGGAGTATGGCGATTCGGTCTGGTTCGCGAACGACGTACAGGAGTTCGTGATCGTGCCCGATGGCATCCAGCTTTCTGAGTCAGTGTCTGCGCGGATGACCGGCACCGGCCGCCTGCAGCTCACCGGGTGCGAATTCATCCCCGCTTTCGTTGTCACCGGGCCCGCCGCCGCGCCCTATCCGACGGTGCACCTCGAGTATGCCGCTACTGCGAGTGGCCCCTGGCACGCGCTGGCGAGCGGGAAACCAAGCTCGACCGGCTGCTACACCGCAACCGTCAAGGTCCCCGGCCGGACTGACTTTTACCGGATGGCCACGTACTCCGATCCCGCATATGCGGACGGCACGAGCACGGCCGTGCGGGCGACGCCCGCGTCGAAGTCGGCCATCACCGCGTTCACGGCCGGCCTGCGCAAGCTGACGGCCGGGCGCCGGGTCAAGGTGACCGGCCGGCTGACCGGGACAGGCACGAAGCCAGGTCAGACCGTCGTGCTCTACTTCAAGCAGGCCGGATCCGGGCGCTGGCGCGTCATCGGGCGGGTAAAAGTATCCGCCAGCCGCACTTTCTCCGAGTCGGCCCGGCTGTACCACAGCGGCGACATCGAGGTCAGGTACGGCGGGGCGGAGTTCACCCGGCCGTGCCGGAGCCGCGTCGTCTACATCCGGGTCACGCGCTAGCGACTGGGCTGACAGCGCGCGGCGTCACAGGGCCGTGCGCCGGTCCAGCTTCTCCAGCACGAGCCGGTATTCCAGCCGCGGGCGGCCCGGGTGCTGCTGCCGCGCCGGCGGCAGCGGCAGGGCCAGGCCCTCGTCCACCAGTGCCCGGAGTTGCCGCCGCGCCGTGCGCGGCGTCACCGACAGCAGCTGGCCGGTCAGCTCGGCGTCGACGACGGGCGAAGCGTCCGCCGTCAGTTTCTGCGCGAGCCGGGAGAGCGTCTCCAGCGCGCGGATCCGGCTCAGGCTGTCGGCGGGCCGCGCGGGCCGCGGCTGACCGTCCTGGACCGGCCGGGCGAAGTCGGCCAGACCGGGCAGCTCGCCGGTATCGTCCGGGCGGGCGCGGCGCGGCGGCGCGGCCGCTGGCGGAGTCAGTCCGCTGGGCCGACCGGCTGAGCGCGAGCCGGGCCCGGGCCTCGGCTTCATGCTCCGACTGCCCGATCCCGACGGCCACCTCGAGTTCGATCCCGAGGGCGGTCCTGGCGGCGGCTGCGAACGGCGGGTCACCCGCGGCCGCGAGCGATGCCCTGGTCCCCAGGATCAGGAACGTGTGCTCGCCGGCCTGGGCGACGGCGGCCTGCACCCGCTGCGCCTCCCGGACCAGGAACCGGTGCACGGTGAGCTGCAGGTCCTGGACGGCGTGCCGCGGTGCGGGCCGCCGCGCGCTGGGCCGCAGCGCGGGCACCTCGGCGACCGCGACGGCGAGCTGGGACGCGGCCAGCACATGCTGGCTGGCCAGCAGCGTCGCGACCTGAAGACCGGCCCGGATGGACTGGTCGGTGGGGCGCAGCCGGATCACCGGGATGCCGGCCCCGGCCAGCCGGACGGCTACCAGTTCCATGCAGGTGAACGCCACGGTCGTCTGGCCGAGCCGCCACAGCCGCTCGTGGAATGACGCGACGGCCGCCGCGCTCGCGGTCGGCTCGTGCACGTGCGCGCCGTCGGCGGCCAGGCCGGAGTCAGCCAGCCCGGCGACGACCTCGTCGCGGCGCAGCCCGTCATAGCTCGCCGCGCCCGGCTGGTGCCCCTCCCGGCGGGCTCGCTGCAGCGCCGCGTACAGCGGCGTGCCGCCGAGCTGGATGCAGGTGGCCGGGCAGGCCAGGACGCCCGCCCGGCGGGCGTAGTCGAGCGGGACGCGGCTGGCGAACAGTAACGCGCTGACGCCCGGCCCGAGCCGGGCCACCTTCTCGGGCGCATCCTGCTCGTGCACGTACGGCGCCATCACCAGGCGGCGGTGCAGCCCGAGTTCGGCCTCGGACGGCAGCATGTGCGCGGTGGGCGCGCCGGGCAGACCGGTCAGCATCGCGCGTTCCACCAGCTCGCTGGGGCCCACGACGCCGACCCGCACCTCGTATCCGGTCCGTGCGTCCGTGCTCATGCCGGCCATGCGCTCAGTCCCTGCCAGGCTCTTGCGAGCTGGTGATCTGGCCCCGCCTTCCTTCGTAACCCAGAGTCGGCGATCAGGAAAGGGGCTGACACATAGTTCCGGGCGGGTCCGGGCCGGAAACCGGCCCGGACCCGCCCGGAACTAAGTGCTGTGAGAGCTAGCCGACGACCTCGGCGGTGATGTCCGCGCCCAGCGTGGCGAACCGGCTGGCGATCGCGGCGTGCCCGCGGTCGATGTGGTAGCCGGGCGCGACGATCGTCTCGCCCTCGGCCGCGAGTCCCGCCAGGATCAGGGCGATCCCGCTGCGCAGGTCGTGCGCGATCACCTCGGTGCCGTGCAGCGGCGTCGGCCCGTGTACCAGCGCGGCGTTGCCGGCGACCTCGACCTTCGCGCCCATCTTGTTCAGCTCGCCGACCAGGTTGTACCGGCCGTCGAAGATGGTCTCCCGGATGTAGCTCGTGCCGTCGGCCAGGCAGCTCACCGCCATGATCGGCGACTGCAGGTCGGTGGCGAAGCCGGGATAGGTGTCGGTGATCACGTTGATCGGGCGCAGCTGCTTGTCCCGCCGAACCTGGACGACCGCGCCGTGGGTGGCGAACTCCACGCCCATCTGCTCTAGCTTCCAGCGGGCGACGCCGAAGTGCTCCAGGGACGCACCCACCAGGCTCACCTCGCCGCCGGTGATCGCGGCCGCCATCGCGAACACCGCAGCGTCGATGCGGTCGGCCATCACCGTGTGCTCGACGGCGGTGAGCTCGTCGACGCCGTCGACGGTGACGAAGCCGGTGCCGCCGCCGGAGATCCGCGCGCCCATCTTGGTGAGGAACGCGATCACGTCCAGCACCTCGGGCTCGAGCGCGGTGTTGTCGATGATTGTGGTGCCGGGCGCGAGCGACGCGGCCATGATCAGGTTCTCGGTACCCGTGTGCGACGGCGTGTCCAGGTACAGGTGCGCGCCGCGGAGCCGGTCCGCCTTGATGTGGATCTGCGTCTCGCGCTCGTCCACGATGGCGCCGAGCCGGGCGAAGCCGCGGTAGTGGAAGTCAAGCAGCCGCTGGCCGAGGTTGCAGCCGCCGATCCCCTCGATCGTCGCCTCGCCGAGCCGGTGCAGCAGCGCGGGCACGAACAGGACCGACGCGCGGAACCGCTGCGCGATCTCCTCTGGCAGCACCGAGCTGGTGAGGTCGGAGGCGTCGATGACCAGAGTGTGCTCGGGTTCGTGGAACTTGCAGACCGCGCCGACGGCCTGGGCCAGCTCGACGGCGCGGCGAACGTCCTCGATGACCGGGACGTTGCGCAGGACGGTGCGGCCCTTCGCCGCCATCAGCGAGGCGGCGATCATCTTGAGTGCCGCGTTCTTGGCCCCCTGGACGAACACAGTCCCCTGCAGCGGATTGCCGCCGCGGACGAGATAGCGGGTCTGTGGGCCTGCTGTCATCTCGATGGAACTCCTGTCAGCTAGGTGCGCCGTACCAGGTGGCTACCTGGCCGACCATGCGCATCGCCGGTACTTCCGGCCAGGTGGACGGAGTCTCGGCAAGCACTCGGCCGGACCCGTCGCGTGACGTCAAGTATTCCACCGCTACTGACCCCCCCAGACCATGACGACAGTGTTACGTAACGTACTTGAGCGTCTGCATAGAGTGGCGGCTGGGGCTACCAACATTGGTGCCACCGTGCCGTGGTGTTACCCTTTTCGGCCTGCAATTGCACTCGGCCGGCCACTGGTCACGCAAGCTTCTCCAGCCGGTCAAAAACCGGCCCGAGCCGGCGCACGTACCGCTCGGGCGCACAGATTTCGTCCAGCCGTTCCTCGTCCAGCAGAACGCCCCGGCCCGCCGCGTGCTTGCGCAGCGTATCCCGGAATGCGGCCCGGGTCTGCCACGTGTCCATCGCCGCCGACTGCACCAGCGAGTAGGCATCCTCACGGGACATCCCGGCCGCGACCAGCTCCAGCAGCACGGCCGAGGTGTAGATGAGACCGTGGCTTGACTCCAGGTTTGCCAGCATCCTGGCGGCGTCCACGGTCAGCCCGGCCATCAGCCCGGTCGTCTGCTCCAGCAGGTAGTCGGTCGCGATCGCGGCGTCCGGCAGCGCCACCCGCTCGGTGGAGGAATGTGAGATGTCTCGCTCGTGCCAGAGCGGGATACCTTCCATGACCGGAACGACTTGGGCCCGCACGACTCGGGCCAGCCCGCTGATCCGCTCGGCCCGAACCGGGTTCCTCTTGTGCGGCATCGCCGACGAGCCTTTCTGCCCGGCCGCGAAGGGCTCGGCCAGTTCGGCTACCTCCGTCCGCTGACCATGCCGGATCTCGATGGCTATCGCGTCACAGACGCTCGCGATCAATGCGAGCACGCTGACCCACTCGGCGATCCCGTCCCTGAGCACCACCTGGGTGGCCACGTCCGCGGGCCGCAGGCCGAGCTTGCCGAGGACCTCGGTCTCGATCTCCGGGTCGATGTTGGAGTACGTGCCGACCGGCCCGGACAGCTTGCCCACGGCGACTGACTGCCGGGCCCGGATGAGGCGATCGCGGCAGCGGTGCATCGCGAAGGCGAAGTCGGCGACCCGGTGCCCCCACACGTCCGGCTCGGCGTGGATCCCGTGCGTCCGGCCCGGCCGCAGCGTCGTGCGGTGCGCCAGCGCGTGCTCCCGCAGCACGTGCAGCAGCCGCTCGCAGCGGGCGACCAGCAGGTCGGTGGACTCGGCCAGCTGCAGCGCCAGGGCCGTGTCCAGCAGGTCCGAGGACGTCATCCCGTAGTGGACGTAGGCGGCTGCCTCCCTGGGCGCGGTGTTGTTTGCCCACGCGGACAGGAACGCGATCACGTCATGGCCGGTGACGGCCTCCAGCGCGGCCACCGCTTCCGGGGTCGGCGGGGCCGCCGCCGCCACCGGCGCCACGGCTTCGGCGGGCACGGTGCCGGCCTCGGCGTGGGCGGCCAGCACGAGGGTCTCTACCTGGCACCAGAGCTCGTACTTGTGCGCCTCACTCCAGACGTGGCCCATCTCTGGCAGGGTGTAGCGCTCAATCACGGCTTCTATCCTGCCCCATTGCGCCCGTCCGCAGCCCTGGCAGTCCGGGCGGATCGCTGACCGGCGGCGGTCGGCGGCTCCGCGACCAGCGGGGCGACGAGCACGGCCGCGACGAGCGCCAGCTGGGCGACCAGCCCGGCGTACACGCCCACCGGAATCGTCGCCACGGCGGCGGCGGCCGCCAGGACCCGCAGCCGGACCGGCCCGATGCCGAGGCGCCAGCGGACGATCACGTTGCCGGTCAGGAACAGCGCAGCGCCGCAGGCCAGCACTGCGGCCTGCCCGGCGCTGGCGGGGGTGCCGCCCGCCGGGGCCGGCCGTCCGGCCGCTTGCACGACCTCCCGCAGCACGCCCGCGGCCAGCGCGACGAGACCCAGCAGGAGCGGGATGTTGCCGTAGAAATAGGCGTTCATGGCCAGCGCGGTCCGGCGGTCGGCCGGGGCGCGGGTGAGTACCTGCTCGGCCCGTTCCTCGTCGCCGCGGCCGAAGACGATCCACCACAGCGCCGCGGCCACGGCCAGGCCCAGCACCGCCCCGGCCAGCAGCCGCCAGCTCACCTGCCCGGCGCTGGCCGGGTCGGCTGCGCCGATCCCGACGGCGGCGACGGACTCGCCGATCGCGACGATGACCAGGGCGTTGTGGCGTTCGCAGTAGTGGCTCGGGCGCAGCTCGAACCGGCCGGCCGGGTGCACGATCAGCGGCGAGCCGAGCTGGACGGCCAGCGCCGTCGCCCACAGCGCGTAGCTGGCGGCCGTGGCCGTTCCGGCCGGTCCGTGCAGCAGCCCGGCGATCGTGATGAGCACCGCGGAGGCGACGTTGAACGGCGCGACCCGCAAGATGTTGGCGTTGACGCGGTAGTACAGCCCGGAGTGCACGAGCACTACCAGCAGGTAGCCCAGGCCCAGCACGACCCCGTAGTCGGCGAAGCCGTGCGGGATCGCGATCCCGATGACCAGGAACCCGCTCATGCCCACGAGCAGCAGCAGCCGCTCGGCCGTGGCGGCGGGCGGGCGGGAGTTGGTCAGCCAGGCGTAGCCCTCGTACATCCACCAGAGCAGGCCGAAGACCAGCAGCACCTGGACAACCGTCAGCCAGGTCATTCTGCTGGCCAGCACGGCCGTGAGCTGCGTCAGCGTGAAGGCGAAGACCAGGTCGAAGAAGATCTCCAGGGTGCTGACCCGGAGCGGCTCGTCGCCCGTGGCCGGGTCGCGCGCCGTCGCCGGAACGCGCCCAGCCGGGGGCAGGTCGCCGCCGCCGGTCATGGCCCGGTGCCCGTGGTCATGCCCCGGAACTGGTGCCCGCCGCGGGCCTGGCCGCGATGTCGCCCCGGAACCAGCCGCCGCGGATCCGGATCTGCGCGGCCGCGTCGTAGGCGACCTTGCGCGCCGCGGCCAGGTCCGGGCCGGAGCCGACCACGTTGAGCACGCGCCCGCCCGCGGTCGTGAGCCGCCCGTCCGCCCCGGCCGAGGTCCCCGCGTGCAGGACGTGGGCGCCGGGGACGGCGCTGGCCGCCTCGACGCCCTCGATCACGTCACCCGCGGCCGGGGCCGCCGGGTAGCCCTCGGCCGCCACGACGACGGCAACCGCCGCCCCGTCCCGCCAGGCCGGGGCCGGGAAGGCGGCCAGGTCGCCTTCCGCGGCGGCCTGCAGCAGACCGCCGAGCGGCGTGCCGAGCCGGTCCAGCACGACCTGGGTCTCCGGGTCGCCGAACCGGGCGTTGAACTCGACGACGCGCGGGCCGCCGCTGGTCAGGCACAGGCCGGTGTAGAGCAGCCCGGTGAAGGGCGTGCCCCGGCCGGCCAGCTCGGCCAGCGCCGGGGTCACTACGGCGGCCATCACCTCGTCGGCCAGACCCGGCGGCGCCCACGGCAGCGGCGCGTACGCGCCCATGCCGCCGGTATTGGGGCCCTCGTCGCCGTCCCTGGCCCGCTTGTAGTCCTGGGCGGGCAGCAGCGGCACCGCCGTGGTCCCGTCGGTCAGGGCGAACACGGACACCTCGGGCCCGTCCAGGAATTCCTCGACCACGACCGTGCCGCAGGCGGTGGCGTGCCGCAGCGCGGCCTGCCGGTCCGAGGTGACCACGACGCCCTTGCCCGCCGCCAGGCCGTCCGCCTTCACCACGAACGGCGGGCCGAACTCGTCCAGGGCGGCGCTCACCTCAGCCTCGGTAGTGCAGGTCCGGGCCGCGGCGGTCGGCACTCCGGCCGCCATCATGACGTCCTTGGCGAAGGACTTGGAGCCCTCGATCATCGCGGCGCCCTGGCCGGGCCCGAAGCAGCGGATGCCCGCGGCCCGGACGGCGTCGGCCGCCCCGGCGACCAGCGGCGCCTCCGGTCCGACAACGACCAGATCGGCCCGCAGCCAGGCGGCGAGGTCGGCCACCGCGACCGGGTCGGTCGCTGTCAGCTGGTGCTGGTCGGCCAGCGCGGCGATGCCCGGGTTGCCCGGCGCCGCGTGCAACTGGGTCACCGCGGGGTCGGCGGCCAGCGCCCTGGCCAGTGCATGCTCTCGGCCGCCCGAGCCGATGACCAGTACGCGCACGCGGCTGAGCCTATCGCTGCGGGCCGGCCGTGGCGCGGCCGCGGCCTTCTCGGCGAGCAGCAGGCGAACGCCGCGCCCGGCCAGCGTGACGCACCCGGCGGCGGCCGGCAGCTCGGCCGCCAGGGCCATCACCACTGATTCCAGCTGGCCAGCTCCCGGCGGCGCGGTGAGCACGTCGAACCAGGCGTCGGTCAGCAGGAACGCCGCCGTCGCGACCGCGGTCAGGCAGTACCTGCTGTCCCCGCGGCGCAGCAGCAGACCGGTGCTGATCAGGCCGGCCGCTTCGAGCGCGTCCAGGCCGGCCCAGACGGCCGGCCAGTGCGCGGCGCGCGGGGTGGCCGGGAGGCTGACCGCCAGGTAGGCCAGCCACGGGAGCAGGCACAGGCCCGCCCCGATCATGAGGGCGGCGAGGGCGCCCGGCCGCGAACCGGTGGCCAGGGTGAGCAGCCGGTTCCGCCGTGCCAGCCGGGCGGCGGGGGCGACCGCGCCGCCGGCCGCGCCCACCGCGGCCGCGCGATCCTGGCCACGGGCGGGCACGACAGCAGGCGCGCCCGCCGGGGCCACGTCCTGGGGCCGGACCAGCGTCAGCAGCACGCGATGCCCCTGGTGAGCCGCCGCCGCGCGGCCCTGGTCACCGGACCGGACCGTCACGCTGCCGAACCGGCCGTCGCTGATCGCCACCCAGCACCAGTCCGCGGGCAGGAGGACGGCCGCCCGCACCGGATCTGCCCGCCGCCGGCGCGGCCCGAAGCTGACCAGCGGCCGGGTCCCGCTGGCGGGCAGCCGGCCCCAGGCGATCGCGCGCGGCCCGGCGGCGGTCGCCACCGTCCGGCCGCCGCGCAGCAGCGGCCGGGCCAGGGTGGTCGCGCTGATCACGTCCAGCAGCTCGCCGGCCTCGTACAGCTCCAGCGCCGGGCAGGCGGACTGGCGGCCGGCCAGCCGGACCGACCAGGGATCGCCGAGCTGACGGGCGAGCGTGTCTTCCGGCCAGCTCGCGTCGCAGTCCGGCGAGACGATCAGCATGGGACACGCTCCTTCGTACGGCGGTTGCGGGCACGCTCACCAGCCTTCCGGCCAGGCGGGCCACGGTCAGTAGCGCGCGAGTCCGGATCGAGGGTGGTGCTAGCTGCACCCCGGTGCGGGTGCGCGGTACATACCAGCCGGCATCGCCGGACGCATACGGTGTGTGCATGGCGACGATGGCCGCGGGGCAACGGGGCCGGCGGCTCGCGTTCGCCCCGCTGCGCGTGCTGGCCGCGACCGCCAGGGACTCGACCTTCGTGATCGCGGGCATCCCGGTGCACCTGATCGCGCTCGGCGTCCTGCTCGCGCCCTGCGCCGTGCTCTTTCTGGTCCGCCGCCACCCGGAGGCCTGGTTCGCGATCGGGGTGGTGTCGGTCGCGCTCGTGCTCGCCGCGCGCGCGCCGCTGACCGCGATCCAGCGGCACCGGTGCTGGTCCCTGCTCGGTGTGGACATCCCGCGCCAGCCGCGCCGGCCCGCGGCCCGACCGCTGCTCGCGCGCACGGTCGCCAGCCTGCGCGCCGAGTCGACCTGGCGGCAGCTCGCGCTATCACCTGGCTGGCCGGCCCGCTGCTGGCGGTCGGCGGCCTGCTCACGCTGGCCGCCTGGGCGGCCGGCGCCGGGCTGGCGGCGGCCTTCGCCTTTGGCTTCCGATCGCCGCTCCGGCCAGCACCAGTTCCAGTCGCCCAAGCCGCTGATCGCGCTCACCGTGGCCGGCGGCCTCGTTGCTGCTGATCGCGCCGTTCGTTGCGCCGGGCCATGAGCTGGCTGGACGTCCGGGTGGCGCGGGCGCTGCTCGGCCCGAACCGGTCAGCCGAGCTCGAGCGCCGGGTGGAGACCCTGTCGGAGAGCCGGGCCGGCGTGGTGGACGCCGCCGACGCCGAGCGCCGGCGGATCGAGCGCGATCTGCACGACGGCGCGCAGCAGCGGCTGGTGTCGCTGGCCATGAACCTCGGCATGGCCAGGGAGAACCTCACCGAGCTGCCGCCCGCGGCGCAACGGGTGATCGCCGAGGCGCACGACGAGGCCAAGGAGGCGCTGGCCGAGCTGCGCGTGCTGATCCGCGGCCTGCATCCCGGCGGTGCTGGAGGATCGCGGCCTGGACGCCGCCCTGTCCGGTATCGCCGCCCGCGCCCCGCTGCCGGTCCGGGTCACCGTGACGTGCCCGCGCGGGCGACCCCGACCATCGAGGCGGTCGCGTACTTCGTGGTCTCGGAGTGCCTGACCAACATCGCCAGGCACGCGCAGGCCGGGCGGGCCGAGGTGGACGTGCGCCGGGCGGGCGACATGCTGCTGATCCGCGTCTTCGACGACGGAGTCGGCGGCGCCGCGCCGGGAGCCGGCAGCGGCCTGGCGAGCCTGGCCCAGCGGGCCCGGTCGGTCGACGGCCGCCTGGCCATCGACAGCCCGCCCGGCGGCCCGACGATCGTCACCGTGGAGCTGCCATGCGGGTCGTGATCGCCGAGGACTCGGTCCTGCTCCGGGCCGGGCTCGCCAAGCTGCTGGCCGCCGCCGGCATCGACGTCGTCGCGACCGTCAGCGACGCCGACCGAGCTGCTGGCCGCGGTGCCCGCAGCACCAGCCCGACCTGGTGATCGCGGACGTGCGGATGCCGCCGACGCATACCGACGAGGGCATCAGGGCCGCACTGGTGATCCGGCACCAGTGGCCGGAGCGTGGCCGTGCTCGTGCTGTCCCAGTACGTGGAGGAGCGGTACGCCGCCGACCTGCTCGCCGCCAACACCAGCAGCGTCGGCTACCTGCTGAAGGACCGGGTCGCCGACGTCGGCGACTTCGTCGCCGCGCTGCGCCGGGTCGCCGGACGGCGGCACCGCGCTGGACCCGGAGGTCGTCGCGCAGCTGCTGGTGCGCAGGCGCAGCGACCCGCTGGACCGGCTGACCCCGCGCGAGCACGAGGTGCTGCGGCTGATGGCCGAGGGCCGCTCCAACGCCGCGATCGCGCAGACGCTCGTCATCACCGACAGCGCGGTGGCCAAGCACATCAACAGCATCTTCACCAAGCTGGACCTGCACCCGGGCGAAGGCGATCACCGCCGGGTGCTGGCCGTGCTGCGATTCCTGGAGATCGGATGAGCGCCGCAGCCGGCCGCGGTCGCGCCGCCGCGGCCGCGGCGGCGCTGGATCTGGATCCGGTGGCGATGCTGACCGCCACGGTCGTCGTGGTGCCGGTCGCCTTCCGGCTCTGGCTGAAGGCGGTGCACCAGAATCAGCCGCTGCCGACCGCGGTGTACCAAGACCCGGTCGCGAACCTGCGCGTGGTCGCGCCCGGCTGGTGACGTCCTGCTCGAGCCCGGCAGCCGCGGCCCAGGTCACGGTCGGGGGCGAGATGTCATGGGTGTTCGGCAAGCCGTCGGTGCACGTCCACCAGACGATTCAGCGCCAACACCATGCTGATCACCGCCGGCTGTCCGCGGCCGAATCTGTTCGAGGACTGCGCCGTCCGGCTGGTCATCCACGTGCCCGTCGCGATGGCCGTCAACGTCGTCGGCCGGCGCCTGGCAGCATCAGGGTCCGCGGCCTGTCCGGTCCGCTGCACCTGGCCGTCACCTCCGGCAGCATCGCGCTGACCGACCTCACCGGGCCGGTCTGGGCGAGTGCGGGATCAGGATCGGTGACCGGGTCCGGGCTCGCGCCCGCAACGCTGGAATCGTCATCGGGTCTGGCTCGCTGCGGCTCCGGCCTCACCGCGCCGCCGCAGGACATGACGATCGCGATCGGCTCGGGCAGCGCCGCGATCACCGTGCCGGGCGGTACCCGGCTGCGGGTGCTGGGCGACGCCGGATCCGGCGTGCTCCGGTGGCGCCCGGCGTCGCGGACGCCACCGCCCCGGCCACCCTGAACGCCACCATCGGGACCGGCCAGATCGAAGTCGGTTACCCGGCGCCGGCGGACCTGACCAGGGCTCGCTACAGCACGTCGCGCAGCTGGACGGTCTGGTCCCGGCGCGGCCCGACGCCTATTGCGGCGACCGGCGCGCCGATCATGTCCTCGACCGCCCGGACGTAGGCTCTGCGCGTTCTTCGGCAGGTCGCTGAACTCCCTGGCCGCGGAGATGTCCTCCCACCAGCCGTCCAGGTACTCGTAGACCGGGGTGGCGTGGTGGAAGTCGGTCTGCGTCATCGGGATCTCGTCGTAGCGCCGTGCCGTGCACGTCGTACGCCACGCAGACCGGCACCTTGTCCAGGCTGGACAGCACGTCGAGCTTGGTGATGAAGTAGTCGGTCAGCCCGTTGACCCTGGTGGCGTACCTGGCGATGACGACGTCCAGCCAGCCGCGTGCGCCGGGGCCGGCCGGTCGTCACGCCGAACTCGCCGCCGGTCTTGCGCAGCCACTCGCCCTGCGCGTCGTGCAGTTCGGTCGGGAACGGGCCCGGACCCGACCCTGGTCGTGTACGCCTTCAGGATGCCGAGCACCCTGGTGATCCTCGTCGGGCCGATGCCCGAGCCCGAGCAGGCGCCGCCCGCCGTGGGGGAGGATGACGTCACGAACGGGTAGGTGCCGTGGTCCACGTCGAGCAGCGTCGCCTGGGCGCCCTCCAGCAGCACGACCTTGTCCTCGTCCAGCGCCTGGTTCAGGACGAGGCCGGTGTCGGCGACGTACCGCTCCAGCCGGGCCGGCGTAGCCCAGGTACTCCTGCGCGACCACGTCCGGGTCGATGCCGCGCCGGTTGTAGAGCTTTGTCAGCACCTGGTTCTTGTCCCGCAGCGCGAGTTCGAGCTTCTGCCGCAGGATGCCGGGATCGAACAGGTCCTGCACCCTGATCCCGACCCTGGACACCTTGTCGCCGTAGGCGGGACCGATCCCGCGGCCGGTCGTGCCGATCCTGGCGTTGCCCAGGTAGCGCTCGGTGACCTTATCGAGCGCGACGTGATGCGGCATGATCAGGTGCGCGTCCGCGGAGATCAGCAGCCGGTCCCGCCAGGCGCCGCGCGCGATGAGCCCGTCGATCTCCTCGATCAGCACCTCCGGATTGATCACGACCCCGTTGCCGATCACGGCGGTCGCGTTGTCGGACAGCACGCCGGACGGCAGCAGGTGCAGGGCGTAGCTTTCGTCCCCGATGACCACGGTGTGGCCGGCGTTGTTACCGCCCTGGTAGCGCACGACGTAGTCAACCCGGTCGCCGAGCAGATCGGTGGCCTTGCCCTTGCCCTCGTCTCCCCACTGCGCGCCGACGATCACGATCGCGGGCATGTCACAGGTCCTCCCGTAACAACCGAAAGCCCCGGCCGACGACACTGCAGACGGGCAAGCGCGGCAAGGGGCTCTTGCATTCAGATGCTACTGCACCGGCTGGGACCGGGTCGGTCTGCCGCGCCCGGAGTGGCGGACGCGGTCAGGACCGCAGCGCGGCGACCGCCGCCGGGCTGCTGTCGGCCAGGAACTCGGCGCACCGGGCCGCCTCGTCGTCCTCGCCGATCGCCGCCGCGGCCGTTCCCAGCGCGTGCAGTGAGCGCAGGAAGCCCTGATTGGGCTCGTGCTCCCAGGGGATCGGGCCGTGCCCGTGCCAGCCCGCCCGGCGCAGCTGATCCAGGCCGCGGTGATAGCCGGTCCGGGCGAACGCGTAGGCGCTGACCGCATCGCCCGCCGCCAGCGCTCGCTCGGCCAGCGCCGCCCAGGCGGAGCAGTAGGCCGGGAACCGCGCCGCGACCTCGGCCGGATCCGCCGCCGCCGCGAGCGCCGCGGCCGCGTCCTCGTTAGCAGGCAGGAATGTTTCCGGCGGGCCGCCGAGCAGGTTCTCGTGCATCACGCCATCCTGCCGCACCGCGGGCGCCGTGCTCGTGGCGGCTGCTGTTTTGGCCGGTCACCCGGTCATCTCTCCGGGCCGGGGGTGGGGAGGGCTCCCCTTGTGTCGGCTAGGCCCGGATATTTCAATTAGCAGCTATACAACCCGATATGCGGCTTCGGGAAACGAAGCGGCTGCCGCTAAGACGAGTGAGTGGGGTCAGGCCAGATGGCGCAGAAGAGGCCGAAGCAAGGAACACAAACGGGAAGTCCGGCTGACGAGGGTGCGCAGGCTGACGGCAGGTCGCTGGCCAGGCGCGCGCTGCTGAGCCGGGGCGGGATCGTCGCGGCCGGTGTCGCCGGGGTGGGCGTCGTGGCCGCGGCCGCGGCGGGTCCCGCCAGCGCGGCGTCGGGCGATCCGGTCCTGCAGGACGCGGTCAACTCGGCCGGTACCTCGGCGACGCCCACCGAACTGGACGCGGCCAACAACACCACGCCCGCGTTCATCCTCACCAACACCGGCGTCGACACGTCGAACGACGGCGCGGGCCCGACCCTGCGGCTGACTCCGTCGGCGGCCAGCGGCGTGCAACCCACAGCGGCCACGGTTGGCGGCGACCTGACCACGACCTCGGACGGCAGCCTCTGGTTCACGCACGCGTTCAGTACCGGCACCGCGGCCGCGCCGGTCCTGACCGAGGCGACCGGGAACGTCTACGTGCCGCTGGTGGCGCCGGACCGGATGCTGGATACCCGGCAGGCGTCGCTGCGCAAGAACATCGTCAACGCCGCGGGCAACCTGGACAGCTCGGGCCGGCTGCGGGCCGGGAAGACGATCTTCATCAATCTGGACAGCCTGACCTTCTTCGCCGAGGCTGTGTTCGCGAACCTCACGGTCACCGGCACGACCAGGGCGGGCTTCCTCACCGTGTGGTCAGGCGCGGGCTCGGTGCCGAACGTGTCGTCCATCAACTTCGGCGCCAAGGCCACGCTGTCCAACTTCGTGAGCTGCGGAATCGCCGAGTACTCAACGTCCATCCTGAACGTAATCGCGATCCACGCCGCCGTCACGACGCACGTGATCCTCGACGTCACGGCGTTCAGCCTGCCCGGCTTCGAGTACGCGAAGTACACGCCGGCCGCGACGGGCGGCGCCCGGGCCGCGCGACTTGAGCGAGCGCGGCAGGCCATGCGCAGCTGATACCCGGCCGCTAACAACGTGGAGTTTTACCGTACGGCGCGGTAAAACTCCACGTTGTCGCGATCCGGCCGGTCAGCGAGCTTGGTGCCCGCCGACAGCAGGTCCTCGCAGGCGTGCACGACCCGGCGGTCATGGACTCCTCGGCGGCCTTGCCCCAGGTCCGCGGGTCGTACGCCTTCTTGTTGCCGACGTCCCCGTCGACCTTCAGCACGCCGTCGTAGTTGGTGAACATGTGCCCGGCTACCGGCCGCGTGAAGGCGTACTGGGTGTCGGTGTCCACGTTCATCTTGACGACGCCGTAGCCGATCGCCTCCCTGATGTCGGCGAGGTCGGACCCCGAACCGCCGTGGAAGACCAGGTCGAACGGCTTGTCCCTGCCGTACTTCGCGCCGACCGCGTCCTGGATCTCCTTCAGGATCGCGGGCCGGAGCTTGACGTGCCCCGGCTTGTACACGCCGTGCACGTTGCCGAACGTGGCCGCGAGGATGTACCGGCCCTTCTCGCCGACGCCGAGTGCTTCTGCGGTCGCGAGGGCGTCCTCCGGGGTGCTGTACAGCTTCTCGTTGATCTCGCCGACGACGCCGTCTTCCTCGCCGCCGACGACGCCGATCTCCAGCTCCATGACGATGCGGGCCTTCGCGCACTGTGCGAGCAACTCGGTGGCGATCTGGAGGTTCTCGGCCAGCGGGACCGCGGAGCCGTCCCACATGTGCGACTGGAACAGTGGCTCCTCGCCGCGAGCGACCCGCTCCACCGAGATCTGCACCAGCGGCCGCATGTAGCCGTCGAGCTTGTCCTTCGGGCAGTGGTCGGTGTGCAGCGCGACATTGACGGGGTACCTCGCCGCTACCGTGCGGGCGAAGTGCGCGAGCGCGACCGCGCCGGTCACCATGTCCTTGACTCCGGCGCCGGACAGGTACTCGGCCCCGCCGGTGGACACCTGGACGATGCCGTCGCTCTCGGCCTCGGCGAACCCGCGCAGCGCCGCGTTCAGAGTCTGGCTGGAGGTCACGTTGATGGCCGGGTAGGCGAAGCCGTGCTCCTTTGCCCGGTCGAGCATCTGGGCGTAGACCTCAGGCGTCGCGATAGGCATGACGCGAAATCCTCTCCTCGTGGGTCATTGCCAAGTATCTCTGAGCCTGCCGGCGCGCCCAAGCCGGGCGGCGAGTTGGCCGCTTATCGGGTCGGCGGGCGGCTGCGAGCTCTACTCTCGGCTCATGGGTCGCCACGATGCTGATCCCGCCGACCGCCGTCGTTATGCCGCCATGGTCGCGCTGTGCGCGAGCGTGCTGGCGCTACTAGTGCTCGGGGGCTACTGCGGTGCACGCGCTCTCGCACGGCTGAGGCTGCCGCCCGGCGCGGGCGCTCAGCTCAGGCCGAGATCGGCCAGTTCGAACGCGGGGAGATAGGTCAGCCCGCGCTCGGCTATCCGCGCCCGCGCGCCCCGCTCGACCACGACCGCCACCCCGACTACTTCGGCGCCCGCTTCCTGCAGCGCGTCGACGGCGGTGAGTACCGAGCTGCCCGTGGTCGAGGTGTCCTCCACCGCCAGCACCCGGCGGCCGGCCACGTCCGGGCCTTCGATCCGGCGCTGCAAGCCGTGCGCCTTCTCGCTCTTGCGCACCACGAACGCGTCGAGCTTGCGGCCGTTCGCCGCGGCGGCGTGCAGCATCGCGGTAGCCACCGGGTCGGCGCCGAGCGTGAGCCCGCCGACGGCGTCGATAGCTGAGGCCAGCCGTGACAGCGAGCATCACCCGGCCGGCCACCGGGGCCGCCCGGCCGTCCAGCAGCACCCGGCGCAGGTCGATGTACCAGTTCGCCTGCTGCCCCGACGAGAGCGTGACCGGCCCGTGCACGACGGCCAGTTCCTTGATCATCTTGAGCAGATCGTCTCGGTCAGCCACGGCAGCCGAGCCTACTCCGGCCTGGTCGCCCGCCGGCGGCCGCTCGTCGCCTGCTCCAGTCCGGGCCGGCCCGAGCGGAGCACTCGCCGCACGTCCTGGTACCTTCTGCGCGCTGGCTGTGTTGCGGCTTGAGATGTTTTAGCCCAGTAGACCGGTCCGGTCGGCTAAATAGGGCAAAATGCTGGAACAGGTGATAGAAGTCCGGCCCGGATGATACGTCCGCGATCCGCGCTATGTGTCACGGCTGCCGCCACGCGCTGGTAACGTCACGCGCAAGGGAAGGACGGTGTCGCGTTGGATCGCTGCGCGCTGTTCGTGGACGCGGGCTATGTGCTGGCTGAAGGCGCACAGGCCGTCCACGGCACCCGCAACCGAGACTCGGTTTCCTGGGATTATGCCGGCCTGCTCAAGCTCCTCGGCGGCCTGTCCAGGGACCGCACCGGCCTGCCGCTGCTGCGCTGCTACTGGTACGACACCGCGGCCGAGGGCGGCCGGGCGCCGAGCACGAGACGCTCGCCGACGTGCCCGGCGTCAAGCTCCGGCTGAGCAAGGCCCGGCCGAACCGCAAGGAAGGCGTCGAGGCCGAGATCCGCAAGGACCTGAGCGCGCTGGCGCGCAACCGGGCCGTCAGCGACGCGGTGATCGTGAGCGCGGAGGAAGACCTCGCGCCGGTCATCGCCGAGGTCCAGGACCTCGGGATCCGGGCCATCCTGCTGCACATCAGCGCCGACGGTAACTGGGCGATCTCGCGCTCGCTGCGGCAGGAGTGCGACGACATCATCGACATCGCGGCCGGGCACCTGCGTCCCTACGTTGACCTGATCCCGGGCGCCGAGCCGGTCAGTGCCGACGCGCAGCTGAGCGGCAGCAGCTACCGGGAGCTGCCGGTCAGCGCGGCGGCAGCCAGCCCGGCCGCGACCAGCTCGATCCAGCCAGCAGCAGCCGGCTATCGCGGCGCCGGTCCCGCAGCTGTACCCGTCGCCGGTCGCCGCCGATTTCGACCGGCTCGGACAGCAGCAGGCTCGCCCCGCGTCAGCCGGGACCAGCAGCCGGTGCTGCCTCCGCAGGAGCCGGCCAGGTTCAGCGGCCCGGCCGGGGCCGATGCAGGCCGGATCGGGCCGGCAGCCGCGCGGACGAGCAGGCGCCGCTGCTGTCCCAGCAGTTCCAGGCCCGCGATCAGGGCCGTGGTCAGGCTGGCCCAGTCTGGTTACGGACAGAACGGTTTCGGCGGCGACGCCGGGCACGCGAGCAACGGGCAGGGCCGGGCGCGCACGCCGCTGGGCTGCCGGTCTCGAGCCAGCCACGGCGACCAGCGGCCGAACGGCATGCCGCCGATCGAACGGCGCGGGCCGGCGGATCGGACGAGCTCGCCCGGGCTGCCTCCGGCAGCGGCTTCCGCAGACGACGGGCCGGCCCAGAACGGCGATTCCGCCAGCACGGGCTTCAGCGCAGAACGGGCCATGCCGGCGCGCCAGAACGGCCTGTCCCAGAACGGCCTGCAGCCGAACGGCATGCCGACGTTTCGCTGCCGGGCAGGGCGGCCGGGTGCGGCCGAATGAGCAGAACGGCACCGGCCAGAACGGGGCCGGACCGAACGGCATGCCAGCAAGCTTCGGGCAGCAGCCGGGCAGCGGGCTCGCCCAGCAGGGCATGCAGTCCGCCCTGCACTCCGTCCCTGGCGCGCCAGGCGGGCCGTCCGCGCCTGGCCCTCAGCCGGGGACTGGGCTGCCTGCGGTCCCGGCCCGCAGCCGGGTCAGGGCCAGCAGCTGGCGCTGGTGGCCAGCACGGACAACTAGGCCAGGGCCAGCACGGGCAACCGGATCCCATCGGCCAGCATGCGCAGGGCGGGCAGCATGGGCAGGGCACACCGGGCCAGCCACTTCACCCCGGTCAGGGCCAGCAGCCCGGTCAGGCCAGCAGCCGGGACAGACCCACCAGCCAGGACAGTCCCAGCAGCTGGGACAGGGCATGCCGGCCGGTCCTGGCTACCAGCCCGGCTCGGCGGGCATTGGTCAGCTGGGCCAGGGCCTGCAGCCACACCAGGGCTTGCAGCCAGCGCCCGGACCGGGTCCGCAGCGGCCAGGACCAGGCGACCGGCCTGCCGCCGTGCCGCCGCGCAGCAGAACGGGCTGGCCCCGGCCGAACCGCCGCGCCCGGCAACCCAGCAGCGCCCGGCCCCGCCGGCCAACGGCATGCCCTACCCGCCGGACCGGCCCGTGCAGTTCAGCGGGCAGCCGCCGGCCGGGCAGTACGGTGGTCCGCCATACCAGGCGCCTTACGCCTCGCCGCCGCAGCAGGCGCCCGCACCGCCGCCCCCGCCGGTCGTGATCTCGGTCGGCGAGGCGGTCCAGTCGGCCCACGCGGAGGGCTTCGGGTTCGGCGAGGCGGTCGCCAGGGACGCCCCTGCGCTCTGGCTGGAGGCCGTCCTGGCCCGCAAGCCGAGGATGCCGTCGGACCTCGAGGCCAGACTGCTGCAGGGATCCGCGCTACCCATCGACTCGCTGCTGCACGACGAGGTCAGGCACGCACTGCGGCGCGGATTCTGGGACGCGCTGGAGCGTTCCCGGCACTGAAATTGCATCGCGTGCAATTTGCAGATTCACACATTGCCGCGGCCACGATGCCATTAATTGTCGTGCGTTTAACAGCTCACTGAGCTACCGATGGGTACGGTAGAACCCGTGCCCATATTGAGCCGTGAGGAATTCGACACGATCGAATTCGACGCAGCCGCCAGTGGTGATCATGCAGCAGCGGCTCGCCAGATGACCACGCTGGCGGCGACCGGCGCGGAGACCGCCGGTATGCCGCGGGCTGAGGCTTTTCTGCGGGCCGGAGAGCAATGGCTGCTGGCGGATGATCCGGCCGAGGCGGCTGACGGATTTCGGCGGGCAATGGCTGACGGCGGTCCCGTATTCGTGGATCCGCGCGTGCCGCTTGCCCGCGCGCTATTCCAGCTCGGCCGCGCGGCGGAGGCGCAGGCGATCATTAGCAGGCTGAAGACAGAGGGGTCGGCGGACCCGCGAATCTGCGACATGATCGCCGAGTTGCTGGTCGAGCGCGGCGATCTTGCAGGCCGCGCTGGAGTGGGCTACGACCGGCGTGCGGCTGTGCCTCAGCCAGCGGGTCGGCCCGGTGCAGGACCGGCAGCCCGCGAGTGCGTCCGAGCTGCCGCTCCTGCTGAGCCTGCGATACCGGATCCGCAATGATCTCGGTCTGGGTGAAGACGAATACGATCAGCTGCTCGACGAGGCCTGAGGTTCGCCCGGCCCCGGCGCCAGCGTGCTCTTCCGTGGTCACGGTCAGCGTGTCTGCGGCCTCATCCAGGTCCACCCGGACGGTGTCGCCGTCGGTGACCTCGCCCGCCAGCAGCGCGCGGGCCAGCTGGTCGCCGATCGCGGACTGGACCAGCCGGCGCAGCGGCCGGGCGCCGTAGACCGGGTCGAAGCCGGTCAGCGCCAGCCACTCGCGGGCCTGCGGGGTGACCTCGAGGGTGAGCCGCCGGTCGGCGAGCCGGTCCGCGAGCTGCGCGACCTGGAGGTCGACGATCTCGGTGAGCTCGGCGGTCGTGAGCGCGTCGAAGACGACGATGTCGTCGAGCCGGTTGAGGAACTCCGGCTTGAAGGTGGCGCGCACGACGGCATGCACCGTCTCCCGCTTGTCGGCCTCCGGCAGCGCCGGGTCGGCGAGGAACTGCGAGCCGAGGTTCGAGGTCAGGATCAGGATCGTGTTGCGGAAGTCGACCGTCCGGCCCTGGCCGTCGGTCAGCCGGCCGTCGTCGAGCACCTGCAGCAGGATGTCGAAGACCTCCGGGTGCGCCTTCTCGACCTCGTCGAGCAGGACCACGGAGTACGGCCGGCGCCGCACCGCCTCGGTGAGCTGGCCGCCCTCGTCGTAGCCGACGTAGCCGGGCGGCGCGCCGACCAGCCGCGCCACCGAGTGCTTCTCGGAGTACTCGCTCATGTCGATGCGGACCATCGCCCGCTCGTCGTCGAACAGGAACTCGGCCAGCGCCTTGGCCAGCTCGGTCTTGCCGACGCCGGTCGGGCCGAGGAACAGGAACGAGCCGGTCGGCCGGTCCGGGTCGGCGATGCCGGCCCGGGACCGGCGGACCGCGTCGGACACCGCCTGCACGGCCGCGGCCTGGCCGATCAGCCGGTGCCCGAGCTCGTCCTCCATCCGCAGCAGCTTGCCGGTCTCGCCCTCCAGCAGCCGGCCGGCCGGGATGCCGGTCCAGGACGACACGACGTCGGCGATGTCGTCCGGGCCGACCTCCTCCTTGACCATGGGCGCCGGCCGGTCTCGCAGCCTGCTCGGCTTCCTCGCTGGCCGCGGCCGCGGACGCTGCCGGCCAGCTCCCGCTCCAGCGCCGGGATCTCGCCGTACATCAGCCGGGACGCGGCCTCGAGAGTCGCCGTCGCGCTGCGCCCGCTTCGGCCTGGCCGTCGCAGGTCGTCGAGCTGCTTCTTCAGCTCGCCGACCTGGTTCAGGCCCGGCCTTCTCCCGCTCCCAGCGCGCGACCAGCGCGGTCAGCTGCTCCTGCTGGTCGGCCAGGTCGGCGCGCAGCCGCTCCAGCCGCTCCGGCTGGCCGGGTCGGTCTCCTTGGCGAGCGCCATCTCCTCCATCTTCAGCCGGTCGACGGCGCGCTGCAGCTCGTCGATCTCGACCGGGCGGGAGTCGATCTCCATCCGCAGCCGGGACGCCGCCTCGTCGATCAGGTCGATCGCCTTGTCCGGCAGGAACCGGGCGGTGATGTAGCGGTCGGACAGCGTGGCCGCCGCGACCAGCGCGGCGTCGGAGATCTGCACCTGGTGGTGCGCCTCGTAGCGGCCCTTGAGGCCGCGCAGGATCGCGATCGTGTCCTCGACCGACGGCTCGCCGACGCAGGACCTGCTGGAACCGGCGCTCGAGCGCGGGGTCCTTCTCGATGTGCTCCCGGTACTCGTCCAGCGTGGTGGCGCCGACCATCCGCAGCTCGCCGCGGGCGAGCATCGGCTTGAGCATGTTGCCGGCGTCCATCGCGCCCTCGGCCGCGCCGGCGCCGACGACGGTGTGCAGCTCGTCGATGAACGTGATGATCTGGCCGTCGCGACTTGCGGATCTCGTTCAGCACGGCCTTGAGCCGCTCCTCGAACTCGCCGCGGTACTTCGCGCCGGCGACCATCGCGCCGAGGTCGAGCGCGACGACCCGCTTGTTGCGCAGCGACTCGGGCACGTCGCCGGCGACGATGCGCTGGGCCAGGCCCTCGACGACGGCGGTCTTGCCGACGCCGGGCTCGCCGATCAGCACCGGGTTGTTCTTGGTGCGCCGGGACAGCACCTGGATGACCCGGCGGATCTCGGCGTCCCGGCCGATGACCGGGTCGAGCTTGCCGTCGCGGGCGCTCCGGGTCAGGTCGACGCCGTACTTCTCCAGCGCCTGGTAGGTCGCCCTCCGGATCCTGCGACGTGACCCGCGCGTGCCCGCGGACCTGCTCGAACGCGCTCAGCAGCTGCTCCGGGACCTGCGCCCGCCTGCTGCAGCAGCGCGGCGCGTGCCGGCCGCCGTCGGCGGCCAGGCCGACGAGCAGGTGCTCGGTCGAGACGTACTCGTCCTGCATCTCCTTCGCCCGCTGGCTGGCGGTCGCGAGCGTCGGCAGCAGCTGCCGCGATGCCTGCGGGGCGCTGACGGTGGCGCCGGCGGCCTGCGGCAGCCGGGCGAGCTGGTCCTTCACCTCGGCCAGCATGGCGCGCCGGGTCGGCGCCCGACGGCGCGCAGCAGCGGGTCGGCGGTGCCGCCCTCCTGCTCCAGCAGCGCCGCCAGCAGGTGCAGCCCGTCGGTGTTCGGATTGCCGGCGGCGGCGGCGTTCTTGGCTGCCTCGGCGAGCGCTTCCTGGCTCTTCCGCGTCAGCTTTTCGTCCATGACTATCTCTCCACGCACATCGTGCAGGTATGGGAACGGGCTGTCGCGGAGCCCGCGCAGCGGCGGCGAGCGGGTTAGCCGGGATCGGCATGCCCCGCGGCGGCGGCCGGCCGCCCCTCGTTGATCCGTCTGCGAGCCCTGGACCGGATCCCGGTCGTGTCGCCGGCGCCGCCGGCTGTCGGCGGTCGTCGCCGTGGCCGCTGGCCGTCGCGGACCGGCACGAGCGTGCCGCCCTCGCCGCGGGTACGCAGCAGGGCCGCGAGCCGGGCGGCGACGGCGCTGGTGGATTCCAGCTCGGCGCGCAGCTGGCTGATCTCGGCCTGCAGCTCGGCCAGCCGCAGCCGGCTGCGCCGCTCGGCGAGCTCGAGCTCGAGGATGCGCTTGATGCCCTGGAGGTTGATGCCCTCCTCCTGAGACAGCCGCTGGATCTCGCGCAGGATCAGGATGTCGCGCAGCGAGTACCGGCGGCCGCGGCCCGGCGGCTCGGCCGGGCGAGACGAGGCCGAGGCGGTCGTAGGCGCGCAGCGTCTGCGGGTGCATCCCGGACAGCTGGGCCGCCACCGAGATGACGTAGACGGGCGTGTCATCCGAGAGTTCGAACTGGCTGGTCATGTCATCTCCTTTCGGCAGCTAGCTGCAGTTATCCGTTCGCCTGCCGGAGCAGGTCGGCCCGCGGGTCGGGCCCGGCGGTGGCGTCCCTGAACGCCTCCAGGGCGGCCTTGGCCTTCGTCGTTCAGCTCCGTCGGCACCTGCACGCTGACGGTGACCAGCAGGTCGCCGATCGGTGCCGTCCTTGCGCCGGACGCCCTTGCCGCGCACCCGGAAGGTGCGTCCGTTCGGCGTGCCCGGCCGGGATCCGCAGGCTCACCGGCATGCCGTGCAGCGTCGGCACCTTGATCTCCGCGCCGAGCGCGGCCTCGGCGATGGTGACCGGCACGGTCAGCGTCAGGTTGTGGCCCGAGCGGCCGAACACCGGGTGCTGGTCGACGTGCACGCGCACGTACAGGTCGCCGGCGGGCCGCCGCGCTCGCCCGACGCGCCCTTGCCCGCCAGCTTGATCCGCTGGCCGTCGGCGACGCCCGCCGGGATCCGCGCCTGGATCGTGCGCGTGCTCATCGCCCGGCCGCTGCCCGAGCACGTCGGGCACGGGTCGTCGACGACGAGCCCCCGGCCGCGGCAGGTCTTGCACGGCTCGGAGAACGCGAAGCTGCCGAGGTTCCGGCTGCCCTGCCCGGTGCCCTCGCAGGTCGGGCACACCCGCGGCACGGTGCCGGCCTTGGCGCCGGTGCCCATGCAGGTCTTGCACGGGCCCTCGCCGGTCAGCCGGAGCGAGACGGTCGCGCCCTCGATCGCGTCGCTGAAAGACAGCGATGTCTCGGTCTCGACGTCGGCGCCGCGGCGCGGTCTGGCCTGCTGCGTGGTGCTGGCGCCACCGCCGCGGCCGAACACGCCGCCGAGGAGGTCGCCGAGCCGGCTGCCGGACCGCGCCGGTCGTGTTGCCGAACAGGTCGCCGAGGTCGAAGTTGTAGCCGCCGGCTGGTCCCGCTCGAGCCGGGCATCCGCGGCCCGCCGCCGAACAGCGTGCGCGCCTCGTCGTACTCCTTGCGGCGCTTCTCGTCGGACAGGACGTTGTAGGCCTCGGAGATCTCCTTGAACCGCTCCTCGGCCTTCGCGTCGCCCTTGTTCGCGTCCGGGTGGTACTTGCGGGCGAGCTTCCGGTACGACTTCTTGATCTCGTCAGCGGACGCGCCCTTAGCCACCCCAAGGGTCTTGTAGTAATCCTTCTCGAGGTAATCCTTGGTGCTCAACGGGCCTCTCTCGTGCGCTGTGCTGTCTAGTCTTCTGGGCTCCGGCCTGGCGCGTCCTCGTCGTCGCCGTCGCCCGGCGCGGCTCGGCCGGCCGCTGTCATCGCCGGGCTCGGCGACGGCGACCCGGCCGGGCGGATGATCCGGTCGCCGACCTTGTAGCCGGGCTGCAGGATCTTGACGCAGGTCGGCTCGTCGACGTCGGCCGAGTACTCGTGCATGAGCGCCTCGTGCAGCGTCGGGTCGAACGGATCGCCCGGCTCGCCGTAGGCGGTCAGCCCCAGCTTGACGGCGATCGGACTCCAGCGAGTCCGCGACCGACTTGAAGCCGCCGGACAGCTCGCCGTGCTCGCGGGCCCGGCCGATGTCGTCGAGCACCGGCAGCAGCTCGCTGAGCACGCTGGCCAGCGCCTGCTCGCGCACCGCCTGCCGGTCGCGCTCGACCCGCTTGCGGTAGTTGGCGTACTCGGCCTGCAGCCGCTGCAGGTCGGCCGTGCGCTCGGCCAGCATCGACGGCCGTCTGCGACTCGGACTTGCCGCCGGGCCGCGGCGGCGTCGAGCCCGCCTGGCCGGGCTGCCCGGTCCGGTGCTCGTCCCGTGCCTGGCGGCGGCCGCCGGAGCGGTCGCTTGCCGTTGCCGTCCGGGCCGCCGGCCGGACGCTGGTCACCGCCCGGCTGACCGCCGGGGCTCGACGCGCGAGTGCCGTCCCGGCCGGACCGCGCTGGCCGCCGGGCCCTGCGCTGCGGGCCGGGCTCGGCGGGCTCGCGGACCTGGCCGGTCGCCGGGTCGATGCGCCTGCGATCTCGGATGACTGGGCCCTGGCCCTGGTCTTCTGTCGAACTCATCAGGCGGTGCCGCCCTCCTGGTCGGCTGGCTTGTCCTCGTCCACGATCTCGGCGTCGACGACGTCGTCGTCGTCCTGGCCGACTCCGCGTCAGCGGTGCCGCCGGGCTGGGCGTTCGCGGCCTGCGCCTGCGCGTAGATCGCGGTGCCCATCTTCTGGCTCGACCTGAGCGGCATGCTCGCTGGCGGTCTTGATCGCCTCGATGTCGGTGCCCTCGAGCGTCCGCTTCAGGTCGGCGATCGCCGACTCCACCTCGGACTTGATGTCGTCCGGCACCTTGTCGGCGTTCTCGGCGAGGAACTTCTCGGTCGTGTAGGCGAGTGACTCGCCGCGGTTGCGGACCTCGGCCTCCTCGCGGCGCTGCCGGTCCTCCTCGGCGTACTTCTCCGCGTCGCCCATCATCCGCTCGATGTCGTCCTTGCCCAGCGCCGAGCCGCCCGTGATCGTCACGGACTGCTGCTTGCCGGTGCCGAGGTCCTTCGCCGAGACGTTCACGATGCCGTTCGCGTCGATGTCGAAGGTGACCTCGATCTGCGGGATGCCGCGCGGCGCCGGCGCGAGGCCGGTCAGCTCGAACATGCCGAGCTTCTTGTTGTACGCCGCGATCTCGCGCTCGCCCTGGAAGACCTGGATCTGCACGGACGGCTGGTTGTCGTCGGCCGTCGTGAAGATCTCCGAGCGCTTGGTCGGGATCGTGGTGTTGCGCTCGATCAGCTTGGTGAAGATGCCGCCCTTGGTCTCGATGCCCAGCGACAGCGGGGTCACGTCGAGCAGCAGGACGTCCTTGACCTCACCCTTGAGCACGCCGGCCTGCAGGCAGGCGCCGACGGCCACGACCTCGTCCGGGTTGACGCCCTTGTTCGGCTCCTTGCCGCCGGTCAGCTCCTTGACCAGGTCGACGACGGCCGGCATCCGGGTCGAGCCGCCGACCAGCACGACGTGGTCGATCTCGCTGAGCTTGACGCCGGCGTCCTTGATGACCTGCTGGAACGGCGTCTTGCAGCGGTCGAGCAGGTCCGAGGTCATCTTCTGGAACTCGGCCCTGCTGAGCTTCGTGTCCAGGTGCAGCGGGCCCTGCTCGGAGTGGGTGATGTAGGGCAGGTTGATCTGCGACTCGGTCGAGCTGGACAGCTCGATCTTCGCCTTCTCCGCGGTCTCCCGCAGCCGCTGCAGCGCCATCTTGTCCTTGGACAGGTCGATGCCGTAGCTGTTCTTGAAGTCCTTGACGAGCCAGTCGACGACCCGCTGGTCCCAGTCGTCGCCGCCGAGGTGGTTGTCGCCGCTGGTGGCCTTCACCTCGACGACGCCCTCGCCGACCTCGAGCAGGGAGACGTCGAACGTGCCGCCACCGAGGTCGAAGACGAGGATGGTGGCCTCGCCCTCCTTCTCCAGGTGGTAGGCGAGCGCCGCCGAGGTCGGCTCGTTGATGATCCGCAGGACGTTGAGGCCGGCGATCTGGCCCGGCCTCCTTGGTGGCCTGCCGCTGCGCGTCGCTGAAGTACGCGGGCACGGTGATGACCGCGTCGGTGATGGTCTCACCGAGGTAGGCCTCCGCGTCGCGCTTCAGCTTCTGCAGGACGAAGGCGCTGATCTGCTGCGCCGTGAACTTCTTGCCGTCGATGGTCACCGTCCAGTCGGTGCCCATCTGGCGCTTGACCGAGCGGATCGTCCGGTCGACGTTCGTGACCGCCTGCCGCTTGGCGACCTCGCCGACGAGAACCTCGCCGTTCTTGGCGAAGGCCACCACTGACGGCGTGGTGCGCGAACCCTCGGCGTTGGCGATGACCGTGGGCTCGCCGCCCTCGAGAACGGCGACGACCGAGTTAGTCGTCCCCAGGTCGATGCCTACCGCACGTGCCATGTGTCCAGTCCTTGTGCTGCTAGTGCTTGAATAATTGAGTCTTGATCGGCTCAAGTCTGCCAGACGGGCTGACCCTTGGCAAATGACTTGAGTCCGCGAGACTCAACTTTTCCAGACCGAACGGACGTCGCCAGGATGTTCCCGGCCTGGCCCCGCAAATCCTCGCAATCCGGGCTAATTCCGTCGTTACCTAACCGGCAGGCAGCAAGATCTGGTCAGTGCCGCGCAGGCGGTCTGGCGCGGGTACCGTTGCACTACACCAGGGCCCGGGTTAGGCATGACCAAGGACTGAGCAGGAGGAGCGGCGGTGCCGCTGGACGGATCACCCGCGGACGGAGGCGCCCGGCTGGCCGGCATCGCGGGCAGCACCGGCCAGGAGTCCGCTCGCCCGCCAGCCGCTGACAATGCAGCCGGCTGACACCGGGGCGGCCGTGGAGTTCGCGCCGGGCGGCGGTACCGGGCCCGCCGTAGCGGCGGGCTCGGCCGAGCCGGGCCTGGCGGACCAGGCCGGCCTGGCGGCCGAGCCGGGCCAGGCGGCCGGGCTGCGGCCGTGGTGGCGCCGCGGCGATCAGGTGCCATGGCTGATCGCCTGCGGGGTCTTCGCGGCGTACACCGTCATCTCGGTGTTCCGGTACCTGCGCCGGGACCCGACGTCCTGGGACCTCGGCATCTTCACCGAGTACGTCAAGCAGATCGCGCACCTGCACGCGCCCGATCGTCGATATCCGCGGCCCCGGCTTCAACCTGCTCGGCGACCACTTCCACCCGATCGTGGCCGTGCTCGCCCCGCTCTTCCTGGCCTCTCCCCACGCCGGTCACGCTGCTGATCGCGCAGGCCGTGCTCGCCGCCGTCTCGGTCTTCCCGGTCTACCGCGCCGCCGCGCACCTCCTCGGCCGCGGCACCGCCCGCGCCATCGCCACCGCCTACGGGTTCTCCTGGGGCCTGCAGCAGCTCGCCAACTACGACTTCCACGAGATCGCCTTCGCCGTCCCGCTGCTGGCGTTCAGCCTGTCCGCGCTCGTCCGCGGCCGCACCCGGGCCGCGGTCTGCTGGGCGCTGCCGCTGGTCCTGGTCAAGGAAGACCAGGGCTTCACGCTCGCCGTCATCGGCCTGATCATCGCGTTCGGCTACCGCCGCCGGGCCGCCGGGCTGATCCTGGCCGGCTGGGGCCTGGCCTGGTCCCTGCTCGCGATCCTGGTGATCATCCCGCACTTCAACGCCGACCACACGTACCCGTACTGGTCGCAGGCAGGCGCCATCAGCCCGGTGGGCGGTAACTTCAGCGTCGGCGGGCTGTGGTCGCACCTCACGAACGGGCATCGGGCACCAAGCTGCCGACGCTGGCGCTGATCCTGCTGCCGACCGCGTTCATCGCGCTGCGCTCGCCGCTGGTCCTGGCGATCCTGCCGAGCCTCGCGCTGCGCTTCATCGCGCTCAAGTCCGCCTACTGGAGTACGGACTGGCACTACAACGCGACCGTGATGCCGATCGTGTTCATCGCCGCGATCGACGGCATCGCGCGGATGCAGGCAGGCCTGAGCGCGGGCCGACGCGGTAGCGGGAACCCGGGGCCAGGAAGTAATGAGCCACCCGGCGGCTGTCTTCGCCGGCGCTCGGCGAGCACTACGGCGCGGCCGCGATGCTCGGCATCGCCGCCGCGCTGGCGTTCCAGTTCCCGCTGAGCTCGCTCTGGAACCCGGCGACGTACGCCCTCGGCCCGCACGTGGCGGCCGAGAACGCCGCGATGGCGCTCGTGCCCGACGGCGCGAAGGTGTCGACCGACCTCGACCTGCTCGCGCCGCTCGCCGCGCGCACCGATACCTACTGGCTCGGGAACTTCGACAACCCGGTGACCACGTACGTGGTGTTCGACACGCAGAGCACGGACTGGCAGCCGCCGCCGGCGAACGTGCAGCAGTTTGTCGAGCGGCTCGAGCACGGCAAGCAGTTCCGGCAGATCTTCGAGCAGGACGGGGTCTATGTCTTCCGCCGTGGCCGGGTAGCGCGGCAGGCCGGGCCGCGGGGCCCGGCCCGGTCGCGGCGCCGGGCTGGCCGATGACCTCCGCGGTGCTCCCGGCCGACCGGATGCGGCGGCGCCTGCTAGCCCGCGCGCGGGCCTGGCTGGCCCGCGGCCGTCTTGCGCCGGCTTATCTCGCCGTCGCGGTGGTCGCTGACCTGGCGGCTGTGGGCGCATCCGCGCGACTGCCACCGTGGCCGGCAACCCGGCGGACCACGCGCAGTTCGCCTGGTTCATGCGATACGCGGCGACGGCCGTCGACGCACGGCAAGCTGCCCGCGCTGATCACGACCGCGATGAACGCGCCGCATGGGCATCAGCATGATGTGGAACACCACGTCCTGCTGCCCGGCATCCTGCTGACGCCGGTCACGCTGCTGGCCGGGCCGCAGGTCAGTCTCACGATCCTGCTGACGGCTCGGCTTCGCCGGCTCGGCCGCCACCATGCTCTACGTGCTGCGCCGCTACGGCGTGAGCCTGCCGGCGGCGGCGGTCGGAGGGGCCGTCTACGGGTTCTCGCCTGCGCTCACGCATTCGGCGATCGGCCACTACCAGCTCCAGTTCGCCGTGCTGCCGCCGCTGATCGTCGACGCGGTGCTGCGACTGTGCCTGCGCTCGTCCGGCCCGGTCCGCGCCGGGATCTGGCTTGGCGTCCTGGTCGTGGCGCAGATCTTCATCGGCGAGGAGATGCTGTTCGAGGCCTGCCTCGCGGCGATCCTGCTGGTCGCTGTGCTGGCGGCTATCGCGGCCGAGGGCGGTCCGGGCCAGCGCCGTGCGTCCGGCCGCGCTCGGGCTCGCCACCGGCGTCGGCGTGACGCTGCTGCTCGCGGGCTGGGCGCTGTGGGCGCAATTTTTCGGGCCGCTCACCCAGCACGGCACCGCCTTCTACGTCGACTTCTACAAGAACGCCGCTGGCCGGATTCGTCACCCCCGACTCGGCCCAGCTGCTGCACACCGGGTCGAGCGCGGCGGCGGCGGCCAGGTACGCCGGGCTGCCGGCCGAGTACCTCGGCTACCTGGGCGTGCCGCTCATCGTCGTGCTGCTCTTCGTGGCCATCGCGTTCTGGCGGCTGCTGCCGGTCCGGGCCTGCGCGGTGGCGACCGCGGTGCTGCTGCTGCTGTCGGTCGGCGGGCACCCGCTGCTCGTCGGTGTCGGGCAACCCGCTCGCCCAGCATCCGGCTCGGGACCGTGCTGCCGTGGGGCTGGCTCGAGCACCTGCCGATCGTGAGCGCGGGCCTCGCGGACCGGCTGTCGATCGTGGCCGACGGGACCGCCGCGGCCCTGCTCGCGTTCGGCATCGACTGCGCGGTGCGAGGCTGCGCCGGACCAGGACTTCAGCCGGGCCAGGGCCGCGGACGCTGGTCGCCGCCGTCACCGCGTCGCGGTGCTGCCGCTGGTGCCGCGGCCGCTGGCGGCCGCGCCGGCCGTTCCGGTACCGGACGGCTGGTCGACGACGCTCGGCGCGCTGCGGCTGCCGGCCGGCGCGCGCGTACTCGTCGTTCCGGTGCCGACCGCCACGCTGGACGACGCGCTGCGCTGGCAGGCCGACGGCGGCCAGCGGATCTCGCTGATCGGCGGCTACTTCGAGGGACCGGACGCGACCGGCCGGGCGTTCATCGACGGCGGCGGCGTCCCGGCCGCTGCGCCTGTACCTGGACTACCTGTAGCTCGGCAAGGCCTGGACCGCCACGCCGCCGCCGAGACCGTCGCCTCGGACGGTGACCGCAGACGCTGGAGTACTGGCGGCCGCAGGCGGTGGTGGCCGACGCCGCGGGCCGGGCTGGCGCTGGCCCGTTACCTTGAGTCATCCTCGGCCAGCCGACGATCAGGTACGGCACCATGCTGGGCTGGCAGCGCTAACCCGGCAGGCTCGGTACCTGCCAACTCGCCAGTAGCCAGCGCGGACCGCGCGTAGCCCGCGGGAACGGCGCACGATATGTTACTGGCGAGTAGCTAGAATACGCCGCGGCCGCTATCCATTAGGCCCGTGAATAGCTGCCGTACGCTGTCACCCAAAACGCCGTTACTGGAGGTCTCCTTGGCGCTGCGGATCATCATCGGCCTGGTCCTCACGGTGATCGCCGCCGCGGTCGCCGGACGCCGGCTGTGGTGGCTCTACCGGCTCGGCCGCACCGGCCAGCCAGCGCCCGGAGCGGATCGAGGCCCTGCGCGAGCACCCTGCTCAGGGCGCCGAGACCCAGGTCACGCAGGTGATCGGGCAGCGCAAGCTGCTGCAGTGGTCGGTGCCGGGCGTCGCGCACGCGCTGACCTTCTGGGGCTTCATCGTGCTGATCCTCACGATCATCGAGGCGTACGGCGCGCTGTTCAGCAAGCACTTCGCGATCCCGCTGATCGGCACGTGGGCGTGGGTCGGCTTCCTCGAGGACCTGTTCGCCGTCGCCGTGCTGGTCGGCATCATCACGTTCGCCGATCATCCGGCTGCGCAACGACCCCAAGCGCGAGGGCCGGGAATCCCGGTTCTCCGGCTCGCACACCGGCGCGGCCTGGATCGTGCTGCTCGGCATCTTCCTGGTCATCGCGACGCTGCTGATCTACCGCGGTGCGCAGATCAACACCGGCGACTTCCCGTACCCGCAGGGCGCGTTCGCGTCCGAGATCGTCGGCCACTGGCTGCACCCGGCCGGCGCGGCGAACATGGGGATCGAGACCTCCTTCATCTTGCTGCAGCTCGCGGTGATCCTGGCGTTCGGCATCTTCGTCACCTACTCCAAGCATCTGCACATCGTGATCGCCCCGGTGAACGTGCTGTTCGCCCGGCGGCCGAACGGCCTCGGCCCGCTGGAGCCGATGCGCTCGAACGGCAAGGTGCTCGACTTCGAGGAGGCCGACCCGGACGAGGACGTGTTCGGCATCGGCAAGGTCGAGGACCTCAGCTGGAAGGGCCTGCTCGACCTGGCCACCTGCACCGAGTGCGGCCGGTGCCAGTCGCAGTGCCCGGCCTACAACACCGGCAAGCCGCTGTCGCCGAAGATGATCATCCTGGAGCTGCGCGATCACGCGTTCGCTAAGGCGCCCTACCTGCTGGCCGGGCTCGGACGAGGCCCGGAGCCGAGCTGCCGGACGCGGTCAAGGCCGAGGCAGACCGGCCGATCATCGGCGACGAGGACGCCCACGGCGTCATCCATCCGGACGAGCTATGGTCGTGCACGAACTGCGGCGCGTGCGTCGAGGAGTGCCCGGTCGACATCGAGCACATCGACCACATCACCGGGATGCGGCGGCATCAGGTCCTGGTCGAGTCCGCGTTCCCGACCGAGGCCGGCGACGATGCTGCGCAACCTGGAAAACAAGGGCAACCCGTGGGGGATGGGCGGCAGCAAGCGGACCGAGTGGATCACCGAGCTCGACTTCGAGGTGCCGGTGGTCGACGGGCCGCATCGGTGACGACGTCGAGTACCTGTTCTGGGTCGGCTGCGCGGGCGCGCTGGAGGACCGCGCGAAGAAGACCACGAAGGCCGTCGCGCAGTTGCTGCACACCGCCGGGGTCAGCTTCGCGGTGCTCGGGCCGGCCGAGACGTGCACTGGTGACCCGGCCCGCCGGATGGGCAACGAGTTCGTCTTCAGCATGCTGGCCCAGCAGAACGTCGAGACGCTGAACGAGGCCGGCGTCCGCAAGATCGTCGCGAGCTGCCCGCACTGCTTCAACACGATCGCCCGCGAGTACCCGCAGCTCGGCGGCAACTACGAGGTCATCCATCACACTCAGCTGCTCGCCCGGCTGGTGGCCGACGGGCAGGCTGACCCCGGTCACGCCCGATCGAGGAGAAGATCACCTACCACGACCCGTGCTTCCTCGGCCGGCACAACCGGGTGTTCACCGCGCCGCGCGAGATCATGGAGCAGGTGCCCGGCGTGCAGGCGCAGGAGATGCACCGGTGCAAGGAGCGCGGCTTCTGCTGCGGCGCCGGCGGCGCCCGGATGTGGATGGAAGAGCGGATCGGCAAGCGGATCAACATCGAGCGGATCGACGAGGCGCTCGGCACCGACCCGGACACGATCTCGACCGGCTGCCCGTACTGCCTGGTGATGCTCGGCGACGCCGTCGCGGCGAAGAAGAGCTCCGGCGAGGCGAAGGAGTCGCTTGAGGTCGTGGACGTCGCCCAGCTGCTGGTCCGCTCGGTCCAGGTGCCCGCCGCGGTCGGGCCTGCGGCTGGCCGCCGCGGAGCCGCCGGCCGCCGACGGGCCGGCCAGCTGGCGGCGACCCGGAGGCCACGGGTCCGACCGGCGGCGTCGACCGACCGGAGGCCGGCCTAGATGGACTCGCGGCGGGCGGAGTCGTTCAGCGACGGCGTCTTCGCGGTCGCGATCACGGTGCTGGTCTTCAACCTGCTGCCGATCGCCGACAAGACGGTCAACCCGCCCGACGGCACCGGCCTGACCTTCCACACGCTGTGGACGCTGCACTGGCCCGCCTACCTGGCCTACCTCGTCAGCTTCCTGACCATCGGCATCATGTGGCTGAACCACCACACGATGCTGTCGGCGGTGACGAGGGTGAACCGGGCGGTCCTGGTGCTGAACCTGTTCCTGCTCATGGGCGTCGTCGCAATTCCGTTCCCGACCGCGCTGGTCGCCGACCACCTCGACGGGAGCGGCGCGGGCCGGGTCGCGGCGGTCAGCTACGGCCTGGTCATGATCGCGATCTCGATCGGGTACGCGTCTACCTGGATCTACCTGGCCGCGCATCAGGCCGAGCTGGACGCCCGCCGCCGGGTGGTCGCGGCCGCGCCTGTCCATGATCCGGTTCACGGCCGGGAGCGGCGGCTACGTCGTCGGGACCCTCGTCGCGGTCTGGTCCCCGGTCGCGGCGCTGATCATCTTCGGCCTGCTCGCGGTGTACTACCTGTTCGACCACCTGCCGTCGGAGGAGATCAGGGACGACGACGCCGAGCCGGCCGTCAGCTGACTACCCGCACCGGCAGCCAGACGCGGACCTTGGTGCCCTTGCCCGGCCTGGATTCCAGCGTGGCCTGCCCGCCGTGCGCGGTGGCGATGGCCTGCACGATCGACAAGCCCAGGCCGCTGCCGCCCGGCTGTTGACTGCCGCGTCCGCCCGGCTGCTGACCGCCGCGTCCGCCCGGCGGCTGGCTGCCGTGCTCGCCCGGTCCGTGGCCGTTGTGCTCGCCTGGCCCGTGGCCGGGCTCGGCCGGCGCTGACCAGCTGCCCCGGTCGGCCGCCCGGTGGAACCGGTCGAACGCGCGGATGGCGTCGGGCGCGGACATTCCCGGCCCGGCGTCGGCGACCTCGATCAGCACGCCGCCGGAGATAGCGCCGAGCCGGACGGCCACCGGGGTGGTTGGCGGGGTGTGGGCCCGGACGTTGCCCAGCAGGTTCGCGATTACCTGCCGGACCCGCGGCTCGTCGACGACGGCTACCAGCCGGGGCGGAGCCTCGGCGCGCACCGGCCGGTCCGGCTGCACCGCGACCGCGTCGGCGACCGCGTCCCTGACGACGGCCGCGAGGTCGGTCTCGGTCAGGTCGAGTGAGGAGGTGCGGTCCAGCCGGGCCAGCTCCAGCAGCTCGGCGACCAGCGTGCTCATCCGCTGCGCTTCCTGCTCGATCCGGCGCATCGCGCTGGGCAGCTGATCCGGGCCGAGCGCGCCCTGCCGGTACAGCTCGGCGTAGCCGCGGATCGTCGTCAGCGGGGTGCGCAGCTCGTGCGACGCGTCCGCGGCGAACTCGCGGACCTTGTGCTCGGAGTGCAGCCGCATGCTGAACGCCTGCTGGATCCGCTCCAGCATCGTGTTGATGGCGGTGCCCAGCCGTCCGACCTCGGTCTGATCGTCCGCGTCCGGCATCCGCGCGGTCAGGTCGCCGATGCTGGTGATCTCGCTGGCGGCGGCGGCCATCTCGTCCAGCGGCGCCAGGCCCCGGCCGATCAGCCACTCGCCGATGACCGCGAGCAGCGTGATCAGCGCCGCCCCGGTAATCAGCTGGGCGACGATGAACTCCCGCACCAGGCCGGCGTCGTTGCCGACCGGCTGGGCCACGAACAGGATCGCCTGCCGGGCCGGGGAGCTGGCGGGGCGATGGGGCCCGCCGGGCCGGCCGTCACGAGCCGGGTGGCGGTCTGGATCTGCCGGGCGGAGTCGATCACGAACGGCGCGCAGTTCAGGTACGGGAAGCTCGACCTGGCGGCAGGCGCGCCCGCGCCGCCGCCAGGGCCGCGGGCCGGGCAGCCGGCGCCGCTGACCGCGGCGCTGACGGCCGTCAGCTCGCCCTGCTGCGCGAGCTTCCTGATGCCGCGCAGGTCGGCGCCAGCCAGCTGGGCTGTTCACCGCGGCGGTGAGGCGGCGGGACAGCGACCCGGAGGTGACCGGCACGGCCTGCAAGTGCGGCTGGAGCGGGACCAGCACGACGGCGTCGCCGGCCGAGTACGCGTTGAGGCACAGGCTGGAGGTGGATGGACAGCCCTTGGCCAGGTTCGCGATGTGCTCCCTGAGCACGGCGGTGGCCTGGTTGATCTGGCCGTCGACCAGGTGCGCGAGCAGGTAAGAACTGACGGTGCCCATCACGACCAGCAGGACGGTGGTGACTCCGACCAGCATGACGAGCAGCCGGGCCCGCAGCGAGAGCCTGCGGGTCGCGCTCACGTGATGCCCTGGCCAGCCCGATCCGTGCGGTCGGCGCGCAGGCTGTAGCCGACGCCGCGCTGGGTGTGGATCAGCGAAGGTCCGAGCGGGTCCAGCTTGCGGCGCAGGTAGCTCACGTAAGTCTCGACGATCTGGGATTCGCCCGAGTAGTCCCAGCCCCAGACCTGCTCCAGCAGCTGCGCTCTGGTCAGGACCCGGCCCTGGTGCCGCATGAGGAAGGCGAGCAGCCGGAACTCGGTCGGCGACAGCTCGACCGCGATCCCGTTCCGGTGCACCGTCCAGCGCTCCTCGTCCAGTTCGAGGTCCGCTACCCGCAGCAGCGCCGCGCCGGCCGCCCTGCTCCTCGCTCGGCGCCGTGCGGGACGCCCGGCGCAGCACTGCCCGCACCCGCGCCACGAGAGCCTCGACCGAGAACGGCTTCGTCACGTAGTCGTCGCCGCCGATCGCCAGCCCGGTCACGGTGTCCGACGAGGTGTCCCTGGCCGTCAGGAAGATCACCGGCACTTCGTTGCCCGGCTGCGCGCAGCCGGCGACAGACCTCGAAGCCGTCCATGTCCGGCATCATGACGTCCAGCACGATGAGGTCGGGCTTGCTGGCCTCCGCCTGCCGCAGCGCGTCCTTGCCGTTGACGGCCGTCGTGACGGCGCAGCCGTGAAACTTCAGTGCGACCTGCACGAGCTCACGGATGTTGGGCTCGTCGTCGACGACAAGCACCTGCGGAATGCGGTCATTCTGTGTCATGACGTCGTAGCCCACCCCACGTCTGCTGCTGCCGGGCGCGCCGGAGCATGCCGGGACATTCCGGCGACATGAGGTTACCCCGAAGGCGGGCTGCCTGGCTGCCCGCCAGGAACTACGGTCTGACCACAATCCGCGCCGGTCAGGCGGGGCCCGGCTCGGCTAGCTGGCCAGGCCGGATCTGGGCCATCTTCACGTAGTTGGCGCCGCCCGAGACCGGGCCCACGATCAGCACCCGGTCGCCCGCCGCCAGCTGGCTGGCCGCGAGCTTGCTGCCCTTCTCCCGCAGCACGCTGCCCTTCAGCAGGTGCCAGGTCCACGTCGTGCCGTCTGCCGCCCGGACCGTGAGCGTGCCGCCGCCGACCGACCCGATCGTGCCGCGCTCGAACGCGACAGTGCTGTACCCGGTCTTCGTCTTGACGGTCAGCTGCGCGTGCAGGGTGTGCCCCAGCAGCCGCTGGGCGGCTGGCACCCGGCGGCACCGCGCCGCGGCCGCCCGCGTGGCCGTTAGCCGCGCACGGGTGCCTTGCCGTGCGGGTGAGCACCGCAGCGGTGCTGCCGTCGCGGCCGCCGCCCCGCCGGTGAGCGCTACGCCGACGCCGATGCCACCGCCCAGCAACACCAACGCCGCGGCGCCGCCGCCGAGAATGCGCCAAGACCAGCTCATCTGACCGCTCATGCCCGCCCCTTTACCCCCACACACGGGATGTAGCGTCGGATACCCTGAGACGGCTGGGAACGCAGCGTTACATGCGCTCGGGCGCCGGGATGCCCAGCAGGCCGAGCCCGGTCTCCAGCACGCGCAGGCTCAGCGCGCACAGCGCGAGCCGGCTGTCCCGGACCGGGCCTTCGGCGCTGAGCACCGGGCACTGCTCGTAGAACGTCGTGAACGCGCTGGCCAGATCGAACAAGAAGCCGGCGAGCTTGTGCGGCTCGGCGGTCGCGGCGACGTCGGATACCGCCCGGCCGAGTCCGAGCGACTGCAACGCCAGCGCCCGCTCGGCGGCGGTGCCCGGCAGCACCGGGCCGGTCGCCTTGGCCGGGTCCAGGCCGGCGCGCTGGAAGATCGACCTGATCCTGGCGGCGGCGTACTGCAGGTACGGGCCGGTGTTGCCGGTCAGCGCCAGCAGCCGGTCGAAGTCGAGCGCGTAGCTGGAGTCGCGGGCGACGGACAGGTCGCCGTACTTCAGCGCGCCGATGCCGACCGCCTCGGCGATCTGCGCGCGCTCGGCCGGGTCGTCGTACCGCTCGGCGATGACCTTCTCGGCCCGTTCCACCGCCTCGTCGATCAGGCTCGCGAGCTTGACCTGCTCGCCGCTGCGGGTGCGCAGCCGCTGCCCGCCCGGCCCGGTCATGAGGCCGACGACCGCGTGCTCGGCCGTCGCCGGGCTGACCAGCCAGCCCGCCTGCCGGGCCAGCTCGAACACCATCAGCAGGTGCTGGTGCTGCTCCGACCCGACCACGTAGATGATCCGGGTCGCGCCCAGATCCCGCAGCCGGTACCTGATGGCGGCCACGTCGGTGCTGTCGTAGCCGTAGCCGCCGTCGCTCTTGCGCAGCATGAGCGGCAGCGGCGCGCCGTCCCGCCCGGTGAAGCCGGGCGGGAACGCGCACAGCGCGCCGTCGCTGATGACCGCGAGGCCGCGCTCTTCCAGCTCGGCGCAGACGTCGGCCAGCATCGGGTTGTAGAAGCTCTCCGGGGCCATGTCCGCGTCGGTCAGCGTGATGCCGAGCCTGGCGTAGATCCGCCGCAGGTAGGCCATCGAGTCGTCGACCAGCAGCTGCCAGAGCCGGATCGCCTGCGGCTCTCCGGCCTGCAGCTCGACGACCCGCTGCCGGGCCCGGTCCGCGAAGCCCGGCGTCGCCGTCGAACTTCGCCCGGGCGGCCTGGTAGAAGGCGGTGAACTCGCCGGCCGCCAGCTCGTCGTAGGTGGCCTGCTCGCCGACGTCGAGCGCGTGCTCGATGAGCATGCCGAACTGGGTGCCCCAGTCGCCCAGGTGCGCCGCCCGGATGACGTCGTGGCCGAGGTGCTCGAGCACCCGGACGATCGCGTCGCCCTCGACTGTCGCGCGCAGGTGCCCGGCGTGCAGTTCCTTGGCCACGTTCGGACCGGAGTAATCCACCACGACGCGCTGCGGCGGGCTCAGCCTGCGGACACCCCCAGCCGCGGGTCGGCGAGCTGCTCGACTCGCCTGGTCGGCGATCCAGCTGTCGCGCAGGGTCAGGTTGATGAAGCCAGGGCCGCTGACCTCGGCCGTCTCGATCGCCGGCGCTCCGGCCAGCCCGGCGACGATCAGGTCGGCGACCTCGCGCGGTGGCTTGCCCAGCCGCTTGGCCAGCGACATGGCCGCGTTGCTCTGGTAGTCGGCGAATCCGGACGGCCGGATCAGCGGGTCGGCAGCGGCGTACTCGGCTGCCGAGCTTGTCCGCCAGTGCCCGCTGCACCAGCGCTCCGAGAGCTGCCTCCGGGTCAGTCATCTGACTAGCCTATCGGCAGCCCGCCGGGTCACGGCCGGCGCAGGAAGTGGCGCGCGGGGCCGAGTCGCTCCCGGATGCGCTCGGTGATCCGGCCATCGGCCAGCTCCGCGGCCAGCTTGCAGGCGGCGGCGGCGCCGCGGGCGCCGACCGCGCCGTGCGCGATCACGATCGTGGCCTCCAGCCCGAGCAGCGCCGCGCCGCCGTAGGTCTCCGCGTCGAGCCGCTCGGCCAGCTAGCGCAGCCCGCGCCGCTGGAACAGGGCGCCGATCCGCGCGGTGCGGCGCTGCCGCCCAGCACGTGCGCGGACCTGGGCCGTCGTGTAGGCGGCGGTCCCTTCCAGCGTCTTGAGCGCGACGTTGCCGGTGAAGCCGTCCGTGACGATCACGTCCACCTGGCCCGTCAGCAGGTCGCCGCCCTCGACGTTGCCGGCGAAGCTGATCGGCAGGCCGCCGTGCGGCGGATCGGCAGTTCAGCAGCTCGTGCGCGCGCCGGGTCAGCTTGTTGCCCTTGCCCGGCTCCGCGCCGATCGACAGCAGGCCGACCCGCGGCTCGGCGATGCCGAAGCGCCGTCTGCGCGTAGGCGATGCCGAGCTGGGCGAACTGCACGAGCAGTCTCCGGCTTCGGGTCGGCGATCGCGCCCGCGTCGATCAGCACGGCCGGGGTGGGTCGCGTGGGCAGCACGACCGCCAGGGCCGGCCGGGTCACGCCGGGCAGCGGCCGCAGCCGCATCTGGGCGGTCGCGACGATCGCCCCGGTCGAAGCCGGCCGACATGACGGCGGCGACTTCACCGCGGCGCACGAGCTGGCAGGCCACCGCGATGCTGGACCGCGGCCTGCGCCAGCTGGCCAGCGCCCCCTCGTCCATGGCGAGCGAGTCCTCGGCGGGAACGATGTGCACGTTCGGCGGAGAGCCCCGTTCTTGGCCAGGAGCGGGCGGAGCAGGCCGGGCCTGCCGGTGAGCACGATATGGGTGCTGAGCTGCCGCGCGGCCAGGACGGCGCCGGCCACGATCTCGCTCGGGGGCGTGATCACCGCCCATCGCGTCGACGGCGATGAGCTTGTGGGCCGCGGCCCGGACCGGAACGCTGCGCTGCTGTGCCAGTCCGCCCTTGGTGGTCAGGCCCTGGCTCGGGGCTGACCTCGGGAGCAGCATTTCCCGGCATGTCGTCAAGCCTCTCACTGCGCCCGCGGCGCCGGGCGCGCGGTGCCAGTTGCCGCGAATCCCGGCGCTGCCTCGCTCTTCGCTAATAACTGCGCATGCCAGGATTCAGTACCGTAGCGTAGGGTCTCCGCCGGTTTTGGGACCTGCTGGCGGGGTACTTCGGGGGACCCGAGAAACCGCAGGCAACTCAGGGGCGTTCCTGAGCGTTTCTTCATCGCGACCTCTTTACCTGGGGTTGGACGGTAACGAAAGGGGAAGCCTGCGCGTCTCAGGTTCAGCCTGGGAACAACTAAAGAAGACGCCATCAGGCGGCATGACGGGGAGATCATGCGCACAACCAGGGCGCCGCGGGGACCGCGCGGGCGCCAGAGGAGGCTGCATGACAGAACAGCAGGTAGCACCGGTCATCCCTGCTCAGGGGCGTGGATTCCGGGCATATACCGCCAAGCATCTAGACCGGCTGCATCGCCAGAGCCCGCCTCACCGAGGCGGACCGGCTGGCCGTCCGGGCGGTCGCGACGGTACTTCCGTTCCGGACAAACGAGTACGTCGTGGAGCGTCTGATCGACTGGGACGCCGCTCCCGATGATCCGATCTACCGGCTGGTCTTCCCGCAGGCCGACATGCTGCCCGCGGAGGACATCGGGCCCATAGCGGGCCTGCTCGCGCGCGGCGCACCCGACCGCGACGTACAGGCCGCGGCGCGGGCGGTGCGGATGCGACTGAATCCGCACCCGGCGGGCCAGCTCGCGCTGAACGTCCCGGCCATGTCCGACGAGCCGCTTCCGGGCGTTCAGCACAAGTATCCGGAGACTGTCCTGGTCTTCCCGAAACAGGGGCAGACCTGCCACGCGTACTGCACCTACTGCTTCCGCTGGGCGCAGTTCGTCGGTGAGCCAGACCTGAAGATGGCCACGGACGACATGACCAGGGTGGCCGCCTACCTGCGGGCGCATCGCGAGGTCACCAGCGTCCTGATCACCGGCGGCGACCCGATGATCATGGGCGCGGGGGTGCTCAGGCAGTACATCGAGCCGCTGCTCGACCCGCGGCTGGACCACCTCGAGTCGATCAGGATCGGGACCAAGTCGCTGTCCTACTGGCCGCAGCGGTTCGTGACCGATCCGGACGCCGACGACACGCTCCGGCTGTTCGAGCAGGTCGGCGCCGCGGGCAAGACGCTGGCGCTGATGGCGCACTTCTCGCATCCGCGCGAGCTCGAGCCGGACCTGGTCGCAGACCGCGGTTCGCCGCATCCGGTCGACCGGGGCGATCATCCGGACCCAGGCGCCGCTGATCCGCACCATCAACGACGACGCGGAGACCTGGCGGACGATGTGGCGCGACGCACCTGCGCATGGGCATGGTGCCGTACTACATGTTCGTGGAGCGGGACACCGGGCCGCAGGGCTACTTCGCCGTGCCGCTGGCCCGGGCGGCCGAGATCTTCAGAGACGCCTACAGCAGCGTGTCCGGTCTGTGCCGGACCGTGCGCGGCCCGTCGATGTCGGCGACACCCGGCAAGGTGTGCATCGACGGGGTCACCGAGATCGCGGGCGAGCAGGTGTTCGCCCTGCACATGATCCAGGCGCGCGACCCGGCGCTGGTCGGGCAGGCCGTTCTTCGCGCGCTTCGACCCGGACGCCGTCTGGCTGTCGGACCTGCAGGCCGGCATTCGCCGACCGGTTCCCGTTCGACCCGGATCCGGCCGACCGCAGTAGCGAGCTGGCAGCGCGAACTGCTGGCGCCCGTCGAGCTAGCCGAGATCAGTACGAGCGAGGGTCCCGGACCGCCACGGTCCGGGACCCTCGGCCCGTCCGGAGCGGGCTCCCGCGCGCGGGCGCTCAGCTAGCCCGCGGCAGCCGAGCTCGGCTCGCTGACGGCAGCCGAGCCGGCGCTCGGCCTGGCGGCCTGCGTCTGGCGCTGAATGAACAGGCATGAGACGGCGCCCGCCAGCCAGGAACACGATCGGCACCGGCCATGGTCGGCCGCATGGCCTGCACGAAGCCGTGGGTGAAGATCGCGGTCTCCAGGCCGTTCGCGTGCTGGGCCGGACCGCCGGCCAGGCCGCTCTTGGCCGCTGCCTGGAAGCTGCGCGAGCATCTGCTGCCGCGCCGCGGCGGGTAGCTGACCCGCCCGCTGCTGCACCTGGCTCGCGAAGCCGGCGGCCAGCCGGTTCTGCAGCAGGGCGCCCACACCCGCGGTGCCGATCACAGTGCCGACCTGCCGGGTGGTGTTGAACACGCCCGACGCCGCGCCCGCCATCATCGGGTTGATGTTGCGCAGCGCGATCGTGGTCAGCGGCGCGAACGTGCAGCCGATGCCGACGCCGGCGACCAGCTGCGGCGCGAGGAACGTGTACCACGCGGAGGAGGTCTGCGGCGAGCAGGACGACGCCGCCCATGCCGCCGGCGAACAGCACCAGCCCGGTCATCAGGATGTACTTGCCGCCGATCCGGTCCGACATCCGCCCGGCGACCGGAGCGACGAACATCGCGACCACGGACGCGGGCGCCATGGTCAGGCCCGCCTTGAGCGCGGAGAAGCCGAGCACGTCCTGCAGGTAGATGCTGAACGGCAGGAAGATGCCGAGCATGCCGATCGAGATGAACCCGGAGACGAGATTCATCAGGGCGTAGTTACGGTCCTGGAACAGCGCGAACGGAACCAGCGGCTCGCCGCCCTGGCGGCGGGCCTGGACGAAGACGAAGACGCGAGCAGCACGATCGCCGACGGCGAGCAGCAGCGGGATCGAGATGAACCACTTGATCGTGCCCCAGTTGTACTTCTGGCCCTCCACCAGCGCGTAGCAGATGGCCAGCAGCGCACCGCTGGCGAGCAGCACGCCCGCGACGTCGAAGCTGTGCCTGCGGCCGGTCCGCAGATCGGGGATGAGCAGGAAGGTCAGGCCCAGCACCGCGATGCCGACCGGCAGGTTGATGAAGAAGATGTACCGCCAGTCGAACGCGGTCACCAGCAGCCCGCCCAGCGTCGGGCCGGCGATCGTGGCCACGCCTGCGACCGCGCCCCAGACCCCGAACGCCGCGCCGCGCCGCTCCGCCGGGAACACCATGGTCAGGATCGCCAGCGTCTGCGGCATCAGCAGCGCCGCGCCGAGGCCCTGGACGGCCCGGAAGGCAATCAGGTAGCCCGCCGACGGCGCCAGCCCGCAAGCGACCGAGGCGACCGTGAACAGCGCGATCCCGGCGAAGAACACGGTGCGCTGGCCGAGCAGGTCGCCGAGGCGGCCGGCGGTGATGAGCAGCACCGCCAGCACCGAGGCGTAGGCGTTGATCACCCACAGATGTCGTCGAGAGACGCGTGCAGCTTCACGATCATGTTGGGGATGGCGACGTTGACGATCGTCAGGTCGAGCAGGGTCATGAAGAACCCGAGCGACACGACGATCAGCACGGCCCACGGGTTGCCGCGTCTGGACTTCATGTGTGGTGGCCCCTCTAGTGCACCGACAGCAGGCGACCGCAGACTGGCCACCTGCCCACACGCTACGGCACGGCTCTGACAATCGGCAGCGGCGATCAGGCCCGCCGCTGCGGCCGGACGAGGAAGGACGGCGGGCCGATGCTGCCTCGCGTCCTTCCTCGTCCTGCCCGGCCGTCGGTCAGGCGGCCGGCCGGGAACCGGCCGCTGCGGCCAGCACCGGCTCGTCCGCTGCGGTCCGCTCGACGGCCGCCGCGGTGGCGGCCGCCGCCTGCTGGTCGCGCTGCCCCGGTGGCCCGGCAGCGCGAACACGGCGGCGATCGCGGACGCGAGGGCGACGACCGCGGCCACCCGCAGCCCCAGGCTCATCGCGTGCACGAACGCGGCGTGCGCGGCGGCGGCCAGTTGCGCCCCGGCGGCGCCGCCCGCTCGCAGGCTCAGCGCGTCCGCGGCGGCGACCGAGCCGGTCGCGACGTGCGGACAGCGCGGCGGGCGTGTGCGCGGCCGCCAGCGTGGTGCCGAGCCTGGCGGCGTAGGCCGCGGCCGAGATGCTGCCGATGACGGCGATGCCGAGGGCGCCGCCGACCTCGCGGATCGTGTCGTTGATCGCGCTGCCCGCGCCCGCCTGCTGGCTGGGCACCGAGTTCATGATGGTGGTGCTGGCAGGCGCCATGACCAGACCCATGCCCGCGCCCATGATGGCGACGGCCACCGCCAGCGGCGGGTAGCTACTGTGCACCTGCGCGGTGGACAGGTCGGCCAGCCCGAGGCCCATCAGTACCATTCCGGCCGGGATCACGATCCGGTTGCCCAGTCGTCGCGGCGATGACCGGGGACAGCGGGGACATGACGCCCATCGCGAGCGCGAACGGGAGCGCCCGCACTCCGGCCGACAGCGGGCTGTAGCCGTGCACGAGCTGCAGGTACTGGGTCAGCACGAACAGGCTGCCGAACAGGGCGAAGAAGATGATCGTGACGGCCGCGGCCGAGGCGGAGAACGCCCGGCTGGCAAAGACCCGCAAGTCGATGAGCGGGTGCGGGGTGCGCAGCTCCCACCAGATGAAGGCCGCGATGGCGACCAGCCCGGCGGCCGCCTCGGCCATGGTCATCGCGTCGGTCCAGCCGCGCGACGGCGCCTCGATGATGGCATCCACGAGCGCGACGAGCGCGAGCGCGATCAGGATGGTGCCCCGCCAGTCCAGCCGGTGCCCGCCGGGCTCGGCCGTCTCCGGCACGACCAGGACCACACCAACGATCGCGAGCGCGACCAGCGGCACGTTGATCAGGAACACGCTGCCCCACCAGAAGTGCGTCAGCAGCAGGCCGCCCAGCGTCGGGCCGAGGATGATGCCGACGCCGGCGACCGCGGACCAGGCGGCGATCGCCTGCGGGCGCTCCTTCGGCGGGAACACTCCGTTAAGGATGGACAGCGTGGCCGGCATGACGAATGTCGCGCCCAGGCCCATGACGACCCTGGCGATGATCAGCGTGCTGGTGTCGGCCGAGAATGCCGCCGCGACGCTGCCCGCGGCGAACACCGCCAGACCGCCGATCAGCGAGATCCGGCGACCGTACCGGTCGCCGAGCGCCCCGGCCGGAATGAGCAGCGCGGCAAAGCAGAGGGTGTAGGCGTCGGTGATCCACTGCAGTGAGCTGGTGCCCGCGTGCAGCACCCTGGCCAGGGTCGGCAGCGCTGTGTTCAGGATCGTGTTGTCGATCACGACGATCAGCAGGCTCAGGCACAGGACCAGCAAGATCGGCCGGCGCCTCGGGTGACCGAGCGGCCACCTGGCGCTCGCAGTGCTCGTGCTCATCGGGTCTCCTCGGGAGCTCTACTCTTACGCTCGTTAACTTACGCTCGTAAGTATAAGCAGCTTGAACTTACGGGTGTAAAGTCATGGCCATGGACACCGGTTCGGATCGCGGCCAGCGGGCCCGCCGCCGCAACGCGCGCGGTCAGGGCGGCCGCCTGGGCGAGGAGATAGTGACGGCCGCGCTCGCACTGATCGACCGGGAGGGCTCACCAGGAGTCGGTCACGCTGCGAGCCGTGGCCAGGGAGGTCGGCATCGCCGCGCCGTCCATCTACCCGCACTTCGCCGACCGGGACGCCATCGTGCTGGCGGTCGTCGCCCGGCTCTTCGACGAGCTGGCCGAGGCCATCCGGGCCGGCGTCGCGGCGGGGGGCGACGACCCGGTCGAGCAGCTCGTGGCCGGCTGCGACGCGTACGTCCGGTTCGGCCTGTCGCACCCGGCGCGGTACGGCGTGCTCTTCGCCGGTAGCTGGCCGGAGGCCACCGCCAGCTACTGCCGTCCGGTCGTGATCGAGCCGGGCGGGCGGCCGGTGCTGGAGCTCGGCGCGGAGGCGTTCGCGCTGCTCGTCGACGCGATCTCAGGCTGCGTCGCGGCGGGCGCATCCGCGAGCACCGACGTCCTCGCCGACGGCACCGCGGTCTGGGCTGCCCTGCACGGCACGGTCACCCTGCGGTCGGCGCGGCCGGCCTTCCCGTGGCCGGAGCCGCTGAGCGCGTTCGTGCGCCAGCTTGTGCTGTCGCTGGCCCGGATCTGAATCCGCCGGTTCCGGGCAATTCATGGCCGGCCGCCAAACCGAACCCCGTTCGGTGCGAATGGCATCCGGCGGGTTATGCTCCCGGTCAGTCAGTGTCAGGCTTGGTTTCGCCTGAGGGGTTGGCTCCTATGCTCCCTGCCTTCGTGGCTTTCATGGCTTGTGCCGCCCCTCAGGCCCGGCGGACCAGCTGGCCTGGCTTGATAGGAGCGTGGCTTCGCCCCCACTGACGTGTGCCGGCCAGCCGGTCCCGGTCACCCTCGATTCGGGAAAGGCGACAGGTCCATGGTGGTACTGGGGATTGACGCGCACAAGCGGACGCACACGGTGGTGGCGGCCGACGAGGTGGGACGGCAGTTAGGGGTTCGGGTGACGAAGGCGACACCGGCGGCCGCGCACTTGGACCTGGTCCGCTGGGCGGGCCAGTTCGGGCCGGACCGGCGGTGGGCGGTGGAGGATTGCCGTCATCTGTCGCGGCGGCTGGAACGGGACTTGCTGGCGGCCGGGGAGACGATTATCCGGGTGCCGCCCAAGCTGATGGCGCACGCCCGGGACTCGGCGCGTACTTACGGGAAGTCGGATCCGATCGACGCGCTGGCGGTGGCGCGGGCCGCTTTGCGCGAGCCGGGCCTGCCGACGGCGCGGCTGGACGGCCCCGAGCGGGAGCTGCGGCTGCTGGTCGATCACCGCGACGACCTGGTCGCCGAGCGGACCCGGGCGATGAACCGGCTGCGCTGGCACCTGCACGAGCTGGACCCGGACTGGGACCCCGGCCCGCGGACCCTGACCCGCTGCAAGACGATCACCGGGATAACCGCCCGGCTGGAGAGCCTGGATGGCCTGGTGGCTCGGCTGGCCGCGGACCTGGCCGCCCGGATCGCCGCGCTCACCACCGAGGTCAATGCCCTGGAGAAAGAGATCGCCGTGCTGGTCCGGCAGCTGGCGCCGTCGCTGCTGGCCGTGGCTGGCGCCGGTGACCTGACTGCCGCCAAGATCGTCGCCGAGACCGCCGGCATTGACCGGTTCAAGTCCAAGGATGCCTACGCCCGGCACAACGGCACCGCGCCGCTGCCCGTCTGGTCGGCCAGCCCCCGGTACCGGCTGTCGCGGACCGGGAACCGGCAGCTGAACTGCGCGATCCACCGCATCGCCGTCACCCAGATCCGCTGCCATCCCGACGCGCAGGCCTACCTCACACACCGAATCGCCGCCGGCGACACTAAAACCGAGGCCCTGCGCGCCCTCAAACGACGCCTGTCTGACATCGTCTACCGAGCGCTCCTTGCCGACGGGACCGCTAGGCCAGTCGGCAACGCGGCTTGACATAGGAGAAAGCCATGGAACTCAACGCAACCGCAGCAATCGTGTCCGGCGGGGCCAGCGGCCTCGGCGAAGCTACTGTCCGGGCGCTCGCCGCGGCCGGCAGCAAGGTGGTCGTCGCTGACCTCAACGAGGAGCGCGGCAAGGCACTGGCCGACGAGGTCGGCGGCATCTTCGCCAGGACCGATGTGAGCGACGCGGACTCCGTGCGCGCGGCCGTCGAGGTCGCGGCCGGCGGCCGGGGCGCCGCTGCGGGTAGTGGTGAGCTGCGCGGGTATCGGCTGGGCGCAGCGGACCGTCGGCCGGGACGGGTCGCCGCACGACCGCGCCGCCTTCGGCAAGGTCATCGACGTGAACCTGATCGGCACGTTCAACCTCATGAGCATCGGCGCCGCTGCCATCGCGAAGACCGACGCGGCCGACGCCGACGGCCAGCGCGGCGTCGTCATCAACACGGCCTCGATCGCCGGCCTTGAGGGCCAGACCGGGCAGCTCGCCTACTCCGCGTCCAAGGGCGGCATCATCGGCATGACCGTGCCGGCCGCGCGTGACCTGGCCGCGATCGGCGTCCGGGTGAACACGATCTGCCCCGGCATCATCGACACGCCGATCTACGGCAGCGGCCCGGCCAGCGACGAGTTCAAGGCGAAGCTGGCGGCCCCGGTGGTCTTCCCCAAGCGGATGGGCACGGCGGCGGAGTTCGCGAACCTGGTGCGCGCCCTGATCGAGAACGACTACATGAACGCTGAGGTCATCCGGTTCGACGGCGGGATCAGGTTCCAGCCGAAGTAAGCATGCCAGTCCGCCCAGCCGCCTGCCGCGCCCTGCTAGCCCGAGAAGGACGTGCCCGCGATGTCTGAGCCTGTCCTGACCGAGGTCAGCGACGGCGTTGCCGTCATCACCATCAACCGGCCCGAGGCCCGCAACGCCGTCAACGGCGCGGTCGCGCGCGGCATGGCCGCGACGCTCGACGAGCTCGACGCTCGCAGTGACGTCCGGGTCCTGATCCTCACCGGCGCGGGCGGCACGTTCAGCGCGGGCATGGACCTCAAGGGGTTCCTCACCGGCGATTCGCCGATCGTGCCGGGGCGCGGCTTCGGCGGCCTGGCGCAGCGGCCGCCGGCGAAGCCGGTGATCGCCGCGGTCGAGGGGTACGCGCTGGCGGGCGGCTTCGAGCTGGTGCTGGCCTGTGATCTGGTCGTGGCCAGCGAGGAAGCCAAGTTCGGGCTGCCCGAGGTCAAGCGCGGCCTGGTCGCGGGCGCGGGCGGCCTGCTCCGGCTGCCCGCCCGGATCCCCTATCACCTCGCCATGGAGATCGCGCTGACCGGTGATCACTTCAGCGCCGCGCACCTGCGGGCGGCGGGCCTGGTGAACGCCGTCGTCCCGGCCGGCCAGGCGCTGGCGGGCGCCAGGGAACTGGCGGCCAGGATCGCCCAGAACGCCCCGCTGGCGCTGGCCGCGACCAAGCGGGTGATCGTCGAGTCCCTCGGACTGGGACAGCGTCGGACGCCTTCGAGCGCCAGGGCGAGATCATCACCCCGGTGTTCAGCTCGAAGGACGCCATGGAGGGCGCAGCGGCATTCGCCGAGAAGCGGGCGCCGAACTGGCGCGGGGAGTAACCGCGGAGGTAACGCGGTAAAACGGCACGTCCGCCACGGCTTGAGCCACGGCCGGGAACCCGCGTCTGCGGCGGTAGCCTGGGCCGCGAGAATGCGGCGAACGACTGGAGAGATACACCGATGCCGGTGCCCCGGATCAGCGTTGTTGTCCCGTTTTATAACAACGAGGATCTGCTTGGTGACTGCCTGAAGTCGATCGCGGCCCAGTCGATCAGCGACTTCGAGGTGCTGATGGTGGACGACGGCTCGACCGACGGCAGCGCCGCGATGGCCGCCGCCCAGGCCGCGGCCGACCCGCGGTTCAAGCTGGTCCAGGTGCCGCACGGCGGCAGCCCCGGCTACACCCGCAATCAGGGCATCAAGCGGGCGACCGGCGAGTACCTGTCCTTCGTCGACGCCGACGACACGCTGCCGCCGCACGCGCTCGAGCACATGATGCACACGCTGGAGAAGTCCGGCTCGGACTTCGTCACCGGCGGCGTGCTGCGGACCGGGCCGATGGGCGTGACGCCGTCGGTCATGCACGCCAAGGCGATCAAGACGCGCCAGATCGGCACGCACATCAGCCGGAACGAGGACCTGTTCTACGACGTGTCGGTCTGGAACAAGATGTACCGCAAGTCGTTCTGGGACTCCCGCCAGCTGGTGTTCCCTGAGGGCGTCGTCTGGGAGGACCTGCAGCTCATCACGAAGGCACACGTGCTGGCCAAGGCCGTGGACGTCATCCCCGAGCCGATCTACTACTGGCGCGAGCGGGGCAAGGGCGCGCTGTCGATCACGCAGTCGCGCACCAGCATCAAGAACTTCAGGGACCGGATCACCGCGCTCACGGTGATCGACGACTTCCTGCGCCAGCACAAGCCCGCCCGGCTCGTCGCCGAGCATCAGTACAAGTCGCTGGTCAACGACCTGTGGCTGTACGTGCCCGACCTCGGCCGCACGACGCCCGAGTACCAGGCCGAGTTCATGGACCTGACCGAGCAAGTACCTGGCCCAGGTCGAGCCCGGCGTGCTGCGCAAGCTGCCGTCCACCCACAAGCTCGCGTATCACCTGATCACCCGGAACCTGCTGGCCGAGCTGCTGGAGTACGTCGGCTACCTGAACGCGCAGCCGGTCAAGACCGTCCAGGTCGTACGCGAGCACGGCCGCGTCCGCGCGGACCTGCCGTTCCGCAAGAGTCGCGGGCTCGGCATCCCGGCGAGCGTCTACACGCACTCAGATGCGCGAACTGGACCCGATGGTCAAGGTCGAGGGCATCGGCTGGGAGAACGGCAACCTGGTCATCTCCGGCTGCGCGTACGTCCCGTCCATCGACATCCGCAAGCGCCGGCACACCTCGAAGATCGTTCTGCTCCGCCCGCGGACCAAGGGCAGGCTGCCGGTCGTCGTGCGGGCCAGTTCCTTCCTGCACGCCGAGGCCAAGACGTATTCCGCGCAGGAGCGCTACGACTACGACTGGGCGGGCTTCCGGGCCGAGATCAGCCCGCGCTGGTTCCGCCCGCTCGGCTCCTGGCAGACCGGCGACTGGGATGCCTACATCCTGGTCCGCGGGCCGCGGCGTCTGGCGGCCGGCCCGGCTGCACTCGCCCGTGCCCGGCTCGGCCGAGCGGCCGGCCGCGCGCCAGGTCGCGCCCGGCTACCGGCTCGGCGCACGGTGGATGGGCAAGCGGCTGCACGTGCAGGTCGTGCGGACGCCCGCCGAGCTGACCGGCGCGCAGCTTCGCCGACGGTGAGCTGACGGTCGAGGTGGACGTCGCCGCTGCCGGCCGGGCAGCGGACGGCCGACGCTCGTGCTCGCCACGCCCGCGGGGTGCCACGTCACCAGGCCGTCGCCACCACCGCGGCGGCGGCCCCGGACGGCGTCCGGCCGGCTGCGGCTGCGCGGCACCGTGCCGGCCGACCTGCTCCTGCAGGCCGGCCCGCGGCCCGTCCGACGCGTCCGACGGCCCGGCGCCGCGGCCGCCGAGGCCGGACCCGGACGCAGCGGCCGAGTGGGACCTGTGGGTCCAGCCGGCCGCGGGCGAGCGGATCCGGGTCGCCTTCGACGCCGCCAGCGCCGAGTCGCGGTTCGGCCTCGGCCGCGAGGAGGTCGCGGTCGAGCAGACCAGGTACGGCAACGTGATCATCGTGCGCCGCGCGCTGCGGCCGGTGATCGACGAGCACTCCTGGTCCGAGGACGGCGTGCTCACGCTGCGCGGCAGCTACGCCGACCTGCCCGGTCAGGATCTGCAGGCGATGCTGTACCGGCGCGCGCGCCACCGAGGTGCAGGTACTGCCGGTGCAGCCGGGACGGCGGACCGGTTCGAGCTGGACGATCCCGGCTGCCTGCCTGCCGGTATTCGGCACCCGGCAGCCGCTGCGGGACGGCATCTGGACGCTCAAGATGCGCGCGGCCGGGCAGGCCGGGGCCGAGCCGGTCGTGCCGGTCTACGACCACGCCCGGCTGGCCGAGGTCACCGACCGCAAGCTGCAGTTCGGGCGCAAGAACGTTCGTGTTCACGACGACCGAGTACGACCTGCCCATGCTCGTCGTCGCGCCGGTGCTCGGGCTCGCCGAGCAGGGCCGGATCCAGCGCAAGGTGCTGCGCGACATGTACTACCCGCTGCAGCAGCGCCGCCAGCTGCGCGACGCCGTGGTGTTCATCAGCTTCAAGGGCAAGTCGTGCAACGACAACCCGCTCGGGATCAGCCAGGAACTGCGGCGCCGCGGCGACGACCGGGAGCACATCTGGGTCGTCAACGACTGGTCGGTGCCGGTGCCCGACGGGGCCAGGACCGTGCTGGCGAACACCGAGGCGTACTGGGACGCGCTGGCGCGGTCGAAGTACATCATCTCCAACGACGACATGCCGGCCAGGTTCGAGAAGCGCCAGGGCCAGATGTACGTGCAGACCTGGCACGGCACGCTGCTCAAGCGGATCGGCTTCGACGTGGAGAACCCGCAGTTCATCAGCGGCACCAAGTACAACGAGCACCTCGCCAGGGACGTGGCCAAGTGGGACCTCGTGCTGTCGCCGCAACCCGTTCAGCACCCCGCACATGCGCCGGGCGTTCCGGTACGACGGCGAGATCCTCGAGTCCGGCTACCCGCGCAACGACGTGCTGTGCAGCGGCGATACGTCCCGGCGCTCGCGGCGGCGGTGCGGGCGCGGCTGGGCCTGGCCGCGGGCAAGAAGGTCGTCATGTACGCGCCGACCTGGCGGGACAACCAGTACTACGCCTCCGGCCGGTACCGCTTCGACTTCCGGCTCGACCTGCAGCGAGGCCTACCGCAGGCTCGGCGACGACTACGTGTTCCTGGTCCGCGGCCATCATCAGATGGCCGATGACGTGCCGGACGACATCCAGCCCGGCTTCATGCTGAACGTGACCGCCTATCCGGACGTCTCCGAGCTGTTCCTGGTCACCGACGCGCTGATCACCGACTACTCGTCGATGATGTGCGACTTCGCCGCCGACCGGGAAGCCGATGGTCTTCTACACCTACGACCTCGAGGACTACCGGGACAACCTGCGCGGCTTCAACCTCGACTTCGAGGCCGAGGTGCCGGGACCGTTGCTGGCCACCTCGGCCCGAGGTAGTCGACGCGCTGGCGACCTGGACGCGGTCGGCGACGCGGTACCGGGCCAAGTACGAGGCGTTCGCGGCCAAGTTCTGCCCGCTGGACGACGGCAAGGCGGGCGCACGCGCCTGCGACCGCATCTTCGGCAGCGTAGCACCGCGAGTCGAGCGAAGCCCGGCCAGGCTGCCTGGGCGGGTAGGCAGGCACGGGGCCTCGGCGGGGCGCTGCGACGATGGCCTACGGCTGCGGGGGCGCTGCACGCGGCAGGGCGCAGCGTGAGCGCCGCTTCAGGGAGATGGCTCGTGCTAGCCCGCTGAGGTCGCAGCCCGCGACAGCGCTCCGCCGGGCGCGCGTGCGTACCCGGCGAGCTGCGCGCGCAGCCTGGCCCGGCCGCGGTGCAGCCGGGACATGACGGTGCCGATTGGCGTGCCCATCATCTCGGCGATCTGCTTGTACGGGTAGCCCTCGACGTCGGCGAGGTAGATCGCGACCCGGAACTCCTCCGGCAGGTCACGCAGCGCCTGCAGCACGTCCGAGTCGCCCAGCCGCTCCAGCGCCTCGGCCTCGGCCGACCTGGCCGGCGGCGTCAGCGGGTCGTTGCCGGTCTGCCAGTCCTCGGAGAACTCGGCGCCGAGGTCCTGGATCGGCTCGCGGCGCTTCTTGCGGTAGCTGTTGATGAACGTGTTCGCCAGGATCCGGTGCAGCCAGGCGCGCAGGTTGGTGCCGGGCTTGAACTGGTGGAACGCCGCGTACGCCTTGGTGAACGTCTCCTGGACCAGGTCCTCGGCGTCGCTGTGGTTCCTGCGTCATCCGGAGCGCCGCCGGGTAGAGCTGGCTCATGAACGGGACGACGTCCTGCTCGAATCGCTCGTCACGGTCCGGCATCGTGTCTATCCGCTGCAACATCTGGTGTGCTCCTCTCGGGGGGAAGGCGACACACCTAGGACGTAACCCGCCGGTAACTGGATGCGTGATCTGGGTAACAGAGCCGCTACGCAGCGGAGCTGCCGCAGGTAAGGACGGATATGCCCGAGCATTGCAGCGATCCCTGGTCGGGCAAAAAGGTGCTTAACGGGCCGCTAGATCCAGCGACGGAACCACATCCGGGACAGCCAGGCCGAGTACGGGATCACCTCGGCGGTCAGGATCGGGTAAAGGTAGGCAAGGTTCAGCAGCACCGCGACCAGGTAGCCGCCGGCCAGCGATCGAGCCCGACCGCGCGCCGCCCGGGCCCGGCTCGGGCCGGACCGATGATCAGGCCGAGGCAGAGCGTGATCGCGATCACCAGGAACGGGATCGAAGACGACCGCGTAGTAGTAGAACTCGGTCCGGTTGTCGTGCCAGGCGAACCAGATCCAGGGCAGCCAGCCGCACGGCGACGCCCAGCAGCACCGCGCCTGCCCGCCAGTCCCGCGTCGCCGCCCGCTTGAAGATCAGGTCGCCGATCAGCCCGATGACCCACCAGTTCAGGCAGAACAGCAGCGCCAGCGCGCCGCCCCACCAGATCAGCGGGGTGCCGATGGCGAGCACCTCGGACGCGCACCCGCCGCTTCGACGTGCAGGTCGGCGCTCGGCCCAGTAGAACGAGATCGGCCGGGCGAGCACCAGCCAGCCGACCGGGTTCGACTTATAGGACTGGTCCTGGTGCGTCAGGCCGAGCCCGAACTGGAGCATCCAGTGGTTGTACTGCCACCATGAGTCGATCGTGGACCAGATCGGCGTGTGGTTGCCGTGCTGTTGCGCCCAGTCCCGGTCGTAACCGCTGGAGTTGAAGAACCAGCCGGTCCAGGACGCCACGTAGACCACGAGCGGCGCCAGCCCGAACCAGACCGGCAGCCACCAGCCATCCCGGCGCAGCCCGCTCGGCAGCCAGCGGCTCGAACCCGGCCGCCCGGCGGGCGCCGAGGTCCCAGGTCAGGGCCAGCCCGGCGAACGCGAACAGGTACCAGATGCCGGTCCACTTGGTGGCGCACGGCGGCGCCCAGGCACAACCCGGCGGCGACCCGCAGCCACCGGACGCCGAGCTGCGGCCCGTCCTCCGGATACGGTCCGGCCGCATGCTCGGCGGCGGTCCGGCCAGCCGCGCCTGCACCTGGTCCCGGTCGATCACCAGCAGGCCGAACGCCGCCAGCACCCAGAACATCAGGAATGATGTCCAGGATCGCGGTCCGGCTGAGCACGAGTCTCCAGCCCGTCCAGCGCGAGCAGCAGGCCCGCGACGCAGCCGAGCATCGTCGACCCGGTCATGCGGCGGGCGATCCTGGCCGTCATCAGGATCGACACGGTGCCGATGACCGCGACCGTGAACCGCCAGCCGAACGGGGTCAGCCCGAACGTCCACTGGCCCACCGCCATCATGATCTTGCCGAGCGGCGGGTGCGCGACGACCTCGCCGGTCTTGAGCAGGAAGTTCGGGTTGCCGTGCAGCAGCAGCGAGTTGACGTTCTTGACGTGGTTCAGCTCGACGCCGTGGCGCAGGATCGAGTTGGCGTCCGGCACGTAGTAGGTCTCGTCGAACACGACCGCGTTGGGCTTGCACAGCCGGTAGAACCTGATGAACCCGCCGAACAGCATGATCAGCGTCGGGCCAGCCCAGCCCCAGAACGTACTGCCGAGCCCGACAGACGCGCCGAGCAGTCCAGACGCGGTCCGCCTGGCGGCGTGCAGCGGGGCGCTCGGCTCGGCCTCGGCCAGCTCGGTCGGCGGAGCGCTTTCATATGCGTTCATCGACTGCCATGTTAGAGGCGGACGCGACTAGCCTGGACCTGGAAATGGAAGCTCACGCCGACGTACGCCCAGCTTATCCGCCTATTGCAGGGGCCGGGACGGCTGATCGTCGCCGCCGTTCCTATCGGCCAGCCGCAGGACGCGTCCGAGCGGCTGCGGACGGCTCTGCGGGACTCGCCCGTCATCGCGGCCGAGGACACCCGCCGGGTGCGCAGGCTGGCGACGGCGCTCGGCATCCGGCTGGCCGCGCGGATCGTCTCCAACTACGACGACATCGAATCGCCGGCGTGCCCCGGCGCTGGTGGCCGAGCTGCACGGCTGGCCGCGACGTACTGCTGGTGACCGACGCCGGCCTGCCGGGGATCAGCGACCCCGGCTACCGGCTGGTGGCCGCGGCCGCCGCGGCCGGGCTGCCCGTCACGGTGCTGCCCGGGCCGTCGGCGGTCACCACCGCGCTGATCATCTCCGGGCTGCCGTGCGACCGGTTCGTGTTCGAGGGCTTCCTGCCGCGCAAGGCCGGCGACCGGGCGCGGCGGCTGGCCGAGCTGGCGACCGAGCGCCGCACGCTGGTGCTCTTCGAGTCGCCGCGACGGGTGACGGCCACGCTGACCGAGCTCGCCGCCGCCTTCGGGCCCGGGCCGGCGGGCGGCCATCTGCCGGGAGCTGACCAAGACGCACGAGCAGGTCCTGCGCGGCCCGCTGGGCGAGCTGGCCGAAGCCGTACAGGGAGGGAACGCTGGGTGAGATCACTTTGGTCATCGACGGTGCGCGCCGGCCGCCCCGGCGATCTCGATGGCCGACGCGATCGCGCTGGTGGCGGCGCGGGTCGCGGACGGTGCGCCAGCGCCGGGACGCCATCGCCGAAGTGGCCGCCGAGTCCGGTCTCGCCCGGCGAGACCTGTACAACGAGGTCGTCCGCGGGCCGCGGACCGCGGACTGACAGTGCCGGCTGGCACGATTCCGCCATGGAGATTAGCCAGCACATCGCCGCTATCGAGCGAGACGGCGAGCTGATGGCCGCGGCGGCGCGAGCAGTCAGGCCTGGCCGGCCGTCGTGCCCAGTTGTGCCCCGTGGCAGGTTCGCGACCTGCTCAAGCATCAGGGCTACGTGCACCGGTGGGCGGCGAGCTTCGTCGGCCAGCAGCTCGCCGCGCCGGTGGAGGATCTGTCCGAAGCCGAGGTCCTCGCGGCTGGGCCGCCGGATGACGAACTGCTGGGCTGGTTCACCGATCGGCTGCCAGTCGCTGGCCCGGACGCTGCGGACGGCCGACCCGGCCGTGCAGTGCTGGACCTTCTTGCCGGCCCCGTCGCCGCGGGCGTTCTGGGCCCGCAGGCAGGCGCACGAGACGGCGATTCACCGGGCCGACGCCCAGCTCGCGGCGGGCGCCGTGACACCCTTCCCGGTCGAGTTCGCCGCCGACGGGATCGACGAGCTGATCATGGGGTTCTTCGGCCGCGGCCTGGCCGACCCGCCGGCCGGGCAGCGGACCCTGCGCGTCGTCGCCGCCGACGCGGCCGCGACGTGGCTGCTGACGCTCACGGCGGACGGCGCGCAGGATCGGCGGCCGTCGAGCGCGGTGGTGTCGCGCACGCGCGAGCCGACACCACCGTGACCGGGCCGTCGTCGGACGTCTACCTGCTGTTGTGGAACCGGTCCTCGGCCGCCGGCCGGCGGCGTCGGCGTCGCGGGCGACCCAGACCTGCTGAAATCCTGGTCGGCAGACATGCACGTCACCTGGGGCTGACCGGCCTACCGCGGACCGGCTTGCCCGGGCTGGCCTGGCTGCCCGAGGCTGCCCGCCCTTCCCCTAGGCTGGCTGTATGACCAGCCGTCACATTCTCGCCGCGCCAGCGTGGCCGTACGCCAACGGCCCCCGGCACATCGGCCACGTATCCGGGTTCGGGCTGCCGTGCGACATGTTCGCCCGGTTCCAGCGAATGTCCGGTAACCCGGTCCTGATGGTCAGCGGCACGGACGAGCACGGCACGCCCGATCCAGGTCCAGGCCGACGCCGAGGGCGTGACCGCGCGCGAACTCGCCGACCGCTACAACCGGGTGATCGCGGCGGACCTGCACGGCCTCGACATGTCGTACGACCTGTTCACGCGCACGACCACGCGCAATCACTACTCGGTCGTGCAGGACATGTTCACCGGCCTGTACCAGAACGGCTACATCTTCCCGCGCAAGTCGCTCGGCGCCGTGTCGCCCTCCACCGGCCGGACGCTGCCGGACCGCTACATCGAGGGCACGTGCCCGATCTGCGGTTACGACGGCGCGCGCGGCGACCAGTGCGACAACTGCGGCAACCAGCTGGACCCGATCGACCTCATCAACCCGCGGTCGAGGATCAACGGCGAGACGCCGGCGTTCGTCGAGACCGAGCAGTTCTTCCTCGACCTGCCCGCGTTCGCCGACGCGCTCGGCACCTGGCTGCAGAGCAAGAGCGGGCAGTGGCGGCCGAACGTGCTGAAGTTCTCGCTGAACCTGCTCGGCGACCTGCAGCCGCGGGCGATCACACGGGATCTCGACTGGGGCGTGCCGATTCCGCTCGATGGCTGGCGCGATGTGCCCGACAAGCGCATCTATGTGTGGTTCGACGCGGTCGTCGGCTACCTGTCCGCGTCCATCGAGTGGGCCCGTCGCAACGGCGACCCGGACGCGTGGCGGGCCTTCTGGCAGTCACCCGACGCCGAGGGCTACTACTTCATGGGCAAGGACAACATCGTCTTCCACGCCGAGATCTGGCCCGCGATGCTGCTGGGCTACAACGGCCGCGGCGCCAAGGGCGGCACGCCGGGCTCGCTCGGCGGGCTGGACCTGCCCGCGGAAGTGGTCTCCAGCGAGTTCCTGACCATGGAAGGCAAGAAGTTCTCCTCGTCCAGGTCGGTCGTCATCTACGTGCGCGACTTCCTTGCCCGCTACGACGTCGACGCGCTGCGCTACTACGTCGCGGTGGCCGGGCCGGAGAGCCAGGACACGGACTTCACCTGGAGCGAGTTCGTCCGCCGCAACAACGACGAGCTGGTCGCCAACTGGGGCAACCTGGTCAACCGCACCGTCTCGTTCGCTGCCCGCAACATCGGCGAGATCCCGCCGCCCGGCTCGCTGACTGAGGGCGACCAGGCGCTCCTGGCGCGCTCCCGCGCGGCCTTCGGGACCGTCGGTGAGTCGCTCCGCCGGTGCCGGTTCAAGGCCGCGAGCACCGAGATCATGCGGACCCTGGCGGAAGCGAACAAGTACCTGTCCGACGAGGCCCCGTGGAAGCTGCGCGAGTCCGACCCGGAGCGCACCCGCACGATCTGCCACGTCGCCCTCCAGCTGGTGGACGACGGCAAGACGCTGCTGACCCCGTTCCTGCCGCAGGTCCTCGCAGAAAGTGCACGAGATGCTCGGCGGCACCGGGCCGTGGTCCGGCATGCCCAGGATCGAAGAGGTCACCGAGGACGACGGGCCCGCCTACCCGGTCATCACCGGGGACTACGCCGCCGCCGCGGCGCGCTGGGAGTCGGCGCCGATCCGGCCGGGCACGCCGCTGGGCGGCGCCGGCCCCGCTGTTCACGAAGCTGGATGCCAGCGTGATCGACGAGGAGCTGGCCAGGCTGGGGGGCGCGTGACGGAGGCCACCGGTCGGCCTCAGCCCGGGGCCGGGTTCGGGCCGGGCGCGGGCATCGGCAAGCCGCACGCCCCGGCGCCCGAGCCGCTGCCGGGCACGGCGTTCGACAGCCACTGCCACCTGGACATGATCGACCTGCCGGTCAGTGACGTGCTGGCGGAGGCGCGCGCGGCGGGCATCACCGGGGTCGTCACCGTGGGCTGCGACATCCCGTCCGCGCGCTGGTCCGCGGACTGCGCGGCGGCGTTTGACGAGGTGCTCGCCGCCGTCGCGATTCACCCGAACGAGACCGCGAGTGCCGAGCGCGACCCGGCCGGGCGCGCGGGGGTGCTGGCCGAGATCGCGCGCCTGGCCGCGCTGCCGCAGGTCCGGGCCGTCGGCGAGACCGGCCTGGACTACTACCGCGACAACGCCGGGCCAGAGGTCCAGCGCGAGTGGTTCCGCGCGCACATCGACATCGCGAAGCAGACCGGCAAGCCGCTGATGATTCACGACCGGGACGCGCACGAGGACGTGCTGTCGATCCTGGCCGCGGATGGGCCGCCAGAGCAGGTGATCTTCCACTGCTACTCGGGTGACGCCGAGCTGGCCGCGCGCTGCGCCGAGGCGGGCTACGTGCTCAGCTTCGCCGGGCACCGTGACATTCCAGAACGCGGCCGGGCTGCGCGCCGCGGCCGCCGCCGTCCCGGCCGAGCTGATCCTGGCCGAGACCGACGCTCCGTTCCTCACCCCGGTGCCGAACCGGGGCCGGGCCAACGCCCCGGCCCAGGTCGCCAGCACCATCCGGGCGATCGCCGCGGCCCGGCAGATGGACGTCGCCAAGCTGTGCGCGGTGCTCGAGGCGACCGGAGAGCGCCTGTTCGGCGGCTTCGGCCCACCACAGGCGGGCCCACCACAGGCGGGCCCACCACAGGCGGGCCCATCACAGGCGGCCCCACCACAGCCGGCCCCGCCGCCGGGCGGGTGACCAGCCTGAGCCCCGGCGGCGCGTCGCTCGGCGCGGCCCAGCTGCTGGGCCCGACCGAGATCCGGGAGCTGGCGGCCAGGCTCGGCGTCCAGCCCGCCAAGCGGCTCGGGCAGAACTTCGTCGTCGATGCGGGCACGGTGACCAGGATCACGGCGCTGGCCAGGGTCGGCCCGCAGGACGTGGTGCTGGAGGTCGGGCCCGGCTTCGGCTCGCTGACGCTGCCGCTGCTGGACGCGGCCGGCCGGGTGCTGGCGATCGAGGTCGACCCGGCACTCGCGGCGCAGCTGCCGCTGACGGTGGCCGAGCGCGCGCCGGCCCTGGCGGCCAAGCTCGACGTCGTGACCGCGGACGCCGTCAGGGTCACGGATCTGCCCGGCCCGCCGCCGACCGCGCTGGTCGCGAACTTGCCGTACAACGTCGCGGTCCCGGTCGTGCTGCATCTGCTGGCCACCGTGCCGTCGGTGGCGCGCGCCCTCGTCATGGTGCAGGCCGAGGTCGCGGACCGGATGTGCGCGCCGCCGGGCAGCCGGGTCTACGGCATCCCGTCCGCGAAGCTGGCCTGGTTCGGTACCGCCCGCCGGGCCGGCTCGGTGCCGCGCGCGGTGTTCTGGCCGGTGCCCAGGGTCGACTCTGGCCTGGTCGAGCTCGTCCGGCACGGCCCCGGCGGACCGGATGCGGCCGGGAGAAGCCGGGGCCAGCCGGGAGGCGGTGTTCGCGGTGATCGACGCCGCGTTCTCGCAGCGCCGCAAGACGCTCCGGTCGGCGCTGGCGAACTGGGCGGGCTCGCCCGTCGCCGCGGAGCAGATCCTGCGGTCGGCCGGGGTCGACCCGGCGCTGCGCGGCGAGGCGCTGGGCATCGCGGAGTTCGCCCGCATCGCCGCCGCTCCCAAGGCGGGCTGACCGGCGCCCCGGAGCGATCCGCTCCGGGCACCAGCGTCGACTGTGACACTGGCACCGGGCTCTCGGAGCGAGTCGCGTGGGTGCAGGCGGCGTCTGGACTGAGGAGCGGTGTTTGCGACGAGGGAAGACGCCGCCGAAAGGGCGCCCAGGCGGGCGAGCGGGAAGCACCGCCCACATACGATGATCAGATCGTGACCTCCGAATACGAATCGGCCGCTGCCGTCACCGCCCGCGCGCCGGCGAAGGTGAATCTCCAGCTCGCGGTCGGTCCCGCGCGCCCGGATGGGTTCCACTCGCTCGTCACCGTGTACCACGCGGTCTCCCTCTTCGACGAGGTCACCGTCTCGCCCTCGACCCGCACGTCCATCAAGGTGCGCGGCGAGGACGCGGCGACCGTGCCCGCGGATCACACCAACCTCGCCTGGCAGGCCGCGCTCGCGCTCGCCGCGGCGGCCGGGCTGGCGGACCGGGACGCGGCGGTCCACATCGACATCCGCAAGCGCATCCCGGCGGCCGCCGGGCTGGCCGGGGGCAGCGCCGACGCGGCGGCGACGCTGGTGGCTTGCAACGAGCTCTGGCGGACCGGGCTGACCGGGGCGGAGCTGGCCGAGATCGGCGCGCGGACTGGGCAGCGACGTCCCGTTCACGCTGGCGGGCGGCACCGCGGTCGGACGCGGCCGGGGCGAGGAGCTGACGACGGCGCTGGTTTCTGGCGCCTATCACTGGGCGCTGGCCTTCAGCCACACGGTTTGTCCACGCCCGAGGTGTACGCGACCTGCGACCGGCTGCGGGCGGCCCGCGCTGTCGATCCAAGCACGGGCGGTTCAAGCACGGGCGGCTCAGGCAAGGGCACCGGCGAGTCCGGCCCGTCCGTCGAGCCACAGCTGAGCACCGCGCTGATGACGGCGCTGCGGTCCGGCGACGCCACCGCCGTCGGGCCGCAGCTGAGTAACGACCTGCAGCCGGCCGCGCTGTCGCTGCAACCGGATCTGCGCCGGACGCTCGCGGCCGGCCGGGAGTTCGGCGCCCTCGGCGCGATCGTGTCCGGGTCGGGGCCGACGTGCGCGTTCCTGGCGAAGAGCGCGGCGCACGCGCGCGAGATCGCGGTGTCGCTGACCGGGGCCGGGGTATGCCGGGCCGTGGCCAGGGCCAGCGGGCCCGCGCCGGGCGCGGCGGTCCTGCGCCAGGACGCGATGTCGTGAATCTGGTCAACCTCGAGCAGGTGTCGAAGGCCTATCACGAGCACGTCCTGCTCGACCGGGTCTCGCTGGGCGTCGCCGCGGGCCAGCGCATCGGCGTCGTGGGCCGCAACGGCGCGGGGAAGACCACGCTGCTGGCCGCTCTCGCCGGCACCGCTGACCTGGACTCGGGCCGGTCGACCAGGGCGCGGGACACCACCATCGGCCACCTGGCCCAGGCCGAGCAGCTCGCCGGAACGGTCGGGCAGGCGGTGTTCGGCTCGCTGCCCGAGCACGAATGGGCCGCCGACGCGCGCAGCCGGTCGGTGATCGAGGCCCTGCTCGGCGACATCGACCTGGGTGCGCCGGTGCGCCAGCTTTCCGGCGGGGAACGCAGGCGCACCGCACTCGCGGCGTTGCTGATCCGCAGCTATGACCTGCTGCTGCTGGACGAGCCGACCAACCACCTGGATATCGAGGCGATCAGCTGGCTGGCCGGATACCTGCGCGAGTCCGCCGGGACGTACGTGGTGGTGACGCACGACCGCTGGTTCCTGGACGAGACCACCGAGGAGACGTGGGAGGTGGCCGGCGGGCAAGTGCACTCCTACGACGGCGGCTACTCCGCCTACGTGCTCGCCCGGGCCGAGCGGGCCCGGATCACCGCGGCCATCGACGCGAGGCGCCGCAACCTGCTGCGCAAGGAGCTGGCCTGGCTACGGCGCGGGCCGCCGGCCCGGACGAGCAAGCCGAAGTTCCGGATCGAAGCGGCCACCGCGCTGATCGCGGACGAGCCGCCGCCGCGGGACGGGGTCGAACTGCACCGGCTGGCCGCGGCCCGGCTCGGCAAAACCGTGATCGAGCTCGAGGACGTGACCGCGGCGGCCGGGGATCGCGTGCTGCTGGCGGACGTGACCTGGCAGCTCGGCCCGGGTGACCGCATCGGCGTCGTCGGCGTCAACGGCACCGGCAAGACGACACTGCTAGGGCTGCTGGCAGGGACGCTGCCCGTCCCCGAGGAGGGGCCGGTCCGCACCGCCGGCCACGTCGTCACCGGGTCGACGGTGCGGCTGGGTTACCTGACCCAGGAGCCGACGCCGGTCGATCCGGACCTGCGCGTGCTGGAGGCCGCCGAGCAGATCCGCAACACCGCGCAGATCGGCAAGCGCGAGCTGTCGGTCAGCCAGCTGCTCGACCGACTGGGCCTGCCGGGGAACCGGCAGTGGACCAGGGTCGGTGACTTGTCCGGCGGGGAGCGGCGCCGGCTGCAGCTGATGCTGCAGCTCCTGGCGGAGCCCAACGTGCTGCTCCTGGACGAGCCCACCAACGACCTCGACATCGACACGCTGACTGAGCTGGAAGACCTGCTGGACGGGTGGCCGGGGTCGATCGTCGTGGTCAGCCACGACCGGTACTTCCTGGAGCGGGTCACCGACAGGGTGCTGGCCCTGACTGGGGCAGACCTGAAGTTCCTGCCCGGAGGCGTCGACGAATACCTCAGCGTCCGGTCGAAGCAGCGGGACGCTCAGCTGTACGACGCGGCGCGCACGAGCCCGCCGGCCCGAACTGACGACGTCAAGGTGTCGGCGGCCCAGCAGCGCGCCGGGCAAAAAGAGCTGACCCGGCTTGAGCGGCAGATCTCCCGGCTGACCGACGAGGAAGCCAGGCTGTCCGCCGAGCTGGCCGCCAGCGGGTCTGACTACGAGCGGCTGCTGGAGCTTGGCGCGCATCTGCGCGGGGTCGAGGAGGAGCGCAGCGCGCTAGAGGAACGCTGGCTGCTGGTGGCCGCGGAGATCGACGGCTGAGCAGGCCGGCGACTGGGTCAGGCCCGGCAGCTGGGCTAGCTGTGCTAGCCAGAAAGCTGGCTAGCCGGACAGCTCGGGGTCGGCGAGCAGAAACGCCAGCGCGATCACGCCGTAGCCGAGATCGTTGGCGTGCTCGTTCGGGCCCTGCGGCCACCGCGCGCAGGCCCACGTGTACTCGCAGATCGCGGCCACGTTCCTGGGCAGGACCCCGAAGCCGGGCAGCTTGACCTTGTCAGTGAAGTCCGCGCTGTGGAACGCGCCGAAGACGTTGGCCACACGCGCGCCGTAGTGCCGGTAGATCCCGTTGAGGATCTTGTTGTAGCCGCTGACCAGGCGCTCGGTCAGCACCGCGATCTCCTTGCCGGTGAGGCCGTCCAGCCAGCCGGCCAGCTCGGGCACGTAGTAGCTCATCGCGATGATCGGCACGCCCCGGCCCGCGGCCGTGCGCAGGCCGCCCATGATCTTGTGCAGGTCCGCCTGGGTGCCCTTAATGCTGGTGCCCATGCAACTGACGATCTTGCTGGCAGGCACCGAGCCGATGATGCAGTTGTTCGGGTCGTTGGCGCCGATGTCGATCGTGATCAGTCCTACGTGGCCGCGGTGCGCGCGCAGGAACGTCTTCGCTTGCGCGAGCTGCGAGCCCTCGGCGTAGTGGCAGGTCCCCCCTCGGATCATGGTGCGCGTCGTCTCGCCGGAGCAGCCGAGCTTGGTCAGCCGCCAGTCCGGGCTGCTTGGTGCTCAGCACCGCGTAGAGCTTGTTCGGGTAGCCGCCGATCGTGGGGTGGCTCTGACCGAGTACCGATGGCTGGACGCCCTGCGAGAGCGAATCACCGAGGGACAGGTAGAACCGCGGGCCTGGCAGCAACGGCGGTGGCTGGTGTGACTTCGGCGCGCTGCTGTTGCTGCATCCGGCCGCCAGCGCCAGCACGCTTGCGGTCGCGATGCCGATGAGCATCCGCGTCGTCCGCACCCTGTCCAGCATGCCCCAGCAGAGCTGGTGCTTAATCCAGACGCATTGCCCCGGACACCCGGCCGCCGCGATGTACCGGGTGCGCCCCCGACCGCCGCTACCCGGCGGGCGCGCGGGCCGGGCTCCGCCCCGGCCGCGTCGAACGGCGCGAGCAGGACCCGCAGCAGCGCGGCCAGATCCGACTGCTGCCTGCGGTCCAGGCCGTCGAGCAGTTCCCGCTCCCGGTCCAGCAGGCTGGACATCGCCGCGTCGACCGTGGCCTTGCCCGCGTCGGTGAGCTGCACCAGCACGCCGCGCTTGTCCTGCGGGTCCTTGTCCCGGCGCACTAGGCCCGCCGCGGCCAGCCGGTCGACCCTGTTGGTCATCGTGCCGGACGTGACGAGCGTCGAGCGCAGCAGCGCGCCCGGGCTGAGCTGATAGGGCTCGCCTTGCCGGCGCAGCGCGGACAGCACGTCGAACTCCCAGGCTTCCAGCCCGTGTGCCGCGAACGCGGCCCGCCTGGCCCGGTCGAGGTGCTTGGCCAGCCGCGACACCCGGCTGAGCACCTCCAGCGGGGTTACGTCCAGGTCGGGTCGTTCTCGCCGCCAGCGGGCGACGATGTCATCGACCTCATCGCTGACTGGCGACGCCGGGGCCGGGTGTGCCGCCCCGGGCATTGGATGTCATGGCACGCAGCATATCTCTTGACATCAAGACTTCGACAGAGAGTAGACAAGAGGCCGAATATCTTGATGTCGAGAGAAATTGGAGTGCGGCCATGTGGGATCCGGCCCAGTATCTGAGCTTCGCGGACGAGCGATCGCGGCCGTTCTTCGACCTGACCGGCCGGATCGGCGCCGTCGCACCCGGCTACGTCGTCGACCTCGGCTGTGGTCCGGGTCAGCTGACCGCCGGCTGGCCGCCGCTGGCCCGCCGGCCCAGGTGGACGGCGTCGACTCCTCCGCCGAGATGATCATCGCAGCCGAGCAGATGCGCGCCGGGCTGTCCGGGCCCGGACGCCACCGCGGCTGACCGGCTGTCGTTCCGCCGTCGCGGACGTGGCCGACTGGGAGCCCGGCCGCGCCAGTGGACGTGATCGTCTCCAACGCCGTCCTGCAGTGGGTGCCGGGTCACCTGGACTTGCTGCCGCGCTGGGTGTCCTGCGCTGGCGGAGGGCGGCTGGATCGCGTTCCAGCTGCCTGGCAACTTCGACCAGCCGAGCCACGCGATCCTGCGCGGCCTCGCCGGCTCAGCCCGGTGGCGGGACAAGCTGGCGGGGGTCCGGCTGAACCGGCAGGCCGCCGATCCCGAGGACTACCTCGACGTGCTGGCCGGGCTCGGGCCTCGCGGTCGACGCGTGGGAGACGACCTACCTGCACGTGCTCACCGGCCCCGACCCGGTGACCGAGTGGTACAAGGGCACCGGCCTGCGGCCGGTGTTCGGTGAACTCGGCCCGCAGGACGCGGACGACGTTCCTGGCGGAGTACAGCGAGCGAGTGCGCGACGCGTACCCGGCCACGAGCTACGGGACGGTGCTGCCGTTCCGGCGCGTGTTCGTCGTCGCGCACCAGCCGCTGACTGGCTGCCCGACGGGCGCTACCTGGCTGGCCGGCGCGGACTCGCGTATCCGGCTCCAGCGCCTCGGCCGAGAGCCGTGGCTTTGGGTCCAGCGCGGACAAGCCCGTTCCAGGCGAGGTTCACCAGGTGCGCCGCCATCTCCTCCAGCTTGGGCTTTCGCTCGTCCAGCCACCATTGGCCCGCGGAGGCGACCATGCCGACCAGCATCTGGGCGTAGATGGGCGCGAGCCGCGGGTCGTAGCCGCGCTTCTTGAGCACGTCGCCGAGCAGGTGCTCGACCTGGCTGGCGATATCGCCCATCAGGCTGGCGAACGTGCCGGAACCGGACGTCGGGTTCGAGTCGCGGACCAGGATGCGGAACCCGTCGGAGTTGCTCTGGATGTAGCGCAGCAGTTCGACCGCGGCCATCTCGAACTTGGCCATCGTGTCCTCGCCCTCGAGCAAGCGTGGTCGCCATCGTCGAGGAACCGCTCGACCTCGCGGTCGACCACGACCGCGTACAGGCCCTCCTTGCCGCCGAAGTGCTCGTAGACCACCGGCTTCGACACGCCGGCCTGGGCGGCGATCTCCTCGATGGAGGTGCCGTCCAGGCCGCGCTCGGCGAACAGGCGCCGGCCGATGTCGAGCAGCTGGGCCCGGCGTTCCTTGCCGGTCATTCGCCGCCGGCCGGCGGCTGAGGACTGATTGGTCACGACCCCATAATGTCGGTCACGACTTGCGCCCGGCGAATCGGCTCCGGTTCGGCCGTCGCGTCATCGCGCCCAGCCGCCGGATGCGCGTCTGCCGCGGGCTGAGCCGTTCTCTTCCGGCCAGCGCACGTCGTATGCCCAGCCGGCCTTCTCGAAGAACCAGATGAGCCGCGCCGCGGTGTCGATCTGGCCGCGCAGCGCGCCGTGCCGCGCGCAGGTCGGGTCGGCGTGGTGCAGGTTGTGCCAGGACTCGCCGAACGACAGGATCGCCAGCCAGTTGACGTTCCTGCGACTTGTCCCTGACCTCGAACTCCTCCTTGCCGAACGTGTGGCAGATCGAGTTGATCGACCACGTCACGTGGTGCAGGAACGCCACCCGTACCAGGCTGGCCCAGAAGAACGCCGTCACCGCGCCCTGCCAGGACCAGGACCACAGGCCGCCGATGAGCGGCGGTCCCAGCAGCGAGACCGCCACCAGGCCGGGAAGAGACCGGAGATCCTGGAGATCCGCTTGTCGGCCAGCAGATCAGGGCAGAACTTCTCGCGCGAGGTGTGGTTGTTGTCGAACAGCCAGCCGATGTGCGCCCAGGCCAGGCCCTTGGCGAGCGCCTTCCAGTCGTCGCCGAACCGCCACGGCGAGTGCGGGTCGCCCTCCCGGTCGCTGTACTTGTGGTGCCTGCGATGGTCGGCGACCCAGGTCAGGACGGGGCCTTCGATCGCCATCGAGCCGGCGATCGCCAGCAGGAGCCGCAGCGGCTCCTTGGCCTTGAACGAGCCGTGCGTGAAGTAGCGGTGGAAACCGATGCTGATGCCGAGGCCGGTGAAGTAGTAGAAGCCGATCGCGATGATCACGTCGTGCCAGCCAAGACCCCAGCCCCAGGCCAGCGGGATAGCGGCGATCAGCGCGACCATCGGAATGGCCACGAAGACGCGCGACGAGGACCTTTTCTGCGATCCCCTTCGGCGTCTTCGCTGCAGGTCGCTCAGCGGGCGACGGCGCGGGGCTGCTGGTGCGGTTGTGGTGTCAGTGACTGTGGTCATCGAATCCTCGCCTGGCACTCGTACCGGGTTGGTGGTGAGATGACGCTCCGCACTACCGTTTGCAGGGGCCCGATGCAGAATACGCTTACGTAACCGTAACCTACGAGACCGTAAGTTGCGCAACTGGCTGACAAACTTTTACTGGCGGCCCATCAAACAACGGGGGTCCGGCGCCTTCAGCTGCGGTCCGGGGCGTCGCAGGTCATGGATCGTGCGATAGCCCCTACCCGGCTCGGCCGGGGTATGCGATTTCGGGCGGTACGTGGGGTCTGCCGGAGGGTGGCCGCCGGTTCGTCGCCAGCGGCCGGTGCTGCGCCGGGAGGGCGCCGGGAGTGCGCCGGAACCAAGCTGACGGGTCGCCGGCGACGAATTACTGACGTGCAAGCCGGAGGCGCGAGGGTGATGGTGGCAAGGGTGGCCGCGTGATCGGGCTGGTGCTCATCGGACTCGTCGCCGGGTTCCTGGCTGGCGTCTCGCCGTGCATCCTGCCGGTGCTCCCGGTGGTGCTCGTCGCTGGCGCGACCGACGCTGCGCTGCGCAGGGCGCTCAGGGCCGGCCGACCGCAGCGCGCGATCGCCGCGTCCGGTCGCCGGTCGTCGATAGGCCTCGCCCTGAGCTTCAGCGCGCTGATCCTGGCCGGTTCGGAAATCATCTCGCTGCTGCACCTCCCGGCGGACTCGCTCCGCGACGCCGGGATCGCGCTGCTGATCATCGTCGGGCCTCGGCTACCTGATCCCGCCCCTTGGCGCCTTGCTTGAGCGCCCGTTCGCCCGGGTCGGGGCCACGCGACCGAGTGCGCGGCGGCTTTGTCCTCGGGCTGGCGCTCGGCGTGCTGTACGTGCCCTGCGCGGGCCCGGTCCTCGCCGCGATCACGGTCGTCGGCGCGACCCACCGGGTCGGGCTGACCGCCGTCTTCGTCACGGCCGCGTTCGCTGTCGGCACCGCCGTGCCGCTGCTCGCGGTCGCGCTGGCCGGCGGCCAGCTGTCGCGGCGGGTCAGCGCGCTGCGGCGGCACGCCCCGCAGGTCCGGCTCGGCGGCGGCGCGGTCCTGATCGTGATGGCGGTCGCGATCGCGCTCAACGCCTTCCAGGGCCTGCAGCGCGACGTGCCGGGCTACGCGACCGCGCTGCAGGGCTCGCGACGGTGCGCAACCAGCTCGACGCGCCTGACCGGCGTGCACGCCACCTCGCTGACCAAGTGCAACTCGAACGCCACCACGCTCATCGACTGCGGGCCGGCTCCGAACTTCAGCGGCATCACCGCCTGGCTGAACACTCCCGGCGGCAAGCCGCTGACAATGGCGGCGCTGCGCGGCAAGGTCGTGCTCGTCGACTTCTGGACCTACTCCTGCATCAACTGCCAGCGGACGCTGCCGCACGTCGAGGCCTGGTACCGGGAGTACGCCAAGGACGGCTTCGTCGTGGTGGGCGTGCACACCCCGGAGTTCGCTTTCGAGCACGTGGTGTCGAACGTCCGGAGCGCAGGCCGCGGCCCTCGGCGTGCACTACCCGGTCGCGATCGACGACGACTACGCCACCTGGAACGCGTACGACAACGAGTACTGGCCCGCTGACTACCTGATCGACGCCCAGGGCGACGTCCGGCACGTGCACTTCGGCGAGGGTGACTACGCGGGCACCGAGCAGCTGATCCGCCAGCTGCTGACCGCCGCTCACCCGGGGGTGGCGCTGCCTGCCGCGACGGACGTGCCCGACCTGACGCCCACCGGCGAGATGAGCCCGGAGACCTACATCGGCTACGACCAGCTGCAGTACCTCGCGCCGGGCGGCAGCAACGTCGTCCCGAACGCGGCCGCCCCGTACCACTTCCCGAAGTCGCTGCCGCTGGGCGGCCATGGGCCTGTCCGGGACCTGGACCGACCACGCGCAGGAGGCCACCGCCGGCCCGGCCGCCGAGCTAGAGCTCGGCTTCGTCGCCCAGGACATCTACCTGGTGCTCGGCGGGCACGGGACGGTCGGCGTGACCGTCAACGGCCGTCTGACGAAGACGATCAACGTGACCGGGGTGCCGAAGCTCTACACCCTCTTCCAGGGCAGCGCCTCGAGCAGCGGCAGGCTCGTGCTGACCGTCTCGCCCGGCGTCCAGGCCTACGACTTCACCTTCGGCTAGCCAGGGCGGACCGGGGGCGCCCGGCCGGGGGAGCCTGTCAGAGCCTCGTACTAACATTCGAATATGACGGATAAAGTGAGGTTTCCACAGCTCCGCGAGCAAGCAATCGCGCTCCGCCGAGCGGGCAAGTCACGCGCCGAGATCAAGGACATCCTCGGCATCGGCAGCAACGAGACGCTCGGCAAGGCGTTACGCGGCGAGCCGCCGCCCGACCTGGACGTTGCGCGCCGCGGGCCAAGGACGACCTGCACGCGAAGGCGCGGGAGTTGCGCGCGCAGGGCCGTACCTACGACGAGATCGCCGCCGAACTCGGCGTCTCCAAGGGCTCGGTCTCGCTGTGGGTGCGTGACCTGCCGCGCCCGGACGGCTGTCCCACGACGAGTGCCGCCGGCGCAACGCCGACGGCGCCGCGCGCCTACTTCGAGGCGCGCCGGATACGATCCGCGAGGCGCGCGGCGCGAGGCTGTCGAGGCCGCCGTCGGCGCAGATCGGTGCGCTCAGCGACCGCGAGATCCTCGATCGCCGGTGTCGATCGCTTACTGGTGCGAGGGCGCGAAGAGCAAGCCGTACGCGCCTCGCGATCGGGTGACCTTCGTCAACAGCGATCCGCGGCTGATCTTGTTCTTCCTCAGGTTCCTCGCCGTAGCCGGGCGTCGCCCGCCGACCGGCTCGATCTGCCGCGTCTCACATTCACGAGAGCGCCGATGTGGCGGCGGCCCAGCAGTTCTGGCAGGACGTCACGGGCCTTGGCCGCTGAGCAGTTCCGGCGGCCGACCCTGAAGCGGCACAACCCGAAGACGGTCAGGAAGAACACCGGCGGCGGACTACCACGGCTGCCTGATGATCGACGTTCGCCGCAGCACGGACCTCTACCGGCAGATCGAAGGGCTGGGCGGCGGCGGCCATGGCGGCACGGCGAACGTTCAATTCGCTGACCTGGGCCTATAGCCCGCTACCTGCGGATTCGCGCTGCGAACTAGCTCCCGGAGAGGATTCGAACCATCATTGCCAGACACCAAAATCTGGGTCCTGCCAGATTAGACGACCCGGGAATGGTGCTGACGCTGCGCGCCATAGCCTACCGGGAGCCAGTTCGGCTGCGGCGGAGTGCCGCATTGTCAGCCGAGCTCGGCCGGCCGAGCGCGGAGCGCCGCCGGACGACGGCGCGGCAGGCGGGGCGGGCGCGGGACCGGCGGCTACAGTCGAAAGCGGGCGCTAATCCATTGCCGCCGGGTGCGGTCGAGCTGCTCATTCCCTGGGTAGGGCTAGCCGGGCGAAGAAGGGGATGTGGCCGGGTCTTCGCGCGGGGCGCGGCTGGCCGACGCCGCGAGGGAACGGGGGCAGCAGTGGCCGAGCGCACGTTATGCATGCGCTAACTGACGGCATTTTGCCGTACTTCTCCTGACATTGAATACCATCGCATAGGGTGCGGAGGCGCGCCCATGCCGGGCGAAGCTACGGCAACCGGGCGGTATTCTGCCCAGGTCGAGGGCGGCTCGCTCTAAGGCCTGAGGGCGGCTCGCTCGCAGTGCCCAGCTTTGCCAGCGCAAGATCTCGAGGAGCCGAGTCGAGTGAGTTCGAGCGGTCCGGCTGCCGTCATCATCCTGGCGGCGGGCGAGGGCACCAGAATGCGGACTGCCATCCCGAAGATGCTCAACGAGGTGTGCGGGCGCGCGATGCTCGGGCACGTCCTGGCCGCGGCTGGCCAGCTCGAAGCTGAGCGAACCATCCTGGTCGTCAGCGCCGCGCACGGGCCGGTCGCGACCTACGCGGCCGAGCACTGTCCCGACGCGACTCTCGTGGTGCAGGAGCGCAACGGCTCGTGGGGGACCGGGCACGCGGTCCGGACCGTGATCGAGTCCACCGGCGCGCTGAACGGAACCGTCATCGTGCGTGTTCTCCGACACGCCCATGCTGCGCGGCGCAGACGCTGGTCGCAGCTGGCCGCGGCGCACGAGGCATCCGGCGCGGCCGTCACCGTGCTGACGGCGCAAGCGCCGGATCCGACCGGTTACGGCCGCATCATCAGGGACGCGGCCGGCCAGGTGACCGGGATCGTCGAAGCAGGCCGACGCGAGCCCGCAGCAGCGCGCGATCACCGAGATCAGCTCCGGCATCTTCGCGTTCGACGGTGACGCTCCTGGCCGACGCGATCAAGCGGCTGCCGACGTCGAACGCGGCCGGTGAGGAATACCTGACCGACGTGCCGGCCATCCTCGGGCGCGGACGGGCATCTGGTGGGTTCCAGCTTGTGCGCGGACTTCGACGAGGTGCAGGGCGTCAACGACCAGGCGCAGCTGGCCAGGGCGCGGCGGGTGCTGAACGAGCGGCTGCTGCATCACTGGATGGCGTCCGGGGTGACCATCATTGATCCGGCGAGCACCTGGATCGACGTGGATGTGCAGCTTGAGCTCGGCGTGCGGATCGGGCCTGGCACTCAGCTGGAGAGCAATACGTTCGTCGGGGCCGGCGCGAGCATCGGCGCCGGGCTGCCTGCTGCGCGCTGCCTATGTCGGAGCCGGCGCAACCGTGCTGAAATCAGTGTGTGAGTCCACGGTCATCGAGGCCGGCGCGACGGTGGGTCCGTTCGCGCACCTCGTCGGCCAGGCTGCACAGGAGCGCAAGGAGAGCTGAACAGTGAGCGGCATGACCGCGCCGAGCGAGCGGAAGCTGATGCTTTTCTCCGGCCGCGGCTACCCCGAGCTTGGCGAGGAGATCGCTGGGTGCCTCGGCATCGAGCCGACTCCCACCAGGGCGTTCGAATTCGCCAACGGCGAGATCTTCGTCCGGTTCCTGGAGTCGGTGCGCGGCTCGGACGCGTTCGTCCTGCAGAGCCACACCGCGCCGATCAACCAGTGGATCATGGAGCAGCTGATCATGGTGGACGCGCTCAAGCGGGCATCTGCCAAGCGCATCACCGTGGTCGCGCCGTTCTTCGGTTACGCCCGGCAGGACAAGAAGAGCCGCGGCCGCGAGCCGATCTCCGCCCGGTTGATGGCCGACCTGTTCCTCACCGCCGGGGCCGACCGGCTGATGGCGGTCGACCTGCACACGGCGCAGATCCAGGGCTTCTTTGACGGGCCGGTCGACCACCTGTTCGCGCTCCCGATCCTGGCCTCCTACCTCCAGGACAAGCTCGACGTCTCGTCGGTGACCGTGGTCGCTCCCGACGCCGGCCGGGTCCGCGTCTGTGAGCGGTGGACCGACCGGCTTGGCTGCCCGCTGGCGATCATTCACAAGCGCCGCGACCCGGACATCGCCAACCAGGCGCGGGTGCTGGAGGTCGTCGGCGAGGTCGCGGGCCGGACCTGCATCGTGGTCGACGACATGATCGACACCGGCCAGACGATCGTGAAGGCCGCGGACACGCTGTTCGAGCAGGGCGCCAGCCAGGTGATCGTCACCGCCACTCACGCCGTGCTGTCCGGCCAGGCCGTCGACCTGCTGAAGAACTCGCGGGTCAGCGAGGTGATCGTGACTAACACCCTGCCGATCTCGAACGACAAGCGGTTCGATAAGCTCACCGTTCTATCGATCGCGCCACTGATCGCCCGCGCCATCAGCGAGGTCTTCAGCGACGGATCGGTCACCAGCCTGTTCGACGGCCAGAGCTGAGCCACAGGCCGCGCCGGTGCGCCAGCGCGCCGCTTGCTGGCGCGACCCGGTCAGTGGCCTGGCCAGATCGGCTAGACTTCGCAAAGACTTTCTGTCATCGCAAGGAGCCCCACAGTGCCCGAGGTACGTATCGACGCCGAGCCGCGCACCGAGTTCGGCAAGGGACCATCGCGCCGGATCAGGAACTGCCGGCAAGGTGCCCGCCGTGCTGTACGGGCACCACAGCGAGCCCAAGCACCTGATCCTGCCCGGCCACGACGTGCTGATGGCCATGCGCACCGCCAACGTGCTGATCAGGCTCGAGGGCCTGCCGGGCGGCGCTCAGCTGGCCCTGCCCAAGGCCGTGCAGCGCGACCCGATCAAGGGCTGGGTCGAGCACGTCGACCTGCTGCTCGTCCGTCGCGGCGAGAAGGTCACCGTGGACGTGCCGATCGCTCTCACTGGCGAGATCGCGCCCGACGGCACTGCTCGACCAGCAGCTGGTGCAGATCTCGGTCGAGGCCGAGGCCACCAACATCCCGCCGTCGATCGAGGTCAACATCGAGGGCCTGGAAGTCGGCGCGGCCGTGCACGCCGGCGACCTGAAGCTGCCGGCGGGCGCCACGCTGGCCGAGGAGCCCGACGCCCTGGTGCTGCACGTCATCGCGGCGCCCACGGCCGAGCAGCTCGAGGCCGACCTCGGCCTGCCCGAGGAGGCCCCGGCCGAGGCTGAGCCGGCGCGAGGTCCCGGCTGAGGCGGCCGGCCGGCGATGGCGGCGGCCGAGGGCAGCGCAGCTCGGGCGTCCGCGGAGTCGGCCGAGGAATCGGGCTGAGCTAGGCGCGGCAGGCCAGCCCGATGCTGGCCTGGTGGCGGCGGCGGACCGCGCGTCGCCGGCGACGGACGAGCCTGCAGCTGCCGGAGAATGAGCCAGCGATGGCCGATGACCGCTGGCTGATAGTCGGCCTGGGTAATCCGGGCTCGCAGTACGCCGGGCAACCGGCACAACGTCGGCTACATGTGCTGCGACGCCCTCGCTGCCGTCGCGGGCACCAGCCTCAAGCGCGACCGGTCCAGGGCACTGGCGGGCACCGGGACGCTGGCGGCGTGCCAGTGGTCCTGGCGGAGCCGATGAGCTTCATGAACCTCTCCGGCGGTCCGGTCGCGGCGCTGCGCTGCGTTCTACAAGATCCCCGATGACCGGATCGTCGTCGCTGCACGACGAGCTAGACCTGCCGTTCGGCACGATCCGGCTCAAGCTGGGTGGCGGCGACAACGGGCACAACGGGCTGCGCTCCATCACGCTCGGCGCTGCGCACCAAGGACTACTACCGGCTCCGGATCGGGATCGGCCGGCCGCCGGGCCGGATGGACCCGGCCGACTTCGTGCTGCGGGACTTCGGCGCGAGCGAGCGCGCTGACCTGCCGGTACTGCTCGGGCGAGCGGCCGACGCCGTCGAGGTGCTGCTCTCCGGCGGACTCGCGGCAGCGCAGAATCAGTTCCATTGAGCCCGCCGCGGCGGCGCTGGCGTGGCCCACTTCACCAGCCAGTCGGGACCGGGCTCCCTACCAAATAGCTAGTATTAACACTGGCTGACCAACCTGGGAGCGTGTCCTGACTACCGTGCTGGATGATGCTGTCGCTCGCGATCTCGCGGCGGCGGCTGGCGAGCGATTGCTGGCGCTGCGGGCCGGCTGGCCCGCGAGCGCAGATCCCGATCCGCAGGCGGCGCGGGCCGCTGCCGACGAGTTGCGGCACGCGGGAGACCAGCAGTCGCACGAGTTTCTCGTCGCCGAACTGCACCGGCTGCGGCCCGGTGATGCGGTGCTGTCCGAGGAGGGCGCCGATGACCGGGCCCGGCTGGCCGCCGACCGGGTCTGGATCGTGGACCCGCTCGACGGCACCAGGGAGTTCGGCGAGCCAGGCCGCACCGACTGGGCCGTGCACGTCGCGCTGTGGCAGCGCGGTGAGCTGACCGCGGGCGCGGTGGCGCTGCCGGCCCTGGGCCGGGTGCTGAGCACGGCCGCAGCGCCCGGAACTGCGGGCCTGCCGCAGCTGAGCGACCCGGAGCCCGCCGATCCGGGCCCGATCCGGCTGCTGGTTAGCCGGTCGCGCCCGCCCGAGTTCGTGCAACGGCTGGCCGAGCGCCTCGGGGCCGAGCTGGTGCCGATGGGCTCGGCCGGCGCGAAGGCGGCGGCCGTCATCTGCGGCCAGGCCGACGCCTACGTGCACAGCGGCGGCCAGTACGAGTGGGACTCGGCCGCCCCCGTCGCCGTGGCCAGGGCCGCCGGCCTGCACACCTCCCGCATTGACGGGTCACGCCTGCAGTACAACCAGGCCGACCCCTCAGTACCGGATATCCTGATCAGCCCGGCCCGATTGGCGCCCGGCCTGCTCGCCGCGATAAGCGACGTCAGGGCGGCGACCGGCGCCGGCCGGCCAGCGAACGCTGACCCGCTGCCCACCGACACGGAGCTGCACTGATGGCCCAGGCCCGCAACGACTACCTGCTGTCTCAGCTGGACGTCCTGGAAGCGGAATCGATCCACATCATGCGCGAGGTGGCCGCCGAGTTCGAGCGGCCCGTGCTGCTGTTCTCCGGCGGCAAGGACTCGATCGTGATGCTGGCGCTGGCCGAACGCGCCTTCTGGCCCGCCCGCATCCCGTTCCCGGTCATGCACGTCGACACCGGCCACAACTTCAGCGAGGTGCTCGAGTTCAGGGATCGCCGGGTGGATGAGGTCGGGGCCCGGCTGATCGTGGCGTCCGTGCAGGACTCCATCGACGCCGGCAAGGTCGTGGAAGAGACCGGCCGGTGGGCCAGCCGGAACCGGCTGCAGACCACCACGCTGCTCGACGCGATCGCGGACAACCGGTTCGACGCCGTCTTCGGCGGGGCGCGCCGGGACGAGGAGAAGGCACGGGCGAAGGAGCGGGTGTTCTCGTTCCGCGACGAGTTCGGCCAGTGGGACCCGAAGAACCAGCGCCCGGAGCTGTGGAACATCTACAACACCCGGATCAGCCGGGATCGAGCACATCCGGGTCTTCCCGCTGTCGAACTGGACCGAGCTCGACGTCTGGCACTACATCGCCAGAGAGCAGCTCGAAATCCCGTCGATCTACTTCTCCCACACCCGGTCGGTGTTCGAGCGTGACGGCATTCTGCTGGCCGACAACGAGTTCATCACCAGGGGCGAGGACGAGCCCCTCTATCGACGCCAGGGTTCGGTACCGCACCGTGGGCGACATGACGTGCACCGGCGCCGTGGCATCGACCGCGACCACCGTCGATGAGGTCATCGGCGAGATCTCGGTCACGCGGATCACCGAGCGGGGCCAGACCCGCGCCGACGACCGGGCCAGTGAGGCCGCGATGGAAGACCGCAAGCGGGAAGGCTACTTCTGATGACCGCACACCAGCCCGAGGTATCCGCCGAGCAGCCCGACGGCCGGCACATGGACATCCTCCGGCTCGCCACCGCGGGTTCAGTCGACGACGGCAAGAGCACGCTGATCGGCAGGCTGCTGTTCGACTCCAAGGCGATCTTCGAGGATCAGCTGGCGGCCGTCGAGCGGACCAGCAAGGAGCGCGGCGAGGAGTTCACCAACCTCGCGCTGCTCACCGACGGCCTGCGGGCCGAGCGCGAGCAGGGCATCACGATCGACGTTGCCTACCGCTACTTCGCGACCCCCCGGCGGAAGTTCATCATCGCCGACACGCCCGGTCACATCCAGTACACCCGCAACATGGTCACCGGCGCATCGACCGCCGACCTGGCCATCGTGCTGGTCGACGCCCGCAACGGGCTCACCGAGCAGAGCCGCAGGCACGCCTTCCTGACCACGCTGCTGCGGGTGCCGCACCTCGTGCTGGCCATCAACAAGATGGACCTGGTCGACTACAGCGCCGAGGTATTCGAGCAGATCGCCGAGGAGTTCACCGCGTTCGCGGCGAAGCTGGAGATCGCCGACCTGACCTTCATCCCGATCTCGGCCCTGCACGGCGACAACGTGGTGCACCGCTCGGCCAACAACATGCAGTGGTACGACGGGCCGTCGCTGCTGCACCACCTCGAGCACGTGCACATCGCCTCCGACCGCAACCTCATCGACGTGCGGTTCCCGGTCCAGTACGTGATCAGGCCGCACCAGGCCACCGACCCCGAGCTGCACGACTACCGTGGCTACGCCGGGCAGGTGGCAGGCGGCGTGCTCAAGCCTGGCGACGAGATCATGCACCTGCCGTCCGGCCTGACCACCACCATCCGCCGGATCGATACCGCCCGCGGCCCGGTGGCGCAGGCGTTCCCGCCGATGTCGGTGACGCTGCTGCTAGAAGACGACCTGGACGTGTCCCGCGGGGACATGTTCTGCCGGCCGCACAACCAGCCGACAGTCACCCAGGACATCGAGGCGATGGTCTCCTGGATGGTCGACGCGCCGTCCGCTCGCGCAAGGCAGCCGCCTGATCATCAAGCACACGACCAAGACGGTGAAGGCGATCGTGCGCGACCTGCACTACCGGCTGGACGTCAACACGCTGCACCGGGACGAGACGGCCACGCAGCTGGCCTTGAACGAGATCGGCCGGGTCACGCTCCGCGTCACTCAGCCGGTGTTCGCCGACCCGTACGCCCGCAACCGGCTCACGGGCGGGCTCATCCTGATCGACGAGGCGACCAGCGCCACCGTCGGCGCCGCGATGATCACTGACAACTAAGCACCGCCGCCAGCACTAAAAATCTTGGCGAGCTAGCCGCGCCCTGGGCGTGGCCGGCCCGCCAAGATCTTTTATTTCTGTCCGGCTTCGTCCATTATCGGCCGGTCGCGATGTAAAGCCTGTTCACCGGTTACCTGTGTGATTGCTGATATCCGCCTTGTTCAAGGAGCAGCTGTCATAGGCTATCCGCGGACATGGGGCTAACGGGGATTGAGTAGAGGCGACTACTCTGCGTTACCATCTGCTCTCTCGCCCATGGCTGCCAAAAGTTGTCGCGATTCCTCGTCAACCAGTCGTTTTGGCTGGGCGTCTTTTCTGTGACTGATCAGGACGTAAGCAGGCGGCAGCAGTGGCGCGGCTGGCTCAGGGCTGGGGAGATCCGGAGCCGGGGCCGGGCTTTGGAGGGGAGCTGTGGTTGGCAAGTAACTCGGCTGTCACCGAGCGCTGGGCCGGGGATGCTATACCGGCTCGGCTTATCGGGCAAAGCCATTCAGAATGGACAGTGAGCTATCAGCGCAAGGCGATGGCCATTGACGGCCTCTGCGCGCTCCTGGCCGGCTTGCTCGCGTATTTCGTCCGGTTCGGCGATAGTAGCTCGGCCCGGATCTACCTGGTGGCCAGCTGCCTGCTGCCATTCGCCTGGCTCGGCCTCGTGGCGATGGTCGACGGCTACGATTCGCGCTTCATCGGGGTCGGGTCCAATGAGTTCCGCCGCGTGCTGAACGCCGGGCTCATCCTGATGGCGGGCGTCGCGTTCGTCTCCTACGCCGCGAAGGCGGAGCTCGCCCGCGGCTATGTCGTCGTGGCGTTCCCAGCCCTGACAGTTCTCGACCTGGCGGCCAGGTATGCGCTGCGCAAGCGGCTGCACCGGCTGCGCAATCTCGGCGCGTTCATGCAGAAGATCGTCATCGCCGGCTACCCGGACGTGGTCGCGGACATCATCATGCAGCTGCGCCGGGAGGCCTACCACGGGCTCACGGTCGTGGCCGCCTGCCTGGCCGGCAGCACCGAGGCTGACGAGATCAGCGGGATTCCCGCCGTACACGGGCTGGACCGGGTCGCTGCGGTCGCCGGCGACTTCGGCGCGGACACCGTGGCCGTGCTGTCCTGCCCCGAGCTGAGCGGCGTGCGGCTGCGCGAGCTCGCCTGGGAGCTGGAGAAGAGCGGCACCGGCCTGTGCGTGGCGCCCGCCGTGCTCGACATCGCGGGCCCGCGGACCAGCATCTGGCCGGCCGCCGGGCTGCCGCTGGTCTACATGGACCACCCCGAGTTCGGCGGCGTCCCGCGGACCGTGAAAGCGATCTTCGACAAGACGCTCGCGTGCCTGGCCCTGGCGGCGCTGAGCCCGCTGATGACGGCGGTCGCGCTCATGGTCAAGCTGAACGACGGCGGCCCGGTGCTGTTCAGCCAGGTCCGGGTCGGCGTCGATGGCCGCAGGTTCCGCATCTACAAGTTCCGCACGATGGTCTCGGGCGCCGAGGCGCTCAAGAACCTGCTGGCCGAGCAGAACGATGGCGCTGGCGTCCTGTTCAAGATGCGGGCGGACCCGCGCGTCACCAGGGTCGGGTCCTGGCTGCGGCGCTGGTCGCTGGATGAGCTGCCGCAGCTGCTGAACGTCGTGCGCGGGGACATGTCGCTGGTCGGCCCGCGGCCCGCACTGCCGGAAGAGACGGACGCCTACCACCTGCACATGCGCCGGCGGCTGGCGGTCAAGCCGGGGATCACCGGCCTCTGGCAGGTGAACGGCCGGTCCGACCTGCCCTGGGAGGAATCGGTCCGGCTCGACCTGCGCTACGTGGAGAACTGGTCACTGATGCTTGACCTGCAGATCCTCTGGAAGACGTGGTCCGCCATCTCGTCTGGATCCGGCGCCTACTAGCCTGTGTGGCCGGACGGCCAGGGGGGCCGTTCGTCCTAGATAGGCTGGAAAGATGAAGGCACTCGTCCTGGCCGGGGGTGCGGGTACCAGGCTGCGGCCGATCACCTATACCTCTGCGAAGCAACTCGTCCCGGTCGCCAACAAGCCAGTCCTGTTCTACGGGCTGGAGGCCATCGCGGACGCCGGCGTCACCGACGTGGGCCTTATCGTCGGGGATACCGCGCCCGAGGTGATGGCGGCCGTCGGCGATGGCTCCGCGTTCGGCATCAAGACCACCTACATCCCGCAGCACGCTCCGCTCGGGCTGGCGCACGCGGTGCAGGTCGCACGTGACTTCCTGGCCGACGACGACTTCATCATGTACCTCGGGGACAACTTCATCATCGGCGGCATCGCCGAGCTCGTGGACGCCTTCCGCCAGGCCAGGCCAGCGGCCCGGATCATGCTCACCCAGGTCCCGAACCCGCGCGAGTTCGGCGTCGCCGAGCTGGACGCGCAGGGCCGGATCGTCCGGCCTGGAGGAGAAGCCCGAGCAGCCGAAGAGCGATCTCGCGCTGGTGGGCGTGTACATGTTCACCCCGGCCGTGCACGACGTCATCGCCGAGCTCAAGCCGTCCTGGCGCGGCGAGCTGGAGATCACCGAGGCCATTCAGATGCTCATCGACTCCGGGCAGCCGGTCGAGTCGAGCCTGGTCACCGGGTACTGGAAGGACACCGGCAACGTCGCCGACATGCTCGAGGTCAACCGGATGGTGCTGGAGACGGCCGAGCCGGCCTGCCGTGGCGAGGTGGACGCCGACAGCGAGCTGATCGGCCGGGTCGTGATCGAGGACGGCGCTCGCGTGCAGGGTTCGCGCATCGTGGGCCCGGCTATCATCGGTGCGGACAGCCAGGTCACTGGCTCCTATGTAGGGCCGTTCACCTCGGTCGGGCCGGGCTGCCTGCTGGCGGACAGCGAGATCGAGTACTCGATCGTGCTGGCCGGAGCCTCGATCTGCGGAGTGCGCAGGATCGAGGCGTCGCTGATCGGCCGGGGCGTGGAGATCACCCCGGCGCCGCGGGTGCCGAAGGCGCACCGCCTCGTGCTCGGCGACCACAGCAAGGTCCAGATCAGCTCGTGAGGCAGCGAACACTACCGCGGAGGACGGCCGGATGAGAATCCTGGTAACGGGCGGCGCGGGGTTCATCGGCTCGCACTACGTGCGCACGCTGCTGGCCGACGGCTACCCGGCCGTCGCCGGCGCGGACGTCACCGTGCTGGACAAGCTCACCTACTCCGGCAACCTGGCCAACCTGGACCCGGTGACCGGGCACCCGCGGCTGACCTTCGTGCACGGTGACATCTGCGATCCCGGCGTCCTGCGCCGACGTCGTCCCCGGCCACGAGCTGGTGCTGAACTTCGCCGCTGAGTCGCACGTGGACCGCTCGATCACCGGCGCCGCGCCGTTCATTGCCAGCAACGTCGCGGGCGTGCAGACGCTCATGCAGGCGTGCCTGGACGCGACCGTCCGCCGCGTGGTCCAGGTGTCGACCGACGAGGTCTACGGGTCGATCGCCACCGGATCCTGGACCGAATCCGCGCCGGTGGACCCGAACTCGCCGTACTCGGCCGCGAAGGCCGGCGGCGACATGATCGCGCAGGCCTACCACCGCACGCACGGCCTGGACGTGGTCACGACCCGCTGCTGCAACAACTACGGGCCGTACCAGTACCCCGAGAAGGTCATCCCGCTGTTCATCACCAACTTGCTGGACGGCGGCACCGTTCCGCTCTACGGCGACGGCGGGAACGTACGGGAGTGGGTGCATGTCGACGATCACTGCCGGGGCATCCAGCTAGCAGCCGAGCGTGGCGTGGCCGGTCGCGTCTATCACATCGGCGGCGGGGTCGAGCTGCCCAACGCCGAGCTCACCAAGCTGCTGCTGGCCGCCTGCGAGGCCGACTGGGACCGGGTCGAGTACGTCGAGGACCGCAAGGGTCACGACCGCCGCTACTCGCTCGACGACTCCGCGCTGCGGACGCTGGGGTACGCGCCGCAGACTGCCTTCGAGGCCGGCCTGCAGGACACGGTCCGCTGGTACGCCGGCCACCGGTCCTGGTGGGAGCCGCTGAAGAAGCCATGACCAGCTGGCTGATCACGGGCGCGGGCGGGATGCTCGGCCAGGACCTGGAGTCCGTGCTGCGCGCGGCGGGAGCGCAGGTCACCGGCGTCACCCGCGGCGCCCTCGACATCACCGACGGACCGGCCGTGACCGCGCTGCTGGGTCAGATGCGCCCGGACGTCGTGGTGAACTGCGCGGCCTGGACCGCCGTGGACGACGCCGAGGGACAGGAAGACCGCGCGCTCGCGGTCAACGGGTCGGCGGTGGCGAACCTGGCGACCGGCTGCGCACGGGTCGGAGCCCGGCTGATGCAGCCGTCCACGGACTACGTCTTCGCCGGCACTGTTGTCCCTGGCAATGTCGACCCGACCACGGGCGACCCGACCACGGGCGACCCGACCACGGGCGACCCGACCACGGGCCCCGTGCCTGGGACAACGGCGCCGTACGCCGAGGACGACGAGCCCGCGCCGCGCACCGCGTACGGGCGGACCAAGCTGGCCGGCGAGCAGGCGGTGCTGCGCATCCTGCCCGACGCCGGGTACGTGCTGCGGACCGCGTGGCTGTACGGGGCGCACGGGCCGAACTTCGTCCGCACGATGATCCGGCTTGAGGCCGCGCGGGACACCGTCTCGGTGGTGGACGACCAGTACGGGCAGCCCACCTGGACCGCGGACGTGGCCCGGCAGATCCTGCTGCTCGCCGGGTCGGACGCGAAGCCCGGCGTCTACCACGCGACCGCGACCGGCGAGACTACCTGGTTCGGGCTGGCCAGGGCGGTGTTCGAGCTGCTCGGCGCCGATCCCGGCCGGGTGACCCCGATGTCGAGCAGCGAGCTGGCCCGGCCCGCGCCGCGGCCGGCCTACAGCGTGCTCGGGCACGCGGCGTGGGATCAGGCCGGGCTGCCGCCGCTGCCGCCCTGGCGCGACTCGCTACGGCGCGCCTTTCCCGGGCTCGCGGCGGCGGAGGGCCGTTAGCCGCGGCTCGCGGCCTGCGCGCGCAGTTCCTCCCGGTAGCGCTGGCACTCGGCGTAGTCCGGAAGGGTGCCCGCCTTCATCAGCTCGGCCAGCGAGGGCGCGGCCCGGTCCTTGTCGGACAGGATGGGCTCACCGTCACCAGGCCAGGTAATGGCCAGATCGGGGTCGAGCGGATTCATTTCCCGGTCGATGCCCGGCGCGTACGCGCTGGTGCACAGGTACACGGCCGTCGCGTCCGGGCTCAGCGCGGTGATCGCGTGCCCGAGGCCGTGCTCCAGGAAGACCGCGCGCCGGTCGGTCTCGTCCAGCCGGACGGCCTCCCACCGGCCGAAAGTCGGCGAGCCGACCCGGATGTCCACGATGACGTCGAGCAGCGCGCCCTTCGGGCAGAACACGTACTTGGCCTGGCCCGGCGGGACGTCGGTGAAGTGAATGCCCCGGACCACGCCGAGCCGGGACACCGACGCGTTCACCTGGCGCAGGTCCAGCGGGTAGCCGGCGTCGCGGGTGAACTCGGCCAGCGCGTACGCCTCGGTGAAGAAGCCGCGATCGTCACGGAAGATGCGCGGGGTGTACACCCAGGCCCCGTCGATGCTGAGCGCGTCCATCACCCGGCCCTTCTCTTGGTGGCGCCCGCCAGGCTAGCGCAGCACCATGCCAGGCTTGGGGCATGACCCGCGCCCAGCTGGACAAGCAGCCAGCCGACGTCTCGGCCATGTTCGACCACGTAGCCGACCGCTACGACCTGCTCAATGACGCGCTGTCGCTGGGCATGGACCGGCGCTGGCGCAAGGCCGTGGCGGCGACTGTGGACGCCAGGGCCGGGCAGCTGGTGCTGGACCTCGCGGCGGGCACCGGCACGTCGTCGCGCGCGTTCATCTCGGCCGGCGCGCGGTGCGTGGCGTGCGACTTCTCGCTCGGCATGCTGCGCGTGGGCGCTGGCCGGGCCGACGCGGCCGCGGCGGCGAGCCTGCGGTTCGTGGCCGGTGACGCGCTCGCGCTGCCGTTCGCGGCGGACGCGTTTGACGCGGTGACGATCTCGTTCGGACTGCGCAACGTGGCCGACACCGGCCAGGCGCTGGCCGAGTTGCTGCGGGTCACCCGGCCCGGCGGCAAGCTGGTGGTGTGTGAGTTCAGCCACCCTCCCTCGGCCCGGCTGAACTCGCTATACGAGCAGTACCTGATGCGGGCCCTGCCGGTGGTGGCGCGGCGGCTGTCCGGTAACGCCGAAGCGTACGACTACCTGTCCGAATCGATCCGCGCCTGGCCTGGTCAGCAGGAGCTCGCGGCCCAGATCGGCGCCGCCGGCTGGACGGCGGTGACCTGGCGGAACCTGAGCCTCGGCGTGGTCGCGTTGCATCAGGCGCGGCGCCCGGCCTGAGCCACCCGGCGGGCGGCACGGACCTGGCCAGCCTGGACGGGGCGGCTGAAACGCGGAGAACACGACGGGACTACACTGCCGGTTGAAAGCGACTTGTGAAGACCTTCACAAGACAGTCAGGACGGGTCAGTGACCGAGCAAGTACCCCCGCCGGCACGCCAGACTTGGCCCCTCAGCAAGGCACGAGTTCTGGCACGGGCGCGCGCGCGGGCGCCAGGCGGCAGCCGGGCGCGCCGCCGGACTCGCCTGCACCCAGGGCCGGGCGGCAGCGCGCTCCCCAGGTGGCTGAGTCGGCCGACGTGATCGTCGTCGGTGCCGGCCCGGCGGGCTCGGCCGCCGCCTACCACCTGGCGAGCTCCGGCCTCGACGTGCTGGTGCTGGAGAAGACGCCGTTCCCCAGCGAGAAGGTCTGCGGCGACGGGCTCACCCCGCGCGCGGTGAAGGCGCTCACCACCATGGGCGTGCCGATCGCCGACGACGCCGGCTGGCTGCGCAACAAGGGCCTGCGGATCATCGGCGGCGGCGGCCGGATCGAGCTGGACTGGCCGGACCTGTCGAGCTACCCGGGCTACGGGCTGGTCCGCCCCCGCACCGACTTCGACCAGATGCTCGCCCGGCACGCCGCGAAGGCCGGGGCTAGGCTGCTGGAGGCCGCGACGGTCAACGGCCCGCTCCTGGACGAGCGCACCGGCCGGATCGCCGGCGTCCGGACGAAGGACGGCAGGCAGTTCCGCGCGCCGCTCGTCGTGGCCGCCGACGGCAACTCGTCCCGGCTGTCGGTGGCCATGGGCCTGCACAAGCGCGATGACCGGCCGCTGGGCGTCGCCGTCCGCACCTACTACACCTCGCCGCGGCACGACGACGACTACCTCGAGGCCTGGCTCGACCTGTGGGACGGCAGCTCGCTGCTGCCCGGCTACGGCTGGATCTTCGGCATGGGCGACGGCACCAGCAACGTCGGCCTCGGCCTGCTGAACACCTCGTCCGGCTTCGGCGAGATCGACTACCGGGCCCTGCTGCGCAAGTGGCTGGCCGCGATGCCCGCCGAGTGGGGCTTCGCCGAGGAGAACCGGACCCAGCCGATCCGCGGCGCCGCGCTGCCGATGGGCTTCAACCGCACCCCGCACTACACCAGCGGGCTGCTGCTCGTCGGCGACGCGGGCGGCATGGTCAACCCGTTCAACGGCGAGGGCATCGCCTACGCGCTGGAGTCCGGCGAGCTGGCGGCGCGGGTGATCGCCCAGGCGCTGGCCCGGCCGACGGCCGCCGAGCGGGAGCGGGTGCTGCAGACCTACCCGCGTCAGCTCAAGGACGCCTACGGCGGCTACTACACGCTCGGCCGGGTCTTCGTGGAGCTGATCGGCAAGCCGTCGTTCATGAAGTTCGCGACCAGGCACGGGGTGAAGCGCCCGGCAGTGATGCGCTTCACCATGAAGCTGCTTGGCAACCTGACCGAGACCCGCGGCGGTGATGCCGTGGACCGGCTCATCAACGCGGTGTCTAAGATGACGCCGGCGGCGTAGCCGGAAGTGAAGAAAACGTCCAGGGCCACGGTGCCCGGTAAGCCAGACAAGGGGGTGAAAGCGCGATGAGCCTGTACGTGCCGATCCTGGTCCTCGGCGTCCTAGCCGCGGTCTTCGCGGTCTTCTCGCTGGTAGCGGGATCCATCTCGGGGCCGAAGCGGTGGAACCGCGCCAAGCTCGAGGCTTACGAGTGCGGCATCGAGCCGACCAAGAACGCGCAGGGCATGCGGTTCCCGGTCAAGTACTACCTGACGGCGATGCTCTTCATCGTCTTCGACATCGAGATCATCTTCCTGTACCCGTGGGCGGTGTACTTCGACAAGCTCGGGCTCTTCGGGCTGGTGGAGATGGTCACCTTCATCGCCACGGTGCTCGTCGCGTACGCCTACGTGTGGCGGCGCGGCGGCCTGGAGTGGGACTAAGTCATGGGAGTAGAAGAAAAGCTGCCGAGCGGCGTGCTGCTGACCTCGGTCGAGAAGCTGGCCGGGTACGCGCGTAAGAGCTCGGTCTGGCCGGCCACCTTCGGCCTGGCCTGCTGCGCCATCGAGCTGATGGCCACCGGCGGGCCGCGGCACGACCTGGCCAGGTTCGGCATGGAGCGCGCCTCGAACACGCCGCGACAGGCCGACCTGATGATCGTGGCCGGCCGGGTCAGCCAGAAGATGGCCCCGGTGCTGCGGCAGATCTACGACCAGATGTCCGACCCGAAGTGGGTCATCTCGATGGGCGTCTGCGCGTCCAGCGGCGGCATGTTCAACAACTACGCGATCGTGCAGGGCGTGGACCACATCGTGCCGGTCGACATCTACCTGCCCGGCTGCCCGCCGCGGCCGGAGATGCTGCTCGACGCCATCGTCAAGCTGCACGACAAGATCCAGAACATGAAGCTCGGGGTCAACCGCGAGCGCCAGATCACCGAGCTGGAAGAGGCCCGGCTGCGGCGGCTGCCGCTGATCCCGAGCGTGGCTGACGCCACCACCGCGGGGGGTTACGGGGGGTCGTCCCCCGGGCCAGCACGCGGCGGGCGGGTCCTGGCCGGAGGAGACGTGGCGGCCACGGCCGGACGAGGGTGCGCCCGAAGCCTGCCCTATCCCGAGCGCGGTCCGGAGCTGCCCCGATGAGCGGCCCGGCGAACGAGAACGAGCAGCGGCCCGCCGCTCCGGACCCGGCCGCACCGCCGGGCAGGAGCGGCTCGCCGAGCGCGTGCAGCGCACCGGCATGTTCGGCACGTCCACCACCGGTGACACCTCCGGCTACGGCGGGCTGCAGGTGCGCCGCGCGCCGCAGCTCGCCAGCCCGCGGCCGTACGGCTCGTACTTCGACGAGCTCGCCGACTCGCTGGCAGCCGCGCTGGGGCAGGCCGGGGCCAGCTTCGAGGACGCCGTCGAGCAGGTGGTGGTCAGCAACGGCGAGCTGACCTTCCACGTGCGCCGCGAGCACCTGCTGGCCGTCGCCGCGGGTGCTGCGGAACGACCCGTCGCTGTGCTTCGAGATGTGCCTGGGCGTGTCCGGCGTGCACTACCCCGCCGAGACCGGCGCGGAGCTGCACGCCGTGTACCACCTGCTCTCGATCACCCACAACCGCAGGCTGCGGCTCGAGGTGACCGCGCCGGACGCCGACCCGCACATCCCGTCGCTGGTCGGACGTCTACCCGACGTGCGACTTGCACGAGCGGGAGACCTGGGACTTCTTCGGCATGATCTTCGACGGTCACCCGGCGCTGACCAGGATCGAGATGCCCGATGACTGGCGCGGCCACCCGCAGCGGAAGGACTACCCGCTCGGCGGCATCCCAGTCGAGTACCGCGGCGCGACCATCCCGCCGCCGGACGAGCGGAGGGCGTACGAGTGACCGCGGGCACCGACGTCGACGAGGGCCGCGTCTACCACGTCGGCGGCGAGGACTGGGACGAGGTCGTCGCGGCCGCGCAGCGCCGAGCCAGCGCCAGCGACGAGCGGATGGTCGTCAACATGGGCCCGCAGCACCCGTCGACGCACGGCGTGCTCCGGCTGGTGCTGACGCTGGACGGCGAGACCGTCACCGAGCTGCGGCCGGTGATCGGCTACCTGCACACCGGCATCGAGAAGAACATGGAGTTCCGCACCTGGACGCAGGGCGTCACGTTCTGCACCCGGATGGACTACCTGTCGCCGCTGTTCAACGAGACCGCCTACTGCCTGGCGGTGGAGAAGCTGCTCGGCATCGAGGCGGAGATACCCGCAGCGGGCCAACGTCATCCGGGTGCTGCTGATGGAGCTGAACCGGATCGGCTCGCACCTGACCGCGATCGGCACGATGGGCCTGGAGCTGGGCGCCACCACCGTGTTCATCTACGGCATGCGCGAGCGGGAGAAGACGCTCGACCTGTTCGAGCTCATCACCGGGCTGCGGATGAACCACGCCTACATCCGGCCCGGCGGCGTCTCGCTGGACCTGCCGTCCGGCGCGCTCGAGCGGCTGCGCGAGTACCTGCGGGTCATGCCGGGCCTGCTGGGCGAGATCCGGGCTCTCCTCGATGCCGCGCCGGTCTTCCTGGCCCGGACCAGGAACGTCGCGCATCTGGACGTGACCGGCTGCATGTCGCTCGGTGTCACCGGCCCGATCCTGCGTGCCGCCGGGCTGCCCTGGGACCTGCGCAAGAGCCAGCCCTACTGCGGCTACGAGACGTACGAGTTCGACGTGCCGGTCCAGCAGACGGCGCGATCGCGTTCGGCCGGTACCTGGTCCGGATGGACGAGATGGACCAGTCGCTGCGGATCATCGGCCAGTGCGTGGACCGGCTGGCCGGCACGCCGGGCGCGCCCGACCGACGACCCGGTCATGATCGGCGACGCCAAGATCGGCTGGCCCGCCCGGCTGGCACTCGGCCCGGACGGGATGGGCAACTCGCCCGACCACATCGCGCACATCATGAGCCAGTCGATGGAAGCGCTGATCCACCACTTCAAGCTGGTCACGGAGGGCTTCCGGGTCCCGGCCGGGCAGGTGTACGCGGCCGTGGAGTCACCGCGCGGCGAGCTTGGCTGCCACGCCGTCAGCGACGGCGGCACCCGGCCGTATCGGGTCCACTTCCGCGACCCGTCCTTCACCAACCTGCAGTCGGTCTCCGCGATGTGCGAGGGCGGCATGATCGCCGACGTCATCGCCGCGGTCGCCAGCATCGATCCCGTGATGGGAGGCGTGGACAGGTAATGGCGCTGAGCGAGGAGGCGCGCGCCCGGCTTGCGCCGCAGGTCGCCGAGATCATCGGCCGCTACCCGAAAGCGCGGTCGGCCCTGCTGCCGCTGCTGCACCTGGTGCAGTCCGAAGAGGGGTACGTCTCCAGCGACGGCATCGAATTCTGCGCTGAGCAGCTCGGCCTGACCGAGGCCGACGTCACCGGCGTCGTGTCCTTCTACACCATGTACAAGCGCAAGCCAATCGGGCGAGTATCCACGTCGGCGTGTGCACGACTGCGCTGTGCGCGGTGATGGGCGGCGACGCCATCCTGGCCGACCTGAAGGAGCACCTGGGCGTCGGCATCGACGAGGTCACGCCGGACGGCAAGGTCAGCGTCGAGCACGTGGAGTGCAACGCGGCCTGCGACTACGCGCCTGTCGTGATGGTCAACTGGGAGTTCTTCGACAACATGACGCCGCGGTCGGCCCGGGATCTGGTCGACGACCTGCGCACCGGCGCCGACGTGACGCCCACCCGCGGTGCGCCGCGGCTGTGCACCTGGAAGCAGGCGTCGAAGATCCTGGCTGGCTTCCCCGACGGCCAGGCCGCCGACGGGCACACCGCGGGCGACCCCGCGCTGGCCGGCCTGCGGATCGCCAAGGAGCAGGGCTGGACGCCCGAGGCCAAGCAGGGCGCGGCAGGAGGCAGCAGTGAGCACCATCCTGATCCCCGAGCTCAGCGCGCACTGGGACGAGCCCGACTCGTTCACGCTCGCGGCCTACCAGCGCACCGGCGGTTACCAGGCGCTGCCGAAGGCGCTGGCGATGCAGCCGGACCAGGTCATCCAGACCCTGAAGGACTCGGCGCTGCGCGGCCGCGGCGGCGCTGGGTTCCCGACCGGCGTCAAGTGGGGCTTCATCCCGCAGGGCGACGGCAAGCCGCACTACCTGGTGGTCAACGCCGACGAGTCCGAGCCGGGCGCGTGCAAGGACATGCCGACGCTGCTGGCGAACCCGCAGGCGCTGATCGAGGGCATCATCATCGCCTGCTACGCGATCCGGGCCGAGAAGGCCTTCATCTACGTGCGCGGCGAGGTGCTGCACGTGATCCGGCGGCTGCAGCACGCCGTCGCCGAGGCGTACGCGGCCGGCTACCTGGGCGAGCGAGATCCTCGGCTCCGACCTCAACGTGGACGTAGTCGTGCACGCGGGGCCGGCGCCTACATCTGCGGCGAGGAGACGGCGCTGCTGGACTCGCTCGAGGGCTTCCGCGGGCAGCCCCGGCTCAAGCCGCCGTTCCCGGCGATGGCCGGCCTGTACGCCTGCCCGACGGTGGTCAACAACGTCGAGTCGATCGCTACGGTGCCGTACATCCTGAAGTACGGCGCGGCCGAGTTCGCCCGCTTCGGCACCGAGCGGTCCAAGGGCTTCGGGCTGTTCTCGCTGTCCGGGCACGTGACCACGCCGGGTCAGTACGAGGCGCCGCTCGGCACGACGCTGCGCGAGCTGCTCGGCCTGGCCGGCGGGATGCGCCACGGCAACCGGCTGAAGTTCTGGACGCCCGGCGGCTCCTCGACGCCGCTGTTCACCGACCAGCACCTGGACGTGCCGCTCGACTACGAGTCGGTGGCCGCGGCCGGCTCGATGCTCGGTACCCGGTCGGTGCAGCTGTTCGACGAGACGACCTGCGTGGTGCGGGTCGTGCTCCGCTGGGTCGAGTTCTACGAGCACGAGTCGTGCGGCAAGTGCACCCCGTGCCGGGAGGGCAGCTGGTGGGTGGTCCAGCTGCTGCGGGCGCTGGAGCGCGGCGAGTCGAGCACTCCGAACGGAGTCGAGGCTGACCTGGAGAAGCTGCTCGACATCTGCGAGAACATCACCGGCCGCGCGTTCTGCGCGCTCGGGCGACTCGATCCAGGCGCCGGTGGCGTCGTCGATCAAGTACTTCCCGGACGAGTACATCGAGCATCAGCGCAACGGCGGCTGCCCGTTCGACCCGGCCGCATCGACCCTCTTTGCCCTGGAGTCGGCCCGATGACCGTACAAGCCACCGGCAGCACCGGCGGTGCACTGGCCAAGCCAGCCGACGGAGTGTCCGTCACCATCGACGGGTTCCAGATCACCGTGCCGAAGGGCACGCTGGTCATCCGCGCCGCCGAGCTGCTCGGCATCCAGATCCCGCGGTTCTGCGACCACCCGCTGCTCGAGCCGGTCGGGCGCCTGCCGCCAGTGCCTGGTGCAGGTCGAGGGGCAGCCCAAGCCGCCCGCCTCCTGCACTACCACCGTCACCGACGGCATGGTGGTGCGCACCCAGCTCACCTCGCCGATGGCCGAAAAGGCGCAGCGCGGCATGATGGAAATGCTGCTGGTCAACCACCCGCTTGACTGCCCGATGTGCGACAAGGGCGGCGAGTGCCCGCTGCAGAACCAGGCGATGTCCACCGGGCAGGGCGAGACCCGGTTCTACGGGACCAAGCGCACGTTCCCCAAGCCGATCGCGCTGTCGGCGCAGGTGCTGCTCGACCGCGAGCGGTGCATCCAGTGCGCCCGCGTGCACCAGGTTCGCCGACCAGATCGCCGGCGACCCGCTCATCGAACTGCTCGACCGCGGCCCGCAGGAGCAGGTCGGCGTCGCCGAAGGCGTCGCCGTTCGACTCCTACTTCTCCGGCAACACCGTGCAGATCTGCCCGGTCGGCGCGCTGACCGGAGCCTCGTACCGGTTCCGGGCCCGGCCGTTCGACCTGGTCTCGTCGCCGAGTGTCTGCGAGCACTGCGCGGCCGGGTGCGAGCAGCGCACCGACCACCGGCGCGGCGCGGTCACCCGGCGGCTGGCGGGCAACGAGCCCGAGGTGAACGAGGAGTGGAACTGCGACAAGGGCCGCTGGGCGTTCACCTACGCGACCCAGCCGGACCGGCTGACCACGCCCCTGGTCCGGAACGAGCGCGGGCGTCCTGCAGCCGGCGTCCTGGCCGGAGGCGCTCGCAGGCCGCGGCCGAGGGCCTGCTGGCCGCGCGCGGCCGGGCCGGCGTGCTGCCCGGCGGCCGGCTAACGGTCGAGGACGCCTACGCCTACGCCAAGTTCGCCCGGGTGGCGCTGGCCAGCAACGACATCGACATGCGCGCGCGGCCGGAATCGGCCGAGGAACTGCAGTTCCTCGCCGACCAGGTGGCCGGCCAGGCCGCGGTGACCTATTCCGACCTGGAGCAGGCGCCGGCCGTGCTGCTGGCCGGCTTCGAGCCCGAGGACGAGTGCCCGATCGTGTTCCTGCGGCTGCGCAAGGCCGCCAGGGCGGGCCGGACGACCGTGTACTCCATCGCCGCCCTGGCCAGCCTCGGGCTGGCGAAGATGTCCGGCGTGCTGCTGCCGACCGCGCCCGGCGCGGAGGCGGCCGCGCTCGTCGGCGCTGGCCACATCGGACGGGGCGCCGGCGCAGGCGCTACGCCAGCCCAACGCCGTCATCCTGGTGGGCGAGCGACTGGCCGAGGTGCCCGGCGCGCTGTCGGCGGCCGCGCGGCTGGCCGGGCAGACCGGCGCCCGGCTGGCGTGGATCCCGCGCCGGGCCGGCGAGCGCGGCGCGATCGAAGCCGGCGCGCTGCCGACGCTGCTGCCCGGCGGCCGCCGGATCAGCGACGCCGCCGCCCGCGCCGATGTCGCCAGGGCCTGGGGGGTGGCCGCGCTGCCCGCCGACCCCGGCTACGGGACCAGCGGCATTCTCGCCGCCACGGCCCGCGGTGATCTGGAGGCGCTGCTGATCGGCGGCGTCGACCCGGACGACCTGCCCGACCCGGCGGCGGCGCTGGCCGCGATCGAGTCCGCCCGGTTCGTCGTCAGCCTGGAACTGCGGGTCAGCGCCGTGACCGACCGGGCGGATGTCGTGTTCCCGGTCGCGGCCGTCCAGGAGAAGGCCGGCACGTTCGTGAACTGGGAAGGCCGGGCCGCCTCATTCCCGGCCGCGCTGGCCGTCCCGGCCGCGCGCACCGACCTGCAAGTCCTCGCCGCGATCGCGGACGCCATGGACGTGCACCTCGGCCTGCCCGACAACGGCACGCGCGATCCGCGAACTGCAGGTACTCACCTCGGGCACGACCGAGAGCCAGCCTGGCGTCTCCGCGACCGCGGGACCGGCCGACCACCTGCCAACGCCGCTGCAGCCAGGTCCGGGGAGGGCCCTGCTGGCCACCTGGCATAATCTCCTCAACGCCGGCCGGATGCAGGACGGGGAGCCGAACCTGGCGGGCACGGCGCGCGCCGCCGTCGCGCGGATGTCACGCGCGACCGCGGCCGAAGCCGGGACGGCTGATGGCGGCAAGGTAAGCGTGGCCACCAGCCGCGGCGTCGTTACAGTCCCCGTGGAGATCGCCGACATGCCCGACCGGGTGGTCTGGCTGCCGACCAACTCGGCGGGCAGTGCGGTCCGGGGCGTGCTCGGTGCCGGCCACGGCAGCGAGGTCTCGGTGAGGAGCGCGGAATGAGGGTCCTGGCTGCGGCGTCGCCCAACCGGAACAGCCCCACGCTGACCGACTTCGGTCACGACACCTGGTGGATCATCATCATCAAGGTGCTGATCGTCTTCGCGTTCCTGATGCTGGGCACGCTGCTGGCGATCTGGGCCGAGCGGCGCATCATCGGCCGCATGCAGCAGCGGTCGGGACCGAACCGGGCCGGCAAGTTCGGGCTGCTGCAGACGCTGATGGACGGCATCAAGCTCGGCCTGATGGAGGACATCGTCCCGCGCGGCGTGGACAAGCTGCTGTTCATGATCGCGCCGGCGATCTCGATGATCCCGGCGTTCCTCAGCTTCGCGGTGATCCCGTGGGGCCCGGAGGTCTCGATCGGCGGGCACTGGACGCCGCTGCAGCTCACCGACCTGCCGGTCGCCGTGCTGCTGATCCTGGCGATGAGCTCGATGGGCGTGTACGGGATCGTGCTGTCGGGCTACTCCGCCAACTCGCCGTACTCGCTGCTCGGCGCGCTCCGGTCATCGGCGCAGGTGATCAGCTACGAGATCGCGATGGGCCTGTCGTTCGTGCCGGTGTTCCTGTACGCGAGCTCGCTGTCGACCTCGCAGATCGTGGCCGCGCAGGCCAACGGCTCCTCGTTCCACCTGTTCGGCGCCATCCTGCACGCACCCTCGTGGTTCGCGATCTTGCTGCTGCCGTCGTTCCTGATCTACATCATCACGATGGTCGGCGAGACGAACCGGCTGCCGTTCGACCTGCCCGAGGGCGAGGGCGAGCTCGTCGGCGGGTACCACACCGAGTACTCGTCGCTGAAGTTCGCGATCCTGCAGCTGGCCGAGTACGTCAGCGTCATCACCGTGTCGGCGCTGGCCATCACGCTGTTCCTCGGCGGCTGGCGGGCCCCGTGGCCGATCTCGGTCTGGTCCGGCGCGAACACCGGCTGGTACCCGCTGATCTGGTTCGTGGCGAAGATCTGCGTCTTCTTTTTCTTCTTCGTCTGGCTCCGCGGCTCGCTGCCGCGAATCAGGTACGACCAGCTGATGCGGCTCGGCTGGAAGATCCTCATCCCCGGCGCGCTCGCGTGGGCGCTCATCGTGGCGACCGCGCGCGTGTACCGCCGCCAGGGCGGCAGCCCCGGCGTGTACATCATCGCGGGCGGGATCCTCGTGGTCCTGGCCCTGCTGTTCCTGCGCTGGGACTCCGCGGCCCAGCGGCGGGACCGACTGGCCGCCGAGGCCGCCGAGGAAGAGGCGGAGCTGGCCGAGCACGAAGGCACGACTACGCTACGGACACCCTCGTTCCCAACCCCGCCGCCGGACCTTCCGCACTATCACGGGGCCGGCGCGGCCGGTCGCGGGCCGGTGCTGGCCGGGGTCGCGGGGGACGAGAGCACCGTTAAGGAGGTTCCCGGTGCCTGATTTCCTCGACTCGATCAAGGGGTTCGGGGTCACCTTCCGGCAGATGTTCCGGAAGGTCGACACCGTCCAGTACCCCGAGCAGAAGGTGCCGACCGCGCCCCGGTACCACGGCCGGCACCAGCTCAATCGCTGGCCCGACGGGCTGGAGAAGTGCATCGGCTGCGAGCTGTGCGCCTGGGCCTGCCCGGCGGACGCCATCTACGTGGAAGGCGCGGACAACACCGAAGAGGAACGGTTCTCGCCCGGCGAGCGGTACGGCCGGGTCTATCAGATCAACTACCTGCGCTGCATCCTGTGCGGGCTGTGCGTCGAGGCGTGCCCGACCCGCGCGCTGACGATGACCAACGACTACGAGCTGGCCGACGACAGCCGGGAGGCCCTGATCTGGACGAAGGAGCAGCTCGTCGCGCCGCTCCAGCCCGGCATGGAGCAGCCGCCGCACCCGATGCGCCTCGGCGAGACCGAGGAGGAGTACTACGCGCTCGGGGCCATGCTCGCCGCCAGCCAGCAGGGCGAGCCCGGTCCGGGCCAGCAGGGAGGGCCGGCATGAGTCAGCACATCGTTCTGGCCGGGCCGGCCGCGGAGACGACCAGGTTGGTCGCTTACTGGATCCTCGCGATCCTGGCGGTCGCAGCCGCGCTGGGCATGATCCTCGCGCGCAAGGCGGTGCACTGCGCGCTGATGCTGGCCGTCGTCATGCTGTCGCTGGCCGTCATGTACGCGATGCTCGGGGCCCCGTTCCTGGCGTTCGTGCAGGTCATCGTCTACACCGGCGCGGTGCTGATGCTGTTCCTGTTCGTGCTCATGATCGTCGGCATCACCGCCGCCGACTCGATCATCGAGACCATCCGCGGCCAGCGGCTGTGGGCGGCCATCGGCGGCATCGCGCTGCTGATCCTGCTGGCGCTCGTGGTCGGCAACGCGGTGATCGGCCCGGCGGCGAAGAACACCGCGCAGTTCGGCAACAGCAACGTGACCGGCCTGGCGCATCTGATCTTCACCAAGTACGTCTTCCCGTTCGAGCTCACCAGCGCGCTGCTCATCACCGCCGCGCTAGGCGCGATGGTGCTCGCGCACCGCGAGCGGACCGCGCCCAAGCCCACCCAGCGGGAGCTGGCCCGGCAGCGAGTCGCCAGTGGCCGGCCCACCCCGCTGCCCGGCCCGGGCACATATGCGCAGCACAATGCCGCCGACATGCCGGCCTTGCTGCCCGACGGCAGCCTGGCCCGGACGTCGGTGAGCCACGTCCTGGCACCGGCCGAGGAGGCGCCGGAGCCCGGCCGCACGCCGCTGCCACCAGGCCCGGCGGACTCAGACGATCCGGCGGGCCCGGACGATCTGGCGGGTACCGCGAGCCCGGCCGGGGTCGGCGGCAGCGCGGGCGCGGGGTCGGCCCACGGCGGGCAGGAAGCAGGTGAGCAGTGGTAACCCCCGGACACTTCATCGCGCTGGCGGTGATCTTGTTCGTGATCGGGGCAGTCGGCGTGCTGGTGCGCAGGAACGCGATCGTGGTGTTCATGTGCGTCGAGCTCATGCTCAACGCCTGCAACCTGGCGTTCGTCACGTTCGCGCGGATGCATGGCGCGCTCGACGGCCAGGTGATCGCCTTCTTCGTGATGGTGGTGGCCGCCGCCGAGGTCGTCGTCGGACTGGCCATCCTGACTTCAATCTTCCGCGCCCGCAGGTCGTCGTCGGTGGACGACGCCAGCCTGATGAAGTACTGACGGAAGGATGCAATGACCCTCCCAGTCCTGCATGCGACCGGGGCGCAGAACGCGGCCTGGCTGCTGCTCGCGCTGCCGCTGCTGGGCGCGGCCATCCTGCTGCTCGGCGGTAAGCGGACCAATTCCTGGGGGCACCTGCTCGGCGTGGCGATGCCGGCGGCATCGTTCGTCTACGCCGTCATCGCCTTCTTCCAGATGCTGGGCTACTCGTCCGCGGACCGCGTCCGCGAGCTGACGGTCTACCAGTTCATCGATGTCGGCCGGTTCCAGATCCCGCTGGGGCTGCGGCTGGACCAGCTCTCGATCTGCTTCGTGCTGCTGATCACCGGCGTCGGGTCGCTGATCCTTATTTTCGCCGTCGGCTACATGTCGCACGACCCCGAGCGGCGCCGGTTCTTCGGCTACATGAACTTGTTCCTGGCCGCGATGCTGCTGCTGGTCCTCGGCAGCAACTACCTGGTCCTGTACGCGGGCTGGGAGGGCGTCGGCCTGGCCTCCTACCTGCTGATCGGCTTCTGGCAGTACAAGCCCGCGGCGGCGGTGGCGGCGAAGAAGGCGTTCATCGCCAACCGGGTCGGTGACGTCGGCCTGTCCCTGGCGATCATGCTGATGTTCCAGCAGTTCGGCACCACCAACTTCACCGGCGTGGACGCTGGCATCAGTCACTCCAGCTCCGGCGTCGTGCTGGCCATCGGCCTGCTCCTGCTGCTCGGCGCCTGCGGCAAGTCCGCGCAGGTGCCGCTGCAGTCCTGGCTGCTGGACGCGATGGAGGGCCCGACCCCGGTGTCCGCCCTGATCCACGCCGCGACGATGGTCACCGCGGGCGTGTACCTGATCGTCAGGTCCGCGTCGATCTTCGACCTCTCGGCCGGGGCGCAGCTGGCGGTCGCGGTCGTCGGCGCCGTCACGCTGCTGTTCGGCGCCATCATCGGCTGCGCCAAGGACGACATCAAGAAGGCGCTGGCCGGATCCACGATGAGCCAGATCGGCTACATGATGCTGGCGGCCGGGCTCGGCCCGGCCGGGTACGTGCTCGCGATCGCGCACCTGCTGGCCCACGGCTTCTTCAAGGCCGGCTTGTTCCTCGGGGCCGGCTCGGTCAAGCACGAGATGGACGACGAGGTCGACATGCGCCGGTTCGGCGGCCTGGCCAAGGTCATGCCGATCACGACGGTCACGTTCGGGCTCGGCTTCCTGGCGATCATCGGCATCCCGCCGTTCTCCGGCTTCTTCACCAAGGACCCGATCATCGACGCCGCCTTCGCCAAGGGCGGCACGTCCGGCGCCCTGCTGGGCACGGCCGCGCTGATCGGCGCCGGCATCACCGCGTTCTACATGACCAGGGTCATGGTCATGACCTTCGCCGGCGAGCGGCGCTGGGACGAGAAAGTGCATCCGCACGAGGCCCCGCCGATCATGACCGGGCCGATGATCGTCCTGGCGATCGGCTCGGTCGGCGCGGGCGCGTTCCTCTACATCAACAACCGGCTGCTGGGTTTCCTCGGGCCGCTGCTGCTCGGCTCACCCAAGGCCAACGGCGCCGCCTTCAGCAACTGGAGCTGGGCCACGCTGGCGCTGGTGCTGGTCGGCATCGCCATCGCCTGGGCCCTGTACGCGCGGCGCGAGGTGCCGGTCACCGCGCCGGCCGGCAGCCCGGTCACGGTCGCGGCGCGCAAGGACCTGTACGGCGACGCGGTCAACGAGGGCCTGCTGATGCGGCCGGGCCAGTGGCTGACCAGGCTGTCGGTGTACTTCGACAATCGCGGCGTGGACGGGCTGGTCAACACGATCGCCGCCACGTTCGGCGGGGGTTCCGGGCGGTTGCGCAAGCTGCAGACTGGCTTCGTCCGCTCATACGCGCTGTCCATGCTGGTGGGAGCCGTGCTGCTGGTCGGCGCGCTGCTGCTGGTGAGGCTCTAGAGCTGGTGAGGCTGCGGATCTGATGAGCACTTTCCCCTGGCTGACGGTGGCGGGCGCGATCCCGCTGGTCGGCGCGGTCGCGATCATGGCGACCCCCGGCCGGTCAGCGCCCGGCAGCGACGCCGACCGCGGTGCCCGTGACCTGGTGGTCAAGCGGATCGCGCTGGTGACCACGCTGGCCACCCTCGGCGTCACGATCGCGATGGCGGTGCAGTTCAAGACCGGCGGGCCGCGCTTCCAGTTCCAGCAGGTTTACCAGTGGATTCCGCAGTTCGGGGTGCACTACGCGGTCGGGGTGGACGGCATCGCGCTGGTCCTGATCCTGATGTCGGTTGTGCTCATGCCCGTCGTCGTGCTGGCGTCCTGGAACGACGTCGAGGCTCACCCGGCGCAGCTGGAGCCCCCGTCGGCCGCCAGCAAGACCGGCCCGGTCAAGCCGCGCGCCCGCGGCAGCGTGAAGTCGTACTTCGCGCTGATGCTGGTACTGGAGACGATGATCATCGGCGTCTTCGCGGCCACCGATGTCTTCCTGTTCTACGTGTTCTTCGAGGCCATGCTGATCCCGATGTACTTCATGATCGGCAGCTTCGGCGTCGGCCAGCGGCAGTACGCGGCGGTCAAGTTCCTGCTGTACAGCCTCCTCGGCGGCCTGCTCATGCTGGTGGCGGTCATCGCGCTGTACGTCTACTCCACCAACGGCGGGCACGCCGGCACGTTCCTGTTCGGGCCGCTGACCCACCTCGTGCTCAGCCCGCTGGCGCAGAAGTGGCTGTTCCTCGGGTTCTTCGTCGCGTTCGCGATCAAGGCGCCGCTCTGGCCGTTCCACACCTGGCTGCCGGACGCGGCGACCTCGGCGCAGCCCGGCGCCGCGGTGGTGCTGGTCGGCGTGCTGGACAAGGTCGGCACGTTCGGCATGATCCGGTACTGCCTGGAGCTGTTCCCGTCGGCCGCGCACTTCTTCACGCCGCTGATCATCGTGCTGGCGGTCATCGGCGTGCTCTACGGCGCGATTGTGGCGATCGGACAGGCCGACATGAAGCGCCTGATCGCGTACACGTCGGTGTCGCACATGGGCCTGATCACGCTCGGCATCTTCGCGATGACCAGCCAGGGCCAGACCGGCGCGACCCTCTACATGGTCAACCACGGGTTCGCCACCGGCGCGCTGTTCCTCATCGCCGGCTTCCTGGTGACGCGCCGCGGCTCGCACCTGATCTCGGACTACGGCGGCGTGCAGCAGGTAGCGCCGGTGCTGGCCGGCACGTTCCTGGTGGCCGGCCTCGCAGGCCTGGCGCTGCCCGGGCTGTCGACGTTCGTCAGTGAGTTCCTCGTGCTCGTGGGCACGTTCACCCGGTACGAGGTGGCCGCGGGCCTGGCCACCGCGGGCATTATTCTCGCCGCGATCTACATCCTGTGGATGTACCAGCGCACGATGACCGGGCCGGTCCGGCCCGAGCTGGCGGCGATGAAGGACATCAGGGGCCGCGAGCTGTGGGCGGTCGCGCCGCTGATCGCGCTGATCATCGCGCTCGGCGTGTACCCGAAGCCGATCATCGACATCATCAACCCGGCGGTCAACAGCACGCTCGTCCAGGTGCGCTCGCCGGATCCGACGCCGCCGCACCCGGCCGCCGTCACCGGCAGTACCACTAGCGCCGTCCATCACGCCGCCAGGAGCCACGCCCACGCCCAGGCTCAGGCCGCCCGCGCGCACGCGCTCGTTACCCACAAGCAAAGGAGCAAGGCGTGACCGGGACTGTCGCTGCGGCAGCGTCGACGATCGCCGCGCCGCACATCGAGTACAGCCTGCTGTCCCCGGCGCTGCTCGTCTTCGGCGCGGCCACGGCCGGCGTGCTGGTCGAGGCGTTCGCCCCGCGCGCGCTGCGCCGGACCATGCACATCGCGCTGTCGCTCGGCGGCCTGGCGGGCGCGTTCGTGCTCACGGTCGTGCTGGCGGCCACGAACTCGATCTTCGACCACGGGCATCCCGGCGCGGTGGTAGCGGTCAACACGATCGCGGTCGACAAGCCAACCCTGTTCATCCAGGGAACGATCCTGGTCCTGGCGTTCGTCAGCGTGCTGCTGATCGCGGAGTCCTCGCACGAAGTGAGCGCGTTCACGCCGCAGGCGGCGGCGGTGCCCGGCAGCGCGGAGGAGCGCGAGGGCCTGCTGGCTGGCCTCTCGCACACCGAGGTCTACCCGCTGACGCTGTTCGCGGTCGGCGGCATGCTCCTGTTCCCGGCCGCGAACGACCTGCTGACGATGTTCATCGCGCTTGAGGTGCTGTCGCTGCCGCTGTACCTGCTGTGCGGGCTGGCCCGGCGGCGCCGGCTGCTCTCGCAGGAAGCGGCCATGAAGTACTTCCTGCTGGGCGCGTTCTCGTCGGCCTTCTTCCTGTTCGGCGTCGCGATGCTGTACGGCTACACCGGCTCGGTGCAGCTGTCCGCGATCGCGTCCACAGCGCAGACCGCGACCGCGTCCACGACCCTGCTGTACTCCGGGCTCGCGCTGCTCGGCATCGGGCTGCTCTTCAAGGTCGGCGCGGTGCCGTTCCAGGCCTGGAAGCCCGACGTCTACCAGGGCTCGCCGACGCCGATCACGGCGCTGATGGCCTCCTGCACGATGGTGTCCGCGTTCGGGGCGCTGTTCCGCGTCTTCTACGTGGCCTTCGGCCAGCTCACGTGGAGCTGGCGCCCCGCTATGTGGGGCGTCGCGATCCTCACCATGCTGGTGGGCTCGATCATCGCGCTAACCCAGCGCGACGTGAAGCGGCTGCTGGCGTACTCGTCGATCGCGCAGGCCGGTTACATCCTGACCGGCGTCGTCGCCGCCAACAGCGCGGGCCTGTCCGGCAGCCTCTTCTACCTGGCCGCGTACGGGTTCGCGACGATCGGCGCGTTCGCCATCGTGACCCTGGTCCGCGATCACGGCGGCGAGGCGTCGCACCTGTCGAGCTGGGCCGGGCTGGGCAAGCGGTCGCCGCTGGTGGCGTCGATGTTCGCCCTGTTCCTGATCGCGTTCGCCGGCATCCCGCTGACGAGTGGTTTCACCGGCAAGTTCGCCGTATTCCGGGCCGCCATTCAGGGTGGTGCCGTCCCGCTGGTCATCGTCGGCGTCATCAGCAGCGCGATCCTGGCGTTCCCGTACGTGCGCGTCATCGTGCTGATGTTCTTCAGCGAGCCGGCCGCCGAGGGTCCGGTTGTCGTGCGGCCGAGCGCGTACACCGGACTGGCGGTCGCAGTCGGTGCGGTCGCGACCGTAGTGCTCGGCATCGTGCCGCAGCCGCTGCTGAACCTCGCCAGCCACGCAGCCAGCCAGCTGTTCGTGCGCTGAGGGCGGTCGCCCGCCGCGAGCAGGAGCTGGCTTTGCCGAAGCTTGCGCATATCGTGGGGATGGCTAGGCGATAGCCTCAGCTACGACTGGCATGCCGGGGCCCCGGCAAGCTGACGAGGAGATCCATGTGATTGCCGCTGTCCCGGTGGAGATCACCGACGCCACGCTGGCGGCTGACGTGCTGGACGGTCTTGCGCTGGTCGAGGACCAGCTCAGGGAGTCGGCGCGCGCCTATCACGAGGTGCTCTCGGAAGCCTCGCTGCACCTGATGGAGGCCGGCGGCAAGCGGATCCGGCCGGTCCTCGTACTGCTCGCCGCGCAGTTCGGTAACCCGCGCGATCCCCGGGTGGTCCCGGCCGCGGTAGCGCTGGAACTTACCCACCTCGCCACGCTGTATCACGACGACGTCATGGACGAGGCCAACGTCCGCCGGGGCAGCCCGAGCGCGAACTCCCGCTGGGGCAACCTGGTCGCGATCCTCACCGGCGACTTCCTGTTCGCCAAGGCGTCGCTGATCCTGGCCGATCTCGGCCCGGACGCGATCCGGATCCAGGCGGAGACGTTCGCCCGGCTCGTCAGCGGCCAGATCGCCGAGACCGTCGGGTGCCTGCCCGGTCAGGACCCGCTCGACCACTACCTCGGCGTCGTCAACGAGAAGACGGCCTCGTTGTTCGCGACGTCGGGACAGTTCGGCGCGATCTTCTCGGACGCCCCGGCGTCCGTCGCCGACCGGGTGACTCCCGCCTGCGCGGCGCTCGGGGTGGCGTTCCAGCTGTCGGACGACATCCTGGACGTGGCCAGCGAGTCGTCCCAGTCCGGCAAGACCCCCGGCACCGACCTGCGCGAGGGCGTTCGCACGCTGCCGATGCTGCACGCTCTGCGGTCAGCGGGGCCGGCTGACGCGCGGCTGGTCGAACTGCTGAGCCTGCCCGATCTGGCCGACCCGCTCCTGCACGCGGAAGCGCTGGCGCTGCTGCGGGCGCATCCCGCCATGAAGATGGCCAGGGCCGACACCCGGCGGTGGGCCGAGGTGGCCAGGGCGGAGATCCAGGAGCTGCCCGATGTCCCGGCCCGGGCAGCATTCGAGGCCCTGTGCGAGTTCGTTGTGGAGCGAACCGGGTAAGCCGCACTAGCAGTAACAGGCTCACGGAGCCTGTGCGGTATCGGGGGAACCTTCGGGGGATTTACCATGAATTTCACGTTCAGGCTGCTCGCATTCGGGCTTTCTGGCAGCGCGGCGGTAGCCGTCTGCAGCTGCGGGAGCAGTGCTCCGACCGAGCCAAGCGCGGCGTCGCTCGCGGCATCGACGCAGAGCGCGGTGCGGACCGCGTCGAGCGTCCACATCGATGGCTCGGTGTCCGACAACGGCTCGCCGGTCGGGCTCAACCTGGGCATCAACCGCACTGGTGACATGTCTGGCACGATCACCCAGCGCGGCGCGAACCTGAACGTGATCAGCACCACCGGCAAGGTCTTCGTCAAGGTCACTCCCGGCCTGCTCAAGCAGTACAACGCGCCGTCGGCGGTGTGCAAGCTCGTCTGCGGCAAGTGGTTCCAGCTGCCGCCGCAGCAGGCCAAGCAGCTCACCAGCCAGCTGACGATGACCAACCTCACCGGCCAGGCGGGCGTGAACCCGGGCGGTAGCCAGCCGAAGGTCACCAAGGCGGGAACGGGTACGGTCAACGGCCAGCCGACCTGGGTGCTCAAGGGACCCACTGGCGCGAAGGTCGACGTCAGCCAGCAGAGCAAGCACTACCCGCTGCAGGTCCAGTCCGGCACTGGTCAGCAGGGCATGATCCGTTACTCGCAGTGGAACTCGGTGCCGCAGCCGAAGGCTCCGCCGTCCAGTTCGGTCATCAACCTGAACGACCTGCAGAGCGGGCACTGAGCCGGTCGCGGTCACATCGACTGTGTCGCAAAGTGTCCGTTATACCGATAAAAGGCTCGGCGGCCGGTGGCCGGGAATCCCGGCGCACGCACCTTCGTTACCGTGGCTGTACCGGCGCATTGAGTGAGCGCCGTTCGGTACGAGAGCACCGGCAATAGGAGGACCTCGTGAGCATATTCGGCCTGCACAAGACCAAGATGGTGGACGCGACCGAGGCACTCCCGGGCCGGGCCGAGCAGATGCCGGTGCCCGCGCGTCCACGAGGTGCTGGGCACGTCCCTGCGGCCCCCTTACCCGGCGGGCACGCAGATCGCGGAGTTCGCGCTCGGCTGCTTCTGGGGCGCGGAGAAGGACTACTGGCAGACGCCGGGCGTGGTGTCGACGTCCGTCGGTTACGAGGGCGGCTTCACGCCCAACCCGACGTACGAGGAGGTCTGCTCCGGGCGCACCGGGCACGCCGAGGCGGTCCGGGTCGTCTTCGACCCGGACAAGGTTTCCTACGCGTCGCTGCTGAAGGTGTTCTGGGAGTCGCACAACCCGACCCAGGGCATGCGGCAGGGAAATGACGTCGGCAGCCAGTACCGGTCAGCGATCTTCTATCACTCGCCCGAGCAGCAGGCGATCGCCGAGGAGTCGAAGATCGGCTACCAGAAGCGGCTGGCCGAGTCGGGCTACGGCGAGATCACGACCGAGATCGTGCCGGCCACGGAGTTCTACTTCGCTGAGGACTACCACCAGCAGTACCTGTCCGAGAAGAAGAACCCTTATGGTTACTGCCCGGACCACGGAACCGGCGTCTCGTGCCCGATCGGCGTGGTCACCGCGAGCGGTCCGATCGAGGGTGTGAAGCGAGAGCAGTAACGCTGACGACGGGCGGCGGCCACATCTCGGCCGGCCGCCCGTTTTGCGTCAGGCATCCGCGCGCCGGTGGCGCGATGCTCAGCGGGACAGCCGGGTGAACGAGTTGTACCAGTTCGGCTTCCAGGTGAGCCCGTCGTCGAATGAGAAGGCCTGATTCCACTTCGGACAGTCGGTGGTTGTGTCCGTCCACTCGAACCGGACCTTGATCGCTTTGCCGTCAAGCTCATCGTCGGCGTAGAAGAGCCCGACGCCGTCGGCGAACCGTCCCACGACTGGTGGCTCGAGCCGGCCAGGGAAACGTGACGACGTCCACCAGATCCTCCATGTCCGCTCATCGGGGTCGAATAGCCGCAGCGTCATCCCTTCGAACGGCCGGCCGTCCGGCGGCAACGAGGACACCAGCATCCGGTCGGTGTTGCCGAGCCCGTAGAGCCGGATGTCGCCGGTCGAGACCGACTCGAACTCCACCCATTCGTCGCAGGCGGGATCGAGCACGTCGACCAGCTTGCGATGGTGCATGAGCCACACGCCGGCCACAAAGTCGAAGTCGTGCCGGCCGTCGTCCTCGGACATCTGTCCTCCCGTGTCATCTCGTTGACAGTGAAGACAGCCTCGCCGCCATCCCCTGACACCTTCTGTCAGTGATATCCCGGAAGTCCGAGCATGCGCGCCAGTCGCCTGCTGTCGGTCGTCTCCGGCCCGATCGGCTGCTTGAACGGCGCCAGGCCTGGAGCGCGATTCGCGTTACCGTTGGGACATGACCCCGGCGCCGACGGTGCATGACGAGATTGCCCAAGGGCTCAAGGAGCATCCCGCCAAGAAGGGCATGGTCTTCAACGCCCTGGTCACCTTGGTGGAGATCGGCGGCAGCATCGGGCTGTTCCACCTGGCCAAAAGCCAAGGCGCGAGCGACGTTGTCAGCTACCTGGTCGGCAGCATCGGCCCGATCGTGGGCGGGGTGGCAATCTGGATCAAAGCCCGCAAGTTCAGCGGGGCCTCGGCGTCGATCTTCGCATTCACCGCTGTATCGGCGATCATCGCCCTGATCGGCAGCACGAATCCCAAGGTGCTGCTCTACAAGGACTGCGCGGCCACCGCCCTCATCGGCCTGATCTTCCTGGGCTCGTGCCTCGCGGCCCGGAAACCGCTGGTCTTCTATATGGCTCAGCGGTACGGCACGGACGGCACCCATGACGGCATGGCGACCTTCGACAAGATGTGGACCGCCTACCAGGACTTCCGTACCGGAATGTACGTCATCAGCTACTGGTGGGCGGCTTTGTTCCTGATCCAGGCCGGCGTGACAGCGCTCATCATCCGCCAGACTAAATTCTCGACTGCTTACAACTACGATCAGGTCCTGCCTCTGGTCGCGACCGGATTGGGGATCGTCGGATCGATCGCGCTCGGCCGGTACTTCGCCCGGAGAGGCCGGGCCCGCCCCGACACCGCCAGCGCCGAACAACCTCGACCGGCTTAGCCGCGCTGGCGCCTGGGCGGAACCGGCGGCTTGGTCGAGGCGTTATGGTCGAGGCGTTATATCGGTTAGCGCGGCCCGAGCCCGGTCTGGCCGTCGAGCAACTCCCTGGCGATGTCGAGGTGACCGGCATGGCGCGCGGTCTCCTCGATCATGTGCAGGACGACCCAGCGCACGTTCGGCGGCTCGTCCTCGCCCGGAACGCCGTGCTTGCCGCGCGGCCGCGCCGACAGCGGTGTGGCTGCCAGCACCGCGTCCGAGCTCGCGCACTGGTCACGGTAGAACCGGATGATCTCCGCTGACGGCTCGTCGGTGACGAACGCTGCCGTCGGGTCATAGGCCGGCAGATCCTCATCCCCCGGCGGCGGCTCGGGGACTGTGCCGCAGACAACTCCCTGGAACCAGTGCCACTCGGCACCGCCCAAGTGCTCCACCAGACCGGCCGGGGTCCAGCCCGACGGCACGACCGGCCGATGCCAAGCCTGCTCGTCGAGGCCCGCCACGATCGCGAGCACCGAGTCGCGCTGGGCAGCAAGGAAATCCAGCAGGGCCTGGTCCTCGGGGTTCTCAATCTGATTGCCGGTCATGTCAATCCTTCGGGCTCGGGATCGTTCGGCCCGTATGTGGTCACGGTTCCGTCCGACGACTCGACGGTCAGCGTAATCCAGGCGCCGTTTGCCAGCTCCGTCGGCTCAGGCAGCGGCGTATCGGTATCAATACCTGGCGGCCATACCTGCGATGCCCGGAAGGAATAGCCGTCCTGCTGAGCCGGCTCGAATTCGAACGCGATCAGGTCACCCGCTGCCAGGCTCCGGAACCCGTCTATGACGACCACGGAGAAGTGCGCCCAGCACCCACCGGGGGTGTCGGCTGAGTCGAGCACCCCGAAGCCCTCGTCATCGTTCCAGTACCGAACCGTTCCGTGGCTGATCACCAGGGCAGTATGGCCCGTAGTTCGACGCAACCAGGTGCGCGACTTCTTGGACGTGGCCGCACTGTCTGAGCGGTTTGGCATTCCACATGCTGCCGCGGTGCTTTCGCGCATCGATCGGTACTACTCCGATCAACGCCAGCCCGAAGCGGAGGGCGTCGCGACGCAGCTGGCCAGGCAACTTGCTGATCCCCGCCCGGCCGACTACCGCACGATCGGCCAGCTTGGTCAGTACAAAGCCCTGGACGCCCGATTGACTGACTGGCGGAACGTGACCGAGGTCTGCCGGTCCATAGCGGTGGAGATGGCGCTATGACTACCGCTCTGCGCTTCCGCAACATCACTGCATCCCCTGACGACCCGGTCGAGAGCTGGCCGTTTGAGGGAATCCTGGCCGCGATCGAGCGGGGGACCCTGCCCGACTGGCGTCGCCTGGCGCACGCCATTGCGGCCGATCCATGGGGCCCGGTAGCACAGCAAGTACTGGAGGCAATCCAGATGTCGAGTCCCTATGGGACTGCTGAGTTGCTCGCGGGCGTGGTCGCCAGGGCGCGGGAGGGGGCTGCCGAGTCCGAGCGTGCTGAGGTCGCGTCCCAGGTCAGGGATATGGTTGAGCGCTCTGGCATGTCCCAGCGGGACTTTGCCGAGCGGATAGGGACATCGCGGTCGCGCCTGTCGACATATATGTCAGGGAAAGTGGTGCCGTCGGCGGCCCTGATGGTCAGGATGCGCAGGGTAGAGGGCAGGACTGCAAGGTTGTCCAGCTTGACCGCGGCGACTGCCTCTCCTGACCCGCGATAGCTGGCTTTCCTGTTTGCCCCCGGTTCGGTGTCTAGGGTTCGAGGCTGGGTACCGGTCTGAAGATCAGGGCCTGATCCGGTAGCGCAGGCGTAATCCACGGGTGACGCCAGCCGCAGGCAGTCTCTGGCTCCGGCAAAGAACGCCTGTCCCGCATCCGCCACGCGATCTTCCAGGGGGAGTACATGTCTGGCATGACGGAAGCCTCGACGGCCACAGCGATCCGCCCGTTCACAATCCCGACCATCCCCGATGCGGATCTCGAGGACTTGCGCGCACGCGTCACGGCCACCCGCTGGCCCGACCCGGAACTCGTCGGGGACTTCTCACAGGGCGTGCAGGAGGAGGTGATGCGCGAGCTCGCCCGCTACTGGGGGACAGATTATGATTTGCGCAGGTATGAGAAGAGACTGAGCGCCCTGCCGAACTTCATCACCGAGATCGACGGGCTGGACATTCACTTCATCCACGTCCGGTCACCTCACGAGAACGCGCTGCCGGTCATCATCACCCACGGATGGCCGGGCTCCGTCATCGAGTTGCTGAACGTCATCGACCCGCTCACCGACCCGACTGCGCACGGCGGGAGCGCGGCGGACGCCTTCGACGTGGTCATCCCGTCGATGCCGGGCTATGGGTTCTCCGGCAAGCCGCGAGATCTCGGCTGGGACCCCGACCATCTGGCCCGTGCCTGGGACGTGCTGATGCACCGCCTCGGCTACACGCGGTATGTAGCGCAAGGCGGCGACTGGGGCGCGGTCATCACCGACCTCATGGGCGTGCAGGCACCTCCAGGGCTGCTCGGCATCCACAGCAACATGGCGGGTGTCGTTCCGTCGGACGTTGCGACAGCGCTGGCGCAAAACGTTCTGGGCGCTGGCGGCCCGCCGCCACCGGGGCTGTCCGAAGAGGAAAACCGCACATACGAACAGCTGAACACCTTCTACCTGAGTGGCCTCGGCTACGGGGTGCAGATGGGGACGCGGCCACAGACGATGTACGGCGTAGCGGACTCGCCCGTCGGCCTGGCGGCCTGGATGATCAACCACGACGCGGACAGCTACCAGGACATCGCCGCTGCCTTCGCTGGGCACCCTGTCGGCGACCTGACGCGAGACCAGGTGCTAGACAACGTCACGCTCACCTGGCTGACGAACACTGGGGTTTCTTCTGCCCGGCTGTACTGGGAAAACAAGGTCGGCTTCTTCGACGTCAAGAACGTGTCCGTCCCGGCGGCCGTGAGCACCTTCGCGCACGAGATGTACAAGGTTCCCCGCAGTTGGGCCGAGCGCGCGTATCCGAACCTCATCTACTTCAACGAACTCGACCGGGGCAACCACTTCGCCGCCTGGCAAGAGCCGGCTCTGTTCGCCGATGAACTGCGCGCCGCGTTCCGGTCACTGCGGTAGCCCTAGTGCCTTCCCTGTCCCGGCGGATCCGGGTGCCTTCAATCCGGGGCTCCCGGCCCGCCGCCGGGGCGGCACAGCGTCGTCCCGGAATCCGAGCTCCCCATGAGGAATCTGTCATGACAGCACGCTCGCCGGCACCCGCCGGCCTACACCCGTCGTCGGCCCCGCTCCCGGTCGAGGGCATGCTGCCGTCCTTCGACGGTGCGACCGGATGGCTCAACTCACCTCCGCTGACCACGGCCGACCTGCACGGCAAGATCGTTCTCGTCAACTTCTGGACGTACACGTGTGTCAACTGGCTCCGCCAGCTCCCCTACGTCCGGGCCTGGGCCGGCAAGTACGCCGATCACAGCCTGACCGTGATCGGGGTGCACACCCCCGAGTTCAGCTTCGAGCACGACGCCGGCAACGTCCGCGAGGCCGTGGAGCAGATGGGGATCACCTATCCGGTCGTGATCGACAACGACTACGCGGTGTGGCGAGCCTTCGACAACCACTACTGGCCCGCGCTGTACGTCGCCGACGGGCACGGCCGTATCCGGCATCATCACTTCGGCGAGGGCGAATACCCGCAGTCGGAGATGGTGATCCAGCAGTTGCTGGTCGAGGCCGGAACGACCGACCATGATCATGAGCTCGTATCGGTCGAGGCCGGTGGCATAGAGGCTCCGGCCGACTGGGCCAGCCTGCGGTCAGCCGAGAACTACACCGGCTACGAGCGCACCGAGGGCTTCGCGTCTCCCGGCGGCCCGGTGCGAAGCACGCCGCATGCCTACGTCGCGCCGCCGCGGCTCGCGCTCAATCAGTGGGCGCTGTCGGGAGAGGCGACCATGGGGCGCGAGGCCACCACGCTCGGCGCGACCGGCCGCCTCACGTACCGCTTCCACGCCCGCGACCTGAACCTCGTGATGGGGCCGGCCGCACCGGACAGCCTCGTGCGGTTCCGCGTGGGTATCGACGGACAGCCACCCGGCGAGGCGCACGGGTCGGACACCGACGGCGACGGCAACGGCACCCTCAGCGCAGCAGCGCGTGTACCAGCTCATCCGCCAGCCCGGCTCCGTCACCGACCGCACCTTCGAGATCAGCTTCCTCGATCCGGGCGCCCAGGTCTACTGCTTCACCTTCGGCTAGACCGGGGCCTCGGACGTCATCGGCCGGAAGCTACGTGCAGGTCAGGGTCCGCAGAGTTCGACCAGCCTCGTGACCGTGGTCCAGTTGCGCGCTGTTCCGGCCACGGCGGCTGACGTCGGTCCGCCCGTCCTGGCCAGAACGCGGCGCAACTCGCTCTGCGGGTATCCGTCCGGCGTGTGCAGGTAAACCGTCCGGCCGAGCACCATCGCCTCGTCCCGGCTGCCCTTGGTCCCGCACTTGCCGCACTGCGCCTGCGATCCAGGCGGCCATACCGGGTCCGGGTGCCTCGGGCAGGAACACCGCGTGCAGCAGCTTGGGATTGCTTTCACCGGGATACGGATTGTCGCGGTAGCAGCGCGCGAGTTCCTGCCGGGACAGCACCACGGCGCGGACCTGTACTCCAGTTTTGCCCGCGATGGCTCGCTCCAGGTCAGCGGCTAGTGCCGCAGTGTCTGTTCCCGTAGCCGTCCAGCCGTCTTCCAGACGCGGACTGAATAGCACGTTTCCGCTCTGGATATACGTCACCACCTCGGTATGGCCTAGTGAGATGACCACCGCCCGGAGATCGGCCATCGCGACCTTCCTGCCGCCGAGGTTGTTGACCCCGCGGAGCAACAGGACGTGAGTCGGCATGCCAGCATCATGTAAGCGGAAGACGAATCCCGCCTGATATTTCGGGCTTTCGATCGGGACCCGCGTCCCCTCAGGACACGAGCCATGAGTCTCTGACGACAGGAGAACGAGATGCGAGTGGTCGCGAGCGAGTACGTCAGCCTCGACGGTGTGGTGCAGGCCCCCGGCGGTCAGCAGGAAGACACAAGCGGCGGGTTCCGGCACGGCGGCTGGTCGCTGCCCTTCTTCGATCCCGAGGTCATGGGCGCAGTCGTCGGTGAATTCGCGGAGCGGGGCGAGGCGCTGCTCCAGGGTCGGCGCACGTATCAGGTCTCGGCCACGGCGTGGCCAGAGCGCGGCGGTGACCGCTTCTCCGACTGGATCAACGCGACTCAGAAGTACGTCGTCTCGGACACCCTGACGGAGGCGGATCTGACCTGGGGCCGGCGTCGCTGATCCGCGGTGCCGACCTGACCACGAGCATCGCGGAACTGCGCGACCGGCCGGGCGCAGACATCTTCGTCTACGGCAGCCTCTCAGTCGTCCGGGCGTTGCTGGCCGCCGGACTCGTCGACGAGCTGGTCCTGATGATCGAGCCGATCACGCTGGGCGGCGGCAAGACGCTCTTCCCGGCCGATGGTGAGGCGCGGCGGTTCGAGCTGGTCTCCGCGGCGACGGCCGCCACTGGCGTGCAGGTCTGCCGGTACCGGCCAGTCGGCAGCTGATCACGAACAGGTGGAACTTGTGACGAACACTGGCACGATCGACTTCGTTACCGGCGCCCCCACCAGCCCGGATCTCGATGTTCGCTGGATCCACGGCTCCCGCTCCGCGCGCCGCGGCACTGACCCGCCGATCCAGATCCACGCCTGCGACCCGCACACCTACATCCTGCGCCAGAGCAAGTCCGTCCACTTCGAGGCGCCGTTCCTGTACCTGTTCTTCGGCAACGACCGCGCGTTGCTGCTCGACACCGGCGCGACCAGCGAGCCGGAGAAGTTCCCGCTGCGCGCCACCGTCGATGACCTGATGCGGCGGTGGCTCACTGAGCACGAGCGCCCCGGCTATGACCTTGTGGTTCTGCACACTCATGGCCACGGCGATCACGTCGCGGGTGACGCGCAGTTCGCCGGCCGGCCGGGTACCACGCTGGTGCCAAGTGAGGTGGAAGCGGTACAGGAATTCTTTGCCTTCACCAGCTGGCCTGACGAGGTAATTGAGCTCGATCTCGGCGGACGGGTCCTCTCGGCTACCGGCATCCCCGGGCATCAGGCCGCGTCTATCGCGATCTACGACCCGTGGACTGGCTTCCTGCTCACCGGCGACACCGTGTATCCAGGCCGGCTGTACGTGAAAGAGATGGCCGAGTTCACGGCGAGCCTCGATCGCCTCGCGAGTCTGGCCGCGGCGCGGCCGGTCTCGCACGTCATGGGCTGCCACATCGAGATGACGACCAAGCCGGGACGTGACTACCCGGTCGGAACTCGCTACCAGCCGGACGAGCCCCCGCTGCAGCTGACCGTCGCCCAGCTGACCGCCGTGCGCAACGCCGCTGCCGACGTGGCGGCGCGGCCAGGCGCGCACTACTACGACGACTTCGCGATCTTCAACGGACCCTGCACCGGCGCGGTCCTGCGGCAGGTTGTGCGCCGCTTCGGACGGCGGCTCACCGGCCGGGCCTGAGCCGGCTTACTCGAGCGCACCGGGGTTATCCACACCGCGCGGCATCCGCGGGCGGCTAGCGCGAGCGGCTGACTGAAAGCACGCCGCAGCAGACCAGGACGGCGCCGGCTAGCTGCAGCAGGTTCGGCCGCTGATGCAGGATCAACGCGGCCAGCACCAGTGCCACCGCGGGCTGCAGGAGCAGCAGCAGCGCCGACAGTGACGCGGGCAGGCCGGGCAGTGACGACGTGATCAGCAGCCAGCCGGCGACCTGGACGATCAGCGCCAGCAGCAGCAGCCACCACACCGACCGCCACGCCAGCGCGAGGTGGAGGCCGCCGGACACCAGCCCGAACAGCAGCGCGCCCGCGGCCGCTCCCGCCGTGACGTCGAAGAGCTGGCCGGCCACGTGTCCCGTCCCGCCGCCGGTCTGCCGGACCATCAGCAGGAAGCCGGCGTACGCGGCGCTGGCCGCCAGCGCGTAGGCCACCCCGCCGGCCGGATCAGGTCCGGTGCTGCTGCCGCCGAGAAGGCCAGAGACGAGGACGACGCCCACCAGGACCACCGGGAGCGCGAGCAGGTAGCGGCGATCCGGCCGCTCGCGCAGCAGGGTCCACGCCAGCACCGCCACGAACGGCAGGTACAGGCTGCCGATCACCGTCGAGACGCCGGCCCCGGCGTCGGTGATCACGTGGTTGAACAGCACGAGGTCCGCCGACAGAAACAACCCGGCGAGCACCGCGTAGCCACGGGTAGCGACGGTCGGGCGGCCGCGACGTCGCCGCTCGAAGAGCGCCAGCACCGCCAGGACCGGCAACGCGAACACGCAACGGTAGACCGCGGTCGGCACCGGCCCGGAGTTCGCGAGCGCGACGAGGATCGGCATCGGCGCGGTGCAGGCGGCGCCGAGGATCGCGTGCGCGGCCGACCGCCGCGCCGGCGGCCGCGCCACCGGAGCTGGCCGGGACTGCAGGGCCGGGCCGGGCGCGCTTGCTGTCAGAGTCAACTCGCTTTCAGGTTCCGGCCCGCCCGTGAACGCGCCAGCCCGCCTGCCGGCGGGCGACGGCAACCGAATGACGCGCCGTTTCATGCTATATGTCGCCAGCGTCCCGTCGGATTCGTTCAAGACCCGCACCGAGCACGGCTGGCATGCTGGGGCCATGGCCAGAGAATCCAGGCACATCGCGCAGTGGATCGAGCGGCCCGCGGCCGACGTCTACGCCTACGCGGCCGACCCCGCCAACCTGCCGGCGTGGGCGCCCGGCCTCGGCAGTTCGGTCGAGATCGTCGCCGGTAAGTGGTTCGTCGAGACGGATATGGGCCGCGTCGGCGTCGCCTTCGCGCCCGCCAACGAGTTCGGCATCCTCGATCACGACGTGACGCTGCCATCCGGAGAGGTGGTCAGCAACCCGGTGCGGGTGATCGCCGACGAGGCCGCCTGCGAGGTGGTCTTCACGCTCCGTCGTCCGCCCGCAATGAGCGACGCGGAGTTCGAGCGGGACGCGGCCGCCGTCGGCAGCGACCTGCGCAGGCTCGCCCAGATCCTGGAAGAGCACGCGCACCGGGCAGGCCAGACATGATCAGGCCGGGCCGGCGCATTCGCCGGCCCGGCCCGATGACCAAGCGCTGAGGTCAGCCCTGCATCAGAAGCCGGAATCCCAGAGCGCGTCGAACTGGCCGTCATGACGCGGAGCCACGACTGGGCACTGGTTGGGTGTGACCTGCAGCAGCGTTCCTGATCGCTGCGTCTGGCCCACACAATCGAGGTAGTACGAGTCGGTGTCGTCGTTCATCGAGATGTTGAAGACGGAACCGTTGAAGCCCTGGATGCTGGACGAGACGCCGCCAGCGACCAGGTTGCCGCGGGTGAATCCGGTCTCCGTGAAGTCGGCCAGCGGCAGGATCTGGACACCGAAGTCCGGCAGGACGGCCGGCCGCTCAATGATCCACTCAGCGCTCGAGTCGACACAGGTGGTCGCCGCGCACGTCTGCGAGACCGAGAAGCTCTCCTGCGGGCGGGTGTGGTCGGTGAGCTTGAGGACGTAGTTGTTGTTGCCACCGGTGCCCGGCGTGACCGTCACCGACGCGCTGACCCGGTCGCCCGGCTCGGGGCAGTTCACGTTGTTGTTGATACACGCGGTCGTGCCTTCTTCGACCGTGCCGGCCGGGTACATCTCGTACCACACGTAGTAGTACTCAACGCCCTCGAAGCACTGGGTGGCGGTGCCAAGCTGTTCCACCGTGCCGTTGGTGAGGCCGTCGATGCCGACCCAGTTCGCGAGGAACGCATCCTGGTTCTGATACGGCCGCGGCAGGCACCGGACCGCCGGGATCGTCCAGTCACCGCTGGCGGAGGTGACTGTCTTGCCCGCCGTGGTCTCCGAGTCGGCGAAGCCGGACCAGTTCACGCTCGGCATCGAGGACACGGTGCCGTTCTTCGTCTTGACGGTCGTGGAGTGCTTGACGCCAGGCGAGACCCAGCCGCCCTTCTGCACCATTGTCGAGTGAGCTGACATGGTCTTCACGAAATTGGATCTTGCCTGGGCGACGACCGCTGCGCTCGGCGCCCTGCCGCTGGCAGTGACACTCTGCGGGGCGCTTTGCACCACAACTGCGGCCAGCGAAAGCCCGACTACCGCTACGCCAGATTTTGCAAGCAGGCCCTTCATGCAATGTCCTCTCTTTTCGCTCGCTAACGACAATAGGCCAGTTAGCAGGACCGCGTAGTGGAGTCACCGGACCTATCAGGGAACGGGGCAGTTCGCGACCAGCCGTCGCCCGAGGGCAGGTCCCAGCCCGTTTCCCCGGTTCAGCCGCGAGCGACCGGGGCGGCGCGACACGCCGGTGCCGGCTTGGGTAAATCGAGCGCCACGACGCCCGAATCCGGGGCATCGTGAGTGTCGATAGCACCGAGCGTGCATGGTGTGTCACGAGCAGTGACTCTTTTCCCGGACCCTGAACCCGTCCGGCACCGGCACGTGGGCTGGTCGCCGTGCCGACCAGCACATGGTGATGGCCGCTGCGCCAAGGTAGCGCCCGATCCGAAGGCTCGCCGTGTCCAGAACCACTGGCCTGCACCGGAAGGCAACCGCCACTTCGCTCGCCGCCCCCGGCGCGCATCGCACGGACCGGTTACCAGGCCGACCGGCTACCCGCCCCGCAGTCGCCAGGACCGTCGTCGGCGTCGCCCTCGCGGTCGCGACAGCCGCTGCGGCATTCTCACTCCGCAGTTTCCTGCCGGCCCAGAGCGCACACGCGCAGACGGGCCCGGCGGCTGCACATGGCCGCGCGCCGCAGCAGGTGAGCTTTGACCTGGCCACGGCTCCGCCGAGCGCAGGCTCGGCGGGTCAGCCCGACCTCGCCGTGGGTGCCCGGCGCACCCAGCCGCGGCGCAAGCAGCGCCGTCGGCCCCCGGTGTACCGCAACCCGCTGCGCGCCGTCTCCGGCCTCCTGCAGGAGCGAGTCGACATGGGCGCGGACTTCGCTGGCTCCGGCCCCGTCTACGCGATCGGCCAGGCAGTCATCGCGAACGCCTCGGCCGGCAACTACGGCTGGCCGGGCGCCGGCTGGATCACCTACGAGCTCACCGCGGGCCCGGCCCGCGGCCTGGAGGTCTACCTGGCCGAGGACGTCAGACCCGCGGTCCGGGTGGGTCAGCGCGTGACCTCGGCCACCATGATCGGCCGCATGTTCAATGGCGGTGACGGCATCGAAACCGGCCGGGCGATGCCGGACGGCCAGTCCGCCGAGTCGCAGCTGCCCGTCGCGGGCGGCATCAGCGGCGGCGGGCCGTTTCCCACCAACGTCGGGCTGGACTTCGACCGGCTGCTGCAGGCGCTCGGGGTGCGACCCGCGCCCAACAATGGCGAGCCGGGGTACGGCATCCTCCCGGCGTTCTACCCCAGGGACTGGGCCTCGGTCCGGGTCACGAAGTAGCCGCGGCCTGCTTGCGGGCCCGGTACGCGGCCACGTGCAGCCGGTTGCCGCAGGTCCGGCTGTCGCAGTACCGGCGCGACCGGTTCCTGGACAGGTCGACGAAGACGTCGTTGCAGGTCGGGGACTGGCAGCTGCGGACGCGCCCGGCCTGCCCGGCGACGACGAGCCAGGCCAGGCCCATGGCGAAGTGGGCCGCCATGCGGTTGGCGAGCGGCACGTCCAGCCTCGATACGTGGATGTGCGGACCGCGGCCGTCGTGCGAGGCGATCTGCGGGCTCGCACCGGTCTGGGCCAGCAGCGCGTTCAGCCCCTCGATGGCGGCGTCCAGATCGCCGGCCTCGCACGCGACGGCGATCTCGTTGAGCTGTAGGCGGTAGCGGCGCAGCAAGGTCACGTCGCGTGACCCGGCCGGCAACCCGGCGAACGCGTACCGGTCTGCGAACGACTGGATCGCCTCGACGTCGTCGAGCCGCACGCCGTCAGCCGACCGGCCCGAGTTGATGAGCTCGGTGCACCCGGCCATGGCTTCGAGCTGGTCAGCATCAAAGAGCCTTTGACTGCTGTCAGCCGGGCGGCCTAGAGTATTACTCATGTCAGTACCGTACGACGAAACAGTCCTGACATCCAACGCATCCGGCCCGCCGCCCGCGCGAGCCGGGAGTCGCCCGGCGGTCCGCGCCGCGCTGGGCGCCGCGTGCATTTCCTCGTCGGCGATCCTGGTGACGCTGGCGCACGTCGGCCCGGCTACGGCCGCGTTCTACCGGTGCGCGCTGGCGCTGCCCGCGCTGATCCCGCTGGCGGTCGCCGAACAGCGCCGCCGCGGCAGCCGGCCGCTGGAGAACCGTCTCTATGCCGTGCTGGCCGGCCTGTTCCTGGCGGTTGACCTGGTGCTGTGGAACCACTCGATCGCCGACGTCGGCGCCGGGGTCGCGACCGTCCTCGGCAACCTCCAGGTGCTCTTCGTGGCGGTGCTGGCCTGGCTGGTCCTGAAGGAACGGCCGGCCCGCCGGTTCGTCACGATGCTGCCCGTCGTCTTTGCGGGCGTCGTCCTGGTGTCCGGGGCGGTCGGCGGCACGAAGGTCGGGCTGGACCCGGCCGCTGGCATCGGATTCGGCCTCGCGACATCCGCCACCTACGCGGTGTTCCTGCTGCTGATGCGGCAGAAGGCCGGACCCGGCGGACACGTGGCCGGCCCGCTGGCGGACGCCACCGCGGGCTCAGCGGTCGGCGCGCTGGTGCTGGGCTTCGCGTTCGGCGGGTTCCAGTTCCACCTGCCGTGGGCGTCGTTCGGCTGGCTGCTCACGCTGGCCCTGCTCAGCCAGACCGGCGGCTGGCTGCTCATCACGTCGTCGCTGCCGAAGCTGCCCGCCGCGCTGTCCTCGCTGCTGCTGTTGCTGCAGCCGGCCGCGTCGATAGTGCTCGCCGCCGTCATCCTCGGCCAGCGGCCGACGCTGGTCCAGATCGCGGGCGCGGTCCTGGTCTGTGGCGGGGTGCTCGCCGTGGCCTGGGTGCGGTCCGTGCGCGGCTCGCCGCCGGCTGACCGCATCCGGCCTCAGCCGGTCACCGCGAACAGGACGTAGCCGTAGCTCAGGCCGGTGGCGGCGGGATGCCCGGCTAGCCAGGCGTCGGCCACCTCGGCCGGAAACTCGATGTGCAGCACCGCGGCGAGATCGGCGCGCGAGCCGAACCTCAGTTCCGAGCGCACCTCGTGCCGGCTCGCGCCGCGCTCGGCCCACCACCGGTCGGTGCGCGCGGCGGTCTGATGCGGCGGCCGGGTCGCTGACGCGGCGAGCAGCCCGCTGAACTCGCCCCACCGATAGTCGTTGTCGACCACGATCAGGCGGCCGCCCGGCCGCAGGACGCGGAGCGCCTCGGCCAGGCCCGCATCCGTGCCCGGCGGGAAGAAGTAAGCGAACCTGGCGTGCACGACGTCCGCGCTGTCGTCCGGGAGCAGGAGGTGCTCGGCCGAGCCCGCGATCGCCTCGACCCGCGGCGTACCGGCCGTCCGCCGCCGGGCACCGTCCAGCAGCACCTGATCGGGCTCGACGCCGATGACGCTCGCCGCGTCTGCCGCGTACACCGGGAGCCAGAAGCCGCTGCCGCAGCCGAGGTCGACTATCGTGCGGCCGGCCCACGGCGCGAGTCCGCGCATCGCCGACAGCACGTGGCCCGCCCGCTGCAGCGCGCGATTCTCCAGTTCGTAGACGGCCGGACGGCCGCCGAGATTAGGCGCGAACCGGAAGTCGGGGAACGCCGAGCGCGGCCCGCGCGGCCGTCGCCGATCCGGCCCGCGCTGGCATGGTCACGCCGCACTATAGGCCGGCCTGGTCGCGCCGGGCGAATCAGCCGCGCGCGATGTCGTGGTTGATCACCCGGGCGGCGGCCTGAATGGTGCCGATGCCGTAGCTCTCGGACCGGTTGCCGTCGGTCAGGATGGCGATCTGGTAGCTGATGTCACGGCTGCGGTACGCGCCGAGGCTGCGGAACGCGCCGATGCTGTTGACGTGCCAGCGCCGCGTGAACGGGTCGGGCAGCCAGCCGTTCTTCACCGAGACGGTGACGTCGGCCGGCGCGCCGTCCGGCACGCCCCAGCGCTGGCTCGGGATGACCTTGGACATCAGCCACAGGACGTAGCCGCGCGAGGTGTCACTGAGCACGCTGCCGTGCGTGGTCAGCAGCGTGAGCAGCGTCAGTTCGTCCTGCGCCGTGAGCTGGCTGAGCCCCCACGCGGAGTCGTCCAGGACGGTGTGGCTCATGTGCGCGGCGTCCACGAAGCGCTGCATGCCGGCATCGCCGACCTCGTTCCAGAGCGCGGTCGCGGCGGCGTTGTCCGACTGGGTGATCATGCGCCAGGCGAGCCCGCGCTGGGCCGCGGTCAGGTGGCTCGGGCCGTGCACCTTGTAGAGCAGCGCGCTGATGATCGTCGCCTTGATCGCGCTGGCTGAGTCGAAGTGCGAGGTCCGGTGCAGCGCGCAGGTCAGGCCCAGGTGCGGGTCCGCGACCGTGAGACCGACCCGCGAGACCCGGCCGGCCAGCGCCCGCTGGATGCCGCGCGACAGCCAGGCCGCGAACCGCGGCCTGCTCGCTGACCGGCAGATGGGCGGCGCGGCCGCCGCGCGAGCCCCGCCCGGCGCCGCGACGGCCCAGGCCGCGGAGAGCGCGAGCGTCGTCACCAAGACGGCGGCGAACGGCCGGAGCCGCCTTGCCGTCACGCGGGCGCCCCGCCCCGCCCGGCCCCGCCGCGGAATCTGGCGATCCCCTCGAACACTCCAGGGTCGGCCAGCGTCGCCTGGCCGTGCCGGAACTCGTTCGCCATCGCCGCGCCGAATGCCAGCGACGCACCCTCCAGCGCCGACGCGCGGTCACCGCGCAGACAGACCTGCGGCAAGGCCGCGATCTGCCGGGCCAGCTGCTCGGCCGCCTGCCGGGCCTGGCCGACGGGCACAAGCTGCGTGGCCAGTCCCATCTCGTAGGCCTCGCTGGCCGGCACGCCGCGCCCGGTCAGGATCATGTCCAGGGCCCGGCCCATGCCGACGATCTGCGGCAGCCGGACCGTGCCGCCGTCGATCAAAGGCACCCCCCAGCGGCGGCAGAAGACGCCGAACACCGCGTTTTCTTCCGCGACCCGCAGGTCGCACCAGAGCGCGAGTTCCAGGCCGCCGGCCACCGCATGGCCGGAGACGGCGGCGATGACGGGCTTGGACAGCCGCATCCGGGTCGGCCCCATCGGGCCGTTGCCGTCTTCAGTCGTCCGGTTGCCGCGGTCGGTGCCCATGGCTTTCAGGTCGGCGCCGGCGCAGAACGTTCCGCCGGCGCCGAACAGGACCGCGACCGCCGCGTCGCTGTCAGCGTCGAAGTCGGCGAAGGCCTCCGCCAGGGCGGCGGCGGTCGGCGCGTCGACCGCGTTGCGGACGGCGGGCCGGTTCAGGATGACGGTGGTGACCGGCCCGGCCCGGTCAACCTGGACTGCCTTGTCCTGCGAGTCCGATCGCTTCGAGCCTGCCGGAGCGGTCTGCGCCGCCACCGACCCGTGCTGGCCTTCAGCCGCACTACTAGAGGAGGAGGACCCCCCAGTTCCCCCCGCGGCAGCGTTCCGAGGGCTATCGCCCCCGGAACTGCCGCTAGTGCTTACCCGGGGGGCCGACCCCCCGGAACCCCCCGCGGACACGCGCGGCTTACCCGACTCGCCAGGTGTCGCTGCCCGCCAGCAGGTCCGCCAGATCTCCGTCGCCTTGCTTTTCCCTGGCCGACTCGATCTGGGCCGTCATCAGGTCGTCGTAACTGTCCCGCTCGACCGCCCGGAACACGCCGATCGGCGTGTGCGCGAAGTCGATGCTGTCGAGCCGCGACAGCGCGAACGCGTAGGCCGGATCGGCCCGGACGTCGTGCGTGAGCAGCGAGTCCTCGTCAGCGCCGGCGGCCGCCACCGCCTCCAGCGCGCCGTAGCGACCGAACCGCAGGCCCAGGCTGGCGTCGGCGCCGAACCGGATCGGCTGCCCGTCCTCCAGCTTGATCACCCGCTGCTCGCGCTGGCCCGGCTCGGTCACCGGGAGGAACGCGTCGTCGTTGAAGATCGGGCAGTTCTGGTAGATCTCCACGAACGCCGTGCCCTTGTGATCGGCGGCCGCGCGCAGCACGCTAGTCAGGTGCTTGCGGTCGGAGTCGATCGTTCTGGCCACGAAGCCGGCCTCGGCGCCGAGAGCGAGCGAGATCGGGTTGAACGGCGTGTCCAGCGAGCCGAACGGGGTGGACTTGGTGACCTTGCCCTGCTCCGATGTCGGCGAGTACTGCCCCTTGGTCAGCCCGTAGATCCGGTTGTTGAACAGCAGGATCTTGATGTTGACGTTGCGGCGCAGCGAGTGGATCAGATGGTTGCCGCCGATTGACAGGGCGTCGCCGTCACCGGTGATCACCCAGACCGACAGGTCGGGACGCGACGCGGCCAGCCCGGTCGCGATGGCGGGGGCCCGGCCGTGGATCGAGTGCATGCCGTAGCTGTTCACGTAGTACGGCAGCCGGGACGAGCAGCCGATGCCGGAGACGATGGCCAGATTCTCCCGCGGGATCTCCAGCTCGGGCAGGAAGCTCTGGAACGCGGCCAGGATGGCGTAGTCGCCGCAGCCCGGGCACCAGCGGACCTCCTGGTCGGACTTGAAGTCCTTGGTCGACTGCTTCTCGTCCGCCTTCGGGACCAGGGTTAGCGAGCCGAACCGATGCTGCGGTTCCGGGAACTCGGTCTCAGACATTGGCGATCACATCCTGGATGACTTCGGCCAGTTCCGAGGCGCGGAACGGCAGCCCGCGAACCCGGTTGTACGAGACCACGTCGGCCTGATACCGGCCGCGCAGCAGCAGTGCCAGCTGGCCGAGGTTGATCTCCGGCACCAGCACCTTGTCGTAAGCGTTCAGCACGTCCGCGATGTTGGCCGGGAACGGTGACAGGTGCCGCAGGTGTGCCTGCGCGATCGAGCCGCCCGCGTGCCGGACCCGGCGCACGGCGGCGCCGATCGAGCCGTAGGTCGAGCCCCAGCCGAGCACCAGCACCCTGGCGTTGCCGTCCGGGTCGTCTACTTCGAGCGGTGCGATGTCGGCGGCGATGCCGTCGATCTTCGCCTGGCGCAGCCGCACCATCCGGTCGTGGTTGTCGGGATCGTAGGAGATGTCGCCGGTGCCGTCGGCCTTCTCGATGCCGCCGATCCGGTGCTCAAGGCCGGGCGTGCCGGGTATCGCCCACGGCCGGGCTAGCGTCGTCGCGTCCCGCTGGAATGGCTTGAACTCCTCGCCCTCGGTGAGGGACCGCGCGCTGGCGAAGCTGAACTCGTCCCGCAGCCGGGCTAGCTTGTCCACGCTGGGCACCCGCCACGGTTCCGAGCCATTGGCCAGGTAGCCGTCCGAGAGGATGATCACCGGCGTCCGGTACTTGATGGCGATCCGCACTGCCTCGATCGCTGTCTCGAAGCAGTCGGCCGGCGTCGAGGGGGCGAGCACCGCGACCGGAGACTCCCCGTTCCGGCCGTAAAGGGCCATGAGCAGGTCCGCTTGCTCGGTCTTGGTCGGCATGCCGGTGGAGGGGCCGGCCCGCTGGATGTCGCAGACGATCAGCGGCAGCTCGACGGAGACCGCGAGCCCGATCGTCTCGGCCTTCAGGCACATGCCGGGGCCGGAGGTGCTCGTGACACCGAGGCTGCCGCCGAAGGACGCGCCCAGCGCGGCGCCGACGCCGCTGATCTCGTCTTCGGCCTGCATCGTCCGGACACCGAAGCGCTTCAGCTTGGACAGCTCGTGCAGGATGTCCGAGGCCGGGGTGATCGGGTACGAGCCGAGGAAGAGCGGCAGCCCGGACCGCCGGGACGCGGCGACCAGCCCGTAGGCCAGCGCGCTGTTGCCGGTGATGTTGCGGTAGAGGCCCGGCTCCAGCTTGGCGGGGGCGACCTCGTACTGGACCGAGAACGCCTCGGTCGTCTCGCCGTAGTTCCAGCCGGCCTGGAAGGCAGCCTGGTTGGCGGCGAGGATCTCGGGCTTGCTGCCGAACTTGGTCTTGAGGAACTTCTTGGTGCCCTCGACCGGCCGGTTGTACAGCCAGGACAGCAGGCCCAGGGCGAACATGTTCTTCGCCCGCTCGGCGTCCTTGCGGGTGATGTCGAAGGCCTCGAGCGCCTTCACCGTCACCGACGTGATCGGGATCGCGTGCAACTGGTAGGCGTCGAGCGAGCCATCCTCCAGCGGGTTCGCCTGATAGCCGACCTTGGACAGGTTCCGCTTGGTGAACTCGTCGGTGTTGGCGATGATGTCGGCGCCCCGCGGCACGTCATCCAGGTTGGCCTTGAGCGCGGCCGGGTTCATGGCCACGAGCACGTCCGGCGCGTCGCCTGGCGTCAGGATGTCGTGGTCGGCGAAGTGCAGCTGGAAGCTGGATACGCCGGGCAGCGTCCCGGCCGGCGCCCGGATCTCGGCCGGGAAGTTCGGCAGGGTGGACAGGTCGTTGCCGAAGGTCGCAGTCTCCTGGGTAAACCGATCCCCGGCGAGCTGCATCCCGTCGCCGGAGTCCCCGGCGAACCTGATAATGACACGATCGAGCTGCTGGACCTGCTTGGTCACAGTCTCCCGGCCTCCTCCACGCGCCGAGGCCGGGTGTCAGACGCGGTGACGGCGTGCATGCTTATCGAGGGTTTCCTGACAGCCTGGCCGCCGGCCTCCCTTGCCGACGGCGTCGGTTGTCCCAGCTACCATCGCGGTACCGCAGGTCAGGAACAGTCCGTGATGCGGCTAGAAACAAATTCTAGTACAGCTACGCGAATTCGCAGGCTCGCTCTGTATGACGCGGGCCTAGTCGGGGCGGTTCACCGCATTGGGGGACGGACCAGCTCAACGAACTACTAGTGATTACGCACAGTGTCTGAATGACTGCGTCGTGTCAACCTGAGTGCCCCCCGGCGTGTCTTACTCGCGGAGTCCTGCTATCACCCGCCGTCGGCAGTTCTGGCGGGTAGCTCGTGGGCAGGGCCGCAGACCGGCAGCCGGACCACCGGGTCCGGACGAGGAGGCCACACGGTGATGACAGATCCGGGGAACGGACGGGGTGCCCGCCAGCAGATGACCGTTCCCACGCCGTCCTGCATCCGGCCCCGGCGGATTCCGGCCGAGCAGGCAGCATGCCGCCCGGCGGCGCCGTCCGCTGTACCGGCGATAAAACTCGCATCCGGTCGGCCCGGGCGGCCGCCCGCGCGGATCTCCAGTCGGCGCTGGCCGGGGCCGCGCTGGAGGGCCGCGACCGTCAGTTCCTGGTCAGGCTCGTCCAGTGGGACAAGCGGCACGCCGCGAGCGTGCTGTCACTGCTGCGGCGGGCCCGGCAGGCGGGCCGGGATGAGGTCGCGCTGACCCCGCGGCAGATGAAGACGGTGCTGGCCGCGCTTGGGGACGCGGCCAGATACCACAGCGCGGGGCTGGCGGCGGCCAACTGCTGGGACTGCGAGAACCTTCCGGGCGGCCGGTGTGCCGAGCACGCGAAGGACGACGACCGGGCGCGCGCGTACGCCGAGCTGGCGGCGACGCTGTCCGGGCCGTCAGCCGGCGCGGCGGACGGGCTGACCCGCCCGAGTGACATCGCCGGCTACCGGCGCTGCCGGCCGGTGGCGTCCTAGCTGGCGGCCGGGCCCGGTCGGGGGCCGGGCTCGGTCGGGGGCCGGGCAGCGACCAGCGGGGCTCGCTAGCGGGAGGAGGGGGCTCGCTAGCCAGCCCCGCTGGCCTCGGCGTTCATGTCCGTCACCAAGTCGATGACCTGGGCGAGCGTGTCCAGCCGGGCGGTGGCGTCGCCTGTCAGCTTCGCCTGCAGGGTGCTGATGCCAGCGTCTCGGTAGCGGCGCAGCCGCGCGGCGATGACGTCGGCCGGGCCGAGCAGGTTGGTCTGGCTGCCGATCGCGAGCGGGACCCGGTCGGCGGCCTCGTCCCGGCGGCCGGCCAGCCACAGTTCCTGCACGGCGCGGACGTCGTCGCCGAACCCCTGCCGGGTGAACGCCGCGTTGTAGAAGTTCTGGTCCCGTGACCCCATCGCGCCGATGGTGAACGCGTAGCCGCGGGCGTGCCGCCTGGCCGCAGCATCGGCGTCGTCGGTGAACTCCACGCTGACGGGGATGACCAGGTCCAGGTCGCAGACTCGCCGTCCGGCCGCCGCCGCGCCCGCCGCGAGCCGGTCCAGGAAGACGGCGCTGTGCTCGGGCATGAAGGCGTTCCCGATCCAGCCGTCGGCCAGCTGGCCGGTGAGCTCCAGGTTGCGCGGCCCGAGCGCCGCGACGTAGATGGGTACCGGCGTCGGTGGCAGCATCGAGCGGAGCGCCCGGCCGGGCCCGCCCGGCAGCGGCAGCTGGTAGACCTCGCCGTCCAGGCTGAGCCGCTGGCCCGCGGTGACGGCGCGGATGACCTCGATCGTCTCCCTGGTCGCGGCCAGCGGCTTGCCGAACCTGACCCCGTGCCAGCCCTCCATGACCTGCGGTCCGCTGGTGCCGACGCCGAGCCGGAACCGGCCGCCGGACAGCAGTTGCAGCGACATCGCCGACATCGCGAGCATCGCCGGGGACCGGGCGCCGAGTTGCGCGATGGCCGACCCGAGTGCGATCCGCTCGGTCTGCGGGGCCAGGTACGCCAGCGGCGTGAGTGCGTCCTGGCCCCACGCCTCCGCCACCCAGACCGACGTCGCGCCCAGCCGCTCCGCCTCCCGCACGAAGGCGGCGTCGTCCGGCCCGGTCACGGTCGCGCTGATGCCTACCTGCATGCGCTTGCCTCCATGTCAGGGCCGCTGCCCGCTACCCTGTCCATTGTGGAGGAACCCGAGCTCAGGTACGCGGACTGCCCGGCCACCGAGGCGACCCTGCGGGTGGCCGCGCCAGCGGCGGCGATCTGGCCGTTCGTCTGTGACATCGCGACGCCCGCGCGGTTCAGCACGGAGTTCCAGGGCGGGGAGTTGCTCGGCGATGCGTCCGCGACCGCGCTCGGCGTCCAGTTCCGCGGGCACAATCACCACCCGGCCAGGGGCGAGTGGAGCACGGTGTCGACCATCTGCGAATTCGAGCCCGGCCGGGTGTTCGGCTGGGCGGTGGGCGACCCCGACCTCCCGGCCGCGCAGTGGCGATTCACGCTGACCCCCGACGACGACGGCACCGTGATCACTCAGTGGATGCAGATGGGCCCAGGCGAGAGTGGCATCAGCGAGTTGATCAAGCAGATGCCGGATAAGGAGTCCCGCATCCTGCGGCGGCGGCTGGCCGAGCACCACGCCAACATGGTCGCCACCCTTGAGGGCATCAAAGCCCTCGCCGAGTCGTCCTAGCCAGCCAGAGTGGAGACTTTGGGGGCTGACAGCCCCCAAAGTCTCCACCGTGGGTCGGCGGGGCGGACTTATCCACCGCGAGCCGCTACCAGGCCGCGCTCAGCAGCTCTGCAGACCACGGGATCGGCGTGTACCGGCCGTCGTGCAGCAGCCCGGCGCTGCGGCTGTCGTGGAATCCGATCGCCAGGATCGTGCTGCCGTCGGGGCTGGACCACATCACCTGGGCCGGGCTGCCAAGGCCGGCCGTCGCGGGCCGAACCCCCACAACCGCTTGCAGGGCGCCGGTTCGGGCCGAGTAGCGCAACAGCTCCGGTGGCCTGGGCTGAGCGCTGCCCTGATCGCTGCCGCCCTGGGGGGTTTGCGCGTCAACGATGATCGATCTGCCGTCCGGCGTGATCAGCGAGCTCTGCCACAAGGTGTCGCGCGGAGCCGTCCCCTGCAGCACGCCTGGCGCCGCGCGCAGAGTCACTGGCCGGCTGTCGGCCAGCGCGTTATCGCCGGGAGCGTTAACGCTGAGCAGCCTGAACTGCGGCAACCTGGCCACTCCGGTCAGCTCGACGAATCCGAGCTGGCGCCCGTCGGCGGTCCAGGAGATCGTGTTCAGGTCATTGGCGACCATGCCCTGACCGATGATGCAGTTGTCCTGACAGCCGCGGTCCGCCCAGCTGTGACTGGCGCCAGTGGTCAGGTCGTAGATGACGAGGCGATTCGCCGTCGCGGGGCCATAGAAAGCGATGATCGCCAGCGAATTTCCGTCAGGCGACAGCGACATGCCCAGGAGGCCGGTGCTGCCCCGTGGCAGCCGTACGCCGAGCGGAGTCAGCCGGATCCGGCTGGCCGCAAGCCGGGCACCCGGGTCGACGCGCAGCAGGTAGAACCGGTCCGGCGTCGCGGTGCCCCGGATGCCGGGTGCCAGCAGCACGAAGGTGCGGTCATCGGCCGCCCCCGAAACACCTATGAAATCGGCATAGGGATGCGGGGCCCGGACGCTGGCGATGACGGCGCCGGTGCCGGTGGCCCGGACGACGGCGATCATGTGGCGGGAGGCGTTAAAGCTGATGGCCACGTAATAAGGCGGCGGCTTCGCGGCGGACCCGCCCGCCGGGGGCTTTGGCGGCGGAGCCGACTGAGACGACGCGACCACGGTGGCGACCGCGATCGCCGCCACCGCGGCCATGGCGGCGAGCCCGGCCACCAACCTCAGCTGGCCCGGCCTGAGCCAGCTGCCGAGACCGCGGGTACCGGCCGGTCGCGCAGCACCCGACCGCGGCCGGGGCGGGAGCTCCAGCGGCGGCGCGACTGCCGGGATCTGCTCGGCCTTGTCGCGGAAAGCGGCGCGGAGCCTGTTCTCAAGCTGCTGGGTCATGACGCCTCCCGCAGGGTCTCGGCGAGCGCGGCGAGCGCGCGGTGGATGGTGGACCTGACGGTGCCGGGCCGGATGTTCATCAGCCTGGCTATCTCCTCGTCCGGCAGATCGAGGTAGAAACGCAGCACCAGTGCCTCGCGTTGGCGCCCCGGCAGCCGGTCGACGGCCCGGATGACGTCGCTGCGTTCTTCGTGGCTGAGGATGTCGGCCTCGGGCGAAGGAGACGGCAGCTCGTACATCACCTTGCGATTGCGTACCGAGCGCCGCCGGAGCGCGGACCGGCAGCCGTTGATGACCGAGGCCCGGACATACTGGGCCAGCGCGCCGGTGTCAGTGAGCCGGTCCCAGCGCCGGTAGAGGCTGCAGAACGCGTCCTGGACCACATCTTCGGCCGCCTGCCGGTCGCTCAGGATGACGTAGGCCAGCCGGATCAGGCCGACGGCGGTCTGCTCGTAGAGCACGCCGACGGCCTCGGCCGCCGTTTCGCTGTCGGCCGGCGACGCTGCCGGGCGACTAGGCAGCCATGCCATGGCTGCTCCCTCAGCTCCGATGGGCTTCACGCAAGTACACACGCGCGTGCGGCCAGGATGCTGCCTCGGTCCATCGACGAACTATGCACCGCGCGGCCAGGTTATGGGTAGATGCACGGGCGGCCCGCCAGGCGGCCGGATTAGCGCAGGATGAAGCGCTCCACCGCGTTGGCAAAGCCCTCGTCCTCGTTGCTGGTGGTGACCCGGCGGGCCGCCCGCTTGACCTCGTCGCTGGCGTTGCCCATCGCGATCGACAGCCCGGAGTGCGCGAACATCAGCACGTCGTTGGGCATGTCGCCGATCGTCGCGATGTCGTCCGTAGCGACCTTGTACTTCGCGGCCAGGTACTGCGCGACCGCGCCCTTGTTGGCCTTGGGGTGGGTGACGTCAAGGTAGTACGGCTGCGAGGCCGCGGCGGTCACGTGGTCGCCGAACTTGTCGTGCACGGCCTGGGTGGCGCGCTGCACCGCGTCGTGATCGTCGCTGACGCCGACCAGCTTGGCCACGGTGTCGGTCAGCCCGTTGACGCCGTCCTTCATGATCTCGGGCTGGAACTTCACCGTCCACGCCTCGCGGTCGACGTGCGGGCCGGCCGCCTTCGGCACGTACCAGTCGGCGCCGCTGTACAGCCAGACGTCCAGTTTGAACGAGCCCATCATGTCCGCCACCGGGACCACCAGGTCCTCCGGCAGCACCCGCTGCTCGATGACAGACATGTCCGGGTTGACGATCACGCCGCCGTTGAACCCGGCTATCGGCAGCCGGATGTCGAGCGGCTCGGTGAGCATCGCCATCCCGCGCGGCGGCCTGCCGCTGGTGACCGCGAACATGACCCCGGCGTCGTGCAGCTTGTGCACCGCGTCGATGGCCCGCGGCGTCAGCTCCTTCTGCTGGGTCACGAGCGTGCCGTCGACGTCGGCCAGCAGCAGTTTCACGGCCGGGCTGGCCATCAGTGCACCCCGGCGGGCTCGGCGCCCTGATAGGCGTCGATGACGTCCCGGTAGCGCTGCGCGATCCGGTCTACCGCCTCCGGCAGGCTCGCCTTCCCGGCCAGGAAGTCCTTCAGCGCGTCCTGCCACAGGGTGCGGCCGACGGCGAACCCGTCGAACCCGTCGACCGAGGCACCGATCTTGACCCACTCGATGACCTGGGCCTCGTCCGCGCCCCGGCCGAGGACGATGCACGGTACCCCGTCCCGGCCGCCGGACCGGGCCTGGGCTACGACGGCCTCGCACGCGGCCCGGTCATCCAGGCCCTCGATCTTCCACACATCCGGCTCCACGTCGGCTTCCTGCATCGCCCTGATCACCTCGACGACGAGCGAAGGTCGCAGTTCCCGGTCGTACTCGCGCTGGTGGCCTTCGAACCGGTCGAGCTGCGCGGTCGTCGCGGGCACCAGCAGCTCGAACAGGAACTTCCGGTCATGCTTGCGCAGCCAGCGGCTGAGCGTGCCCAGCTGCGCCGTCTGCCGGCGGTTGACGGTCGCGTCGCCTTCGGGGTTGTACCGGACCAGCACCTTGGCGAACGTCGGGTCGAACTCCTCGATGTGCGCGCCGAAGTCCGCGCCGTACTCAAACCCGAACTCGTCCTGGCCGGACTTCTCGACCGGCATGGCCAGCGGCACGCCCTCCTTCTTCGCCCGGCGGGCGACGCCAGCCCCGAACTCCTCGTCCACCAGCACGCCGCACGCGGTCGCGGGCGCGCCCGCCGCGACGGCCTGCACATGCGCGTCGAAGATCAGTTCCTTGGCCGCCGTGATCTGGTCGTGCACCTGCGCGGACACCGGCGGGGTGGCGCCGAACAGGCCGTGCTCGAACGACCCCCGATGATCGAAGGCCATGACGTACAGCGGCTTGTCGTACCCAAGTGGCATGACGGTTCTCCTGAGACGGCACGTCAGCGGCAATCACCAACGTGAGCATCCCGGGTAGCGACCGCACCCGGGGCCCACGGCGCGCGAAATCCAGCGGCCGCGTGCTGCCTTCTTCCCGCTGACCCGAGTCCAAACCCCGCCGGGTCAGGGAACGGGGCTGAATTCCGCCCGCAGTTCGCGCAGGGTGCGAGTGAAGTATCCGGGCGCGAACCGCGGCACTGTGTCCGCGGCCAGCCGGATGCCGGGGAGCCGGGCGAGCAGTTCCTCAAACAGCACCCGCAATTCCAGCCGGGCGAGATTCGCGCCCAGGCAGAAGTGCGTGCCGAAGCCGAAGGCCACGTGGTGGTTGTGCGCGCGGGTGACGTCGAACCGGGCCGGCGCCTCGAACTCGCGGTCGTCGGAGTTGGCCGCGCCGTACATGAGCAGCACCTGGTCGCCCGCGCGCAGCGGCCGGCCGTGCAGGTCATGGTCGCGCGTCACGGTCCGGCGCATGTTCAGCACGGGCGTGGCGAACCGGATGAACTCCTCGACCGCGGTCGTGCGCAGCAGGCCCGGATCGGCCAGCAGAGCCCGCCGCTGGTCGGGGAACCGGGCCAGGTTCCAGACCGTCTGCCCGATGACCGACCGGGTCGTCTCGGCGCCGCCGTCAAGCAGCAGCAGGCCTTCCTGGATCAGCTCCGGCAGGTCCAGCGGCTGGCCGTCGATGGTGCCGTGTACCCAGGCGGACACCAGGTCGTCCCGCGGGTCGGCCCGGCGGGCCGCCGCCAGCTCGCAGAAGGCCGCGACGAACTCCGCGACGGCCTCCGGCGACCCGGCCGGCTGGCGCGGGTCGTCGTTGCGGAAACCGGCCGAGCTCATCGTCAGTTCCGACCACTCCCGGCACTTGGGCCAGAGCGCCGGATCGAACCCGAGCAGCTCGCCGATCACCATCGCCGGCAGCGGGGCGGCGAGATCCTCGACCACGTCGACGGTCTCCTTCTCGGCCGCAGTCGCGACCAGCCCGCGGGCGAGGGCGCGGATCCGGTCCTCGTGCCGGCGGACCGCACGCGGCGAGAACCGCCGGGAGACCAGCTTGCGCTGCTGCTGATGGCGCGGGTCGTCCCGGTTGATCATCGACGCGGTCATCTCGATGAGCGGCCGGCTGCCGCGGGCCGAGCTATACCGGGCGGGGTCGCGCTCGATCGCCAGCACGTCCCGGTGCCGGGACACCGCCCAGATCTCGTTGACCGGATCCCAGTAGACGGGCGCCGCGTCCCGCAGCCACTGGTAGGCGGGGTACGGGTCGCCGGCGTACAGGACCGGGTCGAGAACGTTGAGCTGCGCGCCGACGGTAGCGGCCATGGATGCGGGCTCCGCTGCGGGATGTCTATACGCCGATTTTTGCCGATCTTAGGACACCGGGCCGGGCCCGGCTAGCGGCAGATTCTCAGCCAGTTTCCTGGGCGCGGGCGGCCCCGGTGTCCGCGGTGCTGGCGGCGATGTCCCGGGCCGCCTGCGGCGCCCGCGGCCGGACGGCGCCGGCGAATACCGCCGTCAGGCCGGTGATCACGACGAGCGTGCCCAGTGCGGACGGCAGGCCGACCGCCTCAGCCAGCCCGCCGATGAGGGCCGGACCGGCGAGCATGCCCAGGTATCCGGTCGAGGTGACCAGCGCCAGGTTCGGGCCCGGCGCCCCGATCCGGGACGCGGCGGTGAAGACGCTGGGCACGATCACGGACAAGCCGACGCCGAGCAGCGCGAAGCCGGCCAGTCCCGCGCCCACCCGCCCGGCGAGCAGCGCGGCCAGGAAGCTCACCGACGCGACCCCGGCGGAGACGCGCACCAGCCGCGCGGGGCCGACCCGGTCGGTGAGCCGGTCGCCCGCCAGCCTGGCCACCATGGCGACGGAGAAGACGGTGTACCCGACCGCCGCGAGACCCGGCGCAGCGCCGAGCGAGCTGTGCAGGTAGACGGCGCTCCAGTCGCTGGCGGCCCCTTCGGCGAGGAAGCTGCCGAACGCGATCAGCGCCAGGCACGCGAGCGGCCACGACCAGGCCGGCCACCGGCTCTGGCGCTGGTGCGGAGTCTCGGATCCCGCGTGTCCGGCCGGGCGCGACGCGAACAACTGCGCGCACGCGACGCCGATGCCGAGAATCAGCGCCGACGCGATCGTGAAGTTGGCCCGCGCGGACAGCGCCGTGGCCGCCGCGATCGCACCGGTTCCGGCGCCCGCCAGGCCGCCGACGCTGTAGGCCGCGTGGAAGCTGGACATCGTGGTGCGGCCGAGGTGCTCCTGCACGGCAGCGGCCTCGGTGTTCATCGCGACGTCCATCGTGCCGATACCCGCGCCCCAGCCCGCTAGTACCGCGAACAGCTGCCAGGCCGACCCGGCGAACGTGGTGAGCGGCAGCATCACGCTGATCGCGAGCACGCCGATCTGTACCAGCCGCCGCGGCGAGACGCTGGCCAGCAGCGCGCCCGTGACCGGCATCGTCAGCATCGAGCCGAGCGCCGGGCCGAGCAGGACAAGCCCGAGCGTGCCGGCCGACAGGTGCAGCCCGGCCTTGATCGCGGGAATGCGCGCCGCCCAGGTGCCGGTGGTCGCGCCGAGAGCGAAGAAGACCGCGACGACGGCGGCCCGCGGCGCGACCGTGCGGCCGGGCGGTTCGAGGCGAGCTTCAGGCACGGCTCACCGCGAGGCCGTCCGCCTCGAGCTCGGCCGTTGCTTCGGATGCTGCGTCCGTGACCAGGCACTCGACCGCGTCCAGCCCGCAGACGTGGCCGAACGTGACGACGCCGAGCTTGGACTCGTCCGCGATCACGACGGTCCGGCGGGCGGATCGGACCGCGGCCCGCTGCACCCTGGCGTCGGCCGGCAGGTGCGTCGTGACGCCATCACGGCCGTCGATGCCGCAGCAGCCGAGCACGAACGTGTCGAACCGCAGCCGCTCGAACGCGACCTCGGCCAGGTCGCCGGTCACCGACAGCTCGCCGGGCCGGACCTCACCGCCGGCCGCGATCAGCCGCACGGCGGGATCGTCGGCCAGTTCCAGCTGGCCGCGCAGGCCCAGGGACAGCACGGTGACGGACCGGCCGCGCAGCGCGCGCGCTACCTCCAGCGCCGTCGTCCCGCCGCCCAGGATCACCGTCTCGCCATCCTCGATCAGCCCGGCCGCGGCCCGGCCGATCCGCTGCTTGGCGTCGGTCCCGGCCAGCGCGCGCAGCGCGTACGGCGGCTCGTCCATGCGCAGCAGCACCCGCACGGCCCCGCCGTGCACGCGCCGGACGGCGCCGTCGCGGGACAGCGCGTCCAGGTCGCGCCGGATGGTCATCTCCGAGCAGCTGAGGTCCGCGGCTAGCCGCCGGACCTGGATCTCGCCGTCCCGCTGCATCGCCTCGATCACGGCCCGGCGCCGTTCCCGCGCATCCACGCCGTCAGTTCTAACACATCTGGTGTTCGTTCGAACAGCCCCCGCGGGCGCCAACAGCCCCGCTGCACCGCGCGTGATGTCTCAGCCCGAGGTCGGCAGGTGCCACCGGAAGGGCTCGATGAGCTCGCTCACCGAGGCCGGGCCCCACGAGCCCGGCGCGTACTGCTCGACCGGCGGCGGATTCTGCAGCAGCGGCTCCGAGATCTCCCACAGGCGCTCGATGCCGTTTGACGAGGTGAACAGCGACTGGTCGCCGGTCATCGCGTCCAGGATCAGCCGCTCGTAACCCTCGAGCGCGTTGGCGGACGCGAAGGAGTCGGAGTACTTGAACACCATGCTCGCGTCGCTGAGCGTCATCTCCGCGCCCGGTTCCTTGGCCAGGAACTTGGTCGAGATCGAGCCCGGGTCGGCGAAGTCGATGACGATCTCGTTGCGACGGCCGTGCGGGACGCTCTTGCGGCGCGCGGTGAACATCCGCAGCGGCGGCTCGTGGAAGCCGAGCGTGATGACTTGGCGGCCGGCCGCCAGCGCCTTACCGGAGCGCAGGAAGAAGGGCACGCCGTGCCAGCGCCAGTTGTCCACCTCGGCGCGCACGGCGACCATCGTCTCGGTCTGCGAGTCGGCCGCCACCCCTTGTTCCTTGCGGTAGCCCTCGTACTGGCCGCGCACGACGTGCTTGACGTCGATCGGCTTGAGCGCGTCGAAGACCTTCTTCTTCTCGGTCCGCAACTGGTCGGCCGAGAGCGCCGTCGGCGGCTCCATGGCCACGAACCCGAGCACCTGGAACAGGTGCGTCACAACCATGTCCCGATACGCGCCGGTCTTGTCGTAGAACTCGGCCCGGCCGGCGATCGTCAGCGTCTCCGGCACGTCGATCTCGACGTACCGGATGTGCTGCCGGTTCCACACGGGCTCGAACAGGCCATTGGCGAACCGGAAGGCCAGGATGTTATCGATCGACTCCTTGCCGAGGAAATGGTCGATCCGGAAGATCTGCGACTCGTCGAAGACGGCGTGCACGGCCTTGTTCAGCTCGCGCGCGGACTCCAGATCGGACCCGAACGGCTTCTCGATGATCACCCTGGACTTATCGGTGGCGAGCCCGGACTCACCGAGCAGTCCGATGATCGAGGCGAAGGCCGCGGGCGGTATGGCCAGGTGGAAGAGCCGCCGCGGGGAGCCGCCGATCTCCTTCTCCGCCCGCTTGATCTCCTCGACCAGCGGGGCGTAGTCGTCGGTGTCGGACGTGGCGAACGACAGGTGCTTGGCGAACTGTGCCCACGGTTCGCCGACCGGCTTGCTGATGCAGAAGTCCTGGCAGGCCTGCTTCGCGTGCTCCTGGAATTCGTCGTCGCTGATCGCGTACTTGGCCGGCGAGGTGCCGATGATGCGGTACTTGTGCGGCAGCAGCCCGGCCACGGCGAGGTGGAACAGGCCCGGCAGCAGCTTGCGCTTGGCCAGGTCGCCGGTCGCGCCGAACAAGACGATGACGTGGTCGCCGGGGTGCTGCGTCATGCCGTGCAAGTGCTCGGTCGTCATTATGAGGTCCTCCAGGGTCGGAACACAGCCGGCTCAGGCCTGCCCCGCCGCCGCCGCGTCAGCGAGCACGAGAGAGCGGGTGGCAAGTACCCGGCCCGCGGGGATCGACTCGTCGCCGTCCAGCAGCTTGGCCAGCGCGTCCCGCTTGTCGTCGCCGGCGATCAGCCACATGAGCTGGTCGGCTCTGGTCAGCGCCGGGTAGGTGAGGGTCATCCGCTGATGGCCCTGATACGGCTGGGTGACCGCGACCAGCGCGTCGGTGACGTCCAGCACCGGGTCACCGGGGACGAGCGACGCGGTGTGCCCGTCCGGGCCGAGGCCCAGGTGCACCAGGTCGAACCGCTGGGGCAGCACCGTGGCGTACGCGGCGGCCGCCGCGGCCAGGTCGGCGTCGGTGACCGGCATCGGGTGCACCCGCGCGGGCGCGTTCTTGATGGCCGCGTGCAGGTTCGTCAGGTTCCGGTCCGGGTCATCGTCCGGCGCCACCCGCTCGTCCACCTGAAACAGCTCGGTGTCGGCCCACGGCATCACCTCGTCACCGAGCTCGCCGAACATCGCCCACGGTGTCTTGCCGCCGCTGACCGCGAACGTGAACCGGCCGCGCTCGGCCACTGCGGTCCGGGCCAGCTCAGCAACGAACGCCGCGGCCCGCTTGGCCACCGCGGCGGCGTCGGGCGATACCTCCAGTTCGTGCTCCACGTGCTCACGCCTTCTTTTCCGCGTGGCCGCCGAATTCCGACCGCATCGCGGACAGCACCTTGTCGGTAAAGTCGCCGAGCCCGCGGGACTCGAACCGCTCGTACAGCGCGGCGGTGATGATCGACGCCGGCACGCCCTCCTCGACGGCGGCCAGCACCGTCCAGCGGCCCTCGCCGGAGTCCGACACCCGGCCCGCGAAGTTCTCCAGGTTGGGATCCTTGGCGAACGCGTCGGCGATCAGGTCGATGAGCCAGGAACTGATCACCGAGCCCCGGCGCCAGACCTCGGCCACGTCGGCGACGTCGATGTCGTACTGGTAGGCCTCCGGGTCGCGCAGCGGCGTGGTCTCCGCGTCGGACTCCTCCTGCTCGTGCAGGCCCACGTCGGCGTGCTTGATGATGCTCAGCCCCTCGGCGATCGCGGCCATCATGCCGTACTCGATGCCGTTGTGGACCATCTTGACGAAGTGCCCGGCGCCGTTCGGTCCGCAGTGCAGGTAGCCGTGCACGGCGGTGGTGTCTTTCGCGGACCGGCCCGGCGTCGGCTCCGCGCTGCCCTCGCCCGGCGCGATCGTCTTGAAGATCGGGTCCAGGTGCTGCACCGGGCCGTCTTCGCCGCCGATCATCAGGCAGTAGCCGCGGTCCAGGCCCCACACGCCGCCGCTGGTGCCGCAGTCCACGTAGTGGATCCCGGCCGACTTGAGCTGCTTGGCCCGGTCGATGTCGTCGCGGTAGTAGGAGTTGCCGCCGTCGATGACGATGTCGCCCTCGGCCAGCAGCGGGCGCAGCTGGTCGAGGGTGGCCTGCACGACGCCAGCCGGCACCATGATCCAGATGGCCCGCGGCCGCTCCAGCTTCGCGACGAAGTCCGCAAGGCTGCTCGCGCCGGTGGCGCCGTCGGACTCCAGCTGCTGCACCGCGTCGGCGCTGCGGTCGTAGGCGACGCACCGGTGGCCGTCGCGCATCAGGCGGCGCACCAGGTTGGCGCCCATCCGGCCGAGCCCGATCATGCCGAGCTGCATCGGCTTGTCAGTTGCCATGGTTCAGCCTTCCGTTGGTTGTCAGCCGCGCTTGAGTGACCGGTACCGGCGGATCAGTGCGTTGGTCGACGAGTCGTGGCTGAGCTCCGGCTCATCCGCGCTCTCCAGCTCCGGCGCGATCTGGTTGGCCAGGGCCTTGCCGAGCTCGACGCCCCACTGGTCGAAAGAGTCAATGTCCCAGATGGCCCCCTGGGTAAACACGCTGTGCTCGTAGAGCGCGACCAGCGTGCCGAGCAGCCGGGGGGTGAGGATCTGTGCCAGCAGCACGTTCGTCGGCCGGTTGCCCTCCATCACCCGGTGCGGCACCACGTGCTCGGGCGTCCCCTCGGCCCGCACCTCCGCCGCGGTCATGCCGAAGGCCAGCGCCTGCGCCTGGGCGAACACGTTCGAGGACAGGATGTCGTGATGGTTGCGCAGCGGGTTCAGTGACTGGCCGAATCCGATCAGGTCGACCGGGATCAGCTTGGTGCCCTGGTGCAGCAGCTGGTAGAAGCTGTGCTGGCCGTTGGTGCCGGGCTCGCCCCAGTACACCGCGCCGGTCTGGTAGTCGACGTGCTGCCCTTCCAGCGTGACGTGCTTGCCGTTCGACTCCATCGTGAGCTGCTGGAGATAAGCGGGAAAACGCTTCAGGTACTGGTCATATGGCATGACGCCGATTGATTGCGCGTCGAAGAATTCCCCGTACCAGAAGGCAAGCAGTCCGAGGAGTACCGGCACATTCCGGTCAAGGGGAGTGGTCCGGAAGTGCTCGTCCATGTCGTGGAACCCGGCCAGCAGTTCGGTAAAGTTCTCCGGGCCGATCGCCAGCATGGTGGACAGGCCGATCGCCGAGTCCATCGAGTACCGCCCGCCGACCCAGTCCCAGAAGCCGAACATATTGGCGGTGTCGATGCCGAACGCCGCGACCTTCTCGGCGTTGGTGGACACGGCGACGAAGTGCTTGGCCACGGCGTCCTCGGTGCCGAGCTGGCCGACTACCCAGTCGCGGGCCGAGGTGGCGTTGGTGAGCGTCTCCAGCGTGCCGAACGTCTTCGACGACACGATGAACAGCGTCTCGTCGGCCTGCATGTCCCTGGTCGCCTCGACGAAGTCGGTGGAGTCGACGTTTGAGACGAAGCGGAACGTCAGGTCGCGGGCCGAGTAGTGGCGCAGTGCCTCGTACGCCATCACCGGGCCGAGGTCGGAGCCGCCGATGCCGATGTTGACGACGTTGCGGATGCGCTTGCCGGAGTGCCCGGTCCACTGGCCGCTCCGGACCCGGTTGGCGAAGTCGGTCATCTGGTTGAGCACGTCATGCACCTCGCGCACGACGTCCGTCCCATCCACGACCAGTGACGCGCTGGCCGGCATCCGCAGCGCGACGTGCAGGACCGCGCGATCCTCCGACACGTTGATGTGCTCGCCGCGGAACATGGCGTCGCGGTGCTGCGGCACGCCCGACTCGGCCGCCAGGTCGACGAGCAGCCGGATTGTCTCGTCGGTGATCCGGTTCTTGGAATAGTCGAGGTAAAGGCCGGGCGCTTCGGCCGTCAGCCGTTCCCCGCGGCCGGGGTCCGCTGCGAACAGGTCACGCAGGTGACGATCGCCAATCTCCGCGTGATGGCGCTGGAGCGCCTGCCACGCCTTCCTGTCCCGAAGCGGCACGGCCATGTGTCGTCTCCTCATAGATAGGCCGGTCCTATCCCAGCACGGCTGTCTGACGGGCCGGCGCGCGGCCCGCCGGGGCCACGTTCCCCGCTTGATGCTCCCAGCTGAAGGGGATACTCCCACGGTTGATTTGCTAGTTGATGAACCGCCAGTTGACGGAGGGCGTGGTAACGGGCATGGACACAGCGAGAGGCTCGGGTGCGGGCATGCGGCTGCTGCTGCGGATCGCCGGAGCAGGGCTGCTCATCGCCACGGCGGCCATTCACCTGGACCTATATCTCACCGGATACCGAACAATTCCGACTATCGGCTGGCTTTTCCTGCTGCAGGTGATCGCCGGATTCGGCCTCGGCCTGCTCGTGCTGGCGACCGGGGACCGGCTGATCGCGGCGGCGGGCGCCCTGTTCGCGGCCTCGACGCTGGGCGGTTATCTGATCTCCGTGCAATTCGGGCTGTTCGGCTTCAAGGAGGTCCGGACCACGGCCGGGATCTGGGCCGGCATCTTCGAGGTGCTCGCGTTCACCGCGCTCGCGGTGCTGGCGGCCCTGCCCGGCAAGAGCGTGCTGCTGCGGACCGGGGCGGCCGGCGCCGGAGGAGGGCGCCAGCTACCCCGGCAGGCCGAGCTCACCCGGTACGGCCTGCCCGCGACGGGCGTCGTCGCCGTGGTCGCGGCGGTGCTACTCGGCGCAGCGCTGGCCGGAGCCGGCGGGTCGGCCTCGGGCGGCACGACGCCGGTGGCCGGCGGCTCAACGCTCAGCACCCAGACGATCGGCGGGGTCAAGGTGCTGACGAATTCGAAGGGGCTAACCCTGTACACCTTCGCGCCGGATAAGGCGGGCAAGTCCACCTGCTACGGGACCTGCGCGCAGTACTGGCCGCCGGTCGCCGGCCCGGCGCATGCTCCGGCCGGGGTCACCGGCACGCTCGGCACAACCCAGCGGACCGGCGGCGGCGTGCAGGTGACCTACAACGGCTCGCCGCTCTATACCTACGTCGGCGACAGCGGCCCTGGTCAGGCGCACGGCAACAACCTGAACCTGAACGGCGGCCTGTGGCACGAGGTAGTCGTCAGCCACTAGCGGGCGTCAGCGGTAGTTGACGAACTGGACGGCGAAGTCGAACTCCTTGCCCTTGATCAGGCCCTGCACGGTCTGGAGTTCGTCCTTCTTCTTGGAGAAGACCCGCAGTTCGTCGCCCTGGACCTGGGCCCGGACGCCCTTGGGCCCCTCGTCCCGGATGATCTTGGAGATCTTCTTGGCGTCGTCCTGGGTGATGCCCTCCTTGAGCCCGACGTGGAGGCGGTACTCCTTGCCGGAGAGCTTGGGGTCATCGGCGTCCAGGACCTTCAGCGAGACGGCGCGCTTGACGAGCTTGTCCTTGAAGACGTCGAGCACTGCCTTGGCGCGCTCCTCGCTGTTCGCCTTGATCTCGACCGCCTGATCGCCGGACCAGGAAATAGAGGCGCCGACGCCGCGGAAGTCGAACCGGGTGCCGATCTCCTTGGCCGCCTGGTTCAGGGCGTTGTCCACTTCCTGATGGTTGATCTTGGACACGATGTCGAATGAGGATTCAGATGCCACCAGCCCAGGTTATCGCCGGTGCAGGTCATCCGGCGGTCATGGCGCGGCAGCCGGTATGGCGGGGTCGTGCCAGGCGGTGCTGAAGAACGGGCGCTCTTCCGCTATCCTTCACAGTGCCCGTTCTGCGGGACGGCGCCAAGGCAGGTTGCCCGAGTGGCCAAAGGGAGCGGTCTGTAAAACCGTCGGCTCAGCCTACGTTGGTTCGAACCCAACACCTGCCACCACCAGCAAGAACAGCCCCTGACCAGCACAGATGCGGTTGGGGGTTGATCTTGTGAGCGGCCAGGGCTATGCGGGTGGATGCGGCCCGAGGCGGCTTTCTGCGGGTGGCTGTGCCCAATACGTGCCCAAGTTCTGCTCACTGATCATCGGTTAGCCGTGTAGCGGCTTCGATCCTGCGCTTGGCCTCGTCCTGTTGACCGGCGATGCATTGCCGTGACGCCCTGATTGCGCTTGCCAAACAATACAGAACAGCGGACTGGCTCGGCGAACTTGAGACGCGTCCCAAAGCGGCAGACTTCAAAGGCTGGAGTGGAATATTTGCTGAACGACTTACTGAGGGTCGGCTACGTACATATCTGCGGGCCCTTTCAGAGAAGACGTGGGACCTCACTGTATGGCTTCAACATAACGGATCTGCGTCAGCTCTTGACGCAGACATCGTCATTGAATCAGTTTCTCACATACTAGTAACATTCAGTCGACTGGTACGCCAGGTGGAGGGCGATGAACCCGAACGCTGCCCAAGATGTGAGTCCTATCGCCTGGACGATGACGTCGATGTTGACGAGAAGCGCGAGGGATTCTTGACTACCACGGTGTGCGATGCCTGCGGATGGCGTTCCGAGCCCGAATTCGTAAGCTTTGCCGAGCACTTCAAGAATGCAGATCCTGATGTACTCCGTGAGCGGTTGGGACTTGACCTTGAACGTCTCCAGGCTCGTTCATCGGAGGACTCGCCCGGCTGACCAGTCTCCGCGAACTGCAAAACGCGAACTTTGGCACCTTCCCGTGCAACGGCCTTCGTGGCGAGACTCACTTGATGCGCGGCAGATCGGTTCCGCTTGATGTGCGACGCACTTAGATGTGGCCAGCGAGGTCACATCTGGCGCGATCCGACAAGGATTGAGGTAATGAACTCGGCGTTGGGATGGCGACGCTGGCGGAGGTCGGTGGTGACGGCCTGGACGTCATACGGGACGCTGCGGTGTGTGGCTGCAAGTTCGTCGCCGCGGTCTTCCAGGAGCAGCCAGCTGCCGGCGCCGTAGGTGCGGGGAAGGCCCGTGCTGCCGGGGTTGAGGGCACGGATGCCGTCGACGAGACGATCGGTCGCGTAGTGAGTGTGGCCGCCGATCACGACGTCGGCGTTAGCTTCGGCGAGCAGCGGTCCGAGTTGCTCATCGGCGATGTCGGGGTCTATCCCGGGGCCGTCGTCGGCTAGGGGCGATGCGTGGACGCCCAGGACAGCAGTTCCGCCAGGGAGCCGCAGGCGCAGTTGCTCCGGGAGACTATCCAGTACATCGAGCAGTCCGGCCTGGTCCAAGACGCCGCGGGTCCAGGCGCTTCCGGCTGCCATCGCCGCGTAGCGTTCCACGAGGTCGACGCTCCGGGCCGCTTCGGCGGCGGTCGAGTGAGGGGCGGGCTGCTCACCGGTCAAGACATAGCGGTCAGTGTTCCCGCGCAACATGCTGATGTCAGGCAGGCCGAGCAGGAGCTCCAGCACCTCGGCGGGCCGCGAGCAGAAGAGCACAAGATCACCAAGTGCCCACCAGCGGTCCACGCCCAAGGGTTGTGCGTCTTTCAGTACCGCGCGCAGTGCCACATCGTTGCCGTGGATGTCAGCGATGATTCCGAGCTTCACGCGCCCAAGTGTCGCCCATCAAAAGGAGTCGCCGTGTCGCACATCATGCGGAACCTGGCACGGCGGCCAACAGAGACCTGTTACAAGTTTCCGTACAGCTTCAAGGGCGCGCCTCCGGCGCGCCACGGCCGGAACGGCCGTGGTCGTTGATCTGGCCGTGCGGCCGCGCGCTGGGCGCGCCGATCGCGCAACGGCTGCCGACGAGCTGGGCCGCGAGCGGGCGTGCGTTCAACCGCGCGTAGCCGAGGGCGGCAGGCTCCGCCGCTCCCTACACCAAGCGTGCCTCCGGTCGCGACGGCCTGCCGCAGGTCCAGCGCCAATCGCACCCCGCCGCGCCGCCTGGCCGATGCGCTGCGCAGGTGCCCCAGGCTGCAAGACCTGACCATCCGTCCTCCCCGCGCCCGGCATCCTGTCGCCGCGCAAGGTCACAGTCAAGACCGCTCGCTGCGCTCGCGCCCTGCAGGTGGCGCTACGCGCCAGCCTTGACAGCGACCTTCCTCGGCAAGATCTCGGCGGCTACAAGGAGGACAGGCGGTATTCGACTCGAACCGAGTGGCAAATCGGGTCGTGCACGCTAGTGGTTTGACGCGTGTCTCGCTTTAGTTTTGGTTCAGGTATGCGGGATAATCTCTCATGCCGAATCGCGTGCGCATTCTCACGGTCCCGGATGCTGACCGGGCGAAGCTGGAGAGGCGGGCCCGGGACCGGGGCGCCCCGGCCCGGGTGGCGGAGCGGGCCCGGATCGTGCTGCTGGCCGCGGAGGGGCTGACCGGCCCGCAGATCGCGCGAGCGGGCCGGGTGCACCGAGCCGACCGTGATCAAGTGGCGGCGGCAGTACGCCGAGCACGGCCTGGCCGGGCTGGAGGACGCGCCGCGGCCGGGCGGCCCGAAGACGGTCCTGACCGAGGACGCGATCGCGCGAGATCCTGGCCGCGACGGTGACCCCGCCGCCGGAGTCGCTGCAGGCGACTGGGCGTCACGCACTGGTCGGCCCGGCGGCTGGCGGCCTGGCTGCGCCCGGACCAAGAAGATCAAGGTCAGCCACGACTCGATCACCCGGCTGTGGCGCCGGTTCTGCCTGCAGCCGCACCGCACCGAGGGGTTCAAGTTCTCCACCGACCCGCAGCTCGACGCCAAGGTCCGCGACGTCGTCGGCCTCTACCTGCACCCGCCCGAGAACGCCGTCGTGGTCTGCATCGACGAGAAAACGCCAGTGCCAGGCCCTCGAACGGGCCCAGCCGATCCTGCCGATGCGGCCCGGCATCCCCGAGCGGCAGACCCACGACTACGCCCGGCACGGCACCACCTGCCTGTTCGCCGCCCTCAACGTCGCCACCGGCCAGGTCACCGACGCCTGCTACCCCCGGCACCGGCACCAGGAGTTCCTGAAGTTCCTCAAGAAGGTCGCCGCCGCCTACCCCGGCACCGACCTGCACGTCGTCTGCGACAACTACGCCACCCACAAGCACGCCGACGGTCAAGGCCTGGCTGGCGAAGAACCCGCGGGTCACCCTGCACTTCACGCCGACCGGCTGCTCCTGGCTCAACCTCGTGGAGTGCTTCTTCTCCGTCATCACCCGCCAGGCCATCCGCCGCGGCTCCTTCACCTCCGTCAGCGAGCTCACCGCCGCCATCGGCGCCTTCATCGACTCATGGAACGACCACCCGCGCCCGTTCGCCTGGACCAAGGACGCCGACAAGATCCTCGGCAAGATCAAACGCGCGAAGACTAAAACAAACCGTCTTACAGACCACTAGGGAGCAGAGCAATCAGGCCGTCGACGCCATCTACTCGTCGAGGCGCGAGTAATCGGACGACAGCACGCGCAGTTGGCTCCGGCCTAAGATCAAAACCAAGCACAGGACAACGTGAAGATCACAGAACTGCCCGACTGTACCGTAACTGTGGGCGACTTCTGGTTGGAGCACACAGCCCGCGCAAGCGTAAGGCTTGTGCCCTGGAGCCAGGCCGCTACCTCATAGGTTCCGGCGGGAAGCCGGAAAGTAACGTTGTGATTCGCGAGCACATTCTTTTTTGCGCGCAGGTGCCCATCGCCGCCGACGACACCGATCACGAAGGGGCGGCCTTCACCTGGTACTCGTCCATTAAAGGACGTATGTACCTTTAGCGTGCCTGACTGGCCCGATGCAGGAGAGGAACATCCCGCGGCAGTCAGGCTCGCGAATATGGCAAGCGCGGATGCGGCGACCGCGAGCAACGATCGTGACCGCCCCCGCACCAGTATGGCTATCACGTAGTTCCTCTTCGAGACCGTCGGCTTGCCACTAGATGATTAGAACACGGACGCAAATCTGTCACGAGTTACACACAGGGCTGCTGGCGAAGGTCCGCTGGTTGAAATTGGCTCCGGTGAGTGCGCTTGGCTGCGAAAGCACAGTTCCGTTTGATTGACAGTTACTGGTCATGGTCCACAGATCATTTTGACCGGACGTCAATGCATACCAGTTGTTATCCCAGTCTTCGAAACTATTGCCGGTCTGCGGGGTAGTGCCGAAATTTGGCAAATAGTATGTTGAGTATCGTTCAAGAATGAATTCGGCGATAGTACCGTCATAGTAGGGTGCGCCATTTTCGAATGACTGAACTTCCCCGGTCGTCACGTTTTCCATGTAGTACGAAGCATTTCCGCCAGCGGAGATCCTTCGCACCTGGATGTACATGGTGTCATTCGAATGAACCACCGGGCCTTCCCATACAGCTCCATTCGGATAGTCCTCAGTCCAGCATTTATATATTGCGCTCGTAAGCGCAATAGACGAGCACCCGGACTGAATAATTCCAGTAGTATCGCCCAGCCCAGTCCAAAGTGCCGCCTGTGGCGCATTGTGGTAATCCGTATAGTTAGCGTTACTGCCAACTACTGGTTGAACCCAGCTGGATATCGTGGACTGAAACGAGCGCCCGCCATAGTCGAAGTTGGATGCGGACTGACCCGCCCATCTTCCCGAATATTCCGCGGTAATAAAAATGATCAGAACTGCATACCGGATGTGGCACTGTGAAGTACTTTGCGTGACTTACGGCATTCAGCCAAGCGTGAAGAACGCTGCTGGGCGCGTGATTTCCGGGGCGCGGAGGGAATCCGTTCTGGCTAAGTTGCGCCGCGCTAGCTCGCAAAGGGTTGAACCCAGGAGAAGGACTGAAGACCTTAACGAGCTTCTCCGCAGCGCAGTTCGCGCCGACAGCCGCGGAACTCGCCGATGAGGATGGTTGAGCCGTGGCGGTCGGCGCGTATGCCAACGCGGTCAGGGCCGCACCGACTGCGACCACTTTCGCGAGCCTAGGAATGAATCTCACATTTACCCCCGTACCTCTCATTCTGACGGCGCGGTTGAGTGTACATGCAAGGCTTTGACTAGGCAATAGCGGATGAGTTAAGTAACTAGGTCATCACCTTCAGAGGGGGTCAGTCAGATCCGACACCGGCCCGAATTCTTCCAACGGTGGCGGCGGTTGATCCCCGAGGCCACGGCTTGTGCACCGGAGGGTTGCCGGGTCGATCAGGACCGTCAGGTATCGGCCGGTACACACACGTGCGGCGCATCGGTAGCCTTCGCGTCCAGGACCCCGATTACCCCGATCACTACGCCGTCCCGGCACCGGACCGCCCGCTTAAGCCGAACCAGCAAGAGCAGCTCGTTGGCCAGCTCCGACAAGCACTGCCGTGCGCGTAACGTACGACTAACCCAGCCCGGCGCAGCAGGACGGCGCAACAGCCAGTGCGATATCTGACGACAGTCAGCAAACGTCAGCACCCTCGCTAGCAGCGCCGAGGCTCGTCACGACTGCGCTGCCGCGAATTCGCATCGAGAGGTCAGGTCGCTAACTGTCGGTGTCCGGGATGTGTAGGCCCATCCGCCCGCTCGGGCTGGCCCGCCGGAACGCGTCGCGGTAAGCCATGTCGCCATCCTGATACTGATTCCCGAACTCGTCAGTGCCGCTGCCGACCTCCGAGTGGGACATGAGCAGGTTGCCGGATCTCGGCGCGTGTGGTCCGTAGACCAGAGTCAGGCTCGGCTTGTGAACCACAGCGGCTTGGTCGAATAGTGCGTGGAGAGGGACCGGCAGCCACCGCCGGGCAGGCGTACGCGTAGCGCGGAAGTAGATCGCAGCCAGTTCTGCGCGGAGCGATTCGCTGTTACTCGCCATTCCTTGATCATGCCCGATACGTGCCCAAGTCGCACGACCAGACGAGTGCCGCGCAGGTAGGCCCGCTTGAGGGGCAGGTCTGTAAAACCGTCGGCTCAGCCTACGTTGGTTCGAACCCAACACCTGCCACCACCACGTGATACGGCCTCTGACCAGCGCATACGCAGTCAGGGGCTGTTCCTTGGGACGTCCGGTAGATAGCTCTGGCGGGGTTGGTCCAGATTCACTACGTCTCCAGCGTCAAGTCGATCCCACTGGCATCCGGAGCTTACGGGCACCGCCGTGCTCGCGGCTCATCCTCGGCTTAGCTTCAGGATCTGCTCTTATGCTGGTAAGACAACCTGTTCTCTGCGTGGAGCAAATGGATCGCGAGCCAGCTGGTGTCACGGACACAGACCCGCGCCCGGCGGCTACCCGCGGCCCGCATCGGCGCGCGGCCGTCCTCGCGGTCACGGTTGTCCTGATCGCGGTGCTCGGCATCCTCACAGTGCTCGCGACCCGCCGTGGCGCGGCCAGCGCCGCCAGTCCCGCCGCGACGCCGAGACCCACTGCGATCGCGAGCCCGTCGGTGTCGGCCATCTACCAGCGAGTCAGGCCGTCGGTGGTAGTCGTCCGTACAAACGACGCGCTCGGCTCCGGCGTGGTCGTGGCGGATGATGGCACGATCGTCACCGCAAACCACGTCATCGCCGGCGCCACCAAGATCACGGTCACCTTTTACGACGGCACTACGACGTCGGCGGCCGTCGTCTCGACCAACCCCAAGGTGGACGTCGCGGTGCTCAGCCCGGCGTCGCTGCCGCGCGTCGTCGTGCCGGCGGCCCTCGGCGGTGTTGCCAACGTGGGGGCTCCGGTAGTCGCGGTCGGCAACCCGCTCGGCCTGGCCGACAGCGTCTCGGCTGGCGTGGTCTCCGGGCTCGACCGGACCGCGCAGACTGCCGAGGGCACCTTCTCCGGGCTCATCCAGTTCGACGCATCGATCAACCCAGGAAGCTCGGGCGGTCCGCTGCTCGACGCACGGGGACTGGTCGTCGGCATCGTCGTCTCGCTCGCCAACCCGGCCCGCGAGGACGCCTTCGCCGGTATCGGGTTCGCGGTGCCCATCGGCTCCGCGCTCGGCGGCAAGGCCGGCACGGGGCCCGGACCTCAGCTATGACCGCCGAACCACCCGGAGGGGACAGATGAGTACGGCTAGTTCTGCGAACCCGCTCGAGAGCGTGCTGTTCGAGGTCAAGCGCACCATCGTCGGCCAGGATGTACTGCTGGAACGGATGGCGGTCGCCCTGCTGTCCGGCGGGCATCTGCTCGTGGAGGGTGTGCCGGGTCTGGCCAAGACGCTCGCGGTGAAGTCACTGGCAGCGGCGATTGGCGGGCAGTTCCAGCGGATCCAGTTCACCCCGGATCTGATGCCCGCCGATCTCACCGGGACGCGCGTCTACCACCAGCACAGCGGTGAGTTCGAGACCCAGCTCGGCCCGGTCTTCGCGAATCTGCTACTGGCCGACGAGATCAACCGGGCTCCCGCCAAGGTGCAGAGTGCGCTGCTGGAGGTCATGCAGGAGCACCAGGTCACGATCGGCCGCGAGACCTTCCGGGTGCCCGAGCCGTTCCTGGTCATGGCGACGCAGAACCCGATCGAGTCGGAGGGCACTTACCCGCTGCCGGAGGCGCAGGTCGACCGCTTCATGATGAAGGTCCTCGTGAGCTACCCCAGCTCGCCCGAGGAGCACGCGATTGTCGACCGCGCGCTGCGCCCGGCTGAGCCGATCCGGTCGATGCTGACGCCCGAGGACCTGATCAAGATGCAGGAGCGCGTGCAGCAGCTCTACGTCGACCCCGCCATCACCGACTACGCCGTCCGGCTGGTGACCGCGACCCGCCGGCCCGCCCTGGCCGGGCTGGACGAGATGAAGCGCTACCTGACCTATGGCGTCAGCCCGCGCGCCTCCATCGCGCTGGTCGTCGGCGGGCGGGCGCTGGCGTTCCTGCGCGGCCGCGACTACGTGCTGCCGTACGACGTCAGCGAGCTGGCCGCGGACGTGCTGCGGCACCGCGTCGTGTTGTCGTACGAGGCGCTCGCCGACGACGTCAGCGCCGACGACATCATCAGCCGGGTGCTGGACGCCGTGCCCGAGCCCGAGGTCGTCCTGCAGAGCCGGTGATCCCATGCGCAGTGTGCCCGAACGCCTCCTGCTCCGCCTGGAATGGCGGGTTGTCCGCCGTCTGGAAGGCCGGGTGCAGGGCAGTTACCGGACCGCGCACCGCGGGTCCGGGACCGACCTGGCCGGCCTGCGCAGCTACGTCGAGGGCGACGACGCGCGGCGCATCGACTGGAAGGTAACCGCCCGGATGGGCGACCCGCATCTGCGCGTGTTCAACGAGGACCGCGAGCTGACCGCGTGGCTGGTGCTCGATCGCTCGGCGTCCATGGCGGTAGGGGCGCCGGGTCGCGGGAAGCGGGACGTGCTCGACGAGCTGGCCCTCGTCCTGGCCCACCTGTTCAGCCGGGGCGGGAACCGCGTCGGGGCACTGTTCTACGACACCGGGATCGTGCGCGTGGTGCCGCCAGGCACGGGCCGCCTGGCACGTCCTGCGCATCGGCGCCGAACTCGCTCGCACCGCCGACGCCCGCGGTGGCAGCACAACCGACCTGGCCGCCATGCTCGACGCGGTAGCGCGCCTCGCCCGCCGCCGCAGCCTGATCGTCGCCGTGTCCGACTTCATCGGCACTGGCGAGTGGGAACGCTCCCTGCTGCGGCTGACCCCGCGGCACGAGGTCGTCGCCCTTCGCGTCAGCGATGCCGCCGACGACGAATTGCCCGACGCCGGGCTGATCGTCGTGGAGGACGCCGAGACCGGGGAGCAGCTCATCGTCGACTCCGGCGATCCGCTGCTGCGAGCACGTTTCCAGACGGGCGTCGGCGAGCGCGCCGCCCGGCTGGACGCCGGCATGCGCCGGGCCGGGGTCCTCCTGCATCGCATCAACACCGCAGATGACCTGGCCAACTCGCTCATCGAGGTCGTCACCCAGGCCGATCGCAGGCGCGCATGACATTCGCCTCTCCCGCGCTGCTCGTGGTCGGTCTGCTAGTCGCCGCGGCTCTAGGTTGCGGCGCCGTCGCCGGCTCCCGGCGGCGGGCTGCGGCGCTGGCGGCGGCCGGCGTCGCCGGGCCGGGCCGCGCCCGGCAGGCCGGGGTGTGGCTGACGATCGCGGGCATCGCGGTGCTCGCGATCGCCGTCGCTGGCCCGGCGGCATCGCTCCCGGTACCCCGCGCGGCCGGCACCGTCATCGTGGCCGTGGACGTGTCTAATAGCATGGGCGCCAAGGACGTCGCCCCGAACCGGCTGGCGGCCGCGCAGCGGGCGGCGCGGTCGTTCATCGCGGCGCAGCCGGGCAGCATCGACGTCGGCGTCCTCGCCTTCGAGGAGGGCGCGCTCATCACCGACCGGCCAACCCGCGACCACTCCGAGGCCAACGCCGCGATCGGGCGGCTGCGGGCTTCCGGCGGGACCTCGCTGGGTGCGGCCATCATCGCCGCATTGTCCGCGATCACCGGCAAAGCGATCCCCGTCCGACGTGACGGCACGGTTGCCAGCATCGGCTACTGGCCATCGGCCACGATCGTGATCTTCTCCGACGGCCAGGATGAGGGCCCGGTCGGCGCCACGACCACGGCCACCGCAGCGGCCGAGAAGGCGGGTGTGCGCATCGACACCATCGGGGTCGGCACCGCCGCCGGGACCACGGTCGACGTCGACGGCTATCATCTGTTCACTGCCCTTTCTCCCGGCGCCCTGAAGGCGATCGCGCGAGCCACCCGGGGCACGTACCACCCCGTCTCGGATGCCAGCGAACTGGACCACATCGCCTCGACGATCAAGCTCCGGCTCACGGTCACGAGCCAGCGACTGCCGCTCGCGGGGGCGTTCACTGCCCTGGCCCTGGTGCTCCTCGCGGCCGGCTCTCGTGCTCACCGTGGTCCGGTCGGGGCGGGTGATCTGAATGTCGCTGACCTGGCCGTGGGCCTTGCTGACCCTCCTGGCCGTCCCGCTGGTGGTCGGAGCTTGGTGGTGGACGCGGCGCCGGCGCCGCCGCGGGGCAGTGCGGGTGACCTCGATCGCGCTCGTCCGCGCGGCCCTCCCGGGCCGCAACCGCCGGCGCCGGCTCATCCCCGCCGCGCTGCTCCTGGTCGGGCTGGCAGTGCTCGGCGTCGGCGCCGCGCGCCCGCAGGCAAGCGTGCGGGTCCCGTCGTCGTCCGGCACGATCATGCTCGCGCTCGACGTCTCGGGCTCGATGTGCTCCACCGACGTGCGCCCGAACCGCATCACCGCCGCTGAGAACGCGGCCAGCGCTTTCGTCAAGTCCGAGGCGGGCGGGCCGCGCATCGGCCTCGTCGCGTTCGCGGGAACGGCCGGGGTGCTCGTGTCCCCGACGACTGATACGGGCTCCCTGCTGCACGCCCTGAGCGGCCTGTCCACCTCGCAGGGGACCGCGATCGGCCAGGGTATCCTGACGTCGCTCGACGCCATCGCGCAGGTCGACTCCTCGGTCGCGCCGACGGGTGCGCACCCCGCTAGTGCCCGCGGCTACGCACACGACGTGATAGTCGTGCTCACCGACGGCTCGAATAACGCGGGCGTCGACCCGCAGACCGCGGCGCGACAGGCCGCCGCCCGCGGCGTGCGCGTCTTCACCATCGGATTCGGCACCGCTAGTCCGGCTTCCCTGGAGTGCACCAGCGCGCAGTTCGGCGGGTTCGGCGGCGGGTTTGGCGGCGGCTTCGCAGGCGGCGCCGGCGGGCTCAACCCGCTCGTCGCCGACTACGGCGCGCTCCAGCAGATCGCGGGCACGACGAGCGGCAAGTTCTACCGTGCGCAGAACGCTGACCAGCTCAAGGCGGCCCTCGGCAACCTCTCCGGCACATTCACGCTGATCCGTGAGCACCTCGACGTCGCCGCCTGGCTCGCCGGGATCGGCGGCCTGTTCGTGGCTATCGCACTCGCGCTCTCGCTGTGGTGGAACCGGACCCGGCGGCCAGCGGCCGCCGGCCGGCCAGCAGCCGGCCCCGTGACCCGGGCCGTGATCGCGCGGGGCTCAGACGCGGCGGACGTGCCGCATGGTCGTCGCGTACCGAGTCAGCCACGTGCGCACCGCGCCGGCGATGGCAGGCTCGATCGTCAGTCCCGCCGACTCCGAGATGACGTCCGCCACCTGCGCGATCGTCTTGCCGTCGGTGTCGACGTGCTGCACGAACTCGGGTCGGCTCAGCTGCTCCAGCCACTCGCCCAGCACTTCCGTTTCCCACGGCTGGGTCCGCGGCTCCAGACCGAGGCTGCGGGCGCGCAGTCGTCTCACCACAGTGCCGGGCTCGGCCAGCAACGCGAAGTGGTGCAGGTCGACGCCTTCGGTCCGAAGGCCGCCGATGATGTCCTCGAAGTGGGCAGGCTGCACCACGGTCGAAGGGACGATCACCGGCCCGTCATGCTCGGCCACTGTCATGCGGAGCAGTTCCACCACCGCGTGCCGCCAGGCGGGAATGTCCTGCCAGAAGCGCTGCAGCGACGCCGGCAGCATGCGGCGCATGCCGTAGCCGACGTGCTCCGGGTCGCAGATTACGCTGCCGGGCAGGCGCCGCCGCAGCTCGCACGCGACGGCGGTCTTCCCCACCCCGCACGGGCCGTTGATCCACAGCAGCATCGCGCCGGCTCGGCCGTGGCCGGGGCTCGCGGCCGGCTGATGCTGGGTGATGACCGCGCGGCGGGCGGTGGAATACGGCTCGCCAGTCTCCGCCATGCGGACGCGTGCTGCTTCCTTGATCTTGTTGTGAGACATCGTGTTCCACTTCCGGTGGCCTCGCCCGGCGCCTGGCCACCGCGATGTGAGCACGATGGAAGGAGAATGACAGCTCACGCGAGGGCTGCGCCGCTCTTGTCCGCGCGGTACGCCAGCGCCGGGCTGGCGTACTCGGATCCGGCAGGCGTGCCTGCCGCCTTCAGGATACGCACATCATCGCGCCGTGCTCCACGACCGAGCAGCTGGTCATAGCCAGGCCTGGCCCCGGCCAGCCGCGTGGGCAGCGAAGGTCGCTCGCTTCGGCCTGCCATTCCGTCCGGGTGCTGGTGATCTGGAAGCCGAGCGCGCCGTTGATCGCGAGCATGGGCGCGTTGGAGCCAGCGTTCTCGGTCCGGATGCGGACGACCTCCGGCCGCTGGCGCCGGATCCGCTCCAGCATCGCCGCCTTCACCCACTTGGCGAGACCGAGCCCGCGATGGCCCGGGTCGATGCCAGTGTTCTGCTGCCGGGCGGTGCCGGGATCGCCGGGCTCGAAGATGACTTCGGTGCCGCCGACACAGGCCCCGCCGGGGTCACGGACGAACACGGTCCAGCGCGTTCGGCCGGCCTCGACGAGGGCCCGGTCAAGCTCAGCGACGAACCGGGAGTCGATGGTCACGTCACCGCCATCGAGGTCCTCGTTCGGGGCGGTCTGCATGATGTGGTGGAACGTCGCGGCGTCGGCGCACAGTTGCTCGGGAAACACTCCGTCGATTACCTGCAGGCGATAGCCAAGACCCCGCGCCCGGTCGGCGCGTCGCCCAGCTCTCGATTGTCGTCCAGTCGACGTCGGCCAGCATCAGCTCGCTCGCGCGGTTCACACGGCCGATGCGGGCACCGACCCGGCGCGAGAACGCCGCTCCGGCCGGCACGGTCCCGAACGTCGACCAGGTGAGCAGGGACCGGCCCTCGGCGCAGGTCGCGCCGCCGATGACGGCGAGCAGCCGGGACCCGATGCCCTGGCGGCGATGATCTGGCCGCACCAGCACGTCGCACTCCATGACCCGCGGATCACCGGCGGCGTGCGACCAGCAGAAGCCAGCCGCCGCCGGGGTGCCGTCGGCGGCCTCGGCCAGCCAGGCGTGGTCATCGAAGTCGGACGGCAGCGCGCGGGCGAAGGCGAGGTAGGACTCGATCGGCTGCGGCATCCGATTCGACCCGCGCTCCGCCGCGACCGGCGCCTCGACTGCGTGCAGGGCCGTCAGTTCCTCGTCCGTGCCGGACCGGAACCCGACCCGGCGCACCTGGAAGTCAGCCGGCGCCGTCACAGCCGCCAATCTCTCTTGCCGCCAGACCGCGGTCAACCGGGATTCACTGCTGTCGGCCGCTCCAAGGCGCCATGGCAGCCCGGCCGGCGGCCAGCTGGCGACCGGCCATCATGATCGGCCGCCATAGTCCCAGCGGTGCACCTCAACGTCCGCGTACCGGTCACCGGGCAGCACCGCGCGAGCAGCGGCGGGGTCGGGCGCCTGGACTAGCACCGCGGTGCCGAGCCAGGTCGCACCGCTGTCGGACAGCAGCGGACCGTACGCGATCAGCCCATCGACGTCAGGCGGCACGGCCAGATCGGCGGCCTGCCCGGCACCGAGCCCGAGCACCAGGTACCGGCTAGCCTCGGTGCGGCCACCCGGAAACTCCCACATGGTGCGACCCAGCGCGTTGTGCCAGCGACGCAACAGCACGTCCCGGTACACGCCCGCCTGATAGTTCGGCTCGTCGAAGGCAAAGGCGCGGGCTGCGGCCGGATCGGGCACGTCGACGATGTGCACGCTGCCGGTCGCGATGAACGCGTCGCCGTCCTCGGTGAAGGTCGGGCCACGGGCTATGAACTGCGCCGCGAACCCGTCCATGTACGACCAGTGCTCTTCCCGCAGCGCGTCCCGCAGCGGCATTGAGCCCCGCCGGTCGCGGTGGTAGCAAAAGAATTCCATCCCCGCATTATCGGGACCCAGGCCGCCCGCCATCGGGCCGAGGCAGGCCGCTGCGCGTGGTAGGACGGTGGGATGGCGCAGCGAGGTCAGGTCGTCAAGGCGATGGTGATCATCCGGCGGCCGCGCGACGGCGCGTTGCTGGTGTCCGAGGGAACGGGCGCCGCGGGTGAGCGGTTTCACCGGCCGCTCGGCGGTCACGTCGAGTTCGGCGAGCTCGCGCTCGATACCGTGCACCGCGAGTTCCAGGAGGAGATCGGGCAGGCCCTGACCGACGTGCGGCTCGCTTGTGTACTGGAGAACCTCTTTGACTGGGCCGGTGCCCGTCAGCATGAGATCGTCTTCGTCTTCACTGCGGCCTTCGCCGACGAAGCCGCCTACGAGATCCCCGAGCAGTGGATTCGAGACGCGGACAGCCCCAACCGGGTGATCTGGCGCCAGGCGGACGCGGCGTGTCACCTCTATCCGGCCGGCTTGGCCGATCTGGCCGCCCGCCCCGGCCGCAGCCACCCGGAGACCGCGGGGACAGACTGAGTACGCCGATAATTCAGGGAGCACGCGATGGGCAAAGTTCAGACCAGTACCGAGGGACTGGTGCACGCCCCGGCCGACGTCGTCTACGGCTATCTCGCCGACATGCGCGAGCACCACCCGAAGTTCCTGCCGCCCGCGTTCAGCGGCTTCGAGGTCGAGTCCGGCGGCGTGGGTGCCGGCACGGTCATCCGCTTCAACCTCGCCGCCGGCGGCCGCACCCGGCAGTTCAGGAGCGAGATCGCCGAGCCGGAGCCCGGCCGGGTGCTGACCGAGTCCGACACGAACTCCAGCGCGGTCACGACCTTCACGGTCAGCGCCGGCCGGCGACAACGCCAGCGTGCGGATCGACTGCGAATGGAACGGCGCCAGCGGTATCGGCGGTTTCTTCGAGCGCACGTTTGCGCCGCGGGCGATGCGCGGCATCCTCGCGGATGAGCTCGCCCGGCTGGACGCCTATGCGAGGGAACGAGCAGCGCAGTCCTGATAGCGCCGGCCCCGCCCGGACCGGGGTGCGGGCTGGTTTCCGAATCACATTCGGTAGGTGCCAGACTTATCCGCAGACGCGTATTGGAGGGTGAATGGCCGAGACGGAGCAGGTTCCGGCCGGAGTAGATCCGACCAGGCCGAGTCCGGCCCGCATGTACGACTACATGCTGGGCGGGACCCGCAACCTGCAGGTGGACCGGGACGCGACGGAGCGCTTCTTGGCGCACTACCCCGATCTGCTCGACGCCGCGTCGGCCAATCGCGGCTTCCTGCGGCGGGCCGCGCGGCTGATGGCGCAGACGCACGGGATCCGGCAGTTCATCGACATCGGCTCCGGGCTGCCGACGCAGAACAATACGCACGAGACGGTGCACCAAGTGGCGCCGGACGCACGCGTCGTGTACGTGGACCTGGACCCGATGGTGCTCATATACGCGCGCGAACTGCTGACTGACGACGGTACGACGGCGGTAGTCCAGGCCGACCTGCGCGATCCGGACACCGTGCTCGCCGACCTCGACGTGCGCAGGCTCATCGACTTCAGCCAGCCCGTCGGGTTGCTGATGACCGCGGTGCTGCAGTTTGTCGCCGACGCATCCGACCCGTGGGCCCTGGTCGCCCGGTACATGCAGGCTGTCGTGCCCGGCAGTTACCTGGCGCTGTCGCACATCACCGGCGACAAGCTCTCGGCCCGGTCAGTGCAGACCGGCGTGCAGGTGTACCAGGCGGCGACCGAGTCGGCCCACCCGCGGACCAAGGCCGAGATCGCGCGGTTCTTCGCCGGCCTGGAACTGGTGCCGCCCTACGCCGGCGCCGAGCCCGGCCTGGCCAACGTGGGCCAGTGGGGCGCCGAGGATCCCGCGGTCGCCAACAGCGACGGCGCGCAGGCGTTCTACTGCGGGGTCGCGCGCAAACCCTGACGTAGTCTCGGACTGCTCTCCTGGCCGGGTCGATTGACGGAACCTGGCGCTCGCGTGGTGAGGCGGTGCGAACAACAGTGAGCCGGGTTCTCGGCCTGGACATCGGCGGCAGCACGACCCGGGCCCGGCTGGTCGCCGACGGCGCGCTAGTGGCCGAGGCCACCGCCGCCAGCGCGAGCATCACCGCTGCCGGTCCGCAGCCGGCCGGCGCGGCGCTGTCCGACCTGCTCGGCCAGCTGCCCGAGCTGACCGGCAGCCTTGACGTCGTCTGCGCGGGCGCGGCCGGCGCGCGGACCGGGCCAGAGACGACCGAGTTCTTGCGCGCGACGCTGGCCCCGCTGACCCGTGGCGGCCGGGTGCTGGTGGTCGACGATGCGTCGCTGATCCTGCCGGCCGCCGGCCTCACGGATGGTCTGGCGGTGATCGGCGGGACCGGGTCGATCGCGGTCGGCAGCTGGCAGGGCCGGACCGAGTGGGCGGGCGGCTGGGGCTACCTGCTCGGCGACGAGGGCAGCGGGTACTGGCTGGTGCGCCGCGCCATCCGGACGCTGCTGACTCGCCGCGCGCACGGACTTCCGGCCGGGGAGCTCGGCCGCAGCCTGCTCGCGGCGGCCGGCACCGCAGACCTGGACGAGCTGCGCGCCGCCTTCCACCGTCAGCCGGCCCCGCGGCAGTGGGCCCGGCTCGCGCCCGTGGTCCTGGACTGCGCCGACCCGGAGGGCGGGCGATTGATGGCCGCCACAGCCGCTGCGCTGGCGGGTCTCGCCGGGCAGCTCGCAGACCGCCTCGGCACGGCCAGCGCCGTGCCCGTCGTTCTTGCGGGCGGCCTGATGCGGCACGACCGGCTGCGGCCTGCCACCGTCGCCGCGGTGACCGCCGCGCTGCCCGGCGCCCGGGTGCGGGAACTGGACGTTCCGCCGGTTGCCGGGGCGGTACAGCTCGCCCTCGCGGCGGTCGCGCCTGGCTGAGGGGGTGCCGAGCGGGATTGCCGCCAGGGAACGAGGCGCCGGGTGGGCGCAGCCGTGCTCGTGCGCGGTATCCGGCTAGCGCCTGGCCTGCACCGCCGCGTACGTCCGCTCCAACGCGCGCAGCGTCTGCTTGTAGTTCCGCTGCGCCACCGCCACGAACAGGCAGTCGACGACCGTCAGCGCGGCGATCCGGCTGGCCATCGCGCCCGAACGGAACGTAGTCTCCCGCGCCGCGGTGGTCAGCACGTGATCGGCGACGGCCGCGATCGGCGAGCCGGGGAAGTTGGTGATCGCGACGGTGACCGCGCGCTGCCGTTTGGCTTCAGCCAGGCTGGCGATGGTGTCCTCGGTCGTGCCGCGGTGCGAGATCCCGATCGCGACGTCCTGCGGTCCGAGCAGCGCCGCCGACGTCACCGCGCTGTGCGGGTCGGGCCAGGCGTAGACCATGTAGCCGATCCGGTACAGCTTCTGCTGCAGGTCCAGCGCGACGAAGGCGCTGGCGCCGATGCCGTAGACGTCGACCCGCCTGGCCTTGGCGACGACGTCGACGACGGCGCCCAGCGGCCCGGGCTGCAACTGCGCGCCGGTTTCCTCGACTGCCTTCGCGTCCGCGTAGCTGATCTTCTTGATGATCTCCGTCAGTGAGTCGCGCGGGCCGATGTCGCTGCCTACCTCGCGCTCGGAATCCGCGCTGGCCGCCTGGGCCGCGGCCGCGAGCGCGAGTCGCAGTCCCGGGTAGCCGTCGAAGCCCAGGGCCCGGCAGAACCTGATCACCGTGCTGCCCGAGGTGTGGCACTGCGCGGCCAGGTCAGAGATCGTCTTGGCCGACGTTCCGGCGGGATCGGCCGCGACCGCGGCGGCGACTCGCTGCTCCGACGGCGCGAGGTTGGGCATTAGCGCGCGGACGTGGCTGAGCAGGGTCTCCGGTGTATGCGCCGATGCGTCAAACGACGGCAGGCGCCGCGCGGGTTGCGGCATGCCGTCACTGTACGACGCGGCCGAGCAGGGACGCAGCGATGAGGCCATGCACTTGCGTGCGCAGCGGCTTGGTCGAATGCTCCGGCCCGCGGCCGAAGTGGACCGCGTTGGTCAGCAGCACCGCCCACAGGCCGGAGACCGGGTCGATCGACACGCTGGTACCGGTGAAGCCGGTGTGACCGGCGCCGCTGGGCGGCCAGCCGTCGCCCATGTTGTCCCACCGGTCGGCGCGCAACCCCCAGCCGAGCCCGCGCCGTGCGGGCGGCTGCTGGCGCGCCAGCGCGTCGGTCTGGCCGCGCAGTGACTCGGCCCGGAGCCAGCGCGGAATCCCGATTCTGGCTAGCCCGTCGTCGTCATCGGCCGGCACCGCCCACGCGACGGCGTACCTGGCTACGTCGGCCGCGGTCGCGAACAGCCCCGCGTGCCCGGCCACGCCGCCCAGCGCCGCGGCGTTCTCGTCGTGCACCACGCCGGTCTTGGCCACGCCGCCGACTGGTTCGGTGGACGCGATCCGGCCCGCGAGCGCCGCGGCCGGGCGGTATCCGGTGCTGGTCATCCCCAGCGGCCCGAACACCAGCTCCTGTGCCGCCTGATCGAGCGGGCACTGCGCGACCGCGGCGCACAGCTCGCCGAGGACGATGAAGCCGATGTCGGAGTAGCTGCACACGCTGCCCGGCTCCGTGACCAGCGGCTCGGCGAGCGCGGCAGCGCGGATCGCGGCCGGATCGCAGTGCTGCTGGTCGTACGGGCGGTGGTCGGGCAGGCCGGAGACGTGCGTCAGCAGCTGGCGCACGGTGACGCGCTCCTTGCCCGTGCCGGTGAACCCGGCGAGGTACCGGCGCACCGGCTCATCGAGCCTGATCTGACGGCCCGCCACCAGCCGGAGCACCGACGGCAGCGTCGCCAGCACTTTGGTGAGCGACGCGAGGTCGAAGATGGTGTCCGCGGTCAGCGCGCGACTTGCCTGCCGATCGCGCTGCGCATAGCCGGCGACGTGCAGTAGCGCGGGCGGCCCGGCGCCGAGCCCGGCCATCAGGACCCCGCCGGGGATCACCCCCCGCGCCACCGCGTCGTCGATCAGCCCGGCCGCTGTCTGCGCTTGCCTGGTCATGATCCTCCGGCCGGCGGTGCTCCTTGCTCCGGTGGCTGGCCCGCCAGCAGCGCCGCGGCGGCGACGAGGCTGGCCCGGCTCGCGCCCCGGGTGCCCAGGTAGGCGCCCCCAGCCAGCCCGCGGTCATGCGTCGTGCCGGTGCCGACCACCAGCGCGTCCGGGCGCAGAGCGAGCACCGCGGCCAGCAGCTCGCGCTGCCAGTCGTGCCGGTGCGCGTCGCGCACCACGACGACCACCGGGCGTCCCGCCGCGGCCGCGATCCTGCCTTCGACGCCAGTCAGGTCCGCTGGCCCGGTCAGGCGGGCACCTGACGTTCCCGGCCAGAGGCCGCGCAGCAAGCCGAGCAGGCTCGCGGCGGAGTCCTCCAGCTGAGTGCTCATCCAGCCGCCCGCGTCCAGCACGTACGGGGGTCCGGTGAGCGGCAGCGCCAGCCCGTCGGCGAGCAGCGCCCGGCGGGCCGCGGTCAGCCCGAGCCCCGGGTCGGCGGGCGCCGCCGGGACCCGGGCGACCCGGGTGGCGAGTGCCGCGACGCGCCGCGCGGCCGCTTCCACCCGCGGCCGGGCCAGGTCGCCGCTGCGCAGCGCGATCGCCACGGTGTCCCTCACCCGCTCCCGTGCGGCCGCGGTGGCGGGCAAGCACAGCAGGTCGGCCCCGGCCGCGAGCGCGGCGACGGGGCCCTCCGGGCGGCCCGCGATCGCGGCCATATCCAGTGCGTCGGTGATCACCACGCCGTCGAAGCCAAGCTCGGTCCGCAGCACGTCGTGCAGCAGCCGCCGGGACATCGTGGCCGGCACCGAGTCGATGGCGGGGAACAGCACGTGCGCGGTCATCACCGACTCCACCCCGGCCGCGATGGCCGCGCGGAACGGCGCCAGGTCGGTCGCGACCAGTTCCGGCAGCGTCGCGGCGACCGAGGGCAGCTCCAGGTGCGAGTCGGTGTCGGTCCGGCCGTGGCCGGGGAAGTGCTTGGCGCACGCGGCCACGCCCGCAGCCTGCAGCCCGCGCACGAACGCGGCGGTGTGCGCGGCCACGCGGCCCGGCCGGGCGCCGAACGACCGCACCCCGATGACCGGGTTGGCCGGGTTGACGTCGGTGTCCGCGACGGGCGCGAGGTCGACGCTGATGCCGCGATCGGCGAGCATCGCGCCGATGCTCGCGGCCACCCGCCTGGTCAGTTCGACGTCGTCGATCGCGCCCAGCGCCGCGTTGCCGGGATACGACGACCCGGCCGCCGCCTCCACCCTGGTCACGATGCCGCCTTCCTCGTCAGCGGCGATCAGCACCTGCGGATTGTGCTCCCGCAGCTGACTGGTGACGGACCGGAGCTGGTCGCGGCTGCCGACGTTCTGAGCCATGAGCAGCACGCCTGCCAGCCCGCGGTCGAGCCAGTCGAGGAGCCAGCCGGGCGGCTGCGGTCCGTCGAACCTGGCCAGCAGGCAGCCGTAGACCTCGCGCGGTACTGCGGGCGGGCCAGCCACGTCACAGCGCCTTCCGGTAGAGCCAGCAGACCTGTTCTATCCGGCCACCGACAGTCCGCGGGTGGATTCCGGGCCTGACACAGCCCGGTGCCCGGGGCAGAATCGCAGGCAGGTCGCCGGGGGGTCAGAGGCCGGGTGATCACGTCTATGACGATGTCAGTTATTGACATCCAATCAAGCGTGCATGGATATTCACTACGCACCGTCGGCGACAGCGACCGTCGCGCGGACCCGATGGCGCCGGGCAGCGCAGTTGCGGCAGAGGAGACCTACGCTGCGCATCGGGGCAGCGGAGGAGGGGCTGGTGCCAGCAGAAACTGAGCCGGAGAGGCCCGGTGGGCCGGCCGCACCGGCGGTCTCGCGGACCGAGCAGCGAAACCCGAGGACGGCCGACATCGACATCGTCCCGACCGAGGAAGTCTTGCGGCTGCTGCACGCCGAGGACGCGACTGTCGCCGGTGCGGTAGCGGACGCCCTGCCGGTGCTCGCCGCGGTCGTCGACCGGGTCGTCGAGTGTGTCCGGGCCGGAGGCCGGGTGCACTACTTCGGCGCCGGGACGTCGGGCCGGATGGCCGTGCTCGACGCCGCCGAGGTCGTGCCGACGTTCGGCCTCAGCCCGGACGTCTTCGTCGCGCACCACGCTGGCGGCGACCGCGCGTTCGGCGCGGCGGTCGAGGACGTGGAGGACGACGTCTCGCTGGGGGCCCAGACCGCCAGCGCGGTGTCCGCGGCGGACGTTGCGGTCGGGATCACCGCCAGCGGCCGCACTCCGTATGTGTCCGGCGCCCTGCGGGCCGCCCGCCGGGCGGGCGCCGTCACCGTGCTGGTCAGCAGCAACCCCGCGGCCCCGCTGGCCGGGCTCGCCGACTACGTCGTCGTGGCCGACACCGGCCCGGAGGCAATCGCCGGCTCGACCCGGCTGAAGGCAGCGACCGCACAGAAGTTGTTGCTCAACGCGCTGTCGACGGCCGCGATGGTGCGGCTCGGCCGCACGTATTCGAACCTGATGGTGTCGCTGACCAGTACCAACGAGAAGCTGCGCGGTCGCCAGCTGGCCATCCTGATGGAAGCCACCGGGGCGGACGAGTCGGCCTGCCGGACCGAACTGAGCCACTGCCACGGCGACCTGCGGCTCGCGCTGCTGTGCCTGCTGTCCGGGCAGGAGCCGGCGGTGGCGGGCCCGGCGCTCGCTGCCGCCGGCGGCAGTGTCCGCGGGGCGCTGGCGAGCGCGGGCCTGGCGGCTGACTCAACCACTGCTGGCTCAACCACGGCTGACTCACCCACGGGCGACTCAACCAAAGGCGGTCAGTGACGGGCAGCGGCGGCGAGCGCCTGCTCCGCCTGGGCGCCGAGCGCCGCCACGATGTCGGCGGCCGCCGACACACCGGTGATCAGGTCGATCGCCTGGCTGGCCCAGACCGGATCCGGCGGCAGCGCGCCGCGGCCGATGGCGTCCAGGTAGGCCTGCAGCGCGGCCGGATCGGCGGCTAGCTCCTCTTCCCGGCCGTCCCACTGATCGAAGAAGTAGTTGCGGATCGTGCGGGCCGGGTACCGGGCGGGCCAGGGAGCGCCCCGCGCCACGTCGGACACCCGGCTGCGCGCGGTCTGCTCGCCGCTGGCTTCGATGATGGCCTTCGGCACGCCCGCCGGCACGAGCGCTTCGAGCGCGACCAGGAACCGGGTGCCCAGCAGCGCGCCCGCGGCCCCCAGGGCGAGCGCGGCCGCAACCCCACGGCCATCGGCGATCCCGCCGGCCGCGAGCACCGGCACCGGCGCCGCCAGGTCGACCACGACCGGGACGAACGGCAGCGTCGACCAGTGCCCGCCGTGGCCGCCCGCCTCGGTGCCCTGGGCGACGATGACATCGGCGCCGATCTCGATCGCCTGCCGCGCCTCGGCCAGATCGACGACCTGGACGATCAGCGCCGCGCCCGCCGCCACGACCGCCTCGGCGAGCGGTCGCGGATCGCCGAACGACAGCATGACCGCGGCCGGCCGGTACGCCAGCGCGCGCTCGATCGTCGCCACGTCGGTGGCCCAGCTCTGGAAGCCGACGCCCCACGGTCTGGTCGTGCCCGCGGCGGCGATCGCCAGCTCGCGGTCCAGCCAGGGCAGGTCTTGCCGGCCGGCGCCGATCAGTCCGAGCCCGCCTGCTTCGGACACGGCCGCCGCGAGCGCGCCGCCGGACGCTCCGCCCATCGGCCCGAGGGCGACCGGATGGCGCAACGAGAACTTATCCGTGAAAGGGGTGCGCAGCGTCATCACCCCATCATCGCCGGCCCCCGTAGCCCGGACCGCCAACGCGGGGCACCACGACAAGACGGAGGGTCAGGGCCCGGTCCGGGCCCTGACCCCCCGCTTAACTGGATCTACCGGTGATGCCGGTGGTGGGACGCGACCGCCGCGGCCGCAAAGAAGGCCGGGCCGTTCGGGGTGCCAGTGCCGGTCTCGTTGTCGTAACCGGGCGTGTCGTGCAGGGTCGACGTCTGGACGTCGACGGTCTGCAGCCGGAACAGATAGCCGCCGCTGCTGTCGATGAGGTTCGCGAAGTCCGTCCGGACCTCGGTGACAGGCGACTTCGGCGCCACGGTGTCATACAGGGCCCTGGTGCCGACCATCATGTAGTACAGCGGGTTGATGAAACCGAGCGGGTGCCGCGCGATCTGGTCGGCGACCGCCACCACGCCCGCGGTCAGCGGGGAGGACAGACTCGTGCCGCCGATGCGGTACTGATCCCAGTAGGTGCCGTCGGGGAAGACCTGGGTCTCGCCGACCTCGAACCCGGTGTTGGGGTCGCCCGCCATCGCGATGTCGGGCACGGCCCGCATCGGGGTGCTGCCGTTGGCCTCCGAGACACCGGCCGGAACCGTGCCTGCCTGGTAGAACGGCTGGCTAAACAGCACGCTGGTTCCCCCGCCGCCGCCGGAGCTGTAGGCCGCGGGGCCCCAGGCGCCGTTGGTCAGCGACGAGTAGGCGCTCTGCCATCCGTACTCGGCCACGCGCTGGCCGCGGCGGCCGATCAGGATCGAGCTGCCGCCGACGCCGGTGACGTACGGCAGGTCCGCCGGGAACTCGACGGTCTTGGCCGTGGGGTCGGTACCGCCGGCGGTGTGGTCGCCGTCGTCGCCGCTGGAGAAGTTGACGGTGATGCCCGTCAGCGCCGCCTCGAGCGAGAACTGCTCGTAGAACTGCACGTAGTCGGTGCCGAGCAGGTTGATGTCGTCGGTGCCGTCGGTCCAGGAGTTCGTGATGACGTCGGCGACGTGGTTGTCGATCGTGGCGGCCCAGGCGTCGTCGAGACCGCTGCCGCAGTCCGCGGCTCCGACGTAGACGATCTTGGCGCCGGGAGCCATGGCGTGCACGGCCTCGACGTCGAGCGTCTCCTCGCCGTACCAGCCCTGCGGACCGCACTCACTCTCCAAGCCGTAACCGTCCGCGGCGGGAGTGATCTGCGAGAACTGGCCGCGGCGGAACCGCGGCTGGTTGTGCACCCGGTTGTACTGCTGGGCATCCTGGTAGATCGTCGGCGCCGCGTACGCGTCGGTGATCGCCACGGTGACGCCGTGCCCGTTGATGCCGCGCTTCAGCAGGCCGGACTCGCCGTAGGCCCGCTGGTACTGCTGCGGCACGTAACCGCAGACCACGTACGGCTGATGCCGGCCGTTGACCGCGGGTTGGGTCGTCGCGGTCTTCTGGCCGTAGTACTTCGAGCAGGGCTGGACGCCGTACCGGGCACCGGCCGGCGGCCCGGGCAGCGTGTCCGCGGGCTGCTTGAGCGCGGTGCCCTGGTCCACGCCGATGACGCCGACGATCGCGTGCTGCACCGTGGCCGACGTCCCGGCCGGCAAGCTGAGCGCCGTCGAGTTCGCGCGGACGGTCTTGCCGTTGTACTTGTAGGAGTGCAGCGAGGTGCCGAAGGTCTTCTCGATCTGCTTCGCCGTGCCGGTCGCCTCGACCAGCATGCCGCTGGGCAGCGTCTTGGTCACGCCGAAGCCCTGGGCGCGCAGCCAGCCCCGCACAGCGCTGACACTCGCCTTGGCCGGCGCGTACTTGGCGTCGAAGGCCTTGTTGGAAAGCCAGTCACCGTACTGCGCGGAACCCGGCTCGGAGATGGCCTTGAGGTGCGACGCCGCGCCCGCCTGGTCGCGCATGCTGAGCACGATGCCGAAGCTGACCCGCTGAGCGGAGGGGGTAGCCCCGAGCTTGTGTGCGGAGTGCAGCCACCGCGGTGTGCTGCCGGGCAGCGTATGCCTGCCGGTAGCCGCCTGGGCGGCGACCGGGCCGGCCACGGCGGCGAGCCCCGCGATCGTGCCGCAGGCGACCATGCCCACGAGCAGCTTGTTTCGGATAAAACCTGATGGCCCCATCGACAACCTCGGTTTTCTGAGCGGGTGGGTAAAACCGAACGGGTGCCATACAAACCAGAAGTAAAGGATCCGTCAAGGATCTACCGTGACTGCTGGGGCAGTCGGGACGTCACGGACCGTTACGAGCGGTGCAGGGCAAACGAGTGCAGCACGCCGCCTGACCAGTAGCTGCCGGCGATCCAGAAGCCGGCCGAACCTCCGGCGGCCACGCCCTGCAGCTCGTTGACCCCGCGCGACCCGGCCGGGTCGGGACTGGTGACCCGGGTCCAGGCGCGGCCGTTCCAGTGCAGCAGCAGCGTCAGCTCGGTGCCGCTGGGTGCTTGCGCGACCCCGACCGTGTACACGTTGCGAGCCGAGCGCGCGGCGACGCCCCGGAGCTGGTTGGCGGCCGTCTGGCCGCTGGCCTTCGCCACGTTCGGGCTGGCCACGACCGACCACTTCGTGCCGTTCCAGTGCTCCACCAGGGTCTTGGTGGTGCCCCCCGCGGTCCGGTAGCCGACGGCCCAGGCGTTCTTCGCCGACACGACGGCCACCGACTCCAGCTCGCCGCGCTCCGCCGGGGACCCCACGATTGCCCAGTGGCCGTGCTGGAACCGCTCGATCAGCGGCCGCGCGGCCGAGCCGACTACCTCCGTGCCGACCGCCCAGGCGCTGGACGAGGAGATGGCGGCTGCGCTGAAAAGGGCCGAGTCCTGCGCCCCCGCGACCTTGGGCACGCGCGCGACCACCCAGCGGGTTCCGTTCCAGCCCAGGATCAGGACTCCGTACGCGGTCGCGCTGACCGACCGGGAGCCGACCGCCCACGCGCCGGCCCCCGCGGACGCCACGCCGTACAGGTCGTTGAGGCCCGCGGACCCGGCTGGGTCTGGCGTCCTGTAGGTGACCCAGCCGGAACCGGTCTTGCGCAGGATCAGGGTCTGGTCGGCGACCCCGTGCGAGGTGTAGCCGACGGCCCACGTGGATCCGGTGGCCGGTGCCGCGATCGCGTACAGGTTGGTCGAGTTCGCGGCGACGCTGGCTACCCGCCGCCACCCGCTGCCGGTCCAGGAGAACAGCACCGATCTGGACAGGTTCATCGTCCCGGCGGCGAGGACCGTGCAGCCGGGGCCCGCCGCGATCGCGTCGATGTCCGCCTGCGCGGCGCCGATCGCGGACCTGGCCTTCGCCGGGCAGGCCGCGGTGGCGCGCGCGACTGCGTCCGGGCGGGCCGGGATGGCGGCCGCGGCGGGCCCGGCCGCGAGGAGCAGCTGACCGGCCGCTACGGCGGCGACCGTCAGTGACAGCGCGCCGGGGACGGCACGTGGCGACGGTCGCGGACGCATGGGTCCTCCAACGAGCCGGGCGCGCCGGGAGTCCTGGCGCAAAGACCGGGCGCTCAGGCCGGCTGCCCGGTGCCAGGGCGATAGTAAGCGACCGGTTCGTAGCTGAATAGGCTCTGTGCCGAGCAAAGGCGGGTCGGTAGCCGGGGTGCGCGACAACCGGAGGCAAAACATGCAGCGGCTGATGCTCATCGGCCCGGGTCAGGTGCGGTGGGAGTACGCTCCCGAGCCGGACCTGGCCAGCCCCGGGGGTGCCGTCGTCAGGCCGGTGGCGGTGGCGACCTGCGACCTTGACGTCGCCGTGCTGGCCGGCCGGTACCCGCTGGCCGGCCCGTACCCGTTCGGCCACGAGGCGGTGGCTGAGGTCGTGCGCGTCGGCCCGGAGGTCGCCGCCGTCGAGCCGGGCGACATGGTGGTGGTGCCGTTCCAGATCTCCTGCGGCCAGTGCCCGCCGTGCCTGCGGGGCCGGACCGGGAACTGCGCTGCGCACCCGCGGATGTCCACGTACGGCCTCGGTGTCATGGGCGGTCTCGACTGGGGCGGCCTGCTGGCCGATCTCGCTTTCGTGCCGCACGCCGACGCGATGCTCGTCCCGCTCCCCGCTGGCATGGACCCGCTGGCCGTCGCCAGCGCCAGCGACAACATCGCGGACGCGTGGCGCGCCGTCGGGCCGCAACTCGCAGCCGAGCCGGACGCCGACGTGCTGATCGTCGGGGGCGACTCCGGTGCCCGGTCGATCGGGTTGTACGCGGCCGGCCTGGCCGTCACGCTCGGGGCCCGGCGGGTCGCCTATCTCGACACCGACGGCGACCGGCTCGAACTCGCCGCCGCGCTCGGAGCCGAGGTGATCGGCGGCCCGCCGGGCCGGAAGGCGGGTTCCTTCCCGGTCACCGTGGACGCGAGCGGCAGCCACGACGGGCTGCGCTGCGCGCTCAACAGCACCGCGCCCGACGGCAACTGCACGAGCGTGTCGATCTATCTGGAGGACCCGGCGCTGCCGATGCTCGCGATGTACTCCAGGTGCTGCACGCTCCACACCGGCCGGGTGCACGCCCGTCCGGCCATCCCGGCCGTGCTCGGGCTCGTGGCCGCGGGCTTCAACCCGGCGCTGGTGACCTCGGCGGTGGTGTCGCGGGCGGACGCCGTCGCCGCGCTCGCGGACCCGCCGATGAAGCTCGTCATCGACTGCCGGGCTGGCTGACCCGCGCGACGGCGGCGCACCCGGTGGCCGGGCGCGCCGCCAGCCGCAGCCCGGCTACCTGGAGGAGTAGACCCTGATGAAGTACGGGCAGGCCGAGTTCGCCGAGATCCGGTAACTGCTGCCGGTGCTGCCCGGGTGCACGGTGGTGGCCTGGCTGGTGCCGGCGCTGGAGGTGCTGGCGATCGACTGGCGATTCCCGCCGCTCGTCGTCGCCATGCTGGCCGAGAACGAGTGCGTACCGCTGGCGCACTTGAATCCGTAGTGCACGAAGGACGGGTTCGTCACCCGGAACGGCGCCGAGGTCTTCGCGCCCACGCTGTTGAACGTCGCCAGCAGGTGGCCGGTCCTGACCGGCGCCGTCGGCCGGGAGTGCGGCCGGATGATCGTGGGATTGTGCCCGGCCGTGGCCGGCGTCGTGTTGTTGTTGGCGACAGCGAAGCCGGTGACGATCCCGACGACCGCGAGCAGGCCGAGGATGATGAGCAGGGCATTCCGCCTGGTGTTCGGGCGCCGGTGCCGTGGCGGAGCGGCGGGCGGCGGCCGGTCCATGGTCTGAGTCCCGGCCGCGGACCGCGAACTGGCGGGCTGGCTGCTCACGGCGGGCCGCGAACTGGCGGGCTGCGCGGCCCCGGCCGGCCGGGACGAGACCGGCTGGCCCGAGGCTGGCTGGCCCGAGACCGGCTGGCCCGAGACCGGCTGGCCCGGCGCTGGCCGTCCCTGGGCCGGCTGGCCCGAGCCGGAGCGCGGGTCCTGGGGCTGCTCGCCAGGCAGCGGGTTACGCGGGTTGCTGGTCATCGGAGCCTCCCTGACTTGCCGGTACTGCGGACAAATGGGACGTGGGGGCCCGTCGTGCGGTATCAGTCGTGCGATTTCAAGAGTCGTGTTTACCCGGTCGGCCGGCGCCGACACCTGCGCGGTGTGAAACTGCCTGCGCGGGTTGATAGTCCGTGATCGTGGCCTAATACTTTGTTTCTGGTCAAAGAGGTTGACTAGCCCAGACGCCGTCTGCTCTGCTGCTCACAGCCATTTCCGAGTGAGGTGCGAATGCGTTCACCCGTTGCTGCCGCGGGCGCGCTGGCGGTCGGCGCGTTGCTGATCGCCGGGTGCTCGAACGGGGGTCCGGCGCCCGCGCCGACCGTCACCGTGACGACGACGGCGCCCGCGACCAGTCCGGCGTCCACCCCGGCGTCCTCTCCGGCTAGTGCCAGCCCGGCGGTCGCCGGACCGGCGGCTTGTCAGTTCAACGCGCTGAAGGTAACGCTCGGTCCCGGTAATGCGGCGGCCGGGTCGCAGATAATCCCGATTCAGTTCACCAACGTCTCGGCCAGCACCTGCACGCTCTACGGGTTCCCCGGTGTCTCGTTCACCGGCGAAACCTACGCCGTGCAGGTCGGCCCCGGCGCGGTCCGGAACCACGCCAGCACCGAAGAGGTCGTCACGCTCGACCCCGGCGCCGTCGCGAGCGCGCTGATCAAGATTGTCAACGCGCAGAACTACCCGGCCGGGACGTGCGGCCTGACGACCGCGAGCGGTATCAAGGTGTACCCGCCGAACCTGACCTCGGCGGTCGGCCTCCCGTACAACGGATTCGCCTGCGTGCACAAGTACAACGTGCTCACCGTCAACGCCGTCGCCGCCGGACCCGGCACGTAGCTAGTGGCTGGCGGCGACGACCGCCACCAGCGTCCCGGCCAGCAGGAACGGCCCGAACGGCAGCCGGGCCCTTAGCGTCGCGCCCGTGCCGACGATGAGCCACAGGCCGTAGCCCGCGGCGAGCACGAAGGCCGCGAGGAGCGCAGCTAGCAGCACGTTCCAGCCGGCCCAGGCTGCCAGCGCACCCAGGCTCACGCTGAGCTTGGCGTCGCCGAGGCCGGCCGAGCCTGGCCGGGCGAGCGCCAGTGCCAGGAACAGACCGCCGAGTGCCGCCGCGCCCGCCGCGGACCGGCCGAGTCCCGCCCAGTCGCCGCTGGTCGCGGCCGCCGCGACCAGGAACGCGGCGATCCCGCCCAGGGCCGCCAGCGTGAGCGGATCGGGCAGCCGGAACGCGAGGACGTCGATGACGGCGAGCGGCACTGCGCAGATGGCCAGCCACGCGGCGGCGCAGGCGACGAGACCGGGGTGCACCAGCCAGGCGGCCAGCCCGGCCAGGAGGGCCATCGGCGGCGCCAGCAGCAGCGGACCTATAGTGCGCTGGGTGTAGGCGCGCACCGCCTGGCTCGCCGGCCCGGCCGCAGCCCGCGGCGAGCACGGCGGCGGCAACGGGTAACACCAGGCTCACTCCGGTCAAGGTAGCGCAACTGCGGCTATCGGTGACAGGCTGCGGGCGCAGGAAAGGAGCGGACGTGACGTTCGACGAGTTGCTGGCCTATTGCCTGGCCAAACCCGGCGCGTGGCCGGACGAGCCGTGGGAGGGCGACGTCGTGGCCAAGGTGGGAACGAAGATCTTCGCGTTCCTGGGCTCGGGCACCGGCGTCGGGCTGAAATGCGGCCCGTCCAGGGAAGCGGCCGACGAGTGGCTGCACCGCTACCCGGATGACGCCAGCGTGATGGCCTACATCGGCCGCTCGGGCTGGAACACGCTGACGTTTGGCGGAGGCATCCCGGACGACGAGCTGCTCGAGGCCGTGGATGCCTCCTACGACGCGATCGTCAGCAAGCTCCCGAAGAAGGACAGGCCGGCATGACCTGGACCGCACCCGCCGTCGAGCGCGCGGACCCGCTCTACGTGGCCGACGAGCGCGCCTCGCTGCAGGACTTCCTCGACTATCACCGGCAGACGCTGCGGTGGAAATGCAGCGGGCTCACCGGTGACCAGCTCGCCGCCCGGCCCATCCCTGGCTCGTCGCTATCCCTGCTCGGGCTCGTCCGGCACCTGTCCGACGTGCAGCGCGTCTGGCTGCGGGTGCGCGTCGCCGGTGAGCCGGACCTGGCTCCGCGTTACTGGACTGACGAATACCCGGACGGCGACTTCGACCTGGCCACCGCGGCCGGGGCCGAGGCGGATTTCGCGGTATTCGCGAGCGAGTGCGACGCGGCCGACGCGGCCGTCGCCGGCCGGTCGCTCGACGACACGTTCCTGCATCCGCGCGAGCGCGTCCCCATCAGCCTGCGCTGGGTTTATGCGCACCTGATCGAGGAGTTCGCCCGGCACAACGGGCACGCGGACCTGATCCGGGAGCAGATCGACGGGGCCACCGGCGAGTAGCTGCTCAGCCGAGGTCGGGCAGCCTGGCGACGGCCTGCTCGTACCCGGCGACGAGCTCGGCCATGACGTCAGCCACCGGCCTGACCTCGTTCATCCGGCCGACGATCTGGCCGACCGGCATCGGGACCACATCCGGCCGCCCGGACTGCATCAGCCGCTGGTGTGCGTCGGCCACCAGCAGATTCTGCAGCGGCATCGGCAGCGCGTCGGGTGCGCCTTGCTCTTCCCAGGCGTTCGTCCACGCGTTCTTGAGCAGCCGCGCGGGCTTACCGCTGTAGATCCGGGACCGGACGGTGTCCGACGACGTGGCGGCCAGCAGCGCGTCCTTCAGGCCGGGCAGCGGGGACAGGTTCGCGTACTCCTCAGTGATCAGCCAGGCCGAGCCCATCCACACGCCGGCGGCGCCGAGCGCGAGCGCCGCCGCCAGCTGGCGGCCGGAACCGATGCCGCCGGCCCCCAGCACCGGGACGTCGGCGCCGACGGCGTCGACGATCTCGGGGATCAGCACCATGCTCGCGATCTCGCCGGTGTGGCCGCCGGCCTCGTAGCCCTGGGCGACCACGATGTCCACTCCGGCGGCCGCGTGCGAGCGCGCGTGCGCGGCCTTGCCGGCCAGCGCGGCGACGAGCATGCCACGCTCGTGGGCGCTCTCGATGACGTCCGGCGGCGGCGAGCCGAGCGCGTTCGCGATCAGCCTGGCCGGGTGCGACAGCGCCACCTCCACCTGCGCCCGCGCCACCGAATGCAACCAGCCGAGTACGCCGTCCCTGCGCTCGGCGTCCACCGCCAGCGGCGGCACGCCGAGCTTGAGCAGCGTGGCCTCGACGAACTCCTTGTGCCCGGCCGGGATCAGCTTGGTCAGGTCGATGGCCGCGCCCTCGGCCGGGATCTTGGCCGGCATGACCACGTCGATGCCGTACGGCTTGCCGTCGGTACTGGCGTCCATCCAGTCCAGCACCTTGTCCATCTCGGTCGCGTCGTTGAAGCGGACACAGCCGAGCACGCCCAGTCCGCCAGCCCGGCTGATGGCGGCCGCGACGTGCTCGGACGGGGTGAAGCCGAAGATCGGGTACTCGATGCCGAGCCGGTCGCAGAGCGCGGTGCGCATAAGTAGATCCTCCCCGGCCGGCCGAGTGCCTCAGGCGGGCTGAGACTCGGTCGGCTGCGACGTTCCGGTAGCTGGCTGCTGGCCGGCCGCATCCGCTAGCCGCTGCTCGGCGAGCTCGCGTGCCCAGGTGTAGTCCGCCTTGCCCGCGGGCGTCCGGCCGATCTTGTCGACCTGCCACACCGAGCGTGGCAGCTTGTATCCGGCGATCTTCGTGCGCAGGTGCGCCTCCAGCGCGGCCCGGTCCAGCTCCTGGCCGTCGCGGGTCTGGACGACGGCGGCCACCCGCTGGCCGAGGCGCTCGTCAGGCACGCCGAGCACGAGGGCGTCGAAGACCGACTCGAAGGACTTGATCGCGCCCTCGACCTCTTCGGGGAAAACCTTCTCACCGCCGGTGTTCACGCACGTGTTGCCGCGTCCGAGCAGGGTGAACGAGCCGTCCTCCTCGACCCGGGCCCAGTCGCCGGGGACGGCGTAACGGGCACCGTCGACCTCCGCGAACAAGGCGGCCGTCTTCACCGGGTCCTTGAAGTAGCCGAGCGGGATGTGGCCGCCGCGCGCGATCCGGCCGATGTCGCCGGGGCCAACCGGGCGGTTGTTCTCGTCGATCACGATCGTCGACGGGCCCGCCGTGACGGTCGGGCCCTCGGCCTTCTTGTTCCCGGCCGACACGTACCCGAGGCCGGTGAACCCGGTCTCGGAGGCGCCGACGGCGTCGGTGATGACGACGTTCGGCAGCAGGTCGAGGTACTGCTCCTTGACGCTCGGGGAGAACAGCGCGGCGTTGCTGGAGATCGCCAGCACGGAGGAGAGGTCGTACTCCTCCTCCTGGTAGGCCTCGATCAGCGGCCTGGCCATCGCGTCGCCGATGATCATCAGGATGTTGACCCTGTGCCGCTGCACCGCCTGCCAGACCGCGTGCGCGTCGAACTGCGGCACGAACACCACGGTGTCACCGCAGAAGAGGGCCGGCAGCGTGCCCCACTGGGCGCTGCCGTGAATGAGCGGCGCGGTGGCGAGCCGGACCATCCCGGTCGGCCCGGCCGTGCCGCGCCGGATCTGCTCCCACTCATCGGCCAGCCGCTCGCCGGTGGTGAAGTCGATCCCGCCGCCCAGCGTGCGCCACACGTCCTCGTGCCGCCACAGCACGCCCTTGGGGTATCCGGTGGTGCCGCCGGTGTAGAGCATGTAGATGTCGTCGGGGCTGCGCTCGCCGAAGTCACGGTCGGCGCGCACGCCCGAGATCGCGGCGTGGAAGTCGACCGCGCCCGGCGGCAGCGGCAGTTCGCTGCTGTCGTCGATCACCAGCACGACGCCCAGGTCCGGGTAGTCCGGCAGTACCGCGGCCACCTTGTCGGCGTACTGCCGGTCGTGCACCAGACCCTTGAACTCGGCCTCGCCGAACAGGTAGCGGAGTTCGGCCTCGACGTAGCGGTAGTTGACGTTCACCGGAATGGCCCGCAGTTTGTAGCAGGCCAGGAAGCTGGCGACCAATTCGATCGAGTTGCGCCCGTACATGCCGACGTGATCACCGGCCCCGACGCCGCCGGCCGCGAGGCAGTGCGCGGCCCGGTTGCTCATGGCCTCGAGCTCGGCGTAGCTGACGGTCTTGTCGCCGCAGGCAATCGCGAGGCGCTCTGGCACCGCGTCCACTGCATGCTCGAATAGGTCTGCGATGTTCAGCGCCATGGGTAAGAAAGTAGAACGTGTTATCGTTCCGGGCAACCCCTTCGGCGCTAAGGAGACCCGTGGTTGAGTCGCCCGTGCTAGGTCAACTGCCGTGACCTCGACCGATCCGGAGCGGCCGCACGCGCTGGTCGAGCAGCGCGGCCACGTCCTGATCGTGACGCTGAACCGGCCGGAAGCGAGGAACGCGCTCAGCGGCCCGATGATGGCGATCATGAAGGATGCCTGGGACCGGGTCGACGCGGATCCGGACATCCGCACCTGCATCCTCACCGGCGCGGGCGGCGCGTTCTGCGCGGGCGCCGACCTGAAGGCGATGACCGCGGCACACCCGGGTGACTCGTTCCGGTCCGGGGCCTTCGACCCGACCGTGATCGAGCCGCTGCTCAAGGGCCGCCGGCTGACCAAGCCGCTGATCGCGGCCGTGGAGGGCCCGGCCATCGCGGGCGGCACCGAGATCCTGCAGGCCACCGACATCCGGGTCGCGGGCCGGAGCGCGAGGTTCGGCGTGTCCGAGGCGCGCTGGGGCTTGTTCCCGCTCGGCGGGTCCGCGGTTCGGCTGGTGCGCCAGATCCCGTACACCGTCGCGGCCGACATCCTGCTCACCGGCAGGCACATCACCGCCGACGAGGCGCAGGCGATCGGGCTGATCGGGCACGTCGTCGACGACGGCCAGGCGCTGGCTAAGGCGCTGGAGATCGCGGACATGATCGCCGCCAACGGCCCGCTGGCGGTGCAGGCCATCCTGCGCACGATCCGCGACACCGAGGGCATGGCCGAGAACGACGCGTTCGCGCTGGAAACCAAGCTCGGGATGGCCGTGTTCGCCAGCGAGGACGCGAAGGAGGGGCCGCGGGCGTTCGCGGCCAAGCGAAAGCCCGAGTTCAAGGGGCGCTGACGGTCCAGCCAGCGCCTACTTGGCGTCCGGAGCTAGAACGTGTTTCACTTTGATCCGTGACGGTGCCTGACATAACGCTCCGCGAGGGGCCACTGAGTGCTCCCCTCGAGACCAGTTTCGACTACACCAGATCGCTCGGACCGGTGCTGAGTGAGTTCATGACCGGACTGGCCGGCGCATCCTGGGCTCACGCAGCGCCGACGGCCGGGTGCACGTCCCGCCGGCCGAATACGACCCGGTCACGTTCGCACCGCCGGCTGAGCTGGTGCCGGTCGGACCGGCCGGGACCGTGCTCACCTGGTCCTGGCAGCCCGAGCCGGTCGACGGCCAGCCGCTCGACCGCCCGTTCGCCTGGGCGCTGATCCGGCTGGACGGCGCGGACACCGGGCTGCTGCACGCGGTCGACGCCGGGTCCGCGGACGCCATGCACAGCGGCATGCGGGTCCGGCCCCGGTGGGCGGCCGAGCGAGCCGGCCACATCCGCGACATCGAGTGCTTCGATCCAGTGCCGGCCGGCGCGGAGCCGCTGCCCGACGAGGCCACGGAGCCCGGCGACCCGGTGACGATGATCATCACGCCGGTGCGGCTGCGCATCCAGCACAGCGCGTCGGCGGAAGAGAGCCGTTACCTGATCGGCCTGAGCCAGGGCAAGGTCATCGGCCAGCGCTGCCCGGCCTGCGGCAAGGTCTACGTTCCGCCGCGTGGCGCCTGCCCGGTCGACGGCGTGCCGACCACGACCGACGTCGAGCTCCCGGATGTCGGGACCGTCACCACGTTCTGCGTCGTGAACGTGCCGTTCCAGGGCCAGCGGGTGCCGTCGCCGTACGTCGCCGCGTCGGTCCTGCTCGACGGCGCGGACATCGCGTTCCAGCACCTGATCCTCGGCTGCGAGCCGGACGAGGTGCGGATGGGCATGCGGGTGAAGGCGGTGTGGAAGCCGCGCGAGGAGTGGGGCACCACGGCGGAGAACATCGGCCACTTCGAGCCGACCGGGGAGCCGGACACCCCCTATGAGTCTTATGCGCACCACCTCTGACCCGCGGTCGACGATTGTGAGGACGGTCCCATGAGAGACGTCGCGGTGATCGGCTTCGCCGAGGCGCCTAACGTCCGGCACACCGATGGCACCACCAACGGCGTGGAGATGCTGGTGCCGATCTTCCACGAGGTGTTCGGCCAGACCGGGCTCGCCAAGACCGACATCGGCTTCTGGTGCTCTGGCTCGTCGGACTACCTGGCGGGCCGGGCCTTCTCGTTCGTGTCCGCGGTCGACGCCATCGGGGCCTTCCCGCCGGTGATGGAGTCGCACGTCGAGATGGATGGTGCCTGGGCGCTCTACGAAGCCTGGGTCAAGATCCTCACCGGCGAGGTCGACACCGCGCTCGTCTACGGGTTCGGTAAGTCCTCGGCCGGGAACCTGCGCCGGGTGCTGGCGCTCCAGCTCGATCCGTACACCGTCGCGCCGCTGTGGCCGGACTCGGTGAGCGTCGCCGCGCTGCAAGCCAGGCTCGGCATCGAGGCGGGCCGGTGGACGGAGCAGGACATGGCCACGGTCGCCGTTCGCAGCCGGGCCGCCGCGACCGGGAACCCGCGCGCCCAGCTGGCCGGCCAGGTGACGGCGGATGAGCTGCTCGCCGCGCCGTACCTGGCTGATCCGCTGCGCGCGCATGACTGCGCGCCGATCACCGACGGCGCGGCCGTCGTGATCCTCGCGGCCGGCGACCGGGCTCGCGAGCTGTGCGCCCGGCCGGCCTGGATCACCGGCTTCGAGCACCGGATCGACTCGGGCTCGCTCGGCGCGCGTGACCTGCTAACGGCGCCGTCGGCCGCGGCCGCGGCCCAGGCGGCGGGCGCGGCCGGGGCGGAGGTCGCGGAGCTGCACGCGCCGTTCTCGCACCAGGAGATCGTGCTCGCCGACGCGCTGCGGCTGGACGAGAAGACCAGGATCAGCCCGTCCGGCGGTGTGCTGGCGGGCAACGCGATGTTCGCGGCGGGGCTCGCGCGGATCGGCTGGGCCGCCCGGTCGATCCTCGGCGGCGAAGCGGGCCGCGCGCTCGGGCACGCGACCAGCGGCCCGGCCCTGCAGCAGAACCTCGTGTGCGTGCTGGAGGCGCGATGAAAGAGCGGGCCGCGGTCCTCGGGACCGGGCAGACCCAGCACCGCAGCAAGCGGCCCGACGTCTCGATCGCGGGCCTGTGCCGCGAGGCGGTCGACCGCGCGCTGGCCGACGCGGGCCTGGAGATCACGGATATCGACGCGGTCGTGGTGGGGAAGGCGCCCGACCTGTTCGAAGGCGTCATGATGCCCGAGCTCTATCTCGCCGATGCCCTCGGGGCGGTCGGCAAGCCATTGCTGCGGGTGCACACGGCCGGCTCGGTCGGCGGCGCGACCGGCAACGTAGCCGCCAGCCTGGTCCAGGCCGGCTGGCACCGCCGGGTGCTGGCGGTGGCGTTCGAGAAGCAGTCCGAGTCGAATGCCATGTGGGCGCTGTCGATCGCGCCGCCGTTCTCCATGCCGCTGCTGGCCGGCGCTGGCGGGTACTTCGCGCCGCACATCCGTTCGTACATCCGCCGCAGCGGCGCGCCGACGCACGTCGGCGCCATGGTCGCGGTGAAGGACCGGCGCAACGGCGCGAAGAACCCGTACGCGCACCTCCGGCAGCCCGACATCACGCTGGAGTCGGTGCAGGCCTCGCCCATGCTGTGGGACCCGGTCCGGTACGACGAGACGTGCCCGTCCTCGGACGGCGCGTGCGCCGTGATCATCGGCGACCAGGCCGCGGCCGAGGCGTCGGCAGGGCCGGTGGCGTGGATCCGGGCCACGTCGATGCGGACCGAGCCGACCATGTTCTCCGGCAAGGACAACGTGAACCCGCGGGCCGGAGCCGACGCGGCGAAGGCGCTCTGGCACCTGGCCGGCATCACCAACCCGCTGGCGCAGATCGACGTCGCCGAGATCTACGTGCCGTTCTCCTGGTTCGAGCCGATGTGGCTGGAGAACCTGGGCTTCGCGCCCGAGGGCAAGGGCTGGCAGTTCACCGAGTCGGGGGAGACGGAGATCGGTGGCTCGATCCCGGTGAACCCGTCCGGCGGGGTGCTGTGCTCCAACCCGATCGGCGCCTCCGGGCTGCTCCGGTTTGCCGAGTCAGCGATGCAGGTGATGGGCAAGGCCGGCGAGCACCAGGTGGTGGGCGCCAGGACCGCGCTCGGCCACGCCTACGGCGGCGGGTCGCAATACTTCTCGATGTGGGTGGTCGCGGACACGCCGGACTGATCACGACGAAGAGTTCGGGGTCGAAAATGACCCCGGACTCCACCCCGAAAGCTAGCGGTAGCTGACCGGTAGCCGCTTGACGCCGTTCAGCCACCCCGACCGCAGCCGCTGCGGGTCGCCGGCCTTGCTGATGTCCGGCATCGCGTCGGCGATCGCGTTGAACATCAGGCTGATCTCCAGCCGGGCGAGGTTGGCGCCGAGGCAGTAGTGCGCGCCGGTGCCGCCGAACCCGACGTGCGGATTCGGGCTGCGCAGCACGTCGAACTGCTCCGCCTCGGTGAAGACGTCCTCGTCGAAGTTCGCGGACCGGTAGAACAACCCGACTCGCTGGCCCTTCTTGATCTCCTGGCCGCCGAGCTCGGTGTCCCTGGTGGCCGTGCGCTGGAACACCGTCACCGGGGTGGCCCACCGGACGATCTCGTCCACCGCTGTCTCCGGCCGCCCGGCCTTGAAGATCTGCCACTGCTCGGGGTTTTCCAGGAACGCCAGCATGCCGTGCGAGATCGCGTTGCGGGTCGTCTCGTTGCCCGCCACCGCGAGCAGGATCACGAAGAACCCGAACTCGTCGGAGGTGAGCTGGTCGCCGTCGATCTCGGCGTTGACGAGCTTGGAGACAATGTCATCGCGCGGGCAGGCCCGGCGGTCCTCGGCCATCACCATGCTGTAGCTCAGGATCTCGACCGAGGCGGCCTCGCCGTCGCCCACGAACTCGGGGTCGTCGTACCCGACCATCTCGTTGGACCAGGAGAACAGCTTGTGCCGGTCTTCCTGCGGCACGCCGATGAGCTCAGCGATCGCCTGCAGCGGCAGTTCGCAGGCGACGTCGGTGACGAAGTCGCCCGAGCCTTTGTCGATGGCCTCCTTGACGATCTTCTGGGCCCGGTCGTGCAGGACGTCGCGCAGGTTGCTGATGGCCCGCGGCGTGAACCCGCGGGACACGATGCCGCGGACCTTCGTGTGGTGCGGCGGGTCGATGTTGAGCATGATCACCCGCTGCAGCTCGATCTGGTCGCGGGTGTTGCCGCTCGGGAACCGGACGATCGCGCAGTTCTCGTAGCTGGACCACGTCTCGGAGTCCCTGGAGACCGCGACGACGTCCCGGTGCTTGGTCACGGCCCAGAACCCGTCGTCGTCGAAGCCCATGTCCCGCGGCTGCGGGTTCCACCGGACCGGGGCCGAGCGACGCAGCAGCGCGAACTCTTCCTGCGGCACGCGGTGCGCATACAGGTCGGGGTCGGTCAGGTCAAAGCCGGGCGCTAGCTGCTGCTCAGCCATGCCAGTGCCTCCAGGGGTCCGGGCCGCCGGGATCTGTAACGTGTTCTAGTGGGATTCAAGCATGCCCGGAGCCTGCGGTGAATGGGCGAGCTCTCGAAATTTCAAGAACACGTTCTACTATGGGAGCTGGCAAAGCAGAGGAGCGGATGTGGGTACTGCGGTAATTGTCGAGGCGGTCCGGACCCCGATCGGGAAGCGGCGCGGAGCGCTGTCCGGCCTGCATCCGGCGGAGATACTCGGCAAGGCGCAGACCGCACTGGTCGAGCGGGCGGGCATCGACCCGGCCGCGGTGGAGCAGATCGCGGGCGGCTGCGTGACCCAGGCGGGCGAGCAGGCCGGGAACGTGACCAGGACTGCGTGGCTGCACGCGGGCCTGCCGATCCAGACCGGCTGCCAGACGCTCGACGCGCAGTGCGGCTCGGCGCAGCAGGCCGTGCACCTGATCGCCGGGCTGATCGCGGCCGGCGCCATCGATGTCGGGATCGGCTGCGGGGTCGAGGCCATGAGCCGGGTCGGCCTCGGCGCCAACATCGGGACCGGCATCGGCACGCCCCGGCCTGGGTCCTGGTCCATCGACATGCCGAATCAGTTCGAGGCGGCCGAGCGGATCGCCCGCCGGCGCGGCATCGGCCGGGCGGAACTGGACGCGTTCGGGCTGCGCTCCCAGCAGAACGCGCAGCGGGCCTGGGCCGAGGGCCGCTTCGACCGCGAGGTCGCGCCGGTCAAGGCGCCGGTGCTGGACGCCGATGGCAAGCCGACGGGCGAGTGGCGGATGGTGGATCGGGATGGCGGCCTCCGCGCGACGACACTCGAGGGGCTAGCCGGGCTGAAGCCGGTCCTGCCGGACGGGCTGCACACCGCGGGCACCTCGTCGCAGATCTCCGACGGTGCCGCGGCGGTGCTGCTGGTCAGCGACGAGCGGGCGCGCGAACTCGGGCTGCGGCCGAGGGCGCGGATCATCTCCCAGGCTCTGATCGGCGACGAGCCTTACTTCCACCTGGACGGCCCGGTCGCCGCCACCGAGCGGGTACTCAAGCGAAGCGGCATGACCATCGCCGACATCGACATCTTCGAAGTCAACGAGGCCTTCGCCTCGGTGGTGCTCTCCTGGATGAGCCAGCACGAGCCCGACCCGGACAAGGTGAACGTGAACGGCGGCGCGATCGCGCTCGGGCATCCGGTCGGCAGCACCGGATCGAGGCTGCTCACCACGGCACTGCACGAACTGGAGCGGCGGGACGCGAGCACCGCCCTGGTTTCCATGTGCGCGGGCGGCGCGATGGCGACGGCGACGATCATCGAGCGGCTATAGCCGGACCGTCCCTCGTAATCCGGCCGGGCGGGGACCGGCGCGCGGAGTGCCCGGATCCGGGGATTTTCGTTCTGCTTCCTTGGCCCATCCTTTACCAGGTGTTAGTCCCGATTGCCCTAATTTCCCTGACCCAGCGCATATACTGCCCGCTATGCTCAACGGACGCCGAGTAGCCGTCGTCATGCCCGCGTATAACGCGGCGGCGACCTTGTCGCGTACAGTCGCCGAACTCGATCTCACGGTGATCGACGAGGTCGTGCTCGTGGACGACAACAGCACCGACCAGACCATCGAACTGGCCGCACGAGCTCGGCCTGATGCCGATCAAGCACGAGAAGAACCTCGGTTACGGGGGGAACCAGAAGACCTGCTACCGGCGGGCGCTGGAACTGGGCGCCGACATCATCGTGATGGTGCACCCGGACTACCAGTACTCGCCGCTGCTGGTGCCGGCGATGGCCTCGATGATCGCCTACGGCGAGTACGACATGGTGCTCGGCTCGCGGATCCTCGCCCAGCACACGGTCGCGCGCGGCATGCCGATCTACAAGTACGTCGCCAACCGGCTGCCTGACCTGCGTCGAGAACATCATGCTCGGCCAGAAGCTGTCGGAGTACCACACCGGGCTGCGCGCCTTCAGCAGCTCATCTGGTCGCGCGCCTGGCGTTCGAGCGCAACTCGGACGACTTCGTCTTCGACAACCAGATCATCGCGCAGGCGGTCATGGCCGGCGCGCGCATCGGTGAGGTGTCCTGCCCGACGCGCTACCAGGAGGACGCCTCCTCCATCAACCTGCGCCGGAGCATCAAGTACGGCCTGGGAGTGCTGCGTACCTCGCTCCAGTACCGGCTGCACAAGACCGGGCTGCGGCACTACCGCTATCTCGAGCCGCAGGCCTCGCCGGCCTTGCCGGCCTGAGAGCCGGGCCGCCGCCGCGTCCGGGGCCGAGCAGGAGCACGTCGCCAAGTCGGCCTGATAGCCGCCGCGCGGTGCGGGCATCGCGGCGGGCCGGGCCGAGATCAGGCTGCCTTCGACTTACTCCCCGAGCCCTTGCGGACGCCGCGCCGCTGGTGCAGCGGGTGGGTGGGCGGCACGCGGACGTATCCCGGCCTGACCATCCGCCAGCCGAGGACGCCGCCGTGGCTGGCCGTCGGCCGGCCGAGCAGCCGGACCAGATATGTCACCAGCGGCGGTGGCCCGTTGACGCACAGGATGGCGGCGGCCCGCCATTGCCGGATGGCGCTGGCGGCGCTGGTAAGGCGTGGGCCCGGCCGTGGCGGCGTCTCGGTCAGCCGGATGAGGTAGTCGGCGACCGTCTTTTCCCGCGGTGTCCACACGCTCGCGTCCTGGCACTCGCGGGCCAGGCCCTGACGATTCGGCGCGATGCAGTACCCGCCGATGATGGAGATCGGCACGTCGGTCGTGGCCTGCCAGGACATCGTCAGGCCGCCGTTGAGCGGCAGCACCAGCACCGAGGCGTCGGGGCGCAGGTGCAAGGCGGTCAGGACCTGAGTCCAGCCGGCCGGAGCCGGGACCCTGGTCGCGGTCTGCACCGGGCGGGGCAGGATCGGCACGATCAGCGCCACGAGCGCTACCCCGGCCGCGGCGGCGACGGCGGGGCGTCGCCAGTCCTCTTGCCGGCGCGCGCCAGGCCGCCGCGACGTGATCGGCGCCGAAGGCGACGACCACGGCCGCGAGGCCGTCCGCGGGCAGGCTCAGCCGGTTCACCACCGCCTCATGGACCAACGGCAGCTGGCCGATGTAGTGCCAGGGCATCGCGCTGGCGGGCAGCGGCAGGCCGAACAGGTGCCGCCGGTGACCGCCCAAGCTGCACAGCTCGACCACGGCGAACGCGATGGCGGGGATCCTGATCCGCAGGTCGCGCCAGCAGGCCACGGTGATGAGGAACAGCCCGGCGAGTAGCGGCCAGCCGAGGTAGGCATAAGTCTCCAGCGGCCAGATGCGCTGCGTCCCGAGGAACTGCAGGTACCGAGGCAGCCCGTGATTCAGGGCGACCGTGATCGGCGCCGTGTAGAAGTCGGTCTCGTGATTGCCGTACTTGCCGATCTGCCACGGAGTACCGGTCTCGGTCCAGCCGGCCGTGCAACTGCACCAGCAGCGCGGCTCCGCAGGCGACCAGGACTATGACCCCGGCGATCAGGGCGCCAGCGACGGCCGGAAGGGCGTTCCTGGCGATCGCGGCCTGCCGGTGGAGGGCCAGCAGTAGCAGCAGTATCCCGGCGGCGATACCGGTGAACAGCAGCATTTCCTCGCTGATGTAGACCTGCAGTGCCATCATCACGCCCAGCAGGACGCCGGTGCGGATCGGGTTTCCGCGCCGGGTTGCGAGCCGCAGGGTGAAATGGATGATCAACGGCGGCAGAACCATGAACTGGAGCTGATAGTGGTCCTCCGCGGCGACCATCAGCGCCGGGCAGAAGCCGAAGATCGCGCCGCCGAGGGCGGCGGCGCCCGTGCTGGCACCCCAGCGCCGGAGCACGAAGAACATCGCGGCGGCCGAGCCGAAGAAGCCGAGGGTCAGCAGCACGGCCAGGCTGACGACGGGCTGGCCAGCAAGGTGACCGGGGTCAGCACGATGGCCGGCAGCGGCAGCGTGTTGTTCCACATGGTGCTGATGCCCTGCGGGTAGTTGACCGCCGTGGTGATGAGCGCGGGCAGATGGCCGTGCGCGACCGCCGTGGCGGCGTACCGCAGGAACCAGTAGTCGACCAGCACGTCGTCCTTGACGTAGCTGCCGTCGGTCGGCGACGTCACGCTCGGGTGGGCCCAGATACGCCAGGTCACGATGTACGCGACGAGCAAGTAGGCGGCAAGCACCAGCCATGGTGCGGCCCGGACCGTCCGCGGGGCCTGGCCCGTGTCGGCGTCCCCCGCGGCTCTTACCGTTGATACCACAGCGTCCCCGTTTGTGCTGAGCTGCGAAGACTAGCCGGATGCGCGCGGCAGCCGGGATCCATGCTCCGTTAGATGTGTCCTGACTTCCCCGAAGGCGACCTGGCCAGGCCACCGGTCGCTTGGCCGCAGGACGCCCGCCCCAGCTAGCCGGTATCAGGACCGCAAGCTCCGAATTTAGCATGAATTGGGAGCGTGTAAGACCATCCGCGACGAGACGCTACGAACCGCCCAACAGGCCCGGGCTGTTGTTGCCCGGTATTGGCAGGGCGGGCGCGACCTGTAGCAGGAGGTTGTGGCGGTAGACCAGGACGATCTCACCGGCGACCAGGTAGCGGGCGGCGGGCTTGCCGAATACCCTCTCGAAGTCCTTGACCGTGATGAGGGTGCGGCCCTGGGCCAGGCCGGGCGCGGGCGGCGGGTCGGCGATCGCGAACGTAGCGTCGTGGGCCGGGTAGTACCAGGTCCAGTTCGTTTCCCAGTCATCGGCCGAGAAGCCGAAGTACCGCGGCTCACTGCGCGCACCATGACACCGTCGTGGGCCGCGAGCGTGACGTTCGACGAGTTCCAGTAGGCCGGCGATCGCCGTATTGCAGGTCGTGCGACTTGAGCCAGGCCGCCAGCGGTACCTGGACCGCCGTGTTGGCCGGCTGGGTGGCTGCCGTGGTCAACGGCACGACCGCCAGGGCCGACGACGGCACAGGCCGCCCAGGCCCAGCGGCCGGCCACGAGAGCGGGGCGGCCGACGCCGCGGGCGGCGAGCACGGCGCCGGCGGGCACCACGAGCACGACCTCGCGCGGATTGCTGGGCATCGGCAGCGTCGAGAAGACGTACGCGCCGACATTCACCACGATCGCGATGCACAGCAGCTGCTCGGCCCGGCTCGCTCGCGGCCAGGTCACGAGCACGCGGCCGAAGCCGTACGCCGCCACGGCGACCACGAGCCAGCCAAGTCCGGCGCCGATCGTGCCCAGCGCGCCGACCGGCCCGGCTGGGCGCCGAACAATTGCCGGAGGCCTGCAAGGTGAAGTGCCAGTTCGACGCCAGCGTGCTGCTGGTGGCCAGCTGAGTGCGCGGCGCCACCATCAGGAAGCCGCCGTGGTTCAGCATGGCCTTGCGTAGCAGCAACTCCAGCGGCACTGACGCGACGGCGGCCAGCAGCATCGCTGCGTCCCCGGTCCGCAGGCTGCGGGCCTGGATAACCCGGAAGAGACTGATCAGGGCGATGGTCGGCACTGCCACGTACAGCACGGTCGCGTCGCCGAGCTGACCGAGGATCAGGATGATGCCGACCACCGGAGCGATGAACCAGCGCGCCACCACCGGTCGATCAGCAGGAAGCACAAGCATCGCGATGGCCGCCGTGCCGGTGTGGTCGGGCTTCTCGAGCAGCACCCCGACGTTGTGCCACAGCAGCAACGGGATGGATAGCGCCAGCAGCACAATGCCGGTCCGAACCGCCGCAGTCATTCCGCGGGAGCCCGACCGGGCGAGCGCGATCGCGCTCACGATCACCAGCGTGTAGACCACGGCCGCCACGATGTGCGTATCCGCGCTGCCGAGCCCGAATATCGCCTCGGTAATCATGAAAACCGGCAGCTCAAACGTGCAATAAGTGGCGTCGCCGATAATCCAGCCGTGCAATAGCAGGTTGCCGTGCAGCATGTCCCAGGCCTGCAGCGCGTTATTCGCAGAGTCGGAATCAGTCGCGAAAGCTATAAGACATCCGATCCAGGACGACAGGGAGAGGGCGAAGGCGGCGGCGATGGCGACCACCGCGAACGCCGCGAGGCGCAACCGCCTGCGGCTGGTCGGCTGCTGCTGCCGCGATCTGCGGGCCCGGCTGCGGCGGCGCTGGCGGGTGTTCCTGCTCCGAGCTCAGATCGCCTCTGAAGATTGTCCGGACACCGCATAACACAGGACTCTACTTCGCTCTCACGATGGAAAGATCAGGACGGAGGATCACAGGCCTGTCTTGATACCGTAATCATAATGGAAACCGTAAAAAGCAACTTATGGCCTGGCAAACTCGCATTAAACGATTCGTATTGGTAAGGCAACTACCGCCGACCAGGCGCGCATACGCAGCGTGACACCTCCGGCCACTCCGGCTCGGACGGCCGAGTCCGGCCGCCCGCTAGCCCCGGCTGGCCTCGCTACCCTGATCCCGTGCCGAATCCACGCCAGATCTTTGCCTACTCCGGGGTGCTGCGGACCGATGCGGACCCTCGGGGATCGTTCCGGCTCGTGCAGCACGCGATCGATCTGGCGCGACCATCGGGCCGGGCGAGGGTCTGTTACGTGCCGACCGCCGTCGGCGACTCGCCGGAGGCGGTCGCGGCGTTCACCGCGGCGGCCGAGGCTGCGGGCGCCGACGCCGAGATCTCGGTCCTGACCCTGTTCGCCCAGCCGAGCGTCCCCGACATCCGGGCGCATCTGCTCGGCCAGGACGTCATCGTCGTCAGCGGCGGCAGCGTGGCCAATCTGATGGCGGTGTGGCGGGTACACGGCCTCCGCGAGACCATGCGCGACTGCTGGGAGGCCGGAGTCGTCCTGTCCGGGGGCAGCGCGGGCAGTCTGTGCTGGCACCTCGGGGGCCCCACCGACTCCTTCCGGGATGAGCTAGACCCGTTCACCGACGGGATCGGCCTGCTGCCCTTCAGCAACGGCGTGCACGACGACTTCGCCACCCAGCCGCGCCGGGACACCTACCGGCAGCTGGTCGCCGCCGGGATATTCCCGGCCGGCTGATGCCAGCGAGGACGGGGTCGGGCTGCACTACCTGGGCACTGAGCTGCACGAGGCGGTGCGCATCCGGCCGGGCAAGCGCGGCTGGCACGTGGCGCCGGACGGGGCCGGCGGGTGGCGCGAGGAGGCGCTGCCGACGCGCGATCTGTGACGCTACGGGCCGCGGCCCGGACCGGCCCTGGCCTCAGGCGTGCTGGCTGCTCACCGAGATCACCTCGCCGGTGAGGTAAGACGGCGTAGTCGCTGGCCAGGAACGCCATGACGGCGGCGACCTCCCACGGCTCGGCGCCGCGGCCGAAGGCCTCGCGCCCGGCCAGCTCCGCGAGCAGTTCCGGGCTCATGACCTTGGCCAGGAACGGGTGCGTCGCCAGGCTCGGCGCGACCGCGTTGACCCGGATGCCGTGCCCGGCCACGTCCATCGCCGCGCACCTCGTCAGCGCCATCACCCCGGCCTTCGCCGCCGCATAGTGCGCCTGGCCGTCTTGAGCACGCCAGCCGAGGACCGAGGCGTTGTTGACGACGGCCCCGCCGTGGCCCTGGGCGACCAGCTGCCGCAAGGCCGCGCGGGTGCAGCGGAATGTGCCGTTGAGGGTGATGTCCAGCACCCGCAGCCACTCCGCGTCGGTCATCTCCAGGATGGACTTGGTGCCGCCGAGGCCGGCGTTGTTGATCATCACGTCGATGCGGCCGAAGTGGCTGACCGCGCCGTCGATGAGGCGGCGCACCGCGTCGTCGTCGGTCACGTCGCAGGGCAGCGACCAGACCCGGGCGCCGAACTCCCCGGCCAGCTCGGCCTGGCAGGCGGCGAGCCTGGCCTCGTGCTGATCGCTGATGACGACCTGCGCGCCCTCCTGGAGGCACCGCAGCGCGGCGGCCGAGCCGATGCCCGCGCCCGGCCGCGGCGGTGATCACGACGACCTTGCCGGCCAGCAGGTCGCGGCCCGCGGGCGGCTCCGGGATCGCAGCTGTCATGGGTCTGCTCCTCGGCTCGGCTAGCCCCTGGCCTGCCGGGGCAACCCCAGGGCGCGGTCGGCGATGATCCCGCGCTGGATCTCCGCCGATCCGCCGTAGATGGTGTCGGACCGGCTGAACAGATACAGCCGCTGCCAGTCGTCCAGGTCGTACGGCGGGCCTTCGGCCAGCATGCTGGCAGGCCCGAGCACGTCCATCGCGAGCTCACCGAGCTCGCGATGCCAGCGCGACCAGAGCAGCTTGACGACCGAGGCGCCGCCGGCCGCCGGGTCCGCGTCGCCGCCGAGCATGGCGAGGACCTGCTCGCGCATCACCTGCAGGCCGATCCAAGCCCGGCCGAGCCGGTCCCGCAGCGCGGGGTCGCGCGCCGGCACCGGTCTGCCGGGCGAGCGCGACCAGGGCGTCGAACTCGCGCTGGTAGCCGACCTGCTGACCGAGGGTAGACACGCCGCGCTCGATCGCCAGCGTGGCCATAGCCACCCGCCAGCCGTCGCCCGGCTCGCCCACGACGAGGTCGCGCGGCGTCCGCGCGGCGTCGAAGAACACTTCATTGAACTCCGACGTGCCGGTCAGCTGCCGATGATCGGCCGGACCGCAATGCCCGGCTGATGCATCGGCACCAGGAGGTAGGACAGTCCGGCCGACCGCCTGGAGCCCGGGCTCGGTCCGCGCCAGCAGGAAGCACCAGTCCGCCTCTGTGGGCGAGTGACGTCCAGACCTTCTGGCCGGTGATCACCCACTCGTCGCCGTCGAGCCGGGCCGCGGTGCTCAGCGACGCGAGGTCGGATCCGGCGCCCGGCTCGGAGTAGCCCTGGCACCACAGCTCAGCGCACTTCGGCGATCGGCCGCAGGAACCGGTCCTTCTGCGCCTGGGTCCCGAACGCGAGCAGCGTCGGGCCCGAGCAGTTCTTCGCCCATGTGACTGACCCTGGCCGGAGCGCCGCTGCGGGCGTACTCCTCATGGAAGATAACCTGCTGCGCGAGCGTCGCGTCCTGGCCGCCGTACTCGGCGGGCCAGGACAGGCACGTCCAGCCGCTCGCCGCCAGGTGCCGGTTCCAGGCGAGCCGCTGCTCGAAGTGCTCGTGCTCGCGGCCGGGCCCGCCCTGGCCGCGCAGCGCCGCGAACTCGCCGGTCAGATTTCTGCTCGAGCCAGCCACGTGCCCGCTGCCGGAACTCTTCGTCCTGGGCGGTCAGCTCCACCGGCATCCTCCTGCCGCACGCGGGCTCTCACCCTACCAAGCACTTGCTTGTGTAACCGTGTCTGGCCACGTGCAGGTACCGCAAAGTAGGCTCTACCTACCAAGCACTTGCTTGCCTGGCCGCGCCCGGCGGCGGCGGCTCGCGGTGCCCGGGGTTCTCGGGCACTGTTGTCCGGCAGCGCACTGATTTCGGCAGCACTGAGGAGCCAGGTGAAGCGGACGATCCCGGCCGCCGTGGACAGGGCAGCGAGCCTGTTCGGGGACAGGCCGGCGATCGCCGAGCCGGACGGACCGCGGCTGACCTACGCGCAGCTGCACGACCGGGTTCGGGCGATGGCCGCCGCGTTCATCGGGCACGGCCTGGAGCCGGGCGACCGGGTCGCGATCTGGTCACCGAACACGCATCACTGGGTGCTGGGCGCGCTCGGCGCGCTGTCGGCGGGCTGCACTCTGGTGCCGGTTAACACCCGCTTCACCGGTGCCGAGGCGCTGGACGTCATCGGCCGCAGCGGTGCCCGGGCCCTCCTGGTCGCGGGCACGTTCCTGGGCGCCGACCGGCTCGCCGCGGTGCGCGCGGCCGCCCGCGAGCCGGACGCCGGGCCGGGGCTCGAGTCAGCTGAAGCTGATCGTCCAGGATCCCGGTCGACGGCGGTGACCCGCAGCTGGCCGCGCTGACCGGGACGGTCGCGCTCGACTGGACCGAGTTCGAGCGGGACGGCGCGGGGCTGGCCGGGCCTCGCGGCCGAGCGCGCCGCCGCGGTCGAGCCGGAGCACGTGAGCGACATCCTGTTCACGTCCGGCACCACCGGCCGGAGCAAGGGGGCGATGAGCGCCCACTTCCAGTCGCTGAACGTGGCCAGGGCGTGGGCCGAGTGCGGTGAGGTCAGTGCTCGCCGACCGATACCTCGTCCTGAATCCGTTCTTTCACAGCTTCGGGTACAAGGCCGGGATCCTCGTCTGCCTGCTCACCGGCGCGGCCATCGTGCCGCAGCTCGTCTACGACGCCGAGCAGGCGATGCGGCTGATCGAGGCCGAGCAGATCACCGTGCTGCCCGGCGCGCCGACGATCTACCAGACGATCCTGGACCACCCGGCCAGGGCCGGGATGGACCTGAGCAGCCTCCGGCTGGCCGTGACCGGGGCGGCCGTCGTCCCGGTCGCCCTCGTCGAGCGCATGCAATCCGAGCTGAGCTTTGACACGGTGCTCACCGCGTACGGCCTGACCGAGGCGGTCGTTGTCAGCGATGTGCCGGCCGGGTGATGACCCGAAGGTCGTCGCCACCACATCCGGCCGGGCCACCGCCGGGCTTCGAGATCAGCCATCGCCCGCGCCGGACGAGGCCGGCGCGGGCGAGATCCTGGTGCGCGGCCCGAACGTCATGCTCGGGTATCTCGACGACCGGCGCGCCACCGCCGAGGCGGTCGACGCCGCCGGGTGGCTGCACACCGGCGACATCGGGAAGCTGGACGCGGCCGGAAACCTGGCCATCACCGACCGGCTCAAGGACATGTACATCTGCGGCGGCTTCAACGTCTACCCGGCCGAGGTCGAGCAAGTGCTAGCGCGGCTGCCCGGCGTCGCCGAGTCGGTTGTGATCGGCGTCCCCGACCAGCGCCTCGGCGAGGTCGGCAAGGCCTACGTGGTCGCCCGGGCCGGTCACACCCTGACGCCGGACGAGGTCATCGGCTACTGCCGGGAGCGGCTGGCCAATTTCAAGGTGCCCAGGCACGTCGAGTTCCGCGCCGAGCTGCCGCGCAACCCGGCGGGCAAGCCGCTCAAGCGGCAACTGAAAGCGGAACACAACCGGGAGGAGTCTCAATGAATAGTTCCGCCGGGGAACCGGGCGGTCGTCCTCCCGAGCAGGCACTGGTTGAGGCGACGCAGAACGGGGCTCGCCCGCACGAGCCTGACGTCGTTACCTACGAGGTCCGGGACGCCACCGCGGTGATCACGCTGAACCGGCCGCGATACCGGAACGCGCAGAACTCCGCCGTCACCTACGCCCTGGACGCCGCCTTCCAGCGCGCGACGAACGACGACGCCGTCGCGGTGATCGTGCTGGCCGGGGCGGGTGAGCACTTCTGCGCCGGGCACGACATCGGCACGCCGGGCCGCGACATCGACACGGTCCTTCGAGCGCAAGGCGGTGATCTGGTGGGATCACGTCGGCAAGCCGGGCGCCGACAACCGGTACGCCAGGGAGATGGAGGTCTACCTGGGTATGTGCCGGCGCTGGCGGGAACTGCCGAAGCCGACGATCGCGATGGTCCAGGGCGCCTGCATCGCCGGCGGCCTGATGCTCGCCTGGGTGTGCGACCTGATCGTGGCCGCCGACGACGCGTTCTTCGCCGACCCGGTGGTGCGGATGGGCATTCCGGGCGTGGAGTACTTCGCGCATCCCTGGGTGCTCGGACCGCGGTTCGCCAAGGAGATGCTGTTCACCGGCGACCGGTTCAGCGCGGCGCGGGCGTACGAGCTGGGCATGGTCAGCCGCGTGGTGCCGCGCGTCCGAGCTGGCGGACGCCACGTTCGAGCCTCGCCGAGCAAGATCGCCACGATGCCGCAGTTCGGCCTCGCGCTGGCCAAGCGCGCGGTGAATCAGTGCGAAGACCAGATGGGCATGCGCAACGGCATGGACTCGGTCTTCGGGCTGCACCACGTCGCGCACGCGCACAACGCCGAGACCGGGGCCGACTCGCTGGCCGGGCATGGACGCCCGGTCGATGAAGAAGGCCTCCGGGTGAACCTCGACTTCGACCCGCCCGTGGCGGCGTTCCGGGCGGAGGTCGCGGCATGGCTGGCCGCGAACCTGCCCGGCCAGCCCGCTGCCGTCGGTGGACACGGCCGAGGGGTTCGCGCTGGCACCGGGAGTGGGAGGCGAGGCTGGCCGCGGCGCGCGGCTCGCGGCGGTGTCGTGGCCAGCCGAGTACGGCGGCCGGGATGCCTCGCTGCTGGAGTGGCTGGTCTTCGAGGAGGAGTACCACGCAGCGGGCGGGCCGGTGCGGGTCGGCCAGAACGGCCTGTTCGTCCTCGCGCCGACCCTGCTCGCGCACGGCACCGCCGAGCAGAAGGCGCGGATCCTGCCGCCGATGGCGCGCGCGCGACCGAGGTGTGGGCCCAGGCGTGGTCGGAGCCGGACGCCGGCAGCGACCTGGCGGCGCTCCGGTCCAGGGCCCGCCGCACCGACGGAGGCTGGCTGCTGTCCGGCCAGAAGACGTGGAGCTCGCGCGCGGTGTTCGCCGATCGCGCCTTCGGCCTGTTCCGCTCCGATCCGGAGGCCGAAGACGGCACCGCGGCCTGACCTACCTCATGTTCGGCCTGCGGGCCGACGGCGTCACGGTCCGGCCGATACCGCAGCTCGATGGCGAGCCGGGCTTCGCGGAGATCTTCCTGGACGAGGTCTACGTGCCCGACAGCGACGTGATCGGCGAGCCCGGCAACGGCTGGCGGATCGCGATGAGCTCGGCCGGCCACGAGCGCGGCCTGCCGCTGCGCAGCCCCGGCCGGTTCACCGCGGCGGCGGCGCGGCTCGCCCGGCTGTGGCAGCAGCATGGCTCGCCCGACGACGGGATCGCGGGCCGGGTGGCCGACGCGTGGATCGCCGCCCGCGCCTATCAGCTGTACGGCTATCGAGCTCGCCAGCGAGCCGCCCAGCGGCTGGCCCGGCCAGCGGTGCGGTGGCGCGGCTACGGCGCACAGGCGAGTCTCGGCAAGGTCTTCTGGTCCGAACTCGACCTGTCCATCCACCAGACCGCGCTTGAACTCCTCGGCCCGGCCGCCGAGCTGAAAGGCACCGACGATTCGGCCTGGCTGGACGGCTACCTGTTCGCGCTGGCCGGGCCGATCTACGCGGGCACCAACGAGATCCAGCGCTCGCTGATCGCCGAGCGAGCTACTCGGGCTGCCGCGATGAACCTGGCCCTGTCCGGTGAGCAGGCAGCAGTTCGCCGCTAGCCTGCACGAGATTGCTCTCGGCCGCCGACGGCCCGGCGGCGGCCAGGTCGTGGGCGGCGGGCGACCGGAAGCCGGGCCTGGAGATCTGGCAGTCACTCGCGGAGGCGGGTGTCACCGCGCTCATGGTGCCCGCGGACCGCGGCGGGCTCGGCGCGGATCCCGCCGACCTGGTCATCGCCTGCGAGGAACTAGGCCATCACGCGATCCCCGGCCCGGTCCCCGAGTCGGTGGCCGCGGTGCCCGCGTTGCTCGGACAGCTGGACGTTTCATTCATCGCGGAGTCGGCCGCGTCCGGTTCCGCACCGTCTGTGCCGCCGGAATGGATGAAAAGTCATCTCGTCAGCTGGCCTCGGGCGAGTTGCTCGCCACCGTGGCGGCTCCGCCATTGGTTCCCTACGCGGCCGACGCGGACGCGGCGGGCCTCGTCCTGCTTCGCCGAGCCGGCGACCAGCTCGCGGTGGCCGCGCCCGGTCGGGTTCACCGCTCGGTCGACGCCGCGCGGACGCTCGCCGAGCTAACGCCCGCCGAGCAGGTGGCCCAGGGCCCAGAGGTGGGGGCGGCGATCGAGCGGGCGGTGGAGTTCGGGACGCTGGCGTGCGCCGCGCAGCTGCTGGGCCTCGGCCGCGCGCTGCTGGAACTGGCGGCGGCGTACGCGCGGCAGCGGGTCCAGTTCGGGCAGCCGGTCGGCAGCTTCCAGGCGGTCAAGCATCAGCTCGCCGACGTCGCCATCGGGCTGGAGTTCGCCCGGCCGCTGCTGTTCGCCGCGGCCATCGCGCTCGGCGGCGGCGGAGCCGCAGTCAGCCAGGGACGTGTCCGCCGCGAAGGTCGCCTGCGCGCAGGCCGCGAACCGCGCGGCGCGGACTGCCCTGCAGGTGCACGGCGCGATCGGCTACACCGCGGTGCACGACGCCGGCATCTACCTGACCAAGGTCCGTGCGCTCGGCCCGGCCTGGGGCAGCCAGGCGGAGCACCGCGCCAGGGTGCTGGCCGCGCTCGGCGCGGACGGCTGACCCCGTGCCGCAGACCACTGAGCAGGAGGCCCTGCGGGCCGCGGTCCGCGGGGTGCTGGCCGGCCACCGACCGGGCGCGGACGGCAGCGCCCGGATCTGGCACCGGCTCGCCACCGAGATCGGCGTCGCCGGGCTGGCCGTACCGGAGCGGTTCGGCGGGGCCGGGGCCGGGCCGCCCGAGGTGCGGCGTCGTGCAGGAGGAACTGGGCCGGTCGCTGGCCAGCACGCCGATGCTCGGCTCGGGCGTGCTGGCCACGCAACTGCTGCTGGGCTCCGGTGACGAGGACGCGTGCGCCCGGCTGCTGCCGGGCCTGGCCGACGGCTCGCAGGTCGCGGCCGTGGCCTGGACCACTGCGTCCGGCCGCTGGGATCCGGCCGAGGTGGCCTGCCAGGCGACGTCGGCACCGGACGGCGGCTGGATTGCCGACGGCGAGGCACACTTCGTGCTGGACGGTGCCGGCGCGACGGTGCTGCTCGTTCCGGCCCGGATGGCGGGCGGTACCGGACTGCTTCGAGATCCGGCCCGGCCAGGCCGGGATGACGGTCGCTGGGTGCACCACGATGGACGAGACCCGGCAGCTGGCGACGATTCGGTTCGCCGCCGCGGCCGGCACCAGGATCGGCGATCAAGCCGGCGCTCGGCCGCGCCAGGGATCTGGCCGCGATCGCGCTGGCCGCCGAGCAGGCGGGGGCCGCGGCGCGGGCACTGGAGATCACCGTCGGCTACACCAAGACGAGGGTCCAGTTCGGCCGGCCGATCGGGAGCTTCCAGGCGCTCCAGCACCGGATGGCGGACCTGCACGTGCTGGTGCGAGTCGGCCACCTCGCTCGTCCGGGCGGCCGCGGTAGCGGCGCAGCGCGGCGAGCCCGGCCTGGAGCTGCGCGCGGCGGCGGCCAAGGCGTACTGTTCGGACGCGTTCAGCGAGATCGCGGCCGAGATGATTCAGCTGCACGGTGCGATCGCCATGACCTGGGAGCACGAGGCGCACCGGTTCTTCAAGCGTGCGCACGGCTCGGCCCGGTTGCTGGGTACGCCCGCCGCGCACGTCGAGCGCATCGCGGCCGCCGTCATCGACGCCCGGTAATCCGGCGGCCGGGAATCCCACCCCCGTAACGGGGCTGACCTGCGGTGATGTAGCTCTCCTGGTGCTGAGTAACGCGTGCGGAAGCGCTGGCGCTGTAGTCGGTGTTGTCACGGCCTCACGCCCGACCGAGGCCCAACCTGAAGGAGAACAATGCGCGTTTCCAAGTCCCTTGTGGCAAGGTTCGGCACGGTCGTCGCGGCGGCCGCGATCGCACTGGGCGGCGTGGCCACCACGGCCGATCGCCTCGACGCGCGCACCACAAGGTCAAGACCCAGACGATCCTCACCGGCTCGGCCAAGCCCGTGCACGTGAACAAGCGCCACCCGTTCGGCACGGCCCACATCGTCGGCCAGCTGACCACACCAGGCACGCCTGCCGGCGAGGTCACCGGCGTGCGGATCTACCTGTGCGCGCGAGGGCCCGAAGGGCCGCTGGCACGAGGTGCAGCACGCCCGCACCGGCTTCCACGGCTTCGTCCGGTTCCGCGTGTACCACGTCGCCAAGGGCGCGACCTTCGAGCTGGTGTTCCGCGGTAACCGCAACTTCGCCCGGTCGAGGAGCTCGGTGATCGTTATCTCCGCGGTCTCCTAGGTCCGGTACGGAGTGGCACAGGCGGGCATGTCCTGGTTTCGCAGACATGTCCAGGGGATGCCCGCCGTTGTGCGACCCTTGATGGCGCGATGGCGAGTGAGACCGGTGAGCTGGACGAAGCCCTGGCCAGGGCGTCCGCAGGCGACGAGGCCGGTTTTCTGCGGCTCTGGCGGACGCTTGCAGCCGCCGTTGCTGCGGTTCCTGCGCGTCATCGGCTGCGACGACCCAGAGGACGTCGCCAGCGAGACGTGGCTGCAGGTGGTCCGCGACCTGCCCCGGTTCTCCGGCGGTCAGGAAGACTTCCGCCGCTGGCTGTTCACGATCGGCCGGCACCGGGCCATCGACGCGGCGCGAGCCCGGTCCCGGCGGCCCGCGACGCCGGTGAGCACGGGACTGGACATCCTGGCCGACCATCAGCTGGTCGAGGACCAGGTACTGGACGGCATTTCGGTGCGGCAGGCCGTGGCCCTGCTGGCGACCCTGTCCAGGGATCAGGCCGAGGTCGTCGCCCTGCGGGTGATCGCCGGCCTGGAGACGCCGGACGTGGCCAGGATCCTCGGCAAGTCAGCTGGTGCCGTCCGGGTCGCACTGCACCGCGGGCTGAAGGCGCTGGCGGACGACCCGGCCGTCCGGGCGGGCATCCAGCCGCTGCGCCGTAACGACTCGACGCTCGAGGAGGTGGACACGTGACCTCGGATCTTCCCGGCGGACTGCATCCCGACGAGCTCGGCTTCAATGAGCCCGGGGTGGAGCAGCTGCTGCGGACGCTCACATCGGACGGCACCGCCGCCGAACTGGCAGGCGAGCCCGCGGCGCTGGCGATGTTCCGTGCCCACGTCCCCGCTCCGGCGTCCGGCGCGGCGCTGGCCGCCGGCGTCCCCGCTGTCCTCGATCCGCCCACCCGCGTCAAGGCGGGCGGCGGCGGAGGCCAGCCACCGAAGCGCCTGTCCAGGCTGTCCAGGACGCGCGGCGGGTTCCCGCGGCTGCGGGTGGCGCTCGTCGGCGCCACCGCGCTGGTCAGCGGATTCGCCGCCGCGGCCTACGCGGCCGTGCTGCCCGCTCCGGTCCAGCACATCGCCTACCAGGCATTCCACTACATCGGCGTGCCGGACACCGGACACCGGCACGCATCTACCAGCCCGCCCGGGTCGCCAAACCGCACCACGCCTGGCGGCGGGCACCGCAGCTCTCCGTCCAGCCTGCGGCCACACCCGACCCCGTCGGTGTCCGGCACCCGCTCGGCGACGCCGCAGTCCGGTGCGCCGGTCGGCAAGACGCAGCCGTCGGCCAGCGCGAGCGTGTCCACCTCGCCGTCCGCCGGACCGGTCGTGCTCTCGGCCCAGGCGGTCAGCCCGGTCGTGCCCGCAGGCACGTCCGCGACCATCAACGGCATGCTGACCAGCGGCGCTACCGCCGACGGCGGGGTCTTCGTCCGGCTCATGGCGCACGTGGTCGGTCGGCCCGGCTGGGTCTTCGCCGGGCGCTCGCAGACCAGCGCGCAAGGCGCGGTGTCGTTCACCACCCCGGTGCTGAAGCGCAACACCTGGTTCCGGCTCGCCGACGCCAGCGGCACGAGAAGCTCGATCGTCGTCATCACGGTGACACCGTCGATCTCGGCCACCCTGAGAGCGGGGCCGCAGGGCGTCAAGGACTACGTGACAGTCAGCACGACAGCCGCCCGCAAGGGCGATGTCGTGCTCCTGCAGGTACTGCAGAACGGCACCTGGGTCACGTTCAAGCAGGCCACGCTCAACACGTACGGCAAGGTAACGATCGCTATCAGCGCCACCAAGCGGCAGGGCCAGGAACTGCAGGCCGTGCTGCTGGCCACCAAGGTGCACGGCGCGGCGACCAGCCCGCCCCTCACCGTCCCGCCGCCGGCCTGACCTGCGCCGCGGGCCCATCGCCCAGTGCCGGGCCGGGCCAGTCAGTCGGCCGTGAGCTGGTCGGCGGCCTTGAGCAGCAATTCGAGTTCGTCGACCAGGTAGCTCGCCAGCGTCTCGATGTCGGGAATCAGCTCCCGGCAGGCGACGAGGCCGAAGTGCAGCTGACCGAGGTAGCCGACGAGCGTGATGTTCAGTCCCTGCCCGTCGGTGATCACCGAGACCGGGTAGTGCGCGAGCAGCCTCGCGCCGCACAGGTAGACCGGCACGTTCGGGCCGGGCACGTTCGAGATGCACAGGTTGAACGGCGGCAGCCGGTGCAGCACTCCGGTCGCGAACACCACCCGGCCGCCCGCGCGGTCAGCGCCGGCGGCGAGAAGTCGCTGATCTGGTCGACCAGGCCCTGCGGTATCGCGGCCTGCTGCGCCTTGGCGACGACCGTGGCGGCGTGCACGGTCCGCAGCCGCTGCGCCGGGTCGGCTTCCTGGGTGGGCAGCGTGGCCAGCATCGCGGACACCTTGTTGCCCATGGCGCCCTTGCTGGCCGGGTCGCGGACGGAGACCGGGATCATCGCGACCAGCGGCGCAGTCCGGCAGCGCCTGCCGGTCGGTCAGCCAGCGGCGCAACGCGCCGGCGCACATCGCCAGCACGACGTCGTTGACCGAGACGCCGAACGCGTTCTTCACGGTCTTGACCGTGGCCAGATCCACGCTGCGCAGCGCCAGCCGGCGATGCGGCGTGATCGGCTTGTTGAACGGCGTCGCCGGCGCGCGGCCGGTCGCGGTCGAGATCACGCCGCCGTCCCCGCGATCCAGTCCGAGCAGCCCGCCGACCAGCGTGTTCACGGTGGGCGCGAGCGTCGGGCAGGACCCGGATTACCTCGTTGGTGAGCCGCACCACCTGCACCGGCCGCCAGGCCAGCCGGGTCGCGGCGAGCGCGGCCAGTGTCGCCGGGCCGGGCGGCGGGCCCGGCCGGAACGGCTTGGCCGCGGGCAACTCGCGGCCGTCCGGGCTCAGGTCGAGCAGCACGGTCAGCAACTCGGCGCCGGACGCGCCGTCGATCGCCGCGTGGTGGATCTTGGTGTAGACGGCCGCGCGCTTCTTGGCCAGGCCGGTGATCAGGTAGATCTCCCACAGCGGCCGGCTGCGGTCGAGCGGCCGGGCGTGCAGCCGGCTGACCTGCTCGGTGAGCTGTGCCTCCGACCCGGGCCGGGGCAGCGCGATCTCGCGGATGTGGTACTCGATGTCGAAGTCGGGGTCGTCGATCCAGTACGGCTGATCGAGCCCGAACGGCACGTTCAGCAGCTTGCGCCGCAGCACCGGCACCAGCGGCAGCCGGTCCGCCAGCACCGCGGTCAGCCGCGCGAGCGTCAGCGGCTCCGGTGCGTCCTTCGGGTCCAGGACGCAGACGCCGCCGACGTGACCGGTGGCATTGGCGGTCTCCAATGCCAGGAACGATGCGTCCAGTCCGGTCAGCTGCTGCATCGCGCGTTACTCCTCAGCGGGGGTCTCAGCGGGGAACGGGGAGTGTCATCGCCGGGCCGGGTACAGCGCGCGCAGCAGCGCTGGCGGGCGGAACGGCCGGTGCTGGCCGGCCGGCAGCGCCAGCCGGTCCGCGATCACCCACAGTGTCGCGGGGTCGACGCCGAAGCCGAGGTGGCCGCAGCGGACCTCGACGTTCTCGTGCAGGCGCGGTCTCCGGCTCGATGCACGTCGGCCACGACACGATGCCGTCCCGCCGGGAGTAGACGGCCGTCGACGGCACCGCGATCGGCCGGGCCAGCTGGTCCCAGGTCGGGACGCGGTCGGTGGCGTGCTGAGCGGAGCGCCGCCGGTACGGCGCGTCGGCGCGGCTCTGCCGCGGGTCGGTCAGCGCGAACGGGCTGCCCAGGGTGATGACCCGGCGGACGAGCTCCGGGTGCTCGCGCGCCAGCTCCCTGGCGTAGATGCCGCCGAGGCTCCAGCCGATCACGGACACCGCGCCGTGGCTGCGCTGGGCGAGCCCGGCCAGCTCGCGGGGCAGCTCATCGAGGACCTCGGCGAGTCGGCCCGACGTTCCGGCCAAGCTGCCAGCCATGCACGTCGTAGCCGAGCCAGCCGACGTACCGGCGCAGCAGCGTGGTGCTCATGTCGGAGGCGAGCAGGCCGGGCAGCACCAGCACGCCGTGCCCGTCGCCGCGCGGCGCGGACGCCGAGCCAGCCCGCGGCCAGCGGGAGAACGCAAGATCAGCCAGCCCGCGGGCGGGCTCGGTGAGGTAGAGCGGGATCGACGGCCCGGTCACGCCCGGCGCTCGGGTCGTAGTCGCCATGCTGCGCTCCTGCCTGCTGCTTCACTGCCCTAGGCAAGGTAGTGATACATCTTTAATGTATGTCTCACGGACATTGCCCGGATAGACCTCGCCGCGCGCGGAGTGACGGGAGTAGCTGTGAGCTTCAACCTGGCGACCATCCTGAACGAGACCGCGCTGGCTACTCCGGACGCGACCGTGCACACGTTCATGGGCCGGCGCGACCACCTACGCGGAGCTGGACGAGCAGTCCGGCCGGTTCGGCGCGGGGCTGCTGGAAAGCGGCCTGCAGCCGGGCCAGGTGGTGTCGCTCCAGCTGCCGAACCTGCCGCAGTTCCTCGTCGCGTACTTCGGGGCGCTGAAGGCCGGCATGGTGGTGCTGCCGCTCAACCCGCTGCTCAAGGCGCCGGAGATCGAGTACCACCTGTCCGACTCGGGCGCCGCGATCCTGATCGGCTTCGACAGCATCCATCAGGAGGCGGCGAAGGCCTGCGAACTGCTCGGCGTGCCCGCTGTACCTGGTCAGTTTCAGCCCGGACCCGCTGCCCGAGGGCATCCGGCCGTTCGCCGAGCTCATTTCCGGCGACGACCTTGACGCGCCGGGCGGCGACATCCGCGCGACCAACGCCGACGACACCGCGGTGCTCATCTACACCAGCGGCACGACCGGCAAGCCCAAGGGCGCCGAGCTCACCCACTTCGAGCTGTACATGAACTGCTCGGTCTCCGGGCACCTGTTCGGCGCCCGGCCCGACGACGTCACGCTCGCGGTGCTGCCGTTCTTCCACGTATTCGGGCTGTCGTCGGTCGTGAACGTCGCTGTGCGCTACGGCGGCGGCCTGTCGATCGTGCCGCGGTTCGAGCCCGCCGCGGTGATCGACGCGCTGGAGCGCGACGGCTGCTCGGTGATCGCCGGCGTGCCGACGATGCTGCAGGCGATCGCGGCCCAGGACCTGGCCGGCCGGGACCTGTCCCGGCTGCGGGTCGCGGTGTCCGGCGGGGCGTCGCTGCCGGAGGACGTGCTGGCGCGGTTCGAGGAGACCCTCGGCATCCGGGTGCTGGAGGGCTACGGGCTGTCGGAGACCGCGAGCACCGCGTCGTTCAACCGGCCGGATGACCGCCGGCCGCTGTCGGTCGGCAAGCCGATCTGGGGCGTGCAGATGCGGATCGCGGACGAGCAGGATCAGCCGATGCCATCCGGCCAGGACAACATCGGCGAGATCCAGATCCGCGGCCACAACGTGATGAAGGGCTACCTGGGCAAGCCGGACGCGACCGCGACCACGCTCAAGGGTGGCTGGCTGCACACCGGCGACCTGGGCTACCGGGACGAGGACGGCTTCTACTTCATCGTCGACCGGGCTAAGGACCTGGTCATCCGCGGCGGTTACAACGTGTACCCGCGCGAGCTGGAAGAGGTCCTGTTCGCGCATCCGGGCATCGCCGAAGCCGCGGTGATCGGCAAGCCGGACGAGCGGCTGGGCGAGGAAGTAGTGGCCGTCGTGGTCCGGCGGCCCGGCTTTGAGGACCTGACCGAAGCGGACGTGATCGCGTACTGCAAGGAGCGGATGGCGGCCTATAAATACCCGCGTGAGGTGCGCTTCCTGCCCGAGCTGCCGAAGGGCCCGACCGGGAAGATCCTCAAGAACGTGCTGCGAGACGCCTAGGCGCTGGGTGTCGGGCCGGTGGCTGGCCGCCGCTCTGCGCGGCGGGCTGGTCAGGGCTCGTGGTGCGCGTCTGCTGGAGCGCGCGGAGGAAAGCGGCGGTGGTAGCGGGTGCCCGGCAAGCTGACGGGCGAGCCCTGGCCCGATTCCCGCGGCCAGCTCGGCAGGCCGGATATTGAATGCCGCTGCCGTCGGCCCGGCTTAGCCGCAAACCACTGCGCTGCGGCCAGCGCAGATCGATAGTCGTCACCAGTTCGGCGAATGGCAGCACCCGCCAGAGCCTGGTGAGGCGCGGCCGCCACGCAATCCAGCCCGGACCTACCGCTATCTCGCGGGTCAGCGTGACCCAGCAGGCCGTGGCTAGCATCACTGCCTCAATGTGCTCGTCCGGGTTAAGGAACTGAGCCACTCCCGCGCGGAGCCGCTGCCGGATCCCCATGACTACGACCTCCGGCACCACTCGTTGGCGCGCGGCTCCGTGCGTTCCGATGTGAGGCGGTGCGGCAGCCCCGACGCGGCAACTTGCCAGCGACGTCTCGCGGTCGTCGCATCCTGGCTATCCGTCCTGGCCATGGCGCATTATGCACCCCGGTTGTCAGCCACGGCAACGGGCGGGTTTGGCCCGCTGAGCTGGTCCGGCGTCCAGGCCTGGCGGTTCGCGCCGGCCCAGGCCGGATCCGCCGCCAGTCGCTCGGCGATCCGGTCGTGGAAGCTCTTGCGCCGCAACGCTGCCTCGATGTCGGTGACGACCTGGCTGAGCGGATAGGGGATCTCGGCTTCGATCTCCGCGACGGCGGCCTCGGTAGCCCGCCACTCGAGCGCGAACCGTTCGGCCAGCGCCCGCGCCTTCGCGGTGAGCGTCACCGTCCTGGTCCGGCCGTCCGCGCCGGTCGCGGTGCGGACCAGCCCGGCCGCGCGCATCGCCGCGACCTTCTGACTCAGCGCGGAGTGCGTCCGCTGCACCGACTCGGCTAGCTCGGTGATCGTCATCGGGCCGCGCGCGTGCAGTCGCAGCAGCTCGAGCACCCAGCTCGGCTTGACGTCGCTGACCTGCGCGTCCGCATAGACCCTGGCGATGTCGGCGTCCATCGCGTCCTGCAGCAGGCGCAGTGGCCGCCACCGGCTGTGCAGCGTGGGGTCCTCGAAAGCCGCCATGCGGGTATTGTAACAGCACTTATATAAGCACTGTTACAATCAGGTCGCATGCCACGCCCGCGACGACTGCTCGCCGACGTCACGCCGCTGCGCGAGTCGCCCGCGTTCCGGCGGTTGTGGATCGGCTCGACGCTGTCCTCGATCGGCTCCGCCCTCACCGGCTTCGCCATCCCGCTGCAGGTCTACGAGATCACCAGGTCGTCGTTCGCGGTCGGCGGGCTCGGGCTGGCGCAGATGATTCCCACGATCGCGATCGGGCTGGCGGGCGGTTCGCTCGCCGACGTCATGGATCGGCGCAAGCTCGCGTTGCTCGCGAGCGTCGGATCGGCGGTGGTGTCCGCCGGGCTGGCGGCGCAGGCGTTCGCCGGGCTGCGGCTGGTCTGGCTGCTCTACGCGCTCGTAGTCGTGCAGTCCGCGCTGTTCGCGATCATGGCTCCGCTGCGGCAGACGTTCATCCCCGCCCTGCTCCCGCCCGCGCTGCTGCCGGCCGGGATGGCGCTGGACCGGATCAGGTTCCAGCTGATGCTGACGATCGGGCCCGGCGCTGGCCGGCCTGATCGCGGCCGCGCCGCACCTCGGGCTGCGGGCCTGCTATCTCGTCGACGTCGGCACCTTCGCCGGGTCGATTTACGGGATCGCTGGCCTGCGGCTGCCTGCGACCACGACGGTGGCGCGGTTCGGGCCGCGGGCGATCGGTCGAGGGGGTGCGCTTCGTCCTGCGCAGCAAGGTGCTGGCGGGCGCGTTCCTGGCCGACCTCAACGCCACCGTCTTCGGGCTGCCGGTCGCACTGTTTCCGGCCATCAACGCCGAGCGGTTCGACGGCAACCCGCGCACGCTGGGCCTATTTGCCACCGCGATCGGAGTGGGCGGGCTGGTCAGCGCGGCGCTGTCCGGCCCGGTCGGGTCGATCAGCCGAAAGGGCCGGGCGATGCTCTGCTCGGTCGCGGTCTGGGGCGCCGCGTTCGCCGGGTTCGCGCTCGCGTCCAGCCTGTGGCTCACCCTGACGCTGCTCGCCGTCGCCGGGGCGGCGGACATGTTCACCGTCGTGTTCCGCGGCACGATCGTGCAGCAGACGACGCCGGACGAACTGCGCGGCCGGGTCACCGCGGCCGACTACGTCGTCGGCGCCGGTGGCAGCCAGCTCGGCAACGTGGAAGCCGGCGCACTCGGATCGCTCACCACGCCGGTGATCAGCGCGCTGAGCGGCGGCCTCGCGACGATCGTCGGCGCCGTGCTGATCGGCCTTGCACTGCCCGCCTTCAGTCGGTACCGCGCGGGGTCCGCGCATGGCGCGGCGCAGCCGGATGGCGCGGCGCAGCCGGATGGCGCGGACACCGCGCCATCCGGCGTCACTGCAGAGGCGTAGACCGCCCCCCGAACCGCAGGATGCGCTCGATGTCCGGCGGCCGGTAGTCCGGCGTGAGCGCATACAGGCGCAGGTCGACCCGGCCGTCGTGCACGATTCCCGCGTTTCGCATGACGCCTTCGAAGCTGAAGCCTGCCTTCTTGGCAACCCGCTGGGAAGCCAGGTTGCCAGCGGCGGCGGTCAGTTCGATGCGCTCCATTCCGTTCGCTAGCGCCCAGCGGGCGAGGAACGCGGTCGCGGTCGTGGTGTACCCGGCCGAGCGCATCCGCGGCGCCGTCCAGTAGCCGATCTCGGTCACCGCAGAGCGCCAGTTGGTCTTCTTCAGCGACACGCAGCCGATGAAGTCGCCCGCGTCAGTGGCTACGGCGAGATTCAGCCCGTCGCCGCGGTCCCGCAGTTCGTGCGACAGGCGCAGGCACCAGTTCTCCGCGTCACTGAGGGTGTACGGGCGGGGCAGCGGGAGCCAGCGCTGGATCAGGTCGTCGTTGCAGGCTGCGGCGACCGCTGCGATGTCACCGGCCCCAAGCGGGCGCAGCACGATGCCGTCAGCTCGCGTCTCCAGAACGGGAAACCTGTCCACGTCGGCTGCCTCCTCCATGGCGTAGTCGGCCTACCGAGCTTTCTACTGTGCCGGTGACCGCAAATGGAGACGAACGGCGTCCGCAAGGTCACGGGAAGAGTAGAAGGTCGTCGTCGGCGCGCGCTGCGGACTGCCTAGACTCGCCTCAGCGAGCAGGAGGGCGGCCATGCGAATCGGGCTCACCAGCGTCTACGTCAGCGATCAGCAGAAAGCGCTGCGGTTCTACACCGAGATCCTCGGGTTCGCAAAGAAGACCGACATCCCGGTCGGCGACTTCTCCTGGCTGACCGTCGTGTCGCCGGAGGACCCGGACGGGCCGGAACTGCTGCTGGAGCCGCCGGCCACCCGGCGGTGAAGCCGTTCCAGGATGCGCTGCTGGACGACGGCATCCCGATCACGATGTTCGCGGTGCGGGACGCGCGGGCCGAGTACGAGCGACTGCTGGACCTCGGCGTCCGGTTCACTCAGCCGCCGGTGGACATGGGCGACGTCATCACCGCCGTCTTCGACGACACCTGCGGCAACCTGATCGCCATCGGCCAGCGTAAGTAGCCGCGCGCGGCGCGATCTGCGCCTGGATCGACTGTACGGAATTCAACTACTATTGCTGCCTAAGTCATAACTCAGGACTCGCACAGTAGGGCAGCGGCCGTCATGAAGCGTCTCGTAATTGCTCTGCTCATGCTGACTCCCGCTCTCGCGGCGCTCCCGCCCCAAGCCGCGGCCGCCGCGACCTGCCATCCGGGTCTGGCCAGGCTCACGCTTTCGCACGCCTCGGTGCCTGGCGGTGCCCGCCTCACCGGCACCGTGTCGCTAACCTGCGGGGGGCCGTCGGCCAGCAGAGTCGGGGTGAAGGGGTTCAAGGGCATCGGTACACCGCGGACGGTTCGCGTCCCGGCGCACAAGACGACCGCGACCTTCGCCATCTCGACGTCGGTTACCCACACGGCTCGGCACGGCACGATCGAGGCGACGCTGGGCCGCGCGCATCGCCGGGCGCGGCTGAGCGTCAGCCGGACGCCGCGCACCTGCCGGACGCCGACGCTCGCCGCGGTGAGGATGCCGGTCCTGGCCTACGTGGGGGACCGGCCGACGGCCACCGTCCGGCTGTCCTGCGTGCCGACGAAGGCGGTCCGTGTCTCGCTCGCCAGCAGCAACACCCTGCTGCCGGTGCCCAAGACCGTGACCGTCGGCGCTTACTACAGCACGACTGCGGTGGTCCTCGCGCCGCGGGCCGATGACATCGGCCGGTATCAGGCGAAGGTAACCGCGCATCTCGGCCGGGCCGCACGGTCGGCCGCTATCACCGTGGATCCCGGCCTGGCGCTCGTGCAGATCCCGCCAGCCAGCGACCCCGACTTCGTCAGCCTGAACATCCTGTTCACCGGCGTGCTGCCGACCGGAGGCGAGACGGTCAAGCTGAGTTCCAGCAATCCGGCCGTCACGGTGCCGTCGTCTTACACCTTCACCCAGGCGGGCAGCGTCGGCGGGAGCGTCCTCGGGGTCACTGTGCAGGCGGTCAGCGCGAACACGCTTGTCACCTTGTCCGTGACGCTGGGGAGCGTCACCCGTCGCGCCTCGATCACCCTGCTGCCGCCGTTCACCAGCTCAGATTCGGCGACGCTGGCAGCGGAGGGCGGCCCTGGCCCGATCTACGGACAGGAATTCGACCTGGAGTACATTCTCACGCTGAGCGATCCGGCGCCGCCGGACGGCCTGACCGTGACATTCTCGTCGCCCAGCCCGGCCGTGGAGATCCAGGACACGGTCGACGTGGCGGGCGGTTCGGTCAGCGGCTACGCCGATATCAATACCGCGAACGTCACCAGTCCGGTTCACACCGAGCTGGACGCGACGGTCGACGGCGTGAAGGCGACGCTGCCGATCACGATCGAGCCGGGGCTGAGCACGCTGACGGTACCCGCGAGCGTGACCGGCGGCGATAGCTTCACGGCGACGCTGAGCCTGGCCGGGCCCGTCGACACCGACACCACTGTCGCCGTCCAGGCGCTCGACGGAATAGTCACAGTGCCGGGGCTGGTCACGATCCCGAAGGGGCAGAGCTCGGTCTCGTTCACCGCAATGACGGGCACCGTGCAGTCCGCGGACTCTGTGGGCCTGGAAGCGATGCTCGGCAACTCGACCCTCTACTCGCAGAACGTGACCATCAACCCGCCCTGATCGGGCTCGCTCACATCCAGTCGGCGTAGCGCGGCCAGGCCAGCAACGTGTCCACTACCTCCGGCGGGGCGTCCCCGTCCGTGGTCGCGGACAGCGTGAACCGGCCCCGGTAGAACAGCAGCGGGTCGTCGCTGACGCACTCACCTAGCTCGCTGACCCGGGCGATCACGACGAAGTGGTCGCCCGCCTCGTGCACGCGTCTCCACCGTGCAAGCAGCCCAGGCGAGGACGCCGTGCAGGATCGGCGCGCCGTTCCCGGCTGGTGACCAGGAGACGTCGTCGAACTTGTCCGGCGCGGTGACGCCGAACCTGCGGGCCAGGTCCCGCTGGCTCGCGGCCAGGATGTTGACGCCGAGTTCGCCCGGTCCGGCGATGCGCGGCCACGTTCCGGACAGCTTGCCCGGGCAGAACAGCACCAGCGGCGGGTCGAGCGAGAGCGCGGCGAACGCCTGGCAGGCGAAGCCGACCGGCTCGCCCTCGTGTGCTCCGGTGATGACCGTGACGCCGGTGGCGAAATGGCCGAGTACCTGACGGAAACGCTCTGAGTGCAGGTCCCGAGGACGGCAGCTCCATGACACCAGTGTCCCGTCCGGCCGGGACGGCCCGCGCGGCGGCGTCCGGGTTCACGCCGGTTCAGTGCGCATGGCCGGGGCTGAACACGTGACCCCAGAGGCTGACCGCGGTGGACTCCCGGCTCACCCACGTGCCGTCGTCGACGACCTGGCCGTCGGTGCCGTACTCGATGTCGAAGCCGCTCGGCGTCTGCACGTAGAACGAGACCATCAGGTCGTTGGCGTGCCGCCCGAGCGTCGAGCTGATCGGCGCCTTCCGCCGGGTGCACCGGTCCAGTGCCCGGCCGACATCGTCGAGCGTGGCCACCTCGACCATGAGATGCACGATCCCGGCCGCCGGGCTCATCGGCGCGAGCGCCAGCGAGTGATGCCGCGGGCAGCAGCCGAGGAACCGCATCCACACCTGGCCGCCAGGACGGCCGAAGAACTCGCCCGGCATCCGCATCGAGTCCCGCAGCCGGAAGCCGAGCAGGTCGGTGTAGAAAGCCAGCGTCTCCTGCGTCGCTGAGCCACCGGCAGCACGACGTGGCCCAGCCCTGGTCGCCGGTCACGAACCTGGTTGCCGTAGGGGCTGACCGCGGGCCGGTTGTCCATGATCGCGCCGCAGAAGATCTCGAGCGAGTTGCCGGACGGGTCATCGGCGTGCAGCAGCCCGCCGACGCGGCGGTCGGCGAGCTCGGCCTCGTCGCCGGCCTTCACCGGGACGTCCGCGGCCGACAGAATGTGCGCCACCTCGGTGAGCGTCTGCTGGTCGGCCACCTCCCAGCCGGAGGCGAGCAGCCGGTCTTCCGTTCCAGGCACGATGATCAGCCGGGCCGGGAAATCGTCCATCCGCAGGTAGACGGCCTCCGGATCCGGTCCGCGGCCCTCGGTCAGGCCGAGGATCTTGGTGCCGAACTCGCGCCAGGCCGCCGGGTCGGCCGACTCGATGCGCAGGTAGCCGAGCGAGCTGATGAGACCGGTCATCGCGACCCCCCGGCCAGGAACCGCAGCGTCAGCTCGTTGAACTCGTCGAACTTCTCCAGCTGGGCCCAGTGGCCGCAGTTGCCGAACACGTGCAGCTGGGCCTTGCGCAGCTGCTTGAGTGCGATCAGCGCGCCGTCCAGCGGGTTCACCCGGTCCTCCCGGCCCCAGATCAGCAGGACCTCGTGCTTGACCCGGTGCGCCTCCCGCCAGAGCATGCCGTCCTCGGCGTGCTCGCCGAAGAACGACGCCCCCATGGCGACCATGGCCGCGAGCGCCTCCGGCTGGCTGGCCTGCGCATACCGCTCGTCGATCAGCTCATCGGTGATCAGGCGCCTGGTCGTGCACCATGATCCGCAGGAACGCGGCCATCTTCGCCCGGCTCGGGCCCGGCGGCGCGCCGAACTCCATCAGCCGCCGGACGCCCTCGGTCGGGTCGGGCGCGAGCACGTTGAGGGTCAGCCCGCCCGGTCCCATGAGCACGAGCCGGCCGGCGCGCTTCGGAAAGTTCAGCGCGAACCGCAGCGCGGCGCCGCCGCCCAGCGAGTTGCCGATGAGGTGCGCCTTGCCGATACCGAGGTCGATCCAGCAGCCCGGCCAGGGCTTCCGCGGCGACGGTGAAGAAGTGCCCGGTGGCCGGCCGGGCGGCGGTCTGGCCGTAGCCGGGCAGGTCCATCATCACGGTGCGGTAGCACCCGGCGATGACCGGCATGGTCTGGCCGAAGTTACTCCAGGACGAGGCGCCGGGGCCGCCGCCGTGCAGGAGCACGACCGTATCCGCGTCGCCGGGCCCGGTCCCGACGTCGACCGTGCCCGGCTGGCATCCGCTGGGCGCCGTCGTGGTACCGGACCGGGAGGCCGCCGATGTCCACGACGTGGCTGGTCGACTCGGCCGTCAGCGCGGACATGACGGTCATCGCGCTCCTTCGTGTCTAGACCGACTCTGGGTTCGCCCGATTCTCTCGCGACGCTGGCCCCGCGCTGGCTCAGAACATCGCGTCGGCCGGGACCGGCAGCCCGAACTCGCTGCCGCCGTACATCGACAATGCCCGCTCCGGGTCGTTGATGGCGTGCACGCGGCCGGCGTGGGCGTCGCGCCAGAACCGCTGGATCGGAGTGCCTGACTTCAGCGCCCGGCCGCCAGAGTTCTCGAACAGCTTGTCCACGGCCCGGATCGACTGCCCGGTGCCGCGCACCTGGTCGCGGCGGACCCGCAGCCGGACGTCGATCGGGATCGGCTGACGCGCCCGGGCGTACCCCATGAGCTCGGTGAAGTTGCGCTCCAGGGCCAGCCACGCCCCGTCGATCTCGGCGGCGGCCTCCGCGACCCGGACCTGGGCGTGCGGGTCCTGGGCCGCCTTCTGGCCGGCGTAGGCGACCCGGACGCGCTCCTTGGTGTAGGCGACGTGGGCCTCGTACGCGCCGGTGGCCATGCCGATCACCGGCGTCGTGATCGAGTACGGGAAGACCGACCCGTACGGCAGCCGGTACAGCGGGCCGGCGTTCAGCTGCTGTCCGGGCACGGCGAGCTTGGTGACGTCGATGAAGCTCAGCGACCGGTGCTCGGGCACGAACACCTCGCTCACCACGATGTCGTTGCTGCCGGTGCCGCGCAGCCCGACCGTGTCCCAGACGTCCTCGATCGCGTAGTCAGCGCGCGGCAGCAGGAACGTGCGGAAGTCAACCGGCCGGTTCTCCGCGTCGGTCACGATCTGACCGAGAAACACCCAGGTCGCGTGGTCGCAGCCGGACGAGAAGCTCCACCTGCCGCTGATCAGGTGGCCGCCGTCGGTGCGGGCCGCCTTGCCAGTCGGCGCGTACGAGGACGAGATCCGGGTCGCCTGATCGGTGCCCCAGACCTCCTGCTGCGCCTCCGGGGTGAACAGGCCCAGGTGCCAGGGGTGGACGCCGAGGACGGAGGCCACCCAGCCGGTGGACCCGCACGCGCTCGCGATCAGCCGGACCGCGGTATAGAAGGTCAGCGGGTCGGCCTCCAGGCCGCCGAACGCGACGGGCTGAAGCAGCCGGAAGAACCCGGTTTCCTGCAGCCCCTTGATCGATTCGGCCGGGATCACCCGGCCGTCTTCGGCCTCCTGGGCGCGCTCGCGCAGCGACGGCAGCAGCTCGCGCAGGGCGCCCAGGACCTCGTGCCCGACTACCTCAGCCACTGTGCGGCCGGGGCCACGGGGTTGTCTCAACCACGGTTGTCTCAACCACGGGCGGGAACCTCCTGATGGCGGTGACTCTAGCGCGCTGAACAATACCCCTAGACTAGAACATGTTCTACTCTAGGGATAGCAGGCACGGGATGAGCTGCGGCCTAGCCCATGGATAGCTGACACCGTGGGTTAGCACACCCGTGACCGGCCAGTACTCAGGAGGAACGGATGAGTGACCGGATCGGAGTGCGGAGCATCGATGCTGGTGCGCCGCCCACGAGGTTTGCCCGCGGCTGGCACTGCCTCGGGCTCGCCGCGCCGTTCCGGGATGGCAGCCCGCACGCGATCGAGGCGTTCGGGACCAAGCTGGTGGTGTTCGCGGACGCCAGCGGCGAGTTGCACGTGCTCGACGGCTATTGCCGGCATATGGGCGGGGACCTGAGCCGCGGCACCATCAAGGGCGACTCGATCGCCTGCCCGTTCCACGACTGGCACTGGGGCGCGGACGGTAAGTGCACCAAGATCCCGTACTCGCGCCGGATCCCGCCCACGGCCAGGACCCGGTCCTGGCTCACGCTGGTGCAGAACAACCAGCTGTTCGTGTGGCACGACCCGCAGGGGAACCCGCCCGCGGCCGAGGTCACGATCCCGCGGATCGAGGGCTCCTACTCGGACGAGTGGTCGGGCTGGACGTGGGACACGCTGGCAGTGGACGCCAACTGCCGCGAGGTCATCGACAACGTCGTGGACATGGCGCACTTCTTCTACATCCACTTCGCGTTCCCGACCTATTTCCGCAACGTCTTCGAGGGGCACATCGCCTCGCAGTACCTCGACACCAGGTCGCGGCCGGACATCGACGCCGAGTCGGGCCGGGCGGCCAAGGCCAGGAGCGGCAACGGCAACGGGACCGGCCATCCGGATGCGAGCGCGATCGGCCTGCACTCCGAGGCGTCGTATTACGGCCCCTCGTACATGATCGACTACCTGAGCTACGACTACCACGGCGTGCCGATGGACGCGGTGCTGATCAACTGCCACTACCCGGTGACGCCGGAGAAGTTCATCCTGCAGTGGGGCGTGATCGTGAAGAAGCTGCCGGGCCTGTCCGCCGAGCAGGCCGACAAGGTGGCGCTGAAGTTCGCGAAGTTCGTCGGCCTCGGCTTCCAGCAGGACGTGGACATCTGGGTACACAAGAGCCGGATCGACAACCCGCTGCTGTGCGCGGACGACGGCCCGGTGTACCAGCTCCGCCGCTGGTACGAGCAGTTCTACCTGGACGTGGCCGAGATCCCGGCCGACATGGTCGCGCGGCACGAGTTCGAGATCGACACCACCCGCGCGGTCGAGGCGTGGGAGGTCGAGGTCGCCGCCAACCTGGCCCGGGCGGCCGCCGCCGCGGCGGCGGTACCCGCTACGGCAGCCGTCGAGGCCGGAACCGGCTAGCGGTGGCCGACACCGCCCAGAAGGCAGGCGACGTGCAGGTTCCCCGCCCGCGCGCCCAGGACCGGCCAGCTGAGGACTGGCGCGCACTGCCCGGCGGCGCGGCCCGGCCGGACGAACGGCTCTCCCGCTACTGCCAGGTCGAGTGCGCGGCGTGCGGCGCGGCGGTGCTGGCGGCGAAGTTCAGCGTGCAGCACACCAGCGTCCAGTGGGACGCGGCCGCGCTGCGGCCAGTGCGCCGAATTCGCCCGCCGGGCGGCCGCCGGGGAGCAGACCCCGCTGATCGAGCGCTGCGCGAGCATGCGCGCGAGCATCGACGCCGCGGCCCTGGACGGCGCAGCTGCCGGTGTCGCCGCCCTGGTTGACCGGCCCGTGAGCCCTGCCCGCACGTATCACCAGCTCCGGGTGGACGCGGTGATCCCGGAAACCAGCGACGCCTGCTCGGTCGTCTTCGAGGTTCCGCCCGAGCTGGCCGCCGCGTTTGCCTACCAGCCCGGCCAGTTCCTCACCCTGCGCATTCCCAGCGACCGGGACGGCTCGGTGGCGCGCTGCTACTCGCTGTGCAGCTCGCCGCTGACCGGGGACAAGCACGCGGTGACCGTCAAGCGCACGCCCGACGGCTACGCCTCGCACTGGATCGCGGACAACGTCAAGCCGGGCATGACGCTCGACGTGCTGCCGCCCGCCGGCACGTTCACCCCCACCGCGCTGGACGGCGACTTCCTGCTGCTCGCGGCCGGCAGCGGGATCACGCCGGTGATCTCGATCCTGAAATCGGTCCTGGCGTCCGGCCGCGGCCGGATCGTCCTCGTGTACGCCAACCGGGATGAGAACTCCATAATTTTCGGAACGCAGCTGCGCGACCTCGCTGCCTCCGCCGGGTCGCGGCTGCTAGTGGTGCACTGGCTGGACTCGGTCCAGGGCACGCCGACGTCCGAGGGGCTCCAGCCGCTGCTACGCCCTTTTGCCGGCTACCAGATCTTCGCCTGCGGTCCGGATCCGTACCTGACCGTCGTCAAGGACGCGGCGGCTGCGGTCGGCGTGCCGCCGCGCGGCGTGCGGGTCGAGCGGTTCCTGTCCCTGCAGGACAACCCGTTCGAGGCGCCGGTGCCGGCGGCCGACGGCGCCCTGTCGGCCATGCTCGTCGGTCACCCTCGACGGGCAGACCCGGTCACTGCCATGGGCCGCGGGCACCCGGATGCTGGACGTGCTGATCGATGCCGAGCTGGATCCGCCGTACTCCTGCCGGGAGGGCATCTGCGGGGCGTGCGCCTGTCAGCTCGTGTCGGGTGCGGTCGAGATGGCGCACAACGAAGTGCTCGAAGACGCCGACCTGGCCGAAGGCCTGATCCTGGCCTGTCAGTCGGTCGCGCTGACCCCGCAGGTAGCGGTCAGCTATGAGTAGGCCTGGCTGGTGACCGGCTGAGAGCCATCAGCCGGTAGTGGACTGGTCGACCTTTGTTTACCAAGATGTACATCGATATCACTTACTGTGCATCTTCTGCCCTCTTGCCCGTTTGCTTCAACCGAATCACAATGACGACGGGGTGGCCTCCGAGTCAGATCTGACCGCAGAGGCCAGTGGATCTCACGAGCGGGAGCGGACCGTGGGGCTATGTTGGTAGGGGCCAGTTCGGCGTGCCCTCGCGGCAGCGCGTAGCAATGCTGAGCGCAGGTCAAGCGGAGTCGCGCCGCGGCAGGCGGGACCCGCGTATTTCGAGATCTTCAGCGTACGGGCCGAGGTGCACTGGCGGCTGCTGTCCCGCAACAACCGGATCGGCGGTCAGTCCAGGACCGGCTTCGCCGACGCCGCCGCGTGCCGGGCTCGGCATCGCCAGGCTGCTGGAGCTGCTGCCGCAGCTACAGGCCCAGCACGTGCTGACGCCAGAACCGGTGGAACTGGTCGCTCGCTGCTCGGCGACGAGGTCCTGGCCCGGTCGTCGCACTCGTTCGACCGGCGCACCCGCTGCATCGCGGCCTGCGACTGGTTCTACCGGACCGCTCCGCTGGCCGGGATCAGGGACGGCCTGCGCGTGTCCGCGTTCGGCGATCGATCCCGCCGGCGGCCGCTGCCACCGGCCGGTCATCGCGCAGAGCGCGGACCGACCGGCGTCGTCGGCCGCGGCGGTCGGACCCGCAGCCGACTGGCCGCGGCTCCGCCGGACCCCGAGTCGGCTGAACCAGCCCGGGCGGCCTGAGTCGCCGGGATGCGCGGGCGTGACAGCGGCGACGACGCTGATGCCGATGCTGGTGACGTCGCGATGTAGATCGTGCCGTTCGCCGCTCCGGCCGCGACCCGCCGCCGGTCGGGGCTGAAGCGCGATCGCCCGGATCGCCGCTGGCCCGCGCGCCGGGTAGAACTCGACGACCTTGAGGATCGAGAATCGCCCAGAAGTAGAGGCGGCCGACCGCGTCGCCGGTGGCGAGGACCGCGCCGTCCGGCGTGAAGACGCTCGGCGTTGATGCCGTTGGTGGCCGGATCGGTGAGCGTGCGCGGGCTGCGCCTTGCCTCCGGTGCCCAGAGGTAGTCCCGCCCGTTGCCGTCCGCGATCGCGATGGTCCTGACTTGGCTCCGCGGCCGGAACGCCACGGCCCGCACGCCCTGCTGCCGGCGTCGCGCAGTTTGGCCTACCAGCCGCGGCTTTGTCGCGCCGGCTCAGCGTCCAGGCGTAAGTCGCAGCCGTTTGCGTCGCCGGTCGCGATGGCCTTGCCGTCGGCGGCGAACGGCGACCGCGGTGACGCCTCTGCTGCCGGCGTCGCGCAGGATCGTCACGACCCGGATCGCGCGCATCGACCAGATGTACGTGTGACCGTTACCGTCGGCTGTCGCGAGCAGCGTGCCGTCCGGGCTGAAGGCCAGTGCGCGGACTCCCTTGCTGGCCGTGATCGGCCAGCCGTCGGGGCCGGGCGCGCCCGGGCTGCCAGAGGTAGACCGAGCCGTCGCGCATCGGTCGCGGCGAGGGTCTTGGTCTGCGGGGCCGGTAGCCGACCGCGTTGACGCCCTGGCTGCGCCGGGTCGTGCAGTGTCCAGACGATCCGGTGCGTGGTCATCGACCACAGGTAGACGTGGCCGTTGCGCGTCGGCCGCCGCCAGGTATGAGCTGTTGCGAGCAGAATGCGAGATCCGCGTATTCCGCCGGCTGCGAGGGTCATGAAAGGTGAATTGCCGGGCAATTGGCTTCGGGAGTCTTGTACGGCGAGCCGCAAAGCTTGCGGCTAGCTGCCGTTGCTGGCTATCGCCCGTGGTCAGCAGATGGTTATCGGCCGGAATGCCATGCCGGAAATGGCAACAATTGCCATAGCCGTATCAGCGCAACCGCCGGAGATACGGCTCCGGCGGTACCGGCCCGCCCGGCCCGCGACCCGGCTAGCGTGCTCTAGCCGGCTCACGATGACTGCCGGTCATCGGATCCCTCCCCTGGAGTCCGCCGGTGGCCTACCACGTCAGAAATGCTGCCTCAGATGTGCCGCGCGGCGGCGGCGAGGCGAAATTTGCCCGCGATATTGATCTAGTAGAACCCTTTCTCCTTCGTTCACCAGATACTCACCTGTTCTTTCCTGCCGCGGGCACCCATCAGGCTGGCCGCGTTGCGCTCTGATGGGGGAAATGTCGGCGGCATGGCGCGAACAGAGATCGCAGCAGAGGGCGGCGCGCGGACATCGTCGCGTTTCTTGCTGTCTGGAGGGGGTTGGTGCGGTGTGGGCGGTGACGCTCGAGCGAGTTGCCGGCCTGCCGCTGTGACTGAGGGAGAGAACGTGACCACGGTCGCGACGCCGGTGATCGGCGCGGGCGACACTCGGTCGTTCGCAGTCAGCCCGGCTGGCGCGCACCTGGACGCCGACCGGGTCTCGGCCTGGTTCGGCGCGAACAAGGTGCTCGAGCGCGTGTCGCTGTCGATGCCGCCGGGCACCGTCACCGCGCTGATCGGACCGTCCGGCTGCGGCAAGTCGACGTTCCTGCGGATCCTCAACCGGATGCACGAGCTCGTGCCCGTCGGCGAAGCTGGCCGGCGAGGTTCGGCTCAACGGCGCAGGACATCTACGCGGCCGGGCACCCCGGTCACGATGACCCGCAAGCGCATCGGCATGGTGTTCCAGAAGCCGAACCCGTTCCCGGCGATGACGATCGCCGACAACGTCGTCGCGGGCCTGAAGCTCACCGGCACGCAGGGTCAGTCGCGGCGGACCGCGCCGCGCTGATCGAGGACTGCCTGCGCCGCGGCGGCCTGTGGAACGAGGTCAAGGACCGGCTCGACCGAGCCGGGCGGCTCGCTGTCCGGCGGCCAGCAGCAGCGGCTGTGCATCGCCCGGTCGCTGGCCGTGCAGCCGGACGTGCTGCTGATGGACGAGCCGTGCTCCGCGCTCGACCCGACGTCGACCCGGCGGATCGAGGAGACGATCGGCGCAGCTGCGCGACCAGGTCACGATCGTGATCGTCACGCACAACATGCAGCAGGCGGCGCGGGTCTCCCAGCAGTGCGCGTTCTTCCTGGCCGAGCAGGGCACGCCCGGCCACATCGTCGAGTCCGGCGCCGACGAAGGACATCTTCGAGCAACCGCAGGACCCGCGGACCGCCGACTACGTGAACGGCCGGTTCGGATGACCATCGCTCATCGACGTGCGGCCGACCGGGCTCGGCGCCCGAGCCCGGACGACCGGCCCCGCGCTGCATCCGCAAGTCCCTGAGCGTCGCGGACCGCGTCTTCCGGTGGGGCTCGACCGGCGTCGGCGCGCGTCGTGCTCGCTCATCACCGGCGCGATCGGGCTGTTCCTCGGCTTACCAGATGATTCCGACGCTGCGCCACTACGGCCTGCGTTTCTTCACCGAGAACCAGTGGAACCCGCAGCTGAACCTCCTCGGCATCTCCGAGGTGCTGCTCGGCACCGTCGAGGTCGCGCTCATCGCGCTCGTGTTCGCGTTCCCGCTCGCGCTGGCGCACCGCGCTGTACATCAGCGAGTACTCACCGCCTGGCTGCGCGGGTTCCTGGTGTCGATGGTCGACCTGATGGCGGCGATCCCGAGCATCGTGTACGGCGTATGGGGCGTCTTCCTGATCAACCCGCATGCGCTCTACCTATCGGGCACTGGATCAACGAGTACTTCGGCTGGATCCCGCTCTTCCACGTCGTCGCGGCGACCCGCGCGCGCCGGTCTTCACAGCCGAGCCGGTACACCTCGTCGCCGTTCATCGCCGGGATGGTCGTCTCGATGATGGTGATCCCGCTGGCGTGCGCCGTCATGAGCGGCGTGTTCCGGCAGGCGCCGCTCGGCGAGCGCGAGGGGGCGTACGCGCTCGGCTCGACCCGGTGGGGCATGATCCGCGCGGTCGTGCTCCCGTTCGGCCGCGGCGGCATCGTCGGCGGCACGATGCTGGCCCTCGGCCGTGCGCTGGGCGAGACGGTCGCCGTCCTGCTCATCCTGTCGCTCGACACCGACGTCAAGTTCCGGCCGCTGGAGAACGGCGGGATCACGACCGCGCAGCTGATCGCGAACTTCTTCGGCGAGGCGACGTCCGGCCAGCTGTCCGCGCTGCTGGCGGCCGGCTTCGTGCTGTTCGTGATCACCATCGTCGTCAACACCATCGCCGCGATCATCGTCAACCGCAGCCGCAGCGGCGCTCTGACGGAGATCTGAGCGCCATGACCAGCTTCGCCAGCGCCGGCCCGCCCGAGCTCCAGCCGGCCGTGACCCAGCCAGCGTGGCGCGGATGACGCGATGGGACCGGCCGCGGGCGGTGACGGAGCGGACCACCGACTACTGGCTGGCGCTGGGCGGCTCGCTGGTCGGGTCGGCCGGGCTGGTCTGGCTGCTCTACGAGCAGATGCTGCCGTTCAGCGGCACGATCGGCTTCCTGATCTGCTGGTTCGTCGTGCTTCCTGGCGATGTTCGCGGCGCGTGAGCGCGCTGGCGCACCCGCGGCACGATCGTGATCGACCGGCTGTGGACGGCCGTCATCACCGGCGCGGCGTGCGTCGTCGGCGCCGCGCTGGTCTCGGCGGTCGGCTACATCATCATCCGGGGCTGGACCGCGGTCCACCACCTGAACTTCTTCACCCAGTCCGACGTCGGGGCGGCGCCTGGACGGCGCCGCTGACCCACGGCGGCATCCTGCAACGCGATCGTCGGTTCGCTGATCGAGCTCGGCATCGCCACCGCGATCTCGCTGCCGCTCGGTCATCGGCACGGCGATCTACATGGTCGAGGTCGGCGGCCGGCTCGCCAGGGTCGTCCGGACCGTGGTCGAGGCCATGACCGCGCTGCCGGACATCCTTGCCGGACTGTTCATCTACACGTTCCTGATCATTGCCCTGGGCTTCCAGCGCAGCGGCTTCGCTGCCGGCGTGGCCCTGAGCGTCATGATGCTGCCGATCATCGCCCGATCGGCGGACGTCGCAGCTGCGAGTCGTGCCGGGCGGCCTGCGGGAAGCCAGCCTCGCGCTGGGCGCGACCCAGTGGTCGGACCGTGTGGCGGGTCGTGCATCCCGACCCAGCGGTCCGGCCTGGCCACCGCCGTCATCCTCGGGCATGGCCCGGGCCGTCGGCGAGACGGCACCGGTGCTGATCACCTCCGGCGCCTCCACGTTCTCAACTTCAACCCGTTCAACAACCCGATGAACTCGCTGCCGCTGTTCATCTTCACCGCGGTCCGCAGCGGCGAGCCGAACTTCATCGAGCGAGGTTTCGCCGCCGGCGTCGTCCTGCTGGCGATGCGTGCTGATCCTGTTCGTTGCCGCCCGGCTCCTCGCCCGCAGCAAGGTGGCCCGCCGATGAGCGCGCGCGCGCACCGATCCCGCCGTCCTCTTCCTTCGCGTCAACCCCACGCATACCAAGGATCCGCCATGCGTCGCCTGTTTGCCCTAGCCGCTGCGATCCCGCTCGCCGCGATCCCGCTCATCGCCGCGGGCACTGCCCAGGCCGATCCGAGCGCAGCGGCCGCCGGTCCCGCCACCGCCCAGATCAACGGATCGGGGTCGAGCTGGGTCGGCGAACGCCGTCAACCTGGATCTCCAACGTCCAGGGCAGCGAGGGCCTGCAGGTCGTCTTCACGGACTCGGGCTCGGCCCAGGGGCGGACCGACTTCCGCAACTACACCAACGACTTCGCCGTCAGCGACATCGGCTTCCAGGGCACCGACCCGCTGACCGGCACCAACGACAGCGCGTGCCAGAACATCAACCCGCCATCGAACTGCCGCCCGTACGTCTATCTGCCGATCGTGGCGGGTGGCACCTCGTTCCCGTATCAGATCCGCGTCGGCCGGCCAGCTGGTGGACAGCCTGCGGCTGTCCGGCCAGACGCTCGCCAAGATCTTCACGGCGCGATCACGAACTGGGACGACCCGGCGATCACGAAGGACAACAACGGTCACTTCTGGCTGACCGGCGGCGCTGAGGTCACGAAGCTGCCGTCGACGCCGATCATCCCGGTCGTGCACTCCGAGGGTTCGGGGTCGACCGCCCAGTTCACCCGCTACCTCGACACCGAGTTCCCGAGCATGTGGCGCTCGTTCGCCAAGGTCCCGTCCAACGAACTGGGCGCGGCACCGGGCAAGGACTTCACCGAGTACTGGCCGCGGTCGGGCAACCAGATCGCCGAGAACGGCTCGGACGGCGTGATCAACTTCGTGACCGTCGGCGGCCGGCAACGGAGCCATCGGATTCGACGAGTACTCCTACGCGCTGAATACGCAGTGTTCGGGCTGCGTGAACGGCTGGCCGACCGCGCTGCTGGAGAACCAGGCCGGGTACTTCACCGCGCCGACGCAGTACAACGTCGCGGTCGCGCTGACCAAGGCGCAGATCAACCTGGACAAGAGCTCGCCGAACTACCTGCTGCAGAAGCTGAGCAACGTCTATACGAACCCTGACAAGCGAACCTATGCGATGTCGTCGTACTCCTACATGATCATCCCGACCTCGCCGACCGATCAGCGGATGTCGACCCCCAAGCGGCAAACGCTCGCGGAATTTATCGACTGGGACATCTGCGGCGGCCAGGCCGAGATGGGCCAGCTCGGCTACTCGCCGCTGCCGATCAACCTGGCCCAGGCGAGCTTCGCGCAGATGTCCAAGCTGCACACCGCCGACAAGCACGTCGCAGATCGCTAACCTGAACATCGCGACCCAGTGCCACAACCCGACGTTCTGGGCCGGTCATCCGAACGGCAACTTCCTGGCTCAGATTGCGCAGGAGCCGCCAGCTTGCGACAAGTCCGGCCAGGGGCCGTGTCAGCCGAGCATCGCCGTCGGTGCCATCGGCAATCCGCACAACGGGAAGCCGCCGGCGCCGACCTCCAGCTCGCCGACTTCGACGTCGTCGACGGGCACGGGCTCGACCGGCCCGTCCTCCGGGACGTCCACCGGCACCGGTACGAACGCCGGCGCGCCCGGCGGCACGACCGGCGGGACCGCGCCCGGCGGCAGCACCGCCACTGGTAGCCAGGCCCTCGTCGGCACGCCCACGTCGCTGGCCTCGTCCGAGGGCAACGGCTACGGCGGTCTGCTCGCGGTACTGGCCGGGACTGGAAGTGCTGCTGCTGCTCGCGTTGCCGCCGATCATCGCTAGGCGCCGTCAGTCGCGCCAACCCGGCGGCTCCGGGCGGGGGCCTGGCGCATGAGCAAGCGGACGAGAGTTCGGCTGACTTCGCGCCGGCTCGCCAGCCTGGAGCTGCTGACCGCGCTGGCCGCGCTGGTCCTGGGGGCCGCGGCCGGCGCCGGGCCGGCCGGTGGCCAAGCCAGCGGCCGCGGCGGCGGTCGCGGGCACGTTCACGAAGACCGAGAAGATCAGCCGGGTCAACCTCGTCAACGGCCAGACCCAGGTGGTCGACACGCGGACGTTCACCGCGACGGTGAGCCAGACGACGGAGCTGCGCGACGGCCAGGAGATCGATGTCTCGTGGACCGGCGCGCACCCGACCGGCGGACATCGCCGACGGATCCAGACCTCCGAGCTGGCGTTCGGAGGAGGAGTACCCGGTCGTACTCATGATGTGCCGGGGCTCGGCGACGGCCACCGTCGGGAAGAACCCGATCACCCCGCAGACGTGCTGGACGCAGACCCCGGCCGAGCGCGTCCAGCCTGCGTGCCAAACAACTCGCAGGTTGGCAACTTCCCGTTCCCGCCCTACCGCCTCGACCTGTACGCCTCGGCCGCAGACCGCGGGCCGCGTCGGTGGGCGTCCCGGCGAACGCTGCCCGCCGGCGTGCAGCTCAGTTCGACGACCGGGACCCAGCACTGGGTGCCGTTCGTCGCCGCCGGCGGGCACCGTACAGCATCGGCCCGAAGGGCTGCGCCGGGCTGCCGCCGGAGGCGCAGAGCATCGTGAACGCCCTGGCGCCGGGCAACACCACCTACGGCGTCTACGAACCTCAGCGGCGACGGATCGGCCGACGTTCCGCATCACCACCGCGGAGACCAACCAGTCGCTGGGGTGCTCCAGTACTGTCCCGTGCGCGCTGGTGGTCATCCCGATCATGGGCATCAGCTGCGACCCGGCTGCCCACAGCCTGCCGCCGGCCGACCGGCCGCCGTCTGATGCTGGCCGCGCAGGCCTTCGCGCTGTGCTCGCGAGGGCGCCGACGCCGGCACGCTGGGCCAGATGGGCCCGGCGGGCGAGAGTGGCCAGGAGGCCCTGGCGGTCAGCGGCCAGCTCTGGTGGAGCGCGTCGAACTGGCAGAACCGGATCGTCGTGCCGCTCACGTTCGCGTCCGCGCTGCCCGCGTGCTCGCTCGCCAACGCGTCGTCGCCGGTGCAGATCTACGGCTCCTACCTGATGCTCGAGGCCACCCAGCAGTGGACGCCGCACTTCTGCCTGAACAAGAAGCTGCATTCGCGCTCGAGCAGGTCGTGCTCGGCGAGCCGGAGGCGCAGAACCAGCTCCAGCAGGCAGTGCTCATCAAGCAGCTCGCGGCCGGGTAGACCGACGCGGTATTCCAGGGAGCACCGCCCACGATCGCCGTTCACCGGCTCACGTCGTGCAGGCGCCGACCGCGGTCACCGGGTTCGCGATCGTGTTCGACATCGTGAACCAGTTCGGCAAGCCCTACACGACGGTGCGACTCGACGCCCGGCTGCTCGCCAAGCTGCTGACCGAGTCCTACCCGGCGATACCGGCGTCCAGCAGAACGACACGGCGCTGCAGAACCCGGCGACCCGTCAGCCGAACCCGCTGAACATCGCCGACGACCCGGAATTCCAGGCGCTGAACCCCGATATCCCGGCGCAGCTGATCGGCAAGATGGCCGGAGCGTCTGCCCGCGACGCTGCTGGCGATGTCCGGCGACTCCGACGCTGATGTGGGCGCTGACCTCCTACATCAACGCTGATCCGGAGGCGCGGGCCTGGCTGAACGGCAAGCCCGATCCGTGGGGCATGGTCGTCAACCCGAGTACAAGGGCATCAAGCTGCCGGTGACGCAGTGGTCGCTGCTCGACACGTACGTGCCGCCGGTCTGGTTCAGCTCAGCAACCCCTGCCTGGCGCAGTCGCCCGTGTCCGTGCCTCCGCCTGGTGGCCTCGCCGGTCGAGTCGATGGCGACGATCACGCTCGATCTGCAGTTCAACCTCAGCGACTCGCAGGTCGACTGCAACACTGCCGGGCCATTCCCGTCCTTTACCAGCCGTCGGGCAGGAGTTTCCCGGCGAGACGTTCATCCTCGGCATCACCAGCCTGGCCGACGCGGACCGATTCGGCCTGCACACGGCGTCGCCTGGAGACGCAGGGCGGGTCAGCACGTCGGACGCGAAGTTCAGCATCTGCCGCGGGCCGTACGCTTCGTCGCTCCTACGGACAGCCTCGCATGCGCGCCGCGCTGCAAGATGATGACAGCCCGACAACAAGGCCGGCTCGTGGACGGTGCCGTACGCGAAGATGCGCACGGCCGGCGGCAGGCAAGGCCGCGTATCCCGGCACGATGCTGATCTCGACCGACGTGCCGACGCCACGGCGTGCCCAGGTCGCTCGCGAACGACCTCGGCAAGTTCCTCGCGTTTCGCGGCCGGCGCCGGTCAGCGCGCGGCTTCGGCAACGGCCAGCTGCCACCCGGCTACCTGCCGCTGACCGCCGCCAACGGAGCGGCGAAGATGGTGGCCTACACCAAGGCGGCAGCCGCGGACGTCAGCCGCGCAGAACAGCAAGGTCCCGTCGGTGACCGGCGGTCAGACGGGCGGCGCGCCGTCAGCACTCGCCGACCCCGACGCCGTCCGCGAGTCGTCAACCGGCACCGGCGGCCAGCCTGCCTCTGGATCGCCGGGCACCAGCCAGCAGCCCGTCGCCGTCGACCGGTATCCAGACCGAGACCGCCACGCCGGGCTCGACGAGGACGCAGCCGATCGCCACCACGGCCAACGTCGTCTCCGCCGTGTCGGGCGCGATCTTGCCGCTCGTGCTGCTGATCGCGCTGATCGGCGCCACCCTCGCCTACGGCGCCTGGCAGCTGACCCGGCCGGTGGAACCGCAAGTGACGGACTTCACCGTCCAGGAGCCGCCCGCGAGCAGGCGCACCGGAGCGGACCCCGGCGGACAGCGGCCGGCGAGGCCCGCGCCGCAGCCGCGACCCGCGCCGCCGGTTCCGCGGCCGGCCGCGCGGCCGAAGCCGGTGCCGCTGCCGCCGGCCGGCGCCGTCGCGGTGGTGATGCTGCGCGGCCATCGGCCGTGCTCGGCCTCTGGTTCGTGCTCTACGCGCTCTTCTTCTCCGGCCTGCAGGAAAACCACACCCAGCACGTGCTGTACAGCCAGCTACGGTATGAGCTGGCGCAGGCCACGGTGCCGCTCGGCGGCAAGATAGCGCCGCGCACCCCGATCGCGTACCTGCAAGCCCCGACCATCGGCCTGAGCGAGGTGATCGTCGAGGGCACCTCGTCCGAGGATCTCGCCAGCGGGCCGGGCCACCTGCCCACCAGCCCGCTGCCCGGTCAGGCCGGTAACTCGCAGATCTACGGGCGCAGCGTGATGTTCGGCGGGCCGTTCCGCGGCGTGCACAACCTCAAGCCGGGCGCGCCCATCGCTCGTCACCACCGGGCAGGGCAAGTTCGTCTTCCGGGTGCTCGACGTGCGCGGGCCCGGCGACCCGGTCCCGTCCGGCGGCGAAGGCCGGGCCGGCCAGCATCACGCTCATCACCAGCGCGGGCACCGGATGGCGCAACGGCTGGGCACCCGACCACGTCATCTACGCCGACGCGACGCTGGTGGCGGGCAGCGTCCAGCCGGCACCGAGCGGCCAGGCCGCCGCGGAGCTGGCCATCGACAAGCCGATGGCCGGTGACACCGGGATCCTCTTCCCGCTCGTGCTGTGGCTCGGAGGCGCTGGTGGTGGTCAGCGCGGGACTGGCGTGGGCCTATACCCGCTGGACCGGCTGGCAGCTGTGGGTGATCGGGTTGCCGGCCGTGCTGGCATTGCTGTGGATTACCACGAGCTACGCAATGCTGCTCTTGCCAAATCTCGCCTGATCGCCGGAATACCGCGCCGCGTAATTCCGGAGTTGCGCCGTCAATTGCAGGCGAGCCTGACCTCGTAGTCCGCGCCATGTCCCTCCTTAACTGTTTGTTCACTTGAAAAGCTCTTCGCCGGCATTCACGGCTGCCATGGTCACTGCGGAAGTTCCGCACTACACGCCCTACCAGGGCGGAAAGGCAAGGCAGCATGCGATACGGCAAGCTCAAAGCGGGTCTTGCGGTCGCCGGAATGCTCGTCGGATTGGCGGGCATGGCGATACAGCCCGCCTTCGCGGACTACGCGCCGACGAACAAGGACGTCGTCGGGGTGGGATCCGACACCCTGCAGTACCTCGTGGACTTCGTCGCCGACGGCGACGTGCTCGGCGACCCGGGCTACAACACCGGCGGCAACAAGTTCAAGCTCATCAACTTCGACGCAACCGCAGACGCCAACGCCCGCCTGGCCTATGGTCCGCAGGGTGTCGGCACCGGCCAGTGCGCGCCTGGCGACGGCGGGACGGCGGGTACCGGCAACCAGACGACGCACCGCACGCCGACCAGCCCTGCACCCTCAACCCGACGATCGTGATCCGGGCCGGGGTCTCCCCGGTCCAGCGGCCGAACGGGTCGGGCGCGGGCGCGAAGGCGCTCGCGGCCGACACCAGCCACTTCATCACCTTCGCCCGCGCCTCCGCGTGTGAGGGTCCGACGAGCGCGTCCGGCGCCGGCCCGCTGTCGAGCGCCTTCGACAGCATCCAGGTCGGGACCGACCCGCTGGCGATGCTGGCGGCCAGACCACCAACGCCGTGCCGCTGTCGGCGCAGCAGCTGAAGGCGATCTACACCTGCACCGACACGACGTGGACCTCGGTCGGCGGCACCTCCGCCAACACCATCATCCCGATCATCCCGCAGGTCGGATCCGGCACCCGCACGACCTTCCTGGCCGACATCGGGGTCACGACGCCGGGCTCCTGCGTGTCGACCGGTGAGGAGAACGACCCGACCGCGATCGCCGCGCAGTCCAGCCCGGTCGACGCGATCGAGCCGATGTCCGGCGGCAGGCTGAACCTGTTCCTCGGCCTGCTCAGCAACGGCACCTCCAACGGCGTCGGCGGCTACTTCAGGGACCCGAGCTGCGCCCTGAACGCCATCAACACCTCCAGCCCCGGCCGCGTGTGCTGCGGCCAGCAACACGATCAAGCCCGCGGTGAAGCTCGTCACCACCGGCACCGCCGTCCGACAGCAACGCGCTGTTTGACGTCTCCCGTCCGCTGTACATCTACTTCCGCGACTCGGACGTCACCTCGACCACGGTGTGGCAGCCGGGCGGCACGCTCAACGCGGTGCGCACGCTGTTCTACAACCCCTGCCTGTCCGGCCAGACCGGCTGCGTCACCGTGGGCGGCGTGACCTTCGGTCCCGGCGGTCCGCCGTTCTTCGCGACCGCGGCTGGTCAGGCGGACATCTCCGCGGCCGGCATCGTCCCGGCCTACGTCCCGACCGTCGGGCGGTCCGTGAGCCTTCGCGGCTGACGGACGGCTCTGCTAGCCACCGTCCTCATAGCACATAGAACGAGTCTTCCTCTGTCACAGAGAACAGAAAGGTATCTCTCGCTATGAAGCTGAACCTCCGCCGGGCGATCTCCAGCGCTTCGGTGCTGGCGATCGCCGGCGGGGTTCTCGCTGCCACGGCCAGCATCGCCAACGCAGCGACGACTCCGCCCTGGGAGCCCGACCCGCAAGCGCTCGGGACCCTGACCTTCTACAACTCCGCCGGTCAGGTCGTGACCAGCGGAACCAACCTCACCCACCTGTTCGACTTCGCCCAGGCGTCGAGCGCCGGACGCCACCGGCGGCACCAAGGCGACGCTGAGTTCGCGGCAGCCGATGCCCGGCGTCGCCACCGGCAACTTCTTCACGGCCAGCTGCGATCTCGGCGGCGACTGCTTCCCGAACGCGAGCTGCACCACCGCCGCTGAACACCTCCGCCAACCCGGTCGACAGCCCTGACGGCGTCGGACGGGAACCTGGCCAACTTCATCGCCAGCGTGCCCGCCCAGACGGCGCACCGGCTACGCCAACATGTACCAGATCCGCCTGCTCACCACCGGGCCTGGCGGCGTCGGCACCGCGACAACGTCGGCCGTACTGGGACGCCGACGTCCTGGTCAACGGCGACGCTCCTGGACGCAGGTCTACCCGGCGGCCGTGACCGCCGACCACCACCACGCTGTCGGCCGTGCCGAGCACCGCCGCGACCGGACAGACGGTGACGCTGACCGCGACCGAAGGCCCCGCCGACGGCGGGCTCGGTCGACTTCAAGGACGGCGCGACCGACCTTGGCAGCGTGGCCGTCAACGGCAGCGGGGTGGCAACGATGTCCACCAGTTTCGCCACCGACCGGCACCGCACAACCTGACCGCGACCTTCACGCCCACCGACACCGCTGACTTCAGCGGCTCGACGGGCATCGACGACGGTGACGGTCAACCCGCCGTCGACGCCGACGGCGACCAGCCTGGCGGTCACCCAGAACGGCACTGCGGGCACGACATCAAGCTGAGCTCGACGGTCGTCGAGGGTCCGACCGCCCCGGCGCCGGGTACCCCGGTGCAGGCCGGAACCGTGTCGTGGTTCGACAACGGCTCCGCCACGCCGCTCAACACCACGCGGGTGACCCCGGACGCCACCGGCACGGCCACGTTCGACATCCCGGCCGGCCTGGCCGCGGGTGCGCACTCGATCGTGGCGATGTTCACGCCGACCAACACGGCTCAGTTCGAGTCGTCGCACGTCGGCTGCGCAGCAGTTCGTCCTGCAGGCGGCGCAGACCGGCGCGTGCGCGCAGACCGGCTCGCAGTGCACGGACACCCAGAACATCGAGGCGACGATCCCGGTCGGAACCCTGGTGATCACCACTCCGTACACCGCCGGCGAACCCGCTGAACCTGGGCACCCTGGCGCTGAACTCGACGCTGACCGCAGTACAGCGGCACCGCGACGGCATTCAGCAACATCCCGGTGGTCGACACTCGTTCCGGCGACCTGCCGTGGACGGTGACGGCACTGGCCAGCAACCTGACCGATGGCGGCTCCAACCCCGGCAGCCTCATCTGCGGTCAGAACGTCGGCCTGACCGGCCTCGACCAGCACCCCCGGTCGCTGGCTTCGCCGGAACCGTCACGACCACTGACAACCCGGCTGCCAGCCCGGCGGTCGCGCCTTCGGGCGGGGCCTGCGCGGGCACCAGGGCCTCGGCGGCGCCACGGCGCACACCGTCGCGACGGCCACCGCGGGCCTCGGTACCGACACGCTGAACGGCACGCTCACCCTGATCGCTCCGACCTCCACCGAGCCGGGGCTGTTCACGGGCACCATCACCTTCACCGTGGGCTAAGCGCAGCCAGCGCCTAACTCAGCGTAAGCGGGGCGGGCAGAGGGACCACCTCTGCCCGCCCCTCGGAGCCGCGGGCAGCCGGCCAGCGCAGCAGCATCTGCCCGGCTAACCGCATCCTCGTCGGCCTTCGTTCACCTTGTCTTTGCTGCGACTTCGATTCGAATGGATTCACTTGCGCCATGCGCTTCCTTGTGTCCCTGACGGCGGGGTTGATCCTCGTTGCCGCCGCGCCGGCAGTGGCGGCGCAGGCCGCCCCGGCCCAGCCGGCGGCGGCTTCCATCGCCGCCACGGCCAGGCCAGCCCCGAAGGCCGCCTTCGGGGCCGGCCCCGCCTCGGCCACCAAGCTCGACGGCCGGCCGTACTTCACCTACGACGCGTCGCCGGGCGGCAGCATCGAGGACCACATCGCCATCGTCAACTTCGCCGACGAAGCCGCTGACGCTGAACGTGTACACCGTCGATGCGCAGCAACGGGTCGAACGGTGCTTTCGCCTATGCGCCGCGAGTCGGCGGTCCGCAAGCAGGTGGGCGCCTGGCTCAACGGTCGGGGCGAGCAACGGCGCTGCAAATTACGGTGCCCGCGCGAACGACGATCATCCTGCCGTTCCGCCTGAAGGTGCCCGCCAACGCCAGTCCCGGCGACCACGCGGGCGCCGTCATCGTCTCGCTCACCGGCCTGGTGAAGGGCAAGAGCCAGAAAGCTGGAAGCTCGAGCAGCGCATCGCCACCCGGGTGATCATCCGGGTCAGCGGGCCAGCTGCGGCCGCAGCTCAGCATCGAGAAGCTTCACGCGAGCTACTCCGGCCAGCCTCGAATCCGTTCGCCACCGGCGTCGTCACGATCTCGTACACCGTCCGCAACACCGGCAACGCGCTGCTCGGGGCCAGCCAGCAGGTCCGGGTGCACGGGCTGTTCGGCTCGATCCCGGCATGCCGCCGGCCTGCAAGCCAGTACCGCTGCTGCTGCCCGGCGGCTCCTACCAGGTGCAAGACCCGGGTCCCGGCTGTGCTGCCGGAGGTCTGGGTGACCGCCATCGTCCGGCTCGCCCCGCAGGGCCTGCGCGGCGACGTCAACCCGGGCATCCACGTCACGACCGCGAGCGTGACCGTGTGGACCAGTGCCCTGGATCCTGCTCGCAATCGTGATCGCCTTGCTCGTCTTCATCATCGCGCGCAACTGGCGCCGGCTGGTCCGGGCGCCCAAGCCCCGCGGCGCGAGCGTCAAGCAAACCCCACAAGGAGTGAAGTCATGAGCCCCTTTGCTCGCCGCGCACGCGCGGCGGTCACCGTTACGGCGATCGCGCTGGGCGGGCTGCTGGCGGCCGCGCCGTTCGCGTCCGCGTCCGTCGCCGGCGCAACGGGCAAGGTGCCCTTCACCGATCCGGGCATCGACGGCTGGATCACGTTCTGCAACCGGAGCAATCAGCCGGTCACCTCGGGCAGTCTGGACACAGTGCCGTTCGCCTGGAAGACGATCTCGTCGGCCAAGTCACCGGCCGGATACCGCGGCGCGGGCGGGCGCGTAGCACTGTGGGCCTACCAGCCCATCCAGTACGTCGACCCGGGTGACTGGAGCGGCAGCCTGCTGACCGGCGGGTCTGCCTTCAGCAATCCCGACCATCCCGTTGTCCAGGCCACCAACGCCGACCAGCCGCTGCTGGGCTTCACGCAGGCCTATCCCGAGCACTGGGACGGGCTGCTGGAGATCCGGATGATGTACACGGCCAAAGACAAGCCGCAGCTGCAGACGCCCTACGCGGCGGCGATCCTGCGGGTGAGTGGCGCCAACTGGACCCTCGTCGAGGGCGGTGGCGGTTCGTGCAGCCAGGGCCGGGGTTTGTCCATGGAGACCGTCTCGCTGCCGAAGAAGGAACTCGCGAAGCAGGAGACGGCGGGCAAGGCCGGCAAGGTGCCAGGCACGATCGCGGGCAGCAGCGCCGGGACCGGGGGCGGCTCCGCTGGCGAGCAGCCGTCGGTCGGCTCTACTTCGGGCGGCTCAGCCGCCAACGGTGCTACCAGCCTCGCGGCCAACGACTCCCCGGCCGGCCTCAGCGGCTTCGCGCTGGCCGGCATCGGGGTAGGGGCGTTCGCTTTGGTCTGGGCAGGCCTCACCGTCTACTCCAGACTGCGCCGCCGATCGGCCAGCTGACGAACAACTCCGGCCAGCAGCGCAAAGAAGATCACTGAGAGGAACACCTAACCGTGCGACTAAATAGATCCGTCGCGATGGGCGCGATCACTGCCATGGCGGCGGTAGCGCTGCCATTGCTGGCGCTGCCCGCGTCGGCGGCCACCACGCCGCCGTGGGAGCCGGACCCGCAAGCGATCGGCACGCTGCAGTTCTTCAATGCGGCCGGGCAGCAGGTCTTCGGCGGCAATAACCTCAGCCACCTGTTTGACTTCGTCCTCGCGTCGGGCGCGGACACGACCGGCGGCACCAAGGCGACGCTGACCTTCGCGGCGCCGACCCCCGGTGCACCGACCGGCAACTGGTTCAACGCGCTCGGCTCCGCGGCGACGGTCTTCCCGAGCACGACCGCGCCGGGGACGCTGAAGAGCAATCCGAATCCGCTGGTGACCCTCAGCGCCACGGACGCCAACCTGGCGACGTTCATCCAGTCGGCGACGGTACAGACTCAGGCTGGCTACGCCAACGTCTTCCAGCTGCGGGTGAGCACGTCGGGACCCGGCGGCGTCGGTACCGGGACGTCCAGCTACTGGGACGCGGACGTCATGGTGAATACGACCGCGGGCACGTGGGAGGAGATCTACCCGGACACTGGTCCGTCCGCCCAGGCGACGACCACCGAGGTCAGCGCCAGCCCGTCGGGCTCGGCCCAGCAGAACGCCTCGGTCACGCTGACCGCCACGGAGGCCGCGGCGGACAGCTCGCACCCGGGCGGCATGGTCCAGTTCCTCCAGGATGGCTTCAACGTGGGCGCCGCGGTCGCCGTCAACTCCAGCGGCGTGGCGTCGCTCAGCACGACGTCGCTCCTGCCGAGCGCGCCTGGCGGCACCGACATCACCGCCACGTTTACCCCGGCTGACGGGGCGGACTTCAACGGGTCGACGTCCTTGCCGCTCGCGTACACCGTGAACCCGGTAGCCGTGGTGCCGGTGATCTCCGGTCCGCATCAGGCCGGGCAGAAGGAGACGTGCAGCGAGGGCAGGCTCGACTTCGGCGTCGTCGCGAGCTACACCTGGCTGGCCAACGGCGCGAGCATCGGCACCGGCGCGAGCATCGTCGTGCCAGGCTCGTCCTACAAGAAGGCGCTGGCCTGCCGGGCGACCGTGCACGACGGATCCGGACCGGTGAGCGCCGCTATGACCAGCAAGTCGGCGACGGTCATCCTGGGCAAGGCGCTGAAGCCGTCCAAGAAGCCCGGCCTGGCTGGTAGGCACAAGGTCGGCAAGGTGGAGACCGTCAGGGCCGGTACCTGGCCACGCGGCGCCAAGTTCACCTACCAGTGGCTGCTCAACGGCAAGGTCATCAAGCACGCGACCAAGTCGTCGCTGAAACTGCCGAAGGCGGATAAGGGCAAGAAGATCAGCTGCCGGGTCACCGCGCACCTGGCCGGCTTCGCCAACGGCGTGGCGACAACGGCGAGCGTCAAGGTCACCAGCTGACCGGTAACCCGCGCACAACGAACTGCGGGCCGCCACCTCGGTGAGAGGTGACGGCCCGCAGCCGTTGTGCTAGCGCTGCTAGCTCAGCGACCCCACCTGGATGGCGGTGATGTTCGCCGAGGTAGCCACGATGGCGTTGTTGTTCGACGTGCAGCTGACCGTGACGTTCGTGGCACCCGAGAGCGTCGCGTCGCCCGAGAGCACCAGCTGGCTGCGGGTGAGGCCGAGCAGACCCATGTTGGTCTCGGTGTCGATGGCTCCGCCCGCGTGCAGCGTGCAGGTGACCGTCGCGCCGAGGCCGGCCCCTTCAGCCCCGCGTTCGCGAAGATCACGTAGTTCGTGGAACTGCTTGGTGACAGCGGCAGCGTCAGGACAGTGACCCCGGAGTTGGCGGGGGTCAGCGTCACCGGGCCCGTCGACTGCACGACCGTCGCGTTCGACGGTCCGGCGGGGCCTGACGGCCCGACGTCACCCGAAGGTCCGGCCGGGCCGGACGGTCCGATATCGCCGGACGGTCCGATGTCGCCGGACGGGCCCGCTGGCCCTGATGGGCCGATGTCGCCGGACGGGCCTGCCGGTCCGGATGGGCCACCAGACGGGCCGGTCTGATTCCAGGAGATCGGCCGCTCGAACTGACGTTACGCTCAGTGAGCTGCCCATTACTGACCGAAAGAAGATCATCCTGGCCTGTTCGCATCCGCCGTGTCGATGGGGCTTGGCGGCCAATTCGCGCCTATGCGGGCTAACCCGGGGGAATGTGAGCCCCGCCGTCCGGCTGGCCCGTCGCGCCATACTGCGGCACAGTGGCTGACAAACCCGACGACAGCCGGAGGCAGCGCCCGTGAGCTTCTCCTACGACCCTGAGTTCGACGTGGTCTTCGCCCCGCTCGCGGAGGCGCTGACGGCCAACCCGGCGCCCGCCGGCGACTGGAAGATGCTGCGCGAGACCGGGGACGCCGGGCTCGCGCTGCTCGCGGCCGGGCTGCCGGAGGTGACCGGCGTGCAGCGAACCGACGTCGAGATCCCCGGCTACGAAGGCGCGACGCTCGCCGCGCGCCTGTTCCAGCGGGCGGAAGCGGAGCCACCGGGTTCGGCGGTCCTGTACATCCACGGCGGCGGCATGGTGCTCGGGAGCATGGAGCTCTACGACAAGGCGACCGCGACATACGCTGCGGAGACGGGGGTGCCGGTGCTGTCGGTCGACTACCGGCTGGCACCAGAACACCCGCACCCGGTCCCGGTGGAGGACTGCTTCGCGGCTCTGACCTGGCTGCACGAGCACGTGGCCGGGTACGGCATCGACCCGGCGCGGATCGCGGTCATGGGCGACAGCGCCGGCGGCGGGCTCGCGGCGGGCACCGCGATCCTGGCCAGGGATCGCGGGGTGCCGGTCGCCCGGCAGATCCTCATCTACCCGATGCTCGATGACCGCAACGTCGTCCCCGATCCGGCATTGGTCCCGTTCATCACGTGGACCTACGACAGCAACATGACGGGATGGGGGGCGCTGCTAGGCGAGCTGCGCGGTCGGGACGACGTGCCGGCCACGGCCGCGCCGGCCAGGCTCACCGACTTCGGCGGTCTCGCGCCGGCTTACATCGAGGTCGGCGAGCTGGATATCTTCCGGGACGAGGACATCGAGTACGCCCGGCGGCTGGGTGCAGCCGGTGTCTCGACCGAGCTGCACGTGCATCCTGGCCTGCCGCACGGCTTCGACGCCGTGGCCGGCGCGACCAGCGCCGGGATCAGGTCGCGGACGGACCGGATGCGGGTGCTGCAGTCGTTGTAGCGGCCAGCACGCCGCGGGCCCACCGGTAGTCGGCCTTCCCGCTGGGCGAGCGCACCACGACCGGCACGAACTCGATCCTGGCGGGCACCTTGTAGCCGGCCAGGCTCTCCCGGCAGTGCGACCGCAGCTCGTCCGCGCTCGCCGCGGCGTCCGGCCGGAGCGCGACGACCGCGGCCACCCGTTCGCCGAACCGCTCGTCCGCGACCCCGGCGACGACCGCGTCCAGCACGGCCGGGTGCGCCTTCAGTACCTGCTCTACCTCCTCCGGGAAGACCTTCTCCCCGCCCGTGTTGATGCAGGTCGAGCCCCGGCCCAGCACGACGATCGAGCCATCCTCCTCGACCCTGGCCAGGTCGCCGAGCAGCGCCCACCGGACCCCGCCTATGACCGGGAACGTAGCGCGCGTGGCCTGGTCGTCGCCGAGGTAGCCCAGCGGCACGTGGCCGGACTTGGCGATCCGCCCGGTCCCCCCTGGCGGCACCGGGCGCAGCGCGTCGTCGAGCACCTGGATGTTGCCGCTGTGCCCGAGCCGCTGCCTGCCGTCCGCGCCGCGGTCGAGCTGGCCGTCGGTGCCGGTCTCGGAGGCGCCGAACCGATCGGTGATGTACAGGTCCGGGTACAGCTGCTGAAGCTGCGCCCGCACGCTGGGCGAGAGCAGCGCGCCGCCGGAGCCGAAGATGAACAGCGAGGACAGGTCGTATTCGCCGGGATGGCCGGCCAGCTCGTCCACCAGCGGCCGCGCCATCGCGTCGCCGACGACCGCGAGCGCCATCGCCCGCTCGGCCGCGACCAGCCGCAGCGTCTGCGCGGCGTCGAAGCGGCGGCTGAGCACGACCTTCGAGCCGAGCAGGAACGCGGAGAACAACGTGTACGTGCCGGCGCCGTGCATCATCGGCGCGGTGATCACGTAACCGGCCGCCGGCACCTCGGCGGCCGCGGCGACGATCGCCGCGACGCTGAGCCGGGGCGGCCCGTAGTGGTTCCCGCCGGCCAGCGCGGAGAAGTAGAAGTCCTCGTGCCGCCACAGCACGCCCTTAGGCAGCCCGGTCGTGCCGCCGGTGTAGATGATCAGCTTGTCGTCCCCGCCGCGGCCGTTGTCCGGCCGCCGGGCCGGGGCGGCCGCGGTCGCGGTCGCGAAGTCCGCGACCCGGACCGAGCCGGGGAACACTACCGGCTCGGCCGCGCGGCCGGTGATCAGGACGGTGCGCAGCGACGGGCAGCCCGGAGCGACCGCCGCGGCCAGGGCGGCGTGCTCGGCATCGACCACGAGGCCCGCGAGCCGGGCGCCGCCAAACAGGTGCGACAGCTCGTTCCCGGTGTAGCGGTAGTTGATGTTCACCGGGATTGCCCTGGCGAGCATGCAGCCGAGGAGCGCCTCGATGTAGGCGACGGAGTTCAGCAGGTACAGGCCGACGGTCTCGTCCGGCTGGATCCCGGCCCCGATCAGGTACTGCGCGACCTGGCTGCTGCGGTCTATCAGCTCCGGGTAGCTGAGCCGCTCGCCGTCGCAGACCAGCGCGCACCGGTCCGGCAGCGCGGTCGCGATCGCGCCGACGAGGTCGGCCAGGTTCATGTCCATCTCGCTCATGCCGGCTCCGCGACCGCCTTGATCTCCAGGTATTCCTCGAACCCGGCCGTGCCCATCTCGCGGCCGAGGCCCGACTGCTTGTACCCGCCGAACGGGACGTCGGGTCCGTACCAAACGCCGCCGTTGATGCCGACGGTGCCGGTGCGCAGCCGCCCGGCCACTTGCCGGGCGCGGTCCAGGTCGGCGCCGAACACCGCGCCGGATAGCCCGTATGGCGAGTCGTTGGCGAGCCGCACGGCGTCGGTGTCGCCGTCATGCGGCAGCACCACGAGCACCGGGCCGAAGATCTCTTCCCGTGCCGCCCGCGCCCGGTTGTCCAGGCCGCTGATGACGGTCGGCTCGATCCAGTACCCCGCGGTCCGCCCGGCCGGCCGGCCACCGCCGCAGGCGAAGGTGCCGCCGTCGGCGACGGCCGCCGCCAGGTACGACTCGATCCGGTCGCGCTGCGCCGCCGAGATGACCGGCCCGCAGACCGTCGCCGGGTCGGCCGGATCGCCGACCGTGACGCCGCGCATCGTCTGCGCGCAGGCGGCGACCGCGTCGCCGTAGCTGGCCCGCGGCACGATCAGCCGGGTCGTGAGCGCGCACCCCTGACCCGCGTGAATGCACGCGGTGAACGCGGTCAGCGCCGCGGCCGCGGCGATGTCATAGTCGTCCAGGACCACCGCGGCGGACTTGCCGCCGAGTTCCAGGAAGACCTTTTTCAGCGTCGGCGCGGCCGCGGCCATCACCTGCCTGCCGGTCTCGGTCGACCCGGTGAACGAGATCATGTCCACCCGCGGGTCTTCGGTGAGCCGCCGGCCGGTTCCGGCCCTGCTGGCGGTCAGCACGTTGACCACGCCGGCCGGGATGTCGGTCCGGGTGGCGACGATGCGGCCGAGCTCCGCCCCGGTCCACGGGGTGTCCGGGGCCGGTTTCAGGATCACCGTGCAGCCCGCCGCGAGCGCGGGCCCGAGCTTGGCGAGGTTGATCTGGTTCGGGAAGTTCCACGGCGTGATCGCCGCGACCACGCCGATGGCCTCCCGGTACAGCCGGCGGCTGGCGGGCAGGCCCAGCGGCGTCGCCCGGCCGAGGTCTTGCTCCCACTCGTACGTCTCCAGCAGGCCGGTCAGGTAGTCCAGGCCGTCGATCGGCGCCCGCAGTTGCGGCCCGTCCACCCACATCCGCGGCGCGCCGGCCTCCGCGATCGTGATGTCACGCAGGACCTCGTACTCGTTGTCCAGGGCGGCCTTGAGCTGGCGCAGGCAGTGCGCCCGGAGTCGCGGATCGCGCGACCAGCCGGTCTCGTCGAACGCCCGGCGGGCGGCCGCGACGGCGGCGTCGCAGTCCTCGTCCGCCGCGTCCGGCGCCGCGCCGATGACCGCACCGGTCGCCGGGCTGAGGATGGGAAAGGTGGCGCCGTCGGCCGCGCCGCGGAGCCGCCCGTCGATCAGCAGCTGCGGCGGGGCCGCTCCGGCCGTCCTGGTCACCTCAGCTGGCTCCAGCCGGCGCGATCCCGACCCGGCTCGCCAGCCGGCCGAGGTAGCCGACGACGTCCTCCGGCGAGCGGTCCGGCAGGCCGAAGGCGACGTCGGTCACCCCGATCTGCTGCCAGTGCGCGAGCGTGTCCGGGTCGGGCTTGCCGGCCAGCACGTGCACCCGCGGCGACCCGTCCCGGCCGGCGTCCCGCCAGATACGGGCGAGCAGCGCTGCCTTCGCCGCCAGGTCCGCCTCGCCCGGCGTCGTCAGCCAGCCGTCGGCCGACCTGGCGATCCAGCTGAAGTTCCGCTCCGTGCCGCCGGCGCCCACGATCACCGGGACCCGCGGCTGCGCGGGCTTCGGCCAGGCCCAGGAGCCGCCGAACCGGATGTGCTCGCCGTCGTAGCTCGCGACCTCCTCGGTCCACAGCGCCCGCATGGCCTCCAGGTACTCGCGCAGCACCGTGCGCCTGCGGCCGGCCGGGACGCCGTGGTCGGTCAGCTCGTCGGTGTTCCAGCCGAAACCGACGCCGAGCTGTACCCGGCCGCCGGACAGGTGGTCGAGCGACGCGATGGTCTTGGCCAGCGAGATCGGGTCGTGCTCGGCCGGCAGCGCGACCGCGGTGCCCAGCCGGATGGTCTGGGTGACGGCCGCTGCCATGCTCAGCGACACCCAGGGGTCCAGCGTGCGCATGTACCGGTCGTCCGGCAGTTCCTGCGTCCCGGTGCGCGGGTGCAGCGCGTCCCGGCGGACCGGGATGTGCGTGTGCTCAGGCACGTAGAAGGTGTCGAACCCGGCCGCCTCGGCGGCGGCCGCCGCCTGCGCGGGCGTGATGCCGCGATCGCTGGTGAACAACACGACGCCAAAGCGCATCCCGCAACTCCTCCTCAGCTGTCAGCCGGCGGCCTGCCGGTGCCGGGCGGCAGCCCGAGTCCGGTCCCGAAGTGCTCCAGGGCGTACCGCGCCAGCGGCAGGTCGACATCGAGCGCGGCGCCGAGTTCGAGCGCCAGGGTGAGGTCCTTGTCGCCCAGCGCGCGGACGTGCTGCAGGACCGGCCACAGCGGGTCGGACTCCGGCAGCGGTGCGGTCGTGGGCCGCAGCATGATGGAGCCCGCGCCGCCGGTCACGGCGTCCGAGTGCCGCACTACCCTGGCCAGCTTGCGCAGGTCGAGGCCGGCCGCCTCGGCCAGCCGCTGCGCCTCGGCGGCGGCGGTGAAGGCGACGAAGTGCAGCAGGTTGCGAGCGAGCTTGGCCTGAGTGCCCGCGCCCGCCTCGCCCATGTACATGATGAGGTCGGCGAACCGGCCGAACGGCTCACGGCAGCGGTCGTAGGCCGCCCGCGACCCGCCGAACATCACCGCGAGCCGGCCGTCCTGGGCTCCCATGAAGCCGCCGCTGACCGGCGCGTCCACGATCTCCAGGCCTGGCGGCCGAACTCGGCCGCCAGCGCCGCGGCGGTGCCAGGCCCGATCGTGGAGTGGATGGCGACGATCGCGGGCGCGCCCGCGACGGCCTGGCGCACCACGTCCCGGACCTGCTCGTCGTCGCGGACCATCACGCAGACCACGTCGGCCCCGCGGGCGACCTCGGCCACGTCGCCGGCGCCGGTCGCGCGGCCGCGGTCAGCGGCGCCATGGCGGCGGCCCGCACATCGTACACGATCAGGCCGCCGGGCCAGTCCGCGAGCCTGGCTCGCCATCGGCTGCGCCGATCTGGCCGAGCCCGACGAACCCGACGCGTAGCAGATCGGTCATGCCCGGAAGACCTGCCCGCCGTCGACGTTGAGGATCTGCCCGGTGATCCAGGCCGCGTCGTCCGACAGCAGGAACAGGCACGCGCCGACCAGGTCGGCGGGCTGCCCCATCCGCTTCAGTGCCAGTGACTTGACCATGTCCTGGGCCACGCCCCCGATGACCGTCCTGGTCGCGGCCGTGTCGGTCGGGCCCGGCGCGATCGCGTTGACCCGGATGTCCATGCCGCCGAGCTCGTGCGCGAGTTGCTGGGTGAGCCCGTTGACGCCGACCTTGGCCAGGCCGTAGAAGCTGGAGTACAGCCAGGCCGCGGTCGAGGACTGGTTGACGATCGCGCCGCCGCCGCGATCGGCCATGTGCCCGGTAGCAGGCCCTGGTGCAGGCCAGCGCGCCGTCCATGTTCACGCCCATGAACCGCTTGTAGTAGTCCCAGTCCACCGACAACAGCAGGTCGAACTGCATCGTCGCCGTAGATGGCCGCGTTGTTCACCAGGTAGTCGATGCCGCCGAAGCGGTCAGCCGCCAGCGCCGCCATCGCCGCGCGCGGACTCCGGGTCGGTGACGTCGGTCCGGACGAACGCGGCGGTGCCGCCGCCGGCGCAGATGTGGTCCGCGACCTGCTGCCCGGCGTCCGCGTTGATGTCGGCGATCACGACGGCGGCGCCCGCGCCCGCGAGCGCCCGCGCGTACGCCTCCCCGATGCCCTGCGCGGCGCCGGTCACGATCGCCACCTTGCCGCTGAAATCCGGGCCGCTGTAGTCCGGCCGGGCCGAGGAAGCGTCCGTTGTGCTGGACATCTGTCCAGACTACAGTTCAGAACATGGCTGAGCGCAAGGACTATTCAGGCGAATTCGATCCCGACTTCCGCTACGAGGACCTGTCCAAGGAAGCGCTCGTCCGCCTGGTCCGCGAGTTCGCGCTGATCGCTCAGCTGCTCGACCGGTCGGTGTTCGCGGCGATCGGACTGCGCTACGGCCAGCAGGCGGTCGAGGAACTGGCGATCGAGGAATGGCGCGGCGCGAGCCCGATCTACACCGAGCGGATCCGCCGGATCATGAACATCGAGGGTGACGGCGTGCCCGCGATCTTCAAGCAGCTGCAGCTCGACCCGGGCTTTCGCCCAGCACTACATGGACGTCGAGTACGAGGTCGTCGACGAGCACCACGGTTTCTTCCAGCTCCGGTCCTGCGGCGCGCTGCTGGATGTCGAGCCCTGGGGGGAGCGGCCGGTGCGTCAGCATGTGCCACGCGATCGAGGACGGCACCTTTGACGTGACCGCGCAGGCGGTGAACCCCAAGGCCAGGATCCGGCCGGTGCACCGGCCGCCGCGGGTGCCGGCCGGGCCGGGTGCCCGTGTGCCGCTGGGAAGTCATCATCGACGACGACACCGAGGTGCTGCCCGAGGCCGACATCACGAAGATGACCAGGGGCACCACGGCGGCCACGTTCCAGTTCCCGCCGATGCGTGACGGAACCCCGCATATCCCGGACACGCAGACGGCCCGCCCCTGAGGTCAGGGACGGGCCGCCGCGGCGCGCTCGTCTTAACCGAGGAACCAGCTCGTCCTGACCTTGCTGGCTCCGCAATGATGGTGACCGGGAAGGTTGACTCCGTCGGAGGACTCGGACGCCTTAGAGCAGAAGTTGAACAGGAAATTGTAGGCGTCGTTGTTGACCCGGAACGAGAATGTCACGGTCTGCTCGAACTCGGTCGCCGATATCTTCTTTGCCCTGCTGACCTTGGCCGACCGGTCTAGGTTCAGCCAGACCGGCGGCTTGGGGATGCTCGTGCGCGACAGCTTCACGGCGAAGTAGAAGTACAGCTTCTTCTTGCCCTCCGCCACGCGGGCCGAGGCTGGTACCCGGGTGTAGATGTGGAGGGTCTCGTGGCAGACCGGCCGGTTACCGGCCCGGTTGCAGGTTTTGATGCCAGTGGACGGCTGGATCGTGACGACGTAGACGGTGCGCGTGCCCGACGTCGCCGCGACCGGCGTGCTGACCGTCGCGCTCGGCAGGATCTCGACCGAGTACTTGGTCGCGATCCCCGGCGTCGCGGTGAAGCTGTAGTTTTCCGAGCTGGCCCCGCCGAGCACCAGCTGCTGGCCGGCCACCGGGGCGGCCGCCTTCTTGTACGGGAACGGCTGCGCGAGTAGCTGCGCGACCATGCCGCTAGTGCCGCCGGTCACGGTACCGGAGACAGTGACGTGCGAGTACTTGCCGTCGTGGAACGCGGTGAACGTGTCGCCGTACGTCTTCGGGATCAGCGACTTGGCGCCGATCGAGACCGTGGGGGCGGCCGATGGCTGCGCGAGCGCGGGGCCGACGCTGAACGCGACGACCGCGCCGGCGGCCGCCGAGATTGCTAGCGCACGCCGAAGTCTGGACATGTACCCGCCTCATTCCCCTGAGAAGTCCCCGTGAGGGCACATCACCTGAAGTCCAGGATGATGCCTATATCTCAGCGGAAATGGGGTTACATCACCAGGGCCATTTGCGTGACTGGGCCGCTACCAGAGCGGGTTGGGACCGCCGTCGAGCCGGAAGTGGCCGGGCAGCCGCTCGCCCGACGTGGATCGCTCCATCCGGCGGCGCATGCCGTCTGACAGCACGTCGGCCTTGATCATTTCCAGGAACAGCGCGGTGGCGTTCCCGAGGTCGAAGAAGTCCCGCTGCCAGGACCACTGCCAGTGACCGCCGTACCGGAACCAGCTGCCGCCGATCCCGGCCACCTGGTACCGGCTGCCGTCGGGCCGCGGACGCGTCGGCGACCTGCTTCCAGAACCCGACGATCTCGCCCTGCACGTCGTCGATCAGCACCCGCTGATACGGGTAGGACCAGCCGTCGAGACCGCCCATCTCCAGCGCCAGCGCGATGTCGCGGATCTGGTCCCGGCCGACGGCCATGAACTCCTCGCCCGGCCCCATGTTCCAGCCGTAGCTGGCATCCGCCGTGTACATGTCCGCGAGCGGCCGCCAGTCGCCTGCTTCCTCGCACCGCCGGTTCGCATCCAGCCATCGCTGCACCATCTCGTCCAGCTCGGCGCGTGGGAACGCGGGCATCGCAGGTCCTCTCGTCAGTCGTCGAGCAGCTTGAGCGCCTGGGTGGGGCAGTACCGGACCGCCGCCTCGACGACGGCGCGCTCGGCCGGCGGCGGGGCCGAGTCACGCAGCGTGACCTTGCCCTTGCGTGGCACGGCGAAGACCGCGGGGGCTTCCAGCTCGCACATGGCGTGGCCCTGGCACAGGTCCAGGTCGATCTCGATTCGCAGCATGCCGGCCTACCTTCCGTCGCGCCGCCGCCGGTACCGGACCACGCACGGTCGGGCGAGCTGGACCACCATCTTGGAATGGTCGTTGCGATAGGTGTCCGAGGGCTGGGCCAGCTCGAACTCCCACTCTCGCAGCAACGCCGAGAAGATCGCCTTCAGCTGGATCAGCGCGAAGTTCGCGCCGACGCACCGGTGCCGCCCGGCGCCGAACGGGATCCAGGTCCACCGGTTGATCAGGTCCTCCTGCCGCGGCTGCGCGTAGCGCTCAGGCGCGAACGCGTCCGGGTCGGGGAAGTCCGCCGCGATCCGGTTCGAGATGGCCGGCGACGCACCGACCAGCGCGCCGTCGGGGATCCGGTAGCCCTGTACCTCCAGTTCCCTGGTCGCCGCCCGCAGCAGCAGGATCAGCGGCGGGTGCAGCCGCAGCGCCTCCTTGATGGCCGCTTCCAGCCGGGGTATCTCCCGCAGCGCCTGGAACGAGATCTCCGCCCCGCCGGCGTAGAGCCCGTCCAGCTCGGCGACGACCGCGACCAGCTCGGCCGGGTGCCGGAGCAGCTCGATCAGCGTCCACGCGGCGGTGCCAGAGCTGGTGTGATGCCCGGCGAACATCATCGAGATGAACATGCCGGTGATCTCATCCGGGCTGAAGGTGCTGTGACCGGCCGGGTCGCGGATCGACATGAGCACGTCGAGCAGGTCCCGGTCGCCGCGTGCGGCAAACCCACTAGCGGCCCGGCCGGCCATGATCTGGCCGACGAGATCCACCAGGCCGGCCCGGGCCACGTCCCGGCGGCGGAAGCTCTCGATCGGCGCGTACGGGTCCACGAACGCGAGCGCGTCCGTGCCGCGTTCCAGGTCGTGGTAGAGCGCGGCGAACCGACCGTCCAGCTGGCCGCGGAACTTCGTCCCGATCAGGCAGGCGGAGGAGGTGTAGATGGTCAGCTCGGCGAACCAGTCGAGCAGGTCGATCTCGCCGGCGGCGGACCACGCCGCCACCATCGCGGCCACCTCGTCCGCGATCGTCTGCGCGTGCCCGCGCATCATGTCACCGCGCAGCGCCTGATTGTGCAGGGCCTCGCGGCGCCGCTCGGGGGAGGCGTCGAAGACCACGCCCGCGCCGAAGATCGGCGTCATGAACGGGTACGCGCCCGCCTGGTCCAGATCCTCGTCCGGGGCCCGGAAGAAGTACTCGTTCGCGTCCGCGCCCGACAGCAGGATGACGGGCCGACCCGCCAGGTCGAAGCGGCCGACGTCGCCGCACTCCGCCCGGACCCGGCGCATCAGCTCGATCGGATCGCGCCGCAGCTCTTCCAGGTGACCGTCGCCGTCGCCGCCGGACACCAGCCGGGGCTCCAGCAGCGTCATGGCTGTGCCCGCCTTGACTGGGCCTGCACCGACGCCTGAGCCTGCACTGGTGCCTCCGGCTGGATCTCCAGCAGCGTCATGTGCGCGCCACGCGGCATCGACACCACCGCGGCAACCGCGGCGGCGACGTCGGCAGGCCGCAGGAAGTTCGGGTGCCTGGCCAGGCCCCACCGGCCCCAGTCGTCCAGGACGGCCTGGACCGTGCCGGCGTCCCACGTCATGCCCATCCCGGTCATCGTCGGGCCGGGCCGCAGCAGGCAGACCCGGACTCCGGTGCCCTCCAGCTCCATCTGCATGGCCCGGGCCATTCCGTCGAGCCCGTTCTTCGCGGCCACGTAGCCGCCCATCCGGGGCCGCGGGGTCCGGGCGACGTCGGACGAGATGAACACGACGTCGCCGCGCCGCCTGGCCACCATGCCCGGCACCATGGCCGCCACCAGCCGGTGCGCGCCGACAAGGTTGACCTGGACGTGCCGGAGGAACTCGGCGGAATCCAGCTCGTGCACGAGTCCGGCCGCGGCGTCCCCGGCGCAGCTGATCAGGATCTCGACCGGGCCGAGCTGGTCGGCGACGGCCGCGGCGAAGCCCTGCACCGACTCGTCCGCGGCGACGTCCAGCGGGACGGCGATCGCCTCGCCGCCGCCCGCCCGGATGGACGCGGCGAGTTCCTCGCACTGGGCCGTGCGGCGGGCGCCGAGCGCGACCGGGTGCCCGGCCGTGGCCAGCGCGATCGCAGTGGCGGCGCCGATCCCGGAAGACGCGCCAGTCACCACCGCGGTGCGGCGCTGCGGGTGCGGCTCGAATCGTGGCATCGTCAGCGCACGCCGACGGTCATCGGCAGGCTGGCGAAGCCGCGGACGTTCGCGGAGTGGACCCGCTCGGCGCGTAGCTCGTCGATGTCGAAGCTGCTGACCCGCCGGGTGAACTCACTGAGCGCTATCCGCGCTTCCAGCCGGGCCAGGTTCGCGCCGAGGCAATAGTGCCGGCCAGCGCCGAAGCTGATGAAGTTCGAGGTATCGCGACCGAGGTCGTACACGTCCGGATCTGGGAACACCCTCGGGTCGCGGTTCGCGGCCCCGATGAGCAGCAGCATCCGGTGGCCGGCCGGCACGGTCTGGCCGTAGGCGGTGAAGTCCGCCGTCACGGTCCGGGCGAGCAGCTGGCTGGTCGAGTCGTAGCGCAGCGTCTCCTCCACCCACGCCGTCGTGAGTCCAGGATCGGTCATCGGCCCGGCCAGCTCGGCTGGGTTGCGCCAGCCCCAGTAGACGGCGTTCGCCAGCAGCTTCGTGGTGGTCTCGTTGCCGGCGACGATCATCAGAAAGAGGAAGCCGATGATCTCTTCGTCGGTCAGCCGGTCGCCCTCGATCTCGGCGGCGAGCAGAGCCGAGGTCAGGTCCGGCTCGCCGGTCCCGCCGTCCGGACGGGACCGGCGCTCGGTAACCAGATCGGAGAAGTAGACGATCAGCTGCAGGGCTGCTTCGGCCCCGGCGCGCGGCACGGCGGCCAGCCCGTCTTCGCGGTGCAGCAGCGCGTCGGCCAGCGGGCGCAGCGCCGCCCGGTCCCGCTCGGGCACGCCGACAAGCTCGGAGACGACGTCCATGGGCAGCAGCCCGGCGTAGTCGCCGACGAAGTCGAACGTGCCCTGCTCCAGGCACGGCTCCAGATGCTTGCGGGCGAGCTCGCTGACCCGCGGGACGAGGTCCTGGACCCGGCGCGGGGTAAATCCGCGCGCAACCAGTGCCCGCATTCGCGTGTGCCGCGGCGGGTCCATGGCCAGGAACGACATGGTGCGCTGGGCGCGCGGCCCCCACGCCGACGGGTCGATGGACACCCCGTTGGCATTGGAGAACTGCACCGGGTCGCGGAACGCCGCGGCCACGTCCTCGTGCCGGGACAACGCCCAGAAGTCCAGCTCCTCGTTCCGGTACAGCGGCGCTTCGGCGCGGAGCCTGGCGTAGACCGGGTAGGGGTCGTCCTGGATCTGGTAGTCGTACGGGCTGAAGCTGACCGCTGTCGTCATCGTTACCCCATGATCAGCTCGACGGCCTCGGCCAGCCGGTCCGCCATGTGCTCATACGTGGTGTAGCCGAGGCCGGCCTCGACCATGGCGCCGAAGTAGGCGAGTTCGAGCAGCCGGGCCGCCGGGGTGCCAGGACCGGCCGCGGCCTCGATGCGCTGGTGGATCCGGACGCCGATGTAGAGCCGGAGCTGGCGCACGTCGGGCTCGCTGCCGAACATCGCCGCGGTGCAGCCGGCCGCGAGTTCCGGCTCCGCGGACACGAGCAGTGCCAGCTCGCGCAGGACAGCGACGACCTTGTCCCGGTCCGGCGGACTGGTCGGCTCGACCGGCGGCAGTGAGTTCAGCCGCCGCCAGAAGATCTCTGTCAGCAGGTGATCCTTGGAGGCGAAGTACGTGTACGCGGTCGCGGGCGCGACTCCGGCCCGGCGCGCGACGTCCCTGATGCTGAGATTCTCGTAGCCGGAGGCTCGTACCTCCTGCACGCCAGCTGCCGTCAGCCTGTGCACGGTGTCGGCCTGCCGCGGCGTGAGCAGCCTGCGGGTAGGCTCCGTCGCCAACGAATCGGACATGTGTCCAGACGTTAGTCTGATTCGCGGCCGGACGCAACCGCCCGTATGCACTCGCAGCTGCTGCGCTGGCAGCGGCCCGGCCGGAGCCCTGGCCAAAACTGGAACGTGTTCTACTATGGACGACGTAGCGGCCTGGACAGGGAGATCTGATGGCAGACGGCGGTCCCGAGTTCGACCTGGTCATCGTCGGCAGCGGGGCGGCCGGCCTGACGGCGGCGCTCACCGCGGCGCTGCGCGGGCTCAGCGCGGTCGTGATCGAGAAGACGGAATACTTCGGCGGGTCCACGGCCAGGTCCGGCGGCGGGGTCTGGATCCCCGGCAACGCGGTGCTGCGCCGGGCGGGCAGCACCGACACGCCTGCAGCCGCGAGCGCCTACCTCGCCCACGTCGCCGGCGAAGAGACGCCGGCCAGCCTGCGGGCCGCATTCCTTGAGCACGGCCCGGCCATGCTGGACATGGTGCTGGCGAACACGCCGCTGCGGTTCGCGTGGGTGCCGAATTACTCCGACTACTACCCGGAGGCGCCGGGCGGCAAGGCCAGCGGCCGGTCGATCGAGCCGGTACCGATCGACGGCCGGATCCTCGGCCCGGAGCTGGCCCGGTTGCGCCCGCCCTACCTGCCCGCGCCTGCGGGGATTACGGTCACGCAGGCCAACTACCGGTGGATGAGCCTGGGTACCTCGCACCCGCGCGCGATCTGGACCACAGCGCGGGTGACCGGCCGCATGATCGTGACGAAGATCCGCAAGCGCCGGCTGCTCAGCATGGGCCAGGCGCTGATCACCGGGCTGCGGGCCGGCCTGGCCACGGCGGACGTGCCGGTCTGGCTCAGCACCACGATGACCGCGCTGCAGATGGAGGATGGCAAGGTCACCGGCGTCACCGTGACCCGTCCGGACGGCGAGTCGGTCGTGCTGCGGGCGCGCAACGGCGTCCTGCTGGCCAGCGGCGGGTTCGAGCAGAACGCGGAGATGCGCGCGAAGTACCAGCGCGCGCCGATCGGCACCGACTGGACCGTCGGCTCGCCGGGCAACACCGGCGAGGGCATCCAGCTCGGCGAAGCCGCCGGCGGCGTGCTTGAGCTGATGGACGACGCCTGGTGGGGACCGTCCCTCCCGCTGACCGGCGGCCCGGTGTTCTGTCTCGCCGAGCGCAGCCTGCCCGGCTGCATGTTCGTTAACGGCTCCGGCGAGCGGTTCGTCAACGAGGCAGCGCCGTACGTCGACACGGTGCACGCCATGTACGACAAGCACACCGAGGACAACCCGCACATCCCCTGCTGGATGATCACCGACCAGCGGTACCGCAACCGGTACGTGTTCACCGGCATGCCGCCGCGCAAGCCGCTGCCGCGCCGGTGGTACAAGTCGGGCGCGGTGTTCCGGGCCGACTCGCTGGCCGACCTGGCCGGCCAGATCGGAGTGCCCGCCGACGCGCTGGCCAAGACGGTGCAGAAGTTCAACGACTTCGCCCGGGCGGGCCGGGACGAGGACTTCGGCCGCGGTAACTCGGCTTACGACCGCTACTACGGCGACCCGAACTGCAAGCCGAACCCCAACCTGGCGCCGCTGGCGCAGCCGCCGTACTACGCCATCAAGATCGTGCCGGGTGATCTCGGTACCAAGGGCGGGCTGCGCACCGACGAGCGGGCCAGGGTGCTTCGGGCCGACGGCAGCGTGATCGAGGGACTGTACGCGGCCGGGAACACGAGCGCGCTGGTGATGGGCCGCAGCTACGCGGGTCCTGGCGCCACCATCGGGCCGGCCATGACGTTCGGATACCTGGCCGCCATCGACGCGGCCGGCGGCGCCACCACCGAGGGTCTTGCCACTGGCGGCCTTGCTACTGGAAACCTGGCTACCGAGAGCGCCGCCGCGGACGGCGCCGCCTGAGCCGCCGCCCGGCCAGGGCCATCGGCAGGGCGAGCAGGGCGCCCGAGCCCAGCGGCATCGCCTGACTGAACGTGGACGGCACCGACAGGACCTTGAACTTGCTCAGCGGCCAGACGACCATGATGGCGCGGCCGATCACGCTGGTCTCGGGGACCGTGCCGTCCCGGTCCCACGGCTCGCAGCTCGCGCCCCTGACGGCGCAGTCGTGCAGCCGGGAATCGGAGGAATCCTCGCGGTTGTCGCCCATGACCCAGAGCCGTCCTGGCGGCACGACGATGCTGAACCGGATCGCCGACGGTGCGCTGCCGGGGTAGAGGTAGCTCCGTTCGTGCAGCGCGACACCGTTGACGGTGAGCAGGCCGGACGCGTCGCAGCACTGAACCCGGTCACCGGGCAGCCCGATCACGCGTTTGATGTAGTCCACCTGGCCTGAGTCGTCCCCGAACAGGCCGAGGATGTTGCGGTAGATCCGGTCCAGCGGATTGCCGCTCTGGCGCACCGGCGGATCCCAGTTGCCCGCCCCGTTGAACACCACGATGTCGCCCCGGTGGATCTGGCTGATGCGTCCGACCAGCTTGTTGACCAGCACCTTGTCGTTGATCAGGAGGGTGTCCTCCATCGACGCCGAGGGGATCTTGAACGGCTGCACGACGTAGGTCTTGACGGTCAGCGCGATGACGAGCGCGACGACCACGAGCACGACCATCTCGGTCAGCCAGGACATGCGTTTCCTGGCTGGCGGCGGCGCGGCTGCGTGCTCGGTCTCGTCGCTGTCGTCGGCGGCCTGAGCTGGCCCGTCGATCACCCCGTCGCCATCCACAAGCGCAGCCTAGTCCCCGCGTTTCGGCACGAAGAAGGGCATCCGGCCCGGTCCATTGCCGGTGCGCATAGCCCGGTCAGGCCGGGCCGAGAATCAGTCCGCTGGTCGGCACCCCGGTGCCCGCGGTGACCAGAACCGGACCGTCGCCCGGCACCTGGTTCACCGCCGTGCCGCGCACCTGGCGGACCGCCTCGGCGATTCCGTTCATGCCGTGCAGATAGCCCTCGCCGAGCTGGCCGCCGTGCGTGTTCAGCGGCAGCCGGCCGCCCAGTTCCAGGGCCCCGTCGGCGCTGAAGTGCCTGGCCTCGCCGTGCGGGCAGAAGCCGAGCTCCTCCAGTTGCATCAGCACGTACGGGGTGAAGTGGTCGTACAGCACCGCCGTGCGGATGTCGGCAGGCGACAGTCCGGACTGCTGCCAGAGCTGGCGGGCCACGACGCCCATCTCCGGCAGTCCCGTCATGTCGTCGCGGTAGTAGCTCGTCATCGTGAACTGGTTCGGGCCGCTGCCCTGGGCTGCGGCCTGGATGAGCACAGCAGGCTTTGCGAGGGAACGGGCTCGCGTCGCGCTGGTGACGACGATTGCCACTGCGCCATCTGTCTCCTGGCAGCAGTCGAGCAATCGCAGCGGCTCGCAGATCCAGCGCGACTCCTGATGCTCCGCCAGCGTGATCGGCCGCTGGTAGAACCACGCCGCCGGGTTGGTCGCGGCGTGCTTACGGTCGGCCACCGCGACGGTGCCGAAGTCGGCGCTGGTCGCCCCGAAGACGTGCATGTACCGGCGGGCCGCGAGCGCGACCGTCGCGGCGGGCGTGGCCAGGCCCATCGGGTAGTGCCAGCCGGCGTCGATGCTGCCCGTGGTCGCGCCCTGCACCGCGCCGACCGCCACCTGGCCGAACCGGCGGCCGGACCGCTCGTTCAGCGATCGGTAGCAGATCACCACCTCGGCGGCCCCGGCCGCGACCGCGAGCACGGCCTGGTGCACCGTCGCGCACGCAGCGCCGCCGCCGTAGCCGATCTGGCTGAAGAACGTCAGGTCACCGACCCCGAGCTCGCGGGCGACCGCGACCTCGGCGTTGGAATCCATCGTGAACGTGCACATTCCGTCCACGTCGGCGGGCGTGAGTCCGGCATCGTCCAGTGCGGCCCGGGCCGCTTCCACCGCGAGCTTCAGCTCGCTGCGGCCGGAGTCCTTGGAGAACTCGGTGGCCCCGATGCCCGCGATCGCGGCCGCGCCCGAGATCACGCCGGGCCACCCGGCGTGATCCGCACGGTGCCCGTGACGTGGTCGCCGAGGCTGCACGCGCCAGTCACGGCGACGACCTGGTCGCCGCCCCCGGCGTCGCTGGCCTGGCCGGAGAACGTGAGCGTGTCGCCGGCGTAGCACGGCACGCCGAGCCGGATCGCGACTGATCGCACGAGCGCCTCCGGGCCTGCCCAGTCGGTGACGTACCGCTGCACGAGGCCGGTCGTGGTGAGGATGTTGAGGAAGATGTCCTTGCTGCCGCTGCGGACCGCGAACGCGTGATCGTGGTGCACCGGGTAGAAGTCGCGGGTCGCGATCGCGGTCGAGACGACCAGCGTCGGCGTTACTCGCAGCTCAAGCTCGGGCAGCGCGCCGGGCCGGCCGCTGGTGTCCGCGCGCCAGCCCGGCAGTACCAGCTCATCGTCGACGCGCGTGTACGCCACCCGGACTGGCAGGCCGACGGTCACCTGGTCCGGGCTGACCCCGTGCAGCTCGCCCAGCATCCGGACACCCTCGGTGAGCTCGACCAGGGCGATCACGATCGGCAGCTGCTTGCCCGGCACCGGCGGGTGCCGGTGCACCACGTAGCTGTAGACGGTGCCGGTGCCGGCCGCCAGCTGGTATCCCTGCTTCTCGGTCGCGCCGCACGACAGGCACGCGGGCCCCGGCGGGTGGCGCAGCGCGCCGCAGGCCCCGCAGTGCTGGATGCGGAGCTCGCCGATCCTCGTCCCGGCCCAGAAGAACTCAGTGTCCGGCGAGTACGGCGGCCGGAGCGGAGCCGGACTAGGCCCCGCCGCAAGCGGCGTGGCCGGGTCCGGTTGTGTTTGCCCGGCGGGACGACCCCCCGTACCCCCCGCGGGCTTGAACTTGAGCACCCGCCAGTTCATCGTGGCTACTGGCTCAGCACCGGAGTACCACGTGTTCCTGGTCGTGACGAACCAGCCCTCGCCGAGCCCGGTCTGCTTCGGGCCGCTGGCGCCGGCCAGCTCACTGCGCAGCGCGAGCAGCTCGCCGTGCCGCAGGTACCGGTGATAGGCCTGCTCGCAGTTCGTCGCGACGACCGAGGTGTACCCAGCCTCGTCCAGCACGGTCATCATCTGGCCGAGGGGATCCGGGCCCCCGGCGGCGGGATGGACCAGCCCTGGCATCGTCCAGACCTGCACCATCGCGGGCGGGGCGACGAGCTGCCCGTGCCGGGTCCCGGCGGCGAACGCGGCGTCGGTGTAGAGCGGGTTCGTGTCGCCGATGGCGTCGGTCCAGTTCCGGATCGCCGCCAGGTTGACCGGGTCACGGGCGAACCGGGGGCTGCTGGCGCCCTGCGCGGCCACTCCGCGGGCGACCGCCTCGATCCGGCCGGTCGTCTCGGTGGCTGGCGCCGCTGAGCCTGGCGTCACCGCGGCACTCTCGGCAGCTTCAGGCCCGCCATCGCGATAAGCTCGCGCTGCACTTCATTGACTCCTCCGCCGAATGTCATCACGGTGTTGCGCTTGGTCTGCACGTCCAGCCAGCGGGCCAGCTCCGCGGTCTGCTCGTCGGCCAGGTCGCCGTGCCGGCGGACCACCTCGACCAGCTCGGCCCCCAGCCGCTGCACCTGCTCCGAGCCGAACACCTTGGTCGCTGAGGCGTCCGCCACGTCGACCGTCTCGGTGACCGCCACCTGCCAGTTGAGCAGCTCGTTCACCCGCTCGGCCGCGCCGGCCCTGGCCAGCGCCCGGCGGACGTCCGGCTGCGCGAGCAGCGGGCTGCCGTCGGGCCCTTGATGGGTGGCGGCCCACTCCCGCACCTGGGCCCGCAGCACGCCGATGCGGCCAGACGGCCCGAGCATCACCCGCTCGTGGTTCAGCTGCGCGGTGATGAGCTGCCACCCCCCGTTCTCCGCGCCGACCCGCATCGACACCGGCACCCGGACGTCGGCGTAGTACGTCGCGTTCACGTGATGGGCGCCGTCGTGGGTGATGATCGGCGTCCACGAGTAGCCCGGATCGCTCGTGTCCACGATCAGGATGGACAGCCCCTTGTGCTTGGGTGCGTCCGGGTCGGTGCGGCACGCGAGCCAGATGTAGTCGGCGTCGTGCCCGCCGGTGGTGAAGATCTTCTGGCCGTTCACGACGTAGCTGTCGCCGTCGCGGACCGCGCGGGTGGTCAGCGCCGCGAGGTCGGTGCCGGCCGCCGGCTCGGTGTAGCCGATGGCGAAGTGCAGCTCGCCGGCCAGGATCCTCGGCAGGAAGAAGTCCTTCTGCTCCTGGCTGCCGCACGCCATCAGCGTCGGGCCCACGGTCTGCAGCGTCACCGCCGGCAGCGGGATGTCGGCGAGCGCGGCCTCGTTCACGAAGATCTGCTGCTCGACCTGGCCGAGGCCGCGGCCGCCGTACTCCGCCGGGCCAGCCGACGCCGAGCCAGCCGTCGCGGCCCATGCGGCGGACCACGTCGCGGTACACCGCGCCGTGCCGCTGCGTCAGCATCTGCTCCCGCTCGTCCGGCGCGATCAGCGTGGCGAAGTACGCGCGCAGCTCGGATTGCAGGCCGCGCTGTTCATCGGTGAGGTCAAGGAACATCGGTCAGGCCCCTTCCCGCGCGCCGAGCAGGTCCAGCCGGTAGGTGGCGCCGCCGACGAGGCTGACCAGGTCAGTGATGAGCGCGCTGAACCGCGGCAGCGGATACGTGATGTCCATGCCGATGCCGCCGTGCAGGTGATGGCACGTGCGCAACGCGATCGGCGCGTGCTCGGCCAGCCAGTACCCGGCTACGTCCACGTCGGACGCCGCGTCCAGGCCGCCGTCGAGCCGCCAGCACGCGGAGACCGTGGCCAGGTGCAGGATGCGCGCGGTGACGTAGACATCGGCGATCTGCTGCGCCACGGCCTGGAAAGTGGCCAGCGGCCGGCCGAACTGCTCGCGCGACTTCACGTACGCGGTCGTGAGCTCGAGCGCGCCCGCGACCGCTCCGTCGGCGACGCAGCAGGCGCCCGCCACGGCGAGCCGGTATAGCTCCGCGACGCTGCCCGCGGGCAGCACGTGCCGGGCCGCGACCCGGTCGAACCGGACCGTGTACTCGGGCGAGCCCGTCGATGTGTGCGTCCGCTGACAGGTCAGGCCCTTGCTGCCCGCCTCCGCCACCACGACCGCGGTGCCGCCGTCCGGCATCCGGGCCGGCGCCAGGATCCACCGCGCTTCGGCCGCGTACGGCACGCCCAGCTTGACCCCGCTGACGGCGAGCCCAGTGCCGGTGACACCAGTGCCGGTGCCCTCGGCGACCGTCGCGGGCTGGGCCGGCATCGGCTCGGACGGCTCGCGGATCGCCGCCGTCAGGATTGTCTCGCCCGACCCGACGCCGGCCAGCAACTGCTGCTGCACGTCGGGCGCGGCGCACCTGGTCAGCGGCAGCACGCCGAGGGCGAGCGTGGCTAGCGCGGGGACCCTGGCCGCTCGCTTCCCCACCTCGGTGAGCAGCGCGGCGACCTCAGTCACCCCAAGGCCGTCGCCGCCGGCCGCGGCCGGGAGCGCGACGGCCAGCAGCCCGGTCTGCGCCAGTTCCTTCCAGGTGCCGGCGTCCCAGTGGCCGGCGTGGTCGGCGGCCGAGGCCGGGCCGGCTGCGCCCGTGCCGGTGGCTGCGGTGCCGGCTGCGGTGCCGGTGGCTGCGGTGCCGGTGGCTGCGGTGCCGATGGCTGCGGCGCTGGTGGCTGTCGTGCTGGCGTCGGGCGGGCCGTCGCGGCCCGCGGCGGCCAGCACCCGGGCCGCGAGCCCGGAGATCTCTATTTCTGCTTCGCCACGGGTGAAGTCCATCTAGCGCGTCTCCTCCCTAGGCAGGCCGAGCAGCCGCTCGGCCACCAGCGACAGCAGGATCTGCGTGGTGCCGCCCGCGATGGACAGGCACCGGGTCAGCAGGAACTCGCTGAGCACCGCGGCCTCCTCTCCGCCGATGGCCCCGGCCGGACCCGACAGCTCCAGCGCCGTCTCGGCGACGTCCTGCCGGTGCCGCACGCCGACCAGCTTGCGCACGGCGGCCAGCGGCCCCGGGTCGTCGCCGCGCAGTTGCGCGAGGACGGCCTGCAGGTCGAGCAGGGACACGGCCATACCGTCCGCGATCAGCGCGCCAAGCCGGTCGAGCACCACCGGATCCGGCGCCGGGCCGAGCGCCCGGCAGAGCGCGAGCAGGCCCTCGACGGCCTCGCCGACCGACGATCCCGCTCCCATCGCGACCCGCTCGGACGCTAGCGTCGTCCGGGTGACCCGCCAGCCGTCTCCGGGCTGGCCGACAACGCAATCGTCAGGCACGAACACCCGGTCGAGGAAGACCTGATTGAACATCTCCCGGCCGGTCATCTCGCGCAGCGGCCGGATGTCGATGCCAGGGCTGTCCATCCGCACCAGGAAATAAGTGATTCCACTGTGCTTTGCGGCCCTGTCCTTTGCGCCCCTGTCCTTTGCGGCACCGTGTTCAGCCGCGGAGCTGTCGGTGCGCGCCAGGCAGATCGCCCAGTCGGCCTGACGGGCCAGCGACGTCCAGACCTTCTGGCCGGTCAACAGCCAGCCTCCGTCGGTCCGCTCGGCCCGGCTGCGCAGCGACGCGAGGTCAGATCCCGCCTCGGGCTCGCTGAAGAGCTGGCACCAGGTGATTTCGCCGCGCAGCGTCGGGCCCGCGAACCGGTCCTGCTGCGCCTTGCTGCCGTGGCCCAAGATGGCCGGGATGGCCCAGCCGCCGATGCCGATGTCCGGCCTGGCCAGGCCAGCCGTGCTGAGTTCGTCGTCAATGACCAGGCGGCCCGCCGCGCTGGCGCCGAGCCCGTACGGCGGGGGCCAGGCCGGGGCGACGTAACCCGCCTCGGCCAGCGCGCGGTGCCGGTCGGCCGCCGGCAGGCCCGCCACCGACTCGGCGACCTGCCTGGCCGTCCGCCTGGCCGCGGCGACGTCGCCGCCGGGGTCCAGGTCGCCGGTGAGCGGGAGCTCCCGGCGGGCACCGCCGAGGGCGAGGCGCGCGGCCTGGATGCGCCAGCTGCTCGTCCCGCCGAGCAACTGCCGCAGACTGAGCGCCCGGCGCAGGTAGAGGTGCGCGTCGTGCTCCCAGGTGAAGCCGATGCCGCCGAGCACCTGGATGCAGTCCTTGGCGTTCTCGACCGCCGCGTCCAGGGTGTGCGCGGCCGCCGCGGCGGCGACCAGCGGCAGCGCGCCCGGTTCGTCACCGGCCGCTCGGGCCGCGTCCCAGGCGAGCACCGAGGCGGTTTCCGCGCGGCACAGCAGCTGCGCGCACAGGTGCTTCACCGCCTGAAACGAGCCGATCGGCCGGCCGAACTGATGCCGGATCGCGGCGTATTCGGCAGCTGTGCGCGCGCACCAGCCCGCGACCGCCGCGGCTTCCGCCGCCGCGAGCGCGGCGGCCAGGTCGCGTACCCGCGCGTCGGTCAGGCCGGGCAGCATTTGGTCCGGTGCGATGTGCACGGCGTCCGCGGCGATGTCGGCGAGTGAGCGGGAGAAATCCGCAGGCGGCCGCGCGGTCACCGTGATGCCCGGCTGCCCGGCCGGGACCAGGAACCAGGCGGTCGGGCCGGGCTGCGGGTCACCGCGTACCTGGCGGCTGCGATCGGCCGGGCGACCCCCCGTTCCCGGCCCGATCGTCGCAGCCAGGAGCAGGTGTGTGGTCGTCCCTGCCCCCAGCACCGGTCCGGTGCTGCCGTGCACCAGCAGGCCGCCGCCGGGCTCCGGCTCGGCGGTCAGGTCGCCGGGGCCGAGCGCGACCGCGACGCAGAGCTGGCCGGCCGCGAGCGCGGGCAGGTGGTCGCGGGCCGCGGCCTGGTCCGGGCAGCCGGCCAGCAGCTGCCCAGCCAGCGCGGTCGGCAGCACCGGGCCAGGGATCAGGGACTCGGCGGCCTGCGCGAGAGCCGCGGCGAGGTCCGCCGTCGTGCCGCCCGCGCCGCCCGCGGTCGCGGGCAGGCCGATGCCGAAGAAGCCGAGCTCGGCCAGGCTTGCCCAGCGGTGCGCGTCGGTGCCGGGATCAACCGCGCCCCCGGCTCCGCCGGCGGTCGTCTCCTGGCCGCGGACTACCTCGATGGTCGCGGCTCGCTTCGCCCACTCGCGGATCGACGATTGCAGCGCGAACTGTTCGTCGGTGCTGGCAATCGGCAACTTTCCTCCTCCGCGGCTGGCACACAAAATTAGAACACGTTATACCTGGAATCAGCCAGGCGGTCATGGCCAGGGCTGGCGCGGTCCCGTTGCTAGGCTGACGGGAGCGACCGAAGCGGCCTGGCCGTCGGCTTTCCCGCCGGCCCGGGCGCCGTCGCGGGGGGAGTATCGGATGAAAGGCCGCCATGGCAACGCCTAGAACGCGCTCTACTGGTACTGCCGAGCCGGCTGCGGCTCCGGCCGAGCCCGACCTGGGCTCGACGGCGCAGCGCGAGCGGCGCAAGCGGATCCTGGACGCCACCCTCGCGCTCGCCTCCAAGGGCGGGTACGAGGCCGTCCAGATGCGCGCCGTCGCGGAGCGGGCGGACGTGGCGCTGGGCACGCTCTACCGGTACTTCCCGTCCAAGATTCACTTGCTGGTGTCCGCGCTGGCGCGGGAGTTCGAGCGGACCCAGGAGAAGCTGGATCGCGCCCCGATACCCGGCGATACGCCGTACGACCGGATGCTGTACGTGCTCGGCCGCACGACCCGCGCGATGCAGCGCGATCCGATGATCACCGAGGCGATGACGCGCGCGTTCATGTTCGCCGACCCGAGCGCGGCCAGCGAGGTCAACATCGTCGCCCGGATGATGGAGCACCTGCTCACCACCGCCATGCACGACGGTGAGCCGACCGCTGACGAGCGCGCGATCGCCCGGGTCATCGGCGATGTATGGCTGTCGAATCTGGTCGCCTGGGTGACGCGGCGCGCCTCCGCCAACGACGTGGCCAACCACCTGGAACTCGCAGCCCGGCTGCTGCTGCGCTGATGACGGCGCGCCCGGCCGGTCCGCCGGCGCCAGCACCAGCGCGCCTGACGGTCAGGTCCCTGCGGCCGACCTGGTCGGTCGCGGCCGCGATGCGCGCGCTCCGCGCGACCATCGTGGTGCCAGTGATGCTCTGGCTGAGCTTCGAGGTCATCGGCAACATCCAGGTGGCACTGTTCGCCGTGTTCGGCAGCTTCGCCGCGCTGGTGCTGACCAGCTTCGGCGGCAGCCAGGCGGAACAAGGCGGAAGCGCACCTGGGACTCGCTGTCGTCGGCAGCATCGGCCTGATCCTCGGCTCGCTGGCCAGCGGGTCGGCGTGGCTCGCCACCGTGGTCACGCTCGTGGTCGCGTTCGCGATCTACTTCGGCGGCATGATCGGGCCCTACGCCGCCGCTGGCGTGACCGGGGTGCTGCTCGCCTACGTCATCGCGGTCACCTCGTCCGGCGGGATCGCCACGATCCCCGACCGGCTGGCCGGCTGGTGGATGGCCTCGGTGGTGAGCACGATCGCGGTGCTGACGCTGTCGCCGCGGTCACCCGGTGACCGGTTGCGGCAATGCTCGGCGGTGTTGGCCCGCGCCGTCGCGGCGCACCTGCGGGCGGCCGTGGACGGCGTCGCGACCCAGGAGGGCCTGGACGCGACGCTCGCCGCGAAGCACGAACTGGTGTCGCTGTACGAGGGCACGCCCTACCGGCCGACCGGGCTCGCCGCGCCCGATCTGGCCCTCGTCAGTCTGATCAGCCTCTTGGAATGGTGCACGTCGCTGACCTGCGAGGCGGTGGACGGGCACCTAGACCTGTCCGGCGCCGCGGCGCCAGACCTCGACCTGCTAGCCGAGGCGTCGGCGGCGCTCGCAGCTTGCGCGGAGTGCCTGGACGGCCGCGACGAACTGCCGAACCCCGAGCGGGTCTGGACGGCGCGGCTCGCCAGCGCGAGGCACCTGCGCGGCCTGACCGGGGAACCCGCGAGCGTGCGGCTGATGGCCGACCACGCCTTCCACGCTCAGGCGATCGGCATCGCCGCGTCGGCCGCGGCGGCAGACACGCTGATCGCGGCCGGCCGGGCCAGTCCGGCCGGCATCGCGGCCCAGCGGCACCGTTGGCTCACCGCGCACCCGGACTCGTCGGCCGCCGATGGTCAGCCCGGCGCTGACGGCGAGTCCGCCGCCGCCCGGGCTGACGGCGAAGCTGCCGGTGCCCATGCTGCTTCCGGCGCCGACGGGGCTGCCGGTGCCGTGGCGCCCTGGCACCCGTCGCGGCGGCCGCCGCCACGGGCCGGCGCCACGATCGCGGCCGACGCCAGCATCCGCTCGGTCTGGTTCCGCAACAGCGTCCGGGGCGCGGTCGCGATCGCGGCCGCTGTCCTGGTCGCCAAGATGACGAACGTCGAGCACGCCTTCTGGGTGGTGCTCGGCACGCTGTCCGTGCTGCGGACGAGCGCGGGTGCCACCGGGTCTACCGCGCTGCGGGCACTCGGCGGCACTGCGCTCGGCTTCGTCGTGGGCGCGGCCCTGCTGGTCGGGATCGGCACCAGCCCGGCCGCGCTGTGGGTAGCGCTCGTGCTCGCCGTGCTCGTCGCCGGGTACACGCCCGGCACCGCGCCGTTCGTCGTCGGCCAGGCGGCCTTCACCGTCACCGTCGTCGTGCTGTTCAACCTGCTCGTCCCGACCGGCTGGCAGGTCGGGCTGCTCCGGGTCGAAGACGTCGCGATCGGCTGTGCGGTCAGCCTGGTGGCGGGCGCGCTGTTCTGGCCGCGCGGCGCGTCCGTGCTGGTCGCCGACAACCTGGCGGACGCATTCCGGGCCGGGGCCGCGCACCTGACCGACGCCACCGCCTGGGTGCTCGGCGGGATGAAGCGCACAGGAGACATGGTCGCGGGCGCCGCTGCGGCGAACATCCGGCTGGATGACGCCGTCCGGGCTTACCTGACCGAGCAAGGCTCCAAGCGGCTGGCGAAGGACGACCTCAGGACGCTCACGATGTCGGCGCTGCGGCTCCGGCTCACGGCGCACTCGCTGGCGAGCCTGCCCGGACTCGAAGCTGCCCGCGGCCCGGCCGCGGAGCACCCGGTCGGGCCCGTGGTCCGCGCCGGACTCAGCCGCGCGTCCGGCCAGCTAGCGGACTTCTACGTCGCGATCGCGGCCGAGATGTCGAAGCCAGGGCTGCCGGGCAGCGGACAGAGCCCGCACGTACCGCCGTCCGATCCGGTCGAGGTGGCGGCCTGCACAGTCGGGCCAGCGCACTTCCATCCGGAGGCGTTGTGGGTGGGCGATCACTTGAGCCATCTGGCCTCGCACTCGGCCGCGCTCACTGGCCCGGCCGCGCGGCTCGCGGCGCTGCGACGCCGCCCCTGGTGGCGCTGAGCCCGGTCAGGATTTCGGCGGCGACACCGTGATCCGCCGCATGGAGGGCGGAAAGCCCGTCCCCGTCTTGCCGTGGATGATGACCGGCAGTACGTGGATGGTGCCCGGCAGCTGGTGGCTCCGGAAGTGCGGCAGGTGCACGCCCGGGTGGGCGCTGCCCAGGCCCGTCGCAGCGAGGGCGATGAGCGCGCCCGCGCCCGCGCCGAGGGCCATGCCCTTCAGCAGCGTCCCGCGCCGCAGCGGTGCGACCTCGGCCCGGTGGGCCGGCGCGACCTCAGCTTGGTGCATCGCCGCCAGCCGGGCCCGGACCCGGGCGTCGACCTCGCGCTCCACCCGGTCGACGAACGAGGCGACGACCGCGTCGTGGTATTCAGGGCCGAGTTCTTCGTGTACCTCGGCGGCGGCCCTGATGTCGTCGGGAGACACGGGAGACGTGTCCATGCCCAGCAGGATAACTCTGGCGGGCTTCAGATCCCAGGTCACCGGCATTCCGGCGTGCGCGCGGGCCGCGGGGAACAAAGTGGCAGCTGATACAGTTGGCTCACTACGGCGCATTTTTCCGCGCCACCTGCCGCGGGCCCATTGCCTGCGCGGTCGCCTGTGCGAGCTGTTCGCTTCTTCGGTGTGCCTCTGGCTGCGCCGTCGCCGACGTCTTGACCGGTCGCGGCCCTGACATAGCGACGGAGCTATTACTTCATGCCTCAACCTCGTGGGCGCCGGCGCGCGCCTGCCCGTTTTCGCGATTCCGCCGACGGCCAGTCGGGCCGTTCTCCGGATACCCGCTACTCCGGTGGCGGCAGGTCCGGCGGTGGCCAGCCCGCTGGCGGTCAGTCCCGCCGGGGCCAGCCCGGCAGGCGACCGGCCGGCCGCGGGCCGCAGTCGCGTCCGCAGCCGCCGGTTAGCCCGGCCACTGAACTCGATCGTGCTCTAGCAGCGGCCGCCGAGCGGCCGGCCCGCCGCCGGCCAGCTTCAGCGAGCTGGGCCTGGACGACCGCGTCGTCCGTGTCCTGGCCGCCCAGGGAATCACCGAGCCGTTCGCGATCCAGGCTCGCGCCCTGCCGGACGCGCTGGCCGGCCGGGATGTGCTCGGCCGAGCTGAGACCGGGTCCGGCAAGACGCTGGCTTTCGGCCTGCCGATGATCTGCCGGCTCGCGGCGACCGGCGCAGGCGCGCGGCCCACGGCGCCGCACGGCCTGATCCTGGTCCCGACCCGGGAGCTCGCGGAGCAGGTCGCCGACGTGCTCAAGCCGATAGCTCGGCAGGTCGGCCTTCTGGTCACGACCGTCTACGGCGGCGTGTCCATCAGCCGCCAGATCGACCGGCTGCGGCGCGGGGCCGACATCGTCGTCGCCACGCCGGGCCGCCTGCTGGACCTCATCGACCGGCGGGCCTGCACGCTCGCCGATGTCCGGGTCACCGTGATCGACGAGGCTGACCACATGGCCGACCTCGGCTTCCTGCCGCCGGTCACCCGCATCATGGATCAGACGTCGGCGAGCGGCCAGCGGCTGTTGTTCTCCGCCACCCTCGACCGGGGCGTGGACGGCCTGGTCCGGTCCTACCTGGCCGATCCGGCGCTGCACGCGGTACAGCCGCAGGCTGTCGCGGGCGGCGCGGCGGAGCACCGGATGCTGGTGCTGGACCCGGCCGACAAGGTCGCGGTCGCGGCCGCGATGGCGGGGCGGCCTGCTCGCACCCTGTTCTTCGTCCGGACCAAGCACGGCGCGGACCGGCTGGCCAAGCAGCTGGACCGGGCCGGCGTGCAGGCGGCCGCGATCCACGGCGACCGCAGCCAGGGCCAGCGCCAGCGGGCCCTCGACGCTTTCGCCACTGGTCACCCGCGGGTGCTGGTGGCGACCGACGTGGCGGCTCGCGGCATCCATGTCGACGGGATCGAGCTGGTGGTGCACTTCGACCCGCCCAACGATCACAAGGACTACCTGCACCGGTCCGGCCGTACTGCCAGGGCCGGAGAGTCGGGCCTGGTGGTCACCCTCGCGCAGCGCGAGCAGGTGCGGGAGATCAGCCGGCTGCACGAGGCCGCCGGGGTGCAGCCGCAGCGGCACGAGCAGGTACTCCCGGATCACCCGGCAGTCCGGGAGATCGCGACCACGGGCACGCCCGTGCCGCCGCCGCCCGCGCGCGAGCTCCGGCCGCGCCCGGCGGACGCCCCGGCCCGGACGCGGCGAGGCGCCAGTTACCCGGCGCGTGGCGCCCGGTCCGGGGGTGCCCGGTCCGGGGGTGCCCGGTCCGGGGAGCGGCCGGCCAGCGGTCGGGCGGCCACGGACGGGCGGGTGCCCCGCCGCGGCGGCCGAAGGTCAAGAGCGCCTTATAACGGTTTCGTCGCCATAGTCATAATTCAGGGCGTCTGCGATCTGATTCACACTATTGTGCTGCTTTTACGGGGCAAGCCAAAGGATCAGATCGTGACGCAGATTTTCACGCCCGCCCGGCGATCCGCCGTGGCTCTGCTCGCCGCGGGCGCGGCGGGCTCGATGGTCATGCTGGCCGTGACCGCGGCGCCCGCGGGCGCCTCGACTCCGGCCAAGGCCGCGGTGGCGCAGGGCATCACGCCCGCCGCGGTGAACGCGACGCCCGTCTTCCCGGTCAAGGCCAGTACCAGGGAGACGGTCTCGTTCGTGTTCAAGCTGCGCAACGAGGCCACGCTGGAGAGCCGGGTTAACGCCGGGATCCGGCACTTCGCGTCGGTAGCGGAGTTCGCCCGGTGGTACGGGCAGCCGCAGTCGAGGATCCGGGCGCTCGAGACCTACCTGCGTCGCTACAAGATCAAGACGAAGGCCTACACCGACGCCCTGGACGTCACGGCGACCGGCACCGCGGGCGAGTTCGACAAGGCCCTGTCGGTGACCCAGGGCGAGTTCCGGACGAAGGCCGTCCCCGCGCACGACGGTCAGGCCGCGCGGCCGGCCGTGACCTTCCACGCGGCCAAGGACGCGCCGCTGCTGCCGGTAGCGATCGCGCAGCACGTGGAGACGATCGTCGGGCTGGACAACTACCCGTTGTTCAGCAGCGGCGCCGTCCGTACCCAGACGGCCGAGCCGGGCCGGGCCGCGAACGGGACGTTCACCGGCAACCGGAAGCCGGCCGACTTCGCCAAGGACTACGACCTGACCCCGCTGTACCGCAAGGGCGCCGAGGGCCAGGGGCAGACGATCGGCATCATCACGCTCGCGAGCATGCGGGCATCCGACGCCACCCACTTCTGGTCCCGCGTAGTCAAGATCAAGACCAAGAGCAACCGGATCAGGCTGGACAACATCGACGGCGGGTCCGGCCGGGTGAGCGCGGCCCTGGGCTCGGACGAGACCACGCTCGACGTCGAGCAGTCCGGCGCGCTCGCGCCGCAGGCCTCGATCGTCGTGTACCAGGCCCCGAACAGCGACGTCGGCAACATTGACGCCTACGCCACGGCGGCCAGCCAGGACTCGGCCGGTACCGTGTCCAGTAGCTGGGGCGAGTCCGAGACGCTGCTGGCGGCGGGCGACGTGGCCGGCACCGAGCCCACCACGCTGATCCAGGCGAACGACGAGTTCCTGCTGGAGCTGGCGGCCCAGGGCCAGGCCAACTTCACCGCGTCGGGCGATGCAGGCGCCTACACCGCGTCCGCCGACCTGGGCAGCACGAACCTTTCGGTGGGGAACGCGGCCGACAGCCCGTGGACGACCGCCGCGGGCGGGACCACGCTGCCCGGCACGATCCCGGTGTTCAGCCAGACGAACTCGACTTTGGTCAACGTCCGGGTGCCCTACCAGCGGGCCTGGGGCTGGGACTGGCAGTGGCCGTACTACTCACTGTTCCTGTGCAACAGCGGCACCGCGGCGAAGCCGACCTTCGAGCAGTGCAGCTCCGAGGGGCAGTTCGCGATCCAGGACGTCGTCGGCGGTGGCGGCGGGTACAGCGCCGCCGAGGTGCGGCCCGGATACCAGCGCCGGATCAAGGGCATCGGCAGCTACACGGCGGTGCCGTACCTGACCCCGGTCGACTTCGCACACGCGACCGGCTCGCCGCTGGTCGTGCCGACGGCCTGGACCGCCTGGGACGCCGTGAGCGGCACGACCACCCCGCCTGCGGCCATCACCGGCAAGGCCAACGGCCGGGTGGTTCCCGACCTCTCGGCGGACGCTGACCCGTACACGGGCTATGAGGAGTACTTCAGCGGCTTCCCCGGCAACCACATTGAGCTCGGCTGGGGCGGCACGAGCTTCGTGGCCCCGCAGCTGAACGGGTCGGCCGCGGTCATCGACTCCTACCTGCACCGGCGGGTCGGCTTCTGGAACCCGGCGCTCTACCGGTTCGCCGGGTCGAAGAGCTCGCCGTTCCGGCCCGAGCGCACGGCCGGCGCTCGCAACGACAACATCTTCTACTCGGGCGCCAAGGGCGCGGTCTACAACCCGGCGACCGGTCTCGGCACGCCGAACCTGGCCAAGCTCGCCGCCGATTTCGCCAGGTTCGGCGGGTAACCGCGCTTAGGCTCGTCGGCTATGGCGGCCAGCAGCAACGGGTGGAACCACAACATCCACTACTACCCGGAGGTGCTGGCCGCGGTGCCCGCGGGCGCGCGGCGGGCGCTGGACGTCGGCTGCGGCACCGGCCTGCTGGCGCGTGAACTGCGCGACCGGGTGCCCTACGTCATGGGCCTGGACGCGGACGAGCCGTCCCTGACCGCTGCCAGGGCGGCGGATCCGGACGGCCGGGTGGACTACGTGGTCGGCGACTTCGGCGTCGCCGCCCTGGAGCCCGGCTCGTTCGACTTCATCAGCTGCGTCGCCACGCTGCATCACATGGAGGCCACGGCTGCGCTGGGCCAGATGTCGGCGTTACTGCGGCCGGGCGGGCGGCTGCTGATCGTCGGGCTGGCCCGGTCCAGGAACATCGGGGACCTGATGGCGGACGCCGCCGGGGCCATCGTTCACCGGCGCGAGCTGCTGCGCCGCCAGTTCACCGAGGTGACAGCGCCGATGGTATGGCCGCCGCCGGTTACCTACCGTCAGATGCGCCGGATCGCGGGCGAGGTGCTGCCGGGCGCTCGGTACCGCCGCCGGGTGCTCTTCCGCTACACGCTCAGCTGGCAGAAGCCGGCCGCCTGACGCGACGCGCGCTGCCGGCCGCCGTGCGTGGTATCGCCGCGTTCGGAGTGAAGCTCAGATAACGGTTTGCAGAACGGTAATGAGTGCTTCGGGACTGAGCATCGGTTTCGTAATAGTGTCCTGCCTTTACGGCCCGATCGTCACGGCTGGCAACGGGCGCGGCGGCCGCGTACTCGGGGGCCACGGGACGCAACACGAAGGACGAGATTCTTGAATCCAGCGCGCAGGTCAATCCGGCGGGTCGCCGGGGTAGTCCTTGCGGCCGGCACGGCCGGCCCGCTCATGCTGATGTCGCTGACCGCGGCACCGGCAGTCGCAGCCACTCCGGGCATGGTCGCGGTGCCGCAGGGCGTCACGCCCGCGGGGCTGAACGCAAAGCCGGTCTTCCCGGTCAAGGCGAGCAAGAAGGAAACCGTCTCCTTCGTGCTCAAGATCCGGAACGAGGCCGCCCTGGAGCGGAAGGTCGGCAACGGGATCTACTCGCACTTCCTGACCGTCGGGCAGTTCGCCCGGACCTACGGCCAGACCACGGGCCGGATCAGCGCGCTGGAGAAGTACCTCAAGCGCTTCCACCTCAACACCCGTGCGTACGCCGACCGCCTGGACGTTACCGCGACCGGGACCGCCGGCTCGTTCAACCACGCGCTCGCGGTAGCCCAGTCGGTGTACCGGAGCGCCGCGGTGCCGGCCAGCGCCGGGCACGCGGCGCAGCCGGCGGTGACGTTCACCGCCAATAGCGACGCGCCCAAGCTGCCCAAGTCGATCGCCAGCTACGTCGAGGCGGTCGTCGGCCTGGACACCTACCCGGTCAAGGCCAGCAACGCCGTGCACACTCCCGTCGTCAAGCCGGGCAAAGCGGCGAAGGCGGCGGCCGCGGCCCAGGCCGCGACGATCTTCGACCCGGAGCTGACGCCGCAGGACTTCGAGAGCCGGTACAAGCTCGCCGCCGTCGAGACGCAGGCGCAGGGCCAGGGCCAGACGCTCGGCATCATCACGTTCGCGGCCATGCATCCGGCGGACGCGACAAAGTTCTGGTCCGACGTGGACATCACGGCCAAGCCGAACCGGATCACGCTGGACAACGTCGACGGCGGCTCGCATTTCGGCGCGAAGTTTGACTCGCAGGAGTCGACGCTGGACGTGGAGCAGTCCGGCGGCGTGGCGCCCCAGGCGAACATCGTCGTGTACCAGGCGCCCAACTCCGACCTCGGCGGCATCGACGCCTACGCGACCGCCGCCAGTCAGAACAGGGCGGGCACCGTGTCCTGCAGCTGGGGTGAGTCGGAGACGGTGCTGGCGGCCGAGGACAGGGCGGGCCAGTCGTCGCCGGCGCTGATCAAGGCCAACGACGAGTTCTTCCTTGAGCTGGCCGCGCAAGGCCAGAGCTCATTCAGCGCGTCCGGCGACGCGGGGGCCTACGCGGCCTCGGCGGATCTGGGCAGCACGAACCTGTCCGTGCAGAGCACGTCGGACAGCCCGTGGACGACGGCGGCCGGGGCGACCACGCTGGCGGGCACCGTCGCGCTGACCGACACCAAGACCGTGACGATCGGCGCCGAGCGCGCGTGGGGCTGGGACTGGCAGTGGCCGTCCTTCTTCAATCTCGGCTTCCCGAACGAGGGGACCGCGGCCAAGCATCTCGTGGAGGGCAGCACCGGCGGCTACAGCGCGGTCGAAGCACGGCCCACGTATCAGTCGAAGGTCTCCGGCATCAGCACCTATCACGCGGTGCCGTACCTGAAGCCGATTGACTTCAAGAAGGTGCTCGGCACCTCGCTGAAGGAGCCGAAGGCCTGGGCCGCGTGGACGGGCGGGGCCCGGAAGAAGGCCGCGCCGAAGGCGATCAAGGGCGTCAACCGGAAGGGCCGGGTCGTGCCCGACCTGTCGGCGGACGGTGACCCGTACACCGGCTACCTGCTCTACTACGGTGGCCTGCAGGCTGGCTGGGGCGGGACGAGTTTCGTCGCGCCGCAGCTGAACGGCGCGGCCGCGGTGATCGACTCGCTACTGAATCGCCGGACCGGCTTCTGGAACCCGGAGATCTACCGGCTGGCCCGGTCGGCCCATTCGCCGTTCAGGCCGCTCGACGCGACCGGATCCAGCAACACGAACATCTACTACACCGGGACGGCACACGCGATCTACAACCCCGGTACCGGGCTCGGCACCCCGGACCTGGCCGCCATCGAGCAGGCGTTCGTCGGCGTGAAGTAGGCGGACCGGCCGCGCTGGCCGCCCCGCCGTGCTGTCCGGCGGGGAGGCCAGCTCGGGCCACCTGACCTGCGCGTTTGGCATCTCCGAGATGTCACTTACAGTTCGCCCTGGTGTCATGGTCTAGCCGGTAATTCCGGCAGGCTGGTGTCGCAACGTGTGAGACGTGCGAATCGCGTATGTGACAGAGTCCTTCCCGCCCGATGTCAATGGCGTCGCGCACACTGCGGTGCGCGTCGCCGAGCACCTGGTGAGCAGGGGCCACGAGCCACTGGTCATCGCACCCGAGCCGGCCTCGGCAGCGGACCGGCCCGATCCCACGTTCAGCTTCCCGGTCGCCCGGGTACCGTCGGTCGGTCTGCCGATCTATCCCGGTTTCCGGGTCGGTCTGCCCGGCCGGGCGGTCCGGGCGGCCATCGAGAGTCATGGCGCCGACCTGGTGCACCTGGCCTGCCGTTCGTGCTCGGGAGCGGGCGGCTGCTCGGCCGCGCGGCGACTCGGCGTCCCGATCGTCGCCGTCTACGCGACCGACCTGCCTGCCTACGCCCGCTCGTACCACACCGGCCAGATCGGGCAGTCGATCGCCTGGCGGCGGCTGCGCGCCATTCACAACGCGGCCGACCGGAACCTGGCGCCGTGCACCGCGACCGCGGCTGACCTGGACGCCAACGGCGTCGAGCGCGTCTGGATCTGGGCCCGCGGCGTGGACAGCGTCCGGTTCGACCCGGCCAAGCGCAGCCCGCGGTTGCGGGCGGAGCTGGCCCCGGACGGCGAGCTGATCGTCGGCTACGTCGGCCGGCTCGCCACCGAGAAGCGGGTCGATCTGCTCGCGCCGATCGCCGCGCTGCCGGGGGTCCGGGTGGTCATCGTCGGCAGCGGTCCGGCCGAGGCCGCGATCCGGCGGGCCGTGCCGGACGCGATCTACCTCGGCCAGCGCGGCGGCGAGGACCTGGCCACCATCTACGCCAGCTTCGACGTCTTCGTGCACAGCGGCCCGCACGACACCTTCGGCCAGACCCTGCAGGAAGCGGCCGCGAGCGGGCTGCCGGTGATCGCGCCGGCCGCGGGCGGGCCGCTCGACCTGGTGCGTGACGGCGTCACCGGGTTCCTGGTGGCGCCCCGCGACGGCCAGGCACTCGCGGACGCGGTGGCGACACTCGCCGCCGATCCGGCGCTGCGCGCCGCCCAGGGGCGCGCGTCCAGGGCGATGGTGGCCGACCGGAGCTGGCCGATCCTGTGCGACGAGCTGCTGGGCCACTACGCGGCGGTCCTGGCGGCCAGGGCCGCCCAGCGCACGGCCGCGGCGATCGTGCCGGCGGACGGCACGGAGCGAGCAGAGGTGGCGGCATGACGACCTTCGTCGCCCTTGGCGACTCGATCACGCTCGGCGTCGGCGACCCGGTCCGGGTCGAGGATCCGGACACCGGCCGCAGCCAGCGAGCCTGGCGGGGCTGGGCCGCGCTGCTGGCCGACGGGCTCGTCGATTCCGAGCTGCACATCGTGGCCGGCAACGGCGCGTGCTCGGTTGACGTCGAGCGGGTGCAGTTGCCGCAGGCACTGCAGCTGCGGCCGGACATCGCCAGCGTGGTGGTCGGCGTCAACGACACGCTGCGGCCCAACTTCGACGCGCAGCGAATCGGCACCGCGGCGGCGCACACGATCGGCGCGCTCCGGGCCTGCGGCGCCCAGGTGCTGACCATGCGGCTGCCCGACCCCGGCCGCATGCTCGGCATGCCCGGCGTGCTCGGCCGGCCGCTGGCCCAGCGCGCGCATCAGATCAACGGCGTGATGGACGAGATCGCGGCCCGATTCGGGACGCTGCACTTCGACGCGGCCAGCGACGAGGAGGCCTACGACCCGCGCATGTGGGCGGTAGACCGGCTGCACCCGAGCGAGCGCGGGCACCGCCTGATCGCGCGTCGCTTTCACGAGCTGCTGGCCGCGGCCGGGTGCACGGTCGGTCCGCAGCCCGATCCGGAGCCGGGCAACCCGCCGCCGACCAAGGCGATGGAGTTCGCGTGGCTGGCGACCAAGGGGACGGCCTGGGTCGTGCGCCGGTCCACCGATCTGGTGCCGAGCCTGCTGGCGATGGCTTACGGCGAATGGCGGGCCGGCCGCGGCGCGGCCAGGGTCAGCCGGGAGGTGCCCGAGCTGGATCTGGCCGAGATGCCCGACCGGGTGGCGTTACGGCCCGAGTGACACCTGTTCGCGGCCGCCGGCGTCGATTACCTTTTGACTGCATGACGTGGCAACCGGAACTGGACGAGCTGCGCCGCCGCCAGCAGCTCGCCGAGCGGATGGGCGGGCCCGAGAAGATCAAGCGCCAGCACGACGCGGGCCGGCTCACCGTGCGCGAGCGGATCGCGCTGCTGCTCGACGAGGGCTCGTTCCGTGAGGTCGGCGCGCTGGCCGGCGCGGCGAGCTACGACGAGACCGGCCAGCTCGCGTCGTTCATGCCGGCCAACTTCGTCACCGGGACCGGGTTGCTGGACGGGCGCAAGGTCGTCGTCGGCGGGGACGACTTCACGGTGCGCGGGGGTGCGGCCGACGCGTCCATCGCCGGGAAGCAGATCTTCGCCGAGCAGCTCGCGAACGAGCTGCGGCTGCCGATCATCCGGCTGGTCGAGGGCACCGGCGGGGGCGGCAGCGTCAAGACGCTCGAGACCAGCGGGCACACCTACGTGCCGGTCAATCCTGGCTGGAACTATGTGGTCGACAATCTCTCGACGGTGCCGGTGGTGGCGGCGGGCCTGGGCCCGGTCGCGGGGCTCGGTGCCGCCCGGCTGTGCGCGGCGCACCTGTCGATCCTGGTCCAGGGGACTGCGCAGCTCTTCGTGGCCGGACCGCCGGTGGTCCGCTCCGGCGTGGGCGAGGACGTCGACAAGGAGCAGCTCGGCGGCTCCAGGGTGCACGCGAGGAACGCGGCGGTCGACCTCATCGCCGCGTCCGAGGCCGAGGCTTTCCAGCTGATCAGAAGGTTCCTGTCCTACCTGCCGCCCAGTGTCTACGAACTGCCGCCGGTGACCGCGGCCGCCGACCCGGCCGGGCGGCAGGCGCAGGAGTTGCTGGCCGCCATTCCGCGGGACCGGCGCCAGCCGTACCGGATCCGGCCGATCCTGGCCGCGGTCTTCGACGCGGGTTCGGTCCTGGAGGTGCAGCACTACGGCGGCTCGGTCGTCACCGCGCTCGCCCGGCTGGATGGCCACCCGGTCGGGGTGGTCGCCTGTGACCCGTACGTGTCCGGCGGCTGCATGACGGTCGAAGGCGCGGAGGCACTTATCCGGCTCGCTGACTTGTGCTCCGCCTTCAACCTGCCGGTCGTCACCTTCACCGACCAGCCGGGCCTGCTCATCGGCACCCGGGCCGAGCAGCGCGGCACCATCCGGTCCGGGGTGCGCGCGATCAGCGCGGTCTATCAGGCCGGCGTGCCCGGCGCAGAGATCATCGTGCGGCGCGTGTTCGGCGTGGGCGGCGCCGGCCTGGTCAACCGGCACCGTCTCACCCGCCGCTGGGCGTGGCCGTCCGCGGACTGGGGTTCGCTCCCGGTCGAGGGCGGCATCGAGGCCGCCTATCGGGCCGACCTGGAGCGGTCCGCGGACCCGCAGGCGCTGCTCGCGGAGATCCGGGCGCGGATGGACGCGGTGCGCAACCCGATGCGAACGGCGGAACGCTTCGGCATCGAGGAGATCATCGACCCGCGCGAGACCCGGCCGCTGCTGTGCGACTGGGTGCAGGACGCCTACGCGGTGCTGCGCGGCGAGCCGCCGGGCCGGCCCTCGTTCGGCGTCCGGCCCTGACCGGTCAGCAGTTCGCGGTCCTGCGCGGCCGCTATCAGGCTCCGCGGTAGACCGTCGGGAGCAGGTCCTCGCGTCGCTGGCCGAGCAGCCGGTCATCGCAGTCGCCGGTATCGATACCGGCCCGCAGCAGGCCCGCCTGGGCGGGCGCCAGTTCCCCGACCACCTCGCCGCGGGGCGAGATGATCGCGCTGGGGCAGTGCTGGCGCGGGTCAGCGGCGTTGGCCGCGAGCACGAACCGCTGGCTGGCGGCGGCGTGACTGATCAGGTGGCTGCGCCAGACCCCGGCTGGCCAGGCCGGGTTCGCGGCGTAGGTGAGGTAGACGAAGACCTGGGCACCGGCGGCGGCGAGGTAGCGCCACTGCTCGGGGAAGGAGATCTCCCGGCACAGCTGGATGCCCGCCAGCAGCGGCTGGTCATCAAGGTGCACCTTGATCACGGGCAGTTCTGCGCCGGGGACGAGCCGTCCGCGCTCGCGCGTCGCGAGGTTGATCTTGCGGTAGACCTGGCGCGAGCCGTCCGGGGCGAAGTACAGGGCCGCGTTGGACCAGCCGTCGTCCTCGGGCAGCAGGCTGCCGCAGAAGATGTGGATGCCCCGGATCTGCGCCTGCTCCGCGACCCGGTCGATGCCGGCCCGGACCGTCTCCGGATCGAGGCTGCCCAGCCCGGACAGGTCGTCGTCGTACCCGGACACCGCGGCCTCGGGGAGGACTACCAGTTCGCCTGGCCTCGTTCCGGCCAAGGCGGCCGAAATCGCGGCGAGGTTACGCTGAATATCCCAGGTGACGCGCGTCTGCGCGACGACTGCCGATACCTTCATCGGCCCCCTTCCGCTGGCTGCCTACGGTACCTCCTTCGTCGCCGCCGGTTCGGGTACTCTCGGCCGGCCCTGGCGCAATGATGACAAGAATGTCGGCTGGGCCAGTGGCCGCGCTGCGGCGCGCAGGGATTACCCTGCTGCAGGTGGACCGCGTGATGGAGGACACCGCTCCGGCCCCGGTGCAGCCGCGCCGGCGGGTGCCGGGGGCGGTCGTCGCCGGGATCCTGGTCGCCGCGCTCGGGCTGGGCATCGGGATCGGGGTGGTCGCGCTCAAGGTGCGCCAGCATGACAACGCGAACGTCATCCGGCCCAGTGGCATCCCTGCAATCGTGCCGACCAAAACGGCCGACCTCATGCAGCTGTCGCCCATCCCGCACGTCGCCGCGTCGAACTTCACCCTCACCGACCAAGGCGGCCATTCGATGTCGATGGCCGGCCTGAAGGGCAAGGCGGTCGTGATGGAGTTCATGGACCCGCACTGCACCGACATCTGCCCGATCGTCTCGCAGGAGTTCATCGAGGCCTACCGGGATCTGACCCCGGCCGCGCGCGCCCGGGTCGTGTTCCTGGCGGTGAACGTCAACGAGTACCACACCAAGGTGTCGGAGATGGCGGCGTTCACCGACGAGCAGCACCTGAACACGGTGCCGACCTGGCACTTCCTCACCGGCGCGGTGCCGGAGCTGAAGTCGATCTGGCACGCGTACGGCGTAGAGGTAGAAGCCCCCAACCCGAACGCCGACGTCATCCACTCCTCGTTCATGTTCTTCATCGACCCGCAGGGCAAGGAGCGCTACCTGGCCGACCCGATGGTGGATCACACCAAGTCGGGCACCTCGTACCTTCCGCTCAGCCAGCAGATCGCTTGGGGTCGCGGTATTGCCGCGCTGGCGAACCAGCTCGCGGGCTAAGCCGGGTGGGCATTGGGCGCCGCCTAGGAACGCGTTTGCAGAGTGCTTTCATTGCTACTAAAATGATTGCATGGCAATCATTCACGTCCGAGATGTTCCCGACGGCACGCTGACGACTCTGAAGGTGCGGGCGGCTCGTTCCGGCCAGTCGTTGCAGGCATATGTCCTCCGGCTGCTGGAACGAGAAGCCGCTCTGCTGACGCCAGACGAGGCAGCCGAGCAAGCTCGCGCGATCGCGGCCAGGTCCTCGGTCACGGCTGATGACGTGACCGCAGCGATCGCGGAGATGCGCGAGGCTCGCGGGTGATAGTCCTCGACACTTCCGCGCTGGTCGAGTTCCTGGTCGGTTCTGACGACGTGGCCGAGCGGGTCCGGGCGGCGATGGCAGGAGAGGCGCTGGCTGCCCCGCACTCGGTGGACCTAGAGTGCGCCTCGACTCTGCGCGGGCTTGTCCGCGGTCGCAAGCTGCCAGCGGACGAGGCGGCGCGGGCCCTCGAGATCGTAGCCCGGATGAGCCTGAAGCGGTACGGTCACGTTCCGCTGCTATCCCGGATCTGGGAGTTGCGCGAAAACGCGTGGCCTTACGACGCCGCGTATGTTGCGCTGGCCGAGTCTCTGGATGCCGAGCTGGTGACGGTGGACCGAAAGTTCGAGAGGATCCCCGGCTTCAGGTGCCGCGTTCGCAACCTGCGCGACGTTGCCTAACCGCTGTTTCACGCGCTGAGGCCGGGGCGCAGGATGGGCCGGCGTGGGTAGTGGGGCGCCTGGGGCTCGAACCCAGAACCAATGGATTAAAAGTCCACTGCTCTACCATTGAGCTAACACCCCGAGCGAATCTAGGTCAGCGACCTGCGGTTTTACTCCCTCCGGCCATCCGCCGCGCTAGCGTCCGGACCTGCCTGCCACAGTCGGCCGATCGAAGACGGCCTGCTCGCCGCTGCGTCGATGCTACAGCGTTGGATTGGCGGCCTACTTCACTATCCAGGCTCCACAGGTCGCGGACATTTTGGATAATCTGCTCACCGTGAAACAGCCGTGGTCGGACCAGCGCCAGTCGGCGAATAGCTGCGGGGATCCGCGACGGTGAAGACGATCATCCTTTCCGGCGCCGTGGCGCTGGTCATCGCCCTGCTGGGAACGCCGCTGTTCATCAGGCTGATGCGGCGGCTCGGCTACGGCCAGCCCATCCGGGTCGAGGGCCTCAAGTCGCACGAGAGCAAGCGCGGCACGCCGACGATGGGCGGGGCGGTCTTCGTCGCCGCCTCTCTGGCCGGCTACCTGGCCGGGCACGCGCTGACCCGCACCGGGGTGACCGCGTCGGGCGTCCTGGTGCTGGTGCTGATGACCGGCTTCGCACTGGTCGGGTTCGTCGACGATTTCCTGAAGATCTTTCGGCAGACCAGCGTAGGACTGCGCAGCCGGGCGAAACTGGCTGGCCAGGTGGTCGTCGCGGCTGTCTTCGGGCTGGAAGTACTGCAGCATCCCGACTGGTTCGACCTGACCCCGGCCGACGCGCGGCTGTCGTTCCTGCGCGACATCGGCCCGGTCATCGGCACGCTGCCGTTCGTCATCTGGGCCGTCATCATGACGGTTGGCGCCTCCAATGCGGTGAATCTCGCCGACGGCCTCGACGGCCTGGCCACCGGATCGACGATCGTGGTGCTAGCCGCATACATGCTGATCGGGATCTGGCAGGAGCGCAACGACTGCACGGATTTGCTGGCCCGTCAGTGCTACCAGGTGCGCGACCCGCTGGACCTGGCGGTCGTCGCGGCCGCGGTGATGGGCGGTTGCATCGGGTACTTGTGGTGGAACGCGCCACCCGCCAAGATCATCATGGGTGATACCGGGTCGCTGGCTCTCGGCGGTGTGCTGGCCGGGCTGGCGATCTGCACCAAGACCCAGCTGCTGCTGGGGATCCTCGGCGGCCTGTTTGTGATCATCACGATGTCGGACGTGATCCAGATCGGCGTCTTCAAGGTGACCAGGATGAGAACCGGCACGGGGAAGCGCGTGTTCAAGATGGCGCCGCTGCAGTTTCACTTCGAACTGAGCGGCTGGACGGATACGACGATCGTGATCAGGTTCTGGCTGATCTCCGGACTGTGCGTGGCGGTAGGCCTCGCCATCTTCTACGCGGCCTGGCTGCAGACCTGACGAGCAGCGCGATGATGGCCGGGAACAGCGACAGGAACCAGTGGTAGGCGAGGCTGCCGGCGGTCATCGTGCACCGGTCGGCCTTGAACCCTTCGTGCTGCGCTTGAGGGTGTCCCGCCAGCCGCCCGTGCCGAGCTCAAGCGGCGAGTCCGGGCCAGGCGCGCACTTGGTCTGCGGCGGGATCTCCTGCCGCTTGGGCTCCTGCTCTCGGCGCTGGTCATCGGTTCCGCCACCAGCGCAGCATCAGGTAGCTGCCCAGCAGCATTGACGCGCTCGCCGCGATCACGGCACCGCGCTGCCGCCCGGCGTCCGTTTCCGCCAGCTTCCGCTGCGCGGCGCCGCCGGCCGCGGCCGCCTTGCCGCTGGCCTGGCCGACCGCGCTCCGGAGGCGACCAGTCAGCTGCGCGGCCTTCGCCTTGGCTTGACCCCGCACGTCGGCCTTGGCCGCCAGCTGCTCGACGGTGTCACCGAGTTGCTCTCGGGTTCGCTCGATCTCGCGCTGCAGTTCCCGCTCGTCGACGGGAACTGGAGCATTGGGCTCCCTCGCACTCGACGCGGCCTGACTCGCGGCGGGCGCCGCGTACTCGGGCAGGCTGGGCTCTGCGCTGTCGCTCATCGCCGGGTCCTTTCCTTGATCTCCTCGACGTCCGCCTTGACGCTCTCGGCCGCTTCCTGCGGCACCGGCGGAGTGGCCCGCTGCAAGCGGCTCCGGCCGAGCAGTGCGGCAATACCGGCCGCTGCCAGTAGCGCGATGCCCACGATCAGCGCCGCGAGCCACGCCGTGACGGCGCCGGCGATCGCGATCACCGCGCAGGCGACCAGGCAGGCCACGCCATACAGCGCGATCAGGCCGGCGCGGCCGAGCATCCCTGCGCCGGTGCCCGCTGCCTTGCCCTTGCGGGTCATCTCCAGCCGAGCGAGCTTCAGCTCGTCCCGCATCAGGGTCGAGACCTGCTCCGACAGCTGCCTAACGAGCGCCGCGGTAGAGAGTTCTTGAGAAGGAGGCGCCTGCACGCCGTCCGCACCTTGGCTCATGTGACTGTCCTCCAGTTGATCGCGGGCTGCGCTACCCAAGCCTTCGTGCTCTTAACGCGGCTCTCGGCGACCGGCGGGCACGCCTGGTAGTCGCCGGCAGTCTGGCGGACGGTACCTCCGGGTAACATCCGGCTCGTGCACACCGTCTTCTTTCAGCCGGCGGGACCCGGCGCCTATCGTGCGACGCCGGCCACGGCCGGGCCGTGGAGCCCGGGCGCTCAGCACGGCGGGCCGCCCTCCGCGCTGGCCGCGCGGGCGATGGAGCTGCACGAACCGGACGAGCAGATGCGGCTGGCCAGGGTGGCCGTCGACATCTTGCGCCCGGTCCCGGTCGGCACCCTGACGGTCCGCACCCGGACCGTGCGGCCCGGCCGCAGGGTGGCCCTGCTGGAGACCGTGCTGGAGGCCGGCGGTCAGGAAGTGCTGATCGCCCGCGGCTGGCGGATCGCGAAATCCGTAGACGCACCGGTCATCAGCGCCGGCCAGCCGGTGCCCGGTATCCCCGCGGGCACCTGGGAGCCGTACTTCGCCGGCACCGGCCACACCGCCGGCTATCTGTCGGCGGTGGAGTGGAAGTTCGTCTCCGGCGACTTCGCCACCATGGGGCCGTGCCAGGCGTGGGGCCGACCGCTCGTCCCGCTGCTGGCGGGCGAGGAACTCACGCCGATGGGCCGGACGCTGTTGCTCGCCGACTCCGGCAGCGGGCTGAGCATGACGCTGGACCCGGCGAAGTTCCTCTTCATCAACGTCGATCTGACCGTCGTGCTGCAGCGCGACCCGGAAGGCGAGTGGCTGCTGCTCGATTCCGTCACCACCACGGGCGGGCAGGGAACGGGCCTGGCCGAGACTCAGCTGTCGGACGCCTCGGGTGTGGCGGGCACGGGCCTGCAGACGCTCCTGGTTGCCCCGCTCTGAGCCGCGTGCTCTCTGGCCTTATCCGGGCTCGGCCCAGTCGATGCTGACTTTGGCAGCGGAGTCCGGATGGCGTTCCAGCCAGGACCGGGCGAACGGGCACAGCGGCACCACGGTGAGGCCCTCGGCCGCGGCTCTGTCGATGGCCGCCTGGGTGAGCGCGCCGGCCAGGCCGCGCCCGCCGAGTTCCTCCGGCACCTCGGTGTGCACCAGCACGAGCCGGTCCGCGCGGCGGCGGTAGGCCAGCAGGGCGACCGCGTCGCCGATCCGGATCTCGAACCGGGACAGCTCGCGGTTGTCGGTCACCTCGGGAGCTTGCGTCATGCTCGTCATCGTCGCATCAGGACGAGTCCAGGCTGCGGCCAGCCCGGCTCAGCCAGAGCGCGATGGCGGTTACGGCGGCGGCGCCGGCCGAGATTGCCAGCGGTAGCGCCGCACCGTGATGCAGGTAGAGCCAAGCGCCCGCGGCCGCTCCCGCCGCCATGGCAACGACCGCGGCAATGCGCCGCCCGGCCCTGGTGTTCGGTCCGCCCGCGAGGAACGAGTCGGCGGCCAGCCCGGTCAGGGTCTGGGTCAGCACGGTCGTCGTCATGTCCGGTACCGCCAGCCGCCGGATCACCGCGTTCCTGATCCCCATCGCGAAGGCCAGGATCGCGATCGTGGTGTAGCGGCCCCAGCCGGCCGCGACCGTGCTGGCCGCGAACGCCACCACGGCGGCGGCACCGACGAACGCTGCCTCGCACCAGATCGCGACCGCGAGAGCCCGGCTGCGTGTGCCCAGATGCTGGCTGATCCGGCCGCCCGCCACGGCACCGACGAGGAACACCAGCAGTGACGTCAGGCTCGCCGGAATCGAGAAGCCGGGCGCGCCGGCTGCGGCGAAGCCGATCACGACGACGTTGCCGGTCATGTTCGCCGTGAAGACCCGGCCGAGCCCGAGGTAGCACACGGCGTCTACCAGCCCGCTGAGCAGCGTGAGCGCGATCAGGACCCGCAGCAGGCCGTCCTGCGGGCTAGCCTGCGCCTGCGGAGTTGCCCTGGCTTCAGCCACCGCGCGATTTTCTCACGCTGGGGTGAGGAGTGCCTCAGAACCGACCGGCCCGAAGCCCGCGGCGAGGAAGGCACGGACGCTGGCCGCGTTGCCGGGCGAGATCTGGGCCCACAGCGGCTCGCCGCCGGGTACCAGGTGCCGGGCGGCGCGGGCGAGGTACCGGCCGAGCCCGCGCCCGCGCTGGTCGTCGTCTACCTCCACCGCGACCTCCCATCGCCCGGCGATACCGCGGCCGATGAGGACGACGCCGCCCGGCGCTTGCCAGGCCCGGATCTCGTCCCGGTAGCCGCGGGCGCGGGCGATCCGCGGGTGTTCCGGATCGGCTTCGGCGGTGAGGTCCAGGTCGGGAGCGCCGGGCAGCGCCGGCGCGCAGGTGAGAATGTCGGTCGCGTGCGGGATCCGCCCGGTCCGCGCGCCGAGCGCGGCCAGGAACGATGGGCTCATCGGGGCGGCCAGATCGCCGTCCGGGAGCTGGCGCGCCACCCAGGTCGGATCGGCATCGGCGAAAATCACCGAGTGCCCCGTGAATGCGATGACCCCGGCATCACGGGCAGATACCTGCGACAGGATCGTTACCCGGCCATCCGATGACGGGAAGTGACCGGCAGCGACCGCATCGAGGATCGCTGCTAGTGCCTGACTCGCGGCTTTCGCCATAAGACTTCTGGCCTCATTTTACAGAGCGTACCCGTTCTTGCCGCAAATCTTGGCTCCGTAGTCTTAGGCTGGTCACGCTCAGTAATACTGTGAGCGTGGCTGGCAACGGGGTTTGGCCAAGCCGTCATTTTATGGCTGCAAATTCCCCAAGACCGGCGGGCGACGTGGCACATCGGGGGACGGTCACGATGCCCAGCTATCAGGGCGGCCATAACGGGGTCTTCCTGCAAAGCGCGGAACCTATAGATCCTGGGGAGCTGTCTGAGGATTACAAGAAGACGACGGGCCCGCCTGTCGTCGCTGGCACTGGCCGCGGCCGGCCTGACGATAGTCGCTAGTCCTGCGGTGGCCGCCACTGGCGCACCACACGACCTGGTGCCGTACGGGCAGCTGGACTGCAGGTCCGGGCCCATCGAGCCGGGCGTATACATCTCGATCCTGGTGATCGGCAGCTGCTGGCTGACGGACTTCGGCACCGTGGAGATCAACGGTGACTTCCGGGTCGCCCATGACGCGAAGTTCAACGGGGCCACCAACGGCACCTTCATCGACGATGGCAATTTCTACGCCGGCACCAACGCGATCGTCACGCTCGGGTGCAATACCAAGTCGGTCGGAGCGCCGTGCACGACGAATACGCCCGACGTCATCAAAGGCTTCGTCTACGCCGACAATGCACTCGAGATGTCGTGGCATAACGTCTCCGTCGCTGGCGATTACCTCGCTATCGGCGAGAAGGACTATTCCAACAATGTCGACTGCTCGCAGCTCGACCTGACTGGCACGCCGGACTTCGTCACGTTCGAAGACGGTTCGGTGGGCGGGAAACTCACCTACCTGGGCAACCACACCTGCTGGATGGGGCTCTTCCGCAACCACATCAAGGGCACCGTCAGCGTCAGCGCGAACCTGACCAACACCACGATCCCTGGTATCGCGTTCGACTCGCCGGAGATCGCGAGCAACGTCATCGGAGGGAAGCTGAGCTGCTTCAACAACTTCCCGCCGCCGACGTTCGGTGACTCGCACGGCAGGCCGAACATCGCCAAGGGCGGCAAGACCGGCCAGTGCAGGAAGCTCTAGCACCGGCCTGATTAACCCGACTGGGCGTGGTTGGGGACGCGATCGCGTCCCCAACCACGCCCAGTGGCTATCTGTAGGCCGGGATTCCGGTGATGGCCTGCCCGAGGGCGAGGGTGTGGATTTCCTCAGTGCCTTCGTAGGTGAGGACGGATTCCAGGTTGTTGGCGTGCCGGATGACCGGATACTCCAGCGTGATGCCGTTGGCGCCGAGGATGGTGCGGGCCTCCCGCGCGATGTCGATGGCGGTGCGGACGTTGCTCATCTTCCCGAGGCTGATCTGTTCCGGTGTCAGCGTCCCGGCCTCCTTCAGCCGGCCGATATGCAGCGCGAGCAGCTGCGCGCGCTGCAGGTCGGCGAGCATCCACGCGAGCTTGCGCTGGGTGAGCTGGAACCCGCCGATCTTGCGGCCGAACTGCTCCCGCGTCCTGGCGTATTCGGCGGCGGTCTCGAAGCAGGTCCTGGCGGCGCCGGTGACACCCCACAAGATGCCGTACCGGGCTTCGGACAGGCACGACAGCGGGCCCTTCAGCCCGGTGACACCGGGCAGCACCGCGGTGGCGGGTAGCTTCACGTCGTCAAAGTGCAGCTCGCTGGTGACCGAGGCGCGCAGCGACAGTTTCTTGTGAATGTTGCGGGCAGTGAACCCGCGCGTGCCGCGGGGGACCAGGAACCCGCGGATGCCGTTCTCAGTGCCCGCCCACACGACGGCGATGTCGGCCACCGACCCGTTCGTGATCCACATCTTCGAACCACTGAGGATCCAGTCCGCCCCGTTCCTAGTCGCACGAGTTTGCATCCCGGACGGATCGGAGCCATGGTCGGGTTCGGTGAGCCCGAAGCAGCCGATGGCCTGCCCGGCGGACATGCGCGGCAGCCATTCGTCTTTCTGCTCGTCGCTGCCGTATTTCCAGATCGGGAACATTGCGAGCGATCCCTGCACCGACACCATGCTGCGCAGCCCCGAATCGGCCGCCTCGAGTTCCCGGCATGCCACCCCGTAGGCGATCGCCGACATCCCCGCGCAGCCGTAGCCGGTCAGGTGCATGCCGAGCACGCCCAGGGCGCCGAGCTCGGCGAACAGCTCCTTCGGGACCGTGCCCGCCTCGAACCAGTCCGCGACGTTCGGCAGGATCCGGTCGCCGGTGTACTTGCGGATGGTGTCCCGGACGAGGCGCTCCTCATCCGCCAGCTACATCGTCGATCCGGAGCAGGTCAGTGGGCGCGGGGTCCGTGGAGCGCGGCATGACGGTCCTCTCTGCTGGTCCTCGCCGCTAGCGTATGTTCCCGCCCGCGGGGGTACGAGGCGGGCCGGGGTTCCGCCATGATGGCGTAATGACCAATCTGGCCGGCAAGAAGCTGGTACGGCCGATCGAGGGTCGCTGGCTGGCCGGAGTGGCCGCCGGGCTGGCGGCCTACTTCGGGCTCGACGTCGCGCTGGTACGCGCGATCTTCGCGGTGCTGACCGCGCTCGGGTTGCTGGGCGTCGTGATCTACCTCGCGGCCTGGCTGCTGGTGCCCGAGGCGGGCGCCGAGGTCTCGATTGCCGAGAAGATCATTAGCAAGGACGGCACGTGAGACTCCGGAACGGCGTTGAGAATCCCTGCTCAGAGGGCATGCTGGAAGGCGGGTGTCGCGGCCGGGGAAGCCGCTTTGCCGGTAGTGCCATCCGTCCCCTATGCTGGGGCGGTCCCCGACGGCGGACGCCACGGGCAAGGCGACGATCGTCGAGCCCCCATCGTCTAGCGGCCTAGGACACCGCCCTTTCAAGGCGGCGGCACGGGTTCGAATCCCGTTGGGGGCACCTGGTTCCGGCCAGTACAACTGGGTCCTGTAGAGCAGCTTGGAGTGCTCGCCACCCTGTCAAGGTGGAGGTCGCGGGTTCAAATCCCGTCAGGACCGCTCGATCCCGCACCATTCCCGGGAATGGCGCGTGACTCGGTCAGGTAGCTCAGTTGGTACGAGCGTCCGCCTGAAAAGC
>CAVSCN010000031.1:0-94637 GCA_963726425.1 uncultured Actinomycetota bacterium | reverse complement strand
TCGATCCGCACGCCGCTGGCCACGGCCACGTGACCGAGGTCCTGCAGCAGCCCGTCACTGACATCGATCATCGCCGTCGCGCGGCGCGGCGGCCGCCAGACCCGCCGGATACGGCGGCTGCGGGCGCAGGTGCGCGCGCACCAGCTGATCGAGGTCACCGCCGGGCGCGGCCTTGCCCGCCCGCAGCAGCGCCAGGCCCGCCGCCGAACAGCCCACGGACCCGGCCAGGGCGACCACGTCTCCCGGCCGGGCGCCCGCGCGCGTGACCGGCGCGGTGCCGGCCAGCTCGCCCAGCGCGGTGATCGCGATCATGACCCGGTCGGCCCCGGTGACGTCACCGCCGGCGATGGAGGCTCCGGCCCGGCGGCACTCGGCGACCAAACCGCCGATCATGTCCAGCACCCAGTCCGCCGGCAGGCTGGCCGGGCAGGCGAGCCCGACCAGCAGCGTCCGCGGGCGCGCGCCCATGGCCACTACGTCGGCGAGATTCTGTGCGGCAGCCTTCGCGCCCACGTCGGCGGCGGCCGACCAGTCCCGGCGGAAATGCCGGTCTTCGACCAGCAGATCGGTCGTCGCGACGACCCGGCCGTCCGGCACCCGCAGGACCGCGGCGTCATCGCCCGCGGGGACTTCTAGCCGGTCATCGGCGGGCAGAAGCTTGCTAGATAGCGGATATCAACCCGAACTCGCCCAGGTCCGCGACGGTAATAGCAGCACTCCACCCATCTGCCGTGACGTCGCGGACGGTCCCGCGGCGCGGCCCCTTGACTCGCCGGGCAGCACGGCCAGCAGATCCCTACGGTAGCGTTGCCCTGACAGCTGTGATCCGCTGGAGGGCGACATGGTGCAGGCGTACATCCTCGTCCAGACCGAGGTCGGAAAGGCCGCCGACGTCGCCTTGAGCCATCGCCCAGATAAGGGCGTAACCCAGGCTGACGACGTGACCGGACCTTACGACGTCATCGTCCGGGCCGAGGCGGCCAACGTGGACGACCTCGGTCGGCTGGTGGTCGCCCAGATTCAGGGCGTGAACGGGATAACCCGCACCCTGACCTGCCCGATCGTGCACATCTAGGCGCTTTCGCCCGATCGCGACTGCAGTCGCCTGCCTAAGGTAGGGCGACCGTCTCCAGCAGCGCTCTGGTCCGCGGGCCGAGACCGATCTCCGCGGCCAGCCGCAGGTCGGCGGTGGTGTCGACGTCGCGGCGCAGGCCGCGCAGGCCAGGCAGGTCAAGCTCGGCCAGCCCCGCGGCCACGTGCCGCGCCCGTGAGTTGCGCCCGAACAGCGGCTCGAACGCGGCGCCGGGCGGAGCGGCGTACAGGGTCGTTCCGGTCCCGTCCGCGTCCGGCACGAACGCCCGGCCGGCCGCCGCGGCGGTCAGCGCGATCGCGAGTTCCCCCGACTGCAGCGCGGGCAGGTCGGCCGCCAGCGCGGCCACCCCGCGCCCGGCCATCGGGCCGCGCGCCTCCCGGGCCCCGAACGGCCAGCGCCTCGTTCAGCCCGGCGGCGGGCGCGTCGGGCAGCACGACCGCCTCCGGTGTCCGGCCGCCTCGGCCCGGACCGCCGGATCATCGGTCACCACGACCAAGACCGCCACCGGTGCGGCCGCCGCGGCCGCCGCGACGTGTCCGCCACCATGGTCAGTGCCAGTTTTTCCCGGTCAGCGGCCGGTAGCCCGGTGAGGCGCGACTTGGCCCGGGCAAGTACCTTGACGGGGATCACCAGCGACCAGGTCAGCCGGGACGTCGGGTGTCATGTACCCGATCCTGCCGTGACGCCTCGACACGGTGTGACGCGACCGGACAGACTGAACCACATCAGCGAGCTAGAGGATCGCCGGATGACACGGACGAAGACCCAGCCCAGCGCGCATACGGTACCTACTCCAAGACCTGGCGGACCATTTCCAAGATCATCCTGCGGCCGGGTATCCGGACGATGATGCGGCTGGACTGGGGCGGACAGCCGCATATCCCGGCCGACGGCGCCACGATCCTGGCCGCTAATCACCTGTCCTACATGGACATCTTCGCCGTGTCGCTGTTCGCCGACAGCGCGGGCCGGTACCCCGTGTTCCTGGCGAAATCCTCGCTCTTCGACATCCCGGTCCTTGGCGCGATCATCACCAAGCTGGGCCAGCTGCCGGTGTTCCGCGGCCAGACCGACGCGGCGCTGGTGCTCCGGGAGGCCGAGCTGGTCGCCCGGAGCGGCGCCTGCGTGATCTTCTACCCCGAGGCCACGGTGACCCGCGACCCGGACCAGTGGCCGATGGTGTCCAAGACCGGCGTCGCCCGGCTCGCGCTGGAGACCGGCGCGCCCGTCATCCCGGTCGCGCACTGGGGCGCGCAGAAGATCCTGCCGTACGGCGACTACCTGCCCCGGCTGCTGCCCCGCAAGACGGTGCGCGTCATCGCCGGACCGCCGGTTGACCTGTCCGAGTTCGCCGGCCAGCCGCTGAACAGCCGGGTGCTCCGCGCCGCCACCGACAAGATCATGCGGGACGTCTCCGTGCTGCTCGGGCAGCTGCGCGGGGAGACGCCGCCGGCCGAGCCGTTCCACCCCGCGGTCGCCCGGCGGAAGATGCGCCAGGAGCTGCGCGCGCTCGCCGAGGACGGCCAGCAGGCACAGTCAGCCAGCGAGGCGACGGCACCGGGAACCCCGAGCCAATGAAGGCAGCAGTACTCGGGGCCGGCTCGTGGGGCACGACCTTTGCGCAGGTGCTCTGCGATGCCGGGAACGAGGCCGTGCTGTGGTGCCGGCGCCCGGAGGTGGCGCGGGCGATCGAGGCTGACGCACGAGAACCCGGACCGGCTGCCGGGCATCGCACTGACCGACGCGCTGCACGCCACTGCGGATGCGGCCGAGGCGCTGGCGGGCGCGGACCTGGTCGTGCTGGCAGTTCCCGCTCAGACGCTGCGCGCCAACCTGTCCGGCTGGCGCGAGCTGCTGCCGCCGGAGGCGCCGCTGGTCAGCCTCATGAAGGGCGTCGAGCACGGCACGTGCGAGCGCATGAGCGAGGTCATCGCGCAGGTCACCGGCGCCAGCCCGGACCGCATCGGGGTCGTCACCGGTCCGAACCTGGCCAGGGAGATCGCCATCCGGCAGCACTCGGCGACGGTAGTGGCCTGCACCGACCTGGAGACCGCTGACCGGCTGCAGAAGGCGTGCCACACCTCGTACTTCCGGCCTTACACCAACCCGGACGTCATCGGCTGCGAGCTCGGCGGCGCGGTCAAGAACATCATCGCGCTGGCGGTCGGCATCGCCGTCGGCATGGGCCTGGGCGACAACACCAGGGCCATGCTCATCACCCGCGGGCTGGCCGAGATCGCCAGGCTCGGCGACGGCGCTCGGCGCCGATCAGCACACGTTCGCCGGTCTGGCCGGGATGGGCGACCTGATCGCGTCCTGTAGCTCGCCGCTCGCGCGCAACCTCGCCTTCGGCGAGAAGCTCGGCCGGGGCGTGCCGCTCGCTGAGGTAGTGGCCGGGACCAACCAGGCGGCCGAAGGCGTCGCGTCGTGCGAGCCTGTACTGCAGCTCGCGCGTGCGCACGGGGTAGAGATGCCGATTACCGAGGTGATGGTGGCGGTCATGCACGAGGGCATGGACATCGGCCAGGCGGTGCTGATGCTGGCGTCGCGATCAGCGAAGCCGGAGCGGTACGGCGTATGACGCGTTCGCCGGGACAGTAACGCCAGCGGCAGTAACGCCAACTACTGGGGGGATGGAGGTCTGGTGAGCGAGCAGCGCAAGATCAGGGTCGCGGTTGTCTTCGGCGGGCGGGGGCCCGAGCATCCGGTGTCGGTGATGGGCGGCGGCAACATGCTGTCCGCCATCGACCGGTCGAAGTACGAGGTCATTCCCATCGGGATCACCACCGACGGGCACTGGGTGCAGGTCGCCGACGAGCCGGGCAAGCTCGCGATCACCGACGGCGAGCTGCCGTCGGTCGAGGCGGTGGCGGTGCCGGGTTCGCAGGTGGTGCCGTGGGCAGGCGGCCAGGAGGCCGCGGGCGGTCTGCCGGTACTGGGCTCCGCGGCCGGCACGGTCGCCAGCGCCCCGGCGCAGATACCGCACCTGTTCGGCGACGTCGACGTCGTGCTCCCCGTGCTGCACGGACCCGTACGGCGAGGACGGCACGATCCAGGGCCTGCTGGAGATGGCGGGCGTGCGCTACGTCGGGGCCGGCGTGCTGGCCAGCGCCGTCAGCATGGACAAGGAGTACATGAACCTGATCTTCGCGGCCAAGGGGCCTGCCCGTCGGGCCCGTACGTCGTGGTCAAGCGAACGTGACTGGCCGCCAGCCTCGGATGCCGACGGCCTGCCGGTGCCGGCACCGAGCACAAGCGCGTGCTGGACGAGATCGCCGAACTGGGCTGGCCGCTGTTCGTCAAGCCGGCCAGAGGCGGGTCGAGCATCGGCACCTCGAAGGCGCACGACCTGGGCGAGCTGCACGAAGCCATCGCGCTGGCCCGGCAGTACGACCCGAAGGTGCTCGTCGAGGCCGCTATCGACGGCGTGGAGATCGAGGTCTCCGTGCTCGAGGGCGTCGACGGCGGCCCGCCGGAAACCAGCCTGCCCGGCCAGCTGCTGGTCGACGGCGGCGAGGAATTCTGGGACTTCGAGGCCAAGTACCTGGACGCGGCCAGCGGGATGGCCATCCCGGCGCCGATTCCGGACAGCGCGATCGCCGAAACCCGGCGGCTCGCGGCGGCCGCGTTCGAAGCGGTGTCGTGCGAGGGCCTGGCCCGGGTGGACTTCTTCTACACGCCCGGCGGCGAGGTCATCATCAACGAGATCAACACGATGCCGGGCCTGTCGCCCGCCTCGTACTGGCAGAAGATGTGGGAAGCCATCGGCAAGACGTTCCCGGAGCTGATCGACCGGCTGCTGCAGTCGGCGCTGTCCAAGAAGCCGGACCCGGCATTCGACTGACTCCGGTGACGGACCCAAACGCGGGCGGAACGGCACCGTTGCCGCCCGCCCGCGTCTCGTGGGTCAACGAGTACTACCTCTTCTTGTTGACCATGGCCTTGAAGTCCGCGCCCGCCCGGAACTTGGGAACTGAGGTCCTCGGCACCTTGATGGCGGCACCGGTGGCCGGGTTGCGTGCCGTGCGCGCCGGCCGCACCGTCTTCTCGAATACGCCGAAACCCGTGATGGCCACCTTGTCGCCCTTTGCGACTGTCTTCTGAATGGTCTCGAGAACCGCGTTAACCGCCTCGGCCGCCGTCTTCTTATCGCCCATCCGACCCGAGATTGCGTCGATCAAGTCGCGCTTGTTCATTTCCTCACTCCTGCGGTTCCCCCAAGCGGGAGGTCGCGTGGACCTGGGAAGTCGTGCTCGCGACCTCTGATGCGCCTGAAATTAAGGGATTCCGCGTCCGGGCACAATTACATTCGCGAAAAATATCGCGTGTCGGGTCCGGCCCTGATCTGCAATTTCACGCGGCAACGCACGGTCGGAGCAAACGGCAAATTAAGGTGCGGACTTATCGTTCTGGCCTTTATTTCTCGAACTTTTAGCGACTGCTTGCTCCAGTGTGGACAGGAATGCGGTGACCCGGCGCAGCGCCGTCGCGCTGTCGGCGTCCTGCACCTTGATGGCGTCGCAGATCGCGATGAACTGCCGGTGCAGCCGGTCCGCGACGGCCGCGGGCAGGTTCAGCTGGCTCAGCCGCCTGCGGGCGTCGGCGAGTTTCCCGGCCAGGACATCGGCGTCCGGGCGCGGCGGCAGGTCGCTCATGTCGCTCTGTCCCTCCCCCAGGTACAGAATGTCAGGCGCGGCGCCGGTCCGATTGTGCGGGGCGCGATTGTGCGCGGCCCGCGGCGGCCGGTACCGTCATGCCTCCGTCGCACGTCCGCTGCTCTTGGCCCGGTGCGCATTTAGTAGCGTCCATACTGAGAGCTGCGGCTCGCGGTAGCCGCAAAACCCCCATGGCACCGAGCGAGGTCTGTCCATGAAGGTGTCCGTCGTCAAGGAAACCGCGCCGGGCGAGCGCAGAGTCGCGCTCGTGCCCGAGGCGGTTGGCAAGCTGCGCGCGGCCGGTCTTGAGGTGCTGGTCGAGTCCGGTGCCGGCGAACGCGCGTGGCTGACCGACGATGGCTACGCCGAAGCGGGCGCCACCATCGTGAGCCGATCGGACGCACTTGGCGCTGACGTCGTGCTGATGATCGGCAAGCCGGACGAGGCGACGATCGGTGCGCTGCGCGCCGGGCCAGGCGCTGATCGGCATGCTGACCCCGCTGACGGACCCCGGCCTCGTCGCCCGCCTCGCCGCCGCGGGCGTGACGGCCATCAGTATGGACATGATCCCCCGTACGCTGCCGCGCGCCCAGCCGATGGACGCGCTGTCCTCGCAGGCCAACATCGCCGGCTACAAGGCCGCGATCATCGGCGCCGCCGAGTTCGGCCGGTTCTTCCCGCTGCTCATCACCGCGGCCGGCACCGCCCGCCCGGCCAGGGTCCTGGTACTCGGCACCGGCGTGGCCGGGCTGCAGGCGATCGGCACCGCCAAGCGCCTGGGCGCGGTCGTGAGCGCGTACGACGTGCGGCCCGAGACCAAGACCGAGGCCGAGTCGGTCGGCGCCACGTTCATCGAGCTCACGTCGGTGGGCCCGGCGTCGGGCGAGGGCGGCTACGCTCGCGCGCTGACCGACGAGGAACGCGCCGCGCAGCAGCAGGAACTGGCCGAGCACATCTCCCGCCACGACGTGGTGATCACGACCGCGCAGGTCCCCGGCCGCCGGCCGCCGCTGCTGGTCACCGAGGACGCGCTCAAGGCCATGTCGCCGGGCTCGGTCATCGTGGACATGGGCGCAAGCGCGCTGGGCGGGAACGTCGCGGGCTCGGAGCCGGGCCAGACGGTGCTGACCGAGCACGGAATCACGGTCATCGGCGCGGGCGCGCTGCCCTCGACGATGCCGACGGCCGCGTCCGCGATGTACGCACGCAACATCAGCGCGCTGCTGCTGAACCTGGTCAAGGACGGCGAGCTCGCGCTCGACCCGGACGACGAGCTGCACGCGGGCGTCGTCGTCACCAGGGATGGCGCCGTCGTCCATCCGGCGCTCGCGCCGCCCACCGCCGCCCCAGCGACGGCCGAGACCGAACCCACTGAAGCTGACCATGCGGGCGCCCCGGAACCGGACGCCGGATCCGCGGAAGGGACCGAGCGGTGAACTACCCGGCGCTGCTGGTTGACGTCACCATCTTCGTGCTGGCCTTGTGGGTCGGCTTCGAGGTGATCAGTAAGGTTCCGGCCACGCTGCACACGCCGCTGATGTCGGCCGCCAACTCGATCCACGGCATCGTGCTCGCGGGCGCGATGCTGATCGCCGTGACCGCCCACAACGCGCTCGGCTACGTGATCGCGTTCGTCGCCGCCGCCTTCGCGGCCGCCAACGTGGTCGGCGGCTACGTGGTCACCGGCCGGATGCTGAAGATGTTCCGGCGGCGCCCGAGGTTCCGCCTGCCCCCGTGGTTAAGGCGAAGGCCGCGGCCAACGGCGGCGGCACGGGCAAGGGACCGGCGGCATGAGCACGTTCGACTGGGTCATCCAGCTGATCTACGTCCTGTCGGCGTCGTGCTTCGTGGTCGGCCTGCACCTGATGAACAACCCGGCCACGGCCCGGCGCGGCAACCAGGTCTCCACCACCGGGCATGGCCACCGCCATCGCCGCCACGCTGGCGATCGTCGTCCATGACGGCGGCATCACGGCCACCGGCTGGGCCGTGATGATCGCCGGGGCCGCGGTCGGCGGTGCCGCCGGGCTGTACTCGGCCCGGACCGTGCAGATGACCGCCATGCCGCAGCTGGTCAGCATGTTCAACGCGGTCGGTGGCGGCGCCGCCGCGCTGGTCGGGATTCACGACTACATGAGCGCGGGCGCGACGCGTCTCGGCCAGCACCAGCGTGACCACGCTGCTGGACGTGATCATCGGCGCGGTGACGTTCTCCGGGCTCGATCATCGCCGCCGGGAAGCTGCAGGGCGTGATCAACTCGGCGCCGGTCACGTTCCCCGGTGCGCGGGTGGTCAACCTGCTGCTGGCCGTCGTCGCGATCGGGCTCGGCGGCTACCTGATCGCCGTCCCGAACACCGCCCTGCTCAGCATCGTCATCGTCGCGGCGCTGATGTTCGGCGTCTCGATGGTGATGCCGATCGGCGGCGCGGACATGCCCGTCGTCATCTCGCTGCTGAACGCGTTCACCGGCACCGCCGTCGCGATGGCCGGGTTCGTCATCGGGAACTGGGCGCTGATCATCGCCGGCGCGCTCGTCGGCGCCTCCGGCGGCATCCTGACCAAGCTGATGGCCGACGCGATGAACCGCTCGATCCCGAACATCATCGTCGGCGGCTTCGGCACCGGCGACGCGGCCGCGGCCGCGGTCGCCGGCGGCCCGGGCGGCAGTGTCCGGTCGATCGCCGCCGACGACGCCGCGATCCAGCTCGCCTACGCCTCGAAGGTCATCATCGTGCCCGGCTACGGCCTGGCCGCGGCGCAGGCGCAGCACGAGGTCGCGGGCGCTCGCCGACGTGCTGGAGTCGCACGGCGTCGACGTCAGCTACGCCATCCACCCGGTCGCCGGCCGGATGCCGGGTCACATGAACGTGCTGCTCGCCGAGGCCAACGTGCCCTATCCCCAGCTCAAGGAGATGGACGACATCAACCCGGAGTTCGCTCGGACCGACGTGGCGCTCGTCATCGGCGCCAACGACGTGACCAACCCGGCCGCGCGGCGGCCGGGCACGGCCATCTCGGGCATGCCGATCCTCGACGTGGACCAGGCCAAGAGCATCATCGTGATCAAGCGGTCGATGGGCCACGGCTACGCCGGCATCGACAACGAGCTGTACGTCGACCCGAAGACGAGCATGTACTTCGCCGACGCGAAGACGGCCCTGGCGGAGATGACCGCCGCGGTCAAGACCCTCGTCGGCGCCTGACGGTCACCGCTAGGACTGCGGCCCGTCCGGGCCTGGTCGCTCGCGCGGAGTCCCCGCCGGAGTCTCCCCGGCGGAGTCTCCCCGGGCGGAGTCTCCCGCGGCGGCAGCCGCCGCAGGTCCTCGGCGCGTCAGCTCACCGGTCGAGATCAGCAGCGCCGCCAGTTCCTCCAGCGCGCGCGGGCCGCGCAGGCCGGGCACGCCGATCCGGACGTAGCGGTTGCGGATGTTCTCGCACCGCTTGGTGACGGTGTGCGCCTGCCAGCCGATGCGGTCCGCCGTCTCCCGCGCGCTGCGCGGCTGCGCCGCGCCCGAGTGCCGCCAGGTCAGGTACTCCTCGAACCTGGCCGCCAGCACCAGCCGGTCATCGTCATTGAGCGGCGCCCGCAGCCTGGTGCTGGTGACGATCGCGCTCCGCGGTGACCGGAGCGGGCCGCGCCGCGCCTGGCTCGTCGAGGTCGTCGTTGTCCTCATCGTCCAGGTGCGGCAGCCGCAGCCGGATCGTGTAGCTGGCGTTGCACACCGTCCACCCGGACCTTGGCGTGCCACTGCTGCAGCGGCATCCGCATGCCGGGCGGCACGTCCGCCCGGAAGCCCCGGTCGCCTTGCAGGTAGAGCATGGACGAGGCGCTGTCGTTCGCCAGCCACCAGCAGTCGGCGACGCACTCGAAGCTGCCGGCGGTCCTGGATACCCCCCGGTCATCATCGGGCAGCACCAGCGAGCAGGTCTTGGCGCGGCCAAAGGTGAACTTATCCCCCGGCCGCACCCGCCAGGTCCCGCCTCGAACATCACGATCAGCAGCACGCGCAACGTCTCCGGATCTGGGTAGTAGCCGGACCATAAGGTGGCCGGTCCCGGCCGGTCAATTACCGGGCGCCCGAACCCGGCCGTGCCGCCCCGCCCGATCTTGCCCGACAGACCCTATCTGAGGCTAAATCTGGCAAATATCCCGCCGATCCGCAGCTGGGTCAGCGCAAGGAGATCCGCGATTGAGTCGCCGCCGGCTGGACCTGGCCGCCGCGCAGCAGCGCCTGACAGGCGCGATCGCCCCGATGAGGTGGTCGCGACCGCCCGGATGCCGCTCGGGCCCGACTGGCGCAGATCCGATCGGAATCTAGCGGTTCTCCGCCACGAACTGGCTGGCGGTGAACGACGCGCCAGCCGGGTCGGCCAGAACGGCCGACCGCACCCAGGGCGCATCTTGTGGCTTGGCGAGGACCGAGCCTCCGAGCTCGGGCGCTCGCGCAGCTATCGCGTCCACGTCGTCGACGGCGAAGGTCACGCTCCAGCGCGCTGGGCCGCCATCCCGGGGCAAGATCGTCGCCACCACGTCCTCGAAACCCTCGGGTGCGCCCATCTGCTTCATCCCCGCGCGCAAGCCGGGGATGAGCTCCTCGAGATGGTCGCCGTAGCCCGGCAGAGCCCACATCGGCGAGCCGGCATCGATCGTCGTCCAGCCGAACAGGGCTCCGTAGAAGGCCCGGGCGGCTGCGACATCGTCGGTGTGCAGATTGTTGAAGTTCACCGCGCCGTGCTCGTTCACGGCCGCCGAGCCGCGGTGCGATCCGGGCTGCCACACGCAGAAGACCGCACCCTCGGGATCGGCGAATACGCCCATCCGTCCCGCGTCAAACACGTCGAACGGCTCGGAGAGCACGCGCCCGCCCGCCTCGCGCACCCGCGCCGCGGCGGCGTCGGCCGACTCGACGCGGATGTAGGTGTTCCAGACCGCCTCCGGTGACGCACCGGGGGGTTGCGACGAGATCGCGGCCGCGTCCCGGCCGTCGATGCGGGCCATGTAGTAATGAGCACCGGCGTCGGCGGGCATCGCGTCCTCGGTCTGCCAGCCGAAGAGGCCGGAGTAGAAGCGGGCGGCGTCTACGGGATCGGGCTGGTTGGTGTCGACCCAGCACGGCACCCCGGCTGGGTAGTCCTCGCGTGTGCTCATGACGGCAGGCTATAGCTGCTCGCATCGCGAATCCCGGCAATGCCGGCCGGCGCTGCGCGCGGGTTCTCCTGTACGCCCGCCGCGCCCCGATCCCGCCACCCGGACTTCTTTCAAGGACTCCTGGCCGCCTAGATAAGGCCGTAGGCCCGTTCGACCCGGATGCGGATAACCAGCCGGCGATCACGGACCATGGCGGCCCGATAATCGGCCCAGTCAGGATGCTCACCTTGCACGGCGCGATAAAGGTCGATTAGTTCCGCAACCGTCGCGTCGTCCGGGTCGGCGGCCACCGGCGAGAGGTCGGCGGAGCCTTCGGCCACCGCGTAGGTCCAGAAGTCGCGGCTCGAGACGTGGAGACTTGCGCGCGGGTCGCGGCGCAGATTCCCCACCTTGGCCCGGTCGTCCGTGGTCGAGATCCGAATGACCTGCTGGCCGGCATCGAAGGCGTAGTTCACGTTGGACAGCTGCGGCCGCGCATCCCGCCGCAGGGTGACGAGGACGCCTTCCCTGCGGTCGCTCAGCAACTCGGCGAAGCCAGGTTCGATCATGACTGCTGAACAAGCACAGCACGCGCAGATGTTCCGCCGGGGCGGTGAGCGGGCCGGTCACGAGCCGACGGCGGAGCGGGCCGGCCAGAATCAGGGTCATGAGCACAGTCGACGCCAATACCGAGGTCGCCACCGACCCAGTCAAGGACGATGGCCTGGAGATCACGCAGGCGCGGCTGGCCACGGTCGGCGACATCACCGTGCGCCGGCTGCTGCCGCTCCGGCTCCGCCGCAGCGTCGGGCCGTGGTGCTTCGTCGACCACTACGGCCCCGAGTCGGTCGACGGCATCGCCGGGATGCAGGTCCCGCCGCACCCGCACATCGGGCTGCAGACCGTGACCTGGCTGCTGGCCGGCGACGTCGCTGCACCGCGACAGCCTCGGCAGCGAGCAGATGATCCGGCCCGGCGCAGCTGAACCTGATGACGGCCGGCCGCGGCATCGCGCACGCGGAGGAATCGCCGGCCGAGCACGACCCGGTCCTGCACGGCGTCCAGCTGTGGGTCGCGCTGCCGGACGCGACCCGGCACGTAGCGCCCGCGTTCGAGCACCACCCGCAGCTGCCGGTGACCCGGATCGGCGACTTCATGACCAGCGTGTTCATGGGCGAGCTGGCCGGCGCCCGCTCGGACGCGACCGCGTTCTCGCCGATCGTCGGGGCCGAGCTCACCGCCGTGGACGCCGCCGCCGGCCCGGCCCGGTGCGTGCTGCCGCTGGACCCGGCGTTCGAGCACGTCGTGTTCGTCGTGGCCGGCCAGGCCGAAGCGGAGGGCGTCAGCCTGGGACCCGGCCGGCTGCTGTACCTGCCGCCGGGCCGCGAGCGGGCCAGCCTGGCCGCGCCCGCGAGCAGCTGCGTGCTCTTGCTCGGCGGCACGCCGCTGGGCGAGCAACTGCTGATGTGGTGGAACTTCGTCGCCCGGACCCCCGAGGAGATCGCCGCCGCGACGGCAGGCTGGCGCGCGGGCGAGTTCGGCGACGTGGGCGGCTACGACGGCGAACCGCTGCCAGCCCCGCCGCTCGACGTCACCAGACTGCGCCGGCCATCTCAGGTAAACCGGCCATCCCGGTAAGGCCGGCCGTCCAGGCAGCGACCGGCAGGCTGCGCTAGCTCACCCGCCAGGTGACGCCGGGGTCGGCCAGCTGGCAGTCACCGAGCACCAGCCCGGTGCCGCTCTTGGCCCGGTCTCCCGGGTCGGCCAGGCACAGTCCCGCGGCCGCGTCGACCAGCCACACGCCCGTCGGCCCGCCGTGGAGCTTCCATTTCTGGCTGGTTGCCTGGCCGCAGGGGCTCAGCACCACCTGCCGGCCGGCGCACGCCGGCCCGCCGGCCAGATTCAGGCAGTACTTGCCGATCTGCACCTGACCGCTCGGCTGTACCGTCCACGTCTGCGCCACGGACTTCGCGCACCAGCGCACATTCACCTGCTGGGTCACCGGGCCGCGCGCGTGATAATCGCTGAGGCAGTAGCCTGGGACGCCTGCCGCGATCTGACCGGCGGGCAGCAGCCAGCGCTGCAGCGCACCGGGGTTGCAGCTAGTGGCGCCCACCCGCGCCCCTACCACCCCATATGCCACAACATCCGCACATCGGATGAAGTTGCACTTCATATGTTTGTCGGGCGTACTCTCGGCCTATGTCCAGCCAGATGTGGCGCGCGGTGGCCGTCTACCGCATCGTCACGCTGTGCTACGCCGCGGTCGTCATCATCAGCAACGACAGCCACTACGCGCACCCGGCGGGCGGCTATCTCGCGCTGGCTGGCGATGACCGCCTGGACCGGCCGTCACGATCGTCGCCTACGCGCGGCCGCGGTACCGGCAGCCGTGGCTGTCGTCATCGACGTCGCGGTGGCGACGACACTGATCATCAGCACCCGGTGGATCGACACCGCCGCGCACATCGCGCACGGCGCGCCGACGATCCCGGTCATCTGGGCCGCGTCGGCGATCCTCGCCGCGGCGGTGCGGGGCGGGCCGTGGGCCGGGATGGCCGCCGCGCTGCCGGTCTGGATCGGCGACCTCGATCGAGCGGCAGACGCTGCCGTCGCAGAGCACCGTCGACGGGCTGGTGCTGCTGCTGGTCGTCGGCGGCGTCGGCGGGTACGTGGTCCGGCTCAGCCTGCGGGCCGAGGCCGCGACCGACAGCGCGGCCCGCAAGGAGGCCGCGATCGCCGAGCGGGAACGGATCGCGCGCGGCATCCATGACTCCGTCCTGCAGGTGCTCGCGCTGGTCAGCAGCCGCGGCAAAGCGCTCGGCGGGGAGGCGGCCGAGCTCGGCGCGCTGGCCGCCGAGCAAGAGGCGGCGCTGCGCTCGCTGGTGTCGGGTGACAGCACCGAGCCGGACGCCGAGACTGGGCTCATGGATGTGCGCGGCCTCATCGAGCCGCTCGCGGACGCCAGGATCACGGTGTCCTGCCCGGCGACCGCGGTCATGCTGCCCGCCGGGCGCCGCGCGGGCGCTGTCCGGCGCCGCCGTGGCCGCGATCGACAACGTCCGCCGGCACGCCGGCGACGGAGCGCGCGGCTGGGTGCTGGTCGAGGACGACGGCACGGCGATCCGGGTGAGCGTCCGCGACGACGGGACGGGCTTCGGACCGGGCCGCCTGGCCGCTGGCGGCGGCAGCCGGCCGGCTCGGCGTGTCGCACTCGATCGTCGGCAGGCTGCGCGACGTCGGCGGGAGCCGCCGACGGTCACGTCCCGGCCCGGCCAGGGAACGGAGGTGGATCTGCGTGTCCCGCACCCCCGATGAGCCGGTGCGGGTGCTCGTCGTCGACGACCACCCCATCTGGCGCGACGCCGCCGCCCGGTCGCTGGCCGAGGCCGGCTTCGTGGTCACCGGCACGGCGCGCGACGGGGCTCAGGCCCTCCGGGTCGCGGCCGCCACCCGGCCGGACGTCGTGCTGCTCGACCTGAACCTGCCCGACTTCTCCGGTGCCGAGGTGACCCGGCGGCTGCTGGCCGACGATGCCGGGCATCCGGGTGCTGATGCTGTCGGCCAGCGGCGAGCGGCAGGACGTGCTCGACGCGGTCACCGCCGGCGCGAGCGGCTACCTGCTCAAGTCGGCCGAGGCGCGGGAGCTCATCGACGCCGTGCAGGCCACCGCCGCCGGCAACGCGGTGTTCACGCCGGGCCTGGCCGGCCTCGTGCTCGGCGAGTACCGCAGGCTCGCACAGTCCGAAGGCACAGCCGGCGAGCGGCGGCCAGGACCGCGACCGGCCGGCCGCGCCGGAGCTGACCGAGCGCGAGACCGAGATCCTGCGGCTGGTCGCCACCGGGCTGACCTACCCGCAGATCGCCACCCGGCTCACGCTGTCCCCGCGCACCGTGCAGAACCACGTGCAGAACACCCTGAGCAAGCTCCAGCTGCACAACAAGGCGCAGCTCGTCCGCTACGCGCTGGAACGCGGCGTCGAGTGAGCTCGCCGTCAGCACGTCGATTAGCGTCGGCGTAGGTTATGTCGGCCGCGGGCGGGGCGGTGCCGTCGCGGGCCGCGACCGCCGTCGCCAGACCGGCCGCGAGCGCCCGCCGGTACGGGCCCGAACCGGTGCTGATCCTGGCCACGCCGGCCGCGGCGAGCCGCCGCATGGTCGAGCTCCGGCCGCCAGAGCACGTTCAGCGGCAGGGCGATCTGGCGGCGGTCACGGCCTCGACGTCGGCGAGGTCGGTGAGGCCGGGCACGAATACCCCGTGTGCGCCTGCGCTCGGCGTAAGCGGCGAGCCGGTCCAGGGTCTCGGCCAGCCGTCCGTCGGCCGGTCCGTACTCCAGCCAGTAGATGTCGGTCCTGCGCGTTCACGAACAGGTCCGGCGCGGCCGCCCGGACGGCCTCGATGATCCGCGCCTGTGCGACCGGGTCGCGAAGCACTGCCGCCCGCCGACGCGTCCTCCAGGTTGATGCCGGCGACCCCGAGGCCGGCTAGCTCGGCGGCCAGGTCCGCCACCGCGGCCGGATCGTCGCTGAAGCCGCCTTCGAAGTCGACGGTCACCGGCACCGGCACCCGTGCCACGATCGCCGCGGCCACCGCCATCGTGTAGGCGCGGCCGGTGCCCTGCCCGTCGATCTGGCCGGCCGCGGCGTTGACCCCCATGCTCGTCGTGCCGATCGCCGGGAAGCCGGCGCCCGCCAGCAGCACCGCCGATGCCACGTCCCAGGCGTTGGGCAGCACGAATGGCTCGCCCGCGCGATGCAGCGCGGCGAAGACACCGTCGTGCGCCGGGCTCGCGGCGGTCATGACCGGGCCACCAGGACGCGCGCCGGGACGCGCAGGTTCGGCCGCGGTTCGAGCTCGACCCGCTGGCCCGGCACCGGCCGCCAGCCGTCGGCCACAGGACAGCCGCGACCTGGCGGGCGATCGCGGTCGCGTGCGCCGCGCCAGGGCAGCCATGCGGACCGGACCCGAAGGTGGCCGGTCTGCCGCCGCCACGCTCCGCGGTGGCCACGAAGATCCACACCGGCGCGCCAGCCGGTATCCGGGCCGCTCCGACCGAGGTGCCCTGGCCATCGCGGTGCGCCTGGTGCACTGCACTGGCGCGTCGTGCCGCAGCACGTCGTCGATCCGCTGCGCGGCGGGCACGGCGGTGTCGTGCGCCACGCCCGGCCAGGACCGTGGTCCCGATCAGTGCCGCGGTCGCGTCCCTGGCCTGGAACAAGAGGCTGATCGCCGCCGTGATCCGGCCGGTGTCGCTGGTGCCAAGGCCGTCCGCCACGACGCCGGCGAGCGCCACGGCGGCCGGGTCGCCGGCCCCTTCCGTTCCCTCCCTGGGCCGCAGCGCGGGCGTGACCGCGTCGCAGAGGATGCCGGTCAGCGTGGCGGCCCGGTCGGCGGCGGCGGGCGAAAGGCCCAGCGACAGCGCGAGAACCTCGGCCGGCAGCTGCCGGGCCATCGGCATGATGTCGAATGCCGCCGACCGGCGGCGCAGGTAGTCGGTGGCGCGGGCGCCCGCAACGGCGGCGACCTTCGGCACCGGCGGCAGCAGGCGGACGAGCAGGTCCCGGCGGCGGGTGTGCTCGGTGCCGTCGCTGAACCTGGCCATGCTCGCGATCAGCTCGGCCGCGGGGCCCCCGTTGCCCGCGGCCGGCACCACACTCAGCGCCGCCGAGCCGAGCGCGGCTGCCACGTCCCGAGGTCCCGCGACCACCCAGCTGCCGTCGCGGCCGTGCGTGCCGAGATCCTGCAGCGGGCCGTGCCAGCGGGCGGGCGGCGCGCTGATGGTCAGCTCCTCGACGGGGCAGTCGGCCAGGTCACCGGGACGTATCGAAGTCCGCATGTCAGCACCGTACGGCGGCGATAGTGCGGTGGGCGCCGAACTATCCTCGGCCTAGGGTGCACTGACGGCGAATGGGGGTGCACGTGCTTCTCGACCCGGAATCAGTGGCGCGATACGCGGCCCTGCTGGCGGATCGCAGCCGGGCGGCCATGTGCCTGGCCCTGATGGACGGCCGGGCCTGGACCGCTGGCGAGCTCGCCAGGGCGGCCGGGATCGCCGCGCCCACCGCCACCGAGCACCTGAACATCCTGGTCGGGGCCGGGCTGCTGGCCGAGCAACGGCAGGGCAGGCATCGTTACGTCCGGCTGGCGAGCGCGGAGACGGCCCGGCTGCTGGAGAGCCTGTCGGTGGCGGCAGGCCAGCCCGGCGCCGGCCAGGTCGCTGCGGACGGTGCGGGCTGCCGCGGACCTGGCCGCGGGCCGGACGTGCTACGACCATCTGGCCGGTGAGCTGGGCGTGCAGCTCTACGACGCACTGCTCGGCAACGGCCTCGTGACCGAGACCGACGGTCTCGCCCTGACCGCCGCGGGACGGTCCTGGTTCACCGAGCTGGCCGGGCCGGAGGCGCTGCGGCCGCCGCGGACCAGGCCGCTGCTGCGGACCTGTATCGACTGGACGCAGCGACGGCAGCACCTGGCCGGAGCGCTCGGCGCGGTCTTGCACGGACAGCTGGTCGACCGGGCCTGGATCCGGCACAGCGCGGGCAGCCGGGCCGTGCGGGTCACGCCGGCCGGCACCGCCGCCCTCGCGGACCTACTGGGTATCGAGGCCGGTCCGGCAGCCAGTCGGCCGGAACCCGCGCGGGTCCGGGCATGACCGATCGGGAGCCCACCTGACGGCGTGCTCCCGCTCTGAGGTCCCATATTTGACAACAAGCGGGAGCCCGCCCGACGGCGTGCTCCCGCTCTGGGGTCCCGTATTTGAAAACAAGCGGGAGCCCGCCCGACGGCGTGCTCCCGCATCGTAGCCCCGACCGGATTTGAACCGGCGCTACCGCCTTGAGAGGGCGGCGTCCTGGGCCGCTAGACGACGGGGCCAGGTCTTTCATCTCCGCGCGACCCGGACTCGTGGCGGCTCGGGCTAGCGCACAGAACGGCTGGCATCAGGCGGGCCTTTGAGGTCAGGCACGCTGTTTCCCAGCCGGTTAATGAGGTTAGCGTACCGGGCCGACCCTCGCCAAACCGGCCGCTCGCGCTGGCGCTCGCACTGCCGCCCACATCGAGGGCCCGGCCGGTGGTCCGGAGCCCGGTGAATAATCGGCCGGAAATCTGGTACCAGTGGCAGCATGGCTGCATTCATTATCTTGTTGATCGTCGTCGGACTGATCGTCGGGCTCATCGCCCGTCTGCTGGTCCCGGGCCGGGACAACATCGGCATCCTCGGCACCATCCTGCTCGGCATCGTGGGCTCATTCGTCGGCGGGTTCCTGTGGGAATTCGTCGAGTTCCACAAGATCGAGACCACCCACTTCCACACCGTCGGCATCTTCGGCTCGATCATCGGCGCCGTGGTCGTCCTGCTCCTGCTGCGCGTGACCGGGCTGGAGCGCGGTCACCGGCGGCGCCGGTACTAGCAGACGACGACAAAAGCGCGGCTACCAGGCGGTAGCCGCGCTTTCCAGGTCTGCTGGGGTACCAGGACTCGAACCTAGACTAACGGGGCCAGAACCCGTCGGGCTGCCAATTACCCCATACCCCATGGGATCGCGCCCGCAGGCGCCAGTGCAGTGTAGCCGAACCAGGATACGTGAGCCAAAGCGTTCCGCGGCGTCGAGCCGGCCGATCTGGGCGGACCGCTTCTGGCCGGCCGCTGATCAACCCGCGACGCCTAGAGTTGACGCTATGCCCGCGGACGATCATGTGCCCGCTCTGGTCGAGCTGATGTACCGGGCCGACTGGACCAGCCTGAGCCTGGCGCTTGAGGTCCGCGAGTTCGAGGACTACGCGGCCCGGGCGCGGGTGCTCGCCCCGCGGCCGCCGTGGCTGCCAGAGTCCGGCCGGGCGGCGAACCGGGTCAGCCGCCGGCCGCCGTCTGACCTGCGCCGGGACCCGGATCCGGACGACCCGGACGAGGACGGCCCGGACGATTACGACGGAGCGGACGAGCCGCACCAGAGCCAGCGCGACCACGCATACCGGTTGCTCATCGCGCCCGGCGGCCGGTTCCGGGCCGACGACAGCGACGGCCGGTTCGCTGGCTCCGACGGCCAGCCCGGCCCGCGCCGCCACGACGTGCTGCCGCCGTGCCTCGCTCTGCTGCTGCCAAGCTGGCTGCCAGCCAGGTTCGAACTGGAGCTGGCGGGTCCGGCCCTGGTGGCCGGGCGCCCGGCGCACCGGCTGATCGGCCGGCCCTGGCCGGTGGGCGCCGGCCGCCGGTCTCGGACCGGCGGCCGGTACCACCTCACGCCGCCACCGCAGCACCTGGCTGGCCTGAACCTGAGGGGGATCGACCGGATCGACGTCGCGCTCGACGCGGAGCTTGGCGTCTTGCTCCGGTGCGAGCTGATGCACCGCGGCCAGCTCATCAGCCGGAGTGAGATCACCGCCCTGACATTCGAACCATCCGATGCGGCCGAGGGCCGGCCGTTTGCGGCGCCGCCGGACGCGGCTGAGGAGGACGGCGGCGCGCTGTTCACCGGCCCAGGCTGGGAGCGCGCGAAGAACGCGGCCAACGCCGGCGCGACGGCACTGAACTTCGTGCTCCGGCACGCGCCGCACCGCGATCCGCCGGCCGGCGCCCGCGCGGGCGCGCCGCCGGACTTCCCGGCCACGGCCGAGGACGCGGGGTGGCCGGGGCCGCCCGGGCCAGCCGAACCGGTCAGCGGGCCGATCATCCGGCTGCTGTACGAGGCCGGACTGCGGCACACGGCGTTCGAGGCCGAGTTGCGCACGTGGGCGGACGCGACCACGAGCGCGGACGCGTTCCGGGCGGCCGCGAGGAAGAGCACGCTGCCGGGAGTGACCAAGCTCGGCGAGACGATGACCGAGCGAGCCACGACCTGGCAGGGCCGCGACGCGATCAGCGTGGGGCTGCCGCACAAGTACCGCGTCGACTACATCGACGGCGGCACCCAGGCGCGCAAAGTGCGTTCGGAGGTCTGCGACGGCCGGGAACGCTGGCGGCAGTTCGCCGACCACGTGAGCGTCGGCGCTGCGCTGCCGCCGCCGGACGCGGTTGCGCGCCTCGCGGACCCCGCGTGGCTGCTCGAATGGAAGCTCACCGGCGGTGCCGAGATCACCGACGGCGGGCGCCGGGCGTACCTGATCCGCGTTCGCCCGGCCGGGCCGGCGCTTGGCGGCGCCGCCGCGCGCCAGCTCACGATGTTCGCCGACACCGTGACCGAGGTAGTGCTGGACGCGGACTGCGGCGTCGTCCTCCGGCTGCTGCAGGAAAAGGGCGGCCGGCCGAGCCTGCAGCAGGTTCTGACCGGCCTGACGACGCGCCCGCGGGCCAGCGCGGCCGAGTTCCGGCTGGAGGTTCCGCCCGGCACCCGCGTCGTCCGGGATAGCGGCACGATGTTCGACGAGGCTGAGCTGTCCGCCCCGGCCCAGACCGCGGTGACACTGACGGTCAAGGCACTGTCGGCCGCCGCCAGGGTCGGCGGCTTCCTGGACTCGCTGCGTGACGCGGGCAGGCGGCCGGGACCCGGCCAGCGCTAGGTCACGGCCCCGGGCCCGCGGCGGAGCGATTCAGCTGGCGTCGACCACCGGATTGGTCAGCGTGCCGATGCCGTCGACGTGCACGGCCACCGAGTCACCGGCGACCAGCGGACCGATCCCGGCGGGCGTGCCGGTGAGCAGGACGTCGCCCGGCAGCATCGTCATCACCGAGGTGACGTAGCAGACCAGCGTCGTGATGTCGTGGATCAGCAGCGACGTGCTGGACTGCTGCTTGATCTCGCCGTTCACGGCCGTGGTCAGCTCGACATCAACGGGATCCAGGCCGGTCTCGATCCACGGCCCGAGCGGGCAAAACGTGTCGAACCCCTTGGCCCTGGCCCACTGCCCGTCGCTGCGCTGGAGGTCGCGCGCGGTCACGTCGTTGGCGCAGGTGTAGCCGAAGATCACTTCCGGCACTCGCTCGGGCGGGACGTCGCGGCACAGCCGGCCGAAGATGACGGCCAGCTCGCCCTCGAAGTCGACGTGCTGGGACAGCCGCGCCGGGCGGACGATCGGATCACCAGGCCCGATGACCGACGTCGACGGCTTGAGGAAGATCAGTGGCTCGGCCGGCGGCTCCGAGCCGGTCTCGCGGGCGTGCTCCAGGTAGTTCTTGCCGATGGCGACGACCTTGCTGGGCAGCACCGGCGCCAGCAGCCGGACGTCCGCCACCTGATGGCGGCCGCCAGAGAGCTTGACGTCGTCGGGACTCGGCCCGAACGGGTGCCCGGCGATCTCGGCGATGGCCAGGGCCTCCGTCGAGTGCCCGTTGACGGTGGGGCCGGACCCGTTCACGGGCCCGTCCACGATGCCGTAATGAACGTCGTTCTCGACTGCGAACCGGGCGATGCGCATCTACTGCAGGTACCCCTCGACTTCGTTCACCGGGCGGGCCTGCGAGCCACCCGGATCCTCGCCGAACTCACGCCGGGCCCGGCGCTGCCGGAGTAGGTCCCAGCACTGGTCCAGCGCTTCCTCCGCGGTCCGCAGCTGCTCGCGCTCCTCCGGGCCGGACAGCTCGCCGCTGGCGAGCTTGCCGCGCAGGTCGTGCTCGGTCTGGATGAGCTCGTCAATGCGACCCAGGATTTCCTTGTCGTCCACTTCGACCCCTTTCGTGGCGTGCGGGACAGCTGTCGCCCTGGCGCCCGACCCATCCTTTCATCACCGGCGGCGGCGTGGCCGGGCCCCCCGACCTGGCGCGGGGCGCGGCCGGACCGGCCGCGCCCCGGGCACGGATCCGCGCGCTGACTCAGGCCGCCAGCAGGAAGCCGCGCAGTTCCGGCGCGACGACCTCCGGCTTGCCGCCGCGGTTGGCGTTGCTCACGTCCGCCGAACCGCCGTGGTCGAGGCCGGCGAACTCCACTCGCCGGCTGCCCGGCAGCGTCCGCGCCAGGTCGTCCAGCGCGGGCTTGAGGAACGCCAGGCCCTTGCTGCCGCCCAGCAGCAGGACCTCGGCGCGGACGTCGGCGAACGTGTCGAGCTGGCCGGCCATCTCCGCGAGCAGCACGCCCTCGTAGTAGACGGTGGGGGCGAGCGCGCGCATGGTCACCGTGTCCGGCCCGGCCTTCTTGTCTTCGCTCTTCATGGCGAGGTTGCTCAGCCACTTCAGCACCGGCCGCGGAATCACCTTGATGACCGGCGGCATGAGTTCGAGGCCGAGCATGCTGGTGACCAGCGCGCCCGCCGTGTCCCCGGCCCGCATCTCCCGGTCAAATCGCGGCAGCCAGTTCACGTGCTTCGATCCGGCCGGCAGCAGCGCGGGCTCGTACACGGCAACCTTCCTGATCGACGGCATAGTCCGGGCCGCCGCCAGGGCGACCAGGCCGCTCGCGCTGACGCCGAAGACCAGTTCCGCGCCGGAGATCTCCAGCACGGCCGCGAGGTCTTCCAGTTCGGTGCGCATGCCGTACCCGGCGGGGTACGGGCCAGACATGCCGCGGCCGCGCCGGTCCGGCAAGTACACGGTGAACGCGTCGGACAAGGCCAGCGCCAGCGCGGTGTGGCTGCGCGCCGTCTCCATGCTGCCGTGCAGCAGCACGAGCGCGGGACCCTGGCCCACCCGCAGGTAGCCGATGCTGGTGCCATCGCGGGAGACAACCGATCCGGTGCTCATCTCAGTAGCAACGTTCGTGGTCATTGTCTGCTCCTCAGTTCTGTCGTGATTCGTAGTGCTCCGCCCAGCCACCGATCCACTCCGGTGCCGGGTTGGCTATCCGGGCGATGAGCCGCCCGACGAACGCGGTCTCGGTGTCGATCTGGTCCAGCCGGTACTCCTCCTCGATCAGGAATAAGCCGGGCACCGCGCGCGCCAGCGAGTCCTCGATGATCGCGGCGATGCCCGCCCGCTCGGCCGCCAGCAGGCGCAGCCGGCCGCGCAGCAACTCGACCGCCTCCGCCGGCGGCAGCGCGGTGATGAGCGACAGCGCCGACACGAACGCCGGGTACTCGTGCCGCGGCTCCTCGACCAGCTCGCGCAGCCAGTCACGCAGCTCAGCCCGGCCTGCCGGGGTCAGCGCGTAGACGGTGTGCTCCGGCCGCTGGCCCGCGCGGCCGGTCTCCTGCTCGGCCACGAAGCCGGCCCGGACGAGCTGGCCGACCACCATGTAGAGCGAGCCGTGCGAGAACTTGATGCTGCGATCGTCGCCGTGCTCGCGCAGCACCCGCGCGAGCGCGTACGGATGCATCGGCCGCTCGCTGAGGTACGACAGCACCGCCAGGCCCAGCATGTTCGCCACCTTGCGCTTGCCCGCCATGTGCCCTCTCCTCTGCGCTCGCCCGTATGCACGCCTCCGATTATTCAGAATCAACTAGTTGATGTCAACTATTTGGCTAGGACATCCGTGTGACCGGGGCCCGCTGACGGGCCGCAAAGGGCGCATCTCGGGCAGGCTCATCGGCCTGGGCACGCCTGCCGAGAGGTTCCCACGGGCGAGCACACGGCAGCAGTGCGGCTCCGGAAGGGGGCGTACCGGAGCCGCACTGCCGTCGGCGACCTGGGCCGTCTAGCCGGTGAATGCCTCCAGGATGTGGCTGAAGTCCCAGGTGTTCTGCGTGATACCGGAACACGTGTTGCTGTCGACCGTGCCCGGGCAGCCGCCGTTGTCCCGCTGGATCGCCCAGATGGACAGGAAGTTCATGTTGTTGGCCTGGGCGAAGTTCAGCATCGTCGTCGCGTCCGGCTCGTAGGTGACCTCCGTCTTCTTCCTCAGGTCGTCGATGCCGGGCAGCAGCGTCATGCCCTCCATGTGCCAGAGCTGCGCCGACGTCAGGCCAGGGAAGATGGTGGCGAGCTGGCCCTCGGTATTCGTGGCGGCGTTCTCGGCCGCCGTGCCCATCTCCACGACGCCTTCCTTGGCGATGTAGTAGTCGAACACCATGATGTTCACCGAGGTCACGGTCGCGCCCTCGGTGACGGCGTTCTGCAGCACGGCCTCGCCGTTCGGGTCGAGCCCGTACTGCTCGACCGGGATCGTGTACTGGATCTGCAGCGGGATGCCCTGCGTGGCGGCCCACTGCTCGGTCAGCGCGATGGCCTGATTGCGGCGGGTGATCCCCGCGGTGTTGTTGAGCGAGCTGGACTCGACGTCCATGTCCAGCCGGGTGACCCCGAGCGTGGTGATGACCTGCTCGTAGTCGGCCGCGATCGACTGGACGTTCGTGCAGGAGTCGGCGATCTCGGTGCCGCCGTGATCGGCGCTGTAGCCGCCGAAGGACGGGATCACGTCACCGCCGGCCGCGCGCAGCGACGCGATGTCGGCGGCGTAGTACGTCAGCGGCTGGGACGAGCTGCCGTTCCAGTCGAGGCTGCAGGAATTCTTCCCGGTCGACTGCAGGAACGCCAGGGTGAAGTACTTCGAGCCGGACGTCTGCTCGGTAGCGGTGATGCTGGGTGTGTTCGGGGCCAGATAGGTCTCGTAGTACGGCGCATAGACGTGCGCGGGCAGCGGCGTGTACGTGGCCGCGAGTGACTGCCCGGAGCCGGCCAGCGGCCAGATCAGGGCGGTGGTAACGGTCAGGCCGAGCGTGATTCGATGCCGAACTCTCATTCCTAACTCCGTTGCTGGACTGAGGATGGTTGATGGCCGGGAGCGGCGCCGCCCCGACCGGGCGGCGCCGCCAGAGGCTCATCAGGGCACGGGTGCTGCGATAGTAATCTGCCCGGCGTTCCAGCCGGACAGGGTGATAACCGGAGTGGCGCCGTTCAGGTCGGACGAGTCGTAGCTGACCGTCAGGGTCTGCGACTCACCGGGGAACAGCGTGATGTCGTTGCCCTGCCAGATCGAGGACTGCAGCTCGTTGTCACCGGACTGCAGGCCGCCGGTCGCCGTGCCCCGGCGCACATCCGCGCGCAGGAAGAACGCGACAGCCGAGGACGAGGTGTTGGTGATGGTGACCGTCGTGGCCAGGTCCGCGCCGTCCGGGCCGGCCTGCCGCGCCGTCGTCGCGGTCGCTGCGAATGTTGCCGACGGCAGGCTGTTCAGGCCCGTCAGGTTCGCGTAGGTCGAGATGGTGCCCACAGGCTTGCCCAGGGTCTTCGACCAGTTGACCACGTCTTGTGTGGTGGACAGCCAGTAGGTGTTCCGGTCGACCAGCGTGCCGTTCTGCTTGAGCAGCAACTCGACGAAGTACGTCGTGCCGGCCGGCGTCGTCGGGACCTTCGGGGTGAGCACCTTGGTCAGGACCTGCTGGCTCGCGAGGGTCTGAGCCGCGGACGTCTGATCGTCAGTGACGGTCCCGGACAGGCTGTAGACCTTGGACTCGACGGTCAGCCCGGACTGCGTGGTATTGCCGAGGTTGTCCAGCGTCACCGTGCCGTTGTCCAGCGCGTACAAGGCGTGCAGCGTCTTGTTTGCCTCTTGCACGCCGAAGTAGGCGCCGGCCTGGTCGCCGTCGTTGTTGTAGAGATACCAGAGCAGGCTCGGCCAGCCCTTGTTCATCTGCCAGTAAATAGTGCCGGTGGAGGGCAGCGGCGTGTTGCCCGCGTGGTCGATGAAGGCCTCGAATTGCGCCCGGGTGTTCTCGTAGTTCTGGACCTGCGCTTTCTCGACGTACTGGCTCAGGCTCGACGAGCTGCCGTACCGGCTGCTGAGCGCCGCGTCAAAGTGGCAGAGCGTGCCGAAGGAGTAGCCGGTGTTGCAACGGGACTCGTAGTTGGCGTGGTACTGGTTGGCCTTGGTGTTCTGCCAGAGCGCCGACTCGTCGCCGGCCGACATGAACCGGTTCAGCGAGTCCATCGTCGGGATGGTGTCCCCGGCGCTCTCTTCGCTGTCGTAGCCCCAGGCCGCGCCTGCGTTGGTCACGGTCGAATCCGAGCCGAGGTGGGTTGTGTCGTACCAGTAGTTGGGCGGCACCCAGTCGTACGGCCCTTCTTTCTCCCCGGACGCGCCGAGTGTCGGGGTGGATTTGTACTCGGCCGACGCGATCAGCGGGGTCTGCGGGTAGAAATCAGCGTTCGTGAACCCGGTGATCGACACCGACTCTTGCTGGCTGACCGGCTGGTTGTCGCTCCACTGGAAGCTGAACACGCTCGGGTGGTTGCGCAGGTTCGTCCCGATCGTCTGGGCCGAGTTCTGCAGGACGTTGAGCTGTGCCTGTGTCGGCGTCCCGCTGATCTCCCACGCGTCACAGCACTGGAAGCCGCCGTTGACGAGGATGCCAGCCGCGTCCATCTGCTCGAACCAGTCGGCGGGCATGATGTGGCCCTCGAGCCGGACCGCGTTGACGCCCATGTTCTTCATGAGGGCGATCTGCTTGGCTGTGTCGGCGGCCGAGTAGTGCAGGAAAAGGTTCGGTGACCAGCCGCCACCCCTGATCACGATCGGCACGCCGTTGACCTTGAACGCGCGGGCGCCGCTCGGCTCGATCGCGTTCGATCCGGTCAGGTACGAGGTCACTGTCCTGATGCCGAATGTCTCGCTCGTCGAGTTGTACTGCGTGCTGCCCTGGGCGACCGACACGCCGAGCGAGTAGAGCGGCTGAGCGCCGAGCTGATACGGCCACCACACCTGAGGGTTGGTGATGGTGAGGCCCGGGAAGCCGCCCGGCGTGAACGTGACGGTCTGCGTCGTGCTGGCCGGCACCGTGACGCTCTGGCTCACGGTGATCGGCGTACCGTTGTTCGGCGGCGTGATCGTGGCCGTCACCGTGCCGGTCTGGCTGGCCGTGGTGCTGTTGGTGACGTCCGTCTTCACCGTCAAGGCGGCGCTGCTGAGGTCGGCGGCGTCGCTCTGGTTCACATGCGAGTTGCCGACTGACAGCACTCCGTCCACCGCAAGCTGCACGGGGAACTGGATGCCGGTGTTGTTGTCTGGCGGGATCTGCGTCCAGTCGACGTTGTCGAGGGTGAACATGCTGGTGGGGTCGTTCGGGTTGACCTCGATCGCGAGTGAATTCGTCCCGGCCAGGGCCAGGCCCGAGATATTGAAGCTGAATTGCGTGTAGTCCCCGGTCACCGTGGCCGAGGTAGCGACCTCGGTGCCGTTGACCCAGACGTTGGCCGAGCCGACGACGCCGTTCACGATCAGGCGCGCGACCTGGCCGGACTGCAGGTTCGGGGTGAAGTCGGTGCGCCACCACCACGGCACGCTGAACTGACTCACAGCGACCGGGCCGATCTTGCTCGCGAAGCCGTAGCACAGCTGCATGTTGTTCGAGAAAAACACGCTGTTCGCGCTGCTCGTGCTCTGGTTAACGGGCTGCAGGGCGGTGTCCCCCGGACACTTGCCGTTCTGCGCCAGCGCCTCGATCTCGGTGCCCGGCGCGCCCGCGTCATCGTTGCTGACCGGCAGCCAGGTGCTGGTGCTGAACCCCGGCGTGGAGATCTGCGCGCCGGTCTGGGTCGCGACCGCGCTGCTCTGCACCTCCCATCCGCTGGCTCCGAGGTTGGTGAGGTCCGTGCTGCCGGGCGCGGCCGGCACGTTGACGGCGGCGCGAGCCGCGCTGCCTAACGCCGCGCCGCGGTCAGCGGCGGCGGCCGGATGCGCCGGGCCTGCCTGTGCCGTCGGTAGCTGAACGAGGACGATGGCGGCCGCGACGGATGGCGGCTCCTGACAGCGCGATGAACGGTCGGACTGCTCGCATCATGGCGATGGCAACTCCTGTCTGACGGTCAGATGCCGCGAACCTGGCTGCCCCCTTGTACTTCTGTTTAGTTTGTATACTTTCCGAACCAACCCGTCAAGGACGGATTCTTCCGGCTTTGGCTGAGCGATTAAGTGGCGTTTGCGCACTTACCGGACAGCCAGACGGACTTTGCGGACCGGCGACCAGCCGTCAGGATGCTAGCCATGGACTCTGGCTACTCCACCCTCACCCACCTAGAGTGCTCCCGCTGTGCGACCCGGCACGACGCTGGCGAGCTGCACAACACGTGCGGCTGCGGGGCGCCGCTGCTGGCCCGGTATGACCTCGCCGCAGCGGGGCAGGTGGTCTCGCCCGCTGAGATCGGCGGCCGGGCGCCATCGCTGTGGCGCTACCACGAGCTGCTGCCGGTCGGCAGCCCGGCCGCGGTCGTGAGCTTCGGCGAGGGCATGACGCCGCTGCTGCCGCTGCCGCGGCTCGGCCGCGAGCTCGGCGTGCCGCGGCTGCTGATGAAGGACGAGGGACCGCTGCCGACGGCGAGCTTCAAGGCCCGCGGCGCGGCGGTCGGCGTCTCCCGCGCGGCCGAGCTGGGCGCGGCCGGCGTGGCGATGCCGACGAACGGAAACGCGGGCGCGGCCTGGGCCGCGTTCTGCGCTCGCGCGGGGCTGCCCTTCCTCGTGGCGATGCCCGCCAGCGCGCCCGAGATCACCAGGTCCGAGTGCGTCATCGCCGGCGCCGAGACCTACGTGGTGGACGGCCTGATCAACGACGCCGGGCGGATGCTCGCGCCCGTCGTCGCGCAGCGAGACGGCTGGCTCGACGTGTCGACGCTGAAGGAGCCCTACCGGCTGGAGGGCAAGAAGACGATCGGCCTGGAGATCATCGAGCAGCTCGGCTGGCGGGTGCCTGACGTAATCCTCTGTCCGGTCGGCGGCGGCGTCGGCCTCATCGGCATCTGGAAGGTGCTGGCCGAACTCGCCGAGCTGGGCTGGATCGGCGCGGCCAGGCCGCGGCTGGTGGCGGTGCAAGCCGAAGGGTGCGCGCCGGTCGTGTCCGCGTTCGAGCAGGGCGAGGAGGTCACCACGCCCTGGCCAGACGCCAGCACGGTCGCGTTCGGCCTCACCGTGCCGGCGCCGCTCGGCGGCTTCCTTGTGCTGCGCGCGATCCGGGAGACGGAAGGCTGTGCGGTCGCCGTCTCCGACAAGGAACTACTCGCCGCCCAGGCGCAGGCAGCCAGGGCCGAGGGCGCGTGGATCTGCCCGGAAGGGGCGGCCTGCCTCGCCGCGGTCGCCCGGCTGCGCGAGTCGGGCTGGCTGGCCGAGTCCGACGAGATCGTGGTGCTCAACACCGGCGCCGGCCTGAAGTACCCGCAGACCGCCCCGGCGGATCTGCCGGTGCTGCCGCTGGATGCGCCGTTGCCCGTCGCCGCGGGCTAGTCCGGGCGCCCGGGGCACCGCAGGGCCAGCAATTTTCTCGCCGCGCTGCGGCTAGACGGGGCACTGCCGTGCTCCTAGAATCCGGCATGTCATGAGGTAAGCCGATGAAAGCAGGTAAAACATGCCTGTCCGCAGAGCGCCGAGCCTTCGTCGCGCGGCCCTCATTTCCGCCGGCGTCGCCGTCACCCTGAGCACGGGCCTGCTGCCCGCGCAGGCGGCCACCACGGCCGGCTGGCGGGCGGCGTCGGTCATCGCGGTGTCTGGCCGGGCGACGATCGCGACCTCAGTCGCGGCGGCGAGCGCGTCCGACGCCTGGGCCATCGCGATGAGCACCGGGACCAGCGGGACGCCGAGCACGACGATCAGGCAATGGACGGGCCGGTCCTGGCGCACGGTCGGGCTGCCGGCCAGCGTCGCCAGGAAGTGGAACAGCAAGGGCAGAGAAGGCGCCGTCATCGGCGCCTCGTCGGCCGCTGACGTGTGGGCCTTCAGCGACTCGGCCGTCCACGGCGGCGAGGTCTACCTGCGGCGGCACGGCGGGCACTGGAGCGCCGGCCTGATCCCGGCCACGGACACGGGCAACGGTCCCTACCTCACCGTCACGTCCGTGCGGGTCTTCAGCGCCGCCAACGTCTGGGTATTCGGCGGGGCCAGCACCGCGACCACTGACCTAGAGCCATTCGCCGAGCACTTCAACGGGCGCGGGTGGCACTTCACGGTGCTGCCGGGGTCGGGCGAGGTCACCGGGGCGAGCGCGCCGTCCGCCGGGAACATCTGGGCCGTGACCGGGGTGGTCGGCAACATCCTGGGCCTCGGCGCGCCGTTTGCGTCCAGCGTCCTGCACTGGAACGGGAAGTCGTGGCGCCGGGACCCGAAGCAGCCAGGGCACCTGCCGAAGGCCCCGGACTTCACCAGCATCATCGCCGGTCCGCACGGCCGGCTGACGATCGGCGGCGTGGCCGGCTTCACTACGACCACCGTGCAGGTCTTCACCCAGGCGTTCGGCGGGTCGGCCTGGGGCAGGCCGGCGGTCCTGCGCGGCTGGTCGGCCCGGCCGCTCGGGCCAGCCGACGTGCCGGTGATCGAGAGCCTCGTCGCCGATGGTCACGGCGGCCTGTGGGCCCTGGGCGACACTCTCGGGCTGGCGGCGCCGCGCCTCTGGCATCTCAGCCACGGCAAGGTGTTCGGCCCGCAGCAGCCGGGCTTCGGCAGTTCCCGCCGGGCGCTGCTGCAACTCGCCAGCGTGCCGGGTACCGCGTCGGTCTGGGCGGCCGGCACCGTCAGCCACGGCTCGGCGCAGGACGGCCTGATCGGCGTCTTCGGCCGCACCCCGCGCTGACCGCGCTGGCCGCCGCCGCGCGGGAGAGCCCGGCCCGCGCGGCCACGGCCAGCGTCAGCAGATCTTGTGCACCCAGCCGTGCGGGTCGGGCACGTGCCCGAACTGCAGCCCGAGCAGATGCTCGCGCAGCCGCAGGGTGACCGGCCCTGGCTCGCCGGTGCCGATCGTCCAGTTGCCCGCGGTGCTCTTCACGGCGCCGACGGGGGTGAGCACGGCCGCGGTACCGCAGGAGAACACCTCGGTGATCTCGCCGGACTCGCAGCCCTCGCGCCACTGCGACACCGAGATGGCGGCCTCGGACGCCGGGATGCCGAGATCAGGACCGAGCGTCAGCAGCGCGTCCCTGGTGACGCCCGCCAGCAGCGTCCCGGTCAGGGCTGGCGTCACGATCCGCGCGTCCGCGCCCGAGCCGTGCACGAAGAACAGGTTCATGCCACCCATTTCCTCGACCCACCGGTGCTCCGCGGCGTCCAGCCAGACCACCTGCTCGCAGCCGTGCTCGATCGCCTGGAGCTGCCCGACGAAGCCGCCGGCGTAGTTGCCGCCGGTCTTAGCCGCGCCGGTGCCGCCGGGGGCGGCCCGGATGTAGCCGTCGGCCAGCCACACCGACACCGGCTGCAGCTTGCGGCCGAAGTAGCCGCCGGCGGGCGACGCGATGACGGCGAACAGGTATGACGGTGACGGCCGGCTCACCCCGAGCCCTACGTGCGTGGCGATCATGAACGGCCGCAAGTAGAGGGTGTGCTCCGGCTGCGTCGGCACCCAGTCCCGATCCTGCGTGACCAGCAGCTCGATGGCGTGCGTGAACGCGTCTTCGGGCAGCTCGGGCATGCCCATCCGGCGGGCCGAGTCGGCGAACCGGGCTGCGTTGGCGAACGGCCGGAAGGTGGCGATCGGGCCGCCCGCCTGCCGGTAGGCCTTGAGGCCCTCGAATATCTCCTGCCCGTAGTGGAAGACCTGGCAGCCGGGTTCGAGACTGAACGGCCCGTACGGCCGCAGCTGCGCGTCGTGCCAGCCGTCTGCGGCCGTCCAGGCGATCGTCACCATGTGATCGGTGAATACCTGGCCGAATCCGGGCTCGGCGAGCAGTCGCTCCCGCTCCGCGGCGGGTGTCGGCCGCGGGTTGGGCGGAGTGCGAACGTGATGCCCGCGGTCATCGCAGTCCTCCTAGGTCAGGTCACCGCGCCGTTGCGATGGCCGGTACTGCCAACCTAGCTCGCGACCCGCTCGGCGATGTCATCGCCGATCTCCGGCGTGGCCCGCGGTGACCAGGCTCCCTGGCGTTCCAGCAGGTCATCGGATACGGCCTGCTCGATCCTGGCCGCCTCGGCGGCCAGGCCAAGATGCTCGCACAGCATGGCCGCGGACAGGATCGCGGCGGTCGGATCGGCCTTCTGCTTGCCCGCGATATCCGGCGCGCTGCCGTGCACGGGCCCGAACGAACTCGGCGCGGTCCGGGCCGGATTGACGCTCGCGCTCGCGGCCAGGCCGATCCCGCCCGCCACCGCCGCCCCGATCGACGTCAGGATGTCGCCGAACATGTTGTCGGTCACGACGACGTCGAACCGTTCCGGCTGCGTGAGCATGTAGACCGCGGCCGCGTCCATGTGGCAGTACTCGGTGGCGACCTCGGGGAAGTCGGCGGCGGCCGCGGTGACGGTCCGCCGCCACAGGTCCCCGGCGAAGGTCAGCACGTTGCTCTTGTGCACGAGCGTCAGCTTCCGGCGCGGCCGCGCGGCCGCGCGGCCCAGCGCGTACCTGGCCACCCGGTCGACGCCGAACGCGGTGTTGATGCTCTCCTGAGTGGCGACCTCGTCCGGAGTGCCGCGGCGCATGACCCCGCCCGCCTCGATGTACGGGCCCTCGGTGCCCTCACGGACGACCAGGATGTCGACCGCCTCGTTGCGCACGTTGGCCAGCGGCGACACGATGCCGGGATACAGCCGGACCGGGCGGAGGTTCACGTACTGGTCGAACTCGAACCGCAGCCGCAGCGTCAGCCCGCGCTCGAGCACGCCGCTCGGCACCTCCGGCGAGCCCACGGCGCCGAGCATGATCGCGTCCTGCTGGGCCAGCTCGGCCAGCACGGAGTCCGGCAGCACCTCGCCCGTCCGGGTCCAGCGGTCCGAGCCCAGGTCATAGGACGTCGTATCGATCGACAGCGTCCCGAGCGCGGACAGGACCTTGGCGGCCTCGTCGACCACCTCGGGCCCGATCCCGTCGCCGCCGATGACGGCGAGCCGGATACCGCGGCCCGTTTCAGAGGACGCAGTCTCACCAGTACCAGTCACGCAAGTACCTTACTGGGCAGCCCTTGCAGCCAGGCATTGATCTCATGAGCGAAGTATGCCCAGCTCTGGCCGCCAATCCCCTGGCGGTCAGTCCTCGGCCAGGTCCACGACCCTGGCCAGGCTCGCACCGGTCTCCTCGGCGATTTCGGTGAGCACGTCGGCCGGCACCGCCGAGTCCACGGAGAGCACGATCATGGCCTCCCCGCCCTGGGCGTGCCGGCACACCTGCATGCCCGCGATGTTGATTTCTTTGCTGCCCAGCGCCTGCCCGACTATGCCGACGACGCCCGGCCGGTCGACGTAGCTGAAGAACATCATGTGCTCGGCGGGCGCGATCTCGGCGTCCAGCCCGTTGATCTCGACGATCCGCTCCAGCTGCCGCAGCCCGGTGAGCGTCCCGCTGATGGAGACCAGCTGGCCGTCCACGGTCGAGCCGCGCAGGGTCAGGATGTTGCGCCAGTCCTGGCTGACCTCGTCGGCGCTGAGGCTGACCTCGACGCCGCGCTCCTTGGCCACCAGCGGCGCGTTGACGTAGCTAACCGGCTCCTCGGTGACGTCGCTGAACAGGCCCTTCATGGCCGCCAGCTCCAGCACGCTGCCGTCCAGGCCGGAAAGCTCGCCGCGCAGCTCGACCACCAGGGCCGCGGTCGCGCCGCCGGCCAGCGCGGAGAACATCCGGCCGAGCTTCTCGGCCAGCGGCAGCCACGGCCGCAGGTCCTCGTGCACCGGGCCGCCCTGCACGTTCACCGCGTCCGGCACGAACTCGCCCGCCAGCGCGAGCCGCACCGACCGGGCCACCTGGGTGCCCGCCTTTTCCTGCGCCTCGTGCGTGCTGGCGCCCAGGTGCGGCGTCGCCACGACGTTGTCGAAGCCGAACAGCGGGCTGTCGGTGCACGGCTCCTTGGCGTAGACGTCGATTCCCGCGCCGGCCACCCGGCCGTCCCGCAGCGCGTCGGCCAGCGCCGCCTCGTCCACGATCCCGCCGCGGGCCGCGTTGATGATCCGCACGCTGGGCTTGACCAGGTGCAGCTCCCGGTCGCCGATCAGGCCGGTGGTCTCGGCGTTGCGCGGCAGGTGCACGGAGATGAAGTCCGACTCGGCCAGCAGTTCCTCCAGGCTGACCATGCGGACGCCCAGCTGCGCGGACCGGGTGGCCGGCACGTACGGGTCGTACGCGATGACCGTCATGTCGAACGCGGCCAGCCGCTCCGCGACCAGCACGCCGATCCGGCCGAGGCCGAGGATGCCGACGACCTTGTCCTGCAGCTCGACGCCGGTGTACGCGGACCGCTTCCACTGGCCGTCCTTGAGCGACGCGCATGGCCTGCGGCACGTTGCGCGCGAGCGCGAGCAGCAGCGCGACCGCGTGCTCGGCGGCGCTGACGATGTTGGACGACGGCGCGTTGACCACCATCACCCCGGCCTTCGTCGCGGCCTCGACCTCGACGTTGTCCAGGCCGACGCCGGCCCGGGCGACCACGCGCAGCCTCGGCGCGGCGGCGATCGCCTCCGCGTCGATCTTGGTGGCGCTGCGGACGATCACGGCGTCGACGTCGGCGAGGGCGGGCAGCAGCTTGCTGCGGTCGGCGCCGTCGGTGAAGCGGACCTCGAACGAGGATTCCAGGAGCGCGATGCCGGCCGGGGACAGCTCTTCGGCGACGAGAACGACTGGGGCAGGCAAGGGTCCTCCGTTAGCGCGGGTGTCGGGCTTCATAGTGTATCGACCTGCTTGTGAACGCCTTCACAACCTCCGGCCCGGAGCGCGGGATCAGCTGGCCGGGGCGGCTGCCCGCCGTCCCGGAGTCCGACCCGGCGAGCCCGTGCATCGTCCGGACCGGGTCCGAACGGCGGTCCGGGCCGGGGTCCACCGGCCGGCGGCTGGCGGCGGCGGCCACGGCCGACCGCGCGGCGGCCGTTCGACAGCGACAGCGACTCGATGCCCTGCACCGTCATCGGCCTGGCCACCAGGTACCCCTGGCCGAGCCCGCAGCCCATCGCGCGGAGCAGCTCCAGCTGCTCGGGCCGCTCGATGCCCTCGGCCACGATCTCGATGCCCAGGTCGTGCCCCACCTGCACGATCGTGCGCGTCAGCAGCGCGAGCGTGCCGTCCCGGCCGAGCCCTGCCACGAATGAGGGGTCGATCTTGATGATGTCCACCGGCAGCTCCCGCAGGTAGGCCAGCGACGCGTACCCGGTCCCGAAGTCGTCTATGGCCAGCCGGACGCCGAGCTCGCGGAGCCGGCCCAGTTCCTCGATGATCGGCCCGGGCGCGTCGATCAGCACCCGCTCGGTCAGCTCCAGCGTCAGGGCGGAGCGCGGCAGCCCGGCCTCGTCCAGCGCCGCGAGCACCGACTCGGCGAACCTGGACGAGCTGACCTGGCGGAGCGAGAAGTTCACCGACAGGCCGACCTGCCAGCCGGACTCGCGCCACTGCGCAACCTGCGCGCAGGCCTCGCGCAGCACCCAGTCGCCCGAGGGTGACGATGAGGCCCGACTCCTCGGCGATGCTGAGGAACTCGGCCGGCGCCACCTGGATCGCCGGCCCGCGGCCAGCGCACCAGCGCCTCGACCCCGGCCACCCGCGAGGTGGAGAGTTCGACCAGCGGCTGGTACTCGAGCTCGAGCGCCCCGTCGGCGATCGCGTGCCGCAGGTCGGTGGCGAGCTCCAGGCGCCGGATCACATCCGCGTGCATGTGCGCGGCGAAGACCTCGACCCGGCCGCCGCCGGCCTCCTTGGCCCTGGCCATGGCCAGGTCGGCGTTCCGGAGCAGATGCTCGGCCGCGTCCGAGCCGGCGAATGCCACGCCCAGGCTGGCGGTGATCGACACGTCCCGGTCGGCCACCTGGAACGGCTCGGCCGCGATGGCGCCCGCCAGCCGCTCGGCGATGTCGACGATCTCCTGCGGCCCGGCCGCCTGCTCGACCAGGATGGCGAACTCGTCGCCGCCCCACCGGGCGACGGTGACGTGGGCCGGCACAAGCCCGCGCAGCCGCGCCCGGCCTGCGCCAGCAGCAGATCGCCGGCCCCGTGCCCGGCCGAATCGTTGATCGCGGTGAAGCCGTCGAGGTCCACGAAGATCGCCGCGGCCTGCTCGGGTCCCGCGGCCGCCAGGCGGGTCAGCAGGTCCTTGGCCCGCTCCTCCAGGTAGGCGCGGTTGGGCAGCCCGGTCAGTCCGTCGTGGAACGTGAGGTGGGTGACCTGCTGGCGCAGCGCGACCTGATCGCTGACGTCCCTGGCGGTGATCAGCATCGAGTCCTGCCGGTCGGCGTCGGCGTACCGGGACAGGGTCGCCTGCACGTGCCGCCAGGTGCCGTCGGCGGCCCGTACCCGGCAGGCCAGGCTCGCGGCGGCCCGAGCTGGCCGCCACCTCCGCCGCGGACCGCTTGGCGTTCGCCTGGTCGTCGGGGTGCACGAGGTCGGTGAGCCGCCGCCCGGACAGCTGCGCGGGCTGCGTACCCGTACCTGGACACGGCCTGGCTCGCGAACGTCACCAGCCCCGCGTCGTCACACAGCAGCACGACGTCGCTGGTGCGGTCCGCGAGCTGGCCGAACTTGCTGCCCGAGGCCGCGGCCAGCCGTCTGAGCGTCAGCACGCCGCGCAGCAGCCCGGCGCCGCGGACCGCCAGCGCCAGCGAGAGCACGCAGCACACGATCAGCGGCGCCGGGCCGCTGTTGCCCCAGGTGACCACCGCGAAGATCAAGGTGGTCAGGGCCGCGAACGCCGCGACGGCGAGGCCGATGACGGTGCCGACGGCGGCGCGCGCCGGGGCGCGGGCGGCGGCGTTGTCCGGTAGCCGGCAAGCTCCGCCTCCAGCCCGGCGGCCCCGAGCAGGCAGATCGCCAGCAGCCACGCGGCCTGGGGCCAGCCGCCGGCGTGCACGTCGACCGCGCGCGCCTGCACGGCGAGCAGATCGCCGAGGGTGAAGACCGCCAGGGCCAGGTACGGCGCGCGCGCGCCGCGGCCGGCCCGCAGCGCGACCGACATCGTGACGCCGAGCACCAGGAGGTCGGCCAGCGGATGGATCAGGTCGACGGCGAACGAGCCGGCGCCGACCGCCGTCGACCCGTAGGCCGAACGCAGGATCGCGATCCAGGCGATACCGAAAACGCCGAGGCTCATCAGGCAGCCGTCGGTGAGCCGGGCGATGCTGCCGGGAATCCGGCCGGGCTGGGCCAGCCGGAACATCCCGATCGCGAACGGCGGCAGGCTCACCAGGGCGAGCAGGTCGGTGAGTGACAGCTGGATCGCGGTCGGCGTTACCGACCCGACGCTCGCCAGCTGGGCCACGAACGCGGCGCCCCAGGCCACGGCCGCCGCGGCGAGCCACCGGTAGGCCGCCCCGTGCTCGCGCGACCGGCGCAGCAGCACGGCCGCTGCGGCGACGGCGAGCACGGCGCCGGCCACGGTCCACACGGGCGAGGATGAGCTCATCGGCAGCAGCCGGCGGGCAGCTGCCGCGCTTCGGGCACGCCGGAAACGGGCACGGGCCAGGAAGCCGTGGCGCGGGCTGGCAGATTGCCAGCGGGCGCCTGGGGTCCGATCACCCGACCTCCTGTACAGGCAAGCTCCGGGGGCGAGCCGCCTGCAGCAACCCCGAAACGGGGCGAGCAAAGCCAGCGCCGAGCGGCGTTACGAGTTATCCCAGCCGTGCCTGCGGCTCAACGCTGAGCAGCCAGCAGCACACGTCTCGCCCGGCGGCTGCCGCAAGAGCCGGCGAGGTGCGATCGGCCCTGGTCGCGCCGGCGAGCATGTCTATAGCAGCGTACGGGGCGGAGGTCACGCTTCGGTTGAGGTAGGGCCTACGGCGAGCGACAACTTCGCTCAAGGCCAGATCAGTAATCGCCGGTAATGACATTAACGAGCGGCTCGCCCGCGAGCTGCCGCTGCACCTGGGCGCGCACGAAGCTCGCAGCGGCCCGCCCGGACACCGGAGTGGAAGCGGCGACGTGCGGGGTGATCAGCACGTTGTCCATGGCCCACAGCGGGTGGCCCGCCGGCAGCGGCTCGGGGTCGGTCACGTCGAGCGCGGCGGAGATCCGGCCCGTGCGCAGCTCGGCGACCAGATCGTCGGTGACGACCAGTGGTCCCGCGCGCGGCGTTCACCAGGAGCGCGCCGTCCTTCAGCCGGGCCGAGGAACGGCGCGTCGGCGATCCCTCTCGTCTCGCCGGTCAGCGGGGCGAGCAGGATCACGACGTCGGCGTCCGGCAGCAGCCGCGGCCAGGTCTGCGACCGGGCGCACGCCGGGCCGGGCCGTCCTGGCCACCCGGCGTACCTGCACGTCGAACCCGGCCAGCCGGGCCTCGACCGCCTGGCCGATCGAGCCGTACCCGACGATCAGCACCGTCTGGCCGGCCAGGCTGCCGGTGAACCGGTATCCCCACCGCCCGGCCGACTGCTCGGCGCCGAAATACCGGAACTGGCGGATCGAGGCCAGGATCGCGGTCACCACCCACTCGGCCGTGCTGGCGTCGTGCACGCCGCGCGCGTTGCACAGCACGGCACCGGCGCGGGACGTGCGGCCGCACCCGGTCGAAGCCCGCAGTCAGCGTCTGCACCACCCGCAGGGTCGGCATCCGGCCCATAGCCGCCAGCGACTGCCGGGGCGGGGAAGAACGGCGGCACGTAGAACTCGACCTCGGCCGCGCTGGCGGGCAGGCTCACCACGTCCGGCGTCAGCACCTCGACCGACACGCCGGCCAGGTCCGCCAGCGCGTCGGCGACTGGCTGCATCGGCACCCAGGTGAGCATCAGGCGACCTCGCTTCACGGGACGGTGCTCGGCCGGGTCAGGCGGGCGGCCGCGTCCCCGCGGCGGAGAGCGCAGGCCCGGCGAGCTTGCGCGCGCCCGTCTCCGGGCCGGCCGTCGCAGGATACTGCGCCGTCTCGATCCGCGGGAAGATCGGCCGCGGCGCGGGCAGCGGCGCCGGCCGAGTCGTCGCACGCGGCCGCGATCCTGGCGGCCAGATCGGGCAGGAACGGCCAGATCTCCGCGGCCAGCACCTGGCAGGCCGCGACGAGTGCGCCGAGTACGGCGTCCAGACGTTCCCTGCAGTCGGGTCCCCGGCTCGCTCGGCCCTGGCCAGGTGCCACGGTTCGGTCACCTCCACGTACCGGTTGGCCGCCTCGACGATCGCCCAGACCCCGCCGTCGCGGTCCGGAAGTCGAACCGGGCGAGCGCCGTCCGCACCGCGCCGCGGCGCCTGCTCGATAGCGGCGAGCAGGCCGGCCGCGTCCTTCGGGCCAGCCGGGGCCGCGCCGGAGCCGCCAGGCCCGCCTGGTCCCGCCAGCCACCGGCTGGTCCCGGCGGGCCCGGCGCACGGCCTGATCACCCCGTCCCGGCTGGAGTGCACCAGCGTCAGCACCCGGCTGATCGAGGTTGCCCAGGCCGTTGGCCAGGTCCGCGTTGGCCCGCGCGACGAGCCGGTCGACGGTGAAGTCGACGTCGCCGGTCCGCGGCACGTCGCGCAGCAGCCACCAGCGGACCGCGTCGTCGCCGTAGGTCCCGGTGAGCTGGACCGGATCGCTGCTCGCGGCCGTCCCGTCCGACTTGCTGATCTTGGCGCCGTCCACGGTCAGGTAGTCGTGCACGAAGATCTCGGTCGGCAGCGGCTCACCCGCGGACAGCAGGATCGCGGGCCAGTACACGGCGTGGAACCGCAGCACGCCCTTGCCGACCAGGTGCACCCGGCGGTCGGCGCCGGCCCACCACCGCTGGTAGTCGGGCCCGGCGCTGCCGTAGCGCAGGGACGTGATGTAGTTGCCGAGCGCGTCCCACCAGACGTAGATCACCTGGCTCCGGGTCGCCGGGCACCGGAATCCCCCAGCCGCGGGCCCGCTGCACCGACCGGGAAACGCTGAAGTCTTCCAGGCCGCCGGCGATGAACCCGAGCACCTCGTTGCGGCGGCTGTCCGGCTCGATCCGCAGCGCGCCCGAGCCGATCGCTTCCGCCAGCTGACCGGCGTACCGGGACAGCCGGAAGAACCAGTTCTCCTCGGCGACCGGCTGCGGCGGGACGCCGTGCTCGGGGCAGTTGCCGCCTGCGAGCTCGGCCTCGGTGTAGAACTGCTCGCACCGCACGCAGTACAGGCCCTCGTAGCTCTTGCGGTACAGATCGCCGCTGGCCTCGCAGGCGCGCCACAACCGCTCGACGCCGGGCCGGTGCCGCGGGTCACTGCTGGTACGGATGAAATCGTCCAAGCTAAGCGACAGATGATCGCGCAGCGCGGCGAACGCGCTGGCGTTCCTGTGCACCAGCTCCCGCGTGCTGATGCCCTCGGCCTCGGCCGCCAGCACGTTCGTCAGCGAGTTGTCGTCGGTGCCGCTCTGCAGCCGGACCTCGTCTCCGGTCCGGCGGTGGTGGCGGGCGAGCACGTCGGCCTGGACGAGCTCGAGCGCGTGCCCGAGATGGGCGCGGGCGTTCACATACGGGATCGTGGTGCTGAGATACACCCGGTGGGCGTTCATCGGAACCTCCTGATAATCAGGTCAGGGGCACCGACCCCGCACATGAATCGAGGCCCCTGCGGGGGCCTCGTGCGGACTGCGTCCTGGCGTGCTGAGCTGGCCCCGGCTAGCGGGGCATCATCACCTGATGAGCGCAGGACTGCATGTCGCCATCATACCCGACCACGCGGCAGACGCCGCGCGTCAGCCCGCCGGTGCGAGCGCGAAGTCCGCGTCGACCACGAAGGCGACGTCGGCCGGGTCGCCCGGCCCGGTCGGGCCGGAACGTCCGGATCAGTGAGTCCCGGACGCCGAAAACCGCGTCGCTGCGCACGTACTCGTTGTCCGCGTCGAAGATGTGCGTGGTCACCGGCTCGTAGCCGGCCGCCGCGACAATCGCGTGCACGTGCGACGCCCGCCAGTTAGGCCGGCCGGAGGCCCGGAGCAGGTCGCCGACCGGCCCGTCCACCGGGATCGGGTAGCTGACCGGCCGCACGGTGCGGAACTCGTAGCCGCCGTCGGCCGCCGTCGTGAAGACGCCGCGCAGGTTGAACGGCGGCTGCTCCGGGTCCTGGGTGTCGTACCGGCCGTTCGCGCTGCACTGCCACACGTCGAGGGTCGCGCCGCCGATCGGCTGCCCGCCGGTGTCGGTGACCCGGCCCCGGACCAGGGTGGCGCGTCCCCGTCCTGCGGCCGGCCGATGTGCTCCCCCGCCCGGCGGCTGCGGGGCGCCCGGCCGGTAGAACGGGCCGAGCACGGTGGGCTCGGTCGCCCCCGCGGCCGCGTTGGCGTTGTCGACCTGGGCGGACAGGCCGAGCACGTCCGACAGCAGGACGAACTCCTGCCGCTGGTCGTCGCACATCTGCCCGACCGCGGTCAGGAACTCCAGGCCTGCCATCCACTCCCGGTGGGTCAGCCGGGTCTCGGCCGCGAACGCGTGCAGGTGCCGGATCAGCGCGGCGAGCAGCTCGCGCAGCCGCGGATCGGGTGTCGCCGCGTACGCGCGCAGCACCTCGTCGGTCAGCTTCTTGTCGTCTGTCATGCTGCGTATCGGAGTCATCGCGACCCTTCCAGCGGACGCCAACCGGGCGATCAGGTGAGGCGCTCCAGGATCAGCTCGCGGACGCGGCCGGCGTCGGCCTGGCCGCGCGTCGCCTTCATCACGGCGCCGACCAGCGCGCCGGCGGCGGCTACCTTCCCGCCGCGGATCTTCGCGGCGACGTCCGGGTTGGCGGCGATCGCCGCGTCCACCGCGGTCGGCCAGCGCGCCCGCGTCGCTCACCACCGCGAGACCGCGGGCCGCCACGATCTCGTCCGGCGCGCCCTCGCCGGCCAGCACGCCGTCGAGCACCTGGCGGGCCAGCTTGTCGTTGAGCGTGCCCGGCCTCGACCAGCGCGGCGACCCTCGGCGACCTGGGCCGGCGTGATCGCCGAGCGCGTCAGCTCCACGCCGTGGCTCGTTGGCGTGCCGGGCCAGCTCGCCGAGCCACCACTTGCGCGCGTCGGCGGCCGAGGCGCCGGCCGCCACCGTGTCGCCGACCAGGTCGAGCGCACCCGCGTTCAGCAGCGCCGGCCATGTCGAGGTCGGACAAGCCCCACTCGGCCTGCAGCCGCGACGCGGCGCGCGGCGGGCAGCTCCGGCAGCCCGGCCCGCAGCGACTCGACCCAGTCCGGCGGCGGTGCGACCGGCACCAGGTCGGGCTCGGGGAAGTAGCGGTAGTCCTGCGCTTCTTCCTTGCTCCGGCCGGAGCGTCGTGGTGCCGTTGTCCTCGTGGAAGTGCCGGGTCTCCTGGACGACGGCGCTCGCCCGCGTCGAGCACGCCCGCCTGCCGCTCGATCTCGAACCGGACCGCGCGCTCCACCGAGCGCAGCGAGTTCACGTTCTTGGTCTCGGTCCGGTGCCCCACGGCGGCGCCGAGCGGGGCCGAGCGACGTGTTGACGTCGCAGCGCAGCGAGCCCTCTTCCATCCGCACGTCGGAGACGCCGAGCGCGCGCAGCAGGTCGCGCAGCTCGGTCACGTAGGCCCGGGCGACCTGCGGCGCGAGCGTGCCGGTGCCGGCCACCGGCTTGGTGACGACCTCGACCAGCGGGATGCCGGCCCGGTTGTAGTCGACCAGCGAGTAGTCGGCGCCGTGGATCCGGCCGGTGGCGCCGCCGACGTGCAGCGACTTGCCGGTGTCCTCCTCCAGGTGCACCCGCTCGATGCCGACCCGGAAGCTCTGGCCCTCGACCTCCACGTCCAGGTAGCCGTCGGTGCACAGCGGCTCGTCGTACTGCGAGATCTGGAAGTCCTTCGGCATGTCCGGGTAGAAGTAGTTCTTCCGGGCGAACCGGCACCAGGTGCGCGATCGAGCAGTTCAGCGCCAGGCCGATCTTGATCGTGTACTCGATCGCGGCCCGGTTGGTCACCGGCAGCGAGCCGGGCAGGCCCAGGCAGACCGGGCAGACCGCGCTGTTCGGCGTCGGCGCCGAAGGTCGTCGGGCAGCCGCAGAACATCTTGGTCGCCGTGCCGAGCTCGACGTGCGTCTCCAGGCCGATGACCGGCTCGTACCGCGACAGTGCCTCGTCGTAGGGCACCAGCTCGGTCACGCTCACTTGGTCAGTCCTTTCGCCTGGGCCAGCAGCGGGCCGCCCCAGCGCTGCTCCAGCGCCGTCTCGACCGCGGCGGCGACCCGGTAGCAGCCGGTCGTCCGCCAGCGCGGGCGCCATGACCTGCAGGCCGACCGGCAGACCGTCCTCCGGCGCGAGACCGCACGGCACCGAGATCGCCGCGTTCCCGGCCAGGTCGGACGGGATCGTGCACAGGTCGGCCAGGTACATCGCCATCGGGTCGTCGGCGCGCTCGCCGATCGGGAACGCGGTCGTCGGCGTCGTCGGCGACACCAGGACGTCCACCTGCTCGAACGCCGCGTCGAAGTCCCGGCAGATCAGGGTGCGCACCTGCTGGGCCTTGCCGTAGTAGGCGTCGTAGTAGCCGCTCGACAGCGCGTACGTGCCGAGCATGATGCGGCGCTTGACCTCGGGCCCGAACCCGGCCGCCCTGGTCAGCGGACATGACCTCGTCGGCGCTGGCCACGCCGTCGTCGCCGACCCGCAGGCCGTAGCGCATCGCGTCGAACCGGGCCAGGTTGGACGAGGCACTCGCTGGGCGCGATCAGGTAGTAGGCCGGCAGCGCGTACACGAAGTGCGGGCAGGAGACCTCGACCACCTTGGCGCCGAGCGACTCCAGCAGCTCGACGGCCTCGTTGAACCTGGCCAGCACGCCGGGCTGGTAGCCGTCGCCGCTGAACTCCGCGACGACGCCGATCCGCAGTCCGGCTCACGTCCGCCTGCCGGGCCGCCGCGACCACGGGCGGAACCGGCGCGTCCACCGACGTCGAGTCGCGCCAGTCGTGGCCGGAGATCGCCTCGTGCAGCAGCGCCGCGTCCAGCACGGTGCGGGTCAGCGGGCCGGGCGTGTCCAGCGAGGACGCGAACGCCACCAGGCCGTACCGGGACGAGCCGCCGTAGGTCGGCTTCATGCCGACGATGCCGCAGACCGCGGCGGGCTGGCGGATCGAGCCGCCGGTGTCGGTGCCGATCGCCAGCGGCGCCTCGTACGCGGCGACGGCCGCGCTGGACCCGCCGCGACGAGCCGCCGGGGATCCGGCTCAGATCCCACGGGTTGTGCGACGACGCCGTAGGCGGAGTTCTCGGTGGAGGAGCCCATCGCGAACTCGTCCATGTTGGTCTTGCCGAGGATGATGACCCCGGCCGTCGCGCAGCCGCTGCGTCACGGTGGCGTCGTACGGCGGCCGCCAGCCCTCGAGGATCTTCGAGCCGCAGGTGGTCGGCATGTCCGCGGTCGTCAGACGTCCTTGAGCGCCAGCGGCACGCCGGCCAGCGGGCCGAGCGGCTCGCCCGCCGCGCGCTTGCGGTCCACCTCGGCCGCCGCCGCCACCGCCAGCTCCGGCGCCACGTGCAGGAACGCGTGCACGTCCGGCGTCGACGGCGGCGATCCGGTCCAGGTGCGCCCGGGTCACCTCGACGGCGGACACCTGGCCGGCCGCGATGGCGCCGGCGATCTGCGCCGCGGTCAGCCGCGTCAGGTCGCCGGATATCTCGGCAGCCATGATGCTCAGTCCTCCGTCAGGATGCGCGGGACCCGGAACCGTCGCGTCCTCGGCGGCCGGGGCGTTCGCGAGCGCCTGCGGCCGCGGTCAGGCACGGCACCTCGACGTCGTCGCGGAAGACGTTGACCACGGGCACGGCGTGCGTCATCGGCGGGATCTGGTCGGCCGCGACCTCCTGCACCCGCGCCACCGCGCCGATGATCTGGTCGAGCTGGCCGGCGAAATGATCGAGTTCCGCGTCCGAGAGGGCCAGCCTGGACAGCCTGGCCAGGTGCGCTACCTCGTCCCTGGTAATGGACATGCAGGCCATCCTATGGGCCAGCCGCGGCGCGGGCCGAAGGCATTATCTGCCAGGCGGCCCCGGGCCGTGCGGGTCAGAGCCGCCAGCCGACGGGCGGCATCACCGCTGGCCTGCGCGGGCTGGAGGTGTGGCCGCCGATCGAGCGCGGCTGACCTCGACCAGCGTCGCCGTGCTCGGCCAGCCAGGCGGTCGCCGACGCGGCGTTGAGCGGGCTGGCAGAAGTGCCAGCCCTGGCCCGGCGACGCAGCCCATGCCGAGCAGCGCCGCCGCGATGTCGGCGGTCTCGACGCCCTCGGCGACCGACCTGATGCCGAGCGCGGCGGCGCAGGTCGACGATGGATTTCACCACGACCAGGTCGTCCGGTCGACTCGAGCAGCCGGCCGACGAACGAAGCGTCGACCTTGACCTCGGTGACCGGCAGCCGCTTGCAGCCGGACCAGCGAGGAGTAGCCGGTGCCGAAGTCGTCCAGGCTGAGCGCGACGCCGATCTCCGCCAGCGCCTCGGCCGTGGCGACCGCGTGCGCCGGCTCGCTCGTCAGGACGCGCTCGTCTATCTCCAGCAGCAGCGAATCCGGCGGGAGCTTGTGCCGTCCGCAGGCCCTCGGCGACCAGGTCGGCGAGCCCGCTGTCGAGCAGGTCCCGGCCGGACACGTTGAGCGAGACCTGGACGTCCATGCCCGGCCTGCCGCCACTGCGCGGCCTGGCTGAGCGCCGAGTCGATGACGAACGCGGTGACCTCGCGCATCAGGTAGGACTGCTGCACCTGCGGGATGAACTCGGCCGGCGGGATGATGCCGCGCGTCGGGATGCTGCCAGCGGACCAGCGCCTCCATGCCCGCCACGCGGCGGTCACGCCAGGTTGACCTTCGGCTGGTAGTGCAGTTCCAGCTCGCCCCGGTCCAGCGCCCGGCGCAGGTCACCGAACAGCGCCAGCCGGGACGGTGAGTTCCGGTCGAGCTCGGCGACGTAGCGCTCGACCCCGCTGCGGCGCTGCTTGGCCAGGTACATGGCGACGTCGGCGCGCTGCATCAGCAGCTCGCCGCCGGCCGCGTCGTCGGGATACATGGCGATGCCGATGCTGACCTCGATGACGAAGGACATGCCCTCGAGCCGGATCGGCTCGGCGACCGCGGCCCGCAGCCGCGCCGCCACCTCGCGGGCGACGGCTGGCGTCCCGGACCGGCCGGCAGCAGCACCGCGAACTCGTCGCCGCCGAGCCGGGCCACGATGTCGCCGGGCCGGATGCTGTGCGTGAGCCGGTGCGCCACCAGCCGCAGCAGCCGGTCGCCGACCGCGTGACCGAGGGTGTCGTTGACTTCCTTGAGGCCGCGGTCGAGGTCGAGCAGCAGGAACCCGACCTTGGTGGCCGGAGCTGGCGGCCTGGGCGAGCGTGCTCTCCAGCCTGGTGGCCAGCAGCTTGCGGTTGGACAGCCCGGTGAGCTCGTCGTGGTGGGCCTGGTGCTCGCGCTGCACCGAGATCGCGGCGTTGACGTAGACGGCCGCGAACGGGAACGCGAACAGCAGCAGCAGCAACGCCGAGTTCGACTGGATCGCGAGCGCGACCAGCGGCGCGGTGCCGATCAGGCAGCCGTTGACGAAGAACTGGATAGCCGAACGTCCGGCGGATCGTCCGCCGGAGCGGCTCCCTGGCGTGCATGCTGACGGCCGTCGCGATGATCAGGTAGTGCACCAGCGAAGCAGACCAGCCCCGCCAGCAGCAGCCACTGCAGGTTCGTGACGTGAGGGTCTATCTTGGCCTGCGCGGCGGTCGGGCGGATGTCGACCGCGTACAGCACGGCCCAGGCCGCCACCGTGCTCAGGGTGACCGCGGCGGCGTTGAAGGCGGCCCGGTGCAGGGACTTGCGCTCGGCCACGCACACCACGAAGCAGGAGACGGCGCGCAGCAGCAGGGCGGCCGGCAGGCCGCAGGCGAACAGCGCGCCCAGGCCGAACGTGACCGAGGCCACCGGCGCTTCGGCGTTGGACCGGCCCGGCGTGACGATCGGCCAGATGTCACCCAGGACGATCATCGCCGCCAGCACCCAGAACTGCGGGTAGCCCACGAGCCTCGACAGGCCGGTGAGATGCGTCATAGTCAAGCCGAACGCCACCGCACCCGCGACGGTGCACGCGGTGATGTGAGAACCACAGCGGCGAACCGACCCGCGGGCCGATGTCCCTGGTGTCGTTCGGATCCTTCATGGCTCCTCGCCGGCCAGCCGGTCGCTGTGTGTATAGCTCTCGGCGCTCTCGGTAGATCCTACGGCAGAAAACATACTTCCCGAAGCCAATTGCACACTATCCGTTACAACCCGTGATCATCACGAGTCGCGGACCAATCATCTCCATTTCACAGGTTGCGATCAGCAGGTGAGGTCACCCGCGTCGATGGCAGCACACTGGCGCGGCCCGCGTCCAGCACCGACGCGGCTGGCGCCGGCACTTCCGTCGCCAGCCTGCCCGTCCGTCGGCCGTCCGTTGGCCTAGGCCGGCTGGGCCGCCGCACTGGCCGCCTCCGGCCCTTCGGCCAGCAGCACGCGCAGGCCGTCCTCATCCAGCACCGGGACCCCGAGCGAGGCGGCCTTGTCGAGCTTCGAGCCGGGGCTCTCCCCGGCCACCACGAAGCCGGTCTTCTTCGAGACCGAGCCGGAGACCTTGCCGCCGAGCGCCTCGATGGCCGCGGCGGCCTCCTCCCTGGTGTAGCCCGGCAGCGTCCCGGTCAGCACGACCGTGACACCCGCGAGCGGGCCGCCGGCGGCCGCTTCCCGTACCGGCGGCACGAAGTCCGGCGTCGCGAGCTCGACGCCGGCTGGCGCCACTTCGTCCACGATCTCGTCGTGCCAGTCGACGGCGAACCACTCCTGGATCGACGCGCCGCGATCGTCGGGCCCACGTCGTCCACCGGGACGAGCTCCGCCTCCGGCGCCGTCGCGATCGCGTCGAGCGAGCCGAAGCGCCGCGGCCAGCGCCCGGGCGGCCGTCGGCCCGATGTGCCGGATCGAGAGCGCCACCAGGATCCGCCAGAGCGGCCGGCGCCTGCGCGTCCTCCAGGTTGGCGAGCAGCCGGGTCGCGTTCGCGGTGAGCGCGCCGGACTTGAGCATGAAGAACGGCACGGTCGCGCAGCGACTCGGCGGTCAGCGCGAACAGGTCGCCCTCGTCCTGGTCACCAGCCCGGAGTCCAGCAGCGCGCACGGCCGCCTCGTAGCCGAGCACCTCGATGTCCAGCGCGCCGCGGCCGGCCAGGTGGAACAGCCGCTCCCTGAGCTGGGCCGGGCAGGACCGCGCGTTCGGGCAGCGCCAGTCGACGCCGCCGTCCTCGCGGGCCAGCTTGGTCCCGCAGGCCGGGCACTCGGTCGGGAACTCGAACGCGCGCTCGTCCCCGGTGCGCAGGTCGGCCACCGGCCCGACGACCTCGGGGATGACGTCGCCCGCCTTGCGCAGCACGACCATGTCGCCGATCAGCACGCCCTTGCGGGCGACCTCGTCGGCGTTGTGCAGCGTGGCGTTCTCGACCGTCGAGCCGCTGACCTTGACCGGCTCCATCACCGCGAACGGCGTGACCCGGCCGGTCCGGCCGACGTTCACCCGGATGTCGAGCAGCCGGGTGGTGACCTCCTCCGGCGGGTACTTGTACGCGATCGCCCAGCGCGGCGCGCGGCTGGTGTTGCCCAGCCTGGCCTGCACCGCCAGCTCGTCGATCTTGACGACGACCCCGTCGATCTCGTACGGCGGATCGTGCCGGTGCTCGGCGTAGTGGGCGATGTAGGCGCGGACCCCGTCGAGGTCCGGCACGACCTTGTACAACGTGCTGACCGGCAGGCCCCACGACGCGCAGCCGGTCGTACCAGCCGGACTGGCTCTGCGGCGGGTCGTCCAGCCCCTCGACCCGGCCCGACGCCGTGCAGGATCAGGTCCAGCGCGCGGGACGCCGTCACCCGCGGGTCCTTCTGCCGCAGCGACCCCGCGGCCGAGTTGCGCGGGTTCGCGAACGGCGGCTTGCCCGCCTCGGTCAGCTTCCGCGTTCAGCTCCTCGAAGGCCGCCACCGGCAGGAAGACCTCGCCGCGCACCTCCAGCGTGTCCGGCCAGCCCGAGCCAGCCAGCCGGGTCGGGCACCGCGCCGATGGTCTTGACGTTCGGCGTGACGTCCTCGCCGGTGACGCCGTCGCCCCTGGTGGCGGCCCGCTGCCAGCCGGCCGTTCCGGTACGACGAGCGCGATCGCCAGGCCGTCGATCTTGAGCTCGCACAGGTACGGACCGCGCGCCGCCGAGCCGCTCGGCCCGCGCGGACCAGCCGTCGAGTTCCTCGGCCGAGAACGCGTTGTCGAGGCTGAGCAGCCGCTCCAGGTGCTGTACCGCCTTGAAGTCGGTGGAGATCAACCCGCCGACCTTCTGACTGGCCGAGTCCGGGGTGCGCAGCTCCGGATACTGCTCCTCGAGGGCCAGCAGCTCCCGCATCGCCGCGTCGTACTCGGCGTCGGAGACCAGCGGCGAGTCGAGCACGTGGTAGCGGTACTGATGCTCCAGCAATTCCTCCGACAGATCCGCGTGCCGATGGCGCGGGTCTTGCTGCGTCATCTCCTGCCCTTCCCGGTCAACTGGCGACGATCATCTCCGGCGCGATCCGCGCCGCTTCCCGGCAATGCTCAAGCGCTGCCCGCGCGGCGGCCGGCGAGATCCCGGCCAGCCCGCACGCGGGCGTGATCACCAGCTGGCTGGCCATGTGCTCCGACGCCAGCCCGGTCTTGCGCCACAACTCAGTGACGGTGGCCGCCGTCTCCCGCGGCGGCAGCGGCGGGCCGCTCACGAGCCGCTGCGCCGCCTGGGTCGGGAGCGCGCCGGCCAGCAGGCCAACGCCCGCCTCGGCGAGCTCGGAGATCGGGTCGACGTCGGCGTTGCCCAGCAAGCTGAGGTCGAATCCGATGCCCGTAGCACCGGCCTCGGCGATGACAGAGAACGGGAAGTCCGGCGCGCAGCAGTGCACGACGGCCCGCGCTTGGCCGCCCGGGCCGGCGAGCACTGTGCTCAGCCGCTGGCTCGCGATCACCGGCTCTAGCGCGCGGACGACGTTCAGCCCGCTCGCCGTCCGCACCCGGCCGGCCAGGGCCGCGGGCAGGGCCGGCTCATCCAGCTGCAGGACCACGGTGGCGCCGGGCACCCGCCTGCGCACGTCGGCCACGTGCGCGGCGACACCCTCGGCCAGCGAGTCGGTCAGGTCGGCGAGCGCCCCCTGGTCGGCGAGCGCCGGGTCGAGCCTGCGGGTCAGCTCCAGCGTGGCCGCGAGCGTGATCGGTCCGCACACCTGAACCTTGAGCGCGCCGGTGAACCCCTCGGCCACTTCCTCCAGGGTGTCCAGGTCCTGCGACCAGTAGCCCGCCGCCAGGCTGGTCTCCCGGCCTGGAGTGACCGCCAGCTTCCAGCCCCTGGTCGTGATCTCCACCGGCATGCTGACCAGGAGCGCGGCGGCCCGCCCGGTCATGTCCGCGCCGGGCCCGCGGTCGGGCAGCTCGGGCAGGAACGGCAGGTCGGGCAGCTCGCCGAACACCATCCGGCACGTCTGCCCGACATCAGTGCCCGGCATTGACCCCATCCCGGTCGCGCTGGCCTGCGGCCACGGGAACCCGGCGCTCTGCTCGCTCACGCAGCTGAGCCTAGTGGCGCCCGCCGACACCAGGCAGTTCACACCGGGAGTGCTGCTGCCGCACCACGCCGCAAGTGGTGCGGCAGCAGCTAGTCCGGCCACCGAGGGCCGGGACCGCAGCCTGCGGCGGTCGGGCTGCCCTGGTGACGTGGCCCGGCTCCGGGGACTTTCTCGCGGCGGAAGTACCGGCCCAGAATCAGCCGGGCCAGCTGAGCCATGGCACCCGGAGCGTTCTTGTCGGCGAGGGTCAGGTATCGCTCTTCCTGCCTGACTCCGAGGATCACAATGATCGTGATCACGAGAATGAACGCGAACCCTGCTGCGGCCGCGAAGACGATCGCGTCGATGGCTGCCATGACACTTCTCCTTTCAGCCCCGGTTGAGGTGCGGCACGCTCCCTTCGGCTTGCGTCTCGGTCCCAGCAGATCCGACTGATAGGATCAGACCTGCTATTGGATTCATCCCAACCTTTGGTATATTCATCGTGGCAGGATGCAAGATCGAGCACAAGAGTTCAGAACCAACAATCTGGACTGCTGGTATGATCCCAGCTAGTCCAATTGATCTAGCTATTGGGTTTGTTGGGATGTTAGGGAGGGCAGATGGCTGCTCCCATGTGGCGTCAGATCGCTGATGACCTGCGCACGAAGATCGAGGCCGGCGAGCTCGGCGCTGACGGTCAGGCGCTGCCGACTGAGCTTGAGTTGCAGGACATCTACAGCGCATCTCGCAACACAGTTCGCGACGCCGTCAGGTTGCTCGTCACCCGCGGTCTCGTCTTCACCCGTTCTGGCCAAGGCACGTTCGTCGCCCGCAAGCCTGATCCGTTCGTCACAAAGCTTGGCGTCGAGCGGGAAGCGGGCATGGAGGAAAGCAGGGCGTTCGAGGTTGCCGTTCGCGACGAGCGCCGCGACCCCGAGGTGACGGTCCCCCGGGTAGAGATTCTGCGTGCCGACGAACTCGTGCGGCGGGAACTAGATCTGCCTGGTGGCGCTTCGGTGATCAGCCGTCATCAGCGACGGTTCATCGACGGCGATCCGTATTCGCTGCAGACCACCTTCTACTCCAAGTCGCTCCTCGAGGCCGGCGCACATCGGCTGATCGAGGCGGACAACATCGCCGAGGGGGCGGTGAACTACCTGGAGAGCACCCTCGGACTCAGCGAGATCGGCCTCGTCGACCAGATTGCATCTCGCCTGCCCGACCAGAACGAGGTCGAGTTCTTCGGCCTCCCGGATGACGGCCGCGTGCAGGTCTTCCAGCTCATTCGCACGGGCTTCGACCAAGCTGGCCACCCGCTCCGGGTCACAGTCACAACTCTGCCCGCTGACCGGAATCAGTTTGTCCTGGTATCCGGGAAGGTCCGCAAATAGATGAAAAACACGGATAGGAATGAATAAATGGCTAAATATCATAGCCGACCGTCAGCGCAGTACCGCTACGAGCACTACGACCCGTGCGTGCCGGGCGGCGCAGCCTCTGCTGGCCTATCGTCTAACGTCTTCGACGTCATCGCATCGTCAGTCGTCGGCGGATCATCCTGCTTCTGACAATGGTGGCCGCCGTGACATGGGTCGACGATCCTGTACTCGTCCTCGGCTGCCGGCTGGATCTCAGTGCGCAGCGGTGATCGTCGCGCTGCCCAGCACCGCGTCGCCGTCGTAGAAGACGGCTGCCTGGCCCGGCGCGACGCCGCGGGCGGGCTCGCGCAGGCTGATCCGGACCGCGTCGCCATCGGCCTGGCAGACCGCCGGGTGGCACTCGCCGTGCGCCCGCAGCTGGACCAGGCAGTCGACCGGCCCGGACGGCGGCACGCAGCCCGACCACACCGGCCGCGCCGCCTCGATCTCCCGCACGTCCAGCGCCTCGGCCGGGCCGACGGTCACCGTGCGGGACACCGGCTCGATGCTCAGCACGTAGCGCGGCCTGCCGTCGGCGGCGGGCTGGTCGATGCCGAGCCCCTTGCGCTGGCCGATCGTGAAGCCGTAGCTGCCGTCGTGGCTGCCCAGCACGGCCCCGTCGGAGTCCACGATGGGGCCGGGCGCGCTGCCGAGCTGGTCGCGCAGGAAGCCCCGGGTGTCGCCGTCGGCGATGAAGCAGACGTCGTGGCTGTCCGGCTTGTCGGCCACGGCGAGCCCGCGGTCGGCGGCCTCCTTGCGCACCTGCGTCCTTGGTGCTGTCGCCGAGCGGGAACATGGCCCGCCGCAGCTGCTCGGGCCGGAGCACGGCGAGCACGTACGACTGGTCCTTGGCCGCGTCGACGCTGCGGACCAGCCGGATCAGGCCGGCCCGCCGGGCACCGGCTCCAGCCGGGCGTGGTGGCCGGTGCACACCGCGTCGAAGCCGAGCGCGACCGCCCGGTCGAGCACGGCGGCGAACTTGATCTTCTCGTTGCAGCGCAGGCACGGGTTCGGCGTGTTGCCCCTGGCGTACTCGGCCACGAAGTCCTCGACGACGTCGGCGTGGAACCGCTCGGCCAGGTCCCAGACGTAGAACGGGATGCCGATCACGTCGGCGGCCCGGCGCGCGTCCCTGGCGTCCTCGAGCGTGCAGCAGCCCCGCGCGCCGGTCCGGTACGAACTCGGGTTACGCGACAGGGCGAGGTGGACGCCGGTGACGTCATGGCCGGCCTCGGCGGCCCGCGCGGCCGCCACCGCCGAGTCGACGCCGCCGGACATGGCGGCGAGTACGCGCAGAGTAGTCATCCCAGTCCAGGATAGGCGGCGGCCGGAGGTCACCTGGCCGCCCGGCGGGCCCGCTCGACGACCTCGCCGATCACGGCGCCGAGCGCGTCCACGTCGGCCTGCTCGGACGTGTGGCCCAGCGAGAACCGCAGCGAGCCGCGCGCCCTGGCCTCGTCGGCGCCCATGGCGAGCAGCACGTGGCTGGGCTGGGCCACCCCCGCGGTGCAGGCCGAGCCGGTCGAGCACGCGATGCCCTTGGCGTCGAGCAGCATCAGCAGCGCGTCGCCCTCGCAGCCGGGGAAGGAGAAGTGCGCGTTGCCGGGCAGCCGGCCGGGGCCGGGCGGCGCCCCGTTCAGCATCGCGTCCGGCACGGCGGCCAGCACCTGCGCGATCAGGTCGTCGCGCAGCGCGGCGACGCCGCTTGGCCTCGTCCGCGCCGCGCTCGCGCGGCGACCTGGACCGCGACGGCGAACGCCCGGATGGCCGGGACGTCGAGCGTGCCCGACCGCACGTCCCGCTCCTGCCCGCCGCCGTGCAGCACCGGCACCGGCTCGCACGCCCTTGGCCAGCAGCAGCGCGCCCGCCCCGACCGGGCCGCCGATCTTGTGCGCGGTGATCGTCAGCGCGGTCGCGCCGCTCGCGGCCAGGCTGCACCGGCAGCTGCCCGGCGGCCTGGACGGCGTCGCTGTGGAACGGGATCTGCTGCTCGGCCGCGAGCCGGGCCAGCTCGGCGATCGGCTGGACGGTGCCGACCTCGTTGTTGGCCCACATGACGCTGACCAGGGCGACGCTCGCCGGGTCGCGCTCGATGGCCTCGGCCAGCGCCGGCGACGCTGACCACGCCGCGCGGTGTCCACCGGCAGCCAGTCGGCCTCGGCGTCCTCGTGCTCGGCGAGCCAGCGCGACGCTGTCGAGCACCGCGTGGTGCTCGGTCGCCGTGGCCAGCACCCGGCGCCGGGCCGGGTCGGCCGCCCGGCGCGCCCAGAACAGGCCCTTGATCGCCAGATTGTCGGCCTCGGTGCCGCCGCTGGTGAAGACCACCTCGCTGGGCCGGGCGCCGTAGGCCTCGGCGATCAGCTCCCGCGACTCCTCGACGACCCGGCGGGCCCGGCGGCCCGCATTGTGCAGAGATGAGGGGTTTCCGAGCTGCGCCAGCTCCTCGGTCATCGCCGCCAGGGCCTCGGGCAGCATCGGCGTGGTCGCCGCGTGGTCGAGGTACACCGATCGGCCCGGTGCCGGACGGGCGTCCGGCACCGGGCTGTACCCGGCTGCATCGACATTTGCCATGATGCGTCCAGCCTAGCTGGGATCAGGCGGGCTAGCCGTCGAGCTAGCCGGCCCAGCCGGGTCCGTCAGCCCGCGGACCGCTTGTCGATCTCCTCGATGAGCTGCGGCACGACCTTGAACAGGTCGCCGACCACGCCGAAGTCGGCGAGCTCGAAGATCGGCGCCTCCGGGTCCTTGTTGACCACCATGATCGTCTTGGACGTCTGCATGCCGGCCCGGTGCTGGATCGCGCCGGAGATGCCGATCGCCATGTAGAGCTGCGGGCGACACCGTCTTGCCGGTCTGGCCGACCTGGAACTGGTGCGGGTACCAGCCCGCGTCGGTGGCCGCGCGGGACGCGCCGACCGCCGCGCCGAGCGAGTCGGCGAGCTGCTCGATCAGCGCGAAGTGCTCTCCCGACCCCACGCCGCGGCCGCCGGACACCACGATCGACGCCTCGGTCAGCTCCGGCCGCTCGCCGCGCTCGGCCACGACCTTGCCGGTCACCCTGGGCGGTCTTGGCCGCGTCGCTGACCGGCAGGCTGACCGGCTCCAGCTCCGCCGGGCCGGCGCCGGGCTCGGGCGTGACCGCGTTCGGCCGGACGGCGATGATCGGCGTGCCGGCCCGGACCTTGGACTGAACCGTGATCGCGCCGCCGAAGATCGACTGCTCGCCGACCAGGCCTTCGGACAGGCCGGTCACGTCGGTGAGCACGCCCGAGCCGGTCTTGACCGCCAGCCGCCCGGCGACCTCGCGGCCCTCCGACGTGGCGGCGACCAGCACCGCCGCCGGGCGACTTGTCCGCGACCAGCTGCGCGAGCAGCTCGGCCTTGGGCGCGACGACGTAGTCGTCGTAGTCGGCGCTGTCGGCGACGTAGACCTTCGCCGCGCCGAACTCGGCCAGCCGCGCCTGCGCGGCGTCCGCGCCCGGCCCGGTCCACACCACCGACGGGCTCGCCGAACCCGCGGGCGAGCGTCAGCAGCTCGGTGGTGACCTTCTTGACGGTCTCGCCGTCGTGCTCGGCGAGCACCAGGATCTCAGCCATGACCGGTCAGCCCTCCGCGCTCAGATGAACTTGCGGGACGCGAGGAACTCGGCCGCCTTCGTGCCGCCGTCCCCCTCGTCGGTCACGATCGTGCCGGCCGCGCGCGGCGGCCGCTTGGCGAAGCTGACCACCTCGGTCGCGCTGGCGGCCAGGCCGAGCCTGCCCGGCGTCGAAGCCGAGGTCGGCCAGGGTCAGCGTCTCGACCGGCTTCTTCTTGGCCGCCATGATCCCCTTGAACGACGGGTACCGCGGCTCGTTGATCTTCTCGACCACGCTCACGACGGCCGGCAGCGCTCGCCTCCACCGTGTCGTAGCCGTAGTCGGCCTGCCGGTGGATGCTGATCGCCGATCCGTCGGTCTCCACCTTGCTGGCGAACGACAGCTGCGGCACGCCGAGCCGCTCGGCCAGCATCGCCGCCAGCGTGCCCATCCGGGCGTCGGTGGACTCCGAGCCGAGAATGACCAGGTCGAACCCGGTCCGCTCCAGCACCTTCGCCAGCACCGCCGACGTCACCAGGCCGTCCGAGCCGCGCAGCGCCTCATCGCTGAGGTGCACCGCCTTGTCGGCGCCCATCGACAGCGCCTTGCGGATCGCCTCGGCCGCCTTCTCCGGCCCCATCGACACGATCGTGACCTCGCCGCCGTGCGCCTCCTGCAGCCGCAGGCCCTCCTCGATCGCGTAGTCGTCGAGCTCGTTGATCACCGCGTCGGCGGCGTCCCGGTCCAGCGTGTTGTCCTCCGGCCCGCAGCGTGCGCTCCGACCAGGTGTCCGGCACCTGCTTCACCAAGACGACGATGTTCATGACCTGCTGCCGACCTCCCATGCAACAACATCCCGCCCTTACGGCAGGCTAAGCCTGCCAAAACCACCCGCAGTCGCAGCACCCGGGGTCCTGAGCGGCCCTAGTCGCCAGTCATGTTACCCATCAGTAGAGATTTATTCGGGCACGGTGCCCGGGACGCCCGGTCCGTTGTGTCAGCCCGCGGCCCCGGCCGTGCGCTCGGCCGCCTCGACGACGTTGGCCAGCAGCATGGCCCTCGTCATCGGGCCGACCCCGCCCGGCATCGGCGCCAGGTAGCCCGCCACCTCGGCCACCGCCGGGTGCGACGTCGCCCACCAGGCCGGCCTCGGTCCGGCTGATGCCGACGTCCAGCACGGCGGCACCCGGCTTGACCATGTCCGCGGTCAGCAGGCCGGGCCGTCCCGGCCGCGACCACCACGATGTCGGCGCCGCGGGTGTGCGCGGCCAGGTCCCTGGTGCCGGTGTGGCAGAGCGTGACCGTCGCGTTCTCGGTCCGCCGGGTCAGCAGCAGGCCGAGCGACCTGCCGACGGTGATGCCACGGCCGATGACGGTCACGTCGGCGCCCGCGATCGGGACGTCGAACCGGCGCAGTAGCTCGACGATGCCGCGCGGCGTGCACGGCAGCGGGGCCGGGTCGCCGAGTACCAGCTTGCCGAGGTTGACCGGCTGCAGCCCGTCGGCGTCCTTGGCCGGGTCGATCAGCGTCCAGCACCGGCTGCGGGTCCAGGCCTGCGGGCAACGGCAGCTGGACGATGTAGCCGGTGCACGCCGGATCGGCGTTCAGCTCCGCGACGGCGTCCTCGACCTGCTGCTGGGAGGCATCCGCGGGCAGGTCGCGGCGGATGCTCGACGATGCCGACCTGGGCGCAGTCCCGGTGCTTGCCGTTGACGTAGGAGCGGCTGCCGGGATCATCGCCGACCAGGACGGTGCCCAGGCCGGGCGTGATGCCCGCCTGCGCCAGTTTGGCGACGCGGTCGGTCAGCTCGGCGCGGATAGCCGCGGCCGTGGCCTTGCCGTCCAGAATGATCGCTGTCATCGCGGCCCAGTCCCCCGTCAGTGATAGAAGTGCCGGACGCCGGTGAAGTACAGCGAGATCGCCCGCCACCTCGGCCGCCGCGATGACCTCGTCGTCACGGATGGACCCGCCTGGCTCGGCGATCGCCCGCACCCCGGCGTCGGCGAGGATCAGCAGCCCGTCCGCAAACGGGAAATAAGCGTCGCTGGCTCCGACCGAGTGGGCCGCGAGCTCGCCCGCCCTGGCGACCGCGAGGCGGCAGGAGTCGACCCGGTTCACCTGGCCCATCCCGATGCCGGTGCTGGCCCGGCCGGCCGCCAGCAAGATGGCATTGGACTTGACCGCCCGGCAGGCGCGCCAGGCGAACTCCAGGTCCGCCAGCGTCTCCGGGCTAACCGGCTGGCCGGCCTTCAGCTCCCAGTTTGTCGCCTGGTCGCCGGGCTCCTTGCCGGAGTCAGCCGACTGCAGCAGCAGGCCGCCGCTGACCGGCCGCCAGTCCACCGCCGGCCCGGCTGGCGGGGCCGGGCACCGCAGCAGGCGCTGGTTCTTCTTCCTGGTCAGGATGTCCAGCGCGGCGGGCTCGAAGTCGGGCGCGATGATCACCTCGGTGAAGATATCCGCGACCTGCTCGGCCATGGCCACCGTGACGATGCCGTTGGCGGCGATCACGCCGCCGTACGCGGACACCGGATCGCAGGCGTGCGCCTTGCGGTGTGCCTCGGCGAGGTCCGCGCCGAGCGCGATCCCGCACGGGTTGGCGTGCTTCATGATCGCCACGCACGGCTCGCCGAACCCGAACGCCGCCCGCCTGGCCGCGTCCGCGTCGACGTAGTTGTTGTAGGACATGGCCTTGCCGTGCAGCTGCTCGGCCGTTGCGATCCCGCCCGCGCTGTCGCCCGCGCGCAGGTACAGGGCCGCGCCCTGATGCGGGTTCTCGCCATAGCGCAGTACGTCGCGCCGGGTCCAGACGCCGGCCGTGACGTCCGGCCAGCCCGTCTCGGCGGCGACGCTGTCCGGCGCGTACGCGCTCGCGAACCAGGAAGCCACGGCGGCGTCGTAGGCGGCGGTCCGCGCGTACGCCTGCGCGGCCAGCCGGCGGCGCTGGTCGAGGGTGAACCCGCCATCCGCGGCGGCAGCGATGACGTCCGGATAGTCGTCGGTCGCGGTAATCACGGCGATGGTGGCGTGATTCTTGGCTGCAGCCCGGATCATCGCGGGGCCGCCGATGTCGATCTGCTCCACGCACTCGGCCGCGTCCGCGCCGCCCGCGACCGTCTGCTCGAACGGGTACAGGCTGGACACCAGCAGGTCGAAGGGCTGGATGCCAAGCTCGGCGAGCTGCTCGCGGTGACTGTCCTTGGCCAGGTCGGCCAGCAGCCCTGCGTGCACGACAGGGTGCAGGGTCTTGACCCGGCCGTCCAGGCACTCGGGAAAGCCGGTGAGCTGCGCAACCTCCGTCACCGGGATCCCGGCCGCGGAAATGGCGGCCGCGGACTTCCCTGTCGATACGATCTCGGTGCCCGCGGCGTGCAGCGCCGCGGCCAGCTCGGGCAGCCCCGTCTTGTCGTACACGCTGATCAGCGCCCGCCTGAGCGGTACCTTCGTCAACTCCCGATCCTCACTGTCCGGCCCTGTACGGACCATCCGTTCCTGACCATCCGGCCGATGGTGTCGATGACCAGCACGCGCTCCGCGACCTTGATCCGCTCGTGCAGCGACGCCTCGTCATCGTCGGCGAGCACCGGGACGGCCTGCTGCGCGAGGATCGGCCCGCTGTCCACGCCGGCATCTACCAGGATGACGCTGCAGCCAGTTACCTTCACGCCATGAGCGAGTGCGTCCCGCACGCTGTGCATGCCCGGAAATGCTGGCAGCAGCGCCGGGTGCGTGTTGATCATCCGGCCGCCAAACTCAGCGAGAAAGTCGGCGCCGACGAGCTTCAGGAACCCGGCCGCGACGATCAGGTCGGGCTTGTACTCGGCACAGTCCCTGGTGAGCGACTGATCCCAGCCGCCTCGGTCAGCAAAGTCCGATACCCGCCGCACGAATGTCGGGATCCCGGCCGCCTGCGCCCTGGCCACCCCGCCCGTGCCGTCGCGGTCGGCGCCCACGGCCACGATCCGGGCGCCGAAGTCCTCGGCGGCGCTGGCATCCAGAAGTGCCTGCAGGATGCTGCCGGTGCCGGACACCAGCACCAGCAATCGTGACGGACTGACGGTCGGCTCCTTCGGCGGTCGGACTCCCCCGGCGGGCTGGTTGGCTGCCACCGGCTGGCGCACGCCCTGGCAGGCCCTCGCGCCAGCCCCGGAAGGCCCAGTCCCAGCAGCCACAGCGTACTAGCCGGGCCTTGATCACCTCGCGCGGAGGCGGCGCGACGTCAGGGCAGTGAGGACGGCCCGGCCGGGCTGCCGCGGCCGACGGCCGGCTCATCGCCGGCCCATGGGTCCAGGTAGCGGATGTGCTCGGGCGGCGGCCCTGGCTCGGGCGGCGGTCCCGGCGCCGGCGGCGCGGCTCCGGCCGCGGCGGCCCCCCGCCGCAACAAGACGAAGTTCGACAGGCCGGCGCTGATGGCCGCCGCGATGCCGAGCTCGAACGCCGCGACCGCGCCCACCTGCCAGCCCGATGGCCCGACCGCGGCCAGCCTGCCGTCGCCGAGCGGACCGCCGGAGAACCCGGCCAGCACTGCGACCAGCAGCCCGGTGATGACACCGCTGGCCATCCCCCACAGCGGCGCACCTTCCAGACTGAGCGTCGGCGCCATCCTGATGAGCAGCCAGCCGCCGACACCGCCAGCGACATAGGGCAGGGCCAGCACGAGCGGGGCCAGCCAGCCGGGCATGGCCGCGTGCACCCCCGGCGGCAGCGCCGCCAGCAGCGGCACGGCGGGCAGTTGTCCGAGCGCCGAGCCGGTCGGCGCGACGACAGTCCCGGCTCCGAACGCGAAGCCAGGGCCGACGGCAAACGCCATCGCCCAGATGACGGCGTTCGGGACATAGCCGATCTGCAGCAGCAACAGCAGCACGGTCCCGACTGGCCCGGCGCCGAGGCCGGTCTGCAGTACCGCCGATTCGTGCAGGTTCGCCGCCAGTGCCGCAGCAGTCAGGAGAGCGCCTGCGACCGCCAGCACCGCGCTCGCGGCGGCGACCGCGATCAGGACGGATCGCTGCCGTTCCGGTATCAGACGCAGCAACCTGGCCCAGGGTGCCAGCGCGCGCGCCGCACCAAGCCCGCCTGCCGCCAGGCCTAGCAGCAAGCCGCACAGCGCGGCCTGCGGTACCGACGCGGCGAACTGCGCGGACCTGCTGAGCCCGGCGACCGCAGCGGTGAGCAGCGAATAGGGCACGGCCAGCGCCGCCGCCGCGTACCCGACCTGGCGCAGCCGCTGGACCGGGCTGACCCGGACCACCCACCGGCCGGCCCGCCAGAGCAGGGCACCGGGCAGCAGCCACGAGCCCGAGCGGCAGCAGGCCGATCCGGCCGGTCCCGCGCAGGCTGAAGCCGACGTGATGGCCGACCAGCCAGAGCGCCGCGGCCGCCCGCAGCACGGCGGGCAAGCCGACGCTGTCGTGCGGCGCCGCGATCCAGCCGATGAGCACGAGCAGGACGATGACGGCGAGCCCGGCCACGGTCACCACCCCGGCCGCCATGGCCCCCGCCAGTGCAAGCGGGCGGCCGGCCGGACCGGAAGACGGCCCGGGATCGCCGGCCGCTGCTCCCGTGGCGCGGGCGCCAACGGCTGAAGCAGTCACAAGAGTCAAGCCTGGCAATACAGCGCGCTTCGGCCACGCAGGCGCGCCGGGCGCCGGGGCGTGTTCGCAGATCTTGCTGACCCAGGGCGCCGGACCGCGCGACCGGAGAGCGGCCAGCCGCGCGCTACGACTTCATGAGCTCCCGGACCAGGCGGGCGGTCTCGCTCGGCGTGCGCCCGACCCGGACGCCGACCTTCTCCAGGGCTTCCTTCTTCGCCTGGGCGGTACCGGCCGAGCCCGAGATGATCGCGCCCGCGTGCCCCATCGTCTTGCCCTCGGGGGCGGTGAAGCCCGCGACATAGGCGACGACCGGCTTGGTCACGTGCTTCTCGATGTAGGCGGCGGCGCGCTCCTCGGCGTCACCGCCGATCTCCCCGATCATCACGATCGCGTCGGTCTCCGGGTCCTCCTGGAAGGCCTGCAGGCAGTCGATGTGCGTCGTCCCGATGATCGGGTCGCCGCCGATGCCGACCGCGGTGGAGAAGCCGATGTCCCGCAGCTCGTACATCATCTGGTAGGTCAGCGTGCCCGACTTCGACACGAGCCCGATCCGGCCTTCGGTGGTGATGTCGGCCGGGATGATGCCCGCGTTGGACTTGCCGGGCGAGGCGACGCCGGGGCAGTTGGGGCCGATGATCCTGGTGGCGTTGCCGGTAGGCGCCGGCGTACGCCCAGAACTCGGCGCTGTCATGCACCGGGACGCCCTCGGTGATCACGATGGCCAGCGGGATCCGCGCGTCGATCGCCTCGATGACGGCACCCTTGGTGCCGGCCTCGGGTACGAAGATGACCGACACGTTGGCCCCGGTCGCCGCTATCGCCTCCGCGACGGTGCCGAACACCGGCACCTCCGTGCCGCCGAGGTCGACGGTCTGGCCGGCCTTCCTGGGGTTGGTGCCGCCGACGACCTTGGCTCCGGCGGCGATCATCCGCGCGCCGTGCTTACGCCCCTCGGAGCCGGTGATGCCCTGGACGATGATCTTGCTGTCGGCGTTCAGGAAGATCGCCATCTCATGCTCCCTCTGTGTTGTCCCGGGGGGCGACCCCCGGAGCCCCCGCCGAGCCAGAATGGGCCAGCTCGGCGGCGCGCCGCGCCGCATCGTCCATCGTGGCCACCTGCTCCACGACGGCGATGCCCGCCTCGTCGAGGATGCGGCGGCCCTCGGCCGCGTTGTTGCCGTCCAGCCGGACCACGATCGGATGCCGGACCGGGCTGCCCTGCTCGGCCAGCATGCCGATGGCGGACACGATCCCGTTGGCGACCGCGTCGCACGAGGTGATGCCGCCGAACACGTTCACCAGCACGCTGCGCACGTCCGGGTCCGACAGGACGATCTCCAGGCCGTTGGCCATTACCTCGGCCGACGCGCCGCCGCCGATGTCGAGGAAGTTCGCCGGCCGGACGCCGCCGAACTCCTCCCCGGCGTAGGCGACCACGTCCAGCGTCGACATCACCAGGCCCGCACCGTTGCCGATGATGCCCGACCTGGCCGTCAAGCTTGACGTAGTTCAGGTGCTTGGCCTTCGCCCGCGCCTCAATCGGGTCGACCGCCGTCGGGTCGGCGAAGCGATCCCAGTCCTGCCGGAACGCGGCGTTGTCGTCGAGGCTCACCTTGGCGTCCAGGGCGATCACCTCGCCGTCTCCGGTGAAGACCAGCGGGTTGACCTCGACCAGCGTCGCGTCCTCGTCGGTGAACACGGCCCACAGCCGCTCGGCCAGCGCCGCCGCGGGCTCCTGCGCCGCCTCGGGCAGGCGGCCCGCCCGGACGATCTCCAGGGCCTTGGCGTGATCGACACCGGTGAGTGCGTCGACCGGGATCTTGGCCAGCGCGTCCGGCTTCTCCCTGGCCAGGTCCTCGATCTCCATGCCGCCTTCGACCGTGCACATGGACAGGAAGGTGCGGTCGGACCGGTCCAGCAGGAAAGAGAGGTAGAACTCCTGGGCGATGTCGGTGTCGGCGGCGACCAGCACCGAGTGGACGGTGTGGCCCTTGATGTCCATACCGAGGATCTTGCCGGCCTTCTCCTGCGCCTCCTCGGGCGTGTCAGCCAGCTTCACCCCGCCCGCCTTGCCACGGCCGCCGGTCTTCACCTGCGCCTTGATCACCACCAGCGGCTTGGCGCCAGGGCGCTGCGCGGCGAACTCCGCGGCGATCTGCCTCGCCTCTTCCGCGGTCGTGGCCACCTTGCCCTGCGGAATCGGGACGCCGTACTCGGCGAACAGCTCTTTCGCCTGGTACTCGAACAGGTCCACTCGGGTCCGTCCTATCGTGCTCGGACCGCGGGCGCAGGCCCGCGTTGCGTCTCTCGGGACCGAGCCCGGCGGAATCTCGGGAGCCGGGCCGCCCGGATGCAGCCTAGTCCGCTGGCCAGCGCCAGGCTGGCGCGGGTCGACCGACTAGCTGACCGGCTCGCTGCTGCCCAGCGCCGACCTGCGACCCAGTCGACGATCCCGGTGGTGGTGGCGCCCGGAGTGAACAGCTTCGCGACGCCCATGCGCTCCAGTTCGGCGATATCCGCATCGGGGATGATCCCGCCGCCGAACACGACGATGTCCGTCGCGCCGCGTTCCTTCAGCAGTTCGAGCACCCGGCTGAACTGCGTCATGTGCGCGCCCGGACAGCACCGACAGGCCGATCGCGTCGGCGTCCTCCTGCAGCGCGGCCGCGACGATCTGCTCGGGTGTCTGGTGCAGGCCGGTGTAGATGACCTCGAAGCCGGCATCGCGCAGCGCCCGTGCCACCACCTTGGCGCCGCGATCATGGCCGTCAAGGCCAGGTTTGGCGATGATCACCCGGATGCCGCTCATGAATTCCTCCGACCAGGCTCGAGCCCCGCTGCCCTGCCCGCAGGCCAGCCAAATCAGCGTAACCGCCCGGCCCGGCGAGCCGGACAACCGGTGGCAATCAGCTGCGCGGCTGGCAGGGCGCCGGCTGCGCCGGCCCGGCCTGCCGGGCTGCTAGGAGTGGATCGTGTCGCAGTGCACTCGGTGATCCCGCCCGCCGGCGGGCGAGGAGCTGACGTCCGCGGCAGCACGCTGCTGTTCAAGGCGGTCGGCGCGACCACCGGCGGCGCGTTCTCCCTGCACGAGCGGCACGTGCCCGCGGGCGGCCGGCGGCCGCCGGCGCACGTGCACCCGGACCGGGTCGAGGCGTTCTGGGTGCTCGACGGCGAGGCCGAGTTCGAGCTCGACGGCGAGCTGACCAGGGCGGCCGCGGGCAGCTTCGTGCTGGTCCCCGGCGGGGTCGCGCACACGTTCGGCGCGCCGCCGAGCGCGCCGCGCACGTGCTCGTCCTGCACGCGCCCGCGCTGGACGACTACTTCCGCGAGCTGGCGGAGCTCTGGTCCGCGAGCCCGCCGCCCGACCGGGAGACCGAGCTGGAGCCTGATGCGCCGGCACGGCATGCGGCCGGTCTGAGGGCACTGCTCCCGGTCCGGGGCATGCCAGCCTTGCGGCCCGTTAGCCGCCGAATGCCGACGCGATGCCGGCGTTACAGATCGAGCAGGCTGCCGTCCGGATCGTAGGTCGGGTTCACCTCGGTCAGCACCAGCGCCGCGCAGGCAGGGTCGGCCACCAGCACCCGTACGGCCTCGATCGCCTGCTCGAGCGCACGCCGGAGCCGTAGTGCGGGAAGTTGCCGAGCGGCAGGTCACCCGGAGTCGACGACGTCGACGTCGAAGTGCACCACGACCGGCGCGCGGGCGCCGTCCGGCCGGTCAGCGCGGCGAGCGCGCCGCCGGGCCGCGCCTTGCGGGTCGGCGCTGAGCTCGGCGTCGCCGCGTCAGGCTGATCCCGGCCTCGGCGATGAACCGCTCGCTGCTCCGGCGTCGATCTCGCGCGGATCACAGCCCCGAGCAGCGCGAGCCGCTCGGACGGCTGCAGCAGCGGTGGCCGCGCCGTCCAGGCCGCCAGCTCGGGTGCGCCCTGCCCGAGCAGGTGCGCGATGCCCGGGCGATCGAGGATGCCGGTCGAGTCGCCGCTGGACGCTCCAGGTCCGAGTCACCATCCACGTAAGCGAGCCCGACGCCGGGGTGGCTGCGGCGGAAGCCGGTCCGACTGCGCCAAGGTGATCGTGCAGTCGCCGCCCACCACCAGCGGCTTGCCGCCAGTCGCGCACGACGTCCGCGCACCGCGTCGGCGACCTCGCCAGCCACCTGCACGACGGCCTTGCACGATTGCGCGCTCAGCGGGTGCTCCTGGTCTACGGCGAACACTGAGCCCGGGCAGATCGCCGCGTCGGTCACGCTCGGACGCCCGCCGCCGCAGCCGGTCGAGCAATCCGGCCTGGCGCAGCGCGGCCGGGTGCCTGGTCCTGACCCGCGTGGTGCGCCCCGGCGCCGTCGGCACCCCGATCAGTCGTCCAGTCGGTCATGACTGCTCCTTCGTCGCCCTGCTTCGCCGTCAGAGATTGCCGCCCGTCCCCGCCAGCCCACGTCACCATCATTCGACGTCTGCTGGTAACGATCGTCTAGGCTGGGCCTTCCGCCACCGACGCAACCAACAGAGGTAGAATGATGGTGACGGCCGCGAGTTGGGCGGGGCACACCTGAAGGAGGCGCGGATGGCGAGTCGTGCGCCAGCGGCCGACCAGGCCATCGCCAGGCTCCCGGCAGCCGAACGTCGTGCAGGCCTTCGTCAACACCAAGGACGTCGAGCAGGCCACGGACGAGCTGGCCAGCGCCGGCGGCGCTGGCCGCCTGGCTGCGCACGGCCGGCCTGCTCGACGGCGACGGCGACGGCGGCCGGAACGCCGGCCCGGCGCAGCCTGGCCGGCGGTCAGCGGGCAGGACCTTGAGCTGGGCGATCCGGCTGCGGGAGGCGCTCCGGGGCGTGCTTCGCGCGCACGCCGGTCACGGCTCCGCACGGCGGCGGCGGCCGAGCTCGGCGACGATCGCGGCCAGCCTGCCCGACCCGGATCGAGGTCGGCCCCGATGGCCGGATCCGGCCCGCGGCAGCCGGTCAGGGCCCTCCGGCCGCGCTCGCCCGGCTGCTGCTCATCGCCGCCGAGGCCGGCACCGCCGGCACCTGGGCCAGACTCAAGGCCTGCAGCGCGGACGACTGCCAGTGGTCGTTCTATGACCGGTCCCCGACCAGGAACGGCTGCTGGTGCAGCATGCAGATCTGCGGCGCGCGGGCGAAGTCCCGCGCCTACCGCCGCCGCGCAGCGGCCCGGCAGTAATCCACAGCTCTCGGTGACGCCCACGGTCAGGCCGAAGACTTTTCAGCCAGACAGGCGCAAAAGTCTTCGGCTTGTCGAGGTCTCGCGCTACAGCTTCTCGATCGGGGCATACCGCAGCACCAGGTGCTTGATCCCGTAGTCGCCACCGAAATCGATCTTGGCCTCGGGGTCGTCGCCCCGGCCTTCGACCGAGAGCACGGTGCCGAGCCCGTAGGAATCGTGGGTCACCCGGTCCCCCGGCTGGAGCAGCGGCACCGCGCGGTTGCCGAGCGTGCGGACGCCCGGCCTGCGGGCGAGGCGCTCCGAGGCCGGCGGCGCCGCCGCCGTCTCGTCCCGGCGCCAGTCGATCAGGTGCGCGGGCACCTCGGACAAGAACCTGGACTGCTTGTGGTAGGACGGCCGGCCGAACCAGGCGCGCGTCGCGGCCCTGGTCAGGTACAACCGCTGCTCGGCCCTGGTGATCCCGACGTAGGCCAGCCGCCGTTCCTCGGCGAGCTCCCGGTCGTTGCCCATCGACCGCTCGTGCGGGAAGACGTTCTCCTCCAGGCCGGTCAGGAAGACGACGGGGAACTCCAGGCCCTTCGCGGTGTGCAAGGTCATCAGCGTGACCATGCCGCCGTGATCCTCGCCTTCCGGGATCTCGTCCGCGTCGGCGACCAGCGACACCTGCTCCAGGAACTCGGCGAGGTTGCCGTCGGGGAACCGGCTGTCGAACTCGCGGGCCACCGACACCAGCTCGTTGACGTTCTCGATCCGGCCCGCGTCCTGAAGATCGGACGACTCTTCCAGCTCGGCCACGTAGCCGGTCTGGTCGAGCACGGCGGCGGCGAGGTCACCGACCGGACTGCCCGCCTCGGCCATCGCCCGGAACGAGGCCATCATCTCGTTGAAGCCCTCGATCGCGCGCGCCGACCGCGCGGCCAGCCCGGGCACGTCGTCTGGTCGCCGCAGCGCTGCCGCGAAGCTGATCCGGTCCCGGCTGGCGAGCGCCGCGACGCACTCCTCGGCCCGGTCGCCGATGCCGCGGCGCGGCGTGTTCAGCACCCGGCGCAGCGACACCTCGTCGCCGGGGTTGGCGATGAGCCGGAGGTAGGCCAGCAGGTCGCGGACCTCGCGCCGGTCGTAGAAGCGCACCCCGCCGACGACCTTGTAAGGCAGCCCGGACCGGATGAAGATCTCCTCGAACACCCGGACTGGGCGTTGGTCCGGTAGAAGACGGCGACGTCTCCTGGCTTGGCCTCGCCCTGCGTCGGCGAGCCGGTCTACCTCCTCGGCCACGAAGGCGGCCTCGTCGTGCTCGCTGTCGGCCACGTAGCCGATGATCGGCGGGCCGTCGCCCGCGTCCGACCACAGGTTCTTCGGGATCCGGTCAGGGTTCTGGGCCACGACCGCGTTGGCGGCCGCGAGGATGTTCTGGGTCGAGCGGTAGTTCTGCTCGAGCATGATCACCCGCGCGCCTACGAAGTCGCGCTCGAACTCCTCGATGTTCCTGATCGTGGCGCCGCGGAACGCGTAGATCGACTGATCGGCGTCGCCGACAACGGCCAGCTCGGCCGGCGGCAGCCCGTCCGGCGGCGCCTCACTCTCCCCGATGCCGACCAGCTCGCGCACGAGCATGTACTGGGCGTGGTTGGTGTCCTGGTACTCGTCGACCATGACGTGCCGGAACCGCTTCCGGTACTCCGCGGCGACGTCCGGGAACGCCTGCAGCAGGTTGACGGTGACCATGATCAGGTCGTCGAAGTCCATCGCGCCCGCGGCCACCAGCCTGCGCTGGTACTCGCCGTACGCCTCGGCGAGCGCCTCCTGCCGGTAGCCCTTCGCCCTGGCGGCGACGGTCTCGTAGTCGAGCAGCTCGTTCTTGAGCGCGGAGACCTGATTAGCCAGGCTCTTCGGCGGGTGGAACTTGGGGTCCAGGTTCAGCTCGCGGCACACCAGCGCCATCAGCCGCTGCGAGTCAGACTGGTCGTAGATCGAGAAGCTGGACGGGTAGCCGAACCGCTGCGCCTCCCGGCGCAGGATGCGCACGCAAGCCGAGTGAAAGGTCATCAGCCACATCGACCGGGCACTGGCGCCGGTCAGGTTCGCGGCCCTGGCCGCCATCTCCCCGGCCGCCTTGTTCGTGAACGTGATCGCGAGGATCTGGCGCGGCGTGACGTCCCGCTCGGCCAGCAGGTAGGCGATCCGGTGGGTGAGCACCCTGGTCTTGCCTGAGCCCGCGCCGGCCACGATGAGCAGCGGCCCGCCCTCGTGCACGACGGCCGCACGCTGCTGCGGATTAAGCCCGTCCAGGAGTGCGTCAACGGCCATCGCGGTCACCTGCCCAAGACTAGGCGAGCGCACCGACATCCGGGTGCCGCCCAGCCGGTACTCGGCGGGGCGATCTCGGTCACGAGTACCGGTGGTCCGGTTACGTTGACCGTCCCGATCACCAGCGACTCGGCCCGAACAACCCCGCGGACGGGTGACAGCAAAGGGCCCGGCGGATCAGCTGATCCGCCGGGCCCTCCATCACGTCAGCAGGCCGTCAGTCGTCGGGGACGAGAGTGGGCGTGGCCCTGGTCAGGGTCTCCTTGCGGAAGAACGGCGGCTGCTTGATCCGCAGGTAGATAAACACCAGCAGACCCGCCAGCCAGGAGAAGAAGACGATCACGAACACGCCGCCGATGTTCCAGTGCAGGCCGGGCACCGTCCAGCTGGTGTACGAGGCCTCGTACGGGCTGTTCATGTCCCAGTCCAGGTACAGGCTCCAGCCGCCGAGGAACCACAGGATGATGCCGCCCAGCACGGGCAGGATCCCCTGCATCCACAGGTTCCTGGCGCCGGAGGTCAGGTTCCGGCGGTAGTACCACGCGCAGCTGAACCCGGTCAGGCCGTAGTAGGTGGCGATGAAGACGCCGCAGCTGGTCACCGCGTCCGAGATCACCTGGCCCTTGGACAGGTAGTTGAAGATCGCGTACAGCACGATCGAGATGCCCCCCATGGCCAGGGTCGAGACGGTCGGGGTCAGGTGCTTGCGGTGCATCTTGGCAAACGACGGCGGCAGCGCCTTGTAGGTCGCCATCGACAGCGTGGTCCGGGCCGTGGGCAAGATCGTCGTCTGCGTGGACGCCGCCGCCGACGACAGCACCATGATCAGCAGCAGCCGGTAGAAGACGTTACCGACGGTGCCGGACCCGAAGACCGCGTGCCCGAGCACGGACAGCACGTCGCTGGAATTGTTCGGGTTCGCCAGGCCGATGCCCGTGGTGCCGATGCCGGCGAAGGACTGAGCGCCGAAGATCGCGATGCCATAGGTGATCACCAGGATGATGGTGGACAGGATCGCCGACCGGCCCGGGGTCTTCGTGGGGTCCTTGGTTTCCTCGTTCACCGACAGGGCGGTGTCCCAGCCCCAGTAGATGAACACCATCAGGATCAGGCCGGAAGCGAAGGCGCTGAACGGCAGATGACTGATGCTCAGCCAGGACCAGCTCGGGTGGATGGACTCAGACGGGTGGTTACCGGTGCCGACCCGGACCAGGGCCACGACCGACAGCACCATCAGCATGGTGATCTCGATGGACAGCAGCGCCTTCTGGAAGTTCGCCGAGACCTCGATGCCGCGATAGCAGATGTAGGTCATGAACACGATCCACAAGACCCCGGTGAGGAGCACGAATCCGCTGGCCGGATTGGTCCCGATGCCGTTGGCGTTGAAGAGCAGGAAGATGTACTGACCGGCGACCTGGGCCAGGCTGGCCATGACCAGCACGTCGGCGACCACGATGGCCCAGCCGCCGGCCCAGCCGGTCTTCGGCCCTATAGCCCGGGTAGCCCAGGTGAAGGTCGTCCCGCAGTCCGGGTCAGACTTGTTGAGTTCGCTGTACCCGATCGAGGTCAGGATCATCGGCACGAAGGCCAGGATCGCGACCAGCGGGGACTTCAGGCCCACCGCCAGCACCACGAAGCCAAGCGTTGCCGCGAGGCTGTACGCAGGCGCTACCGAGGCCGTCGCGATGACGGTACTCGAGATCAGGCCAAGGGCTCCGGTCTTAAGGCCCTTTTCCGTGGGTTCCTCGACGGTGCCAGATGAAGTGACGGCCATGCCCACCCCTCATTTCGGCTTACCCCGGGTCGAGCGGAAAAACACTCCACCCGGCGCGGTTCGCTCGCTTAGCTCGCTGCGGGTCAGTTGGGACCTATAGCCCTCGGATCCTAGGCCCGAAGGTATAGACCGGTTAATATAAGCCACGGTTCTAGCAGGTATTGCATCGGATCGCAACGATTTCAGTCGTATCGTCTAGTAACTGCAACTGGTCCCGTCGCGGCCCGGCCAGGGCACGGAGCTAGGATCGCAGGATGCGCATACTCCTGGTGGGAGCGGGCGGCGTCGGCACGGCATTTGCCCGCATCGCCGCCCGGCGGTCCTTCGCCGAACTGATCATCGCAGACTACGACCTCAGCAGGGCTCAGCACGCGGCCGCCGCGAAAGAGTCCTACCAGGCGGTCCAGCTGGACGCGCGGGACGAGCGGGCCATCGCGGCGCTGCTCACCGAGCACTCCTGTGACGTCCTGATGAACGCAGCCGATCCTCGATTCGTCATGCCGCAATTCCGGGCGGCACTCGCGTCCGGCACGCACTACCTCGACATGGCCATGTCGCTTTCCCACCCGCACCCGGCCGAACCGCACGGCCAGACCGGCGTGAAGCTGGGTGACGAGCAATTCGCGATGGCCGCGGAATGGGAGCAGTCCGGAAAGCTCGCGCTCGTCGGCATCGGGGTCGAGCCGGGCTTGTCCGACGTATTCGCCCGGCACGCCGCCGACACCATGTTCAGCCAGATCAATGAGCTGGGCGTCAGGGATGGCGCGAATCTCACCGTGGCCGGCTACGACTTCGCGCCGAGTTTCTCTATCTGGACCACTATCGAGGAATGCCTCAACCCGCCGGTTATCTGGGAAAAAGACCGCGGCTGGTTCACTACGCCGCCGTTCAGCGAGCCGGAGACATTCACCTTCCCGGCCGGCATCGGCCCGGTTGAGTGCGTGAACGTCGAGCACGAAGAGGTGCTGCTGATGCCGCGCTGGGTCGACGCGCAGCGCGTTACCTTCAAATACGGCCTCGGCGAGGAATTCATCAGCGTCCTGGAGACCCTGCACAAGCTGGGCCTGGACCGGACTGACCCGGTGAGCGTCAGTGGCGCGCAGGTGTCGCCCCGCGACGTGGTGGCCGCGTGCCTGCCCGACCCGGCCACGCTCGGCGACAAGATGTCGGGGCTGACCTGCGCGGGCACCTGGGTCACCGGCACCGGCAAGGACGGCAGCCCGCGCGCGGTCTACCTGTACCACGTGGTCGACAACGCCTGGAGCATGGCGGAGTATGGCTCGCAGGCGGTGGTCTGGCAGACCGCGGTCAACCCGGTGGTCGCGCTGGAGCTGATGGATTCCGGTGCCTGGGCGGGCGCCGGCGTGCTCGGCCCCGAGGCGCTGCCCGCCCAGCCGTTCCTTGACCTGCTCACCGAGTACGGATCGCCGTGGGGCTGCGAGGAGCGCACCCCGACTGGTTCCTAGACGTCCGTGCTCACCAGCACTAACACCGAACGCCTGCTATCTGGAATGGAGTACCCGTGGCGAAGGTAGAGCTGCAGAACTTTGTCGGCGGCCAGTGGACGGACACGGCCTTTGACAGCCGGGCCGACATCATCGACCCGAGCACTGGCGAGGTATTCGCGACCGCCCCGATCTCCGGAGAGGCGGAGGTCGACGCGGCGTTCGCGTCCGCCGCCGACGCGTTCCCCGGCTGGCGGGACGCGACGCCCGGTGAGCGGAGCCTGGCCCTGCTGAAGATCGCCGACGCGATCGAAGCCCGCGCGGACGAGTTCGTGAAGGCCGAGTCGCAGAACACCGGCAAGCCGATCGCGCTGACCGCGTCGGAAGAGATCCCGCCGATGGTGGACCAGATCCGGTTCTTCGCCGGGGCCGCGCGGATGCTGGACGGCCGGTCCGCCGGCGAGTACATGTCCGGGTTCACCTCGTTCATCCGGCGCGAGCCCATCGGCGTCTGTGCCGCGGTCACGCCGTGGAACTACCCGATGATGATGGCGACCTGGAAGTGGGCGCCGGCCCTGGCGGCGGGCAACACGATGGTGCTCAAGCCGTCGGACACCACGCCTTACTCCACGCTGCTGATGGCCGAATTGATCGGCGAATTCGTCCCGCCCGGCGTCTTCAACGTGATCTGCGGCGACCGGGACACCGGCCGGGCCATCGTCTCCCACAAGCGGCCGCAGATGGTCTCGATCACCGGCTCGGTCCGGGCCGGCATCGAGGTGGCCATTGCGGCGGCCGCGGACCTCAAGCGCGTGCACCTGGAACTGGGCGGCAAGGCGCCGGTGATCGTGTTCGACGACGCCGATGTGGCGGCGGCCGCCGAGGCGATCGCAGCGGCGGGCTACTTCAACGCCGGGCAGGACTGCACCGCCGCGACCCGGGTGCTGGCCGGACCCGGTGTGCACGACGACTTCGTGTCCGCCCTCGCCGAACAGGCCGCGGAGCAGGTTACCGCCGGCCCGGACAACGAGGACGCGACCTTCGGGCCGCTGAACAACGCCAACCAGCTGGACCGGGTGTCCGGCTTCATCTCCCGGCTGCCCGACCACGCGCGGCTCGTCGCCGGCGGCCACCGCAAGGGCGACCGCGGCTACTTCTTCGAGGCCAGCGTCGTCGACGGCCTGTACCAGAGCGACGAGATCATCCAGAACGAGGTGTTCGGCCCGGTCATCACCGTGCAGAAGTTCAGCGATGAGGAGGAGGCGCTGCGCTGGGCCAACGGCACACAGTACGGCCTGGCCTCCTCGGTCTGGACCCGCGATCACGGCCGGGCGATGCGGATGGCGCGCGCGCTCGACTTCGGCTGCGTGTGGATCAACACGCACATCCCGCTAGTCGCCGAGATGCCGCACGGTGGCTTCAAGCACTCCGGTTACGGCAAGGACCTGTCCATGTACGGGTTCGACGACTACACCCGGATCAAGCACGTGATGTCCTCGCTCGACTAGCCCGGTTCGCCAGCCGCCGGCCGGTCTCGGCGTCGGCCGGCAACGCGATGGTAATCGCGCCCGGCACCGGCGGCCGGGCGCCGGCCGGGCCGGGACGGTCGGCCAGGCCGGGACGCCTGGCCGGTTCGGCGCACTGGCCCGCTCCGTGACACTGGCCCGCTCCGCGACACTGGCCCGCTCCGCGACACTGGCCGCAGCTGGCAGGCTGGGCAAGTCCAGCAGACTGGCCGGGCGGGGCCGACTGGCGGGCCGGGTCAGGACCGACGGCCGGGACAGGCTGACCGACCGCCGCATCCGCTGCCGGCTGCGTTCGAGCAGTACCCGCAGCAGGATGCGGCCGCCGACCCCGGCCAGGCTCTCGGCCGTGTTGCTGCCGGCCGCGCCGCCGGCGAGCAGCGCGCCGACGATCGCCTGCACGGCGGCCTCGGCCGGGATCATCGCTCCAGCCTCGCCGGAAGCGGCCGCCTCCTGCGGCCGATGGCTGAGGACGGCCAGGTCACCCTCCACCTGCACGCCGGTCGACCGAATATTGGCGGCCATCTCGGCGCCGAGCTCGGCCGCCCGCTCCAGCGCCCAGGCCGGGGTCTGGATCCGCGGCTCATCCGGTCCCGGCTCGCGGCCGACCTTCATCCGGTGCACCGCGCCGTTCCGGACGAAGCGCGGATAACTGTGCGCCGGCCAGTGCTGGTCGCGGAACACGTCGTTGAGCCGCCGCACCACCTCGGCCTCGGCCTGGGTCAGGGACCGGTTGGCGGTATCCCGGCCAGCCACGAGGAATTCCGGCGGCAGGCCGAGCATCACCTCGAACGCGCGCAGCAGCCGGGCCGGATCGGATCCGTCGGCGACCACGACCCGGACGTTGCCAACACCCGCGACGGCTGCCCACCGGGCGATCAGCATGTCGTGCCGGTGGCGCTGCCAGAAGGCGGGCGTCGGCGTCACCGGCGGATCGGCCAGGATGCCGGCGAGCCACTGCTCGTACGGCATCTGGAAGCCGTTCTGCACGTACTGCTGCCACTGCGACGGCAAGATCGCCGTGAGCGGCCGGAGCGTGACCACGATGTGCACCGCCGGGCCGCCCAGCTCGGCGACCACCCGGCTGGCGACCGCCGGACTCGCCTGGGCCAGAAACTCGCTGCTCAGCACCACTCGCTGCGCCCCGGCCGCATCGACCGTCCGGACCAGGTCAGTCCACGCCCGCAGACCGGGCTGACGTTCGCCCAGCAACGCAGGCTGGCCGGTCACGGCCAGGATCGGTGCCAGGTAGTGCTGCCCGGTACCTGGATAGATGATGCCGCGCGCCGCCAGTTTCTCCCTGGCCAGATGGAGCGCGCTCTGCACGAACGTCGTGCCGGTCTTGTGCGGGCCGATGTGCACCAGGCGCACGCCCGCTGGTAACTCCAGTTCCGCTGTACTCATGAATCCCCCCGTGCGACCGGACCGGCCGCGTGACACATGACGAGGTGATTATAAGTAACATGGCGTCACGGAAAGTAGTTATCGAAACGTTCGCCAAAACTAGTGGTTGCCAACCCAACTCAAGCGCTGCTCAGCCGCGCCGGGCGCGGCGGCGGCGGACGCCGAAGATCACCAGGATCAGCGCGACCAGTCCGGCCGCGGCCGGCACCGCGCGCTTGAGCACCGGCAAGCCGGCGACACCGAGCAGGTCGATGGCCTCGTCCTGCGGCTGCCAGCGCACCGGCTCGCGCGGCGCGGCACCAGAGTCGGCCGCCGCGCCGCCGTTCGCGCTCGCCCGCTCGGCCGCATCCCGGTAGGACGGTGCCGTGGGGGTCGCCGCGTCGTCACCGGCCGGGCGGGCCGACGGTACCGCGGAGTCATCATCGGCTCCCGCGGGCTCGGCCAGGGCCAGGCCGCGGTCCGCCAGCCGCTTGGAGATCTCCGAGATCGAGGCCGGACCGATGTTCTCGATCGCGAGCAACTGCTCGGGCGTGCGCCGCACCAGATCGCCGAGAGTCTGCACGCCGTCCTGACGCAGGCTGCTCCAGGCCCTGGTCGGCAGGTTCAGCACGTCGATGGGCAGCGCCTCGTCCGGGTGCGCTGCCGCGTCCGCGGGCACGCCGGTGTCCTGGTCATCGGCCGCATCGGCCGCATCGGCCGCGTCGGCACGGTCAGCCGCGCCGCCGCCGGAGTCGGCGGCGAGCATCGACGCCAGGTTGTCGGCGAAGATGCCGATGAGCTTGCCGCCCACCTCGGCCATCACGCCGCGGCCGAACTGGGCCGGCTTGCCGGTCACGTTGAGGTTCGTGCGCACGTTGACGTGGGTGGTGTCGCCCTCGCCGGTGAGCTGCGAGCGCACCGACGCCGACGCCGTGCCGGCCCCGCGGGTTTCCTTGCCCGACGCCTCCAGCGTGACGACGCCGGCTGCCTTGTCCCGCTCGGTGAACTTGGCCGTGCCGGCGTAGGTCATCGTGATCGGGCCGACCTTCACCTTGATCCGGCCGGTGATCTCGTCACCAGTCACCGTGTCGAGGGAGGCGCCCGGCATGCAGGGCGCCACCCGCTCGACATCCAGGAGCACATCCCACGCCCGCTCCATCGGGACCGGAACAGTGAACGAGTGCTCGAGCTCCATGTATCAGACTCCCGCCGCAGCTGCCAGGGCCCGCCCGGTCAGCACCCGCGCGAGGTGGCTCCGGTAATCGGGCTGCCCGTGCAGGTCCGCAGGCGGGTTCGTGCCATCGGCCGCGGCAGCAGCTGCTGCCGTCAGCGCTGCAGCGCTGGCGTCCGCTCCGGCCGCCGCCGCTTCCACGGCAGCAGCGCGGACCGGTACCGGGCCCATGTTGGTCAGTGCGACCCTGGCCTCGGCCACGTGTCCGTTGGAACGTCGCGCCAGCGCAGCAACACCGACTATCGCCCATGCCTGCGCGGTCCGATGGAACTTCTCATAACGATATCCCCAGTCGTTGCCGAGCTTCGGCACCTGGATGCCAGTGAGGATCTCGCCGGGGCGCAGTGTCGTGGTCAGGTAGTCGGCGAAGAACTCCGCCGCCGGGATCTCCCGCCGCCCTTCCGGGCCCGTCGCGATCAGCGTCGCTTCCAGCGCCAGCACGACCGCGGGCAGGTCGCCGGCCGGGTCCGCATGCGCCAGCGAGCCGCCGATCGTGCCGCGATGGCGCACTGCCGGATCCGCGACCGTGCCCGCCGCCTGTGCTAGCAGCCCGCAGTGCGCGGCGATCAGCGGATCGCGCACGACCTCGTAATGCGTCGTCCGGGCGCCGATCAGCAGGCTCTCGCCCTGATCGGCCACCCCGCGCAGCTCGTCCAGGCCGCCGACGTCGACGAGCAGGTCCGGATAGGCCAGCCGCAGCCGCAGCAGCGGCAGCAGGCTCTGCCCGCCGGCGATGACCTTGGCCTCCTCGCCGCCGTCGGCGAGCGCGCGAACCGCCTCGTCCAGCGACGCCGGCCGGACGTACTCAAACTGTGCCGGGATCATGCCGCGCTCCCATTGCCGTCGCCGTTGCCGTTCTGGATTGCCCGCCACACGCGCTCCGGAGAGCACGGCATCGTGATGTCATTCACGCCGAACGGCCGCAGCGCGTCGACGATCGAGTTGACGACCGCCGGCGTCGAGGCGATCGTGCCCGCCTCGCCGACCCCCTTGACCCCGAGCCGGTTGCCTGCCGGGCTCTCGGTCCGGCTGGTCTGGTAGGACGGCAGGTCGGGCGCCGCCGGCACCAGGTAGTCGGCCAGCGTGACGGTCACCAGGTTGCCGTCGTCGTCGTAGACGCCTTCCTCGTACAGCGCCTGCGCGATGCCCTGAGCCACGCCGCCGTGCACCTGCCCCTCCACGATGAGCGGGTTCACCACGACTCCGACGTCGTCGACCGCGACGTAGGAGCGGATCTTCACGAACCCGGTCTCGGTGTCGACCTCGGTCGCGCACAGGTGGGTGCCGTGCGGGAAGGAGAAGTTGTCTGGGTCGTAGGTGGCCTCAGAGTCCAGCGAGGGCTCCACGCCATCCGGCAGCGCGTGCGCCGCGAACGTGGCCAGCGCGATCTCCTGGATCGCTCTTGCTCGCGTCCGGGTCGCCGCGCACCGAGAACTTGCCGGCCGCGAACTCCAGGTCGTCCGCCGACGCCTCCAGCATGGCCGCCGCGATGATCTTCGCCTTCGCCACGACCTTGTCGCACGCAAGGACGAGGGCGATGCCGCCGACCGCGAGCGAGCGCGAGCCGTAGGTGTCCATGCCCTTGGGTGAGACCTGGGTGTCGCCGTGCAGCACCCGGATGTCCTCGAACGGCACACCGAGTTCGTCGGCCACGATCTGACTCCACGCCGTCTCGTGCCCCTGGCCGTGCGCGCTCGACCCGGTGACGACCTCGACCTTGCCGGTCGGCAGCATCCGGATGGCGGCGTGCTCCCAGCCGCCGGCGCCGTAAGACAGCGAGCCGAGCACCCTGGACGGGGCCAGCCCGCACATCTCGGTGAACGTCGAGATCCCGACGCCCAGCCGCACCTTGTCCCCGCGTGCCGCCCGCTCGGCCTGCTCCCGCCGCAGCCCGTCGTAGTCGAAGATCTCCTTCGCCTTGGCCGTGGCCGCCTCGTAGTTGCCCGAGTCGTAGGTGAGCCCGCAGATCGTCGTGAACGGGAACTCCTCGTGCTTGATCCAGTTCCGCTCGCGCAACTCCAGCGGGTCCACGCCGAGCTCGACCGCAAGCTCGTCCATGATCCGCTCGATCGCGTAGCGTAGCCTCCGGGCGGCCGGCGCCGCGGTAGGCGTCGGTCGGCATCTTCGTGGTGAAGATGCCGGTGCACTTGAACGAGTACGCGTCCATCTTGTAGATGGCCGGGAACATGAACGCGCCGAGCAGCGGGACGCCCGGCGTCACCAGCATGAGATAGGCGCCCATGTCAGCGAGCAGGTCGACCTCCAGCCCGCGGATCCGGCCGTCGCTGTCCGCGGCGATCCGGATGGTCTGCCACTGGTCCCGGCCGTGGTGCACGGTCATGTTGCCTTCGCTGCGCGACTCGGTCCACTTGACCGGCTTGCCGACCCGGCGGCCGACCAGCACGGCCAGCACCTCCTCGGCAGTGACCTGCAGCTTCGAGCCGAAGCCGCCGCCGACGTCGGGGGCGATCACCCGGATGTCCTGCTCTGGGATGCCGAAGAACGCCGACAGCGCGAACCGGAGCACGTGCGGGATCTGGGTGGCCGACCAGAGGGTGACCTGGTCGCCGACCCACTGCGCGACCACGGAGCGCGGCTCCATCGCGCACGGGATCAGCCGCTGCTGCCGGTACTTCCGCTCGACGACCACCGGCGCGTCGCGGAACGCGGCGTCCATGTCACCGTTCGCGAACACCCACTCGTAGCTCTTGTTGCCGGCCTCATGCACCTTGGGCGAGCCCTCGTCCAGGGCCGTGCGGATGTCCAGCACCGGAGGCAGCGGCTCGTAGTCGACGTCCACGTGCCCGACCGCGTCCGCGGCGGCGTACCGGTCGCGGGCGACCACGACGGCGACGGCCTCGCCGACATACCGGACCTCGTCCACGGCTATCGGCGGGTGCGGCGGGATCACGATGTCGGGCGTCACCGGCCAGGCGCAGGGCAGGCTGCCCTGCTCGTCGGCCAGGTCGGCGCCGGCGAACGCGGCGATGACGCCCGGCTGGGCGAGCGCGGCGCTCAGGTCCACGCCGGTGATCTTCGCGTGCGCGAACGGGCTGCGGACGAACGCCATGTGCAGCATGCCCGGCAGCCTGATGTTGTCGGTCCAGTTGGCCTGGCCGGTGATGAGCTTGGCGTCTTCCTTGCGCAGCCGTGCCTTGCCGACCTCGGCGGACGCGTCGATGGTCGCGGTCATTCGCTCACTCCTGCCTGGGCGGCCCGCCGGACGGCGCGGACGATGTTCTCGTAGCCGGTGCACCGGCAGAGGTTGCCCTCCAGCCCGTCCCGGATCTCGTCATCGCTGGGATGCGGGTTGTCGCGGAGCAGGTCAGTCGCGGCGATGATCATGCCGGGCGTGCAGTACCCGCACTGCAGCGCGTGCTCCTCGTGGAAGGCGCGCTGCATAGGCGTCAGCTCGCCGTTGGCGAGTCCCTCAATTGTGGTGATGTCGGAACCGTCGGCCTGCACGGCCAGGACCGCACAGCTCTTCACCGACTGCGCCGTCCATCAGCACGGTGCATGCACCACAGTTTGAGGTGTCGCACCCGATGGGTGTGCCAGTCTTCCCGATGACTTCTCTCAAGTAGTGCACGAGCAGCAGGCGAGGTTCGACCTGGTCGCTGTACTTCACTCCGTCGACCGCGACGGTGATGTGCGTCATGCGCTGGCACCTCCGGGACATGGCAAATTGCGCTGATGCCCAACCTCGCACCAGCCCTGCGCGCGGCCCCGCCGCACCAGACCCGGTTCGCGCGCCGCGGCATCAGCCGGACTGCAGCACCTGGAACGATTCGGCCAGCCGTCCGGCGGGCAGGCCGCCGCGCTCCGCCATCGTCGTCAGCATCCCGCGGAGCCGCTCCTCGAGGGCGTCGGCGTCCGCGATCTGGCTCTGGTGCGCGCGCAGCGCGGCGATCTTCCGCGGGAACACGTCCGTCACGTCCACGTAGTGCGTGGGCGCCGGGCTGCCGGAGATCCACACCTCGCGCACGGTCCAGGGCTCGAGGTTTTCCTCGGCCAGCAGCTCAGGAAAGGCGAACGGGTTACGCGAATCCGGATAGACCGCATCAAGCGCCGCCGTGCCGACCGCGCGGTGGTCAGGGTGGCTGATCCCCATCCGCAGGTAGTTGCGCTCCGGCGACTGGCAGAGCACCCGGTCCGGGCGCAGCAGCCGGATCACCCTGGCCAGGTCGCGGCGCAGCGCCAGGGTCGGCTCCACCTGGCCGTCCGGGTAGCCGAGGAAGTGCAGGTCATGAACGCCCACCTGCTTAGCCGCCGCCGTCTGCTCGGCTTGCCGGAGGACCGCCATATCCGCCCTGGACACCGACCGGTCGCTGCCGCCGGCGTCGCCGTTGGTCGCGATGCAATAGCTGACATCGAGACCCGCGTCGGTCCAGGTCGCGATCGTCCCGGCCGCGCCGAAGTCCACGTCATCCGGATGGGCCGCAATCACCAGGATCCGGTCGATCTCATCGTCGGAAAGCACCATCTGATCCTACGGTGACGGCGGCGGGCGTTACCGCGGCGCCCGGCTGCCGCGCGGCGATAACCGTCCGCGGAGAATCGTGAGTCACGTTAGGCGGCACGCGCACCGGGTACCCGGATGGGGCTAGGCGGCTCAGCTAATGTGGGGTTGTGATGACGTTCACGGCAGATCGGTCATATGCGGAAACGCTAGACGGAGCGGACGAGCTCGCAGGCTTCCGCGACCGGTTCGTCTGGCCCGACCGCGATGCCATCTACCTGGACGGGAACTCTCTCGGCCCGCTGCCGTTCCGTACCCAGGCTCGCATCGCCGAGGTCGTCGACCAGGACTGGGGGGTCGGGCTGGTCCGGTCCTGGAACTCGTGGATCGGGCTGCCGCGCGAGGCTGGCGAGAGGATCGCTGAGCACCTGGTAGGGGCGGCCCCCGGCCAGGTGCTCGTCTGCGACTCGGTCACCGTGAACTTGTACAAGCTCGCCCTGGCCGCGCTGGCCGCGCAGCCCGCGGGCCGGACCGTGATCGTCACCGACGACGACAACTTCCCGACCGACCGCTACGTGCTGGCGGGCGTCGCCGCCCAGCGCGGCGTCGAACTGCGCATGATCCACACCGACATGGACGAGGGCCTCACCGCGCAGGCGCTCGACAACGTCCTGGATGACCAGGTCGCCCTCGTCAGCCTCTCGCACGTGGCCTACCGCAGCGGCGCGCTGGCGGATATGCGCGCGCTGACCGAGCGCATCCACGCGGCGGGCGCGCTCGCGCTCTGGGATCTGTGCCATTCGGCCGGCGCGGTGCCGGTCGAACTGGACGCGGCCGGCGCCGACATGGCGGTCGGCTGTACGTATAAATACCTCAATGCCGGACCTGGCGCGCCCGCCTTCGTGTACGTGCGCGGGGACCTGCAGGACCGGCTGCGGCAGCCGATCTGGGGCTGGTTCGGGCAGCGCGATCAGTTCGCGATGGGCCCCGGCTATGACCCGGCACCCGGCATCGACCAGTTCATGACCGGCACGCCGAACATCATCGGCACCGTCGCGGTCGAGGAAGGCGCCCGGCTGCTGGGCGAGGCGGGCATGCCCGCGCTGCGGGCCAAGAGCACCGCGCTCACCGGCTACCTGATCGAGCTCGCGGACGAGTGGCTGACGTCGCTGGGCTTCACGGTTGCCTCGCCGCGGGACGCGGCCAGGCGCGGGGGGCACGTCAGCCTCGGCCACGACGACGCGTGGCAGATCAGCCAGGCGCTGATCCGGGAGAAGGTGGTGGTCGACTACCGCACCCCCGACCGGGTCCGGCTCGGCCCGGTGCCGATCACGACCCGGTTCACCGACGTCTTCGACGCGCTGGAGCGGCTGCGCAAGATCGCGGCCGACAAGTCCTACACCGACATCCCGGCCCGGCCGTCCGGCGTCACCTGAGCCGTCTGGGCCGCCCTACCGCCAGGGCGGTTTCAGGTAGGTCAGGATGTACCAGCCCTGGTAGGCCAGCAGCGCGAACAGCACTATGCACAGGCCGGTGATGGTCCGGTGCAGCACAGTGTGCTGGTTTTCCTCCAGCTGGCCGTGCCAGTGGTCCCGGTCCCACCCGAACCGCCAGCGCAGGAACGGGAAGATCCGCATCCACCAGGCGGGCTTGGCACGGCCGCCCTCCAGCCCCTCCTTGATGATCAGCCGCTGGAAGTGATACGCGGTGCCCTTGACCACCGTCCGGGCGGCTCGCCCCCGCGGTCACGGCCCCCATAGCAGCAGCTAGTACCCGTCGGCGTCGGACCGGAAGCCCCCCGGGTCGGGTGATCCCGGCTACTCCCTGGACATCTCGACCCGCGCCGTGGCCGCCACGTCCTCGGCATCCGCCCGGCGGCGCACGCTGAAAATGATCCGTTCGATCCGGCCTTCGAACGGGAACGGGGGCGCGTAGTCGCTGACGACCGGGGACAGCGAGTCGCGTCCGATGTCCAGGCCGGTGGAGCCGAGCATGCGGATGATCGACGGGATCGCGACCGTGTCCAGGTCGAGGCCGTCCGCGCCGATGGTCAGCTGGCCGCCGGCCCCGTCCCGCTCGAACCGCGCCGTGAGCACGTGCCGGCCGGGCCCGAGGTCGAGCGGCGCGGACGCCCGGTAGTGCGTGCCGAGCGCGTTGTAGTCGAAGTGCAGCTGGCCGGCCTGCAGGAAGAAGCTATGCCCGACGTTGTGGCCGCCGCGGGCGTAGAGCACGCCCTGCGCGGGCCCGCCAACCTCGATTTCCGCGGTGATCAGCCACGGCCGGCCGCTCAGCGGCGGGCACGCGTCCGCCGGGATGTGCGTGACCGGCGGGTAGTAGACGTAGTCCTGCCGCCCGTGCTTGCCAACACCGTGCTGGCCAACACCGTGCACGGTGCCGGGCCGGGGCGTGCTGGCGAATAGCTCCACCATCCGGTCGTCGAGCGGCAGCACCCCGTGCAGGCCCGCCTCGGCCCACCACGCGTTGATCAGCTCACGCAGCTTGCCCGGGTGCTCGGCGGACAAGTCGCGGCACTCGGAGAAGTCCTCGTCCAGGTGGTACAGGGCCCACTCGTCGTCGTCCATCGGCTCGCCCTGGGTGTGGTACGTGGTGATCTTCCAGCCGTCTGCCCACAGCCCGCGGTGTCCCAGCTGCTCGAAGTACTGCACGGGCCGCGGCGCGGGCGCGGCCGGGTCGGCGAACGTGCCGGCCAGCGACGCGCCGTGCAGCGGGATCTGCGGCACGCCGCCGACGTGATCGGGCAGCGCGGCGCCGGTGATCGCGAGGATCGTCGGGGTGATGTCGACCGCGTGACAGAACTGGCGCCGCAGCGCGCCTTCGCCCGTGCTGTCAGCAGCGATGCCGGCCGGCCAGTGCACGATCAGCGGATCGCGCACTCCTCCGCCGTAGGTGTTTTGCTTGTACCAGCGCAGCGGGCTGTTGCCGGCCTGCGCCCAGCCCCACGGGTAATTGGAGTGCGAGTGCGGGCCGCCGATGTCGTCCAGCCGGCGGCTGGCCAGCTCGTCGATGTCCTCCCACCTGGCGTTGAAGAAGCTGAACTCGTCCATGACCCCGTACGGACCGCCCTCGCGGGACGCGCCGTTGTCGGACAGCACCAGCAGCAGCGTGTTGTCGAGCAGGCCGCGCGCGGCCAGGAAGCCGGTGAGTCTGCCTATCTGCGCGTCCGTGTGCTCCAGCATGGCCGCGAACGCCTCCTGCAGCCGGGCGGAGAACGCTTGCTGATTAGGCGTCAGGTCCGTCCACGCGGGGACGCCCGGGTTACGCGGAGCCAGTTCCGTTCCCGGCGGGATGATGCCCAGCTCAAGCTGACGCTCATACCAGCGCTGCCGGACCTGGTCGTAGCCTTCGTCGAACCGGCCGCGCCAGCGCATCCGGTACTCGGCCGGCGACTGATGCGGCGCGTGCGTGGCGCCGAACGCCAGGTACAGGAAGAACGGCCGGTCCGGCCGGATGGACTGCAGGTCGCCGATCCAGCCGGTCGCCCTGGCCACGATGTCTTCCGACACGTGATAGCCGTCCTCGGGGCGGCCCGGCGGATCGATGTGCCCGTTGTCGCTGGTGAGCTCCGGATAGAACTGGTCGGTCTCGCCCTGCAGGAAGCCGTAGAACCGGTCGAACCCCTTCTGCAGCGGCCAGTTCGTGTGCGGGCCCGCGGCACTGCACTCCTCCATCGGGGCCAGGTGCCACTTCCCGGCCGCGTACGTCGCGTAGCCGTGCGCGCGCAGCAACTCCGCCACGGTCGCCGCGCGCGGCGAGATCCCGCCGCGCATGTGCGGGAACCCGGTGTTCCAGTTGGAGATGCCGCGCATGCCGACCGCGTGCGGGTTGCGGCCGGTCAGCAGCGCCGCCCTGGACGGCGAGCACAGCGCGGTCGTGTGGAAGCCGGTGTAGCGGAGCCCGCCGCGCGCGAGCGCGTCGATGTGCGGCGTGGCCAGCTCAGAGCCATAGCAGCCGAAGTGCGCGAACCCGGTGTCGTCCAGCACGATCATGACGACGTTCGGGCCGCCGAGGCCCGCGGGCGGGTCCGGCCACCACGGCGTCGACTCGGAGTGCGTGCGGCCGATGTGACCGCCGAAGTCCGGCTCGTTCGGGGCAGCGACCACCGCGGGCTCCTCCCAGTAATTGACACTCATACTGCCATATGTTTATGGTCCGAAGGTGGCCGCGGACTGTGTTGCCGACGAGGGTGCCGCCGACGAGGGTGTCGCCGAGTACGGCGTCGCCGAACAGAGGGCGGACGGCCGTCGGCTGCGCCGCGCGCAGAACCGCGAGGCGGTGATCGACGCGCTGCTCGCGTTGTTCCGCGACGGCAACTATCAGCCGGGCATGGCCGAGATCGCGGCGCGGGCCGGGCTGTCACTGCGGTCGGTCTTCCGGTACTTCGACGACGTCGACGACCTGCACCGGGCCGCGGCCATCCGGCAGATCGCGCTCGTCCTGCCGCTGCTGGCGGTGCCGGTTTCGGCTGCGGCTTCGACGGCGGACAAGGTCACGGCGGTGGTCGCGGCCAGGGCCGCGCTGTACGAGCAGATCGGGCCGGCCGCCAGGGCGCTGCGGACGGGTGCCCATCGGCACGCCCCGCTGGCGGCCGAGCTGACCCGCAACCGCGCGTTCCTGCGCAGCCAGCTGGCCGCCGTTTTCGGACCGGACCCGGCCGCGCTGCTGCCCGCGCTCGACGTGCTGTGCTCTTTCGAGTCCTGGGAGCTGCTGCGGCGCGACCAGGGCCTGTCCCGCGCGGCGGCCGAGCGCGCGCTCACCAACGCCATCAGCGCCCTGCTCGGCGTACACCAGGAGGTAAGAATTTGAGCGAGCCGAAGCGCACCGGAAGCGAGCGGGAAGCACGGTCTCAGCATGAGTGAGCCGGTCACCTCCGTCGACTTTCACTTCGACGTCATGTGCCCGTGGGCGTACCAGGCATCGCTGTGGATGCGGGACGTCCGGGACCAGCTGAAGCTGGACGTGGGCTGGCGGTTCTTCAGCCTGGAGGAGATCAACCGGGCCGAGGGCAAGAAGCACCCGTGGGAGCGCGAGTGGTCCTACGGCTGGTCGATGATGCGCGTCGGCGCGCTGCTGCGCCGGACCGACCCCGCCCTGGTAGACCGCTGGTACTACGCGGCCGGCACCGCGCTGCACGTCGACGGCCGCAAGCCGCACCGGCCGGAGGTGGCCGAGGAACTCGTGGCCGGGCTCGGCCTGGACCCGGCGCTCGTCCGGCAGGCCATCGACGACCCGAGCACGCACGATGACGTCCGGGCCGACCACGACCGGGTGACCGGCCTCGGCGGCTGGGGCGTGCCGACGCTGGTATTTCCGCCCGGATCGGACGACGCTGACGGCAGTGCGCCCGACCACGGGGAGCGGGCGCTGTTCGGGCCCGTGCTCATCGACCCGCCGTCAGGCGACGCGGCGGTGCGGCTCTGGCGGCTGCTGACCGGCTGGCTGGAGTTCCCCGCGCTCTACGAGGTCCAGCGGCCCAAGGGCCAGGCCGACCTGCACGCGATCGCCGCCACGTTCCGGCCCTATCTCGAAGCCAGGGACTGGATCACGATTCAGAAGGAGACACCATGACGGACCTCGCCACGGCGCGGGATTCGCTGCTGCAGTGCTACGACGCGATCGAGGACCTGGACGGCCGGATGACCGCGCAGGACTGGCAGGTCCAGTCCCTGTGCCCGGACTGGAAGTCCAGGGACGTCGTCCAGCACCTGGCGATGATGGAACGGGTCATGGCCGGCTGGGTGCCGGACAGCTCGGACGAGGTACCGGACTTCGGCCGGGTGGCGCACTTCACCGAGGAGATGGCCGGGCTGGACGACGCGGCGTTCGCCGGTCAGGTGGCGGAGATCTTCGCGGTGCGCCGGGGCGACCTCGCGAAGCTGACCCAGGACGACCTGGACCGCCCGTCCTGGACCCCGGTCGGGGTCAAGACGTTCGGCCGGTTCCTGGAGATCCGGGTGTTCGATTTCTGGGTGCACGAGCGGGACATCACGACACCGCTGGGCTGGCCGACCGACGATTCCGGGCCGCGGGCCGAGATCTCGCTAGCCGAGGTCACCGGGTCACTCGGCTACATCGCGGGCAAGCGGATCGGCCTGCCCGACGGGTCGAGCATCGTGTTCCACCTCACCGGGCCGCTCGCCCGCGACCTGTCCGTGGTCGTGGACGGCCGGGCCAAGCTCGTCGATCACGTCGACCACCCGGACGTCGAGGTGACCACGGACATGCTCACGTTCATGCAGCTCGCGTGCGGGCGCATCGACCCGCAAGAGCAGATCGACGCCGGCCGGATCACTTGGTCCGGGAACGGGGAGCTGGGCGACCGGGCGGCCCGCAACCTGCGGTTCACGATGTGAGCGCTGCGGCATCGCCGTCAGCGACGAGGGTCACCCTGCTCGGCACCGGCAGCCCGCTGCCGACGGCCCAGCACGCAGGCCCGGCCACTCTCGTGCAGGCCGGCGGCACGGTCCTGCTCGTCGACTGCGGCCGCGCCGTCGTCATGCGGATGGTGGCGGCCGGGGTGCTCCCGGCCGGACTGTCCGCGGTGCTGCTGACGCACCTGCACAGCGACCACATCACCGACCTCAACGACGTCATCACGACGCACTGGGTCATGACCAGCGAGCCGACGCCGCTGCGCGTGATCGGGCCGCCCGGCACCCAGCGCGTCGTCGACGGCGTCCTGGCGATGCTGGCCCTGGACCAGGGCTACCGGCAGGCTCATCACGCCGACCTGCGGCACCCGATGGCGGTCACTGTCACCGAGGTCGATCCCGGTGCGGTGCTGGCGGTCGGCGGCGCCCGGATCACGGTCCAGGCCACCGACCACCGACCAGTCGCGCCGACGGTCGGCTACCGCGTCGAGCACGCGGGCGCCGCGGTCGCACTCGGCGGCGACGGCGTACCGTGTCCCGGCCTCGACGCCCTGTGCGCGGGCGCCGATGTCTACGTGCAGACCGTGCTGCGGGCCGACCTCATCGGGCTGGTGAATAGCGCCCGGCTGCGCGAGATCCTGGCGTATCACTCCACCATCGAGCAGGCAGCGCAGATCGCCGAGCGGGCGGGCGTCAAGATCTTCCTGCCGACGCACTTCCTGCCGGCCATCGCGTCAGGTGACGAGGACACCTGGCGCAAGCTGGCCGCGGCCCACTTCAGCGGTGAGATCGTGATCGGCGGCGACCTGACCTCGGTCACCGTCGGCCCGGACGCCGATCCGCCCGGCTGACCGGCGATCCGTTGTGCATCAGGTAGCGGTCTGGTGCTGTTAGAGCAGCACCAGACCACTACCTGATGTTGTTGAGCTCGGGCCGCGGGCATGCGCAGATCGGCCCGCCGGGGTGTCCGGCGGGCCGATCTGGGCGCTCAGGCGGGCTAGACGGCGGCCCGTCCGGCCGGCACCGCGCCGCTCGCTGGCGCCGGGAGCCGAGCGGCCCGGATGCCCATCGAGCCGGTCCGCACCAGCACCATCGCGATGGCCATGAAGATCAGCCCGTCCACGATCGCTGCCTCGGCGACCTTGTTCGCAACCGCCCAGCTCACGATCTGGTCGGTGAACCAGTGCGCGGAACCGTAGGAGAACGCCGCCCTGGCCCCGATGATCACGCGTCCACAAGGCCGCGTACGCACGCCCGCGGCCCGGCTGACTGGCTTGCCCGTCTCCGGGCTGCGGTACACCCTGCATCAGCGCGGCCGCCGCCAGCCCGGCGAGGATGCCCGCGACAACGCCTGCGAGCTCCACGACCAGCCCGGTTCCGCTGCCGACCGGGCGCTGCAGGAACACCGGCACCACCGCGACCACGATCAGCGGGCGCAGCAGCCGGGCCTTACCGATCTTGCGGGCCGGGCCGAGGTCGGTGGCCAGCACCGAGGCGAGCACCACGCCGTTGACGATCATCGCTTCGGTTAGTTCGGAGATCATCTCGTCCTCCTGGTAGGTCGTTCGTTGATGCCCGCCACAATTCCGGTTCCGGCCGCCGGACGAATCGGAGCACGGGCTGGTCCGCGGCATGACCCGGCGGGGCCCGGTCTGGTACTACGCGGTACCAGGCCGCGTGCCCGGTTCAGCCCGCGGGCTGACGCGAGCGCGCCGCCCGTGTCGTACCGTCAGGAACATGGACAAGCAGCACACGCGCCGGACCTGGGGCCGGCTCGGCCGGCCCGGCGCCGTGCTGCCGCTGACCGCACTCAACGCGTTCGTTCGGACGGTGGGCTATGCCTGGCTCGGGGTCGTCGCGTTCGTCATCTTCCCGCCGCACGACGCGGCCGCCGCCTGGGTGCAGGCCACGTGCTACGCGATAGTGGGCCTCGCCATCGTGGCGCTGACGGTCATCGACCTGCGCCGCGCGGCCGTCCGGTCCAAGAGCCGGTGGCAGCCGGCCCTGCTTGGCCTGATCGCGGTCGCGGCCGGGTTCGCGTCCGGCACCGGCGACGGCGCCGGCGCCCTGATCGTCTTCGCGCTGGTGGCGGCCATGATGGCGGCCGGCGAGATCAGCTTCACCAGCGGCGTCGCGGTAGCGGCCGCGGGCATCCTGGCCGTCACGGTCAGCGGCCTGGTGTCCGGCGCGAGCATCGAGGTACTGCTCGGTTTCCCGCTGCTGGTGATCTCCGGCCTGGTGATCGGGAACAACCGCGGCGCGTACCGGCTGCAGGCCGAGCAGGCGGCGCAGCTGCTGGCGCAGCGGGAACGGCTGGAGGCCGCGCAGCGCCGGGCCGACCTGCTGGACGAGCGGGCGCGCATCGCCCGCGAGATCCACGACGTGCTCGCGCACTCGCTCGGCGCGCTCGGGCATCCAGATCCAGGCGGCCCGCGCGGTGCTGACCGACCAGGCCGACATCGCCGAAGGCGGACGAGATCCTCGGCGCGGCGCAGCGGATGGCCGCCGAAGGGCTGACCGAGACCCGCCGGGCCGTGCACGCGCTGCGGGCGGACACCCAGCCGCTGGCGGCGCAGCTGGCGCGGCGTCAGCGACACGCACGCGGACCGCTACCACGTCCCGACCAGCTTCGACACCGGCGGCACGGCCAGCCCGCTGCCGCGGACGCCACCGTCGCGCTGCTCCGGGTGGCCCAGGAATCGCTGGTCAATGCCGCCAAGCACGCCGGCCGGCCAGCCGGTGGCGGATGCGACTCGACTACGGCGACGCGCACGTGCGGCTCACGATTTGCAACGAGCTCGCACCGGGCCAGGCCGCCAGCCGCCAGCCGGAGCTGACCACCGTCAACGGCGGCTACGGGCTGACCGGCATGCGACGAGCGGCTGCGGTTGCTCGATGGCAGCCTGCAGGCCGGCCGCCGGGATAATCAGTGGGTGGTGACCGCCGAACTGCCGGGCCCGCTCCCGGCCGGAGGACATGGACCAGTCCTCATGACCGCAGCTGCGCATCGTCATCGCCGATGACCAGGCCAGCGTGCGGGAGGGCCTGGTCCTGCTGCTCGGCGGGCTGCCCGACATCGAGGTCGTCGGCGCGGCGGCCGACGGCGAGCAGGCGCTGGCGCGGGTGGCCGAGCACGAGCCCGACGCGATCCTGCTGGACCTGCACATGCCCGTGCTGGACGGGGTCGGCGCCACCAAGCGGCTGGCCGCGGAGCATCCCGAGGTGGCGGTCGTCGTCCTCACCACGTACGCCGACGACCGGTCCGTGCTGGACGCGCTGCACGCCGGCGCGCGCAGCTACCTCACCAAGGACGCCGACCGGATGCACATCGCGCAGGCCCTGCACGCGGCGGCCGGCGGCCTCACGGTGATCGACCCGCGCGCGCACGCGACCCTGCTGGCCGCCGCACCGCGGCACCGGTTCCGCCGGGCCGCCGAGCCAGGGCCGAGCGCCAGCGCCGGATGACCTGACCCCGCGCGAAGTCGAGATCCTCGCCCTGATCGCCCGCGGGCTGACCAACCCGGAGATCGCCGCCCAGCTGTTCCTCAGCAATCACACGATCAAGACGCACATCAGCCGGATCTTCGCCAAGACCGGATCACGGGACCGGGCCGCGGCCATCGGCTACGCGCACCGCCACAACATCGGCTGAGGCTGGCCGCCTTCACTCCCACTCGATCGTGGCCGGCGGCTTGCTCGTGATGTCGAGCACCACCCGGTTTACCTCGGGCACCTCGTTGGTGATCCGGGTGGAGATCTTCGCCAGCACCGGGTCCGGCACCCGGGCCCAGTCGGCGGTCATCGCGTCCTCGCTGGTCACCGGCCGGAGCACGACCGGGTAGCCGTAGGTGCGGCCGTCGCCCTGCACGCCGACCGACCGGACGTCGGCGAGCAGCACCACCGGGCACTGCCAGATGAACCGGTCCAGGCCGGCCGCGGACAGCTCGGCCCGGGCGATCGCGTCGGCGGCCGACACGATCCGCAGCCGCTCGGCCGTCACCTCGCCGACGATCCGGATCGCCAGCCCGGGCCCGGGGAACGGCTGCCGCCACACGATCGCGTCCGGCAGCCCGAGTTCGGCGCCGACCTCGCGCACCTCGTCCTTGAACAGGTCGCGCAGCGGCTCGACCAGCTCGAACGCCAGGTCGTCCGGCAGGCCGCCGACGTTGTGGTGCGACTTGATGTTCGCGGTGCCGGTGCCGCCGCCGGACTCCACCACGTCCGGGTAGAGCGTGCCCTGCACCAGGAAGCCGGCCGCCTCGTGATGCTCGCCGGCGATCTCGGCGGCGGCCCGCTCGAAGGCGCGGACGAACTCGCGGCCGATGATCTTGCGCTTGGACTCCGGGTCGGTGACTCCGCGCCAGCGCGGCCAGGAAGCCGGCGCTGGCGTCGACGACCTTGAGCTCGACCCCGGTCGCGGCCACGAAGTCCTTCTCGACCTGATCCGCCTCGCCCGCGCGCAGCAGCCCGTGGTCGACGAACACGCACGTCAGCCGCGACCCGATGGCGCGCTGCACCAGCGCGGCGGCGACGGCGGAGTCGACCCCGCCAGACAGCCCGCAGATCGCCCGGCCGTCGCCGACCTGCGCCCGGATCCGCTCGGTCTGCTCCTCGATGACGCCGCGCATGGTCCAGTCGGCGCGGCAGCCCGCCGCCGTCAGGAACCGGTTCAGCATGACCATGCCCTGCTCGGTGTGCAGGACCTCGGGATGGAACTGCAGGCCGAACAGGCAGGTGGTCGGCGTCCTCGGCGGCGGCCACCGGAGTGCCGTCGGTGCTCGCCGTCACCGTGAAGCCGGGCGGCGCGGGCCGCGCAGGTGTCGCCGTGCGACATCCACACCTGCTGGTGGCTCGGCAGCCCTTCGAGCAGCACGCCCGGCGTCCTCGGCCAGGTGCAGCGCGGTCGCACCGTACTCGCCCGTGCCGGTGTGGCGCACCTCGCCGCCGAGGTCGCGCACCATGAGCTGGAAGCCGTAGCAGATGCCGAGCACCGGCAGCCGCGGCGGTGAACAGCCCGTCCGGCCCGGGCGGCGCGCCGTCGGCGTAGACCGAGGCCGGGCCGCCGGACAAGATGATCGCGCTGACGGCCCCAGCGCCAGCATCTCGGCCGTCGACATCGTGCTCGGCACGATCATCGAGTACACGTGATGCTCGCGCACCCGGCGCGCGATCAGCTGCGCGTACTGGGCGCCGAAGTCGACCACGAGCACCGGGCCGGCACTCAGCCCGGCCGGGACTTCCGGCACCGTCTGCTCGCCTGGTGGCATGCTGCGCAGTCTAGCGGCCCGCCGGTCAGCCAGCCGCGGCCCCGGCGGCGCCGTCCCGGCGGGCGTCTCGGCGGGCGCCGGGCTGACCCGCAGCCGGGCGATCCGGCGTCCGTCCAGCTGGGTCACGGTCAGCCTCCGGCCGCTGACCTCGGCCGACTCGCCGTCGGCCGGCAGGTGGCCGAGCGCGGCGAGCAGATAGCCCGCCACCGTCTCGTACGGGCCCTCGGGCAGCTCGAGCCCGGTCTGCTCGGCGAACTCGTCCAGGTTGAGCAGGCCGTCGACCTCGAGCTCGCCGCCGTGCAGCTGGCGCGGATGCGAGTCGTCTTCGTCGTACTCGTCCTGGATGTCGCCGATGAGCTCCTCGACGAGATCCTCCAGCGTGACGATCCCCGCCGTTCCGCCGTACTCGTCCACGACGATCGCGAGGTGGGCGCGATCCTTCCGCATTTCCGACAAAGCGGACAGAACCATCTTGCTGATCGGCAGGAACTTCACCGGCCGGCAGACCTCGCCCACCCGCTTGCCCGCCTGGCCGGAACGGCTGTCGATCAGGTCCCGGGCGTGCACGAAGCCGATCACGTCGTCGTAGGACTCCTGGTAGACCGGGAACCGGGAGTACCGCGCCTGCTCCGTGGCCAGCGCGACCGCGTCCTCGATCGGCATCGATGCGGGCAGGAACTCGACCTCGGTGCGCGGCACCAGCACCTCGCGGATCTGCCGCTTGCCTGCGTCGAACACCTCGCCGACGATATGCCGCTCGTCCGGGCTGAGGGCCTGGTGGCCCGCCACCAGGTCGCGCAGTTCCTCGTCGGTCATCACTCCGCGGTGGCGGTCGGGTCGCCGCCGAGCAGCCGGACCACCACGTTCGTGCACCTGGACAGCAGCCAGACCAGCGGCCGGGCGATGGTGGCCAGCCGGTCGACGGCCGGGGCCGCGAACAGGGCCACCCGCTCGTTCCGCTGCAGCGCGAGCCGCTTGGGCGCGAGCTCGCCCAGGACCAGGGTGAAGAACGAGATGATCAGCGTCACGACGACCACCGAGAGCGGCGTGGACACGTCGCCGGACAGGCCGTGCAGTCGAGCCCGCGGCCAGCTTGTCGGCCAGCAGCGCCGCGCCGAACGCACCGGACATCAGCGTGGCCAGGGTCACGCCGATCTGAACCGCGGCCAGGAACCGGTTGGGGTCCTGGGCCAGCCGGGCGGCCCGCTGGCCGCGCTTGCCGCGCCTGCCGAGCGCACGGACCTGGCCTTCCCGCAGCGATACGAGGGCCATCTCGGCGGCCGCGAAGAAGCCGCCGATGAAGATCACCGCAAGAACGAGGAGAATGCTCCAGCCGATATTCACGTCCGGATCCCTGACCTCGTCGATATGGCGTGCGCTGGGTTCTGTCGCGCTCCGGTGCTACCGGCCGACATGCGCGCTGGCCGCCAAGATCCCGGCCGCGGCGCCACCTGGACCGCGCGGTAGTTTGCAATAGTCTATGCAGTCTGCCCGCGCGGACGAGCTGTACTCACCGGCATGGCGCGTCGGCGGCGCCGCTCGCGCCGCTCGCCGACTTACTGAATAGCCCCACAAGTACCAATTCCGACATCGGAAATTCCGGACTGAGAGAGACGGTGAGCCGGTGGCCGCGATTCGCGACGAGGCAGCTGCCATATCCGCCGACCTGGCCGAGCTGCGCAGGTCGATTCACGCCGAGCCGGAAATCGGCCTCGACCTGCCCAGGACCCAGCGCAAGGTGCTCGACGCGCTGTCCGGGCTGCCGCTGGAGATCAGCACCGGCGCAGGGCCTGACCTCGGTCACCGCGGTGCTGCGCGGCGGCCAGCCGGGGCCAGACCGTGCTGCTGCGCGGGGACATGGACGCGCTGCCGGTCACCGAGCGCACCGGGCTGCCGTACGCGTCCAGGATCGACGGCGCGATGCACGCCTGCGGCCACGACCTGCACACCGCCATGCTGGCGGGCGCGGCCCGGCTGCTGTCCGCCCGGCAGGCCGACCTCGCCGGGAACGTCATCTTCATGTTCCAGCCGGGCGAGGAAGGCCCCGGCGGTGCCCGCATCATGATCGCCGAGGGCGTGCTCGACGCGGCCGGCGAGCAGCCGGTCGCGGCCTACGCGCTGCACGTGGCCTCCGGCCTGCTGCCCGTTCGGGCTGCTCGCCAGCCGGCCCGGCCCGATCATGGCCGCCGCCGACACGCTGCACGTCACCGTCCAGCGGCCGCGGCGGGCACGGCTCCCAGCCGCACTACGCCGCGGACCCGATCCCGGTCGCGTGCGAGATCGTGCTCGCCCTGCAGGCGATGGTGACCCGGCAGTTCGACGTCTTCGACCCGATCGTGCTGACGGTCGGCACGTTCCACGCCGGCACGGTCGACAACGTCATCAGCGACGAGGCGACGTTCGTCGCGACGATCCGGTCGTTCTCGCCGCAGGCGCGGGACGCCGTGCAGCGGTCGGCGCCGCGGGTCTGCCGCGACGTCGCCACCGCGCACGGGCTGACCGCCGAGGCCGAGTTCGTGGACGGCTACCCGGTCACGGTCAACGACGACGCGGAAATGGCGTTCGCGGAGCAGACGGTCGCCGACGTGCTCGGCGACGGCCGGTACATCACCGCGCCCAACCCGCTCACCGGCTCGGAGGACTTCTCCTACGTGCTGGACCAGGTGCCGGGCGCATTCCTGATGCTCGGCGCGTGCCCGCCCGACACCGACCCGTTCGCGGCGCCGTTCAACCACTCGGCGGAGGCGGTGTTCGACGACGCGATGCTGTCCGGATGGCACGGCGCTGTACACGGAACTGGCGCTGCGCCGGCTCGCGGCCGGCTGAGGCCAAGCCCAGACGAGGGCCGGACGCCGGGATCTCCCGGCGTCCGGCCCTCGTCGGCCACCTCTGGCTACAAGCGGAAGGGTCACGGCCTGGCCCTGACTTTCCGCCTCGCTTACATGCTGGCGACGTCCGCCTGCTTGGCCCGCACCGCATCGGCGGCCGCCCGCAGGCCCGCCAGCTCGGTGTCGGACAGGTCGCGCTCCACGACCCGGTTGATTCCGGCCGCCCCCAGAGCAATACGATGAGTTGAAGCCAGCAG
>CAVSCN010000030.1:0-315908 GCA_963726425.1 uncultured Actinomycetota bacterium | reverse complement strand
AGGCGTGGAAGCCTGCGGTAGAGAAGGAAGCGGCATTCGCTTGAGCAATTCATGCGAGAATGGATCGCCGCGCCAGTCTCATATGAAATGCCCAAACCCTCCTCGGATTGACCGAGTCTCACCATGAAGTGCAAATCGACAGCTGCAGCCCGGAGAAGCGCGCCGGCTCGGCGTGACCATCGAGCTGCTGAAATTCCGAGCGAGCTTCTCGCCCGCCCCTGACGCAGCGCGTCAGGACAGCCAGGTCTCGCGTGGTGGGACGAGGGTCTCGAGCTCGCGCCAAAGTTCTGGGGGAATAACGGCATCGGCAAGTGCCGCTGTCTCCTCAAGCCGCGACGGGCTAGAAACACCGACGACAGTCGACCCGACGATCTCGGTCCTCAACGAGAACTGCAGCGCGGCTGCCGCGAGCGGTACGTCGTACCGGGCGCAGGCGGCCTCCATCGCCTGAACAGCGCGCATGACCTCGGGATGCGCGGTCGCGTAGCCGTATTTCGAGCTGGCGGCGCTCCCGCGTGCGAGGATGCCTCCTCCATAGGGCGCGCTATTGATGAAGCCGATCTTGCGATTAGCGCATAGCTCCATCAGTGACTCCGCCGATCGGTCAACGAGCGTGTAGCGGTTGTGGTTTAGCACAACGTCGAACACACCCGTCTCGGCATAGCTGGTGACGACAGCGATCGCACCGGTGGCGATCCCGATGTAGCCCACCGTACCGCCATCGCGCAGCCGGACTAGAGCCTCCACTGCACCTCCCGGTTTCATTGCCTTCTTGAAGTCAACATGGAATTCCGGATCGTGAAGATGCAACAGCTCCACTCGATCAAGGCCCAGCCGCTCGAGACTCTCTTCAAACGAGCGCCGGACGCGGTCCCCGGAAAAGTCGTGGGTTTCCGAATTGGCGTCGACCTTGGTCGCAATCACGAAGCCCGATGGAGCTGCCCCTTGGCGAAGCGCCACGCCGATGCGGCTCTCGGCCCTGCCAGCCCCGTAATTGTTGGAGGTGTCCAGAAAATTGATCGAACTGTCGAATACGGCCCTGATCGTGGCGACCGCCCGATCTTCGTCGACAGCGTAGCCGTACAGATCAGGCACGCTTCCAAGCGGGCTGGTCCCGATGCAAACGCCAGTGACGCTAAGCCAAGTCGAGCCAAGCCGGCGACGGCTGCGCCAGTCGAGCATTATCTCCTCCGTCTTTGCGAGGCGAGCTGCGCACAACCAAACCGACAAATCAAGAATCAACTGAGCGTTAACGCAGACGCCTTTACTCCAACTCCGCAGACGATAGACCGATGCTCGAGACCCACGAAGGAAAGCATGATCGTGGACGAACGGCACTCTCCATCGCGTGGCCTCGGCAGCTCGCCCATAGCGCAACTCTGCTTCGTCACAGTTGATCTCGAGGCCGCGTTCTCGGACGATCCTCGAACCGCAGCCGCAATCACTGGTGCCGCCCGGCGCGGCGTGAGGTCGAACGACCCAGCAGCAAAAAAAGCGGACTCGCGGGCGGTTCTGGTTTATGCCGACGCTCGTTGCCGGTGCGCCGGCCTAGTAGAAACTGGCCTGTCCGATGAAGCGACAGTCAACGACATCGAGCCTCTTGCGCCGCCTGAACCGGTCGGCCGCAGTGGATCTGATCCGCACCGACGGGGTGATTTCGCCATCGAGCCTGGCCGAGCGGCTGAACATCAGCCTGCCGACGGTGATGCGCGTGATCGAGGATCTGATCGCCGAGGATCTGGTCGCCTATGACGGCTTCGACGAGACGTCGCGGGGCCGTCCCCGGGCACGCATCAAGTTCCGCGGCGCGGCGCATGCGATCATCGGCATCGAGGCCGGCAAGGGCGAGTTCTATGGCGCCGTGGCCAATCTCGAAGGCGTCGTGCAGACAGAAATGCACGAGACGGCCGACGATGATGGCGAGCGCAATTTCGAAAAGCTGGTCGGCCTGATCCGCCGGCTGATGGCGGCTCCCCGCCCGCGCGGCCAGACCATTCGCGGCATCGGCATTGGCCTGCCCTCGATCGTCAGGCAGCCGGCGGGCGAAGTGGTGCTGACGCTCGGGCTCGGCTGGCGCGACATGCCGTTGCGGGCGCGGCTCAGCGAACATTTTCAGATGCCCGTCGTCGTCGAGAACGGGCGCAACCTCGCCGCCGTGGGCGAATGGGGATTCGGGGCCGGGCGCGGCGCCGACAGCGTCGTGAGCCTCTCGATCGGGCCCGGCGCCGGCGCGGGCGTCGTCATCGACGGCAAGCTTTATGGCGGGCACTCGCATGCGGCGGGCGAGCTCGCCTGGTATCTCGATGACCCCCTCCTCACCGGGCGGCCGTTCGAACATCTGGGCGACAAGCAATCGCTGCGCTTTTTCGGCATCCCCGAACAGGCGACCAAGATGCTCGAAGAGGCCAACACGCAGTATGCGGCGGGGAAGCTCACCCTGGCTGCTGTCACCGACCGGCAGGCGGGCAAAATCGCGCCAGTCCTGACCGAACTGCTCGACTATGCGACGATGGCGGTGGGCAGTGTTGCGGCCTTCATGAACCCTGAAATCATCGTACTGGCGGGCCGGGTCGTCGTCGGCGGTGATCTGGTGCTCGATGTGCTGCGGCACCGCCTCAAGGGCAATGTGTACGACCCGCCGCGCCTCGTGATAGGCGCGCTGGGACACCGCGACATCGTGCTTGGAGCGGTGCGCCTGGTGCTCGATGCGACGACGCTCAACCCCGCCGATAACCTCGTGATGGCCGACTAAAGATCAATCGATCGCGATTGACAGCGATTGAATCTCGGCATTAAGTTTCTAACTGAAAGAAAAAATGCGTCCTGCATCGTGTGGGAGCGTATCTTTCGTGGGAGGACTTCAATGACGAAGAGTTTCAATCCGCTTGGGCGGACGATGCAGCGTCGTGACTTCTTGAAAGTTGCGGGTGCGAGCGTTGCGGTAGCGGCCCTGCCGGCGGCAGTTCGCGCTGCCGATCCCGTCAAGCTGCTTCTGTGGTCGTGGCTGCCGGATTTCCAGACGCAGGTCGACATGTTCAACGCCGCGCATCCGGGCATCCAGGTCAAACTCGTGAATGCCGGCCAGGGCGCCCCGGAGTATCAGGCGGTCCGTGCGGGCCTGAAGGCGGGCAGCGGCCTGCCCGACGTCGTCCATATCGAATTCCAGTTCCTCGAGAGCTTCCGCCAGGTCGACGCGTTCGGCGATATCGGCCAGTGGGCAAACCCGCACAAGGCGGAGTTCCCCGAAGGCACGTGGACCCAGGTCGCCAAGGGTGATGTTGTCAGCGGCATGCCATGGGATTCCGGTCCGATGGCGATGCTCTACCGCAAGGACATTCTCGACAAGCATGGCATCACGCCGCCCGCGACCTGGGCGGAATTTGCCGATGCCGCCAAGAAGCTGCATGCGGCCGACCCCAATGTCTTCCTGACGGACGCGTTGTTCAGCAACGGCGGTTGGGTCAATGGTCTTCTGTGGCCGATGGGTTGGAAGCCGATCAGCCGCGATGGCGACAAGCTCGCGATCAACATCAACGACAAGATTTCTAAGGACTTCGCCGCCTATTGGCAGGACCTTATTACCGCGGGTGTCATCGAGACCAAGCCGGGGTTCAACAATGAGTGGTACACCGGCCTCGACTCGGGCCGCTATGCCACCTGGCTCACCGCCGGCTGGGGTCCGGTGTTCCTGACCTCGGTCGCCAAGACCAGCGTGGGCCAGTGGCGTGCCGCCGATCTGCCGCAGTGGGACGCGAGCAAGTTCGCGACCGGCAATTGGGGTGGCTCAGCGCTGGCCGTGATGAAAGCGACCCAGCATCTGCCCGAGGCCGCCGAACTCGCGATCTGGCTGACTACGAATCCCGAAGCCACAAAGCTCTACACCACCAAGCAGTTCCTGTTCCCATGCACCACCGCTCTGCTGACCAGCGCCGAGTTCGCCGGACAGAAGATGGACTTCTACGGTGGCCAGGCGGTCAATAAAGTGTTCGCCAAATCGGCGGCCGCAGTCAGCAACTTTGAGTGGAGCCCGTTCCAGGACTTCTTGTACCAGTCGATGGAAGATGAATTTGGCGCGTCGCTGAGGGGAAACGGCACGCTATCGGATGCATTCGATCGCATCCAGGCTGCCGTCGTCACCTTCGCCAAGGAACAAGGCTTTACCGTCGGCTAACTCCTCCCGGGGATAGCGGGCGCGCCTGACGTTGGCGCGCCCGTTCCTTTTCATTTCGCCAGACGGACGGGGGACCGGCATGTGGAATTCGCAGTCCGCGACAATGGGCATCGCGTCCGCACGCAGTTTCAGTGCAAAAAAGATTGCGCCTTATCTGTTCCTGGCGCCGTTCCTCTTGCTTTTCATCGCCTTCATCGTCGCGCCGCTCGCCTACGCGCTGTATATGAGCCTGTTTCGCGACACCCTTGTCGGTGGCCGGCAGTTTGCCGGTGCCGCCGCCTATATCAAGGTGGCGGGGGATGCAAAATTCTGGGGCGGCGTGTGGAACCTCGTTCTGTTCGGCATCGTGCAGGTGCCGATCATGCTGGGCCTGGCGCTGTTGTTCGCTATCGTGCTCGATCGCGGCCAGGTCTATGCCAAGGGCGTCTTCCGGCTCGGCTTCTTCCTCCCCTACGCCGTGCCGAGCGTGATCGCGACGATCATGTGGGGTTATCTCTACGGCCCCAACTTCGGCCCGTTCACGCAGATGGCCAAGGCGTTCAACCTGCCGCCGCCGGACTTCCTGTCGCCGGGCGCGATGATCTTCTCATTGGCCAACATCGTGACGTGGGAATATGTCGGCTACAATATGGTGATCTACTACGCCGCGCTGAAGGCGATCCCGTCGGACCTCGCCGAGGCCGCGCAGATCGATGGCGCCTCGCCCTGGCAATTTGCGCGGCTGATCCAGCTGCCGCTGCTGTGGCCGGCGATCCTGCTCACCATCATCTTTTCGATCAACGGCACACTGCAGCTGTTCAATGAGCCGTATTTGATGCGCGCGCTCGCCAGTAACACCATCAATTCGAGCTACACGCCGAACCTCTATGCCTATTCGCTGGCGACTTCGAACCAGCAGTATGGCTATGCGGCCGCCGTCTCGTTCGTGCTTGGCATCGTGATCGCCGGTGCCTCCTACATCTTCACCCTGATCACCAACCGTCGTCGGCCGGAGCAATGATGACTGCGACCACCGACATCGCCACCTTCGAAGCTGCCAAGCGCCGGCCCGGCGAACGGCGGCGCTCGCGGATCATCCTCACGCTGCTGCTGTCACTGTTCCTCGTCTACAGCTTCGTGCCGCTGGTCTATCTGGTCCTATCGGCAACGAAGACGAATGGCGACCTGTTCACCACGTTCGGCTTCGGCTTCGGCACCGAGTTCAACCTCTGGCAGAATCTGAGCGATCTGCTGGCGCGCGACAACGGCGTCTTCATGCGCTGGATGTTCAACAGCGTGCTCTATTCGACCGTCGCCGGGCTCGGTGCCGCGATCTTTGCTACCGCGGCAGGCTATGCGTTCGCCAAGTTCAAATTCGTCGGCCGCAATCTGCTGTTTGCGCTGGTCTTGGGCGCTGTGATGATCCCGCAGACGGCCCTCGTCGTGCCGATCTTCCTGCTGCTGGCGCTTTCGGGTCTCAGCGACAATCCGCTGGGCGTGATCCTGCCCTCGATGATCTCGCCGATCGGCGTCTATCTGATGCGCGTCTATATCGAGCAGGGCGTCGACGACGAACTGCTCGACGCAGCGCGTATCGATGGTGCCGGCGAGTTCGTGATCTTCCGCGCCATCGTGCTGCGGCTGGTGGCGCCGGGCATGGTGACCGTGGCGCTGCTCTCGTTCGTCGGGACCTGGAACAATTACTTCCTGCCGCTCATCGTGCTGCGCTCGCAGGAGTACCAGCCGATCACAGTGGGCCTTGCGACCTGGTATCAGCTCGCGCAGCAGGGCGGCGGCGGCGGAGAGGTGCTGTTCTCGATCATCCTCACCGGCGCGCTGGTCAGCATCATCCCGGTCATCGTGGTGTTCCTGCTGCTGCAGCGGTTCTGGCAGGGCGGCCTCACCGCCGGCTCCATCAAATAGACTATCGCCTGGAGTTTTCCGACTATGACGACGGCCTCGAAATCCTCGCCGCTCTCTGTCTGGCGGCCGATCTCGACCGACACTTTCCTCGTCGGCGCCCCGCATTATCCGGAGCATGTCGATGAGAGCTATTGGCAGCGCGACGCCGACCGCATGGCCGCGGCGGGCTTCAACACGGTGCGGCTTGCGGAATTCGCCTGGCATATTATCGAGCCGCATGAGGGGACGTTCGACTTCGATTTATTCGACCGCGCCATACATGTGCTGGGCAAGGCTGGCATCAAGACCATCATGTGCACGCCGACGGCGACGCCGCCGCGCTGGCTGACGGCGCGTTATCCCGAAGTGTTGCGCGTCGATGCCAATGGCCGCGCCATGAGCCATGGCTCGCGCCAGCACGCCAATCTTGCGAGCGGAGTGTTCCGCGAGTATTCGAAGCGCATCACTAAAGCGATGGCCGAGCATTATCGCGGCAATTCGCACATCATCGGCTGGCAGACGGACAATGAGCTCAACACCTCTGGATCGTTGTCCTACGGTCCGGTGACTCTGGCCGAGTTCCAGGCCTTCCTCAAGGACAAGTACAAGACCATCGCCGCGCTCAACGATGCGTGGGGCGGGCATTTCTGGGCCACCGCCTACGACGATTTCGATCAAGTGGTGCTGCCCCTCGACTACGCCCCTGCGCCGGTCGGGCCGACCCATGTGGTCGACTATCACCGCTTCCTAGCCTTCGTCACGGCGCGGTTCCAGCACGATCAGGTGCTGATCCTGCGCGCCACCAATTCAGACTGGTTCGTCTTCCACAATCTGGGGCGGATCGACGACATCGACTTCCGCGGCGAGTTCTCGACCGATCTCGATTTTCTCGGCTTCGACATCTATCCGCACCTCTATGACGAGATGCAGCGCCTTGGGGGCGTCGGCGAGGTGCAGGCGCTGCATCTCGACATCTGCCGCGGCTTCACCGGCAACTTCATCGTGCCCGAGCAGCAATCGGGCTTCGGTGCGCAGCCGAACTTCTCGACGCTGACGCCCGAACCCGGCGAGATGCGCCGCATGGCCTATACCTCGGTGGCGCGCGGCGCCGATGGCGTGATGTTCTTCCGCTGGCGGCCGGCGCATTTCGGCGCCGAGATCTATTGGATGGGCATCATCGATCACGACGACATCCCGCGGCGGCGCTATGACGAGGCCAAGCAGTTTGCGGGTGAGGTCACGGCGCTCAAGGACAAGATCCTCGGCACGCATGTGCGCATGGATTTGGGCATCGCCGGATCAGATTTCGACAATCAGGAGATGCACCGCTCCTACCCCATCGGCATGCCGAGCCCGCAGGACGATGCGACGCTGCTGCACCGCTATTGCTACCGCCACAACATCGCCTGCGGCTTCATCCATCCCGAGGATGATCTCAGCAAGCTCAAGGCGCTCTACGTGCCGCATTGGCTGAAATGGACCGATGCGTGGACGGCGCGGATCGAGGCCTTCGCTAAGGCGGGTGGAACGGTAATCCTGGGCGGCCGCACCGGATCACGCGACGTTAACAACCACGTCATCCGCGACACCTCGCCGGGCAAGACGCTCTCGGCGCTGGCCGGGATCACGGTCGAGGAGTTCGGGTTGCTGACGCCCATCGGCGGCGACGGCCTGTTCGAGCATGGCGGCCGCTTCGGTGCCAACACGGTGCGCAAGAAGCTGCCGGCGACGTCGGCGAGCCGCCAATACGAGCTCAAGATCGGGAATGCGCAGGTGACGGCGGCGCATCTTTATGAGCTGCTTAACGTCGCGCCCGGCACGGAGGTTATCGGCAGCTGGGCCAGCCGCTTCGCCGAGGGCCAAGCCGCGATGACTTCGCGCAAAGTCGGCAAGGGCAATGTGATCTACCTCGGCACATACCTCAGCGATGCTCTGGTCGAGGTGCTGGCCGATCAGGTGCTGGCGCCCGCCGGTATCGTGCCGCTCATCGCCGACATGCCGGCCGGCGTCGAAGCGACCATCCGCGAAAGCAAGGACCGCCGCCTGCTGTTCATCCTCAACACGCTGGGCGAGCCGGCAGACGTGCCGAATATTCCAAAGGGTACCGATCTGCTCGGCGACGCGCAGGTGAAGGCAGGCCGCATGAGGCTCCCCGCCTATGGCTGCAGCATCATCGAACTGGCTTAGTCTGCATCAGGCGAGGTCCAGCATCGGACGGAGCGGCGCTGCGAAGACTTCGTGCTTGACGATGCCGGCATCGGGCGAGCGCATGAAATGGTAACGCGCGTGGCCAGCCAGGCCGACGCGGCGGCCATCCGGGGTGTCCATTTCCATGCGGCGGCGGTCGGGGCCGAAATAGTTGCCCGTCTCATAATAGCCTCGCCCATGAACGCGACCGCCTCGGGCGGCACATCGACCCATTGGTCGTTCGCCTCCGACCCGACGACGATCCGTCTTCGAGTGATGCCTTGGCGAACAGTGTCGCAAGCGCTGTGGGTGTTGGAGGTACTGACGTTGCCTGATCTCTCTCTTGACCTCCGCCATCTCCGCTATGTGCTAGCCGTCGTTGAGCAAGGTAGCTTTCGGCGAGCTGCGCTAAGCCTTGACCTTCCGCAATCCACAATAAGCCGAAGAGTGCAGATGCTTGAGCGCCGTCTCGGCATCTCGATCTTCGACCGAGATCATAAGGGGGTGCATTTGACCGCGGCCGGACAACGATTTGTCAATGAAGCGGCAGTGGGTGCACAGCACTTTACGAATGCGGTGGGTGCCCTGCATGCGGTTCGCCGAGGTCAGGGCGGCGCCGTCCGCCTTGGGATGTTTACGTCGCTTCGCAACGAGTTTCTCCGAAGGCCGGTTGGTGAGTACCACCTCCGCCACCCAGCAATAGAATGTCACTTCGAGGAAGGTACCACACAGAGCTCAATTGGGGGTGTGATCGACGGCCGGCTCGACATCGCTTTCGTGACGGGTCGGCCTACTGCGCCTGGTTGTCAGAGCGTGGCGCTTGGGCAAGAGCAACTCTATGTGGCAGAGCGCAGGCAAGATCTTGTTCGACCTACCGAGGCGATGATTCCGCTCTCATCGCTCCGGGACCGGCGCTTTATCGTTACGAGAGGTGGCCGCGGACCCGATGTCGAGGAATTTATCCTCAGCCAGCTCATATCACCCGGCTTCCGACCCGACGTCCAGGTTCACGACGTCAGCTTCGAGACTCTTCTTCACATAGTGGAGCTTGGTTTTGGCGTGGCCGTCGTGTCCGAGACCGCGATAGCACCGGACGGTGCGATCGCATGTCGAGCGCTGGATGGGGTATGTGTTTAGGCGCTAAGGCGGGACCCCGGCGCGGGCGCGCTGTAAATAGTTGACTTAGCGCACAAAAGCTCGCTTGATGCGGGGTCCCAATCGGCGCCGATCGGGACCCCACCGAATTGTCGAATTCGTAAATTCAATCATAGCGCTAAATCAGTTCGGCACCGGGGTCCCGCCTTGGTGCCGAAACACACACGTCGTCGGCGTCGAGCTGGTCGAGCAATCGGCGAAGCGCGGCGCGGTCGCTCTTGGCTCCGCTCGCCGTTTCGCACTTCACTTTGCCCGCTCCGGCGTCGCGAAGCTGCCGCACCTGTTACCAGGCTCGGCGCCGACCTGGTCCGCTACCTCATCGCCGGCGGCCTGACGTTCGTCATGGGCATGATCATCGGCTACCGGCCGGGCGGCGGCGCGCTCGGCGTGTTCGGCGCGATCGTGCTGGCGATCTTCACCGGCTGGGCGATGGCGTGGATCTTCACCTTCATCGGCACGATCGCGCGCAGCGCCCGGGCCGTGCAGGGGTTCTCGATGATGATCCTGTTCCCGCTGACGTTCCTGTCCAACGCGTTCGTCCCGGTCAAGACGCTGCCCGGCCCGCTGGCCGCGTTCGTCCGGGTCAACCCCGTGTCGCACCTGGTCTCGGCCACCCGGGCGCTCGCCAACCACGCGATGATCAGCAGCGAGGTCGGCTGGACGCTGCTGGCCGGGCTGGCCGTCATCGCGATCTTCGCGCCGCTGTCGGTCGCCAGCTACAAGCGGCACATCTAGCCCGTGCCTGGCCGGGCCGCGGACCGCTCAGGCCGGCAGCCGCTCCACCGCCTGGCAGGCCTCGGTCAGCAGGTCGGCCGGGCGGCGGCCGGCGTACTGGCCGCGGAGCTCGGCGATCAGGCCGGGTGCCGCCGCCTCGGCGGCCGGCTCGATCCGCTCCCACAGCAGCGTCGGGGTCGCGCTGTTGTAGGCGAACCGGTCGGCGAGCGCGAGCAGGACGGCCGCGTCCGGCGCCGGGCCGGCCCGGCGCAGCAGGCTCCACGATCCGAGCGCGAGCAGCAGCATGCCGAGGACCGGATAGTCCCGGTCCGCCTCCTCGGTGGCGAGCGACCGCAGCGCGTCCGCGCGGCACTGCCGGTACAGCGCGAGCCCGTGCGCTTCGTCGTCCGGCTCCGTCGCGTAGTGCGCGTGCGCGGCCAGTGCCATCGACGTGCCGAACATCGCCCACGGCTCCAGCCCGGTGCGCGGGATGCCGGGAAACTCAAGCTCGCGCATCCGGGCCATGCAGTCGCGGTGCGCGGCCAGGCCGGCCGCGTGCTCGCCCCGGGCCAGCAGCAGCTCGGCCGCGGCGACCTCCCGGAAAGCCCGGCCGCCGAAACCGCTCCAGCTCTCGCTGACCCCGTCCATGGCGGCGAGCTCGGCCTCGGCTTCGGCCAGCCGCCCGTCGGCGATCGCGCAGAACACCAGCAGCGCACCGCAGCTGGAGCTCGTCGTCGCCGGCGCCGAGCCGCTGCATCACCGGCAGCGCGGCCCGCGCGTGCCCGACCGCCGCGGCCCGGTCGCCGCTGGTGCAGGGTGAGCTGCGCGAGCATCGCCCGCGGCATGGCCCAGGCCCACGGCCCGTCGGCGTCGGCCGACCAGCTCCAGCGCGCGCTCGCGCGGCCGCCATCGCGCCGGGGATGTCGCCGGCGTTCTCCCGCAGGTTGCTGAGCCAGAAGCAGGCGGCGGCCGCGGTCTCCCGGTCGCCCGTCGTACGCGAGCTGCTCCAGCCGGGACCCGAAGGCGCCCGGGGTCGTCCGGGTCGACCGTCAGCATCGCGGTGGCCAGCCCGGACAGCCGCACTTCGCCCGATCCGGCGCCCGAGCCGCTGCAGCGTCGCCCGCATCCGGGCGAGCCGCTCGCTGCCCCCGACCATCGAGTTGGCCATCATGATCGCTGTCGCCGAGTGGATCGCGTCCCGCAGCTCCGGCGGCGGCTCCCAGTCGCCGATGGCGTCGAACACCGCGTCGGTGACGACGAGCACCCGGACGTGCTCGCCGCGCATCATCCAGAACATCCCGAGCGCGGCCATCAGCTGGACCACCGTGGCCGGGTCACCGTCGGCGATCGCGCTCGCGCAGCTCGTCGGCCAGGTTCGTCTCCTCCTCGGCCAGCGCGTCGATCGCCGCGAACTGCTCGGCGCTGGTCAGCCGCGCGCTCTGGGCCCGGGCGTAGCCGACGGCCCAGTCGGCGCAGCGCGGCCCGCGCCTCGCCGGTCCTCGCCCGCGTCGATGAGCTGCATCCGGCCGAACTCGCGCACGGTCTCCAGCATCCGGTAGCGCACGCCCGAGCGCGAGACTCCCGCGACGCCGAGCAGCGACTGGCCGACCAGGCCCTGCACCGCGGCGATCGCGTCAGCGCCGAGCACCGTCTCCGCCGCCTCGAGCGTGAACCCGTCGTTGAACAGCGCCAGCCAGCGCAGCGCGCGTCGCTCGCTCGCGTCGAGCAGGTTCCACGACCAGTCGATGACCGCCAGCAGCGTCTGGTGCCGGTCCGGCGCGCTGCGGTCACCGCCGCGCAGCAGCGCGAACCGGTTCTCCAGCCGCCGGTCGATCTCCTCCACCGTCATGGCCCGGACCTGCACCGCGGCCAGCTCGATGGCCAGCGGCAGCCCGTCGAGCCGGGTCGACGATGCTGGTCACCGCCGCCGCGGGCAGCCGGACGTTCGGCCGCGCGGCGACCGCGCGCTCGCGTGAACAGCTCGGCCGCGTCGGCGGTCTCCAGCTCGCCGAGCAGGTAGACGTGCTCGGCCGCGATGCCGAGCGGAGCCCGGCTCGTGGTGAGCACGTGCAGGTCCGGACGTGGCCGAGACGAGGAACGCCACCAGGTCCGCCACCGCGTCGATCAGGTGCTCGCAGTTGTCGAGCACCAGCAGGCCCGAGGACTGCGCGAGCCGCTGCGCGATGCGGCCGCGGACGTCGGCCCGCTGCTGCGCGGTCAGCTCCCGGCGGCCCTGGATCGAGTCGCGGACGCCCAGCACCGAGCCGACCTCGCCGACCACGTCGTCGGCCGACGGAGACTGCCGGCCAGCTCGACGACGTGCACGACCGGCACCGGCGCGTCCCGCGCGACGCCTGCGCCAGCCGGGTCTTGCCGAGCCCGCCCGCCCCGACGATCGACACCACCCGCGCGCTCGTCGCTGAGCGCGCGCAGCCGGTCCAGGTCGTCGTCGCGGCCGAGCAGGGCGGTCGCGTCGTACCGCACGCCCTTGCGGACCGGCCGGTCCAGCGCCAGCAGGTCCCGGTGCACCCGCCGCAGCGGCTCGCCGGGGTCGGTGCCGAGGCGGTCGCGCAGGTCGCTGCGGTAGCGCTCGTAGCGCTCCAGGGCGGCCGCCGGGCCGCGGACGGCCGCCTCGGTGCGCAGCAGGTCAGCGAGCAGGGACTCGTCGTCCGGCCGGGCGGCGTGCGCGGCCTCGAGCTCCGGCAGCGCGCCGGCGTGGGCTCCCATCCGGCTGGCCGCGCGCGCCAGCGTGAGCCGGGCCGCCCCGGCGTCGGCCGCGGCCGCGCGCCGCGACCTGCGTCAGCGGCCCGCCGTCCGGGGTGCCCGGATCGGCGAGGTCGATCCGCCAGCGCCACCGCCTCCCGGGCGAGTTCCGCGGCGAGCGCGGCGTCCCGGTCCAGCGCGGCGCCGGCGTCCCTGGCCAGCGCCGCGAGCCGGATGCTGTCGACCTCGTCGGGCGCGGCGCCGAGCCGGTAGCCGACGCCGTCGCTGATGATCACGTCCGCGCCGTACGCGCTGCGGGTCCGCGACACCAGCACCTGGAGGCTCTTCAGCCCGTTGACCGGCGCGTCCTCGCCCCAGACCAGCTCGATCAGCTCGTCGGCGCGCACCGGCCGGCCGCCGCGCGCGGCCAGCGCCGCCAGCAGGGCCTGCGGGCGATCGCCTGCCACTGCCTGCTGCCGCCAGCGCACCTCCCCCAGCAGGCTCAGCGCGATGCTCACCTGGCCAGTCTAGGGACCGGCACCAGCGCGGCCGAGCTCGTCGGTCCGCGCCTGCGGGGCGCGACCGGCGGCGGCCACTCCGGCCTGAGGCGCGGCTTACCTGCTCTGACCCGGCCTGCCGAGGTGCTCGAAGAGGTCATCCACGAGATCCTGCGGGCGGGCCCGGCCTTTCGCGCCGGGCGACAGGTGTCCGTTCAATGCGAGGTCGATGGCGCCGTGCGCCACCGCCAGGATGAGCGCGGCGAGCCGCTCGGGGTCGCCGCCCGGCAGATTGCCCGCGGCCTGCCCGCGCCCGACGGCGACGGCCAGCGCGTCCCAGGCGGCGGCAGCCGCGGTTGCCAGTTCGGCGACACCAGCGCCGCCGACCGCGCGCGTCCCGGCGGCGTCCGGCTGGGGCGCTGCCTGTTCCGGCGCGGCCTGTTGCTGTCGGGGCGACCAGGTGCCGAACGTGAGCTTGAACCGGGCCGGATAGCGCAGCGCCCAGCGCACATAGGCGTGCATCAGCTGGCGCGCGTCCGGCTCCCGGCCGGTCCGGCCCGTGGCTGCTGGACTGGCGGCGGGGGCCAGCTGCCGGGCGGCGACGGCCGCGAGCAGGTCTTCCTTGCTCGCGAAGTGTTTGTAGGGGGCGTTGTGGGAGACGCCTGCCAGCTGCCCTAGCCCGCGCAGCGTCACCGCCGCCGGGCCGCCCTCGTCCAGCAGCCAGGTCGCCGCCTCGATCAGCCGGTCGCGAGTGGAGAGCACCGGCTCAGGATAGCCACAAGTTGACGCCGTCAACCAGTTCTTGCGATGCTGGGTTGACATCGTCAACCTATGACAGGAGTGCGGCCATGCGCTTCGCGCTTGCCACCGGTCAGGCCAACATCTCCTGGGAGAGCCTGTGCGCGCTGTGGGAGGAGGCCGATCAGGTGCCGCTGTGGGAGTCGGCCTGGACCGGCGACCACTTCTACCCCTTCCTCGACGACCCGGCCTGCCCGTGCCTGGAGGGCTGGATTGCGCTCACCGCGCTGGCGGCCCGCACCAGGCGGCTGCGGCTGGGAGTGCTGGTGTCGGGGATGCCGCACCGGCATCCGGCCGTGCTGGCCAAAATGGCGGCGACCCTCGACATCGCCTCCGGCGGCCGGCTCGAGCTCGGCCTCGGCGCGGCCTGGAACCAGGTTGAGTGCGGCGCCTACGGGATCGACCTCGGCAGCGTGCGCATCCGGATGGACCCGTTCGCCGAGGGCGTCGAGGTGATCGTCCGGCTGCTGACCGAGCCGGTCACCACGTTCGACGGCGCCCACTACCAGCTGCGCGAGGCGCGCTGCGAGCCGAAGCCCGTGCAGCGGCCGCGTCCGCCAGTCGTCGTCGGGGGAACGGGGGAACTCCGCACCGCGGGCGTCGTCGCGCGCTGGGCCGACCACTGGAATCTCGGCTTCGCCCGGCCCGCGGATGTCCCCGGCAAGCTTGCCGCCCTGGCCCGGCAGTGCGACCTGATCGGCCGCGATCCGGCGGACATCGACATCTCCGTGGTGGTCCGCACGGCCAGCCGGGACGGCCTGGCGCGCTGACCGACGTGGCCCGCGAGATCGACGCGTACGCGGCCGCGGGCTGCGATCTCGCGTTCATCGAGGCACTGGCGGCGAGCGCGGCCGACGCCCGGCGGGAGATCGAGCGGCTCACGGCCGCCTGCGCGCCGCTGGCGGCGGCTAGCTGAACCTCAGCCCGGCGAACTCACCGCTCGCGCGCCACTGGTCGATGTACCGGAAGTAGCGCGGCGGCGCCGTCGACGTAGCCGCCGAACAGGACGTGCGCGCTGAGCTCGCCGCCCTCGTTGTTGTAGTAGCCAGGCGTGCAGGTGGCCAGGAACGAGCGCATCACCGGGTTGGCGACCATCTTCTGCATCCAGGCGTCCTCCGCCTCCGGCGTCACCTCCACCTGCTTGTGCCCGTCGCGGATCGCGTGCGCCGACCACGGCGGCGACGGTCCGGGCCGAGTCGGTCAGGTTGTGCGGCACGTTCGCGACGAAGTTGGCGCCCTGCGACAGCTGCACGACGAACGTGTTCGGGAAGCCGTGCACGTGAATGCCGTGCAGGGTGCGCATCCCGTCCGCCCAGTACTGCGACAGCCGGACACCGTCCCGGCCGGTCACGTCGAAGCCCGTACGCCGGGTCGGCGGGTGCCGACCTCGAATCCGGACGCGTAGATGATGCAGTCGACCGGGTACTCGACACCGCCCGCCACCACCCCGGCCGGGGTGATCCGCTCGCACGCCCTCGCCGTCGGTGTCGATCAGATGCACGGTCGGCTCGTTGAAGGCGGCCGAGGAACTCGTCGTGGAAGCAGGGGCGCTTGCACAGCTGCCGGTACCAGGCCCTGAGGTTGTCCGCGTCCTGCGGGTCGGCGACGATCTCGGTCACCCGCGCCCGGATCTCACTCATCTTCTCGAAGTCGGCGGTCTCGATCTCCCGCATCAGCTGCTCGGTCGTGACGTTGCCGCTGCTGAGCTCCAGCACGCGCCCGCGCATCCGCTTGGACAGGTCCGTCCAGCCGTCATTGACCAGGTCCTCGGCGGGCCACTCGCCCGGCGTCATGTTGGCGACGAAGTTCTCCAGCCAGCGCTGCTGCCAGCCGTGGTGTGGCGGTCTGGGCGAACCACTCCGGGTCCATCGGCTGGTTGCCGCGCACGTCGACCGAGGACGGCGTGCGCTGGAACACGAACAGCTCGCGGCACGCGTCCGCCAGGTGCGGTACGCACTGCACCGACGTGGCGCCGGTGCCGATGATCGCGACCCGCTTGTCGCCGAGCCGGTCCATCGGCGCGCCGCCGGGATCGCCGCCGGTGTAGGCGTAGTCCCAGCGGCTGGTGTGGAACGCGTGCCCTGCGAACGACTCGATGCCGGGGATGCCGGGCAGCTTGGCCACGTGCAGGGGCCCGGTCCCCCAGCCCACGTACTGCGCGGTGAACTCGTCGCCGCGGTCGGTCCGCACGATCCAGCCGGCCGCGCGTCCTCGTCCCACTCCAGGCCGGTCACCCGGGTGTGGAACAGCGCGTTCTCGTACAGGCCGTACTGCTTGCCGATCCGCTGGCAGTGCTCGAGGATCTCCGGCGCGTGCACGTACAGCTCGGTGGGCATGTGCCCGGTCTCTTCGAGCAGCGGCAGGTAGATCATCGACGCGGTGTCGCACTGCGCGCCCGGATACCGGTTCCAGTACCAGGTGCCGCCGAAGTCGCCGCCCTTCTCCACGATCCGCACGTCCGCGACGCCGGCCTCCTTCAGCCGGGCGCCGGTCACCAGTCCCGCGAAGCCACCGCCGATGAAGGCGAAGGTCACGTGGTCGCGCTTGGGCGCGCGCTCGACCCGCTCGGTGTAGGGGTCGGTGAGCAGGTCGGCGAACGTGCCGGTGAACTCCAGGTACTGGTCGTTCCCGTCTGGCCGCAGCCGCTTGGCGCGCTCGCTCGGCGTACTTCCTGCGCAGCGAGTCGGCGTCGACCACGGTCATAGTGCATCCCTTCAGCCGCGGGTGACTTCGGTGCCAGTGATTCATACCTACTAGCCGGTAGTCAAGAGGCCTGACAATTGCGGCAACCTCGCTGTCGGTGGCGTCTGATAGGACCGTCTCGGACGGGAGGCAGGATGCGATATGCAGTCGTGCTGCCGGGCGGGACGGCCACTCAGCAGCTGGAGGACGCGGTGCTGGCCGAGCGGGCCGGCTGGGACGGCGTGTTCGTCTGGGAGGCCGCGTACGGCGTCGACGCGTGGGGACTGCTCGCGGCCATGGCGGCCAGGACCGAGCGGGTCCGGCTCGGGACGATGCTCACTCCCCTGCCCTGGCGCCGCCCGTGGAAGGTCGCGAGCCAGGTGGCGACCGTGGACCAGCTCTCCGGCGGCCGCGCGATCCTGGGCGTTGGCATCGGGGCGCTCGGCACCGACCTGCCGGACACCGCCGAGGCGACGGGCGTGCCCGAGCGGGCCGCGATGCTGGATGAGGGCATCGACCTGATCCGGGGCCTGTGGGACGGCAAGCGCGACTTCGAGGGCAAGCACTACCAGTACCGGACCGGCCGGATGGACCTGACGGCGGCGGTCCGCCCGGTTCAGGAGCGCATTCCCATCTGGGTGGTCGGGCTCTGGCCACGGCAGAGGTCGATGCGGCGCGTGCTGCGCTGCGACGGGATCATCCCCCAGTTCGACGTCGGCGACCGGGAGCCGGGGCCTGCTGACGCGCGGGCCGCCCGGGCCTGGCTCACCTTGCACGGCGCCGATCCCGGCCTGGACATGGTCGCCGAGGGCGAGACCCCGGCGGACGACGCCGCCGCCGCGGCCGCGCAGGTCGCGGGGTGGGAGCGCGCCGGCTGCACCTGGTGGCTGGAGACGCGCTGGAGCGACCCGGGTGAGACCGGGCTCGGTCATGACCCGATGCGGACCCGGCTGACGGCGGGCCCGCCATCCGCGGGCTGACGGCCGCCGGCTGACGGGGGCCAGCCTCGGCCCGGTGCCCTGGCCGGGCCGAGGCTGAATGGGGCGAAGATCGCGGGAGCGCGCCGATACTGGCTCTATGACTGAGACCGAGTCCCTGATCGCCGAGATCCGCCAGCTGCGCGCGGACGTCGCCCGGCTGCACGTCGCAGTGCAGATGCGGCACAGCTGGATGCGCCTGCTGTTCAAAGACCTGTCCACCAACCCGCGCACCCAGTACAAGGTCCACATGTGGGGCGCGATCTACTGGCTGATCAACTTCCCGCTGATCTGCTGCCTGTTCTTCTTCACGCCCGCGCTGTGGGTCAAGCTCGGCATCTTCATCACGCTGATCTACTCGATCTACGCCAACCTTGCGACCGACTACGGCGCCATGTCAGCGGCCGAGGCAGCGTTCGGGCAGCCACAGCCGCCGCCGATCCCGCTTGAGCCGCCGCCGCCGATGCCGGTGACCTCATGAGCAACTCATCTGATCCGATCAGCGCGAACGGCGGTGGCGCAGCGATCACTCGCGCGGTGCGCTCCGGGCTGGCTGACCTACGCCGGATCGAGACCGAAGCTGATCACCTTGTCCGGGTGGATCCGGATAATCTCGCCGGAGTAACCGGGGCCGTAGTGCTGGCCGCGCAGAGCCTCGGCGTGACCGCGGATCTCGACGCACCGCACCCTCCACGGCTGCACCGAGGCGAGGTCGTCGACTACGAACGCGACGTGCGGGTTCCCGGCCAGGTTGCGGAACTTGCGGGTCGCGCCCATGTTCATGCCGCCGATGTCGATCGTGCCGAGCTCCGGGTTGTAGCGGAAGCCGACCGGGTTGTTCTGCGGCGCTCCGCGCGCGTCGACCGTGGCTAGCCGGCCGAGTCGCTGCGTGCCGAGATAGGCGATCACCTGCGGGCTGAGATCGGCCGTGACGTCAGGCATGGTGCCTCCTTGCTCCTGCTGCCATGCAGGCTGCAACCAGTTCCGGCGCCGGCAGCTTCCGGTCCGGATGCCGGTCATTAGTCTCAGTTCCGAGAATGTTGTCAGTATTGATAGTAATCACTTAGTCTCGGTGCGTGCCCGGTTCCGCTGACCTGCTCCTGCATCCCGTGCGGCTGCGCATCCTGCAGGCGTTCCTCGGCGACCGGGCGCTGACGACCGCGCAGCTCAGCGCCGAGCTGTCCGACGTGCCGGCCGCGAGCCTGTACCGGCACGTCGCCCGCCTGGTCGAGGGCGGCGCGCTGCAGGTGGTCAGCGGAGCGCCGGGTGCGGGGCGCGGTCGAGCGCACCTACGTGCTGCGGCAGGCGGCGTCCAGGGTCCGGGTCGACGAGATCGCCGCCATGGGGACCGGCGAGCTGCGCGCGATGCTCATGGCGTTCATCGCGGGCTTGCTCGGCGACATCGACCGCTATCTGGGCCGCGGCCAGCCGGACCTGATCCGCGACGGGGTGGCGTTCGGGATCGAAGGGCTCTGGCTCGATGACGCCGAGTACGCCGAGCTGATCCGCGAGCTGTACCGGGTGCTGGACGGCCGCCGCCCCAACGTGCCGGGCAAGGGCCGTCGCCGGCGGCTGCTCGCGTCGATGCTCCTGCCCGGCGACGAAGGACCGAGTGAGGACAGGACATGACCGGAACGGACATCACCTTCGACAGCGACGGGCACCGCGCTGGCCGGGACCTATCTGGGCGCAGCCAGCCCGGTAGCGGCGGCGCTCCTCATCACCGGGTCGGGCAAGACCGACCGCGACTCCGACGTGCGGCTGCCGCTCGGCCAGACCCTGCGCAGCGGCATTACCAGGTCGGTCGCCGAGGCGCTGGTGCCGGAGCAGGTGGCCAGCCTGCGCTACGACAAGCGCGGCGTCGGCGCCAGCGGCGGCGACTTCTACGCCGCGGGTATGGACCAGCGGCTCGCGGACGCCGCCGCCGCCCTCGGCTGGCTCGCTGACCGGCATCCCGGCCTGCCGTTGCTGGTCATCGGGCACAGCGAGGGCACGTACCACGCGGCGCGGCTCGCCGCCGACGACAGCCGGGTCGCAGGCGCGGTGCTGCTGGCCGGGTCAGCGCGGCCGGGCGGCGAGGTGCTCGCCTGGCAGACCGCGCAGCTCGCGGACCGGCTGCCGCGATCGGCGAAGGTCATCCTCCGGCTGCTGCGCACCGACGCGGTCCGGGCCCAGCGCAAGAACCAGGACAAGATCATGGCCTCGACCACCGACTTCATCCGGCTCAACGGAGCCAGGGTCCCGGCGCGCTGGGTTCGCGACTTCGTCCGCTACGACCCCGCCCCGGCCCTGTCCGGGGTCGGCGTGTCCGGTGCTCGCCATCACCGGCGGTCACGACCTGCAGGTACCGCCGGCCGACGTCGAAGCGATAGGCAAGCTCGTACGCGGCCCGTTCGAAGGGCACGTGGTCGCCGACCTGAGCCACATGCTCCGGCCCGACCCCGGTGCTCGCGGCCACGCGGTTACCGCCGCGCCGGCCGCGAGCCGATGAGCCCGGACGTGCTGATCCTGATCACCGGCTGGGTGGCGCGGCACTGGGACGGAGCCGGCCGATGACGGCGCTGCTGCTGGCCAGCGGCCAGGCCGGCCCGAGCGCGCACCGGATCGTGCTGGCGCTGCTGCCGCTCCTGCTCGTTGCCGTCGGCCTCGACATCTACTGCATCGTCGACCTGGTCCGGGCCACCTCGGTGCGTTACCTGCCCAAGGCCATCTGGGCGGTCATCATCGTGCTCGTCAGCTGCCCGGCCGGAGCGCTGCTCTACCTGTTCCTCGGCCGCGACCGCGAGCACGGCTCGAAGGTGCCCGGCTGATGCCGCCGGTGCTGACCACGAGGGGCCTGACCAGGGACTACGGCGGGGTCGGGCTGTTCGACGTCGACCTGGTCGTGCCGCGGGGCAGCGTCTACGGCCTGGTGGGCCGCAACGGCGCGGGCAAGACCACGCTGCTGTCGTTGCTGGCCGGGCTGCGCCGGGCCAGACCGCGGCACGATCACGATGGCGGTCCCGCGCGGCCGCGTCGCGATCTGCCCGGATGTGCCGGAGTTCGACGGCTGGCTGACCGCCGCGGGAGGTCGTCGGACCTCGCCCGCTCGCTGGTGGCGCCGGGCGCCGGCCAGCCGGCGGTGACCGCCGCGCTGGCGCGCTGCGGGCCTGACGGACTCGATGGACCGCCGGGTCGGCGGCTTCTCCCGCGGCATGCTGCAGCGGCTCGGGCTGGCCGCCGCGCTGGTCGGCCGACCCGGAGCTGCTGATCATGGACGAGCCGACCTCCGCCCTGGACCCGGCCGGGCGCGCGGACATGCTCGGCCTCGTCGCGGCGATGCGCGGACGCCGCACGGTGATCTTCTCCAGCCACATCCTCGCCGACGTGCAGCGGATCGCCGACCAGGTCGGGATCCTGCGCGACGGCCGCCTGCTCTACCAGGGCGGCACCCAGCAGCTGATCGACGACTACCTGCGAGCCCAGCTGGCTGCTGCGCATCGCCGGCGACGCGGCCCCGGTGGCCGCCGCGCTGGCGGCGCAGCCGTGGGCGGTCAGCGGTCGAGGCCGGCGGAGCCGGGATCATCCGGATCGACGCCGACCAGCATCGAAGCGGGCGAGCGCGGTATCCCCGCGGTCGTCGCCGCGTGCGGTGCCCGGCAGGTGTCCTGCGAGCCGGTCGCCGCCGACCTGGAGTCGGCGTTCCTGGCGCTGACCGGCGCCGTCGCCGGGGCCGCGTGATGGCGGCCGCGGCTGCGCCGGCACGCCGATGAGCCTGTGGCGGCTGGAGTGGCTCCGGCTGACCCGCACCCCGCGGGCGCTGGCGCTCGGCCGCTGGTGTTCCTCGTGATCGGCCTGATCGAGCCGGTCGCGACGAGATATCGAGAACCGGCTGCTCGGGCACGTCGGCACGGCCGGATCAAGGTCACGCTGCCGCCGCCCACCCCGGCCGACGGGCTCAACAGCTATGTCTGCGAGGTCACGCTGATCGGGCTCATCCTGGCCGTGGTCGTTCACCGCCAGGCCATGAGCTTCGACACCAGGCCGGGGCTGGCCACGTTCCTGCGCACGAGGGCGGCGGCCTGCGCGAGCTGGTGGCGCCCCGGTTCGCCGTCAACGCGACCGCCGCGGCGGCTGGCGTACGTGCTCGGCTCGCTCGGCGCCTGGTATGAGACCCAGGTGCTGATCGGCCCGCTGCCGCCGTCGGCGGGATGCTGGCGGGGATGCTGTGCGGCGTCGTCTACTTCATCCTCGCGACCGCCGTCGCCGCGTTCGCTTCGGCCCTGGTCCGCAGCACGATCGGCGCCGTGGGCATCGCCCTCGGCCTGCTCATCCTGCTCCCGGTCGCCAGCGCGATCCGGCCGATCGCCAGCTGGCTGCCGAGCGCGCTGGTCGGCGCGCCCGCGAGCCTGGCTAACGGCAGCTATCAGCTCCCGCACTACGGCCCGGCGCTCGCGGTCTCGGCGGTGGCCGCCGTGGCAGCGCTCGCCGCCGCCGTCCGGCTGCTCGGCCGCCGGGAGATCTAGGGGATCTCGCCGGGCTTGCTGCTGGCCAGCACGTGCCCGGCGGCGTCGTAGGCCGCCCACCGACGATCCGGTTGCCCTGCACGTCCGCGCAGGCGTAGAACCGAGCGCGCCGACCGAGCACGCACGCGGCACCCGGCTCGGTGCTGTGCCGTCCTTCAGCGTGACGGACGAGGTAGCTGACCGACGGCGCGGCCTGGCCGGAGTAAATCCGGAGGCTGGCGGCCTAGAACCGAGACTCCCGCCGATCGGGCTGACGAGCTGGCCGCCGGCGGCAGCTCGGATCGGTGACCGGCCAGCACACGAGCCCCGGCCGCTGCCGTACAGGCAGGTGCCCCACGGGCCGACCGTCACCTTTCAGTCCAGGACGAGCCGCCGGACGGAGCCCGAGCCGATCACCCGCGTCACCGGTCGCGGCAGGGCGGGCTGACCGGGCCGCAGCCAGCGGATCAGGTTCAGCGCCCGGCTTGCCGCCGAACGGAACGGCGTAGCCGAGGTCGCGCTGGCCGGCGAACGCGGTGACCGTCATCGACCGAGCCCGAGCTGCGGGCTCGCGATCACCACGTAGCGCGCGTACGGGCCGGCCGAAGACCGCACCGGGTAGCAGCGTCAGCACCTGGCCGTTGGTGTACGCTGACCCGCAGCGAGGTGACGTCGCTGCGGACGGTGGCGACGATCGAGCTAACGCGGCCTGCCACTGACTCCCGAGCGAGATCCCGATGAGACGTCCACCGGATCCCCTGTGACGGACGCGGCCGCTACCGGGCCCTCCCGACAGGTCGGGCCCGAGCCCGGCTGGATATCAGCGCACAGCCCGGTGCGCCGGCGCCTGTCGGGTGGCCCGACTCAGTGCGAGAGCAGGACGCGCCAGGGCTTGCCGTTCATGACGTCCTGTCGCAACGAGGTCGCCGTGGTCGCCGGGAGGCGGGCTGCTCCGACAGGTGGTACGCTGCTCGGCGCCATCGGCGGCGCAATCGTGCGCAGCAGCCGGAGCGGGATCGTCGCGGCGGCGACGGCCAGCACCGCGACCACGGCCGCGATCGCGGCGAGCTGACGGCGGCGGTGCAGCACCGCGCGGCGGCGGACCGCGCCGAGCCGATCCGGCGGGGCCGGCGGCTGGCCGTCGGTGAGATCGGTCAGCATCGCGCGGGCCGCGCAGTTCGTCGTTGAGCTGGGACATCTCACTCGCCTCCGGTCGTCGCGTTGGTCTGGGCGGGCGGCCGGTACGGCGCCGAGCGCGGCCTGCTCGCGCAGGGCTCGCGAGCGCCTTCGCCGCCTGGCTCTTCACCGTGCCGACCGAGATGCCGAGCAGATCAGCGACCTGCGCCTCGGACAGGTCCTGGTGGTAGCGGAGCACGACCACCGCGCGCTGCCGGGGCGGCAGCTGGGCGAGCGCCGCCCGCAGTGCGTGCCGGTGGTCGACCTCCGCGTACGCATCCGGGCCTGCCGCCTCGGGCAACTCGCACCGCGGGCACCTCGCCGCGCCACTTCCGCCGCCACCACGACGACCAGGTGTTGACCATGATCTTGCGGACGTAGCTCTCCGGGTCGTCTCGCTGGATCCGGGACCAGCGCGGGTACGCGCGCGCCAGCGCCGTCTGCAGCAGGTCCTCGGCCAGTGCCCAGTCGCCGGTCAGCGCGTAGCCGAAGCGCTGCAGCGCCTGGCCGCGACCTGCGACGAAGTCCTCGAACACTGTCCCGCTCCTGCCCGCGCCGGGCGCTAGCCCGGTGTCACAGCCCCTAGGACCGGCTGGCCGTCGGGAAAGGTTGCTGCAGCAGCCGGACAAGTTCGGCCGGGGTGGCCGCGCGGACCAGGCAGGACCGGCTGACTCGCGGCACGAACCCGGCGTCGACGAGGCCATCCACGAAGCCGAGCAGCCCGTCCCAGAAGCCGCCGACGTCCAGCAGCGCGACCGGCTTGCCGTGCAGCCGGAGCTGCTGCCAGGTCAGGATCTCCATCAGCTCGTCCAGCGTGCCCAGGCCGCCCGGCAGCGCCGCGAACCCGTCCGCGAGCTCGGCCATCCGGGCCTTGCGCTCGTGCATGGTGCGCACGACCTCCAGCCTGGTCAGGCCCTGGTGCGCGACCTCGGCCGCGAACAGGCCGTCCGGGATGACGCCGATCACCTCGCCGCCCGCCGCGAGCGCGGCGTCCGCCAGCACGCCCATCAGCCCGACGCTGGCGCCGCCGTAGACCAGGCCGATGCCGGCCTGGGCGAGCAGCGGCGCCGGTCTGCGCCGCGGCGGCGGCGAACTCGGGCCTGGCTGCCCAGCGAGCTGCCCAGGTAGACGGCGACCCGCATGCTCAGGCTGGCCGGCGCTGCCGGGCGGCGAAGTCGCGCAGCGCGCGCAGGAAGTCGACCTCGCGGAAGGCCGGCCAGTAACAGTCGCAGAAGTGCAGGTAGGCATCGGTGCTCTGCCACAGCAGGAAGTTGGACATCCGCTGCTCGCCGCTGGTCCTGATGATCAGGTCGGGCTCGGGCTGCCCGGCGCCCGCCAGGTGCCTGGCGATGTCGCCCGGCCGGAGCTCCGCGGCCAGGTCGGCGAGCGTCGTGCCGGTACCCGCCCGTTCCTCCAGGATAGGCGCGCACGGCCTCGACGATCTCCTGACGGCCGCCGTAGCCGACGCACAACGTCACGTGCCCGCGGCTGGCTCGGGCTCGCTGGTCGCGGCCGCGGCGTCCTTCAGCGCGCGGGCCGTGCTGTCCGGCAGCATGTCCACCAGGCCCGCGACGTGCACCTGCCAGCCCGAGTTCGCGGCCGCCAGCCTGGTCAGCACCACCTGCTCGATGATCTCCATCAGCGCCGTGACCTCGGTGTCGTCGCGCCTGGTCAGGTTCTCGGCCGAGCAGATGAACACCGTGACGTGCCCGACTGCCGGCCGCCTGGCACCAGGACAGCGCCGCCCAGATGTGCTCGGCGCCCTGCCGGTGCCCGTCGCTGGGGCTGGCCAGCCCCGCGGCCTTCGCCCAGCGCCGGTTCCCGTCGATGATCAGCCCGATGTGGCGGGGCAGCTGCGCGCCGCGCAGCTGGCGGCGCAGCCGGCTCTCGTACAGGCGATATGCGAGCCGGCGCGGTGACACGCGCCCAACCTAGCCGGTCCCGATCAGCACGGTCCAGCCGGGCCCGGGCGGCCCGGTCACGACGGCGCGACGGTCACCGATCCGAGCTGGGCGCTGGCCTGGATCCGGTGCACGGCGGCGGCGGACTGCGGCACGCTTACCTGCGTGCTGCCGAGATCCGCCTGGGAGCGGACCCGGTAGGTCGTGCTCGCCGGCACCCGGATCGTCACCGAGCCCTCATCCGCGGTGGCGCTGATCAGGCCGGCGGAACAGCGAACGCCAGGCTCACGGTGCCGAGTTGCGCGGTCACCTGCACGCTGCCCGGGCCGAGTCCGGAACCGCCGACGTTGCCGAGCTGCGCGTCGGCGCTGACCGCGCCGGTGAGATTCGGCAGCCGCACATTTCCCAGCTCATCGGTCACGTGCACGGGGCCCGCCAGCGCGGCCACGGTCACGTTCCCGAGCCCGGCCGTGACGTCGACCGCCAGCCGCCGCGGGACCTCGACAGTGAGCGCGACCTGGCAGTGAGCCTCGCCCGCCGGGCAGGCGACGGTGACCGTGAGCACCGAGCCCCGGACCGTGCTGGTCACCGTCGGCGGCTGGCCGCGGTAGGACGGGCACCGCGGTGAGCCGCGCGCGGCCTGACTGCCCGCCACTGACGCCGACGAAGCCGGCCTGCGAGTCGACCACCAGCCGGGACAGGCCGGAGGCGGGCACCTGCCAGTGCCGGGTCGCCGTCAGGCTGGGCCTGCGGAACTGGCCGGCGCGGGCTGCTGGCTGACCGCTGCCCGGCCCCGGCGGCACCGCGGTCCGGGCCGCAGCACGGTGAGGGCGACGGCGATCGCGACCACCGCGGCCGCTGCCGCGGCGGCGACGAGCCACCGGCTCCGGCTCAGGCCGGTCGCGCGGCGGCGGCCAGAGCGCGTCCCGCGTCGGCCTGGCCTCTCCGCCCCGACGGCCGCGAGCAGCCCGGCCCGGTGCGCCGCGTGGTCCGGCAGCTCACGCGGCGCCGGGCGCCGGCGGCAGCAAGCCAGTCAGCTCGTCCATTGCCCTGCCTTCGGTTGCGCCGGGTCACGATCGGATGGCCGGGTCCGCCGCGCAGGCGCCGCCGCGTGCGGCTGCTGTCTGCTGCGCTCGCCGGGCCCGTGCTGCCTGAGTCGCGTTCTGGCCGCAGGTCGGACTCCAGCCGCAGCCGCGCCCGGTGCAGCCGCGACTTGACCGTGCCCACCGAGACACCCAGCGCGATCGCCGCGGCGCGCTGCTCGAGGCCGGCGAACACGCACAGCTCAACGGTCTCCCGCTGCGGCCGCGGCAGCCGTTCGATGGCCTGCCGCAGCAGGGCCATCTGCCGCTCGCTGTCGATCCGCACCGCGATCACGTCGGCGGGGTCGCCCAGCCCTTCGGCCGTCGGCACCGGCTCGGTCCCGGCCCTGGTCAGCGCCGCCTGATAGCGCAGCCGGGCCCGGACGCTGTTGCGCAGCAGCAGCCGGGCGACGCCGAGCAGCCACGGCAGCGCCGAGTCGCCGTCGAAGACGACGTGGCTGCGCTTGCGCCAGGCCTGCAGGAAGACGGCGGCGGTCAGGTCCTCCGCCGCCGACCAGTCGGCGGTCCGCCGGAACAGGTAGCTGTACACCGCGCCCGAGTGGCGGTCGAACAGGACCGGCCGAACGCGTCCTGATCGCCGGCCGCGGCTCGCCGCCAGAGGGCGGCGTCCGCGGGCGCGCTGCCATCGCTTCGGCCCACACTCACTAGTGTCCGCTGCGTGGCGGCGAGGTTCCCAGTACGGCGGCGGCGAGGTCCGGGTGCGCGGCGGTTAGCCCACCGTGCGGCTGCGGCCGCGGAACTCGGCCACGACCTCGTCGCCGCGGCGGACGGTCACGTCGTAGATGCCGCTGCGGCCGTACCGGGCCCGCTCGGCCGCGATCGCGGTCAGCACGTCGCCCTCGCGGACCGGCGCGATGAACGTGATGTCGGCCCCGGCCGCGACCGTCACCGGGCCGTCGCTGTTGCAGGCGCACGCGAACGCGGTGTCGGCCAGCATGAACACGTAGCCGCCGTGCGCGATCGCGTGCCCGTTCAGCATCTGCATCGCGACCCGCATCCGGACGACGGCCGTGCCGGCGCCGGCCTGGACGAGTTCCATGCCGAGGCTGCGTGACGCCTGGTCGGCCGCGAACATGACCGCGGCCGGGCCGCGCGGGATCGTCCGGCCCGGCCGGGGCTGGGTGCAGTCCAGACATGCGAGGCTCCTTCGCTGCCAGGAGGCATCAGCCTAGCGCCGCGGCCGCCGCGCCGGTCCGGATGCGCCCGGCGACGCGGGGCTTAAGGTGGCGATCATGACTTCCTTCCGCCAGCCGGGTACCGTGCTCACCGACCGCGTCTTCAGCCGTGCCGCTGGACCACGCGGATCCGGACGGGAGCAGATCGAGGTCTTCGCCCGCGAGGTGGTGGCCGCGGGCGACGGCGCGGAGCGGCTGCCGTGGCTGGTGTTCCTGCAGGGCGGGCCCGGGTTCGGCGCGCAGCGGCCGGTCGGCCGGGACGCGTGGCTGGACCGGGCGCTGCGCGACTTCCGGGTGCTGCTGCTCGACCAGCGCGGCACCGGCCGGTCTACGCCGGCGACCCGGAAGACGCTGGCCGGACTGCGGACCCCGCAGGAGCAGGCGGACTACCTGGCGCACTTCCGCGCCGACTCGATCGTCGCCGACGCCGAGCTGATCCGTCCGCAGGTCACCGGCGGCGAGCCGTGGGCCGTGCTCGGGCAGAGCTTCGGCGGCTTCTGCACCGTCAGCTACCTGTCGTTCGCGCCGGACGGGATCAGCGAGGCGTTCATCACCGGCGGGCTGCCCGGCCTCGACCGCGACCGCCGACGACGTCTACCGGCTCACCTATCGGCAGGTCGCGGCCAAGAACCGCGCGCACTACGAGCGCTACCCGATCGACGTGGAGCGGGCCAGGCAGGTCGCGCGGGCGCTGGCCGCCGAGCCGGCGATGCTGCCCGGCGGCGGGCGGCTCACCGTCGAGCGGTTCCAGTCGATCGGCCAGCTGCTCGGCTCGTCGTACCGGCAGCCACACGCTGCACTACCTGCTCGAGGACCCGTTCGCCGGGGCCGAGCTGAGCGACGACTTCCTGCACCGGATGCAGGCGCTGCTGACCTTCGCCGCCGGCGCCGCTGTACGCGGCTGCTGCACGAGGCCTGCTACGCGCAGGGCGCCGCGACCCGGTGGGCGGCGCAGCGGATCCGGGCCGAGTTCGGCGAATTCGACGCCGCCGCGGCGCTCGACGGCGACGAGCCGCTGCTGTTCACCGGCGAGATGATCTACCCGTGGGCGTTCGAGCTGGACCCGGTGCTGACGCCGCTGACCGAGCTGCGCCGAGCTGCTCGCCGGCGCGGGACGACTGGCCGCCGCTGTACGACGCCGGCGAGCTCGGCCGGTGCGACGTGCCCGGCCGCCGCGGCGCATCTACTTCGACGACATGTACGTGCCGCAGCAGCTTTCGGTGCAGACCGCCGAGGCGCATCCGCGGGCTGCGCCGGTGGGTCACCAATGAGTACGAGCACGACGGCCTGCGGGTGAGCGACGGCGCCGGGTGCTGGACCGGCTGATCCGGCTGGCCCGGGGCGAGGCGTGAGCCTGGCCGTGACCCGGGCGTTCCCGCTACCCACGGCCAGCAACCGGTGACCGGCGCGGCCAGTGCCCGGATGCGCGCGCGCCGGCCGCTAGGCTGTCCCGAATGATGACGCGGACCTGCCTGTGCCTGATCAGGCGGCAGCGCAGACGACGGCGCGCAGCTGCTGCTCGGCCTCAAGAAGACCGGCTTCGGCGCGGGCAAGTGGGTCGGCCTCGGCGGGCACATCGAGGACGGCGAGAAGCCCGCGGCGGCCGCGGTCCGCGAGGTGCTCGAGGAGTCCAGCCTGGTGGTGCCGGCCGACTCGCTGCAGCACATGGCCAGCATCGAGTTCCTGTTCCCGGCCCGGCCGTCCTGGGACCAGACCGCGCAGGTGTTCCTGACCTGGGCGTTCGAGGGCGAGGCGGCCGACTCCGACGAGGTCGAGCCCGCGCTGGTTCGGCGAGGACGAGCTGCCGCTCGAGCCCTGATGTGGGACGACGCCAAGTACTGGCTGCCCGCAGTGCTGGCCGGCCAGCACGTCGACGTGACGTCACCTTCGCCGACGACTGCGCGACGGTCGCCAGCATCGAGCCGGAAATCGGCTGACCCGCCGTCAGATGGCGTCCGTCTGCAGCACGAACAGGCCCGTGACCTTGCCGTCCTTGTCGTAGACGACGCGTCCTTTCATCTCGCTCGCCTCGAACGTCATCGGGATGTCGACGATCGTCAGGTTGCCCGCCTGACGGGCGGCGGCCTCGCCCATCCGCTCGTACGCGGTCCGACCAGGCCCATCAGCTGGGCCCACGCGTCGGCGAGCCCGCCGGCCGACATCTTCTCCGCCATGATCTGGTTGAAACCGGCCGTAACGACTGCTCATAGCGGCCCTCGATCCAGTCGATCATCAGCTGGGTGGCGCGCTCGGCCGCGCCGGGAATCATGGCTTCACTCATCGGCTTCCCCGTTCTCGGATCGACCGGATGCCCGAACCGCTGGAAGGCGGCCTGCCGGGTCACGCCGAGCACATCGCCCAGCTCCTGCCAGGTGCAGCCGTCGGCCCTGGCCAGGTCAACGGCCAGCCGCAGCGCGGCGGCCGCCAGGAGCGACAGCTCCTGCGCGTTCGGCACCGCGGCCAGGTCACCGTCGCCGCCCGGCTCCTGGCTCCGGGCAGGCTCCGCGCTGCCCGCAGGCTCCGCGCTGCCCGCAAGCGCCGCAAGGTCCGCATTCTCGGCCGGCCCGGCAGTCTCGGTCGACTCCGTCGCTGGGCCTCGCCTCGCGCTACCTGCCCCGGTTGGATAGCGCGCGGCGAGTTCCCGCGCCTTGGCCCCTAGCCGTCCAGCAAGCTGCGCAAGATCATCCCGGCTCGGACTCACGGTCGTCAATGCTGACCTGCCGTTATGCGGCCCTGTCAAGCGTCAGTTTACAAGCGCGGCGCTATGCCTCGGCCTCCGCTGCCTGCAGCTGTCGGTAGTGCCGGTTCCGGAGCATGAGCAGCGCGGAGGCCAGCAGGCTGGCCAGCACCGAGGCGACCAGGACGGCGGTCTTGGCCGTGGTAGCCCGCGCTGACCCCTCGCCGAACGCCAGGTCGCTGATGAGCAGGGACACGGTGAACCCGATGCCAGACAGCACGCCGACGGCGAAGATGTCAGCCCACGAGAGGCCCGGACTGAGGCTCGCCCTGGTGAACCTGGCGGTCAGGTACGCGCCGCCGAAGACGCCCACCGCCTTGCCCGCGATGAGGCCGGCCAGCACGCCGATTCCGCCGCGCCCGGTGAACACCGCGGACACCGAAGCCGCGGACACCGTCAGCCCGGCGGACAGGAACGCGAACGCGGGCACGGCGAATGCGGCCGAGACGGGGCGGACCAGGTGCTCCAGGTGCTCAGCGGGCGAGCCGGCCGCCCCGGCCGCGGTCACCGGGACCAGCAGGCCCAGCGCCACTCCGGCCACGGTGGCGTGCACGCCCGAGTCGTGCACGAGCGCCCAGATGATCACCGCCAGCGGCAGCACGACCCACCACCGGGTGAACCGGATCCGCTGCAGCAGCCAGAACACCGCGAGCAGTGCGATCGCGGCCACCAGCGGCACCACCTTGATGCTGGCGGTGTACGCGACGGCGATCACGATGATGGCGCCGATGTCGTCCGCGACCGCGAGCGTGAGCAGGAACGCGCGCAGCGCGGCCGGCAGGAACCGCCCGGTCACGGCCAGCACGGCGAGGGCAAAGGCGATGTCGGTCGCGCACGGGATGGCCCAGCCGCGCGCGGCCGGATGCCCGGCGTTGACGGCAAGGTAGATGACCGCCGGGACGACCATGCCGCCGAGCGCGGCGAGCACCGGGACCAGGGCGGCCGACAGGTGCCGCATCTCCCCCGCGACCAGCTCGCGCTTGAGCTCAAGGCCCGCAATGAAGAAGAAGATCGCGAGCAGGCCGTCGGCGGCCCACTCCTCCAGCCCGATGTGCAGGCCGAGGGCGCTCGGGCCGACCTGAAGGTGTTGCAGCTGGTAGTAGGCGTGCCGGGCCGGCGTGTTGGCGACGACCAGCGCGGCCACGGTCGCCAGCAGCAGCAGCGCGCCGCCGGCCGTCTCGGCTCGCAAGGCGTCGGCCAGGACTCGCAGTTCCCGGCCGCCCGGGCGCCGGAACAGCACCACGCCGGCGTCGTCGCGCTCAGGCCGCCCAGGCATGCCGGTGTCCCCCGATTCTGCGTTTTCACGGCCCGCTCCCGCGACGCCGACGCCCCCGCACCAGTGTGCCCGCCGACCCGGTCCGGGCCGGGGGCAGGCGCGCGGCAGCCGCGGCTATCGTGACAGCTGGCCCCGGACTGGAGAGGAGCGGCTCATGCCCGATGCGGCGTCCCGGTTCACCGGTTTCGCGGCTGGCTATGACTCCGCCCGGCCCGCGCCGCCGCCCGACCTCACCGCGTTCCTGGTGCAGTGGTCGGGCGTCGCGGCCCCCGACGTGGTGGACATCGGCGCCGGTACCGGGCTGTCCACGATGGTCTGGGCGGCCGTCGCGGCCCAGGTCACGGCCCTGGAGCCGAGCGCCGACATGCGCTCCGTGCTGGCCGCGAAGGTGGCCGCCGGGCCCGCCGGGCCGACCCGGTTCACGGTCCAGGACGCGGTCGCGGAGCGGACCGGGCTGCCGGACGCGAGCGCCGACATCGTGACGGCGAGCACCGCTATGCACTGGTTCGACCCGGTGCGGGCGCTGCCCGAGATCCGGCGGGTCCTGCGGCCCGGCGGGCTGCTGGTGGCGTACCTGCCGGCCTGGCCGCCGCGGACAGATCCCGAGGCGGACGCTGCCTTCGCCGCGTACGAGGACCTGGTGACCCGGCTCGAGATCGAGCGCGGGCTGCGGCCGCCGGACGCCGGCGATGACTACGCCGCGACGATGCGGGCGTCGGGCCAGTTCCGGTACATCGCCGAGCTCGCATTGCACTCCCGCGAGACCGGCGACGCCGGGCGGCTGATGTTGCTGGCCCGCACCCGCGGCGGGGCCGCCGCGCTGCTGCGCGCGGGCGCGACCGAGGACGAGATCGGGCTGACCGGGCTGGCCGAGGTCGCGGCCCGCCGCCTGCCCCGGCAACGGCCCTGGTGGTGGAGCTTCAAGGTAACGATCGGGGTCTCCTAGGTAGGTAGTTGCTGTATAGCAACCTTTTCGAGGTAGGCTGGTTCAGCGATGGGAGCGATTACGAGCCAGCAGGCAGCAGAAGCAGGGACGCCAGCGTCCAACCAGGACCGGTACAAGTGGGTGGCCCTGTCGAACACGACGCTGAGCATGATGATGGCGACGATCGATGGATCGATCGTGATCATCGCGATGCCCGCCATCTTCCGCGGTATCCACCTGAGCCCGCTGGCGCCCGGCAACATCAGCTACGTGCTCTGGATGATCATGGGCTACCTGCTCGTGCAGGCGGTACTCGTGGTCACCCTCGGCCGGCTCGGCGACATGTTCGGCCGGGTGAAGATCTACAACCTCGGCTTCGTCGTCTTCACGCTGGCGTCGATCGCGCTGTCGTTCGACCCGGCCCAGGGCAGCGCGGGCGCGCTCTGGCTGATCCTCTGGCGAGTAGGCCAGGCCTTCGGCGGCGCGATGCTGATGGCGAACTCCGCGGCCATCCTGACCGATGCGTTCCCGGCGAAGCAGCGCGGCATGGCGCTGGGCGTCAACCAGGTCGTCGGGCATCGCAGGCCAGTTCATCGGGCTGCTGCTGGGCGGCGTGCTCGCCGCCTGGGACTGGCGCGCGGTGTTCTGGGTGAACGTGCCCATCGGCGTCTGGGGCACATTCTGGGCCTACCGCAGCCTGCGCGAGATCGCCACCACCAGGCGGGCCCGGATCGACTGGGTCGGCAATGTCCTGTTCGCCGTCGGCGCCACCAGCCTGCTGGCCGCGATCACGTTCGGCATCCAGCCGTACGGCGGCCACCCGACCGGCTGGACGAACCCGAAGGTCCTGACCGGGCTGATCGGAGGGGCCGCGCTCCTGGTCATCTTCGGCATCGTCGAGACGAAGATCGCCGAGCCGATGTTCCGGATGAGCCTGTTCAAGATCCGCGCGTTCGCCGCCGGGAACGCGGCCAGCCTGATGGCCTCGATCGCGCGCGGTGGCCTTCAGTTCATGCTCGTCATCTGGCTGGCCGGGATCTGGCTGCCCCTGCACGGCTACGACTTCACCGTCACGCCCCTGTGGGCGGGCATCTACATGCTGCCGCTGACGGCGGGCTTCCTGATCGCCGGACCGATCTCCGGCACGCTGTCGGACCGGTTCGGCATCGCGGATCTTCGCCACCGCCGGGCTGCTGCTGGCGGCGTGCGCGTTCACTGGTCTGCTGCTGCTCCCGGTGAACTTCCCCTATCCGGCCTTCGCCGCGCTGATCTTCTGCAACGGCATCGGCTCTGGTCTGTTCGCCGCCCCCAACACCTCCTCGATCATGAGCAGCGTGCCCGCCCAGTACCGCGGCGCCGCGTCGGGCATGCGGTCGGTCTTCCAGAACTCGGGCATGTCGCTGTCGATCGGCATCTTCTTCTCGCTGATGATCGCCGGGCTGGCGAACACGCTGCCCAAGACGCTGTCGGCCGGGCTGCGGGCGCAGGGCGTCCCGGCCGCGGCCGCGCACCACGTCGCGAGCCTGCCCCCGGTCAGCACGCTGTTCTCCGCGCTGCTCGGCTATAACCCGGTCAAGGGACTGCTCGGCCCGAGCGGCGTCCTCCGCAAGCTCCCGGCGCACAACGTCGCCGTGCTGACCGGCCACCAGTTCTTCCCGAACCTCATCTCGGCCCCGTTCCACCACGGCCTGGTGATCGTGTTTACCGCCGCCATCTGCATGTCGGTGGCGGGGGCGCTGATCTCGCTGCTGCGCGGTAAGCAGTTCTACTGGCAGGAGCCCGAGCCCACCTTCGCGGTCGAGACCGCGGCCTCGCTCGCCGCGGCCGGGGTCGCCGCCGCTCAGTTTGCTGCGAACGGGCGCGCCGTGAGCACCGATGACGCTGCCGGGAACGGGGAGCCTCCCTCCGCCCGGCCTGCCACCTCGTACGCGGACTGAAATCCCGGCGCGCCTTTGCAACCGGGCGGCGCCAGCGCAGTCTTACGGTGAGATAACTCATCGCCAGCGGCGCTGGCACAGGCAGGCAAAGGATTGGGTGGGGATCATGAAGCTGTTGTCGAAGCGCGCTGGCGTGATTAGCGGGGTTGTCGCGGGCGCGGCGGCCGTCGCCGCGATCGCGGCCTCCGGAGTGGGACTCGCGGCTACCGCACCGCCCCGAAGCCGGTCGTCATCGTGGATTGCTCGGGCGCGCACGTCAAGCCGGCGACCTTCAACCGCCTGTGCGGGGACGGCAGTGACTACGTGACCGGCATGCACTGGGTCACCTGGCGGGGCGTGGCGTACGGCAGCGGGACCGAGCACGTCAATGACTGCAACCCGTCCTGCGCGAGCGGGAAGATCTACACGTACCCGGTGCTGCTCACCGCCTGGCGGGCCGCTGCCCCGGCCGCATCACCCGGGCCAGCGGTACTTCAGCCGGCTGACCGAGATCCACACCGGCAGCCTCACCCGGCCGCGCGCGGCCAGGCTGCCGCTGACCTTCACCTGGCACCTGGCCCCGAGCGCACCCTGAGCGCACAGCCGCGGCGGGCTTAGATGCGGAGTTCGGGGGCTGTGAGCCCCGAACTCCGCATGTTGTTCCAGGCCGGACCGAGGCTGGGCGCGGCACGGGCCGGGCTGGGTAGAATCGTCCCGTGCCGCGATATGAGTACCGGTGCCGGGCCTGCGGAGACACCTTCGAGCAGAGCCGGCCGATGAGCGAGGCGTCCGCCCCGGCGACGTGCCCGGAGGGTCACGACGACACGGTCAAGCTGCTGTCGACCGTGGCGGTCGGCGGCCGGGCCAGCTCCGCTGGCCAGCCCAGGGGCGGCGGCGGTGGCTGCTGCGGCGGGGCCTGCGGCTGCGGCTGAGCCGGCGAGGTCAGCGCCGCCCCGTTCCCGGCCCTAGGCCGAGAACCGCTCGACCTGGCGCATCTTGTTGGTCGCGTCCAGGGCCGCCACCTTGTACGACTCGGCCAGGGTCGGGTAGTTGAACACGGCGTCCACCAGGTAGTCCACGGTGCCGCCGCAGCCCATCACCGCCTGCCCGATGTGCACCAGCTCGGTGGCGCCGGTCCCGAATACGTGCACCCCCAGCAGCGTGTGGTCCAGCGGCGAGACCAGCAGCTTCAGCACGCCGTAGGAGTCGCCGATGATCTGGCCCCGGGCCAGCTCGCGGTACCGCGACACGCCGACCTCGAACGGCACGCACTCCTGGGTGAGCTGGTCCTCGGTCTTACCGATGAAGCTGATCTCCGGGATGCTGTAGATCCCGATCGGCTGCAGCAGGTGGGCGTTGTGCACGGACTCGCCGCAGGCGTGGTGGGCGGCTAGCCGGCCCTGCTCCATCGACGTGGCGGCCAGCGCCGGGAAGCCGATGACGTCGCCGACCGCGTAGATCGTCGGCACGGTGGTCCGGTAGAACTCGTCGACGGTGATCCGGCCGCGGCCGTCGGCGCCGAGCCCGGCGGCCTCGAGGTCGAGGTCGGCGGTCATGCCCTGGCGGCCGGCCGAGTACATGACCGTCTCGGCGAGGATCCGCTTGCCGCTGGCGAGCTCCGCGATCGCGCCCTCGGCCCGTGACTCGACCGCGGTCACGGTCTCGCCGAACCGGAACGTCACCGCCAGGTCCCGCAGGTGGTACTTGAGCGCCTCGACGACCTCAAGGTCGCAGAACTCCAGCATCCGGTCCCGCTGCTCGATCACCGTCACCTTGGTGCCGAGCGCGGCGAACATCGACACGTACTCGATGCCGATCACGCCTGCTCCGGCGACGATCATCGACCGGGGAATGCGGTCCAGCTCGAGCACGCCGTCGGAGTCGATGATCGTGCGCCCGTCAAACTTGACGCTCGCGGGCCGTGCGGGCTGGGTCCCGGTCGCGATGATGATCTTGTCCGCCGTGATGGTCCGGCTGCGGCCGTCGCCGTCCTCGACGTCCACTGTCTTCGGGCCGGTGAACCGGGCCGAGCCGGTCAGCATCGCCACCCGGTTGCGGGTCAGCTGGTTGCGCACCACGTCGGCCTCCCGGCTGACGACGTGGTGGGTGCGCGCGGTCAGGTCGCCGATCGCGATCTCTTCCTTGACGTGGTAGCTCTGCCCGTACATCTCGCGCTGGTCCAGGCCGGTCAGGTACAGGACGGCCTCGCGCAAGGTCTTGGACGGGATCGTGCCGGTGTTGAGGCAGACGCCGCCGAGCATGTTCGGCCGTTCCACCAGCCCGACGCGGCGGTCGAGCTTCGCCGCCGCGATGGCTGCCTTCTGTCCGCTCGGGCCTGATCCGATCACAAGAACGTCAAAGTCGTCCATGTGCCCAGTCTGACGAGCCGGCGATCCGGGCGGAAGGGCTGCGCCACCGTGGTCAGGGCGGGGCGTCCTGGCCGGCACTTGCTTTGCCCGCCGTTCACCCGGCCGCTGGCCGCCGGACGCGGGGGCGTCAGGCAGGCGGAGTACGACTAGTGGCTTCTAACAGCCGTTACACCCGCTAGGAAGGATCTGCCGATGAGAGCACGGCGGACAGCTCAGCTCGTCACGGCCGCCGCGGCGGCCGTCGCGTGCGTCAGCGGGGCCGGGCCGGCCGTCGCGGCGGTCGCGGCCGTCGCGCGGCCCTCGCACCACGCCCCGCGATTCCGGGTGCGCGTCATTCTCGACGGCGGCAGGCTGACGCACACGTTCACCCCGTCCGGGTCCGCGGCGCGCAAGACCGAACCGCTGTCGAGCCCGGATGACATCACGATGCTGGGCGGCCATCTGTTCGCGGGCTTCCAGAACGGCGTCGGCCCGCAGGGTGAGCCGAGCGCCGACGGGAACACCGATAGCACGGTGGTGGAGTTCAGCACCGCCGGGCGGGTGCTCGGGCAGTGGGACATCAAAGGCAAGTGCGACGGCCTGACCGCCGACCCGCGGGCGCGCTTCGTCATCGCGACGGTCAACGAGGACGCGAACTCCAGCCTGTACACGATCCGGCCCGGCGGCCCGCCCGGCAGCCGGGTCCGGCACTACGCCTACAGCAAGCCGCTGCCGCACTTCGGCGGCACCGACGCGATCTCGGTCTACCGGGGCACGGTCCTCATCAGCGCCTCGGCGCCTGGTACCACCGGGAAGGCCGCGCCGCAGCCTGGTTACCCGGCCGTCTACATCGCCCGCTTCCACCCGGCCAGGCACCAGGTCAGCATGCGGCCGCTGTTCTACGACGAGGCGACGCGCGCGGGTCGCGAACGCCGGGCGCCACCTCGGCCAGCGGGTCCGGCTCGCGCTGGTAGACCCGGACTCCAACGAGGTCGTGCCCGCCAGCGCGCCCCGGTTCCGCGGCGACTTCATGCTGACCAGCCAGGGCGACCAGGAGCAGATTTTCGTCTCGCCTGGCCGGGCTCGCCTGGCGCTGTGGGTGCTGCACCTGAGCAGGTCCGTGGACGACACCGCGTGGGTCCGCACCCGGTCCGGGCGGCTGTTCGGCTCGAACACCGCGGGCGGCACCGTCGACGTGGTGACCGGACCGTTCCGGCGCGGTGAGATCTTCGCCGCGGTCACGCCGTGCGATCAGAATGACGCCCCGGCGACCTGCCCGGCGCCGGGGTTCCCGGCGAACTACCTGGGCGCGCTCAACCCGTGGACCGGGCACCTGAGCCGGGTGCCGCTGCGCGGCCCGGCGTTCGGCCCGCAGGGCATGATCTTCGTCCCGGCCCGCTGAACCGGCCGCCCCGCCCGGCGGCGATGGCTGCCGCCGGGCGGGGCGCCGGCCCTAGCCGGGCCGCGACAGCCGTGCCAGCGACAGCACGAACACCGATGACAGCAGCCAGCCCAGGATCGTCGCGAGGTCCAGCCACCACACCATGGCCTCGCCGTAACGGACCCGCGGGTCGGGGTACCAGGTCGACCGCTGATCGAGTGAGATCAGCGGCACGACGGTGTCGACCGCGTACAGCGCCGGGTTGAGGCAGCGGATGGCCCCGTCGCCGCAGGTGCGGCTCGCGGTCAGCCGCGGCCCGGCCGGACCGGCCGGCGTCGCCACCAGGCCGGCCGTGCTGTAGACGTAGCCGTTCCCGTCACTCGCCCGCATGCTGGCCCGGCCGGCCGGCAGCACGAGCGACACGGCCACGAGCACGAGCAGGACCGCGGTGAGCCACAGCACCCGCCACGGCCGGTACCCGTAGCCGACGGCGGCGTAGCCGCGATCCAGCACGCGCCGCGGCCAGGATGCCGTGGACCGGCTCACCAGGCGGGCCTGCCGGCGCTGCGCGATCAGGATCTGCTCGGACTCGCTGACGTAGCCGTGCTCGCGGAAGACCCTGGCCGCCTGCTCGTACGGGCCCGAGTCGAACGCCGTCTGCCGGGCCAGCCACGCGCACCTGGCCGGCGCGTCCCAGATCGGCCTGGGCGGCAGGCCCTGCGGCGCCTGAAACCGCTCGTAGGTGAGGCCCGAGATGGTGAACTGGGCCGGCCAGGTGGCCGGGTCGTCGGCCAGGAACGTGGTGGCGGTATCGGTGAAGTCCACCTGCGGGGACACGGCGGCCCAGCCGAGGTCAAGCCCGCCGCTGACCACCGCGGAGGTCGCGTCGATGGCGCTGCGCGGCTCCGGCCCGTGCTGATCCGGGCAGGTGAACGAGCCGCCGGACAGCAGCAGCCGGCCCTCGACCCGGCACCGGCTCAGCACCAGCTCACCCTCGGAACTGAACCCGTCGACAAACCGCACCGGGCCGCCGATCGAGGCGTGATGCAGGTTGATCGTGTCGCCCGCCGGGTTCGTGAGCGTCGCCCCGGCCGCGGTGACCATGCCGAGCGAGGCGCCGCGGAAGTTCAGCCGGCCGCCCGCCGCATCCAGGTTCTCCAGGTACAGGTCGCCGTCAACGGTGACGCCGGTGGCGCCGACCAGGGACTTGTTTTCCGGGTCGCGGAGCTTTGTGTGCAGCGCCAGCGTGCCGTGCACGGCCGCGCCTTCCAGCCGGATCGTGCCGCGCACCGCGGTCTGGTTCCCGAGCACGATCGAGCCGCGGATCTCGGCGTTGGCGAGCTCCAGCGCGGTGGCGCCCGGCGCGCTGATCGTGCTGCCCGCGGTGATCCACAGGCTGCCCAGGTCGCTCATGGCCAGGTCGATGCCGCCGGTGATCTGGGACTGCTCCAGCGTGAACTCGCCGCCGAGCGACAGGCCGCGGGCCCGGATCGCGTCCCCGGTCGTGAACGCCTTGAAGTAGCTCGTGTAGGGCGACCCCGGACGGCCCGCATCGATGACCGCGTTGCGCACGAGGATGCCGCCCGCGATGGTCGCGCCGCCGAGGTCCATCCGGCCGCGGAACTCCGGCTTGCGGCCGCTCGGGTCATCGATGATCATCATGCTGCCCGCGATCGACGCGCCCTCGATATCGAGCGACAGGCCCTGCGCGGCGGTGACGTGGGCGCCGGTGAACTCGATCGCACCGTCGACGCGGGCGCCGATGAGCCGGATCTCACCGGTCGCGGTGAACTGATGGATGAACCTGGCCGAGCCGCCGATCCTGATCCGGTCGGCGTGCAGCGCCCGGTCGGCGAGGCCGTCGATCCGGGTGTCCACGCAGATCAGCCGGCCGCCGACAGTCGACTCGCTGAGCCAGACCGCGGCCCGGCGGGCGATGCTGGCGCTGGTGGCGTGCGAGCCCGCGATGACCGACCGGGACAGGTCCAGATCACGGCGCAGCCGCAGCCCGTTGCCGAGCAGTCCCGGCAGCTCGCAGCCGGTCAGCGCCAGCTCGAACAGGTCGGCGCCCTCGACCACGAAGACGCTGTCGAACGCGCAGTTGTCGAACCGCAGCGGGAACGGCACCGCGATCCCGGCCAGGTCCAGCGGACCGGCGATGTCGAGGTCGCGCAGCTGCAGGCCGCGCGGATCGACCTGGGCGGCCAGCTCGCGGCAGCAGCGGCGCAGCAGCGCGGCCGGCACGGACCGGCGCTGCCCGTCCCCCGCGCCGCCGAGGCTCCGGCCGGCCTGGGCCGCCGCGAGCAGCTCGGCCTCGTCGATCTCGGTCATGGCGGCTCCGGCCAGGCTAGCGCGGGTAAAGGCGGGCAACCCAGCCTAGATTCGCCGCCACGCTCCAAGTCAGTAGTACTCGCGCATCAGCTCCCGTATCCAGCCGGGCTCGCGAATGGGTCCGGCTGGCTGGAACGCCGTGGCGAACGGTTTGATGTCCAGCACCGGCGTGCCGTCGATCGCGTCGAGACCCTGCACAGTCAGTTCCAGGCCGTCGACCGCGAGCAGCGCGCAGCGGGATACGCCCAGGTGATTCGGGCGCACCGGCGAATGCCCGGCCAGCACGCCGACGGCAGGCCACGCCAGGTTGCCGCGCGGGTGCGCGGCACCGCGCCGGACGCGCTCCTCGCGGTGAAAGCAGAAGACGACCTCAAGGTGCGAGAAGTCGGCCAGCCCGAGCGTCGCATCCGGTTCGAGCTGGTCCGGGTCGAGCACGACCCGGGCGATCTCCGGGCCCCAGTGGTCCTCGTAGATGTCCGTGCGGCCGCCGCGCACGACGCCGATCGGGCTCAGCGCCACCTGGCTGCTCATGCGGGCTCCCTTGTGGAGGTGAACAGGGCGTGTACTGAGGCGGTGAGGATCCGGCCGGCATCCGCCGGGTCGACGCGCCCGGCCCGCACGCCGTCCGCGCACGCGTGCATCAGCGCAATGCAAGCCTCGGTGAGCCAGCCGGCCGGCAGGTCGGCGCGGAAGCTGCCGTCGGCCTGGCCGCGGGCGAGCAGCGACGCGATGGCCTGATGGGCCGCGGCGTGGGTACGGCTGATCGCGTCCGGGCTGAGCAGTTCGGCCACCGTGGCCGCCATCCCCTGGTACCGGGCCAGATGCTGCCAGGCGCCCGCGATGAGCCGGTCGAGCGCCTCGGCGGGCGGCCCGTCCTCCGGCCGCAGCGCGGCCAGCGCCGACATGACCTGGCCTACGGCCCGCTCGACCGTCGCCTCCAGCAGCGCCTCCCAGGTCGGGAAGTGCGCGTAGACGGTCACCCTGGACACGCCCGCCTGGGCGGCCACCGCGGAGATGTTCGTCTGGCCGTGCAGTCGGATGAGGTCTTCGGCCGCGTCCAGGATCGCCGTCACGTTGCGCTGCGCGGTCTGCCGCTGGTAGCCGGTGGTCCCCTTGGGTGCCATCTCAGTGCACCCCGACCCGGACGCCGGCCGCGGGCCGCACCGACGGCACTCCCACCGCCGCGAGCAGCGCGAGTCCGGCCGCCACGCCGATCATCACGCTGAACCCGTGCCGGTAGCCGGCCGCGATCCCGCCACTGGCCGCGACCGCGACGGCGGAGAACACGGCGACGCCCAGCGCCGCGCCGAGCTCGTGCCCGGCGCTCATGAGGCCGGAGGCCAGGCCCGCGCGGTCCGGCGCGATGTCGTTCATGGTGGTCACCGCCGTTGCGGGCAGCACCAGGCCGGTGCCGGCGCCGATGACGAGCAGGCCGGGCAGCAGTCCGCTGACGTAGCCGGAGTCCGCGGACACCCGGCTCAGCAGCAGCGCTCCGCCGGCCATCAGGAGGAGCCCGGCCAGGATCAGCGGCCGCGAGCCCGCCCGCGGGAGCAGCCGGCCGGCGAGGTGCGCGCCTGCCCCGATGACGATCGCGAGCGGCAGGAACTCCAGCCCGGTGCGCAGCGCGGACGCGCCGAGCACCTCCTGCAGGTAAAGCGAGTTGAGGAAGAACGTGCCGACGAGGATGCCGGTCGCGCCGAGCATGACGAGCACTCCCGCGACGAGTGTGCGATTCCGCCAGGTGGCCGGCGGGACCAGCGGCCTGACTGCGGAACGCTCAGCCAGCCCGAAGGTGGTCAGCAGGACCGCGGCGACGGCGAGCAGCACGATCGTGCGCGCGGACGTCCAGCCGTGCGCAGGTGCGCCGGAGATCGCGTCCGCGAGGCAGATCAGCCCGGCCACCGCGAGCACCGCGCCGCGCAGGTCGAGCGCCCGCCGCGGGCCGTGCCCGGCCGCGCGCGGGATCAGCCGCAGGCTCACCAGGCCGGCCGCGACACCGACCGGGACGTTCACGAGGAAGATCGACCGCCAGCCGAGCCAGGTCGTCAGCATCCCGCCCGCCAGCACCCCCGCCGCTGCGCCTGCCCCGCCGATCGCGCCCCACGTGCCGAGGGCTGTCGCCCGCTGCGGGCCGTGGTAGGCGGACGTGACGATGGCGAGCGCAGCCGGGGTCAGCAGCGCGGCGCCCGCGCCCTGCCCGGCCCTGGCCGCGATCAGCGCGCTCGCGGTCGGGGCCAGCCCGCTGGCCAGCGACGCCGCGGCGAAGATGGTGAGCCCGGCCAGGAACACCGGCCGCCGCCCGAGGATGTCGGCCGCCCGCCCGCCGAGCAGCACGAGACCGCCGCTGGCCAGGACGTACGCGGTCACGACCCACTGCAGCCCGTCGGTCGTGAAGCTGAGCGAGCGGGCGATCGAGGGCAGCGCGACGTTCACGACGGTCGCGTCCAGGATGACCATGAACTGCGCGACGCAGAGCAAGATCAGTAGCGACCAGGGGTGGCGGCCCGGCTCGGATGTTGCCGTGTCGGTCGCGGCGGCGGCCGGTGCCGCTCGCCGCCGGTAGTGCAGTCCGTGCATCGTGGCCTCCTGGTTGACAGTGCTGTCAACCCAGGCTCCCGGACCTAGGCTCTGGTTGTCAAAGCTGTAAACCCGATGGCCTGACCTGCGGCTGAGGCACGGTTATTCGCGTTCCACCACGCGCAGTCCGCGGTCCGGCGTCCACGACTCGATGACCAGCAGCGTGGCCTCCGGGTTCAGGCGGGTGATGACAACCTCGGCGATGTCGGCCTGGTACAGCTCCCCGTCGGCCGTGTCGCCGACCGGCCCGGCGGGCACCGCGCGGCCGGCGATCTTCGCCTCGCCCGGCCACTCGGCTTCGCGGCCCTCGACCGGGTGCACCACCGGTCCGTGCAGCGCGAACCGCGGATCCCGGCGCAGGTCCGCACCCTTGCGGGCGCCCGCCATCGAGCCGAACCGCAGCTCGCCGCCGGCGAACTCGCACTCGATGCCGGAGATGCGCGGCGCCCCGTCGGCCCGCAGCGTCGCGATCGTCTTGTGCAGGCCGGCGTCGAAGAGCTGCCGCACTCGCGCGGCGAACTCGGGCTCGGCCTGCTCCACGTCCTGCCACGAGGTCATATCCGGTGCTCCTAGCGGCAGTGCTCGATGAGCGTGCGGGTCGTGCTGCTCGCACTGGTGCTGCCGACGGCCCAGATGCTGCCGGGTGAGAGGGCGAAGACCGCGCTGAAGGAGTTGTTCTGGTTGGGGTTCCGGCCCGCCATGACGCGCCAGTGGCTGCCGTTCCAGTGCAGGATGAGCACTTTCCCGCCGGTGCTGGTGAGGGAGGACCCGACCGCGTAGATGTTCGCCGCGGACGTGCCGCCGATCGCGTACAGGTCATTGCTGCCCGCGCCGGTATTAGGACTGAACGCGTGTTTCCACGCCTTGCCGTTCCAGTGCAGCAGGAGCGTCCGGTCGGCGTGGATACCGGGGTTGTAGTCCCAGCCCGTCGCCCAGGCGCTGGTGGCGGACGTGGCCAGCACCCCCATGAGCTCGTTGGTGGAATTGGAGCCGTTGGGGCTGTAGACGACGCGCCAGCGACCTTTGCTCCAGTGCTCGATCAGTGACCGGTTGGTCGAGCCCTTGGTGTACCACCCGGCCGCCCACGCGTCGGTGGCCGAGAGCGGCCGCACGGCGGTGAGCTGATTCGACTGGTTGTCCCCGTTCGCGCTCTTGACGACCTTCCAGGCCGTGCCGTTCCAGTGCAGGACGAGGGTGTTGAACCTCGGATAGGCGATCTCTGTATAGCCGACGGCCCAGACGTCTCGCGCTGAGGTGCCGCGCACCCCGCTGAGCGCGTTTGTCAGTGAACCCGCGTTCGGGCTCTTGACGACCTTCCAGGTCTTGCCGTTCCAGTGCTCGATCAGCGTGTGTGAGGCGGAAGCGCCGCTGGCGTAGCCGCCGACGGCCCAGATATTAGACGCGGTCGCGGCGTAGATGGCATTCAGCGAGTTAACCGAGCCGGGACTGGGGCTGCTGACGACCTTCCACGCCGTCCCGTTCCAGTGCTCGATCAGCGTGTTCGTGTTCGCGCCGACGAAGTACTGGCCGACGGCCCACACGTCGCGGGACGACACGGCTGTGACCGCCTCGAGCTGGTTGTCCCCGGTGCCGACATTGCGGCTGGCGGTGGTGACCCAGGTCGTACACGTGCTGGCCGACGCTGTGCTCGGCCCCGCTGTGCCCGCGGCCGCGAGCACGGCGGGGACGGGCGTCAAGACGGACAAGGCCAGGATCGATGCGGCAAACAGGCCGAGCTTGCGTGGCAACGGTACCCCTCCAGGACGACACGTTCAGAACGCTGGCTCCCGGCCAGGAAACGACGATTTCCCGCCGATCCTCTCACGCAGAGCCAACGGGGACCGAGCGGTCGTTGAAGGTCACTGTGGCCGGCCGCGCGGCCCCGGCATAGCCGCCGCGCGCGCCGCGTTAGGGTGGCCGAGCCAGGACCCCGCGGAAGGAAACAGATGACGCAGCTGAGCCCCGACCGGCATTACCAGCAGATCGGATCCGGCGCGGCCGAACTGGCCGACCTGCTGGCCGCGCACGGTCCCGACCTGCACATCCCGACCTGCCCGGAGTGGAACCTGCGCCAGCTGGCCACGCACACGGGCCGCGCGCACCGGTGGGCGGCGGAGATCGTCCGGACCAGGGCCGCGGCGGCGATCCCGTTCCGGTCCGTGCCGGACGGAGCGCTGCCGGCCGAGCCGTCGGAGCAGGGATCGTGGCTGCGGGCAGGCGCGCGGCTGCTGACCGACTCGGTCCGCGATGCCGGCGACGGTGTCGTGTGGTCCTTCCTCGGGCCAGTGCCGGCCACCTTCTGGAGCCGCCGGATGGCAGCCGAGACGCTCGTGCACCTCGCCGACGCGCAGCTCGCGGCCGGCCACCCGCCGGCCATGGACCCCGGCCTGGCCGCAGACGCGATCGACGAGTGGGTCGGCGTGATGAGCGGGCCGAATCCCGGCAGCCCCGACGACCGCGCGGCTGCGCTGCCGGCCGGCGCGCTGCTGCACCTGCACGCCACCGACGACGACCTGGAGGGCGGCGAGTGGCTGATCCGCAACACCGCGGACGGCATCGTCGTCGAGCCCGGCCACGGCAAAGGCGACGCGGCGCTGACCGGCCCGGCGCAGAGCCTGCTGCTGGTACTCATGCGACGGCTGCCGCCGACGGACCCGTCCGTGACCCTGCACGGCGACCAGGGAGTCCTGACCTCGTGGCTGGGCAGCACGCCGTTCTGAGCCGGGTCGGGCGATGACGGGCGACCCGGCGGGCGGCCATCCGGCCGGACCGGTGGCTGGCCATGATCTGGTCGGCCATGACTTGGTCGGCATGGTCGCGGCCGTGTGCGACCGGATCGAGCGCGCCGATCCGGGCATCCGCGCGTTCGTGCCCGAGCCGGGCCGCCGGGCGCGGCTGCTGGCCGCGGCGACGGACCTGCAAGCGCGGTCCGCGGGCGCGGCGCGCCAGCGGGCGCTGTACGGACTGGTCGCGGGCATCAAGGACGTCATCCGCGTGGACGGCCTGCCGACCAGGGCAGGTTCCGGCGTGCCGGCCGAGGTCCTGGCCGGGCCGCAGGCCGCTGTGGTCAGCCGGCTGGTAGCCGCCGGCGCGCTCGTGGCGGGCAAGACGGTCACCGCCGAGTTCGCGGTGATCGCGCCCGGCCCGACCCGGAACCCGCGCGCGCCCGGGCACACACCGGGCGGCTCCAGCAGCGGGTCGGCCGCGGCGGTCGCGGCGGGGATGGTGCCGCTGGCCCTCGGCACGCAGACGATCGCGTCGGTGATCCGCCCGGCCGCTTACTGCGGCGTGGCCGGTTTCCGGCCGACCTACGGCCGGGTCCCGGCGGACGGCGTGATCGCCTACGCGCCGAGCCTGGACACCGTCGGCTGGTTCGCGCCCGCCGTCGCGGGTCTGGCCCGGGCCGCGGCCGTGCTGTGCGCGGACTGGCGGCCGCGGGCCGCCGGGCGGGTGCCGGTGCTGGCGATCCCGGCCGGCCCCTACCTCGAAGCCGCGAGTGCGGCCGCGGTGGAGCAGTTCGCGGTGCACGTGACCCGGCTGCGCGCGGCCGGGATCACGGTGCGCGAAGAGCAGGCGCCCGGCGACTTCGGCGAGATCATGCGCGCGCTGTACGTCATCACCCGGTACGAGCTCGCGCGCGGCCACGCGCGCTGGCACGCCAGCCATCCGGATGGCTACCGGCCGCCGACGGTGGCGATGATCGGCGCGGGCCAGGCGATCGGCGCGGGCGAGCACGCGGCTGCTCTCAGGTTCCAGGCCAGTTTCACCGCGCAGGTGGCGGCGGAGATGGCAGCGCGCGGAATCGACGCCTGGATCACGCCCGCGGCGACCGGCCCGGCCCCCGCCGGTCTCGCGAGCACCGGCGACCCGGTGATGTCGGTGCCGTGGAGCCTGGCCGGGCTGCCCGCGGTGAGCGTGCCCGCCGGCCAGGCCGGGGCACTGCCGCTCGGCCTGCAATGCGCAGGCCGGCCGCACGCCGACGAGCAACTGCTCGCGGACGCCGAGCTAGTCGAGCAGGCGCTCGCCCGGGCTGACCCGGGCTGACTCCGCGGCGGAACCCCAGGCCGGCTATAGCCAGCTGACCCGGACGCTGGTCAGGCCGTCGTCCGCCGGGGCCGTGGCCAGTTCGCCGGACTTGACCTTGTCGAGCATCGAGCTCACGACGCGCTGGATCTCGGCAGCGCTGCCGCGCAGCTGCTCGGCGTCCGCAGCCAGCTCGTCATCGAGCTCGACACCCGCGTTCGCCAGCAGGGTCTCCAGGTCAGCGAGCTGCGCGCCGATCCAGCCGACCGGATCGCCGGACAGCCGCTCGTCGAAGACGCGACGGTGCGGTTCCCAGTTACTCATGGCGGGGTGGTGGTGGGCGCGGTTCAGGCTGCCGGGCGGGCTGTCGACGCTCTCCAGCAGGTCCGCCCGCCACACGGGCTCGCCGATCGTGATGGGTCGCGCCGAGTAGATGGAGCCGACCAGCTCGCCGGGCCTGAGCATGCGCACCTCCAGCCGGACGCCGCGCTCCGCCCCTTCCTGACCGGGCCGCGGGTTCGGATCAATGAAGTAGAGGTCCCCGATGACGACACCGATCCGGTCAAACCCGAAGACCTGCAACATGGAAGCTCCTGCCCGTTTTGCGCGTGCGCTAGGGACATCCTCCCTGCTCGCCGTCGGGTGCGCTAGCGCGGGTCGGGCCGGTCAATGTTCCAGTGCCGGACGACCGAGGCCAGCCAGACCGGGTCCTGGTCGGCGTCGCCATGGGGCTGCAGGGTGAAGCGGCTGATCGCCCGCTGGCCGCCCTCGTGGTCGCCGTAGAGCACGTCGATGGTGAGCATCTCGCGCGATCGGACCGCGGCGATCGCCTCCCCGTACATCGGGTCACTGTCGTCGCGGAACGCGGCCTGCCAGAAGCCGATGTCGTTGGGCGCGATGAAGATGTCGCGCTGGTGCTGATGGAAGTCGGCGATGGGCGGATGCCCGTCCATGGGCTGGCGGCCGACGCTGAACCGCCAGCCGTGCAGCACGCCGATACCGCGGCCGGCGTTGCGCAGCGAAAGGCCCAGGTAGACATTGCCGCCGTCGACCTCGGCGGCGCCGCGGCCGCCCTGGATCCGCTCGAACTTGCCGTCGCCGTAGAACACCTTCTGCTCGGTGTCGTCCAGCCGGGACGCGACCAGCAGCGGGCGCACCCCGACCAGCAATGCCTCCTCGGCAACCCTGGCGGCCTTGTTGGCCGAGCGCACCGCCTGGAACGTGGCGACCGCCAGTACCAGCGTGCCGAAGCCGGTGACCAGGGAGGAGACAGTCGTCCAGGTGTCGCTCACCGCGGACCGCCGCCTGCTCGCATCGGACTTACCTTTCTCGTACCGCAAGATCCACTAGCTAACGGTACCGGAGGGCCGCGCGGGGGCAACCGGTACGAAGCGGGTGCGCACGGCGCGCCCGCAGGCGCATGGCAGCAGTCAGATCGCGCTGGTAGCTTTGTAAACGCGGGATAAACGCTGGATGTCTGATTCTTTGTAATTCTCCGAATTCTCGGTTACTGGTGCGGATGAGGTCATTACTGTGCAGAACGGCTCCGTCGACTTCGTTGTCGAAGGCGGCGCGGGAGCCAGGCACGAGACCCTGACCGCGGTAGCCAGCGGCGTCGGCACGCCCTTCACGACGGTCGGCGACGGCCCGGCCCGGCAGGTCCGGCGGGTCTGGCTCGACACCTTCGACTGGCGGCTCTACCGGGCCGGACTCGCGCTGGAACAGCGGGCCGGCCGGGGCGGCACGGAGCTGATCCTCACCGGCCGGGACGGCGAGCCGCTGGCCAGCCTCCCGGTGCCCGGGCCCAACGGCAAGGCCGGCGGCCTGTCCTGGCCGAGCCTGCCGGCGGCGCTCCCGGCTGGGCCGCTGCGGGAACTGCTGGAGCCGGTCGCGGGCATCCGGGCGCTCGCCCCGGTGGCGCGGGCGGCGAGCCGCATTCGCGAGCATCGCGTCCTGAACTCGGACACCAAAACGGTGGCCCGGCTGGTCGTGGACGAGATGTCGGTCAGCTACCCGGCCCGGGTGCATGCCGCGCTCCGGCTGTCGGTGCTGCCCGTCCGCGGGTACCAGGCGCAGTCGGACCGGCTCGGCAGCGCGCTGGCGGCGAACGCCGGGATCTCTCTCAGCGGCCGGTCGCCGCTGGATCTGGCCCTGGATGCGGCGGGCCAGCATCCGGGCCGGCGCACTACGGCGGTCGAGCTGACCGCGGCGATGCCCGCTGCCGCCGCGCTGGCGGCCATCCTGACGGCACAGCTCGAGGCGATCGAGATCAACGTGCCTGGCGCCATCAAGGACGTGGACACTGAGTTCCTGCACGATCTGCGCATCGCGATCAGACGGACCCGCTCGGCGCTGAAGCTGGCGGGACGGGTGCTGCCGGGTGGCCTGGCCTGCCAGTACCGGCCGGAATTCAAGTGGCTCGGCGATCTGACCACCCCCACCCGGGATCTGGACGTCTACCTGCTCGGTTTTGGCGAGATGACCGCTGACCTCGTGGGTGCCGACGCCGCGGACCTGCGCCCCTTCCTGCAGTACCTGACGCGGGCGCGGGCGGCGGCGCACCGTGACCTCGCCCGCGGCCTGCGGTCGGCCCGGTTCGGCCGGCTCACCCGGCAGTGGCGGGCGGACCTGGCCGCCGTGCGGCAGCCCCGCAAGCGGCCCACGGCCGCGCAACTGGCCGGGCAGCGGCTCGCGGGGGCGCAGGCGCGGGCACTGCGGGCCGGGCAGCGGATCACCGCGGCGTCGCCCGCGGCCGATCTGCACGAGCTGCGCAAGGACTGCAAAGAGCTGCGGTACATGATCGAGCTGTTCGGCTCGCTGCACGATCCGGAACTGCGCTGGCAGGCGGTCCGCGAGCTGAAGGCCCTGCAGGACTGCCTGGGCGAGTTCCAGGACGCCGAGGTGCAGCGGGACGAGATCCACGCGTTCGCGGAGCGGATGCTGGCCGAGCGAGCCGCCCCGGCCGCGACGCTGCTGGCCATGGGCGAGATCGCGGGCGGTCTCGCCCGTCGCCAGCGGCACGCGCGGGCGGAGTTTGACAGCAAGTTCGCAGCGTTCGCCAGCAGGCCGAGCCAGGCGCGGCTGGCGGCACTCACTGAACCGGGCGGAACATGAGGATCCTCGCGACCTACAACATCAAGGGCGGCGTCGGCAAGACCGCCACCGCCGTCAACCTGAGCTATCTCGCGGCCAGAGACGGCTTCCGGGTGCTGCTGTGGGATCTCGATCCGCAGGGTGCGGCGAGCTTCCTGTTCCGGGTCAAGCCGCGGGTCAAGGGCGGCGGCAAGGCGCTGATCCAGGGCCGCAGGCCGCTCGACGGCGCCATCAAGGGCACCGATTTCGACAACCTGGACCTGCTGCCCGCCGACTTCACCTACCGCAACCTGGACCTGCTGCTAGACGCGGCGAAGAAGCCCGAGCGCCGGCTGGCCAGCCTGCTCGCGCCGCTCAAGAGCGACTACGACGCCGTGATCCTGGACTGCCCGCCGAGCATCTCGCTGCTGTCGGAGAGCGTGCTGCACGCGGCGGACCTGCTGCTGGTGCCGCTGATCCCGACGACGCTGTCAGTGCGCACGCTGGATCAGCTAACCGAATTTGTCGGCGAGTTCAACGGCCACCGGCCGGAGGTGCTCGCGTTCTTCTCGATGGTCGACCGCCGCAAGCGGCTGCACACGCAGATCACCCAGGACCTGCCGACAGCAGCGACCGGACTTCGCGACCGCGGCCATCCCGGCCCTGTCGGTGATCGAGCAGATGTCAGTGCAGCGCGCCCCCGTCGCCGCGTTCGCGCCGCGCAGCGTCGCCGCGCGCGAGTACGCGGCGCTCTGGCAGGAAGCGCGTAAGCGGGCCGGACTGCGGATCCGGCCCACCGCCGCCTGACGCGCCTCGTCCCCCGCCCGGCCCTGGCGGGCCCGTGCAACGCTTGCTGTCCTGTTGGCATAGGAGGGGTGTGACAGGACACCAGCGGCCGGACAGCGAGATTCTCGCCAGCCTGCCCGGCCGGCCGGAATATATGGGCGTGCTGTACGAGCGACATGCCCCCGCCGTGTTCCGGTACCTCGCCAGGCGCGCTGGCCGGTCGGCAGCGGAGGACCTGCTCTCCGAGGTATTCATCGCGGCCCTCGATGGCCGGACCAGGGTCGAGGCCCATGACAGCGGCAGCGCACTGCCCTGGCTTTACGGCATCGCGAGGAACGTCCTGCGGCGGCACTTCCGGCCGGGAGCGGCGCACTGGGTGACGGCGCAGGATCCCGGCATGGACTGGGACGCGGTCGATGCCCGGCTCGACGCCGAGGCGAAGCGCGGCCAACTCCGCTCGGCCTTGACCGTCCTGTCTGAGCGCGACCGCGAACTGCTCCTGCTCGTGGCGTGGGAAGGGCTGACGCCCGCCGAAGCCGCGGAGGTCCTCGGCATCGGCGCAGTGGCGGCCCGCAGCCGTCTCCACCGCGCCCGGCGGCGGGCACTCCAGGCGCTCGGTCCTGGCTTTCCCGGCCGCCGAGCAGTCGAAATGACCACCGCGACGGGTAAGGAAATGCCAGCATGAACGCTCTTGACGAGCTGCTCGCCTCGACTGGCCGGGTCGACGACATCACGCCGGCCGGCCTGCGCAACGGCCGCGCGGCGCTCGAATCGATACTTCACGATGCCGGCACCCGGCCGGCGCCGGCCCGGACGCGACCAGTTGCGGCCTTGCGATCCGCTGGCCTGCGCAGAAAGATCATCTTCGCGGGCACGGTCGCGGCGGTGGCCGCCGTGGCCGTGGCCGTGGTGCCGGGGCTCTCAGGCCAGCGCCCTGCGGCCGGGCACCCGTCCCCGGCCCCGAGCACGGCGGTCACCGCGGCGATCGTGTTCCGCGAGGCCGCCAGGGCCGCCAGGGCCGCCAACGCAGAGCAGGGCGGCTGGCCGCACGCCGCTTACTGGCGGGCCGATTCGATCGAGGTCCGGGACGGCCGAACGTATCACCGCGACATCTGGATCGCCCACAACGGCGACGCCGTCCTGGCGGACGGGAGCCTCGCGCCGGGCCTGCAGCGGATCAGCCCGGCCGGTTCCGGCTTCGGCTATCTCGGCACCAAGCCGGGGTGGCTGACCTGGGACGAGATCTACGCACTGCCCACCGACCCGGCCAAGCTCGCGCCGCTTCTGACCCGCGACAGCATCGGCCTCGCCTATGGCAGCCTGGCGCGGAACCTCTGGTCGACCGTGCTCGGGGTGCTGGTAGAGACCCCGGCGTCGCCGGCGCTGCGTGAAGCGCTCTACGAGGTGGCGGCGGACATTCCCGGCGTCACGGTCAACGCCGACTACATCGACTCGCTCGGCCGGACGGGTACCGCCCTCAGGCTCGGCGAGGAGACGCTGGTGATCGACCCGGCCAACGGTCAGCTCCTGGCCTGGATTGATCATGACGTCGCCTACACCTACACCTTCCAGGGGCCGGCGACCGGCGCACCGTGAGGCGTCTTCCGCATAGATCTGGCGCCTTGTGGGCACACTGTGCCGGATTTCTGTCGTTCTGACGGCAGAGATCCGGCACAGTCGGGCGGGATCGCTTGGTCGGCGGGCGGTATGGCGTGGTTTATGTCGCCTGGTGAGCTGCCACTGTGACCGGGGTTACTGGCTAGTAGTGACGTGCGTCTCATCCGGAAACCGAATCTGGTGACGCCGCGTCAGAGTCCCGTAACGCAGCGAGATCCCCCTCCGGGACCCGTCCCCCGACGAACGTCCCGTCCTCGCGACTCCGCCACCCTGTCCGCCGGGCCTAGTGCGCCGTGCGGCCAGATGGCGGGGGCAGACAGGAAGGAATCCCCCCACATGCGCAGCACCCATGGCATCCGCGGCTCCCGTAAGGCCCTGCTCTACGCGGGCTCGGTCGCGGCACTGGCAGGTGCCGGCACCGCTGTCGCCTCCTCCGCGTCCGCAGCCGTAGTGCAGCACCCCGCGGTCGTCCGACACCACGCGGCGCCGGCCCGGCTGGCCAGCGTGCGATCGGCCCGGCAGCCCTCCGCCGCGGCGCGGCTGAGCTGGCACCAGGTACTGGAAACGCAGGCGCACCGGATGAACCCCAAGGTCAAGGGCGCCCTGTCGGCGGCTGACGTCGTGCGGCCGGTCTCGTTCTACGGCCCGCAGGAGAACATGCCGCTGACGACCGCGCAGTACGAGAACGCCAAGACGATCGTGCACCAGGCGCTGGCCAAGAAGATGGGCGTCCGGTCGGCGGTCGTCGCGGTGGCGACGGCGATGCAGGAGTCGGAGCTGAACAACCTCAACTACGGCGACCGCGACTCGCTGGGGCTGTTCCAGCAGCGCCCGTCGTGCGGCTGGGGCACCGCGGCGCAGATCACGGACCCGTCCTACGCAGCGGACGCGTTCCTGGGCGCGCTGGCCAAGTACCAGACCGAGAACCCGGGCTGGGCGCACCAGCCGCTGTGGCAGGCCGCCCAGGGCGTGCAGGCCTCGGGCTTCCCCACCGCGTACGCGAAGTGGGAGGCCCAGGCCGCGGACATGGTCCAGCAGATCACGACGCAGCTGACCCGGTAACCCACCAGACCCGCGTGCTCGCCTGAGCCCTGATCGCCGGGCGGGCACGCGGCCCAACCCCCAGGCCATTCGGCCCTTCCCCCCAAGGGCCGGACGGCTGACCCGCGGCCGCGGCAGCGCCCCCGCCCCTCTCCCGTCGGGGCGGGTGCCTGCCGCAGCCGCCCGCCTGCCCCCGGTCTCCCCTCTGGGCCGGGGGCACTGGCATGCCCGCGGCTGGCTCCCGGTGTCAGACGCGCCTGCCAGGATGGGGGTGGCGGAAAGCACAGGTCGCGGCGGGAGGCCCGGTCGATGGAGAAGGTCCAGTCAGCTGACGGCACGGTGATCGCGTTCGAGCGGTGCGGCGAGGGACCAGCGCTGGTCCTGGTGACCGGCGCGTTCAACGACCGCACCAGCTCCAGGGAGCTGGCCGCCCTGCTCGGCTCGCAGTTCACCGTGTACGCGTTCGACCGGCGCGGGCGCGGCGATAGCGACCGGGGCGGTGCCGCGTACGCGATCGAGCGCGAAGTCGAGGACCTGGCGGCCGTGCTGGACGCCGCCGCGCTGCGCGCGGCGGGTGCCCCGGCGGCGGTCTACGGCCACTCATCCGGAGCGTGCCTGGCGGCCGAGGCGGCGGCGCAGGGCGTGCCGATGCGCGCCCTGGCGGTCTACGAGCCGCCGTACGGGACCGGGGCGAGCCTCGAGTTCGCGGCCGAGCTGACCGCGCTGGCCGAGGCCGGGCAGGCCAGCGAGGCGGCTGAACGGTTCCTGGGCATCACCGGCGTCCCGCCGCAGGCGCTGGAGCAGATGAAGCAAGCGCCCTACTGGCCGCGGATGGCCAGCTTCGCGGGCACGCTCCCGTATGACGTGACCCTGGCCAGCCGTCCGGTCCCGGCCGGGCTGTCCGGCGCCGGCTTCCCGGTGCTCGCCCTGGCCGGCGGCGCGAGCCCGGACTGGGCCGCCGCGGCGGCCGCGTCCATCGGATCAGCGGGGCCGGCTGCCAGCAGCCGGGTGCTGCCCGGCCAGACCCACGCGGTCGCGCACGACGTGCTGGTCCCGGTCCTGACCGAGTTCTTCCAGGCCGCGCCGGATTAGCCGAGGCCGCGCAAGAAGGCGATCATCGCCGCGGTCACCTCGGCCGGCCGTTCCTGCTGGGTCCAGTGCCCGCAGCCGGGCAGGATGACCGACTCGGTGAGCCCGGGGACGGCTCCGGCCAGCTCGTCGGCATTGATGAAGGCGATCACGGGGTCGCGGTCGCCGGCCATGAACAGGGCCGGCACCAGCACCGGGGCGTGATGCCATGCGGCCGTCAGCTCCCAGTTGCGGTCCATGTTCCGGTACCAGTTCAGCGGCCCGGTGAAGCCGGCCTGGGCGTACTGCGCGACGTAGGCGTCGATGTCCTGCTGGGTCAGCCAGCCGGGCAGCTCGGCGGGCACGCTGCCCGCGTCCAGGAATCCCCCGCCGGCCGGGATCAGCGACATGCCCGGTGAGTCGCCCGAGATGCTGTAGAGCACGTTCCTGAAAGTCAGCTCGGGATCGCGGCTGAGCTCGGCGTCCGCGACGCCCGGCTGCTGGAAGTAGACCATGTAGAAGCTCTCGCCGAGCATCGAGCGCAGCGTCGCGATCGGCGGGGCGCTGCCGCGGGGCCGGTACGGAACGCTGAGCGCGATCACGCCGCGGACCCGGTCGGGCCGGAACAGCCCGGCGTGCCACGCGACCGGTGCGCCCCAGTCGTGTCCGGCGACCACGGCCTGCTCGGCGCCGAGCGCGTCCATCAGGGCGAAGACGTCGCCGGTCAGGTGATGGATGGTGTAGTCCTCGATCCGCGCGGGCTGGCCTGGCCTATCCGGCGGGCCGGTCTGGCAGTAGCCGCGCTGATCGGGCGCGACCGCGTGGAACCCGGCCGCGGCCAGGGCGGGCAGCTGCTGCCGCCAGGAGTACCAGCTCTCCGGAAACCCGTGCAGGAGCAGCACCAGCGGCCCTTCGCCGGCCTTCCGCGATGTGCATCCGGAGCCCGCCGGCATCCACGAACCGGTGCGTGACCCCTGCGACCTCCGGTACCTGCGTCATGCGCGGAGAATAACCTGCGCGGGAGTGAGCTGACGGCGACTCTGCGTCATTAGCGTGAGCTTTATCGCTAATTGCGGAGGCAAGTTGTGGCAGTTCGGAGCATCCTGTAGGAAGCTTCGTTGCACGCAATCATCCCGAGGGGGGACAGTGAGCCGCAGGGTGCTTCGGGCTGAGATCCCGGTATACCCGGAGCGGATGATGTTCCGGGTGCACGATCCGGCCTGCGATCTTGAGGCCCCCGGCGGCCCGCTGCTGCCGGTCGAGGCCCTGATCAGCGCCGGCCGGGACCAGCTGATCGTCGCCTGCGCGCAGGATTACCTCGGGGTGCAGCTGACTATCGAGGAGTGGGACGACGCGCCCCCGCCGTTCAGCGACGGCTATGAGGACGAGGCCAAGTGCGTGCTGTACCTGCGCGGCAAGCTGACCGTGGACATGGGCTCGCAGGGCCGGGCGATCGACGCGCTGCGGCTGACCGGCGGCGTGGGTGACTACGGCGTGCGGGTGTACACGAGGAACCGGAAGGCGGCGCTGCAGAGCTACGAGGAGCTGTTCCGGGGCGCGGACGCCGACCCGCTCAGCGACGAGTTCCAGCAGGCCCGCAAGCAGCTAGAGGGGCTGGAGCAGTACCTGCTGCAGCTGTGGCGCGAATCCTGAGCTAGTTCCCCGACGCCTGGGTACTGTCCGCCGCAGGCGGCCGGATGGACGGGCTTATTCGGGCCGTTCTGCGGCGTGATGAGCGAACGGGCTGATCACGAAGACCATGATCGTGACGGCGGCGATCAGCGCGAGCGCGAGCACACCGCTGATGGTCCGAGCCTGCTGGGACCGGAGCGGACTGCGCAGGCGCTGCTGCCCGAAGGCACCAAGCCGCGCCGCCAGCCGGGGATCCTCAGCCGCGAGATTCCGCTCCATCTCGTCAAGCACGCGCTGTTCTTCCATCGACAAGGCCACAGCGCCACCTCCAGGCCCACATGCACACCGGGCCGACGGACCCCGGCCGACCCCTTCAGATGATTCTTTACCAGGCCTTTGCAGACGGCAAGAGGAAGTCCTGTACTGGCCGGTAAATCCGATGGTACGGCCGATAATGTCCGCCGCGACACGCGTGCTGACCTAGGGTGAATCGAAAAGATATTTGAACTAATCGAACAACTATTCTAGGCTGAGCCCCATGCGCTGGGACTCGATGCGGCTGACCGGAGAGTCCGGAGGGAACGGGCGATCCCCGCCGGCTCTGTTCGACCGGAGTGCGGTGTCCCGCACTTTCGACACGCCGGGCTTCCGTGGCATCACGTTCCACGAGATCCACGCCAAGACCATCATCAGCCGGGTCCCTGAGGTCTCCCGCGTCCCGTTCAAGTGGACGATAAATCCCTACCGAGGATGTAGCCATTCGTGCCGATACTGCCTAAGCGGAGATACGCCGGTTTTGATGGCGGACGGTCGGCACAAGCCCATCGCTGACCTGCGCGTCGGCGACCGGATCTACGGGACCGTCCGGATCGGCCACTACCGCCGGTACGTGCCGACCGACGTGCAGGCGCACTGGCGGACGTTCAAGCCCGCCTACCGCGTCACCCTGGTTGACGGCACGACGCTGATCGCCAGCGGCGATCACCGGTTCCTGACTGAGCGCGGCTGGAAGCACGTCACCGGGACGGAGCAGGGCCTCGACCGGCGCCCGCACCTCACCCTCGGCAACGCGCTCATCGGTGTCGGGGCATTTGCTGAGCAGCCGAAGGAGTCCGACGATTACCGACGCGGCTACCTGTGCGGGATGATCCGCGGCGACGGGACTATCGGCCACTACGACTATCAGCGGCCTGGTGGTCGCACCGGTCGGAGTCACACTTTCCGGCTGGCCTTGACCGACGTCGAGGCTCTACAGCGCACGAGACGCTATCTGGCTAGTGCAAGCGTCGAGACGAAGGAGTTTGTCTTCTCGAAGCCGACCGAGCAACGACGTGGCATGCGGGCTATAGGCACGAAGGCCCGCGGTTATGTTGAGGCGATCGAGCGGCTCATCGAGTGGCCGGTGCCGCCGAGCGCCGACTGGCAGCTCGGCTTCCTGGCTGGCATCTTCGACGCCGAAGGAGGCTGCAGCCAGGGGGTACTGGGGATCTCGAACACCGATCCGGAGATCCTGCGCCGGACCGAGTCGTGCCTCCGCGCTCTCGGCTTCAAGTTCGTGACTGAAGAGCTGGACCGCCCGAATGGCGCGACGAACATCCGCTTGCTGGGCGGGCTGCGGGAGCGGCTGCGGTTCTTCCACACCACCGATCCCGCCATCAGCCGCAAACGGCAGATTCACGGGGTCGCGGTGAAGGGCAACCGGCGGCTCGACGTGGTGTCGGTCGAGGCGCTCGGGCTGACGATCCCGATGTACGACATCACCACCGGCACCGGCGACTTCATCGCCAACGGCGTCATCAGCCACAACTGCTTCGCCCGGAATACCCATACCTACCTGGACTTCGACGCCGGGCGCGACTTCGACTCCCAGATCGTGGTCAAGGTGAACGCGCCCGCGCTGCTGCGCAAGGAACTGGCCGCGCCGCGCTGGCAGGGCGAGCACATCGCGATGGGCACCAACGTCGACTGCTACCAGCGCGCGGAGGGCCGGTACGAGCTGATGCCCGGCATCATCCGTGCGCTGACGCAGGCCGCGAACCCGTTCTCGATCCTGACCAAGGGCACCCTGATCCTGCGCGACATCGACCTGCTGGCCGCGGCGGCCGAGGTGACGGACGTCGGCCTGAACGTGTCGGTGGGATTTGTCGATAAAGAGCTTTCTCGACTAATCGAAGCCGGTGCCCCGGCGCCCGAGCGGCGGCTGGCGGTGTGCGCGGCGCTGAACGAGCGCGGGCTGCCCTGCGGCGTGCTGATGGGCCCGATCGTGCCGTTCTTGTCCGACTCCCCCGCGCAGCTGGAGCAGTCCGTCCGCCAGATCGCCGCGGCCGGCGCGACGCACGTCAGCCCCATCGTCCTGCATCTGCGCACGGGCGCCAGGGAATGGTTCCTGCGCTGGCTGCGTGAGCGGCATCCGGAGCTGGTGCAGCCCTACGCGGAGCTCTACGGCCGCGGCGCCTACGCACCGGCCGGCTATCAGCGCCAGCTCAGCGACCGGGTGGCGGAGCTAGCGCGCGAGTACGGCGTCGGCCGGGCGACGCCGCGGCAGGCCCGCAAGCTGCCGGCCGGCCGGGGCCGCCGCTGGCCGCCTGGCCTTGGCCCGGCCGACAACACAGAGCCGACGGGCAGCGGCGCTACGGAGGGCGGCAGGACCGGGAGCCGGGCGCCGGGTAATGGCGAGGACGACGATCCCGGCGAGGTGCAGCTGGCGCTGCTCTAGAGCGCCGGGCCTGCGGTAGCGACGGCGGGCCTGGTGACGGGCAGCCCGCTGGCCTGCCACGCCTTGATGCCGCCCGCCATGTCGGTGGCGCGGTGCACGCCCAGTTCCTGCAGCGCGGCCGCGGCGAGGCTGGAGGTATAGCCCTCCGAGCAGAACACGATGACCTGCAGGTCGTAGCCAGCCACCGGCAGCCGCGCGTCACTCTCAGGGTCGAATCGCCACTCCAGCACGTTGCGCTCGATGATCAGGGCGCCGGGAATCTCGCCCTCGGCGGCGCGCTGAGCGGCCGGTCGGATGTCGACCAGCACCGCTCCGTCCCGCATCGCCGCGGCGGCTTCCGCCGGGGTCAGCCGGGTGATCAAGGCCCTGGCGTCGGCCAGGATGTCGGCTATCGTCCGCGTCACCAGTCCTGCTCCGCTAGCTCGGTGCGCACAAGCGCGAGTCCGGACGGCGCCATCTCGTAGCGCCGCATCGCCGTCAGCGGCGGCGAGTAGGCGTGCACGCTGACAGCGGGGGCGCCGGAGTCGCTGCCCACGTCATGCAGGTGCCGGGCGCCGAATGCGGTCACGCTACCGCGCCGCGCGACCCGGCGGCGCACATCCTGACTTCCGGGCCGTGCCAGCCGCTCCTGCAGTTCGCCGCGCACGACCGTGAACGCCCCGTTCGCCTCGCCGTGATCGTGAAAACCAGTGTGCTGCCCCGGCAGCCAGGCGAGCAGCCAGACTTCGTAGGACGGGGTCAGGTCCAGCCGCCTGTACCAGCGCTTATCCGCGGAGAACTGGACGACGCGAGGCCACTCCCCCGCGTCGGCAACCTCCCGGACAAGCCGGGCGAGCTGCGTGCTGCTCATCTTCGCTGCCCTGGACTGAACCGGGCTGAGCTGCGCTGTGCTGACCAGACCACGCATCCTATGAATCCCATCGGCTTAGTAGGTTAGCTCGGTACGGTACCAGATCACCGCCGTCTACTCTGGTCACACTGGTAAGGCGGCGCTGCGCGGCGCCGGAGCGACCGACGAGGAGGCCGGGTGCCGGGCAGGACGGGCGAGCTCGCGTCCCGGCAGCGGACCGCCGGCCGGTCGCGCGGCGGGTCCGCGCCGGGCCTGGCCGACCTGGCGGCGGTGGCGGTCGGCGGCGGGATTGGCAGCGTGGCCCGATACGCGCTCAGTCAGGCGGTCCCGGCCAGCGCCGGCTTCCCCTGGGCGATCTTCGCGGTCAACGTGTCCGGGTGCCTGCTGCTCGGCATCCTGATGATCTACCTGCTCGAGGTCTGGCCGCCCCGGCGGTTCCTGCGCCCGCTCTTGGCGGTCGGCCTGATCGGCGGGTACACGACATTTTCCACCTACGCTGCCGGGGTGATGACGCTGCTCACCGGCGGGGCGCCCGCGCTCGCCGACGCGTACGCGCTGACCAGCGTCTTCGCGGCCCTGGCCGCGGTCTGGGTGGGCATGAAGGCGGCCCGGGCCGCATCGCGGGCACGGCGTTCGGGAGGCAGCAGATGACCCTGCACGGGCCTGCGCGGCGGATCACAATCTTCATCGGCGAGTCGGACCGCTATCACCACAGGCCGCTCTACGCCGAGATCGTGCACCGCGCCCACCAGCGCGGCCTGGCCGGCGCCAGCGTGTTCCGCGGGCTGGAGGGCTTCGGCGCGTCCTCGCGCATCCACACCAGCAGGCTGCTCTCGCTGAGCGAGGATCTGCCGCTCGCCATCATCATCGTCGACACGGCGGAACGAGCTGACGCCTTCCTGGACGAGATCGCCGGGCTGATCACCGGCGGGCTCATCATCGTCGACGACGTCCAGGTGCACACGTACGCGGGCGGCAGCCCGTCGTGACGTTCATTCTCGTCCTGCTGGGCGGCATGATCGGCGCTCCGGCCAGGTACCTCGCGGACCGGATGCTGCAGGCCAGGCACGACAGCGTGTTCCCGTGGGGCACATTCACCGTGAACGTGGGCGGTTCGCTGGTGCTCGGCTTCCTGCTCGGCGCGCAGCGACACCTGGGCCTGTCCGCGTCGGTGGTACTGCTGCTCGGCACCGGCTTCTGCGGCGGCCTCACGACGTTCTCCACGTTCGGCTACGAGACGCTGCGGCTGCTGGAGGACGGCGCGGTCGGTGAGGCCGGCCTCAACGTAGTCGGCGGCCTTGTGCTCGGAGTGCTCGCGGCGTGGCTGGGGTTCCGGCTGCGCCGGCGCCCTGTTACCGGCCGGGCCGCGGTCTCGCCCGGTTTGTTACCGCACGTAAAGTAGATAGCCGTGGGGACGGACCAGGATGGCGGGGAGACGCCGATGCGCAGGACCTTGACGGTGAAGACGGTCAAGGTGCCAGATCCCGGCGACCTGCTGGTGCGACTGCCCGACCTGGCCCCCTCGGCGTGGCTGCACCGCGGTGACGGGCTGGTCGGCTGGGGCGAGGCGGCCCGGATCACCATCCCGGCCGGCGCCGACCGGTTCGCGGTCGGCGAGCACTGGCTGGCCGACCTGGTCGCGACCGCGGACATCAGAGACGAAGTACAACTGCCGGGCACCGGGCTGGTCGCCTTCGGCAGCTTCACCTTCGACCCCACGGCCGGCGGTTCGGTGCTGATCGTGCCGGGCACCGTCGTGGCCCGGCGCAACGGGGTCGCGTGGCTGACCACCATCACGCCGGACACCGGCCCGCCGCACGTGCCCGCGTGCGCGGCGATCCCGGCGTCCGAGGTCCGCTGGAGCGATGGCAGCCGCACGGCGCCCGAGTGGGAGCAGGCAGTTATCTCCGCGGTCGGCCGGATCAAGGCCGGTCAGCTGCGCAAGGTAGTCCTGGCCAGGGACCTGTACGCGACGGCGTCCGAGCCGATCGACATCCGCATCCTGCTGGCCCGGCTGGCCGCGCGGGCGCCGGGCTGCTTCACGTTCGCCTGTGCCGGGCTGGTCGGCGCCACGCCCGAGCTGCTGATCCGGCGCGAGGGCCGGGACGTGAACTCGCTGGTGCTGGCCGGCACGATGGCCCGCGGCGGCAGCAAGGCCGACGACGAGGCGCTCAGCGCCGCCCTGCTGGCGTCGGCGAAGAACGCCGAGGAGCACGGGTACTCCGTCGAGTCGGTCCGCGACCGGCTGACCCCGCTGTGCACGACCCTGAGCGTGGATCCGGCCCCGTTCCTGCTCCAGATGGCCGATTACCAGCACCTGGCTACCTCGGTCACCGGCGAGCTGGCCGGTGACACCTCCGCGCTCGCCCTGGCCGCGTCGCTGCATCCGACGGCGGCGATCTGCGGCACGCCGACGCAGACGGCGCTGGAGCTGATCCGGGAGCTGGAAGGGATGGAGCGCGGCCGGTACTCCGGCCCGGTGGGCTGGGTCGACGGGCGCGGAAACGGCGAATGGGGCATCGCGCTGCGCTGCGGCGAGATCGAGGGCAGCCGGGCGCGGCTGTTCGCCGGCTGCGGCATCGTGGCCGGATCCCAGGCAGAATCAGAGCTGGCCGAGTCGGAGACGAAATTCCGGCCGATGCGCCGGGCGCTGGAAGGCTAAGCCCCGCCGGGCCTGACAGGATCGGACCAACCCTGCACGCTCCCTGGAGAGGACGTGACTAACTTGCCAGCGCAGAGCACGGACGCCGACTGGGTCGCGCGGCTGGCCGACGAGGTCATCGCGGAGTCTGAGCGGCGGGCGCCGGGCAAGCAGGTAGTCGTCGCGTCCGGCATCAGCCCGTCCGGCCCGATCCACCTCGGCAACTTGCGCGAGATCATGATGCCGCACCTGGTGGCCGACGAGATCAGGCGGCGGGGTGTCGCCTGCGACCACATCCTGTCCTGGGACGACTTCGACCGGCTGCGCCGGGTGCCGGCCAACGTCGACCAGTCCTGGGCCGAGCACATCGGCCAGCCGCTGACGTCGGTGCCCGCGCCGCCCGGCAGCCCGCACGCGAGCTGGGCCGATCACTTCCGGGCGCCGATGGAGGCAGCCCTGCACCGGATCGGCGTCGAGTACCGGGGCATCAGCCAGACGCAGATGTACACCTCGGGCGCGTACGTGGACCAGGTGCTGCTCGCGATGCGCGAGCGCGCGCACATCGACGAGGTGCTCGGCCGGTACCGGACGAAGGCCGCTCCGGCCCAGGCCGTCCCGGCGGGCGCGACCGCGGCGGAAGCCGAGGCCGCCGCCGCCGCGGCCGAGGGGTCCGGGGCCGCCACCGAGGACGACGGCAGGTCGAGCGCGGGCTACTTCCCGTACAAGCCGTACTGCACGGTCTGCGACCGCGACTTCACGACCGTCACCAGTTACGACGACGACACCACGCAGATGTCGTACACGTGCCAGTGCGGGCACTCCGAGACCGTCCTGCTGTCGCAGTTCCGGCGCGGCAAGCTGGTGTGGAAGGTCGACTGGCCGATGCGCTGGGCCTACGAGGGCGTGATCTTCGAGCCGTCCGGCGTGGACCACCAGTCCCCCGGCTCCTCGTTCGTGGTCGGCGGCCAGCTGGTCAGTGAGATCTTCGGCGGCCAGCAGCCGATCGGCCCGATGTACGCGTTCGTCGGCATCACCGGCATGGCCAAGATGTCCAGCTCGCGCGGCGGCGTGCCGACGGCGGGTGACGCGCTGGAGATCATGGAAGAGTTCCTGCTGCGCTGGCTGTACTCGCGGCGCCGGCCACAGCAGGCCTTCAACATCGCGCTGGACGCCGAGTTGCACCGGCTCTACGACGAGTGGGACGCGGTCGAGCGGCGGGTGGCCAGCGCGGCTGCGTCGGACCTGGAATTCAGCGCGTACGACCGGGCGATCCGCACCGCGGCGGGCGAACTGCCGCGCACCCCGCGGCCGCTGCCGTACCGGACGCTGGCCTCGGTGGCCGACATCACCACCGGCGAGCCGGTGCAGATGCTGCGGATCCTGAGCGACCTGGACCCCGCGCACCCGATCGCCTCGCTCGACGAGGTGCGCCCGCGGCTGGACCGGGCGCAGTGCTGGGTCGAGACGCAGCTGCCCACCGGGCAGCGGACCCGGCTGCGCGAGGAGCCGGACCACGCGGCGCTGGACGCGCTGAGCGACTCCGAGCGCGGCGCGCTCAAGCTGCTGGTAGACGGGCTGGACGAGCGCTGGTCGCTGGACGGGCTGTCTCAGCTCGTCTACGCCGTGCCGAAGCTGCAGGCCGGGCTGGCCGCGGACGCCAAGCCGACGCCGGAGCTGAAGGTCGCGCAGCGGCAGTTCTTCGCGCTGGTGTACCGGCTGCTCATCGGCACCGACACCGGCCCGCGGCTGCCGACGCTGCTGCTGGCCGCCGGGCCGGCCAGGGTGCGCGCGCTGCTGGGCGGCTGACCGTCACGGCCGGCCGCGGCCGGCTCCAGGTCCGCTAGCAGGCGGCGGCCGTCACCAGGGCAGCGCGCCGAACCCGCCGCCGCCGTCTGCGGTCCACTGGTAGCCCCACAGCTGCCCGGTCGGGCCGTCGTCGGGCAGGGTCGCGAGGTGGACGCTGACCTCGGCGCCCTGGTCGGCGGTGCGGAAGCCGCGGTGCTGGTTGAGGTCGGTCGCACAGAAGCCCGGGTTGGCGGCGTTCACCTTGATCGGGGTGTCGCGCAGCTCCTTGGCGTACATCGCGGTGATCATGTTCAGCGCGGTCTTCGAGGACGGGTACGGGAGCGACGCCATCGCGAACATCGGGCTGTCCGGGTCCATGTTGGCCGTGATCGAGCCCAGCTCGCTGCTGACGTTCACGATCCGGGCCGCGGCGGCCCGCCGCAGCAGCGGCAGCATCGCGTTGGTGACCGCGACCACGCCGAACACGTTGGTCTCGTAGACCTCGCGCAGCGTGTCGACCGCGGTGGCGCTCGGCGTGCCCGGCCAGCCGCCGCGGGTGATGCCCGCGTTGTTCACCAGCACATCGAGGACGCCGTACTCGGCGTCGATCCACCCGGCTGCCCGCGCGGCCGACTGCTCGTCGGTGACGTCAAGCGGTACGAACCGCGCGTCCGCGCCGCCCGCGGTCAGATCCTGCTCGGCCTGCTGGCCGCGCGTCTCGTCCCGCGCGCCGATCAGCACGGTCCAGCCGCGCGCCCCGAGCTGGCGCGCGGTGGCCAGCCCGATGCCCTTGTTGGCCCCGGTGATGAGTGCAATTGTCATGCCTCCAAGGCTGCCAGCCGCGGGCCGTTACCGGGAGCGACCGCCCGAACCTGGGACTGGCGGTACCACTCTGCGCGCGGGCCTGGCCGACGGCGCGGCGCTACGATCGGGCTGGTGAACCGCGACGACCTCGCTACCTTCCTGCGCACCCGGCGGGACCGGCTGCAGCCAGCCGATGTCGGCCTGCCCGGCGGCGGCCGCCGGCGGGCCAGGGGTCTGCGCCGCCAGGAGGTCGCGCAGCTCGCGGGCATGTCGGTCGACTACTACATCCGCCTGGAGCAGGCCCGCGGCCCGCACCCGTCGGCGCAGATCCTGGCCGCGCTGTCCCGCGCGCTGATGCTGACCGGGGATGAGCGCCAGTACCTGTTCCGGCTGGCCGGCGTGAGCCCGCCCGACGTCGCGCAGCCCACCAGGGAGATCTCGCCCGGGTTGCGCAGCCTGCTGGACAGCATGCCGGACACTCCTGCCTACGTCGTCGACGCGAAGTACGACGTGCTCGCGTGGAACGAGCTGGCCGTCTACTTCATCGGTGACCTGTCGGCTTACCCGCCGGCCGACCGGAACATGATCCGGTGGATGTTCCGGCTGCCGCCCGCCGAGGGCCCGTGGTCCGACGAAGACAGCGTCCGGTTCGCCCGGTCGACCGTCGCGGACCTGCGCGCCGCCTACGCGCGCTACTCACGTGACCGGGGGCTGCAGGAGCTAGTCACCGAGCTGCTGGCACTGTCGCCGGTGTTCGCGGAGATGTGGGCCGCGCACGAGGTCGAGTCGCGCGGTCCGCTCATGAAGCGCGTCGTCCATCCGCTGGCCGGCCCGCTCGAGTTCGAGTGCCAGGTCCTGCACGTGGGCGAGACCGGGCAGCGCCTGATCGTGTACTGCGCCGCGCCCGGATCGCCGACGCAGGACGCGTTCCGGCGGCTCGGGGCGCGGGTTGTGGCCTTATGACTGGTCTATCCTCAGCCCATGCGAGGGTCTGTAACTGTGCACATGGCCGCGCCGGCCGACCGGATCTGGGACCTGGTCGCCGACGTCACCCGGATCGGCGAGTTCAGCCCGGAGACGTTCGAGGCCGAGTGGATCGGCGGCGCGACCGGCCCGCAGGCCGGTGCCCGGTTCCGCGGGCACGTCAAGCGCAACGGCAAGGGACCGATCTACTGGACGACCTGCTGCGTGACGATCTGCGAGCCGGGTCGCGAGTTCGCCTTCGCGGTCGGCGGCGATGGCCAGAAGGGGCTGAACACGTGGCGGTACGTGCTCATGCCGGCCGGCGACGGCACGGACGTCACCGAGTCTTTCGAGCTGACCCCGCTGCCGCTGCTGCGGCTGTACTGGACACTGCTGGGCTGGACCAGGGGCCGGACCAACCTGGCCGGGATGCGCACCACGCTGGAGCGGGTCAAGGCGGTCGCGGAAGCAGTCCGCTGACGGCGCCCGGCGCCGGCGCTGAGATACTCCGGCGGTATGACCGGTCAGCTGAGCGGCAGCGGCGTGCCGTACTACTCGCAGTGGGAGTCGGCCGAGCTGGTGCCCGCGTTCCTCGACGGGACCCTGCGCGCGGCGGATGACCCGCGGTGGGCAGCCTCGGGCGCGGCGTCGCGGCAGGAGTACGAGTTCTGGGCCAGCCGGGTCTGCGGTCTTGCCTGCCTGAAGATGATCCTGGCCGCCAGGTCATTCCCGGTGCTGCCGATGATGCGGCTGGTCGAGGACGCCCTGCGCTGGGGTGTGTACGTCCGCGGCGGCGACAGGGTCGCCGGGATGATCTACCAGCCGTTCGCTGACTGGGTCGGCGCCGACTACGGACTCACCGCGAAGGTGCTGCCCGACTTGCCGGCCGAGCTGGTCGAGGCCGCGTCGCCGCAAGCACCAGTCATCGCGTCGGTGCATTCCTGGATCCGCTGGCCGGATCGCGTGCCGCCCGCCCGCGGCGGTCACCTCGTCCTCGTCACCGGCATGGCCGGCGGCCAGATCCGCCTGCACAACCCTTCCGGCCTGCCCGGTATCAGCCAGCAAGACGCGCTGATCAGCCCCGCTGAATTCGGCCGGTTCTTCGCCGGCCGGGGACTGCTGATCGCCGGGTAGCGCGGGCCTAGTGCAGGCTCGCGATCCAGGCGGCGACGCTCGTGACCTCGGCCTGGCGCGGGAACACCTTCTCGGTGAGCACGCGGTGCACCTCCGGGTCGCCGTCGAGGCAGCCGTCCGCGAGGACAGTGAGCTGGTAGTCGAGGTCGGCGGCCTGGCGCACCGTGGACAGCACCACCCCGCTGGTGGCGATGCCGGTGAGGACCAGGCTGTCGATGCCGCCGGCGCGCAGCACGAGTTCCAGGTCGCTGCCCGCGAACGCGGACACGCGCAGCTTGCGCACCGTCACGTCGCCCTCCCGCGGCGCGACCGCCGGGTGAATCTGCGCCGCCGGGTCGCCGGGGGCGAACCGGCCGGTGCCCGCGATCGCCGCGAAGCTCTTGTTGCGGGGACTGACCTCCGGGTAGCCGGCCCGGAACGAGACGACCACGTAGATAACCCGGAGGCTCGCGGCCCGGGCGGCGTCCGCAGCCGCCGCGACCCGGCGCAAGTAATCCTCGTCATCGCCGAAGCGCCCGACGATCCCCTGCTGCACGTCCATGATCAGAAGTGCGGCTGCCATCCGACCGCCTTTCGTTGTCCTGGAGCCCGGCCGCTGCCGGCCGCTGCCAGCATGGACCCTAACCTAGGGCTGGCGGCCGCCTGGCCTCCGGCCGAGCGAAGCGGGGACGCGGATGACAGAGATCCTGCACATCACCGAGCGGCCGGTGTGGGACGCCGGGTGCGCCGCGGGCGAGTACCGGATGTCGAGCCGCGGGATCACGCTAGAGCAGGAAGGCTTCATCCACTGCTCGCTGCCCGGCCAGCTGCGCGCGGTCGCCGAGCGGTACTACGCCGACGCCGACGACCTCGTCGTCCTGGTGGTGGACACCGATCTGCTGCCGTCGCCGGTCCGGTTCGAGCGGCCGGCGCCGGGGGCCGAGGAGTACCCGCACATCTACGGGCCGATCCCGCCGGCCGCCGTGACCGCCGTGATCGACGTGAGCCGGGACAAGACCGGCCGGTTCGTCCTGCCCGGACCGGGTTAGCCTGGCGCGGTGGCGACAATCGAGGACGCGGCCAGCATCGCGCAGGCACTGCCGGACGTGACCGAAGGCGAACGGCACGGAAACCGGACCTGGTCGGTGGGCGGCAAGGCGTTCGCCTGGGAGCGCCCGTTCAGCAAGGCGGACATCAGGCGCTTCGGCGACGAGCAGCCGCCGGCCGGGCCGATCCTGGCGGTGCGGGTGGAGGACCTGCACGAGAAGGAAGCCGTGCTCGCGGCCGGCCACCGCGGATTCTTCACCATCCCGCATTTCGACGGCTACGCCGCCGTGCTAATCCGGCTGCCCGCGACGGCCGCGAAGCCGCTCCGGGACGCGATCACCGACGCCTGGCTGGCGTGTGCTCCCCCGGCGCTGGCCCGCGAGCACTTCGGCCGCGGCTGAAGGCGGGCCAGGCCGCCGCGCCGGTCCTAGCCCAGCGCCATGGCGATCGCGTGCAGGGCCAGGCCCACCCCGGCGCCCACTACCGTGCCGTTGATGCGGATGTACTGCAGATCCCGCCCGAACAGCAGCTCCAGCTGAGTCGACGTCTCGGCGGCGTTCCACCGCTCGATCGTCGCGGTCACCAGGCCGGCGAGCTCGTCGTGGAACTGGTCGGCCAGTGCCCTGACACCTGAGTCGATCGTGCGCTCGACTGCATCCTGCAGCCTCGTGTCGGTTTTTGCCCGGCCGCCGGTTGTCACCAGCAGCTCGGCCAGCCGGCGGCGGAGCTCGGACTCGGGATCGGCGGCGTTGGCCCGCAGCGCAACCTTGGCCTGCTGCCACAGCGTCGCTGACCAGTCCCGCAGCTCGGCGCTCGCTACGACCTCGCGCTTGAGCCGCTCGCCCCGCTCGCGCAGCTCCGGCGAGGACTCCAGCCGGTCCGGCAGCCCGGCGAGCCAGTCCTCGAACTGGCTCCGGGTCTCATCGGCCGGGTCGGCGGCCATCGCCGCGAGCCGCTGCCGCAGCCGGCCGAGCAGCCGGTCGAAAACCGAGCGGTACATGGCATCGGGCACCCAGCGGGGCGCCGATCCCTCGAACAGCGCACGCAACTCGGCGTGATGACCGGCGAGGTAGCGATCAGCCGCCGACACGATGGTGGCGACCGCCTCGTCCTTGTTGTCGCCCGCGAGCAGCACCCGCAGCACCCGGCCGGCGAGCGGCGCGACATCGACCGCGGCGAGCACCCTGACCAGCTCGGCGCTGAGCATGCGCTGGACGTCTTCGTCGTCGATGGCGTCGGCCAGGGTGACCACGAGAGTGGCGACGTGTCCCGCGAGCCTGCTGGCGTTCGCCGTGTCGGCCAGCCAGTCCGCCAGGCGCGGCACGAGCTGAGCGGCGCGGATCCGCTCGGTGAGCACGTCGGCGTTGAGGAAGTTCTCCTGCACGAACTGGCCGAGGGTGGCGGCGAACTGATCCTTGCGCTCCACGATGAGCGCGGTGTGCGGTATCGGCAGGCCCAGCGGGCGGCGGAACAGCGCCGTGACGGCGAACCAGTCCGCGACGCCGCCGACCATGGCCGCCTCGGCGCCGGCCTGGACGTAACCCAGCAGCGTCCCGTGGGCGCCCGCCGCGGTCACGGCGACGAAGAGCGCCGTCACGGCCGCGAGCAGAGCCGTGGCCCGGCGGCGGGCCGCGGCCAGGCGGCGCGCGCGCAACTGCGTTGACTCGCGCGTCAGCGCGGCTGCAGGCGCACCGGACGCGGTCCCGGTCGGCTCCATCCGGCGAGGCCCGGTCAGTCCGCGGCCCGGCAGGTGATCACAGTTTGCAGGCTAACGGCCGGGCTCGGGCCCGCTGCGGCCGGACCCGCCGGAATCGCCGGTCCAGTGAGTTGCCGGCAATATGTCCGGCGTGTCTCGCGTCGAACTGTCATTTCAGAAATTCCAAAGTAATGCGGGAGAACGCATTTCCGGCACGGTCTGAAATAATGACTGAGAAGTGCTTTGGTGGCCAAGACCGGGTCGGTACTGTGACGGCTCATGACGATCATCGAATCAGACGAATGCACTAACCAGCGGCGGAATGCCTTCCGCCTGGCCGCCATCGGGCTCTTCGCGGGCATCCTGACCGCGGCCGCGGGCGGCGCGATCGTGACGACCAGTGCGATGGCCGTGACCAGCTCAGTTACGGTCGCGGCGGCGCCCGGGTGGACGCCCGCGGAGGCGCCGGTTCCCAGCACCGCGGCGGCAAATCCGTTGTCACGCCGCGGCAGATCACCTGCGCCGCGCCGGGCGAATGCGTCGGAGTGGCGAGCTTCAACAGCAAATCGGGATTTGCCGTCGGCCTGATTGAGCAATTGCACAATGGTGCCTGGACCGGCACCGCAGCACCGGTCCCGAGTGGTATTTCACCGCAGCAGAAAGTAACGCTCACGTCCGTATCGTGCGCGACGGTGAGATCCTGCGGCGTGTCCGGGTTTATCGGCACGCCGACCGCGCGCCGGTCCGAGCTGCTGACGCTCGTCAACGGGCACTGGAGCGCTCAGCCGGCACCGCTGCTGCCGGAGACGCTGCCGAACTCCCAGGCGCTGGAAGCCATCTCGTGCCCGCGTCAGGGCGCCTGCGTGGCCGTCGGTCGCGACCAGGGCGGACCGCACCGGTACTTCCGGGGACTGATCGAAGAGCAGACTGGCTCGGGCTGGAAGCCGGTCGAGGCACCGCTGCCCGCCGACGCGACCCAGACGTCTGACCCGTTCGGCGGGGCGGAGTCGGTCTCCTGCACCGACGCCATGCAGTGCACGACCATCGGCGCCTACGTCGATAACCAGGGACGGCGTGAGCTGTTCGCCGACGTCCTGACCGGCGGCCACTGGCACTCGTCCCGGCTCCCGCTCCCGGCCGACGCCGCCGCCAACCCGCTGGCTTTCCCGGGCTACGTCAGCTGCCTCAACGCGACCCGCTGCCTCGCGGTCGGGAACGCCGACGTCACCGGCGGTACGCAGCGCGGGCTATTCGAGCGGGAGATCGCCGGGAAGTGGCACGCCTCGGTCGCGCCGAACCCGGCGGGCACCCCGGACGGCGTGGACGTCAGCATCAACGAGGCGTCCTGCCCGACGGTCAGCTTCTGCGCCGCGACCGGGAACTGGCAGGACAACAACAACAACAACCACCGCGGCATCCTGGAGACCCTCAGCGGCGGCCGGTGGCACGCGGCGGAGGCTCCGGTGCCGGCCGGCGACCGGACCAACGTGTTCATGGAGTCGGTGTCGTGCCCGGTCGACCAGTGGTGCGTGGCCTCCGGTTCCACCAACTTCAACGGCCTGCTGGAGATGTTTGACGGCGGCCCGTGGACGGTGACGGCCGCGCCGCTGCCGGCGCCGGGCACGTTCGCGGTGTTCGGGACCACGTCAGTGTCGTGTCCGTCGCCCGACATGTGCGCGGCGTTCGGTCTGTACGAGCGCCGCGGGCCGCCGCGCACGCAGCCGGGGCTGCTGGAGACCTATCACGGGTGACCGTGGGCTGACCGGGCCGGCCCCGCGCCGCCGAGGACCTCGTCGATCAGGCGAGGAGCTCGCCGAACAGCGCGAGCGCGGGCTGGCCCGGCAGCGGGTCGCAGACAGCGATACGTCCCTTGGCTAGCGCGTGGCCGGAAGCTGCGCGAGCACGCCTTCGAGCGGATGCGGAAGCCGGTCCAAGTCCACGGCGCCGGCCAGCAGCCGGGCATACCGGAGTTTGCGGGTGGAGCCGCTGCCAAAGAACCGCCGTAGCTGCGCCCCGGCGGCCCGGCCGCGCCACTCCGGCTGGCCCTGCAGACTTCGGAACGAACCGAGGTCTCCCTGCGAGTCGATGAGCGCCTCAACCTGCGCGGCGCCGATCGCGCGGATCAGCTCGTCTTCGAGGTCCTCGACACAGACGTAGAAGCCGAGCCGCTCCATCTCGGTCCGGCTTTCGCCTGATCCGATACCCGCCCTGACCAGACCGCGCCGCAAGACGTCCTCCTCGCCGCTGTCGCACAGGCCCGCCAGCTTCAAGCCGGCCCCGGCCGGGCCGAACTGGGTCAGGTAACGGGCCATCGCGTGTACACCGCCGGTCGGCACGACTACCGTCCGCCCGGCGGCGAGGTCCCAGCCGCGGCGCGCGGCGAGCGTCTCGACGGCGATCTGGTCGCTGATGCCCTCGACCAGCAGGACGGCGGCCGCGTCCGGGACCTTCGCCAGCGCCCTGGCCGTGGCCTCGGTCGCCGCCGCGGGCCCGTGCACATAACCGTCCAGCAGCCGGCTGGCCAGCTCACGACGCCTGCTGATGTTCATCGTCAGTAGTACTCCACCAGGCAGAACTCGTGGTCTTCGGGATCGGCCATGACGACGACCGCGCCCTCGTCGTAGTCGTGCCGCTCGCCGGTGAACCGGCCGCCGAGGGTGGTGACGAACTCGATGGCCTCGTCCATGTCCTCGACGGTGACGTCGAGGTGGATGCGGACCTTGCCCGCCTTGGGCTCCGGAACCGGCTGGAACACCAGTCGCGGCTGCGGGTCGCCGCGGTGGCCGAGATAGACCCAGCCGTCCTCGGAGGGCCCGGCCTCGCGCCCGGTGAGGGCGCTCCAGAAGCGCGCCACCCGCTGCGGGTCCACGCAGTCGAAGGTCACTCCGGACACGACGTTTGCCACGCTGCCCACCCTACGAACACCCGCCTACTTGCCGCGCGCCTTGCCCACGCCGGCGACCTTCCGCCCTTGTTCCAGGTACACCAGCGTCCGGCCGGAGGTTGCGGCCCGGACGCGCCGGCGGATCGGACGACGGAGCAGCCGGAGGGCCTCAGCCAGCGGGACCAGCCGGTACTCAGAGATCTCCTCGGCCTGCACGGTGATCGCGGCCAGGCAGCGGTCGTCGATGGACCCGCAGTCGAACAAGAACCGGATGCCGCCAGGGCTGCCCGGCCGCGGCCGCCGGAAGTCGACGCAGGCGAGCCGGCCTCGGTGCACCTCGATCCCGCATTCCTCCCGAACTTCGCGGGTGCAGGCTTGCCAGGGTGTCTCCCCGTCCGCTTCCATGACGCCGCCGGGAATCGTCCAGCCCGACTTGTAGGTCGGCTTCAGGATCAGCAGACGACCAGACCGGTCGAAGATGAGCGCGCCAGCCGATGCCGGGATCGCCGGCACCTCGACCTGCCCGTAAGCCTCGGCAGTCAGTGAGTCGCTCGCACCGGTCACGCTGTCCACGTTATTAGCCGATCAGCTCGTCGCCGCTATGGGAGCGAGTCAGGAAGCCGGTGTAGCGGCGCATGGCCGTGCGCATCTGCTCGCCGCGGTCGGCTCCGGGTTCAGTCCCGAACACGAACGGCAGGAACTGGCCCGCTTCGGTCAGCCCGGCCCGGATGCTGTCCGCCTCGTCCGGCGGATACATCCGGGCCGGGTCGCCCACGGCCACCCAGCCAATCGGGATCCGCGTCTCTGGCGGCACCACGCAGCCGATGTGGACTGCGCCGCAGAGGGCCACGCTGCTGGCCCGGCCCATCCGCGCGCCATTGAAGACCATGGCGCCGGTGGCGACGAACACCTCATCGCCAACCGTGCAACCAGTGAGATACGAGTGCGGCCCCGCCAGCACGTGATCGCCGATCGTGAGCGGATGCCGCGGGGTCCCGCGCAGCACGGCGTGCTCCATGATCACTGAGTTGGCGCCGATCTGCACCGGGCCGCCGTCCGCGGTCAGTACCGCGCCGTCGAGGACGCAACTGCCAGGCCCCACCCGCACGCGCCCGCGCAGGACGGCGGTCGGCGCGACGTAGGCGTCCCGATCCACCGACGGAGTCCCATCGCCGTGCCTTATCTCCATCAGCCCACTATCTAACGCACGCCAGTGGCGCGGCCAGCCGGCCTTGCGGCTTGGCGCGGGGGCGGAGGGCGGCGGTAATTCCTGTCCCCGCGAACCCGAGCGGCACCGCGCGCAATAGACGAGGTGATGGACGATGACGAGTTGATCGAAGGGATATGTCATGAAGCTCAAGTGGATCGTCGGTCTGAGACCGCACACCACAGCGCGGCCTGAAGGCGCGCCGCGCCGGCTGATGGTGGTGAGCCTGGCGGCTGCCGCGACGTTAACGGCGTGCCTGGCCGTGGGGTCTGCGTCGGCTGCGGCCGCCCGCCCAGCGCGGGCCGGGACGGCAGGCGCCGTTACGGCGGCGGTACAGCCGGGCCCGGTGTCGTGCGGGCCGCCCGACTATTTCATCCAGTGCTACAGCCCTGGCCAGTACCAGGTGGCCTACGGCGTGGCGCCGTTGCTCAAGCGCGGGATCTCCGGCAAGGGCGAGACGGTCGTGATGCCCGAGCTCGCCGAGAGCGCAGGACGTGATTTCACCGACATCCGCCAAGATCTGGCCGCCTTCGACCGCAAGTTCGGCCTGTCTGCAGCGAAGCTGACGGTCACCACCAGCATCGCCGGAGCCGGTGCGCGCTACGTTGCCGGAACAGAGGAGGTCGAGGACACCGAGATCGTTCACGCCATCGCGCCTGATGCCACCCTCGACGTGGTCCTCGTCCCGCACAATGCCGTGGCGAGCGCGGCAAACTTTATCGCGGCCGTCATCGGGACGATCCACGCCGCCATTTCCCAGCACGCGGCAGTGATCTCGATCAGCGGCAGCCATGCTGAGCACCTCTTCAGCCCGGCCCAGGTGGCCCGCCTCCACGCGGCGCTGCAGCAGGCCGCCCGCCGCCACGTGACGGTCGTCGCCTCATCCGGGGACACCGGCGTCATCAGCGACAACGGGCCGCCAGTGCAAGTCAGCGTGCCAGGCCTCCGATCCGCTGGTGCTGGGCGTCGGCGGCACCGCCCTGGACGCCAGCTTTGCCACTGGCGCCTACCAGGGCGAGATGGCCTGGAACTCCGACACCAGCGCTTCGGGTGGCGGGTACAGCTCCTTGTTCCGGCGGCCGTCCTACCAGGACGGCGTCAAGCGCGCTGACCGCATGCGGGGCGTCCCCGACGTCGCCGCCGACGCCGATTCCTTCACTGCAATGACGCTCATGTTCACCGGCGGAGTCCCGTACCCAGCCCAGGGCACTAGCGCCGCCACCCCGTTGTGGGCCGCAGTGATCGCCCTGGCCGACCAGGACGCCGGCCGCCATCTGGGCTTCGTCAACCCGGCCCTCTATGCCATCGCCCGCAGCCCGGCCTACCACCGCGCCTTCCACGATGTGGTCACCGGCGACAACTCGGTGTTCTGGCCAACCGGCCTCGTCGTCGGCTACCGGGCCGGCTCCGGCTGGGACCCGGTCACCGGCTGGGGCAGCCCGAACGCCCGGAACCTGGTTCCCTTGCTCGCGCACAGCGCGCGCCACGGCGGCACACGTTCCTGACCCACCGAGCCGGACGCCGGCCGCGCGGACAATCCGCGCGGCCGGCGTTGCCGGATTACGGCCATGGATCCCAGCTTCGACGGCGCCAGCTGGGAGGCGGTGCCCGGGCGCGATGACGGGCCGCCGTGCTATTCGCGACTACCGGTTCAGGGCCATCAGGTTCCGCTGCCGAACCAGGTGGTCAGGGCGTCGCGCAATCCGGTGTCGGTGCCATCTCCCAGCCAGGCGACGTACCCGTCAGGGCGGATCAGCACGGCGGCCGGCGCGCTGACTGAGCCCAGGACCGGAAGCTCCCACGGGCCGCCGTAGTCGGCATCGACCAGCTTGACCCGGTCAGTCCAGGGCGTGAGGTCGGGGCCGCGAGGCTGACCGAGGTTGAGCAGCACCGGTCTGGCGCCGTGCATGAGCTCATAGATGCGGCACGGACCATCGGCGGTCGTGATGTTCAGATCGGGCATGCGTCGTCCGAGCAGGGGATGTCCCGGTCCGAGGTCGTAGTGGATGTCGAGACCCGACATCATGGCGGCGATTCTGCGACGCGGCTCGTCCATGCGCAGTAGCTCGGCCATGGTGTTGCGCAGGGCCTGGTGCCGGTCGCCGGGGCCGGTCAGCGCGACCTGGGCCATGGTGTTCTGCAACACCCGGGCACCGACCGGATGACGTTCGCCGTGATAGGTGTCCAGCAGGCTCTGGGGTGATGTCTTCCTGACCACCTGGGCCAGCTTCCACCCGAGGTTCACCGCATCCTGGACACCGGTGTTGAGACCTTGACCACCGAGCGGGGCGTGCACGTGCGCGGCATCGCCCGCCAGCAGGATGCGCTCCTTGCGATACGACGCCGCCTGCCGGGTGTTGTCGGTAAAACGGGAAGTCCAGGTCATGCCGTGCACGCCGTAGTCCGTCCCGTCGGCGGCGATGAGTGCGTCGCTGACGTCCTGCAGTGTGGGCTCGCTGGTGTGCTCGACCTGGCGTTCGGTCAGGACGACCATGATCCGGTCGCCGCCCTCGGCCGGGCCGATGCCACCGCCCGGGCGCAGGCCGAACTCCGGCTTCTCGGCCATCTCGACCTCGGCCATGAGCCAGCTCGTCGACGGACCCCACCCGGCGAACTCGATGCCGGCCGCCTTCCGGATCACACTGCGGCCCCCGTCGCACCCGACCAGGTAGTCCGCCCGGACAGAGGTGCCGTCGGACAGCGCGACGTCGACGCCGGTGTCGTCCTGGGTGAACCCTGCCACCTCTCGCTCGCGCAATGTCGGCACGCCGAGTTCTTGGACCCAGGCGGCCAGCAGCCGCTCGGTCTGAATCTGCGGGAGGGCGAGCCCGTAGTTGTGCCGGGCCGGGAAGTCGCTGATGTCCAGGCGGATTCGCCCGAATCCCTGGATCTGCATCGCCTGCCCCGCCGCGAGAAACCGGTCGGCGACGCCGCGCTGATCGAGCACTTCGATGGTGCGGGCGTGCAGACCGCCGGCCCGGGCGCGGTCGGGATCCGGAGTGGCGCGTCGCTCGACGATGACGACATCGACCCGGGCCAGGGCCAGCTCAGCCGCCAGCATCATTCCGGTCGGGCCGCCGCCGGCGATCACCACGGCGTGCTCGGCCATTCGCCACTCCTTCACGTCCGTCGGCTGTGGTTCAAGGGAGCGTGAGTGCTGCCCGGGACCAGCCGGTGGCTGGCATGTCCGCATCGAGGGCGGCGCTGAGGGCCCGTTCCTCGTACCGGAAATGCGACTCCGCGATAGCCGCCAGGCCGTCAAGCTCGGCCCGCAGTCCGGCTAGATCCTCCGCCGGTGCCGTTCTCGCCGCCGCGGCCAGAGACCGGACCCGGCGCAGGATCGCCGCTATCGCGGCGTGGTCCTCGACCAGTTTGCCGATCGTCGGCCCGAGGTCGGGCCGTGCCGCCAGCAGCGCGCTGAACATCTCGTCGTCCTCGCCCGCGTGGTGCGCGGTCAGCGCCGAGCAGAACGCCAGGCAGTGGGCTGGCAGGCCGGTGGCATCGAACCCCGTCTGGCCGAGCCCCGCGCGGAGCCTGGTTAGCTGATCCCGCAGCTGGTCATGGACCTGGCGTAGCTGCCGGCTGAACGCCGCGGCCCGCTGGCTGTCGTTGGTGGCCACCTCCGGTCGATGCTAGCTCGCGGCGGTAATGGCAGCCGAACATGCCTCACTGACGGCCGCGCGCAGGGCCGTTCCCCCGGCCCGGTCGGTGCGCAGTTCGGCGATCCGCAGCCCGGCGCCGGCCAGCACGGCGGGCACGTCCGCGGCGCTGGTCAGCCGCGTGTACGGCAGTCCGGCGGCGGTCGCCAGGGCCGCGAAGTCGGTACCGTGCGGAGTGCCGAAGACCCGCTCGAACGGGCCTGGGAACGCGGCCTGCTCCAGGGTGGAGAAAATGCCGCCGCCGTCGTTGTTCACGATGATCAGGCACAGATCCGGCACGGGCTCGTCCGGGCCGAGCATCAGCCCGGCCGCGTCGTGCACCGAGGCCAGGTCGCCGAGCAGGGCCGCGGCCGGGCCGCCGCCCGCGCACTGATGCGCGAGCGCGGCGCCCATGGCCGAGGAGATCATGCCGTCGATGCCGCTGGCCCCGCGGCTGGCCAGCACCCGCAGGTCCGCGCGCGGCGTCAGGTGCCGGTCCAGGTCCCTGGCCGGGAGGCTGGAGGCGACCCAGAGCAGCGCGCCCGCCGGTAGCGCGGCGGCGACGTCGCGGGCCAGCAGCGGCTCGCTCAGCTGGCCGTGGGCGGCCAGGGCCTTGTCCGCGACCGCGCGGGCCGCGGCGTCCGCGGCCTGCCAGGACCGGAACCAGCCGGTGGCCGGGTCAGCGGGCGCGCCGCGCAGCACGACGCGGTCCGCCACCGCCGCGGCGGACCTGGCAGGATCCGACCACCGGCCCGGACCCTGCGTCAGCACGACATGCCGCCAGCCCGCGGCGGGACCGCCGGGACCGCCAGGACCGCGCAGCAAGGCGAGCTGGCCGCGGGTCAGTCCGGCCCGCCCGGCTGAGACGATGACGGCGGGGCGGTGTTCCGCCATGAACTCGGCGCAGTCCAGCAGGTACTGGTACGCGCCCAGCGCCGCTGGGCCGTGCCGCGCCCCGGAGGACGGCTCGGCCAGCAGCGGCCAGCCGGCCTGCGCGGCCAGCGTGACCGCCCCGGCCGGATCGCCGGCGCCGTCGCCGCAGACCACCACGCCGCGCTCGGTCCAGTCCAGCTCCAACCCCGGCCGGTCAGACCCGCCAGTGTCAGCAAGCCCGCGGCCCGCGCTGACCCGGGTCCACGGCGCGCCGTCCGGCCGCCCGGCCAGGGCTTCCGGTAGCGGCTCGCCTGGCGCGCCGGGTACCAGCGGATCCCGGAACGGCAGGTTCAGGTGCACCGGGCCGGGCAGCCCGCCGCCGAAGCCGGCCGCGAGCGCGTACGCGCGGCTCGCCAGTGACCGCCAGTACTCGCCCTGGCCGGGCCGGTCCTCCGGTACGCCGGTCTCGCCGAACCAGCGGACCGCACCGCCGTACAGCTTGATCTGGTCGATGGTCTGGTTGGCCCCGGTGCCGCGCAGCTCCGGTGGCCGGTCCGCGGTGAGCACGAGCAGCGGTACGGCCGACTCGTCCGCCTCGATGACCGCCGCGTGGAAATGCGCCGCCGCGGTGCCGGAAGTGCAGACGACCGCGACCGGTGCTCCGCTGGCCTTGGCCAGGCCGAGCGCGAGGAAGCTGGCCGAGCGCTCGTCCACCCGCACATGCAGCCGGAGCCGACCGCCCGCCGCGGCCGCGTGCAGGGCCATCGCGAGCGGCGCGCTCCGCGAGCCGGGGGCGACGACCGCCTCGCTCAGCCCGCACCGGATCAGCTCGTCGGTGAGCACGGTGGCGAACGCCGTCGACGGGTTCACGCAGGCTCCGGCGCGAACAGTTCGGGCAGGAACTCGGCCGCCGCCAGCAGCCGGGCCCGCCAGCCGGTCGCGTCCACTTCGAACCGGGCCAGCGCCGCGGCATCGACGGCGGCCGCCCGCACCGGCAGCCACCCGCCGGACTCGGCCAGTGGTTCGGCGGTCACGTCGCCGGACAGCAGGCTCATCGTGGCCAGGCCGCAGGCGTAGTCCAGCTCGGGCAGCGCCGCGGCCAGGGCGATCCCCGCCGCTAGCCCGACCGAGGTCTCCACCGCGCTGGACACGACCACCGGCAGCCCGCAGGCGGCCGCGATGTCCAGCGCCGCGCGCACGCCGCCGAGCGGCTGTGCCTTGAGGACCACGATGTCGGCGGCGCCGGCCGCCCGGACCTTGAGCGGGTCTTCCGCGCGGCGGATCGACTCGTCGGCCGCGAGCGGGACATCGACCCGCCGCCGCAACTCAGCCAGCTCGTCGAGGGTCGCGCACGGCTGCTCGGCGTACTCCAGCCCGAACCGGCTCAGCGTCGTCAGGGCAGCAGTTGCTTCTTCCACGCGCCAGCCGCCGTTGGCGTCGATCCGGACCTTCCCGTCCGCGCCGATGGCATCCCGGACCGCCTCGACCCGCTCCGCGTCGTCGGACGAGGACTGGCCGGGCTCGGCGACCTTCACCTTCGCCGTCCGGCAGCCGGAGCGGGCGACGATGTCGTGGGCCTGGCTCGGTCCGACGGCCGGCACGGTGACGTTCACCGGCACCCGGTCCCGGACCGGGCCGGCCAGCCGGACGTCGCTGCCTCGATCGCGGACGCCAGCCACCGCGCGCACTCGCGCGGCCCGTACTCGGGGAACGGGGAGAACTCGCCCCAGCCCGCCGGCCCGGCCAGCAGCGCGCCCTCGCGCACGGTCGTGCCGCGGAACCGGGTCGGCATCGGGATCGCGAACGCCCGCAGCGTCGGCAGCAGCTCCGGGACCAGGGCCGCGGCCGCGGCCCCACGCGCCAGCGCCACGCGCCCTCCCGCCTGATGGCCTGATCTGCCCGGTTAACCTTACGACCGTGACGACCCGGCCCCTGCACGCGGTCCTGCTGCCGCCCTCGGAGGGCGGCCGGATGCTCGCCGCGCTGGCCGCGGCGCTGGACGGCTCCGGCCCGGCGATCCTGCCGCTCGACCCGGCCCTGCCCGCCGCCGCGCTGACCGGGACGCTGAAAGCGCTCGCGCCGTCACACCTGCTGACTTCGGAGGGAACGAGGCGGCTCCCGGCCGCGGGCGCCGGCCGGGATGCGGCCGGCGTGGCGGACAGCACCGCCGTCGTGATCGCGACGTCTGGCTCGACCGGGGTGCCGAAGGGGGTCGAGCTGGCCGCGGCCGCGCTGCGGGCGTCGGCGACCGCGTCGCTGCGCCGGATCGGCGCCGGGGCGGGCGACCGCTGGTTGTGCTGCCTGCCGGCATTTCACATCGCTGGCCTCGGCATCCTGGTCCGCTCGCTGGTCGGCGGCACCGAGCCGGTGATCGCGGCGAAGGCAGACCCGGACGTGATCGCGGCCAGTGGCTGCGCATACCTCTCGCTGGTGCCGACGCAGCTCCGGCGGCTGCTGGCGGCCGGCGCCGGGCCGGGTCAGGTCAAGACGGTCCTGCTCGGCGGCGCCGCGGCCGGCGGGGACCTGCTCCCGGCGGCGCGCGCGGCGGGCTGGCCGGTGGTCACCACCTACGGCATGAGCGAGACGTGCGGGGGCTGCGTGTATGACGGGGTGCCGCTCGACGGCGTGTCCGCGGCTCCCGGCGCCGACGGGCGGATTCCTCATCTCCGGACCGGTGCTGTTCTCCGGGTACCGGCGGCAGCCGGCCCTGACGGCGGAGGTGCTGGCCGAGGGCACGTTCCGGACGGCCGATCTCGGGTTCCTGGGGCCGGACGGCCGGCTCGTGATCCGAGGCCGCGCCGACGACGTTATTAACACCGGCGGGGAAAAGGTGGTGCCGGGCGAGGTCGAGGCTGTGCTGGGAACCAGTCCGCAGGTCGCGGACGTTGTCGTGATCGGGGTGCCCGATGCGGAGTGGGGTGAGCAGGTGGCGGCTTTCGTGGTGGCGGCCGACCCGGCTGAGCCGCCCGACCTCGGACAGCTCAGGGCAATTGTCCGGCAGGCCCTTTCTGCGCGCGCAGCACCCAGGAAAGTATTCGTTATGCCAGTATTTCCCCTGTTGCCCTCCGGCAAGCCGGACCGGGCGGCGCTGCGGGCATTCGCCGAGTCCAAGTCACCCGAATTGGCACCGTGAATGGCAGTACGGGGTGAGTCCGGGCAACGTAAGCTGGGAGGTTAGCAAACCGAACGTGGGCGCACAGCAACCACGCGGGAACATTTATCCGCCTCGTGCGTTACAACATAGTGCCCCCAGCGTGCGCTGCCAAGTCCCGCTGAGGGTCCCCGCCGAACCAATAGCCGCGCCTGGCCGGGGTGCGGAGCCGAGCGCATTGTCCGTTTATGCGCCCATGAAGTGAGGTGTCTCATGCCGAGGACAGCGGCAGTCCTGTCGCCCGCCCGGGAGGATGAGGAGACCACGAACCACGTGGACGAGCTTATCCAGCGCGGCCGCAGCCAGGGCTTTCTCTCCCTGCCCGAACTCCGCGCCGCATTCGACGAGGCGCGGGTGTCCCCGACCGAGGCCAAGTCCATCATCCGCGAGCTGACTGAGGCTGGCGTGCAGCTGGGCAACGAGCCGGCTGACAGCGCCGCGCCCGGCGCCGCTAAGGATCTGGCCGCCGACGACGAGGCCGAGACGGAGGCCGAGGTGGCCGCTGTCGTAGAGACCGTGCCTGCCAGCGTGCCGGAGACCGACCTGGACGACCAGACGTCGGTGATGGGCGACTCGGTCCACACGTACCTGAAGTCCATCGGACGGCGGAGCCTGCTCACGGCCGAGGAAGAGGTCGATCTCGCCAAGCGGATCGAGGCCGGTCTGTTCGCCGAGCACAAGCTTGAGACCGAGACGAAGCTGTCGAGGAAGCTGCGCGCGGACCTGGAGGCGGTCGCCGCCGACGGCCGCCTGGCCAAGGCGCACATGCTGGAGGCCAACCTCCGGCTGGTCGTTTCGGTCGCCAAGAAGTACAGCGATCGCGGCCTCTCGCTGCTCGACGTGGTCCAGGAGGGCAACCTCGGGCTGATCCGGGCGGTGGAGAAGTTCGACTACACCAAGGGCTACAAGTTCTCCACGTACGCCATGTGGTGGATCCGGCAGGCCATCCAGCGCGGCTTCGCTGACTCGGCCCGCACGATCCGGCTGCCGGTGCACGTGCTGGAGATGCTCAGCAAGCTGAGCCGGGTTGAGCGGGATATGCACCAGCGCCTCGGCCGGGAGCCGACGCCGGAGGAGCTGGCCGTCGAGCTGGACCGTACCCCGGACCAGATCGAGGAACTGCTCCGCACCAGCAGGCAGCCGATCAGCCTGGACTCCACCATCGGCGAGGACGGCGAGACCAGCATCGGTGACCTGATCGAGGACATCGACGCGCCCGAGGCGGGCGAGCTGGTCGATCGCCAGCTGATGGCCGACCAGCTGCGGCACGCGCTCGACGCGCTCACGCCGCGGGAGGCGACCATCATGTCGATGCGGTTCGGCCTCTACGACGGCAACCCGCACACCCTGGATGAGATCGGCCGGGCTCTGGGCCTGACCAGGGAGCGGATCCGGCAGCTGGAGAAGCAGTCGCTCTCCAAGCTGCGCCACCCGAGCCGCGCGCAGCCACTGCTCGACTACGCGAGCTAGCCGCGCGGCCGCCCTTCCGGGCGCTCGCGCGACACCCGACCAGTGAGCCGGGCCTGACCCCCCGCCAGGCCTGGCTCACTGCATGTCTAGGCCAGTTCGCGCCCGGCTCGTAGAATCAGGTGCGAAACGCCGGCCCTTGGCGGTCGGCCGCGGGGCGCGGGGTCGCGATGGATTCGGTGCTGGAGGTCCTGGGCTGGCTGTTGCTCGCCCTCGGTGCCGTGTTGGCCGTGCCCGCGCTGGTTGCGCTGATCGCGCGGCGGCATCCCGGTGGCCGCGGTGCCCATCGCAGCGACGCCCGCCCGAAGCGGACCGAGGCGTGGTCGGACCTGGGCGGGTGCACGAACGCGATGGCCATCGGGCTGACCGACGTTGTCGGCCGGGCCGCGCACGGATCGCTCTGGTGGCTGGTGAACGCTCCGTTGCTCGCGATCGTGATCATTAACCTGGCCCTGTGGCTCCGGCCGCGGGTGCTCCGGCGCCGAGCACGACTCCAGTAGCCCAGTCCGCTGTGCGGCAGGATGTCGCTCATGGACGCGCTGATCAGGCAGGCCCGGCCCGGCGACTATGACGCCATCGCCGCGGTGGTGGACGACTGGTGGGGCCGGCCGATCCACGGATCTTTCCCCCGGCTCTTCTTCGACCTGTTCTACCGGACCAGCCTGGTCGCGGACGGCCCGGACAGGCCTGCTGCCTTTCTGGTCGGCATCTTGTCGCCGTCAGACCCGGACGGCGCCTACATCCACTTCGTCGGCGTCGCGCCGCAGGCCAGGAAGGTCGGCCTGGCCCGCGCGCTGTACGAGCGGTTCTTCGACCTTGCGCGGGCCGACGGCCGGTCGGTGCTGCGGGCGGTCACGTCGCCGGTGAACTCGGGCTCGATCGCGTTCCACGCCGCGCTCGGCTTCTCAGTCACTGGTCCGGTGGCCGACTACGACGGGCCGGGTCGCGATCTGATGGTGTTCGAGCGCGAGCTCTAGCTCCAGCCGGTCCGCTGCCGCAGCCAGTCGAGCGCGACGAGGCCCTGCGCGCGCTGGAACTCCCGCAGGGTCGGCAGTCCGGGCGGATTCGGCTGGCCGCCCTTCCACAGGAAGAATCCGGCCAGCGCCGCCACCACGACGGTCACCGCGTCCTGGTCCGCGGCCCGGCCGAGCGGGTGCGCCGCCAGGATCGTCTCCGGCGCCGGGCCGCCCTGCATGGCGACGCTCGGCAGCAGCCCGACCAGGTCGAACCACGGCGGCGCGAGGCAGGCCCAGGGCCAGTCCACGAACATCACCCGGTCCGCAGTCAGCAGAACGTTGTCGGCGCGGATGTCGCCATGGGCCAGGCAGTCACCGCGGACGGCGTCAGCCCAGTTCCGTTCGAGGTCAGCGCACCGGTCCAGATTGCGGGTCGCCCACGGCGCGAGCGCGGCGAGGCGTTCGAGCGCGCTCGCGTCCGCCGCCGCGCACTCCTGCCAACCGCGGCCGAGGTCGTCATAGCTCGTCGCGGCCGGCGGCGCCGCGACGGGCGCAGGCGTCAGCGTGGCCGCCAGCTCCGTCATGGCGGCCAGCACCCGGTCTAGCTCGGCCTGCTGCCAGGGCTGGGCCGGCATGCGGCCGTCGATGTCCGCCAGGATGAGGATGACCCAGTTGTCAGCGTCAACGAAGCCGAGCAGCCGCGGTGCCGGGACGCTCGCGGGCAGCGCGGCCGCGATGCGCGCTTCGGCGCGGTGGATCCGCGGCGAGTCGGGATTGAGGTCGCCGACCGCCTTGACGAACGCGCGCCGTCCGTCGCCGAGCAGCAGCCGCGCCGCCACTCCGGGCGAGAACCCGCCGGGCTGGGAGGCCGCCTCGACCACGCGGGCGCCGAGTTGCCGCTCCACCGCAGCGCGCAGCTGCGGCGGGATGTCAGTCCAGGGCAGCCGCTCGCCCTCGGCGGGAGGCGGGGTCATCCGGACATGATCGCGGCGGCGGTCTGGCCGGGCAACTCAAATAGCCGGGGTGCAGTCAGCTGCGCGTGGCCCGGTCGGCCAGGTAGTCGGCGGTGAGCTGGGAGCCCGGCAGGAACGCCTCTAGCCGCAGTTCCGCGATCGTCACGTCGACCGCGGTCGCGAACGTCGTGATCGTCGTCATCAGCTCGAGTTCCGGGCCGTCGCCGGTGCGCAGCCGAAGCGGCACCGCGAAGCCCAGCGGCCCGGCCTCGGCGGGGCCGGCGGGCAGATACTGGACGAGCTCCGCGTGGAGCGCGCGCAGCTCGTCGTCGGGATTGCGCCGCAGCGCCGCGTGCAGCGACTCCACCACGTGCCTCGCCCACTGCGGGAAATTGGCCACCCGCGGCGCCAGGCCGCGCGGATGCAGGGCCAGCCGGTAGGCGTTGACCGGCGGCTCCAGCAGGTCCGCGGCGGCGCCGTCGGTGAGCAGGCTGAACGCATCGTTGGCCGCGACCAGTAGCCCGCTCCGGCTTACCACGATCGCCGGGTAGGGCAAGTGCGCCTGCAGCACGTGCTCGATGGCCGTGCGGACCGGGGCGAGGGCCGGGCCGGTCAGCGACGTCTGCGGGTAGGCGGGCGCGAAACCGGCCGCGACGAGCAGGTCGTTGCGCTCCCGCAGCGGAAGCTCCAGCGACTCGGCGAGCCGGATCACGATGTCCCGGCCCGGGTCGGACCGGCCGGTCTCCAGGAAGCTCAGATAGCGCTGGGTGGTGCCGGCCCGCAGGGCCAGCTCCAGCTGGCTGAGCCGACGGCTGACGCGCCGTTCGCGCAGGGCCCGAGAGAAGTCCACAGCTGAGTTGTAGCGGCTCGCAGTGACAGTGGCGATTCCCAGCTGGGAATTGCTGCTATTCCGCGCGCTCCGTACGGTCGCGGCTATGACAGCAGACATCAGGTTCGGCGTGCTCATCCCGATCGGCAAGTCCCAGTGGGGCGCGGCGGATCCGCGCCAGCTCGTGGACTTCGCCCGCCGGGCGGAACGGCTCGGCTTCGACTCACTCTGGGTCAACGACTCGCTCGTCAGCCCCCGGATCGAGGCGCTGACGATGCTCGCGGCCGCCGCCCCGGTGACGGAGCGGGTGACGCTGGGCACCGCGGCGCTGCTGCCGGTGCTGCGCCGCCCGGTGCAGGCGGCCCAGGCGCTGGCGTCGATCGACCTGCTCTCCGGCGGGCGGCTGGCCGTCGCGGTCGGCGCGGGCTTCCCGGGCCCGCTCGGCCAGCCGATGTACGAGCTGTCCGAGGTGCCATGGGCGCGGCGGTTCGCCCGGCTGGACGAGACGGTGGCGCTCTGGCGCCAGCTGTGGACCACCGACGGCCCCGGCTCGTTCCATGGCGAGTTCTTCGGCTTCGACGCGCTCCCGCCCGCGACCCGGCCGTACCGCGACGGCGGGCCGCCGATCTGGCTGGGCGGCGCCACCCCGGCTGCGCTGGCCCGGGCCGGCTGTATGAAGGCTGGCTGCCGTATCCGCCCGACCCGGCCGACTACGCCGCGGGCCTGGCCCAGATCGAGGCCGCGGCCGCGGCCGCGGGCCGCCGCGCCGGGGCGGTCAGCCCGGCGCTGTTCATCTCGGCGCTCATCGCGGCCGATGCCGAGACCGGCCGCCGTGGCCTGGCCGCGTACGCGCAGGCGTCCTACGGACTGCCGCTGGCGCAGCTGGCGCAGATCCAGGCGCTGACCGCGGGGACGCCGGCCGACGTGACCGCCGATCTGCAGCGCTATGTGGCCGCCGGCGCGCGGCACATCGTCTGCCGGATCGCCGCGCTCGACCTGAACTCGGTGACGGCGCAGTTGGAGCAGCTGGCCGAGCTCGTGCCCGCGCTGCGGGTCAGAGCGTTGTCAGGATCTGCGGCCCGTCCGCGGTGATCGCGACGGTGTGCTCGACGTGCGCGGCCCGGCTGCCGTCGCCGCTGCGCAGTGTCCAGCCGTCGTCGTCGATGCGGTAGCTGTCCCGGCCGCCAGCCATGAACCAGGGCTCGATGGCGATGACGAGGCCGTCGGCCAGCTTCAGGCCGCGCCCGGCCTTGCCGTCGTTGGGAACCGACGGCGACTCGTGCATGGTGTGGCCGACGCCGTGGCCGCCGAAGTCGGTGTGCAGGCCGTAGCGTCCGGCCCTGGCGACGGCGCCGATGGCGGCCGAGATGTCGCCCAGGCGCCCGCCGGGGACAGCGGCGGCGATTCCCGCGGCGAGGGCGCGCTCCGCGGTCTCGATCAGCTTGACGTCGGCGGGCCGCGGGGTGCCGACGGCGAACGAGATCGCCGAGTCGCCCGTCCACCCGTTGAGCGTGGCGCCGAAGTCGAGGCTGACCAGGTCACCGTCGGCGAGGCGGTACGGGCCGGGGATGCCGTGCAGCGCGATGTCGTTCACCGACGCGCAGATCACGCCGGGAAACGGCGAGTGCGCGAAGCTGGGCTGGTAGCCCAGGAACGGTGACGTCGCGCCGTGCTCGGCGAGCACATCACGGGCGATCTGGTCCAGCTCAGCCAGGCTCACGCCGACGGCGGCCTGCTTGCGCATGAGCTGCAGGGCGGTCGCGACGACCCGGCCCGCGGGCCGCATCGCCTCGATCTCTGCGGGTGTCTTCAGCTCTACCACCGCTCCATGGTGGCATCCGCCGGGCACTGCCCGCGCAGCGGACCGGCTCAGGCCGCCGGCGCGTCCGGCGTCCAGACGTAGGTCGTCGTGGCCGACACCGGCTCGAAGCCCAGGCTGCGCAGGATAGGCCGGCTCATCGTGGTCGTCTCCACCCGCAGGTACCGGAATCCGCGGGCGGCGGCCAGCCCGACCCGGTACGCGACGATCGCGCGGTATATCCCGCGGCCGCGCCAGTCTGTCCTGGTCGCCGCCGTGTAGAGGCCGGCGAAGTCGGGCCCGGGGCCGAACGCCACCACGGCCGAGCAGACCGGCTCGTCCCCGGCCAGCGCCAGTACGAGCGCGACCCGGCTGTCGGCCAGCCCGGCCAGCATCCGGCTGACGTGCCGGGCCCGGCGCTGGCTGCCGGGTACCAGGTCCTCCTGGGTCGCGGTGGCGGCCTCGACCCCGGCCGCGTCCCGTACCTCGACCAGGCGGATGCCTGCGGGCGGCGGCACGTCCTGCGGCACGCCGGCCGTCTCGGCGAACAGCAGCACTTCCTCCTCGTCGGGCACGAACCCGGCCCGGGCGAGCCGGTGCCCCAGGTCGGCAGGCTGGTCGTAGCCGAGCAGCTGCCATTCGAAAAGCTCGCCGCGGCGGCGGAAGAAGTCCACCTGCCTGGCGATCGCGTCGTCGGCGCTGCGTTCGTCCAGGTCGGACCAGTTCACGCATGACCGGCGCAGGCCGGGCGCCGCCAGTTCGCACAGCACGCCGTCGGTGTCGCAGAACCCGGCCACGCCCGGCAGGAGCGTCGTCGTGTTCCGCCTGACCTGCTCATCGAACGCGGCGCGGAGGCTGTCGAGATCCATCACTGCGGTACCTGATCACACGGCCGGGACGGCCCGCAAACAGTTATCGGGCCGGGCACCGCGTCGACGTCAATCACGTCCCCGGCGGCTGAGTCGCGCCTTTGGCTACGCTTCGCTGGATGGACGTTCGATCGCTTGGCTACCGCACCGACCTGATGATCCGGGCGCTGGAAGGCAGCCAGGTCAGCGCCCGCGGTGACTACCTGGTCATCCGCACGCCGGCCAACCCGACCTTCTGGTGGGGCAACTTCCTGCTGGTGCCGGCGCCGCCGCAACTCGGTGAACCGGACCGCTGGCTCGCCACCTTCGCGGCCGAGTTCCCCGGCGCCGCGCACCTGACCCTCGGGGTCGACACCGGCGACGCGGCGAGCGTGAACGCGGACGCGTTCGCGGCGCTCGGGCTGGAGGCCGAACTGTCGTCCGTGCTGACCGCGACCGCGCCGCACCCGCCGCCGCTCCCGAACTCCGGCGCGACCTGCAGGCCGCTTGAGACCGACGATGACTGGAGGCAGGCGGAGGGCTTGGGGACCGTCATGTACGCGGGGACTCCGGGCGGGGACCCAGACTTCGTGCGCGCCCGGCTCGCGGCCCAGCGGGCGCTGACCCGGGCCGGGCACGGCTGGTGGTTCGGCGCGTTCACCGGCGGGCAGCTGGCCGCTCAGCTCGGCCTCATCAGCGACGGATCAGGGATCGCCCGCTACCAGAACGTCGAGACGCACCCGGACGCGCGCCGGAGGGGCTGGCCGGCACGCTGGTCTGGCAGGCCGGGCAGCACGCGCTCGCGCACGGCGCGCGCACGCTGGTGATGGCGGCCGACCCGGCTGAGGGCGCAATCCGGGTCTACCGGTCGGTGGGTTTCGCGCAGCGCGAGACGCAGATCGGCTTCTTCCGCAACCCGGGCTGAACCGGCCGAACGGCGGCGGCCTGCTGGACCCGCGCCGGGCGGTGCCCTCGCCGGGCCAGGCCTGACCCAGCCGGGCCGGGATGGCAGGCTGTAGCCCATGACGAGCGGGGACGCGGACGCGATCGTGGTCGGGGCCGGCCTGGCGGGCCTGGTAGCGGCGGCCGAGCTGGCCGCCCTGGGCCGCCGGGTGATCGTGCTGGACCAGGAGCCGGAGGCGTCGCTCGGCGGGCAGGCCTTCTGGTCCTTCGGCGGCTTGTTCTTCGTGGACTCGCCCGAGCAGCGCCGGATGGGCATCAAGGACAGCTATGAGCTGGCCCGGCAGGACTGGATGGGCAGCGCCGGGTTCGACCGGCCCGAGGACGAGTGGCCGCGCCGCTGGGCTGAGGCCTACGTGGGATTCGCCGCCGGGGAGAAGCGGTCCTGGCTGCACAGCAAGGGCGTCCGCTTCTTCCCGATCGTCGGCTGGGCCGAGCGCGGCGGGTACGGCCCCGAAGGTCACGGCAACTCCGTGCCGCGCTTCCACATCACCTGGGGCACTGGCCCCGGTGTCGTCGCGCCGTTCGAGCAGGAAGTCCGGGCGGCCGCCGCCAGCGGCCAGGTCCAGCTGAAGTTCCGGCACCGCGTGGACGGGCTGACGGTCACCAGTGGCGTGGTCGACGGCGTGCGCGGGAGCATCCTGGCCGCCTCCCGCGCGGCCAGGGGCGAGCCGAGCTCGCGCGAGGTGGCCGGCGAGTTCGAGCTGCACGCGCAGGCGGTCCTCGTCACCTCCGGCGGCATCGGCGGCAACCACGAGCTGGTCCGCCAGCACTGGCCGGAGCGGCTGGGCTCACCGCCGGCGCGGCTGCTCTGCGGCGTGCCCGCGCACGTGGACGGGCGGATGCTCGGCATCGCCGCGGCGGCCGGCGCGTCGGTCATCAACCCGGACCGGATGTGGCATTACACCGAAGGGATCGAGAACTGGGAACCGATCTGGCCGCGGCACGGGATCCGGATCCTGCCGGGACCGTCGTCGATGTGGCTGGACGCGCGCGGCCAGCCGCTGCCGGCCCCGCTGTTCCCCGGCTTCGACACCCTCGGCACGCTTGAGCACATCATGACCACCGGGCACGACTACACATGGTTCGTGCTGACGCAGAAGATCATCGAGCGCGAGTTCGCGCTGTCCGGGTCCGAGCAGAATCCCGACCTGACCGGGAAGGACATCGGCAAGCTGCTGCAGCGGGTGAAGCCGGGTGCGCCGGGCCCGGTGGCCGCGTTCATGCGGCACGGAGCCGACTTCGTGGTCGAGGACAACCTGACGGCGCTCGTTGCCGGCATGAACAAGCTGACCGGCTCTGACCTGATCGAATTGCCGTCGCTGCAGCGGATGATCGAGGCGCGGGACCGCGAGACCGACAACGCCTTCACCAAGGACGCGCAGCTCACCGCCGTGAACAACGCCCGCAGGTATCGCGGCGACAAGCTGATCCGGGTCGCGAAGCCGCACCGTTTCACCGACCCCGCGAACGGCCCGCTGATCGCGGTGCGGCTGCACATCCTCACCCGTAAGAGCCTGGGCGGCCTGGAAACCAACCTGGACGGGCAGGTCCTGCGGCCCGGCGGTGATCCGGTGCCCGGCCTGTTCGCGGCCGGCGAGGTCGCGGGCTTCGGCGGCGGCGGGATGCACGGTTACCGCTCGCTGGAGGGCACGTTCCTCGGCGGCTGCCTGTTCTCCGGCCGCACCGCCGGACGGTGCGCGAGCCGCGCGATCGGCTGACCCGGCGCCGCTCCCCCGGCCCCGGTAAATCCGGCCGGAATTGGCCGTTGACAGCCAATATGAGCCGGATCATACTGGCGAGTAACCTCGAGGTCGTGACCGGCCGCGTGCTGCGGTATGGGCCGGTGACGGGCATTTTCCTAATGTCGCGATGAGGCGGCACCGGTCTGTCCCCGTGTAAATCACGCCTACCTGCGAGGCACTATGCGACGTCCTCGGTTCAGCAGCATCTTCAGCATGTCCGCCGTGGCGGCCGGCGCAGCGATCGCGCTGGTCATGGGCCCGATGCCGGCTCAGGCCTCGAACCTGCCACTGCAGGGCGAGACTTCGGCATTCGTCAACTCCACGTTCTTCTGGAATTACGAGGCGCCACCTGCCGGCGCCAATCAGCACTGCACTCCCTCGGCCGCCCATCCTTATCCGGTAGTGCTGGTGGAAGGCACTTTCTCCAGCATGTATAACTCGTTCGGTGCCATCTCGCCGGACCTGGTCAACAATGGCTACTGCGTCTACGCATTCAACTACGGTCAGACCCTCCCGCTGACCGGGATTCACGCGACCGGCGAGATAGCCGCGTCGGCCGGCCAGCTCGCGACCGAGGTCAGCAACGTCCTCGCGGCCACCCGCGCCAGCAAGGTCGACCTGGTGGGCTGGTCGCAGGGCGGCATGATGCCGCGGTACTACCTCAACAACCTGGGCGGCGCCGCCAAGGTCAACATGCTCGTCGGCTTCGCGCCGTCCAACTACGGCACGACGCTGGACGGGCTGCTGTACCTGATCTCGGACCTGGGCGCGCTCGGTCTGGCCACGGCGCTGCTGTCGGTCACCTGCCCGGCCTGCTCCGAGCAACTGCAGGGCTCAACGTTCCTCAGCAACCTCAACGTGACGCCCACCGTCGCCGGCGTGAAGTACGTCGACATCGAGACCCGCGACGACGAGGTCGTCACCCCGTACACCAACGCCTTCCTGCCCGCCGGGCCGAACGTGCAGAACATCACCCTGCAGAACCAGTGCCCGCAGGACAAGAGCGACCACCTGTCCATCGCCTATGACTCGAACGCGCTGCAGGACATGATCAACGCCCTCGGCGCGGACAGCCCGTCGTTCCAGCCGTCGTGCGCGTCCGTCGGGCCGATTATCGGGAACGTGTAGTTGTCCGTGCTGGCGGCCGCGTCCCGCGGCCGCCAGCACGCCAACCCGGGCGCGGTCAGCTCGCCGGGATGGCCGGGCCGTCACCGGCGTGTGCTTCGGCGTACTGCTTGACCGCGGCCATCGTCCGCCTGTTTTCCTCGTCGAATCGGGCGGTGATCAACGGCCTGAGGGGGCGCAGGGCTATCGGCAGCCGGATGTCGAGGACTAGCCACCGCACTACGGCAGTCCCCGCGGTACCGGCCCGGGCCGGCTCGAATGAGTAGTGAATGTGCACGTCGATGGTGGCCCGCAACGGCCGCACCCGGATCGTGTGCTGAAAGTCGATCGATCCAGGGGGCTGGAAACCGGTGACGGAACCCAGCCACTCCTTGTCGGGCTCGCCGGGCTTGCCGTCGCGGTAGCGGCTGCCCAGCTGGACCGGGTAGGGCTGCACGTCGGTGGTGTGGCCGAACTGCTGCGACGGGGGCAGCCAGCGGCCGTAGTTCGGCATATCCGCCAGCAGGCCGAAGACCAGCTCCGGCGGTGCCGCGATGCTGGCGGTGTAGAACCGGTGCCAGTGCGAATTCGACACGATCGGCCTTCCAGAATGCCCGGCGGGATTCGACTGTACAACGGGGTCCCGGTGCCGGCCGGGCGAGCAATCGGGGAGACTCAGCGGATGCAGCGGCGCAGCGAGTTCTTCGCCACCTGCCCGCCGGGCCTTGGCCGGCTGCTGCGCGACCAGCTGGCTGGTGTCGGCGGCGTCGAGGTCCTCGCCGCAGGCTCGGACGGCGGGTCAGACGTCGTGCTGTTCGAGGCCGACCGGGCGGGCCGGGTGCGCGCGGCCGGGCACCGGCTGGCCGACGGCGTCTTCGCCACCGCGGCGCGGGCCCGCCGGGACGGAACCACCGATCCGGCCGTGCTGGCCGTGCGGTGCTGGCCGCGCGACGGCGCGCAGCGCGCGCTGTCGCTGTGGGCCGAGCAGGTGCAGCCGCTGAGCTCCGCCCTGAGCTACCGGATCACGGCCAGAGTGCGGACCGGGCCGAGGTCGCTGCAGTCCGGGCTGCGGCCGGCGCTGGCCGGCGTCGTCCGGCAGGACCGGCCGCGCTGGCGGCCGTCCGGCCAGGGCGTGCTGGAGATCCTGCTGTCCGAGTGGCGGGCCGGTGAACTGGTCACCGGCCTGCGGCTGGGCGGCAACCGGGGCGATCTGGCCGCATCGGTGCCGCCGGCGGTGGCCGCCGCGATGGTGATGCTGGCCGGGCCGCCGGACGGGGTGCTGCTGGATCCGAGCTGTGGCGACGGGGCGATCCTGACTGAAGCGGCGGCCGCCGGATGGGCCGCGGAAGGCACGGACCGCGATCCTGATATGGCCGGCCGGGCGCGCTCCCCCGGCGTCGCGGTACGCGCCGGGGAGGCGGCGGAGATCCTGGAGCCGGACGGCGCCCTCGGTGCGTGCGTGACCCGGCTGCCGGCCGGCACCGGCCCGGCCGACCTGGCCGCCACGCTCGCGGAGATGAGCCGGGTCACCCGCACCGGCGGCGCGGTGGTACTGCTGGCCGCGGACGTGCCGCGGACCGCCTGGCCGCCGGCCCTGCGGCTGCGCAAGCAGGTGCCGGTGCAGCTGGCGGCCGGCCGGGAGACGATCTGGGTGTACCGGCGGGCCTGAGCGCTACTCAGCCGGCTTGCGGCGGCCGATCGTGAAGTACGCGAGCGGTCCGAGGGTGTTGATCGCGGCGGCGGCCCGCCAGAGGCCCTTCGGGCCGCGGATGAGGTTCGTCGGCCTGCGCCTGATGTCGATGAGCATCGCGATCTTGGCGATGAGTTCGGTGACCGCGAGGATCTTGATCGCGTTCTGCTGGCCCGGGGTCAGGTCGCTCCACTTCTCGGGCATCTTCCGGTCAGTCATGGGGTCTGTATATCACCGTGACTCAGACCGCGAGGGGCGCAAGCCGGCGCGGGGGCACCAGCAGCCCGGCCACAACGCAGATGAGCAGCAGGAACGCCGACAGCACGAATGTGTCGGTGAAGCCGGTGAGCCGGGGCAGCAGGCCGGTGGTGTGATCGACGACGAGCGTGGCTGCGATCTGGCCGCCGACGGCGCCGCCCAGCGTGCGCACCACCGTGTTCATTCCGCTGGCCACGCCGGTCTGGTCCGGCGGGACCGCCTGCACGATCAGGTTGCCGAGCGCGGCATAGGCCAGCCCGATACCGACGCCGAGCAGCGCGGAGCTGATCAGCATGTCGGCCGGATGACTGGCGAGCCCGAGCCAGCCGCAGGCCACGGCGCTGATCGCGCTGCCGGCCACGAGCGCGTGCCGGGAGCTGAACCTGCGCTCGACCCGGCCGGCGAACGATCCCATCAGGCCCATGCCGATGGAGCACGGCAGCAGGTACAGGCCGGCGACGACGACCGAGGCGCCGTAGCCGAAGCCGGTCTGCCGCGGCAGCTGGGCGAACTGCGGCAGCAGCAAGAACGCTGAGTACATGCCGGCGCCGAGCAGGAACGCGGCCAGGTTCGGCGCCCAGACCCCACGCGCCGCCATCAGCGACATGTCGACAAGCGGGTGCGGGCTGCGGATCTCCGCGACGATCCAGATGCCGCAGATCACCAGCCCGGCCGCCAGCAGGGACAGCGTCTTGGGGCCGGTCCAGCCCCAGGACGTGGTCTGGGCGATGGCGATGAGCACGCAGCACATCCCGGTGCTCATGAGCGACGCCGACAGCCAGTTCACCCGCCCGCTGGCCCGCACCCGCGACTCGGGAATGAAGATCGCCGTGCACACGGCGGCGGCGACCATCGGCAGCAGCGGCGCCCAGAACAGCCAGTGCCAGCTCAGGTGCTCCGCGATCAGGCCGCCGATCACGAGACCGCCACCGCCGCCGATGCCCAGGATCGAGGACATCAGGCCGATGCTGCCCGGCACCTTGTCCGGCGGGAACTCGTCCCGCATGATCGAGAACGCGAGCGGGAAGATGCCGCCCGCGACGCCCTGAATGACGCGGGCGAGGATCAGCACGCTCAGTGATCCGGCCACCGCCGCGAGCAGCGTGCCGGCCGACAGGACGATCAGCGTCCAGATCAGCATCCGGCGCTTCCCGTACAGGTCGCCGAGCTTCCCGATGATCGCGGTGCCGACCGAGGCCGACAGCAGGAACCCGGTCAGCAGCCAGGTGACCCCGGTCTCGGTCGTGTGCAGGGCGTGCTGCATCACCGGCAGGGCCGGGATCACGGCCGAGCTCAGCACCGCGTAGGCCAGCGCGCCGAGCGACAGCACGGCCAGGATCACGCCCGGCTTGCTGCTGCGAATTTCGGCATGCGAATGCTGGGCGGTGATGGAGGCCATGCCCTTACCTTACGTGCCGCGACCTGGCCGGAGTCAGTCGAGCAGGCCCAGTGCGTCCAGGTCAAGGGCGTGCCTGGCGTGCCGCGAGGCCATCGCCGCGAACATCTCGTCGCCCCGCTCGGTCTGCGCCACGAACATCGCCGCGACGATGTCCATGACGATGCCGCCGAAGGCATGCCGCCGGTAGCCGTTCCAGCAGTCCGCCCAGCTCAGCGGCACGCCGCGGCCGGTGAGTGCGTGGTGATAGGCGCGGACCAGGGCCTCCTCGTGCTGCTGCCGGTCCGGGACCAGCAGGCTGGACGCCAGGAAGTAGGCCAGGTCGTTCGCGGCGCTGCCGTAGCTGCAGGTCTGCCAGTCCAGCACGAACGGCCTGGGCCCGCCGAACAGGAGGTTGTCGGCCCGGAAGTCGCCATGCACGATCGTCCGCGGCTCATCCACGGCGGCGCCGAGATAGCCGGGTGCCCGCGGCAGGAAGTCCTCAATCAGCGGCAGCGTGCCGGGCTCGACCCGGCCGTCAAACCGGGTCCGGAAGCCGGGGTACAGGTCGATCAGCACGCCGGCCAGGAACGCGGCGCCGTCCGGGGTGTTCCGGTTGAGCCAGGGCAGCGCCGCAAGCTCGGGGCTCCCCCAGCCGGCCGCGTGCAGGGCCGCCAGTTCCTCCAGCGCGGCCGCGGCCTGGTCGACGCCGATCCCGGTCAGCTGATCGCCCGGCTCGGCCGGCGCGAGGTCTTCCAGCAGCACGATGTACTCGTCGGGTCCCGGCTCGTAGGCCGAGTAGAAACAGCCGGGAATCGAGACCGGCAGGCCGGCGGCGACCTGACCGTAGAAGCTGGCCTCGATCTCATAGGTACGGAACGCGCGGGCCGCCCCCCGGCTGGCGTCGGCCGCCGCGGGTACCTTGGCGATCAGCGTGGGCGGCAGGTCTGGCGCGCCGTCGTAGGTAAGCCGGAGCCGGAAGCTGTCCGAGACCTGGCCGGTGCCGACCGGCTCGGTCCGCACCGCGGTGACACATCCGCCGTCGAGGTGACCCGCGAGCGCCCCGGTCAGGTAACCGGCGGTGAGGTCCGCCCCGCCGGAGACAGCCTTGAGCGTCACTGACCGCCGTCCTCAGCGAGGAAGGTCCAGCCGTGCTCGCGCCAGCCGGGCGGCTGGTTCCACTCAGTCCAGCCGTACCCGGCGCGGCCGTCGTCGGCGGCGAACCGGCACAGGGCCCGGGGGAAGTGCGACACCTTGCCGTCGGGCGAGGTCATGGCGACCGGCGCGAACGCGAGCGGCTCGGCGGTCAGCGGCGCGCCGGGCAGCAGCAGCCGTGAGCTGGCCGGGAACTCGTCGGCGCCGAACGTCGTCTGCGCGGCGAAGCCGGGGCGGTGGCTGAGCTCGCCGGCCGGGGTCACGGCGAACGACGGCCACGGAATCGCGAACCCTATGTTGGCCTGCATGCCGTGGAAGCTGGTGCCGTCGTCCAGCTGCCCGGAGGTCCACAGCCAGGAGATCTGCCACCAGTCGCGCTCGCCCCAGCTGTGATCGCGCTCGCCGGATCCGTCAATGCTGAGCCGCTGGCCGTCGGCGATCACCGTGCCGGTGACCCGGCACGGGATCTCGTACCGGGGCAGGTCCTTGTACGGGTACACGCCGCCTGCGGTGCTCCACTCCAGGTCGAGGCTCAGCGGCGCCGTGGCGGCCGCCGTCAGGTCACCGTAGGCCGCGGCCGGGTCGGGCAGCACGGCGGCCGCGCTGGCCCGCAGCGCGACCCGCGCGGTGCGCAGCGGGTCGGCGATGTCCTGGCTGGCGTCGTACCCCTCGGTGCGCACGGTGGTGCTACCCGCCGCGGGCAGCGGTGCGGCGTTGTCCGCGACGAGCAGGAGCGGCTGCCCCGGCCGCACGACGCAGGCCCAGTACCAGGCGCGATCCCAGTTCGGGTACAGGCCGAGCCGGACGTATCCGCCGACCGAGCCGTCGGGCGCGGCGAAGTCGAAGTAGTACGACTCGTTCCAGAGCCGTTCCGGGCCGGGGGCGTGCAGGCGCTCGTCTGCGTCTGTCAGCTGCCAGGTCCCGTGATCTACGATCTTCACCATCCGGCTGGCCTCCCGATGACCTGATGGGTGTACATATTCGCTCGGCAGCTGCTGGTCGCGTTTGGTGGAGGATGGCATGAGTTCGGGCCGGTCGTCCAGGGTTGCGGAGGTGGGTCATGCTGATTGACGCGGGCGCGCAGGTCACGTCCTCGCTGCTCGACGTCGAGTCGTCGGCCGCGGCGGCGGAGGCCGCGGGGTACGACGGGTTCGGCGTGCCGGAGACCAAGCATGATCCGTTCACTGTGCTGTCCCTCGCGGCGCGCGCGACCAGCACGATCTCGCTGCACTCGGCGATCGCGGTCGCGTTCGCGCGCAACCCGATGAACGTGGCGGTGCAGGCCAACGACGTCCAGCTGATCTCGGCCGGCCGGTTCCAGCTCGGACTGGGCTCGCAGGTGCGCGGCCACATCGAGCGCCGCTACAGCATGCCGTGGAGTCACCCGGCGGCGCGGATGGAGGAGTTCATCACCGCGGTCAAGACGATCTGGCACAGCTGGGCCAGCGGCGAGCGGCTGGCGTTCCGCGGCGAGTTCTACCACCACACGCTCATGACGCCGTTCTTCGATCCCGGCCCGAACCCGTACGGCAACCCGCCGATCCTCCTCGCCGCCGTCGGCGAGTTGATGACGAAGGTGGCCGGGCGGGTGGCTGACGGCATCCTGTGCCACGGTTTCACGACCGAGGCGTACCTGCGGGAGCGAACGCTGCCCGCGCTGCGCGCGGCCCGCGGCAGCCTGGACGGGTTCGTGGTGAGCCTGCCTGCGTTCGTCATTCTCGGCTCGGACGAGAAGGCGCGCGCGGCCGCCGAGGCGGGGGTGCGCCACCAGATAGCGTTCTACGGCTCGACGCCGGCCTATAAGCCGGTGCTGGAGCTGCACGGCTGGGGCAGCCTCGCCGGCCGGCTGAATGAGTTGTCCCGGCAGCAGGCGTGGGCCGAGATGGGCGACCTGATCGACGACGACGTCCTGGGCACGTTCGCGGTGTCGGGCGGAACCCCAGCCGAGGTGGCCGCGCGCATCCAGGCCCGGTTCGGCGACGTGATCACCCGGCTGTCGTTCTACATGCCGTACCAGGCCGATCCGGCGGACGTCACCGGGCTGGTCGCTGCCCTGCGGGTGTCGGCCGGGTGATATGGGCGAATGACTAGGCTGCATCCGTCTGAGGTCCGGCGGCCAGGGGCCTGCCGGCGTGGCTGCGCAACCTGAGGTAGCGACCGCCGACGATGAGCTGGCGGGAGCCGACTTCGACCAGGACCATGAGCAGCAGACAGGCGACGATGGCGTTCGAACTCGTGATGTGCCAGGAGTGCATCACCCGGCCGATGGCCCGGTCAGCGGAAGCGCCGCCTTCACTGGCATACAAGCTGAACGCGGTGCGCAGCACTACCCCGACAGTCCAGAACGCCGCAGCTAGCAGGCCGGCCTTGGCGAAGATGCCCTTCTCACCGGGATAGACCCGGGTGAAGACGCCGGCGCCTACCCCGAAGATGAGACCGAGTCCTACGCCCCCGGCGATGAGGTACAAGTCGTTCCCGCTCGTCGGCACGCCCTTGAGGTACGCGAAAAGGAAGTACACGACGATTGCGATGGGCAGGAGCAAGTTACGGGGAGTTAGCCGCCGGCCCCTGAACTGCAGGAAGACGGTAGCCACGAGGACCGCGTCGAGGATGTAGTCAAGGGCGCTCATCCGCGGCTGACCGCTCTGCCGGTCTCAGCGCAGGTCGCGCGCGGCCGGCTGGCCAGGATTGTGCCCGTGTCGCCTCCCGGTTGGGCATACCCTTTTGTCCGCGCCACCATATCAGTCGATTCGACCTGTCGGGGAGGCCTGCTTGACCAAGGTGCGTGGGCTCACTGACTTCGAGCACATCCTCATCGGCCTGGTGGCAGGCGCCCCGCGGTCGGGTTACGAACTCAAGCGGTACTTCGCGAGCACTCCCGCCGTCGTGTATGAACCCAGTTCCGGTGCTCTTTACCCCGCCCTGCGGCGGCTCGAGAAGCGCGGCCTGTTGCGCTCGGAGCTGGCTGTGTCCTCCGGCGGGCGCGAGCAGCGCCGCTACTTCGCCACTGAGGCTGGTCGGGAGGCCCGCAACCACTGGCTTCGTCAGCCGGTGGACCCAGCCACCGTCGGCCGCGACCTGGGCACGCACCTGATGCGGTTCGTCATGGCCGAACGGGAACTCGGTGCCGGTGAAGTCCAGGCCTTCTTGCGCGATCTCGGCGATGCCCTCGACGCATTCATCACCGGCATCGAGGTTTTCATGCGGGACACCCCCTTGGACGGCTCTCATCCCGTCCTGGCGCTCGAACACGGCCTGGCTATCCACCGGGCCAGCCTGCGGTGGGTGCAGCACGCCTCCGCGTCGCTCATGCCAGATATATGAACTGCCGACGAGCTAGCACCGGGCCTGATGCCGGAGCATCCGGGGGCAAGGAAGCCACCCTGGATGACGCCTGCCGGGTTCACGAACGCCTCGCCCGCGGTGAAGGCGACCTCGATCGCCCGTCCTCCGGGCTGACCGCTACCAGCTCCCAGCCCAGCGTCGCCGCCGACGCGGGCATCGGCGCCCTGCCCTCTACCGCGTCCCAGAACGGCCCGGTGCGCGTCACGGTTTCATCCTGACAGGCGGCACCGACATCCGGTCGGCTCACCAGGTGGGCACGAGTCCGCCGCCGATGGTCACGTCGGCGCCGGTGTTGACGCGGATCCCGTTCGGGCCGACCTCCTTGGGGTGGCCGGGACGAGCAGGCGGCCACGTCTTATGCTGGCGTGATGGGTCAGCCTGCCGGGTTCTGGCCGGGCGCGCAGAGCCGGGGAACTGCGTGACCGGGCGCGCTGACGCGCCGCCCGCTCCGGCCGCGGAGCCGGGCCTGCGCCTGGCCAGCGGGCCCGGCCGGTGGGTCCTGGCCGCCACGGTGCTCGGGTCCGCGATCGCCTCGATCGACGCGACCGTAGTCGGCATCGCGCTGCCCGCCATCGGCCGCGACTTCCACGTCGGTCTCGGCGCCCTCCAGTGGGTGGTGACCGCGTACACCCTGACGCTGGCGGGCCTGCTCCTCATCGCCGGGTCGCTCGGTGACATGTTCGGGCGCAAACGGGTATTTGTCATCGGTATCGCCTGGTTCGCCGTGGCGTCCGCGCTCTGCAGCGTCGCGCCGAACGCCGGCACGCTCATCGGCGCGCGCGCACTGCAGGGCATCGGGGCGGCGCTGCTGACGCCGGGCAGTCTGGCGATCATCTCCGCCACCTTCCGGGAAGAGGACCGGAGCAAGGCGATCGGCACCTGGGCCGGATTCAGCGGGGTCGGCACCGCGATCGGGCCGTTCCTGGGCGGCTGGCTGGTGGCGGCCGTGTCCTGGCGGCTCATCTTCGTCATCAACGTGCCGCTCGCCGCGTACGTGATCTTCGCGACGATGCGGCACGTGCCCGAGTCGCGTGATCCGGACGCGACCGGGCCGATTGACGTGACCGGCGGCGTACTCGTCACCGTCGGCCTCATCGGGCTCACGTACGGGGCGATCGAGGGCCCGGTTTCTGGCTGGTCGGCGCCGGTGGTGGTGGCCGCCCTGGCCGCGGGCATTCTGCTGCTGGGTGCCTTCGTGGCCTGGGAGCACCGGGCGCCGGCGCCGATGCTGCCGCTCAGTCTGTTCAGATCGCGGCAGTTCACCGTCACCAACCTGGTCACCTTCATCGTCTACGCGGCCATCGGCGGCGCGCTATTCCTGCTGCCCATCGTGCTGCAGGAGGTTTCCGGCTACACCGCGCTCGCGGCCGGAGTGTCCCTGCTGCCGATCACCGCGATCACGCTGGCCCTGTCCCGGCAGGCCGGCGCGCTGGCCGCGCGGATCGGCCCGCGACTGCAGCTGGTTGCCGGCCCGCTCCTGATCGGAACGGGCTTCGCCTTGTTCGCGCTGATCGGCCGGTCAGGCAGCTACGTCACCGAGGTACTGCCGGGCGTCGCCGTCCTCGGTTTCGGCCTGGCCATCACCGTCGCGCCCCTGACTTCCACCGTGCTCGCCGCCGTGCCCAGCACCCATGCCGACATGGCGTCGGCGGTGAACAATGACGTGGCCCGCGCCGCCTCGCTGTTCGCCGTCGCGCTGCTCCCGGCGGCGGCTGGCATCACCGGCGACGCGTATCTGCATCCGGACCGGTTCGCCGCCGGATTCCACACGGCCGCCTTCATCGCGGCCGCGCTGTGCGGTGCCGGCGGCCTGCTGGCGGCGGTCGGCCTCAGGAACCCGGCCCGGGCGGTGCGGGCCGGCCGCGCGGCCAGGCGGCCGCTGCTGAGCTGCGCTCTGGACGCCCCGCCGCACGCGGCCCGCGACGACGGCCGCTGAGCCTGGCGGTTCGCTACCGTTCTTGCTCGGTCGGCCGGATGAGCAGCTCGTTGACCGCGACGTGCCTCGGACGGGTGACGATGTAGCTGATGGCGTCGGCGATGTCGGACGCCTCCATCTGCTGGCCGATCTGACTGCGCAGGCTCTCCAGTACCTCCGGCCGGTTATGGGTCGCCAGCTCGGTGGCGGTGGCACCGGGCTCCACCAGGGAGACGCGCACGTACCGGTCGGCCAGTTCCTGGCGCAGTGACTCGCTGAACGCGCCGACGCCGAACTTCGTCAGCGCGTAGACGCCGTTCCATTTGCGGGCGAAGCGGCCTGCCACCGAGCTGAGGTTGACGATGTCGGCGACCTGGCGCGGGCCCGCCGCGGCCGCGCGGAGCAGATGCGGGATGGCCGCGTGCGCGCAGTACAGCAGGCCGTGCACATTGAGGTCGACCATCCGCTGCCATTCCGCCAGCGGCGCCCCGGCGATAGGGCCGAGCAGCATCACGCCCGCGTTGTTCACCAGCGTGTCGAGCCGGCCAAGCTCGGCGACTGTGCGCTCGACCGCCGCCTCGGCCTGCGCCTGCTCGGTGACGTCACACTGCAGCACGAGCGCGGTGCCACCGCGCTGGCTGATGGCGGCCGCGAGGTCGTCCAGCTGCTCCCGGCGGCGCGCCGCGAGGGCGACGGCCGCGCCCTGGCCGGCCAGCGCCTCGGCGGTCGCGGCGCCGATGCCGCTCGATGCCCCGGTTACCAGCGCGACCGTTCCCTCCAGTACCGCTGTCACTGCACATCACCGCTCTGTCGCGTCCGGCTCCCGGCGGCAATTCTCCCCGTCCGCCGGCCCACCCCGCTGGGTATCACCCCCACTGGCCGGGCTGATAGTCGCCAGCCGGGTGCCGGGCGATGACGTTCAGCCGGTTGTAGACATTGATCAGCGCGACGAGGCAGACCAGCGCCTCGAGCTGCTCCTGGTCGTGGTGCTTGGCGGCGTTCGCCCAGACGTCGTCGCTGACCCCGCCGGCCGCGTCGGCGATCCGGGTGCCTTCCTCGGTCAGCTCCAGCGCGGCCCGCTCGGCCTCGGTGAAGACCGTGGCCTCGCGCCAGGCCGCGACGAGGTTGAGCCGGGTCTGGCTCTCCCCCGCGTGCAGTGCGTCCTTGGTGTGCATGTCGGTGCACGCACCGCAGCCGTTGATCTGGCTGGCCCGGATCTTGACCAGTTCCTGGGTGGTGGCGGGCAACGCCGAGCTGGTGAGCAGGCCGCCCGCGTTGTTGATGTACTTCCCGAACTTTGCCGCGAGACCGCTCTCGGTGTAGCTGAGCCTGGCTTCCATGGCCATCTCCTTGCCGTAGGGGGTTACCTCTCCCTGACCCGCCGGCGTCGCCGGATGTGACAGCGAAATCCCGGCGTACTGAAGGCGCTGTCGCACCCGCTGCGCCGCCAGATCTACCGGCTGCTCAAACAGCTTGGCCCGCAGACAGTGACCCTGCTCACCGAGCACACCGGTGCCGATCCCGGCCAGCTCAGCTTCCATCTGCGCGAGCTGGCCAAGCGCGGCTTTATCACCGAGGCGCCGGACCTGGCCCGCGACCGGCGGGAGCGCTGGTGGCGGTCGAGCCAGGCTCGTGGTCATGGTCGACCGAGGACTTCAAGGACCCGGCCGGTCGGGCGATCGCCAGCACCGCCAAGCAGCTGATGGTCGCCGAGGAACTCGACCGGCTGCGGGCCTACGAGGCGCGCAAGGATTCGCTCGGCCCGGACTGGATCGACGCGGCGGTGTCGTCGGAGTCCAGCATGGGGCTGCGGCCGGACGAACTGCAGGAGCTGGCCGCCGAGTTGCAGGCGGTGCTGACCCGGTGGTCTGAGCCCGGCCGCGTCGATCCGCCGGTCCGGCCCGAGCGGTGCTGATCGCATCGTCCGCTACCGGGCTGGCCATCGGCGCCTTCGGCATCACCGGGACCTACGCGGTCTCGGGCGCCATCGAGGGCCTGGGCCTGCTGATGCTGGTCTTTCCCGGCCTGCGGCGGGCCCGGCTCCGCTGAGCCGGGCCCGCCCCCGGATGCCGCTCAGGCGGTCTCGGCTTGCAGGATCGGGCCGGGACTCGTGCGGGCGCCGATCCGGGCCGGGATGCTGGTCAGCAGCGCGACCGCGATCAGCGTCGCCAGCACGGCCGCGGCCAGCCACCGCCAGGCGGGACGGTCACGATGCCCGCGTGGTTCGCGGCCGCGAACAGGCCGATGCCGAGCGGGACGCCGAGCAGCGCGCCCGGCAGCGCGGGGATGACCTGCGCCGCGGCGATGCCGGCGGTGACCTGCCGCGGGCTCGAGCCGAGCGCCCGGGCGAGCGCGGCCGCCCGCCTGGTGTCCAGGACCGTCGCCCACGCGGTCACGATCGTGTTCAGGACGGCGAGCGAGATCAGCACCACCGTCAGGATCTGCAGCATCTGCTCGTCCCGGTGGACGACCGGGTTGCCCAGCCCGGCAGACACGCCGGCCAGCCGCACGTCGACGGTGCGGTGGAAGGCCAGGACCGCGACCACGCCCATGACCGTGATGGCGATGCTGGCCGCGCTGAGCACGGCGCGCCGTGGCCGGCGCGCGACCATGCGCAGCCCGAGCAGCAACGGGGTCGGCAGCCGCGAGGACAGCGCGATGAGCCGGGGCCGCCGGCGCGGCGGCCGGGCCGAGCTGGCGAGCGCAGTCACCGTGCTGATCCGGGCCGCCCGGATCGCCGGCACGAGCGTGGCGATCAGGGCCACGGCGAGCGCTACCGCGATCACGATGCCGACGGTGGTGAGCGGGAGTGACGGTGCGCTCGGTGCCCCGACCAGGCCCGCGCCGGGGCCGGTGATGGCGGGGGCAGCCAGCCGCCCGATGATCAGGCCGGCGATGGCGGCGGCCACGGCCAGCACGAGGTTCTCGGCCAGCAGCACGAGCGCGACCAGGCCCGGCGTGCCGCCGACGGCCTTAAGCAGTCCGGTCCGCCTGGTCTGCTCGGTCATCCGGCCGCCGGCCAGCACCGCGACACTGGCGATGGCGAGCAGGCCCGCGAGCAGCGCGCCGGGCGTCAGTACCTGCTGCTCGTCCTGCACCAGCAGGCCGTCCGCGGAAGCGATCTGCTGCCACGGGAGGATCTGCGGCGGGACCGCGGCCGGATTGTTGTTCACCGAATACCTCGTCGCGAACGTCCGCGCCGACGCAGGATCCTTGAGCTTCAGGTTCAGCAGGTAGGACTGCGGTCCGCCGCCGAGCGCCCGGATGAGCGGCACGACGTCAGCCTGGGTAACCCAGGCCAGGCCGGGGCTGCCGTTGAGCTGCTGCGCGTCCGGCGGGAAGCCGCCCTGGCAGCCGACGTAGCAGAGGTTCGGGTACGGCGGCTCGGCCGCGGTCACGGCGACTCCGGCGACGGTAAACGAGCGTCCGTCCACGGTGACCCGGTCGCCGACACCGACGCCGAGCGCGGCGGCGAACGTGCGCTCGAGCACGACCCCGCCCGGCCGTACCCAGCTGCCGGACGTCACCTCGGGCTGATCCACCGCCGATGGCTGCTGCGACCTGCCCTCGACGAACACCGGCGCTGTGAGGCCGCGGGCGCGGATCACCGCGCCCGCGACCGGGATCAGGGCGCTGTGAGCAGTGACGCCGGGAGCGCGGGAAAGAATCTTCGCCTCGGTCAGTACCGCCGCGGACGGGCCGGACCGGGTCGACGCTGGCTGGTTCGGGCCCGACCGGGTCGACGTGTCTGGCTGCGATGGGCCGCCGCCCGGGACGCCGATCTGGGCCACGGCGTCCGGGCCGTTCGTGGCGGCCCGGGTCTGCGCGTAGGGGTGGCTGGTGACCCCGTGCAGGGCCAGCCCGAGCGTCAGGACCGCGGTGGCCGCGGTGATGGCCAGCAGGAGCAGCACGGCCGGGCCGGGCCGGTGCCGCAGGTCCCGGCCGACCAGCCGCCCGGCCAGCATCAGCTTGCCCATGACGTCAGCTCTCCAGTCCCGCGAGCGCGCTCAGGTTCCCGGTGGTGCCGCCGGTGAGCCGGGTCTCATCCACGAACGCGCCATCGCGCATGGTGATGAGCCGGTCGGCGGTGGCCGCGATGCGGGCGTCGTGCGTCACGATTACGAGCGTCTGGCCGGCTGCGTGCAGGCGGTCGAACAGCCGGAGCACCTCGACCGTGGACTCGCTATCCAGGTTGCCGGTCGGCTCGTCCGCGAGCACCACCTGCGGGCTGCTGACCAGAGCCCTGGCGACAGCCACTCGCTGGCGCTGGCCGCCTGACAGGGCGGACGGCAGGAACCGGGCCCGGTCGGCGAGCCCGATCTGGTCCAGCAGGTCCGCCGCTCGGCGGCGGGCCGCCCGCGGCGACTGTCCTGCCAGCAGGGCCGGCAGTTCCACGTTCTCGATCGCCGTGAGCTCGTCCATCAGGTGGAAGGCCTGGAACACGAACCCGACCGCGTCCCGCCGGAGCCGGGCCAGCGCCCGCTCCCCCATCTCGCCCAGGCTCTGCCCGGCCAGCCAGACCTCACCGCCGGTGAACCGGTCCAGCCCGCCGAGCAGGTGCAGCAGCGTGGACTTGCCGCAGCCGCTCGGGCCCATGACGGCGACCGTCTCGCCCGCGGCCACGTCAAGGCTGACGTCGTCGACGGCCCGTACGAGTGCTTCTCCTGAGCCGTAGTCCCGGCGCAGCCCGCGGGCGCGCAGCACGGGCTCGCTGTCATTGAGTGTCATCGCTTGCTCCCTCGGCCAGTCCAGGTCCGTTCGCATGCCTCCAGCCAGCGCAGGTCGGCCTGCAAGCGAAGGACGATGCCCTCCAGCAGCAGACCCGCTGCCGACCCCTCGATCTCAGTCATCGCGGCGCGCTGCGCGTCGCGCAGCCGGCGCAGCAGCTCACGGCGCTGCGCGTCGACGATCGCCAGCGGGTCGGCCAGACCCGAAGCAGCGGCCGCGATGAGCTTGAGATGAAATTCCGCCAGGTCCGGCTTGGGCCAGCTCACCTCGATAAGCCAGCCGGCGACCCGCTCCTGGCCATCGGCCGTCAGCTCGTACACCTTGCGGTCAGACCGGTCCGGCGGCCCGCCGGACTCCTCGGCCGCCACCAGGCCGGCCTTCTCGAGCCGGCTCAGGATCACGTAGATCTGACCGTCGTTCAAGGCGTCGCCAAGCGGGCCGAGCGCTTGCCGCAGCCGGCCGCGCAGCTCGTAGCCATGCGACGGTTCCTTGGCCAGCAGCGCGAGCACTACTTCCTGCCGCATCGCCATCTCCCTAACGGTGATCCTCTAACGGTTAGGTCCAAAGATAACCGTTAGCTGTCGGGTGTCAAGCGGTACGGAGCACGTAACTGCGGGACGGCCGGGCCCGATCTCGCGATCGGGCCCGGCCGCTCTTCCTGGCGGAGGCTTGCCAGGACGGCTACGCCGGGGCTACGGCGCTTTCCAGGGTCGACTTCATGGCCTTCAGCCCGGCTTCCATCAGGCCGGCCGTCCGGTCGCCCAGCTCGTCCGGGAGGACGTCGGTGATCCAGACGATCCGGCAGTCCCGCGGTCCGGCCGGGACGATCTGGGCCGACGCGTTGTGGTGCGTGCTGCCCATCGGGCCCTCGACGACCGTGTACGCGAGCCGCATGGTTCGCTCGTCCGCGCCGACGAGTTGCTCGCGCGCGACCGCACCGGTATAAAACATGACTTCCCGCTCGCCTGGCGCGACCAGCACCGCGTTCGTGACGAAGCCGGTCACCAGCCGCTCGTGCAGCGCCCCGAAGTCGCGCAGGGCGTCCCAGCACGGCGCGGCGGGCGCGTCGACCGCGATCTCGCGGATTACCGTCGCCATGCTCGGTCAGCTCTCCGACGCCAGGACGTCGAACTCGTTGCCCTCCGGGTCCAGCATCGTGACCCAGCGGAAGCCACCCTCATCGAACTCGGCCGCGGTCTTCGCCCCGAGGGCGATGATGCGCTGCACCTCGGTCGGCAGATCCGGTGTGGTCAGGTCCGGGTGCATCCGGTTCTTCACCGTCTTGCCTTCCGGCACCTGCATGAAGTACCAGTGCGGGCCGTCCTGCTTCGGCGCGATCGACGCCATCTCGGCGGTCGCCCCGTCGTCCACCGGCCGCTCCAGCACGCCGGACCAGAAGCCCGCCAGGCGGGCCGCGTCGGCGCAGTCGAACGTCACAGCAAACATCTTCACGCTCACGTGCCTTCTCCTCTGATGTGAAATACCGGCCAGCAGACTTCTGTCCGGTGCTGAGATTCGTGCGCGGTGTGCGCACTTGTGACGAGGTAGTGCTCGCGGATCGGGCCGGGCACGCCGATCTCGCGCTGGGACACGTACGTGCCGAGCGCGCCGTAGGTCCGGTCCAGGTCGGCGAACGAGCCCCGGTGCACGGTGACCGCCAGCTCGGCGCCGGGGATGACGCGCGGGTGCACCCGGCCGGCCAGTCGCCGGGCGGCCCGGCGGCGACGGGCACGAACGCGACCACCTCGCCCGCGTCGTCGGCGAAAAACTCGCCCGAGTAGAGCGCTCCGTCGGGGCCGGATCGCTCGAGCCCAGCAGCTTGCACGGTGTCGTGCAGTTCGCGGAACGCCGCGCTCCACCAGGCGTCGATGTCGGCCATCGCGACCGGCTCGCCGATCGCCAGCACCCGGGCCGGCGGCACCGAGCGGTACTCGACTTCCACCGGATCCTGCGGGCGCTCCAGCAGGGCCCGCAGCGAACTCACCGTCTGCTGGGTCTGCTGCAGCGCCGACTCCATGTCCCGCAGGTGCGCCACGATCACGTCATTGCGGGCGGTGGCATCCGGGGCGTTGAGCACCTCCCGAACCTGCTCCAGCGGCATGCCCAGGTCGCGGAAGCGCCGGATCACCTGGCCCGTCGCCACCTGACTGGCCTCGTAGTAGCGGTAGCCACTGGCCGGGTCGACCTGCGCGGGCACGAGCAGCCCCATGTCGTGATACCGGCGCAGGGACTTGATACTCAGATACGTCATCTTGGCGAAGTCGCCGATGGACAGTCGCACGGGCATGCGGCCAGTCTCGCCGGTCAGCCACACTTCGCTCACGAGAACCAGCCTGGACGCTCCCCCGGCGGGAGAGTCAACCGCTGCCGGTGAGCAGGTCAGCCCGCTGCCGCTCGATCTCCGCCAGCCGGGCATTGGCGTCGTCAGCCTGGCCCGAGAGCTGATGCCCGAGGTGGTCGACGAGCTGGACGGTCCGGGCCACGTTGTCCTGGCCGTCCCGGATCTGATGCGCGACCGCGAGGTCGGTGAAGATGTTGTTGAAGAACAGGTCGGCGAACCGCAGCCCGCCGCTCAGTTGCAGTCGCGGCGCGGTCGGTTCCGCCCGGGCCAGGTCGGCGAGATCCGTGCGCAGCGTGGCGAGCCGCCGGTCGGCCTCGGCCGCCGCGGCGGCGGCCTGATCCATCCGGTCGTGCTTGATCGCGTTGCCGACGATCCCGCCGCCGAACACCATGTCGTACGTCGACCAGTTCGACGCGCTGCCCAGGTGATCCTGGACGTCGCTGAGCGCGACCAGCGCGTCCCTGGCCGCTTCCTCGGCCGACCGGAGCTCGCGGACCTCCGCGGTCAGCCGGCCGCGCTCGTCCGCGAGCCGGAGCAGCTGCGCGCCGCGGGGATCGGCGGAGTGGGTCAGCTGACGTTCCTTCTCGGCCAGGGCATCGGCATACGCCTGTGGCGCGCCGCTCAGCCCAGCACGCCGCACCTGGGCCTGGCCGAGGTCGGCATCGACAGCGGCGAGCCTGGCCTCGGCGGCCGCCACCCGGTACTGCGCGGCGGCGGCCTCGGCCCGATCGCGGGCGAGCTCATCGTCACGGGAGTGGTGCAGAGCTGCCAGTACCCGGGTCAGCGACAGGTGCTCCAGGCGGTCGACGTCCTTCGCCTCGTCCGCGAGTTGCCCGCGCGCCCCGGCGACCTCGGCGGCAATCTCGTCCCTGGCCGCGCGCAGGTCCGTGCAGCGCTGACCGCAGAGTTCGTACTCCCGGATGGCCCGGGCGGCGGCAGTCAGACGTTGCTCAATATCATCCGACATGCCGTAATTAGACCAGTGCGGTTACCACCAGCGCAGGTCGATGGGCCAGGTGTCGATGACGTCCTCGCCGGAGAACAGGTACAGCTGCTGGTGCAGGGCCATCGTCGGGTCGACGTGCGCGGGCACCAGCAGCACCCGGTCCCCGACCCGCCGCGGCGGCGAGAACGTGGTGTGCTCGTCCGAGCAGAACCAGACGTCGGATCCGGGCAGCAGCGGGTTGCCGTGATCCATGCCGAACGCCTTCAGCCCGGCGTCGGCGACCGACCACTCGGGCGCGCTGGAGATGACGGACGCGAGCACGAAGACCGCCTGCCGGAACGGGTGGCCCTGGCGGCCGTACTGAGCGTCCATCAGCGCGTAGGAGCCGGCCTGGATCTCGTTGGCCCAGGTGTTGCACGCGTAGGTGCCGGTGCCGCCGGCCGAGATCAGCTCGCCGCCGACGTCGGCCGCGGCGGCGATCAGCGGCCCCATGGACTGGCGGCACTGGGCTGCCCGCTCGGCGCCGTCTTCGAGGATCACCACGTGCCCCTCGTAGCCCATGACCCCGCGCACGGCGAGGCCCCGTTCCCTGGCCAGGTCGGCGAGCTGGCCGGCCTTCTCCGGCGGGCAGCCGCAGCGGGGCATGCCCACGTTCACGTCGATGACGACCTCGCGCACGCCGCCGCGGACGGCGGCGTCGACGGTCTCGGGTGAGTCCACCGCGAGCGTGACCCGGGCGCCGCCGGCGACGAGCGTGCCGAGCCTGCTGGCGTCGAGCACCTCGTTGGCCAGCATCAGGTCGTCGCCCAGTCCCGCGGCGGCCATGCCCTCGCATTCGCGGATGGTGGCGCAGGTGAACCGGTGGTGGCCGGCCGCGGCCTGCTGCCGGGCGAGGCTCGTGCACTTGTGCGCCTTCACGTGCGGCCGGAGCCGGTCGCCGGGCAGCGCGGCACTCATCACGCCGATGTTGTGCTCAAGCGCCGCCGCGTCCACCACCAGCGCGGGCGTGGGCAGGTCCGCCAGTTTCCGCACGCTCCACCTCCGGCCCCCACGATAAGCGAGACCCCGGCAGGAAACGATCATCGGCCCGCGCGCCGGATGCTGATATACCGGGTCTGTGAGCCGTGACCGGACTGCCGCCGAGATGCGCGGGGCCGCCGCCGCCCTGCTGGGCGAGCTGGACGAGCGGCAGCGCTCGGCCGCCGCGCTGCCATTCGCGGACGACGCCGCCCGGCGCTGGCTGGAATACCGGCCGCGCCATCGGCCAGGCGCGTGCCTGGCCGGCACGACCCCGGCCGCGCGCAAGGCGGCCCACCGGCTGCTCGCGACCGGACTCGGCGAGCACGGCTTCGCCCAGGCTGCCGTCATCATGGCCCTGGAGGAAGTGCTGGACCGGCGCGAGCGCGGGCGCATGGCCCGGCACAGCGGCGACTACTGGGTCTGCGTCTTCGGTGACCCCGGCGGCGACGATGCCTGGTCCTGGCGATTCGAGGGCCATCACCTGTCGGTGACGATGACCGTCCGCGGTGAGGACGTCTCCCCCGCGCCGGTGTTCCTCGGCGCGAACCCGGCAGCGGTCTATCACGGCGACCGCGCGGTCTCCCGGCCGCTGGGGCCGGAAGAGGATCTGGGCCGGGCCCTGCTGCGGGCGCTCCCACTCGCTCTGCGCACGGCCGCTACCTGCGCCGACCGGGCGCCGCGCGACATCCGCAGTGCGACCTCGGCCCGGGCCGAACCGATGATGACACCGCTTGGCGTGCCCGCCGCGGACCTCGCGCCCGGTGCCCGCGCGCTGGTGGACGAGATCCTCGCGCTCTACCTAGGGCGGCTCACGCCGGCGCTGGCCAGCCGAGAGGCGGCCAGGATCGCGGGCAGCGAGCTGTACTTCGCCTGGGCCGGGCCGGACGAGCCCGGCACCCGGCACTACTACCGGCTCCAGGCCGAAGACCTGCTGATCGAGTACGACAACACCACCAGCGACGGGAACCACGCGCACACCGTGCTGCGCCGGCCGCGCAGCGACTTCGGCGCGGACATCCTCGCCGCCCACCACCGGCGCGAGCGCTAGCCCGGGCCCGGGTCTGGCGGTGACGTGGCTGTGCCCGCGTCCCCCAGCACCGCCGCGAGGCCGGAGAAGGTGAACTCGGCCCGGTCGGCGCGCACGGCGGCCGCCAGCAACTGCCGGGTCGCGGAGCCGACCTCCGGCAGCTCGTCCGGGCCATACCAGCCGACCGCGGACAGCTCGCCGTCACCGACCCCGGCCTGGCCGCCGGCGAGCCGGCAGCGGAAGCAGTACTCCAGGTACTGGACCTGGTCCCCGTTGGGGTAGGTCATCGGGGCGGACACGGTGACCGACGTCAGGACCTCGGGCCGGGCGACGACCCCGGTCTCCTCGAACACCTCGCGGACCGCGGCGTCAGCGGGCTGTTCGGCCGGGTCGATGATGCCGCCCGGCAGCGTCCAGACGCCGATGTCCGCCCGGCGGCCGAGCAGCACCCGGCCGGCGTCATCGAACACGGCCCCGACTGCGGTGGACAGCCACAGCAGGTCATGGCCGACCTTCGCGCGCAGGTCCAGCACGAACTGAGGTGTGGGCACCCCGGCATTCTCCAGTACGGTCCGGCTAGCGCTGCCAGCGGATCGCGGCCAGCCGCTTGCTGGTCACGAAGCCGTTGTCGGCGAACCAGCGGGCGGAGTCCTCGATCGCGAGCCGGGCCGGCCGTGACTTGTGCCCGATCTCCGCCCTGGCCCGGTCGTCGTTGAAGATCATCCGCGTCGCCGCCATCCGGGCGCCCTCAAGCGGCACGTGCGGCTCGCGCCGCAGCAGCCTGCCCTCGACCAGGTCCGAGACGACGCCGGCCGGGATGACTACCCCGCGCGGTACCCGGAGGCGCGGCATCGGCAGCCCCGAGCAGTCGGCCAGCGCCCGCAGGATCTCCCGCATGGACATGTTCTCGCCACCGAGGATGTAGCTGCGGCCCTTGCGGCCGTGCTCCAGCGCCGCGATGTGACCTTGCGCCAGGTCGTCGACGTGGCAGACGTTCATGCCGGTGTCCACGAAGCCGGGCATCCGGCCGTTGAGGAAGTCCAGCACCATCTTGCCGGTCGGGGTCGGCGCGGTGTCGCCCGGCCCGAGCGGGAAGGTCGGCAGCGCGAGGCTCACGTCCAGGCCCTCGCCGGCGGCGCGCAGCACCTCGTGCTCGGCGGCGAACTTGGTCCGCTTGTAGTAGCCGAACAGGTGGCCGATGTCGGCGTGGGCCGACTCGTCGGCGGGTAGCCCGGCCTTCGTGCCGTGCAGGCCGAGGACCCCCACGGTGGAGGTGTAGACCATCCGCTCGCAGCCGGCCGCGCGGACGGCGTCGATCACGTTCAGCGTGCCGCCGACATTCACCTCGTCGAAGATCCGCGGGTCGCGGGCCCACAGCCGGTAGATCGCGGCGAGGTGGAAGACGTAGCGCGCTCCCGCGCAGACCGACCGGATCGCGTCCCGGTCGCGGATGTCGGCGCTGACTCGCTCCACGTCCAGGCCGGCCAGGTTCCGGTCGTTGCCGCCGGACTCGGTCACGGCCACGACGTGCGCGCCGGTGGCCAGGACCGCGCGGGTGACGGCCGACCCGATGAAGCCGGAGGCGCCGGTGATCACCACCCGGTCGCCGGGCTCGATCGGCGCGCCCGCCGCCGCGCGCTGGCTGTAAGCGGGCGCCGCGGACTGCTCGGCCGGCCGGTCGGCGGCCGCGGGCTCGGCCTCCGGACCGGATCCGGACGCGGCCACGCTGCGGTTCGACTTGCGGCTCAGGGCACCGCGGGCCATGGTCGCGCCCACCTCAAGGGCGAGCCCGGAGCCCTTCCGCGCGTCCGTCATGATGTCGTCCAGCGCGCCGATGAAGTAGTCGACCTCCGGCTGCCCGGCGATCAGCGGCGGCAGCAGCTTGACGATGTTGACGTTGTCCGCCGCGACCTGGGTGAGGATCCGGTGCCGGTGGAACAGCGGCACGACCACCAGTTGCGAGAACATCCCGGTGCGCAGCCGCTCGACGGTGCGGAACCGGCGGGCGGCACTCTTGCTGCCCGGCTCGCCGAACTCGATGCCGACCATCAGCCCGAGGCCGCGGACGTCCTGGATCAGCTCGTGCCGCCCGGCCAGGACACGCAGGCCGTCCTGCAGCGCGAGCCCGGTGCGCTGGGCCCCGGCGATGATGTCCTCGTCGTCGAACGCCGCCAGCGTGGCCAGGGCGGCGACCATCGCCAGCTGGTTGCGGCCGAAGGTGCTGGAGTGCTTGAGCGCGTCCTCCATCGAGTCGTAGACGCTGGCCCAGATCTTCTCGGTGGTCAGCATGGCGCCGATCGGCACGTAGCCGCCCGACAGGGCCTTGGAGATCGTGATGATGTCGGGCTCGAGGCCCCAGTGCTCGTGGCAGAAGAACCGGCCGGTCCGCCCCAGCCCGGTCTGCACCTCATCCATCACCAGCAGCGTGCCGTGCCTGCGGCACGCGTCCTGCGCCGCCTGCCAGTACTCCGGGGTCGCGCAGTACACGCCCTTGCCCTGGATGGGCTCGACGATGAAGGCCGCCACGTCCCGGCTGCTCAACCGCTTTTCCAGCGCCGCGATGTCCCCGAAGGGAACGGCGGCGGTCCCTGGCAGCAGGTCACCGAAGCCGCGGCGGAACTCCGCGCCGCCGTTGAGCGAAAGCGCTCCGGTGGTCAGTCCGTGGAAGGCGTGCTCGGCGTACAGAATCTCCGGGCGCTGCGTCGCCTGCCGCGCGAACTTGATCGCGGACTCGATCGCCTCGGCGCCGGAGTTGCAGAAGAACGCGCGGGCGATGCCCGCGTGCGCCCGCCCGGTGAGCTGCTCGGCCAGCAGCCCGGGCAGCAGGGCGCAGTCCATCTGGATCATGTTCGGCAGGTCCAGGTCCAGCGCCTGGTGCAGCGCGGCCTTGATGGCCGGGTGACTGCGGCCGAGGGCGTAGACGCCGAAGCCGGACAGGAAGTCCAGATACTGGTCGCCCGCGTCGTCGTAGAGATAGCAGCCCTCGCCGCGCACGTAGTTGCGGTCGAAGCCAAGCGTCCGGAGAGTCCGGGCCAGCTGGTGGTTCATGTACCGCTCGTGCAAGGCGAAATTCTCCCCGGAACGGGCCGCCAGCACCCGGCCAACATCGAAGGGCAAAGCTCCTCCTTGCACTGTCATGAAAGCCAGCAAACCGGCCGTCGACCTCGGGTTATGCCGTCGGCCCTCGGCATGCTGACCATCTTCGCGCGCCGACATACCGATTGCCCGGTCTTCCCGGACTATCGGGCTCGGCCCGCGGCTACGCTGCCGCCCGGATCCGGCCCGCGGCAGGCGCCAGGCTGGCCGCTCGGCCGGATCCAGGAACAGTATGTACTCAGGTACCTTAAAACGGGCTGGCGAGGTAGCCAACGTCACGGGCGAGCTTTACCCTGGCGTCTAATAGTCCTGGAGCTGCCCCCTCGCGGAGCCAGGTGATCGCGGATCCGGGTGCGGCGCCGCTTCTCGGCTGTCCGGTTAGTCGCCAATGCTCGGCTCAGCTGCAATACTCCTGTAGGAGCGCGCGGTCCGTTAGCTCGCGGTTGTCTGGGGTGCGTCTGGGGAGGTCGGGGTTGTCGGCAAGCAAGGTCCGCCCGCGCTCTGCATCACAGCAGGCAGAGGTGGTTGACCGGAGCGCGTTTGCCGGCATGTTCGACGATCACGCCGCGCACTTGTATGACTACTGCTTGGCACTGCTGGCGAACGAGGCCGAGGCTGCGAGCGCCGCGAAGGTCACCCTGATCGCGGCGTACAAGCTCGGCGGCCGGATGACTGAGCCCGGCCAGCTGCGAGCGTGGATGTTTGCCCTCGGCCGGCGGGAGTGCCGCAGCGAGTCCCCGATCCGTCAAGAACCGTGGGTCGCGCCCCGCAAGCGCTCCCCCGTCGCGCAGAACGGCACCGAGGGCCTGCCGCTCGCTGACGCCGAGACGAGGGAGTTCGCGCGGATTGATACGGCCGACCCGCTGCGGACCGGGTTCGAGGCCGAGATCCGCCGGGTTGTGCGGATGGCGCCGCTGACCGAGAAGGTCTATCCGCCGCCGCCCGACTGCTACACCGAGGTGCATGACCTGGTGCAGCGGCACCGGATCGCCCCGGCTGAGCTGCCCGCGATTCTCGATCTCTCGGCCGGCGAAGCCGAGGACCTGCTGGCCGCGGTCCCGGCCATGGTTCCGGCGGACCGTCGTGATCACCCGGGGCCGCTGGCGAGCATGCCGCGCAACCTCTGGCGGGAAACCGCGAGCGTGGTGTTCGATCCGGAGCACGCGTGGCTCTGCGAGGCGATCGCCGCCGACGCGGGCCGGCTGTGGGCGGACGGGTTCCCGGAAGACCCGGTGGAGGTCATGCCGCCGTCGCATAAGCGGATGGCCGCTACCTCGGTGGGCCTGGCCGCGGCCCTGCTCGCGCCCGCCGCGCTGGGAGCCGGCCTGTATGCGGCGTTCGCCGTCTCGCCGCATTCGGTCACGCGGTCGCATGAAACCGCGATCGCGCCGCCGCAGAGCTCGCAGCCCACGACCACCGGGTCGGGCTCATCCGCCACGACCGGCCGCACGCGGCAGAAAGCGCGGCACTCGGTGACGTCGATCTTCCCGACGGCGCCAACCTCGGCGCCGATACTGCCGACGCCGAATCCCAAGCCTAAGCAGACCACGCCGACGACCCACGGCCGGACGTCGAGCCCGCCGGTGATCAAGTCAGGGCCGCCGTCGAAGTCGCCCAGCCCGTCGCCAACCAGCCCGTCGCCGACGAGCCCGTCGCCGACGCCCACGCCGTCGCCGACCAGCCCGTCGCCGTCGCCGTCGCAGTCGTTACCGGCCAACGAGGGCGTCTCGCCGAGCCCAACCTCGAGCCCGTCCCCCTCCGATCCGTCGCCTTCGGATCCGTCGCCGTCGGGCTAGCTCCCTAGGCCGCCTCGAAGATCGCGGCTACGCCCTGGCCGCCGCCGACGCACATCGTCTCCAGCAGGTAGCGACCCCCGCGCCGGCGCAGTTCCTGCAGGCCGGTCGCTAGCATCCGCGCGCCGGTGGCGCCGATCGGGTGGCCAAGGGAGATGCCCGACCCGTTCACGTTGAGCTTGTCGGGGTCGTCCCAGCCCCAGGCTGCGAGCACGGCGAGCACTTGCGCCGCGAATGCCTCGTTGAGCTCTACCAGGTCGATCGACTCCCAGTCCAGCCCGGTGCGGGCAAAGACCTTGGCCACCGCCGGGACCGGCCCGATGCCCATCGTGGCCGGCTCGCAGCCCGCAGCGGCCCAGCCGGACAGGAAGGCGAGCGGCTCCAGCCCGAGCGGCTCCAGCTGATCCTCGGCTACGACCAGGCAGGCGGCGGCCGCGTCGTTCTGCTGGCTCGCGTTCCCCGCGGTCACGGTGCCGCCTGGCATGATCGTGCGCAGCTTGCCGAGGCTCTCGGGGGTCGAGTCCGACCGCACGCCCTCGTCCCGGCTGACGATGACCGGCTCGCCCCGGCGCTGCGGCACGGAGACCGGGACGACTTCCGCGTCGAACCGGCCCGCGTCCCATGCGGCCGCCGCGCGGCGGTGGCTGCGGGCCGAGTACGCGTCGGCCTCGTCCCTGGTGATGCCGTACTCCCTGGCCAGGTTCTCGGCGGTCTCGATCATCCCGGAGATCTTGCCGAACCGCCATTCCGGCTGGGACCGCTCCCGGCCCCGGTCCAGGCGGTCGTACAGGAACTGGCTGCCTGACCGCGCGCCCCACCGCATCGCCGTGGTGTAGTGCTCGACGTTGCTCATGCTCTCCACGCCGCCCGCCAGCACGACGTCCGCCGCGCCGGTCTGCACCATCATGCCGGCGGTGACGATCGCCTGCAGTCCGCCGCCGCAGCGCCGGTCCAGCTGGAAGCCGGGAACCGCGACCGGAAGGCCCGCCTGGAGTCCGGCCCAGCGGCCGACGCAGGGCGTCTCACCGCTCGCGTAGGACTGGGCGAACGCGACGTCGTCGATCCGGTCGGGATCGATCCCGGTCCGCGCGAGCACCGCCTTGATCACGGTCGCGGCCAGTTCCTCGACAGGCACCGCGCGCAGGCTCCCGCCGAACGTGCCCACCGGGGTGCGCAACGGCGCGACGATCGCGGCTCTGCGGACGGTGCTCATGATTGAAACTCCCTCGGTCAGCCGGTATGTCCGTAGGCCCATCATCACATCCGCGCCGGGACGCAGGCCGGGCCGCCCGCGACGCGTGCGTTCAGGTTCGACCTTGCAGGGCCTGGAACTGACCGATGATCGGCGTGACTTCCCGCGCGCTCAGTTCGAGTACTTCGACCTCGCCACCAAGACCAAGGACGGGAGTGACGATCGAGGACCAGTAGCGCTCCTCGAAGACTCCGGGCCGAGCCGGATCTTCGATGTCATACCTCTCCAGCTTGTAGACCTCGCGCCTTCTGGTGGTCAGAGCTGCCTCTAGCGCTGTCCACTTGGGGTTACCGCCGGGATCCTCCGGCATCTTGGGCATCACTTCGAAGACGTTGTGGCCGATCAGATCCTCCAATGGGTGGCCTATCGCTGCCAGAAACTCGTCGTTGGCATCGATGAACTCGAAGTTCGGAGTGAGTAGGGCCATCGCAGTGGCACTGATCTTGAAAATGTCGTGGAAGTCGATCTCCTCGGAGAGCATCTAGCCCTCCCTTCTGCGTCCAGCGTGACCGGGAAGTCGTCCGAGTAGAGCCCGGCCGGGCCGCGCTGGGAATCCGCGTCTGGAGTTCCCGCTCGTTTTCAACGCTTGCACTCGCCTGTGCATAGATCCAGACGCATAAACACGGGCAATTGACCCAGATGACGCGCTATGACTGCTGGTCGTGACTGTATCTCTCAGCCGCATCTCTCCGCCCCATCTCTGAGCCGCGGCTGCTCATAGCCCTGTCAGGCGGCCTGGCCGGGTGGCGGGCCATGACTGTGCGGCGTCCGCGCCCCGTCGTGACTGGTGACGGTCTTGGTCCCGTCGGGAGCAGATTTAGTCTGCTGCCAGCGCGCCGCAGCGCAGATGCCAGCGCGCCTCCGGATAAATGGTCCGCATGGCGTCGAGTAAGACGGCGCGCCTCCGGCGACGGCATGCCGCCCGCAAGCGACACGCGAAGGCCGCGCGGCACGCGCCCGCGCCTGTCGTCGTGTTGCCCCTGCGCACCGGCCGGGCGCCGGACCCGTACGCGACCGGCCACCGCCGCTCATGGTCCGCGGTCGGCGCGGTCGGCGCGGCATCCGTGATCACGTTCGTGCCGGCCGCGCACATTGCGCTGCACGAGATTTACCGCCCGGACCCGTACTACGCGGCGCAGGCCGGCGCGATCAGCGCCGACCGGCCGGACTACCCCCACGTTGAGCTGATCGAGCCGTGGTTGTACGGCCTGCGTGCTACGGCAGGCACGGCCAGGGCGGACATCATCGTTGGTCCCGTTGACCCGTGGTCGGAACTGGCCGCGCGCGAGCGCTACGGGTGGTGGGGGCCGCGCCCGTACCCTGGCGGCCTGTACTAGGCACGTGCCATCCGGCTCACCGCATAGCCAGCGGCTCAGGCCGCATGGCCGACGCCTCGGTGAGGGCCTACTTCACTGGCAGCTTCGCGAAGTAGCCGCCGCCGAACGCGACGCACATCAGGATGTACCAGAACTTCTCCATCGCGGTCATCTGCGCTAGCCCGGCCTCGTCGAATGCCTTCTTGACAGGAACCTTCGCGAAGTACATAGCGCCGAGCGCGATGTTGCCGAGGACGTACCAGAACGCCTCGGCCGCGGTAAGCCTGAGTCCGCCGCCGCGAACGGAGTGCCGGTGCGACGGGGCAAGCGGCTGCGCCTGCTGCTGGTAACCCGCGGGCGGCTGCGCATGCTGCTAGGTGGCGGGCGGCTGCGCCTGCGCGTGGCCGGTCGGATAGTCGTTTCCGTAGGGCGCGGGTCTGGCGTAGGCATCGTCTGGTGCGGTCATGACAACTCCCCCTAAGTGCTGTCGTTTACTGTCTAATGACGCGCCGGTCGGGACGATGGGTTACACGCTGTCCAGATCACCTCGCGCACTGTCATGACGCTGCGCTCGGTACGGGTGGCGCGCTGCCCGCCGCCGAGTCGTCCGTCGCGCCGAGCGGACCCCTAGTGCAGTTGGGTGACTGCGAGGGCGAACGAGCCGACTCTCTCGCGCGCGTCCGCTGCACTGGCGAACGGGCCGGGCTAGCACATGCGCCCGACTGATGGGATCGAATATAAATTCGACTTCTTAAGCTACGCTAGCAGGATGCTCGGACATTTTGCTGACGCGAAGCGGCTGCGACGGGAGCCTGATGCTGTCTGACGATGACGCCGCCGAGCTCTACGACGTCCTCAACCGGTGGGATCCGGAGCAGTTCCCGAGCGACCGGTTTTACGACGAACTCGTGTTGGGCGCTGAGTCGGTGCTGGACGTCGGCTGCGGCACGGGCGCGATGCTGGCCCACGCCCGCGAGCTCGGCCACCAGGGCCTGCTGGCCGGCCTCGATCCGGATCGCGCCGCGCTCGCGCGAGCCCGGCGGCGGCGCCCGGACGTCGAGTGGACCCACGGGCGGGCGGCCGACATCCGCTGGCGGGCCGAGTTCAAGCTCGCCACGATGACTAGCCACGCGTTCCAGTGCCTGGTCGCCGACGACGAGGTGCGCGCCTCGCTCGCGGCGATCCGCGGCGCGCTGGTTCCGGGCGGCCGGTTCGCGTTCGAGACCCGGCATCCGCAGGCTCGCGCCTGGGCCGACTGGACCGCGGCGCAGGTGACCGACGTGGTCGCCGCGGGGCGTGAACTGCGGGTCTGGCACGAGGTCGAGTCCGTGGCGGCCGACGTCGTCACCTTCACCGGAATCGCGGCCGCACCCGACGGCACCGTGCTGCGGACCGACCGGACCAGCCTGCGGTTCCTGGACGTGGCGGCGCTGGCCGCCTTTCTGGCGGACGCGGGGTTCGAGATCGAGGCGCAGTATGGCGACTGGGACCTCGAGCCGGTCACCGGCGCGAGCAAGGAGATCATCACCGTCGCCCGCCGGCCTTAGCGCAACCCCCTCCGGTCGCGCTGATCAGCGAGTACCGGGACGGCCCGGCGTCGCGGCACCGGCCACGGTCGGCTCGCCCTGACTGTCGGCGCCGCCCGTTAGCCTGCCTTGCATGGCAACCTTCGCGGTGACCCTGGTGCACGGCCCCGGCTGGGATGACACCCGGCCGATCCGCGAGCAGCGGGACTGGCCGGCCCACGCGGACTTCATGGACAGTCTTGTCGCGGACGGCACGATCATCGTCGGCGGGCCGCTGGCCGACGGCAGCCGGACGCTGCACGCGGTCCAGGCGACCGGCGAGGACGAGATCAGGTCCCGGCTGGCCGACGATCCGTGGGCGGCAGCCGGCCTGCTGCGCGTCGGCTCGATTGAGCCGTGGGCGCTGTGGCTCGATTCGCGTTCGCCGCATCCGGGTCACTGAGCTCGGAGTAGCCTGCGGCTGTGGCCGACTTCGTGCTCCGGGAATGGAACCTGGCGCCCTATCCGGGCGACCAGGCTCCGCCGCACATCCACCATCGATCCGACGAGGCGTTCATCGTCCTCGGCGGCGAGCTGGAGGTGCTGGTCGGCGACGAGCGACGGGTGCTGGCCGCTGGCCAGTCCGCGCTGATCCCCGCCGGTACCGTGCACACCTTCGCTACCCACGGCGCGGGCAGCGCTCGCGTCATCGCGGTGATGACGCCCGAGATCGACGAGCTCATCCAGGCGCTGCACAGCGGGTCGGACGAACCCACGGCGGCGATCTGGGCCCGCTACAACGCCGCCGTGGCGACGCCGGGCTAGTGGGCAGCGCATGAATGCCGTGCATCTTGAGCGCGCCGAGCCGCAGCAACTGGCCGCGATCCGGGCCACGACGTCACCACCACGGCTGGGCGCGGACATCATCGGCTCGCTGGACAAGATCTGGCCCGTGCTGCGCGCGCAGGGCGCCAGCACCGGGCACAACGTCGTGATCTACTACGGCGGGCCGCCCGGCACGCTGGAGATCGACGTCGGGGTCCAGGTCACGGGCGACTTCGCCGCGGCGGGCGAGATTCGCAGCGTGCTGACGCCTGCGGGCGAGGTGGCCACGATCGCGCACTTCGGCGAGTACTCCGAGATGGACGGCGCCTACGCCACGCTGACGCAGTGGTGCGCGGACAACGAGCGCGCGCAGGCGGGGGTGAGCTGGGAAGTCTACGGAGACTGGGAAGACGACCCGGCCCGGCGCCGCACCGACATCTACTTCCTGCTGGCGCCGTCCGCCTAGCAGCGGCGGGCGCGGGTGGTCACGCCGTACTTGTGCCACGCGCCGTGCTCACGGAAGTGATAGTCCGTGCGGTATCTGCCGGCGTGGCCGAGCCGCACCCGCCAGAACTTCCAGCCGGCCGACGGAGCCTGGCCGGCGCGTGCAAAGATCCGCCGCCCGGTCGGGCCGTAGACGTCGACCCGGTAGGCCCGCGAGCCGCCGGAGAACTGCTGGTACCAGACGCCGACCGTGATGGTCTTGCCGATACACACGCTGCTGGCGGGCTGATTGACCAGTACGTCAGCTAAGGCGGCGGGCGCGGCGGCGGTGACCGCGCCCAGGGTCACGACGGCGATGGCACCCGCGGCCGCTACTAGCCTCTTCACGTAGCACTCCCTGTCCCCCGGTACGGCCCGCTCCGCGCCAGCAACCCTACCGGGGCACGGTGGCGCCTCGCCGCGGCAGGGACCCGCCGACGCGACCACGAGCGCAGATGCGGATCAGGACACGCACCATTCACTCAGGCCGGACGGCTGGAGCTTTTACGAGCGCACGTAGACCGCCAGCCGGCTGCGCTCGGCGTCGGTGAACGGGATCGGCTTGCGCAGCTCGGCGTCCCAGCGGACCGAGGTCACCCGCGCCTGCGCTGCCACCTCCTGCGCGGCGGTCAGGATCGTCTCGCTGGTGGTCAGGCTCGTCGTGCCGACCCGCTCCGCGGCGATCCGCACCGTTACCTGCCGGTCCTGATAGAGCACCTCGGCCCGCAGGTCCACCTCGAGCCGGACGACGACATAGATCGGCTCGCTGCCGATGATGCGCGCGTAGAACGCGTCCCTGCCCTCTTCCAGGTAGGTCATGAACACCGCGTTGTTCACGTGCCCCAGCGCGTCGGTGTCGCGCCACCGGACCGCGACGGTGTGCTCAAACAACTCCGGCATGTTCCATCGCTCCTCACCGCGGCTGCACCCAGTGTCGCAGCCGGAAACCCGGTTGACCGGCGTGCAGTCCGCGCGAATGCTGCTGCCATGACCAGCCGCATCTCGCACACCTCGGTCGACGCGATCGACGCCTACGCCCAGTCCGTCTGGTGGTCGAAGGTACTGGACTTCGTCGAGGATCCCGACGACCCGAACGAGCCAGGGCACGTCGAGTGCCTGATCACGTCCCGTGATCTGCGTGAGCTGCTGCTCTTCATCGAGGTGCCCGAGACCAAGCAGGTGAAGAACCGCCTCCACCTGGACCTGCGGCCCACCGACCGCGAACGCGAGCAGGAGGTCGAACGCGTGCTGGCACTCGGGGCCACGTTCCAGGCCGATCACCGGCGGCCGGACGGCAGCGGCTGGATCACCCTGACCGACCCGGAAGGCAACGAATTCTGCATCCTGCCCCGGCACCCGGCCGGTCGGGCGCCACCACCTGACTCAGGCGATCAGGCGACCACCGCCACGTACCGCCAGTCGAGCACTGCGCGGGGCTCCGGTGCGTCGGCGCGGAGCTGGGAACGCAGGTGCACCAGGGCGCCGGCGCCGGGCAGCGGGTCTACCTGCTCCACGGTGATCGTGCTGCGCAGGGTGTCACCCTCGTGCACCGGGCCCAGGTGGTCGCAGCCGTGCCAGCCGGCGATCGTCGCGATCGTCGGGATCGCGCGGGCGGCCTGGGTGAGCGCCAGGCCGATGGCGTGCCCGCCGTAGACGAGGCGCCGGCCGCCAGCGGCCGCGCTGTCGTGGTGCACGGCGGCGATGTTCAGCGTGAGCCGGGCCAGCTCCGGCCCGCTGGTCACCACGTCTCCCCCGGCAACCTCGAAGGACTGGCCCGCGGCCAGGCCCGGCAGCCGGGAGCCGCCCGCCTGCCGGGCGAGGCAATCCAGCCGCCAGCCGCCGACCAGGGCCGCGAGTCCGCGGGGGCTCAGTGGCTCGCCGACCGCGTCGAGGAAGTCCGCGTGCCCGGTCTGGCCGTCTGGATCGCGCAGCGGCAGCATGGCGCAGCGCCAGAAATCCAGCACCGGCCGGTTGTCCTGGTCCACCGTCGTGATCCGCAACGCGGCGAGCCCGGTGGGCGCCCGGCCCGGCCGCGGCCGGTTCTGCCGGAGCCCGTCGACCGTCGTGGTGGTGCGCAGCGTGTCGCCAATCCTGGGCAGCCGGCGGAACGCCAGGCCGCGGTAGAAGAGGTTGGCCTTCACGTGCTGGGTCACGATGGTCGACTGGCCGATCGCGACGTCCCAGGCAAGCGCCGGCGAGACCAGCTGCGGGCCGCCCGTGACCTCGTGGCAGAGCGGCACGTCCAGGGCCAGCGCGAGCCGGTCACCGGTGATCGCCTGGTGTGCCGCCGCCAGGGCCGGCCATAGCGTGATGCCGGGCGCGGTGGCGAACACCTGCCCGACCGTGAGGTCCTCGAAGTACGGCCCCTCGACGGCGGGAGGATTCATCTGGCACGCTCCGATCAAGCCCGCACGGGGCGGGCACGCAGCGAGAGCTTTTAATCTAGGTTAGATGAACTTGAGTGAGGAGCTGGGTCGTGAGCGGTCTGCCGGCGGAAGAACGGGAAGTTGTGCGAACCGTGGCCGAGTTCGTCGACCGCGACGTCCGGCCGGTGGTGCGGGACCTAGAGCACGCTAACACCTACCCCGAGAAGCTGATCGAGCAGATGAAGGCGCTGGGCATCTTCGGGCTGGCGATCCCCGAGCCGTACGGCGAGGCGCCGGTGTCCACGCCCTGCTACGCGGAAGTGACCGCGGAACTGGCCAGGGGCTGGATGAGCCTGGCCGGGGCGATGGGCGGGCACACGGTGGTGAGCAAGCTGCTGCTCCAGTTCGGCACGCCGGAACAGAAGGACCGCTACTTGCCGCGGATGGCGACCGGTGAGATCCGCGCCACGATGGCCCTGACCGAGCCGGGCGGCGGCTCGGACCTGCAGGCGATGACGACGGTGGCGCGGCCCGGGCCGGACGGCGGCTTCGTGATCGACGGCGCCAAGACGTGGATCACCAACGCCCGCCGGTCGCAGTTGATCGCGCTGCTGTGCAAGACCGACCCGGCGGCCAGCCCGCGGCACCGCGGCATCAGCGTGCTGCTGGTCGAGCACGGCGACGGCCTGGTGGTGTCCCGCGACCTGCCCAAGCTCGGATACAAGGGGGTGGAGAGCTGCGAGCTGTCGTTCTCCGGGTATCACGCGCCGGCCGCGCGCTGCTCGGCGGCGAGCCCGGCCGTGGGTTCGCGCAGATGATGAAGGGCCTGGAGATCGGCCGGATCCAGGTCGCATCGCGCGCGGTCGGCGTCGGCCAGGCCGCGTTCGACGACGCGCTGAGGTACGCGCAGGAACGGGAGAGCTTCGGCGCGCCGATCTGGCGGCACCAGCAGATCGGCGCGTACCTGGCCGACATGGCGACGAAGCTGACCGCCGCGCGCCAGCTGGTGCGGCACGCGGCCGAGCGGTACGACGCCGGCGAGCGGTGCGACATGGAAGCCGGGATGGCCAAGCTGTTCGCGTCGGAGGCGGCGATGGAGATCGCGCTGACCGCGGTGCGGATCCACGGCGGGTACGGCTACTCGACCGAGTACGACGTGGAGCGCTACTTCCGGGACGCGCCCCTGATGATCGTGGGCGAGGGCACGAACGAGATCCAGCGGAACGTGATCGCCCAGCAGCTGATCGCCCGCGGCGGTCTTGATCACTAACCAGCGTGCGGCGAACCTATAGTTGACTCGTGCCTAGAAAACGTGCCGGGGCGGGCGATGGCGGCTCGAAGTCCGTGCGGACCAGGGAGCGGATCCTGGCCGCGGCCGCGCACGTACTGAGCCGCAAGGGGTACGCGGGCACCCGGCTGGCCGACGTCGCCGATCAGGCCCAGCTGCAGGCCCCGGCCATCTACTACTACTTCCCGTCCAGGGACGACCTGATCGAAGAGGTCATGTGGTCAGGGATCGCGCGCATGCGCGAGCACCTGGACGGCGTGCTGACGGCGCTGCCGCCGGAAGCCGGTCCGCTCGACCGCATCGACGCCGCGGTCGAGGCACACCTGCGGTACTGCCTGGAGATCTCTGACTACACGACCGCGGCCATCCGGAACGCTGGTCAGGTGCCGGAGCGGATCCGTATCCGCTACTCGGCCGAGGCGGCGAAATACGGCGATACCTGGCGTCAGCTGCTACAGGACGCCGACGGCGCGGGCCTGCTGCGGGCCGGCCTGGATCCGGTGGCGGCGCGGATGATGGTGCTGGGCGCGCTGAACTGGGCGGCCGAGTGGTGGAACCCGCGCCGCGGATCGCTCGACACCGTGGTGCGCACGGCCCAGTCGCTGGTCCGGCACGGCCTCGGCCCGCCGGACCCGGCTGTCGCCAGGGTGCGCACGCCAAGGCCCAGGCGGGGCGCGCTAGTCAGCTCAGCCGGGCCGGGCTTCGCTCCTCACGCCGCGGCAGCGGGTCGCCGACGGGCCGAGCCCGCGGATCCCACTCGGGCAGGCTGAGCAGCCGCCCGATATCGGGCTTGTGGTCCAGCTTCTTGCCGCCCGGCGGCGCCGGGATGATCGGGTCCTTGCCGCGCGGGCCGCGGCCGCCCCCGCCGCCGCCCGGCGGATTGCGCCGCTGCTCGCCGTACAGCCCGCCCCAGGCGCCCAGCCCGGCCCCGATCAGCGGGAAGATCAGCAGCACCAGCAGGAAGCCGACCGCGGCCTGGCTGACGCTGACCTCGAACGCGTACAGCGTGCCGGGCTGCAGATGCTGGCCCGGCAGCGTCCACTCCAGGTTCCTGGCGTCCTGCGGCACCAGCACGATCGTCGCCATGCCGAGGATCGAGACGATCATGGCCGCCGCGACCCCGGTGCAGGCGCCGGCGATCAGGCCCTGCCGGGCCGGGATGTCGACCGGGGACCGGCGCCTGGACGGCCGCCCGCTGCGCCGGGCGGCCTTCATCCCGGCCAGCACGGCGGCGGCCACGACCAGCGGCACCGCCAGGACGCGGGCGATCTCGTAGCCGCTGGCGAGCCAGCCGCTCGGCAGGTTCATCGAGCTGCCCTTCGGCGGCAGCGCGTACAGGATCAGGCCGACCAGCGCGCCGGCCAGCGTGCCGGTGCCGAGCGCGGCCGGCCGGGCCGGGGCCCGGCGGGCGGTGACGGCGAAGACGCCAGCCAGGTAGGCGGCGATGATCAGCAGGAAGATGGCCTCGCCCGCCCAGACGCCCGCACCCCGTGCCCGCGGCACCAGGCCGAACTCCGACCGCTCGACGTGCGTCTTCAGCAGTATCAGGGCGACTACCGCGGCGCAGCCCGCCACCCGGATCGTGCGCGCCAGGGCGGTGCTGGCGCCGGGACCGTACCGGCGCGCGATCAGCCACGGCACGACGGCGAGCAGGCCGACGGTCACCCCGACGTCGATCCTGCTGATCCCCGCGTACGGGCTCCCCGGCGCACCTGACCAGCCGCTCCAGGCCAGCAGCCCGGCGACCGCGCCCAGCACGAGCCCGTACCCGGCTCTGCGTCCCAACCTGGCCTCACGCCGCCAGGCCCAACCTGCCATGCGGACAGGTTAACTGGGCGGTTTCGCGGCCTTGCACGCCGGGCGTTACGTCTGCGTTACCGGGCTGGCACGAATACCAGCGAATGGGGCAAGCCGCCCCGGCTCACGCCCGGACGTAGGGCCCGGCGTTGGCAAGCACTACAAGCCCACGTCCGGGCTCACGCCCGGACGTACGGGCTTGCCGTCGGCCGCGGGCGCGCGGACGCGCCCGACCAGGCCGGCGACCGCGATGATCGTCGCGACGTACGGCGCCATGCCCAGGATGTACGGCGAGATCGGCACGTTGATGCTGCCCAGGAACGTCCCGAGCTGACTGGTAAATCCGAACAGCAGCGCAGCCAGGGTCCCGCCGAGTGGTGTCCACCGGCCGAAGATCATGGCTGCCAGCGCGATGTAGCCCAGGCCGGACGACATGTCCTTGTTGAACGTGCCGACCGAGCCGATCGTCAGGTAGGCGCCGCCGAGGCCGGCCAGGATGCCGCCCAGGATCAGGTTCCGGTAGCGGATGCCGAGCACCCGGATGCCGACGGTGTCGGCCGCGGTCGGGTGCTCGCCGACCGCGCGCACCCGCAGGCCGAACCTGGTGTTGAACAAACCGACCTGAACCAGCAAAATCGCGGCGTACGTGATGTACAGGAAGATCGTCGAGTCGAACAGGATCGGGCCCAGGATCGGGATGTCGCCGAGCCCGGGGATCTTGATTGCGCTGAACGTCGGCCCGTTGTTGTAGGTGTTCGCGTTGGGCACCATCAGCCGGTCATAGAAGAACCCGGTGAGCCCGCTGATCAGCAGGTTCAGCACCACGCCCAGGATGATCTGGTCCACCAGGTAACGAACGGCGAAGGCCGCCAGCACCAGGCCGACGAGCGCGCCGCCCAGCGCGCCGCTGATCAGTCCCAGCCACAGCGCGCCGACCGCGCTCGCGACGATCGCCGCCATGAACGCGCCGAGCAGCAACTGGCCTTCGATCGCGATGTTGATGACGCCGGCCCGCTCCCCCATGCAGCCGGCCAGCGCGCCCAGGATAAGGGGAATCGACGTGGCCAGGGTCGTCTGCAGCAGCACGACCACATTGATGGGGATGCCGCTCACCCAGCTGCCGGAGTCCGACCACAGCAGCAGCGAGATGATGAAGAACAGCAGCACCAGGCCGATGCTGAGTCGCTTCAGTCCAGGCTTGGCGGCGAAGAGCCCGCGCGCGACGCCGATGAGGACCGACGCGATGCCGAGCGCGTAGGCCACTGGCCGGGCCGGCACGTGCAGGACCGGGATCGTGAGCTTGGCGCCCTCGATGGAAAACGCGAAGGCCGCGTCGCCCTTGTGCCCCAGCAGGCCGAACACGAAGATGTCGATCAGCCCGAACGCCACCAGCGTGGCCGCCGCCACCATCCGGCGGCTGGTGGCCGACGGCACCCTGGTGCCGGTGACGGCTGCGACCGCGGTCATCCGTTCCACCCCTTCGCGACTGCCTCCATCCCGCCGGCTGGCGCCGAGCGGAGTCGGAACACCACCCGGATGAACAGTGGCGCGGCCACGAACAGCACGATGAGGCCCTGCAGCACCTCGGTGATGTCGACGGGCACCGAGGTGGCAGCCTGCATCACGGTGCCGCCCGTATCCAGCGCGCCGAACAGCAGCGCGGCCAGGACTACGCCGAGCGGCCGGGCCCGGCCGAGCAGCGCGACGGTGATGCCGGTGATCCCGTAGCTGCCGTAGCTGAGGGTGTTCAGGCTGTGGTAGAAGCCCTGAGTCGTAACCGCGCCGCTGAGCCCGGCGAGGCCGCCGGCCAGCACCATCGCCAGCACCCAGACGCGCAGCACGCTCATGCCCGCGCTGCGGGCGGCGCTCGGGTTGGCGCCGACGGTCCGGAACTCGAACCCGGTGGTGCTGCGGGCCAGCAGCCACCACACCCCGGCCGCGGCCGCCAGCGCGATCAGGAAGCCGACGCCCACCTGCGGGGGCGGCCCGCCGACATGCGGCAACTGCGCGGAGGTGTGGATGTTCGGGGTAATCAGATTCGACTGGCCCGGCTGCTGCAATGCCTTGGGCGTGCCGAGCAGGTAGTTCAGCAGGTCGTACATGACGTAGTTCAGCATGATCGTGACGATGACCTCGTGCGCGCCGGTGCGCGCCTTGAGGGCACCGACCAGCCAGCCCATGATGGCGCCGCCCGCGAACCCGCCGATCAGGCAGACGATGGCGTGCAGCACGACCGGCAGGCTGATCGCGAAGCCCAGGTACGTCGCCACGATCGCCCCGCCGATCCACTGGCTCGCGGCGCCGATGTTGAACAGGCCGGCCCGGAACGCCAGCGCGACCGAGAGACCGGTCAGGATCAGCGGCGTGGCCTGGAACGTCGTCTGCGAGAGCGGGTAGAAAATCGCCCCGACCGAGCCGCCGTGGAACGCCGCGCTGATCGTGTGCGGGTTAAAGATCGCGCCCTCGAACATCGCGGAGTAGGCCGAGGCGACGGCCTGCCAGGCGGCGTTGATGGCGGTGCCCGGGTGCGAGAAGAACGTGCTCCACTCGTGCAGGACGCTGGTGTCGCTGAACGCGATGAGCAAACCGCCGAGTACGAGGGCGAGGATGATCGCCAGGATGGTGACGACGGTGGAATTGCCCTGCGAGATCGTGTCCCAGAGCGCCCGCTCCCAGCGGCGCGGCGGCGGCGGCCGCCGTGGCTGTGGTCGAACTGTCCGTGGTGGCACCAGAGGGCTGTGGTTCCGGCGGCTGCGGCTCGGGCGGCACGCCGCTGGCGTCCTCGCTCACATCCCCTCCTCTCCGTCCGCGGGCCCGTCGCCGGGCCCGCCAGGATCGGGATCCGGGCTAGACGGCGGCGGTTCGCCCGGCGGTCCTGCGGTCACGGCCGGGCCGGCCGCGTCACCCGCGGCGCCCGCCATCAGCAGGCCAAGCTCGGTGACCGACACCGACGGCGGCCGGAAGCCGGTGATCTGACCCTCGTACATGACCGCGATCCGGTCGGCCAGCGCGTAGATCTCGTCCAGCTCCGACGACACGATGATCACGGCGGAGCCGCTGTCCCGTTCCTCGACGATCCGGCGGTGCACGAACTCGATCGAGCCGACGTCCAGCCCCCTGGTCGGCTGGCTGGCCAGCAGCAGCCGCACCTTCCGGCCCACCTCCCTGGCCAGGATCACCTTCTGCTGATTGCCGCCGGACAGCGTGCCGACGGCGGTGTCGATCGAGGAGGTGCGCACGTCGAACTCGGACACCAGGCTGGTGGCGTTCTTGCGGATCGCACCGAGATCGAGAGCGATGCCGGACGCGAACGGGAACCGGTCGTAGGTGTCGAGCACCATGTTGTCGGCCACCGAGAAGTCGGCGACGAGGCCGTCCTCCTGCCGGTCCTCCGGGATGAAGCCGATGCCTGCGCGCAGCCGGTCCCGCGGGCTGGCGTGGCTGATGTCCTGCCCGCTGAGCCGGACGGCGCCGGTAGCGGGCCGCAGCCCCATCAGCGCCTCGCACAGCTCGGTCTGGCCGTTGCCCTGGACCCCGGCAATGCCCAGGATCTCGCCCGCACGGACCTGGAAGGACACCTCATCGACCGAGTTGCGGCTGCCGCCGGCCTCGATCGGGACGACGTCGCCCGCGACCGAGAGGTGCTGGACGTCGAGCACGACGTCGCCGGGCTGCGCGGGCGCCTTGGTGACCCGCAGCTCCACCGGCCGGCCCACCATCAGGGTGGCCAGCTCCGCGTCCGTGGTGCTCGGCGGCCGCTCGCCGACGACCCGGCCCCGCCGGATGACGGTGATGTCGTCGGCGATGGCCTGCACTTCCCTGAGCTTGTGGGTGATGAAGACGATCGACCGGCCACCTTCCCGCAGCTCGCGCATGACCCGGAACAGATCCTCGGTCTCGCTCGGGGTCAGCACGGCGGTCGGTTCGTCCAGGATGAGCACGCTGGCGTCGCGCAGCAGGGCCTTGATGATCTCCACCCGCTGCTGCACGCCGACCGGCAGGTCCTCGACCAGCGCGTCCGGGTTGACCTGCAAGCCGTAGCGCTCGGAGAGCTCCAGCACCTGGCGCCGGGCCCGGCCGCGGTCCAGCAGGCCGGTCGGGAACCCGGCGATACGCCGCGTTTGCTCGACGCCCAGGGCGACGTTCTCCGCGACGGTGAAGACGGGCACCAGCATGAAGTGCTGGTGCACCATGCCGATTTTCGCGTTGATGGCGTCCCGCGGTGAGTGAATCTGGACCGGCACTCCGTCGAGCAGGATCTCGCCCGAGTCGGGCTGTATCAGGCCGTACAGGACGTTCATGAGGGTGGTCTTGCCGGCCCCGTTCTCGCCGAGCAGGCCGCGGATCTCGCCGGGGGCAACCCTCAGGTCGATGTGGTCGTTCGCCACCAGGCTGCCGAAGCGCTTGGTGATGCCGCGAAGCTCAAGCTCCACAACCATCCCTCCGCAGGAGAACCCGAGTGTGGCATACGTGACTTCTGAGCCGCAGTAGCTGCGGCCCAGAAGTCACGTCTCGTACGGGAAACACCGGTGAGCTGGGCCGCATTAGCTGTGGCCCAGCCCGCCCTTGGCCCGGTTTCTAGACCGGGCTCTTGGTGGCCGGCACGATCTTGCCTGAGATGATCTGCTGCTTGAGCGTGTTCAGCTCCGCCTGCAGCGAGGCCGGGACCTTGCTCTGGAAGTCGTGGAACGGGGCCAGCGCGACGCCGCCGTTGGCGAGGGTGCCGGTGTACTGGCCACCCGCGAACGTCCCGCCCGCGGCGGCCAGGACCGCGGTCTTCACCGCCGTCGCGATGCCCTTCTCCACGCTGGTGATGAAGTACTTGCAGTACTGGGCGGCGCTGACGCAGCCGTCGGTGTCCACCCACATCATGTTGATCTTCTGCGAGCCGGCCGCGCTGTCCGCGTTCTGCACGGCCTTGGCCGAGCCGAGGCCGACGCCGCCCGCCACCGGGAAGATGATGTCCGCGCCCTCGGAGATGAACTGCTGGGTAATCGTCTGGCCGAGGGTCAGGTTGGTGAAGCTGTTGGTGAACTCACCGGACTGGGTCTTCTCGCTCCAGCCCAGGACTTGCACGTTGGTGTGGTGCTTGGCGTTGTAGGCCTGGACGCCGTCCCAGAAGCCGTCCATGTAGATGGTCACGGTCGGCAGCTTCTGGCCGCCGAACGTTGCCACCTTGCCCGTCTTGGACATGCCCGCGGCCAGGTAGCCACCGAGGTAGCCGTCCTGCACCGTGTTGAAGACCAGCGAGTCGATGTTGGTCTGCGGGAACTTCGGGAAGTCCACGATCGCGAACTTGGCGCCCGCATTCGACTTGGCGGCCGTCTGGGTCGCGGCCGCCATCAGGAAGCCGACGGTGACGATGATGCCGCACTTCTGGCCGAGGAACGCGGTGATGTTCGGCGCGTAGTCGGCGGTGCTGGTCGACTGCAGGTACTTGACGGAGATCTTGCTCGAGTCCGCGGCCTGTGCGTCCTGCATGCCCTGCCAGGACGAGGCGTTGAAGGACTTGTCGTCGATGCCGCCCGTGTCAGTGACCATGCAGCCGAGGAACTTGCTCGATGTTGCGGCACCGCCGGAGCTCGTGCTGCCGCCCGAGGTCGGGCTGGAGCTGGGCGACGGCGAGGACGAACCGCACGCGGCCAGGAGTAGGGCCGCTACGGCGGAGACCGCCCCGACCTTGAACGATATTCTCAACGCTTACCTCCTGAAACGAGGGCAGCAGCAGGCTGCCACACGGCCGCCGGCTCGACGCGCAGCCCCAGCCGGCCGGGGCGATATGACTTCCCCCCATGGGATGCCCGAAGGGTAGCCCTGCCGGGACACCCGCGAAAGGAGGTAGCCGATGTCCTGGTGAGGCTGATGCCAAATTGAGACGATTGGGTCCTGTAGCAGGAGGGTAGCAGCGTGATCATCGATTGGGAGGCGCTCCGCGCCGCGGCGACGAGCACGGCCGCGCGGGCTTACGCGCCCTACTCCGGGCTGCGCGTCGGCGCGGCCGGCGTGGACGCCGCCGGCCTGCTAGTGACCGGCTGCAATGTCGAGAACGCGTCCTACGGGCTCACCTTGTGCGCCGAGTGCGGACTCGTCAGCGCCCAGCGCGCCGCGGGCGCCGGGCCGCTGGTGGCGGTCAGCGTGGTAGCCGGCGACGGTGCGCCGCTGGTGCCGTGCGGCCGCTGCCGGCAGCTGCTGCTGGAGGCGGGCGGCCCCGCGCTGCTGCTGGACACCGACCCCGCGCCGCGTGCGCTCGGGGACCTGCTGCCGGCCGCGTTCAGCACCGACGAGCTGGCGGCCCGGCGGGACGGCCATGCCTGACGCGGTGGATCTGATCCGGGGCAAAAGGGATGGTATAGCCCTTTCGGACGCCGATATTCGCTGGCTGATCGGCGCCTATACCGACGGCCGAATCGCCGATGAGCAGATGTCGGCGCTGCTGATGGCGATCTTCTTCCGCGGGCTGAGCGGGCCTGAGCTGCAGACGTGGACTGACGCCATGATCAGCTCCGGCGAGCGGCTGGACCTCGGCAGCCTGCGGGCGCCGACCGTGGACAAGCACTCGACCGGCGGCGTCGGTGACAAAGTCTCGCTGATCCTGGCGCCGCTGGTGGCGAGCTGCGGAGCGGCAGTGCCCCAGCTGTCCGGCCGCGGCCTCGGCCATACCGGCGGCACGCTGGACAAACTCGAGTCGATCCGGGGCTGGCGGGCGAGCCTGTCCAATGCCGAGATCCTCAGCGTGCTGGGCTCGGCCGGCTGCGTCATCTGCGCGGCCGGCGAGGGCCTGGCGCCCGCGGACCGCAAGCTGTACGCGCTGCGCGACGTCACCGGCACGGTGGAGTCGATCCCGCTGATCGCCAGCTCGATCATGTCGAAGAAGATCGCGGAGGGGACGAGTGCGCTGGTGCTCGACGTGAAGGTCGGCAGCGGCGCGTTCATGCCCGACCTGGGGGCGGCCCGCGAGCTCGCGCGCACCATGGTGGAGCTCGGGAACTCCCACGGGGTCCGCACGAGCGCGCTGCTGACCAGGATGGACGTGCCGCTCGGGCGCGCGGTCGGGAACGCGGTCGAGGTCGAGGAGGCGGTGGCGACGCTGCGCGGCGCGGGCCCGGCTGACCTGGTGGCGGTGACGCTGGCGCTCGCGGCCGAGATGTTGCGGCTGGCTGGCCTGAGCGCCGATCCGGCCGCCGCGCTGGCGGACGGCCGCGCGCTGGCCAGCTACCGGGCGATGATCGCCGCTCAGGGCGGTGACCCGGACGCGGCGCTGCCTGTCGCGGCGCACACCGAGGTTCTGCCGGCCGAGGCCGCCGGCTGGCTGCGGACCATGGACGCGCGCGCCGTGGGCGTCGCGGCCTGGCGGCTCGGCGCGGGCCGGGCCAGGAAAGAGGACCCGGTGTCCGCCGCGGCCGGCGTCATCTGCCTCGCGAAGCCCGGCGAGCGGGTACAGCGCGGTCAGCCGGTGCTCGAACTGCGCGGCGACGAGCCGGACCGGTTCGGCCGGGCCAAAGAAGCGCTCGCCGGCGCCATCGAGATCGGGGGCGAGCCGCCGGAGCCCGCCGACCCGGTGCTGGAGCGGATCACCTAGCAGCCCCGGCCCTCCCCGGTCATGGCTGCATCCCGGTCTGGGCGGTAACGTCGGGACGTGGGGATCGAATCGATAGCCAGGCCCGTCGGGTTCTCCGGCGCCGACATCGCGACGTCAGACGCGGCGCTGCGCCAGGTCCTGCACGGCCTGCCCGGCGTGGACCAGGTCGGCGCGACCGAGCGGGCCGCCGCGCTCGCCACCCGTTCGATCAAGAAGGACGCCAAGCTGCAGGCGCTCGACCTGGCGATCTCGATGGTCGACCTGACCACGCTGGAGGGCGCGGACACGGCCGGGAAGGTCCGGGCCATGTGCGCGAAGGCCCGCCAGCCCGACATCGAGCCGCCCGCCGCGCCGTCGGTGGCGGCCGTGTGCGTGTATCCCGACCTGGTGCCGGTGGCTCGCGAGGCCGTGGCGGGCAGCCCGGTGAAGGTAGCCGCGGTGGCGACCGCGTTCCCGTCCGGCCGGGCCTCGCTGGCCGTCAAGCTGGCCGACGTCGAGGACGCGGTGCGCGCGGGCGCGGACGAGATCGACATGGTCATCGACCGCGGCGCGTTCCTGTCCGGCCGCTACGGCCAGGTCTACGCGGAGATGGCGGCGGTGCGCGACGCCTGCGGGGTCGCGCACCTGAAGGTGATCCTGGAGACCGGCGAACTGGTCACCCTCGACAACGTGGCCAGGGCGTCCTGGCTGGCGATGATGGCCGGGGCGGACTTCATCAAGACCTCCACCGGCAAGGTCTCACCCGCCGCGACGCTGCCGGTCGCGCTCGTGATGCTCGCCGCGGTCCGGGACTTCGAGCAGGCCACCGGCCGCCGGATCGGGGTGAAGGTGGCGGGTGGCATCCGCACGGCGAAGGACGCGATCCGCTACCTGGTCCTGGTCAACGAGGTCGCGGGGCCGGCCTGGCTGACGCCGGCGCTGTTCCGGATCGGCGCCTCAACGCTGCTCAATGACCTGCTCATGCAGCGCAGCAAGCAGCGCACCGGCAGGTACGCCGGGCCGGACTACTTCACGATCGACTGAGCTGCGATGCCAGAATGAGGGCCGGTTGCTTCGGCCCCGTGACAACCGGGCAAAGGGACGGGATTAGCTGATATGGCCACCGGCAAGGGGAAGTCTGGCGCCGGACTCGCGCGTCCTGACACCGGCAGCCAGGACGGCGGCACGGTGGTGGCGCCGGCGCCGTGGGAGTACGCTCCGGCGCCGGAGTCACGAGATGTCGTCACGATCGCGCCGGAATACGGACTGTATGTCAACGGCGAGTTCCGCCCGGCGGCCACCGGCGCCACGTTCGCCACCGAGAATCCGGCGAGCGAGGAGCGGCTGAGCCTCGTCGCCGAGGCGGGCCCGGCCGACGTGGACGCCGCCGTCGCCGCGGCCAGGGCGGCGTACGAGCGGGTGTGGGGCCCGATGCCCGGCCGCGAGCGGGCGAAGTACCTGTTCCGGATCGCGCGGCTGCTACAGGAGCGCGCCCGCGAGTTCGCCGTGCTGGAGAGCCTGGACAACGGCAAGCCGATCCGTGAGTCCAGGGACGTGGACATTCCGCTGGCCGCCGCGCACTTCTTCTATTACGCGGGCTGGGCCGACAAGCTCGAGTACGCCGGGCTCGGCCCCGACCCGCGGCCGCTCGGCGTGGCGGGGCAGGTCATCCCGTGGAACTTCCCGCTCCTGATGGCCGCGTGGAAGCTGGCGCCCGCGCTGGCGGCCGGAAACACGTGCGTGCTGAAACCGGCCGAGACGACACCGCTGACGGCGCTGCTGCTCGCCGAGGTGTGCCAGCAGGCCGGCCTGCCGCCCGGCGTCGTGAACGTGCTGACCGGCGACGGCCAGGCTGGCGCCGCGCTGACCGCCCACGCGGGCGTGGACAAGATCGCGTTCACCGGGTCGACCGAGGTGGGCAAGCAGATCGCCACCCTGGTGGCCGGCACCGGCAAGAAGGTGACGCTGGAACTCGGCGGGAAGGCGGCGAACGTCGTCTTCGACGACGCGCCCGTGGAGCAGGCCGTCGAGGGGATCGTGAACGGGATCTTCTTCAACCAGGGGCATGTGTGCTGCGCCGGATCGAGGCTGCTGGTGCAGGAGTCGGTGGCCGACGCGGTCGTGGAGCGGCTGCAGCGCCGGCTGACCACGCTGCGGCTGGGTGACCCGCTGGACAAGAACACCGACATCGGCGCCATCAACTCACGGCCGCAGCTGGACAAGATCACCGAGCTGTCGGCGGCGGGCGAAGCCGAGGGCGCGCAGCGCTGGTCGCCGCCCTGCCGGCTCCCGGACAAGGGCTACTGGTTCGCGCCGACCCTGTTTACCGGCGTCAGCCAGTCGCACCGGATCGCGCGCGAGGAGATCTTCGGGCCGGTGCTGTCGGTGCTGACGTTCCGCACCCCGGAGGAGGCCGTGGCGAAGGCGAACAACACGCCGTACGGGTTGTCGGCCGGGATCTGGACCGAGAAGGGCAGCCGGATCCTGTGGATGGCCCAGCGGATGCGGGCCGGAGTCGTCTGGGCGAACACGTACAACCGGTTCGACCCGGCGAGCCCGTTCGGTGGCTACCAGGAGTCCGGCTACGGAAGGGAGGGCGGCCGGCACGGCCTGGCCGCGTACCTCGATGCCTGACAGCAAAGCGAAGCCGACCGCCGCGGTAAAGCCCGCGCCGCCCGCCCGGACGCCCGAGCGGCTGGCGGTCCGCAAGACGCACAAGCTGTTCATCGGCGGCGCGTTCCCGCGCTCGGAGTCCGGCCGCTCCTACCCGGTGCACGCGGCCGACGGCACCGTGCTCGCGTTCGCGGCCAAGGCCTCCCGCAAGGACCTGCGGGACGCGGTCGTCGCTGCGCGGGGCGCGTTTGCCGGCTGGTCCGGCGCTACCGCCTACAACCGCGGGCAGGTGCTGTACCGGGTGGCCGAACTGATGGAAGGCCGGGCCGCGCAATTCGCGGCCGAGGTCGCTGACGCCGAGGGCATCCGCCGCGGCCAGGCCGAGACGGTGGTCGCGGCGGCCATCGACCGGTGGGTCTGGTATGCGGGCTGGAGCGACAAGGTCGCCCAGATCGCCGGCGCCGCGAATCCGGTGGCGGGCCCGTACTTCAATTTCAGTGTGCCCGAGCCGACCGGGGTCGTCGCGCTCCTCGCGCCGGCCGACTCCAGCCTGCTCGGGCTCGTCAGCGTGCTGGCCCCGATCATCGTCACCGGCAACACCGCCGTCGTCGTGGCGAGCGAAGGCCGGCCGCTGCCGTCGGTCGCCCTGACCGAGGTGCTGGCCACCTCGGACGTGCCAGGCGGGCGTGGTCAACGTGCTCACCGGCAGCCTGGCCGAGCTGGCTCCGGTGGCGGCCGCGCACATGGACGTGAACGCGATCGACCTGACCGGCGTCGCGCCCGCGGGCCGGGCCGACCTTGAGCGCGCCGCGGCTGCCAACCTCAAGCGCGTGCTCGGCGGCGACGAGTCGTTCAGCGATGTGCCGGGTACCCGGCGGCTGCTGTCCGCCCTGGAGATCAAGACTGTCTGGCACCCGGTCGGCATCTGACCCGGCGCGGCGTCACCCAGCCTGAATCTGCAACTTGGCCTGTTCCAGGATCGCGGTGACGGCGGCGCCGAACCGGACGTCGCACGGGTGCGCGCGGTCAGCCGAGTTCGCCGCCGTGATCAGCTCGGAGAGCGCCGTCCGCAGGGCCTTCAGGGGATCGTCGGCCAGCGGTGGCATCTGCGATCGGCCGCGCTCGCCCCACAATGCCAGGTCGAAGCCATCGAGCCCCGGCGGCGCCTGCAGCGTCACCGTGACCGTGCTGCTCGCCCCGCCCGCGTGCCGCAGGATCAGGTGCGCCACGTCGCCAGGGCCGCCGCCGGCCAGGACGGACTCGATCGGGCCCAGCGCCTGCGTCAGCACCGACAGCGCGTGCGGGCCGAGATCCCACAGTCCGCCCTCGCGCTGCCGCCACGGCGTATTGAACGGGCTGGCGTCGTCGACCGCGGACCCGAGCCAGACCACCTGCGCTCCAGACCACGGCGCGCCGGCGGCCGCGGCGAGCCAGGCGCGGATGTCGGGCTGGAACCGCGCGGTGAAGAACACGACGGACGCCACCCCGGCGGCGGCCACCGCGTCCGCCAGCGCGTCCGCGCTGGCGGCGGTCAGCGCGACCGGCTTCTCCAGCAGCAGGTGCTTGCCCGCCGCCGCGGCGCGGACCGCCAGCTCGCTCTGCACGTCGGGGGGCAGCGAGAACGAGACCGCGTCGACGGCGTTGAGGAACGCGTCGAAGTCGGCGTGCGCGGTGGTGCCGTGCCGGTCGGCCAGCGCGGCCGTCCGGTCCGGATTGCGGCCCCACACCGCGGTCAGCTCGGCGCCGTCGGTGCTGGTGAGCGCGCGGGCGTGCGCGACCTGCGCCCAGTAGCCGGTCCCGGCCAGCCCGAACCTCACCGCGTCACCACGGCGGCGGCCCGGCTGCCTGGTCCGGCCACGCGAAGCTCGTTCCTCACGTGTGGAAGTTACGGGCTTGCAGGAGTTCCTGCTCGGTCAGGTCCTTGCTGTCGGCGTTCGACGCGATCCCCCACTTGCCGTCCACCGGGCAGCGCATGAACCGCTTGCTGCCCAGATGCACGGAGTCGAAGAGCCGGGCCACCTCGCCTGACGTGAAGTGGTGGCCCTGCGCGCAGCGCAGGATCCGGTCGCCGACTATGCCTTCCACTTGGACTCCTTTTCCAGCCAGTCGGGCACGGCCTCGCCGCGGCTGGCGATCTGGCGGTCGAGCTGTGGCGGGCCGGTGATGACCAGCGCGGTGGCCGGACCGGCGCCGGACACGGTGAATCCATGCGGGTGATCACGCGGCACGAACACGAAGCTGCCGGCGGTCGCGATCCAGCTGTCGTCGCCGCAGAACACGCTCAGCTCGCCGGCCAGCAGGAAGAACATCTCGTCCTCCCCCGCGTGCACGTGCTCGGACACGTTCAGGCCGGCCGGGTAGACGGACTCCATCACGGCCAGCTGGCCGCCGGTGCGCGCGCCGGACGCCTTCATCACGACGGCGGCCCCGTGAAACCCGAACGCCGCGCCCTCTCCCGGTCCCAGCACGAACCCGGACATGCCACTCGACTCCTCTCCGCCCTACGAGGAGACTAGCCGCCCGTCAGCCGAGCACCACGACGGAGTAGCCGCCGAACACCTGGCCATTCTGGCAGGCGGTGACCCGGTAGACGTGCGCGCTGCCGGGAGCGGGCGAGCTGTCGGAGGAGCCCAGCGCGATCTGCTGGCCGTCACCGGTCACGTCCAGGCCGGTCTGGTCGAGCATGCCGCCGGGGCTGCCGATCGCGACCAGACCGGTGGGCACGGCGTGGAGCCCGCCAATTCACGTTGGCGCCAAAGCGCACGGAAATTCGGCCGCAAGCCCCCGGCCGAGATCAACGTGAAAGCGAATTGCCCGTTCAACGTGGCATCGGCCAGGAATGCTGTCAAGCACGCCCGCGAAGGCCGGCGGAGGCCTGGCTAGACTCCCTACCGGGCCTGGCGGCCGCGCGGGTCAAGGAACGGACGGGGAACAGCCGATGGGCAGACCGATGCGGCCGATCGATCCGGCCGACGGGGCGATTCAGGCGTTCGCCGCCGAGCTCAGGGATCTGCGGGAGCAGGCAGGCAGCCCGCCGTTCCGGCTGATGGCCCGGCGCGCCCACTACTCGGCGACGACGCTGTCAGTGGCGTGCGCTGGCACGATGATGCCGTCGCTGGCCGTCACTCTGGCGTTCGTCCGCGCCTGCGGTGGTCCGGAGGACTACTGGCGCGGCCGCTGGCAGGAGGCAGCGCCGGCCCGGTCCGTTCCGGCTGAGTCCCCGCCCGCTCCGGCGGCCGGCCGTGAGCCGGTAACCGCGCGCCCGCGCAGGTTCCGGCGGCCGCTGGGCATCGCGGCGCTGGCGCTCGTGGCAGCGCTGGCCGGCGCCTCGAGCTGGTCGGTCACGCATCAGTCCGCGGCGAACCCAGCCGGGCGCGGGCCGGCCACCGAGTTGTATGTCGGCGTGTCACCGTGCGACGTCGGCGCCGTCATCATCAGCCAGGCGCGCGTGAGGTTGCCGTCGCCGTTGCGGCTGGCCGGGCACGTCTACCCGGCCGGGACGGTCGTCGGCGAGGTCGCGCTCCGGTTCTCGCGGCGCTGCGCGCTGGCCTGGACCAGGTTCCTGCCAGCCCCCGCGTTCGCGTCGATGCACTCCGGCGCGCTGGTCTTGCAGTCACGCCGGGTCACCGACGGTGCCACGACAACGGCGCGTATGTCGCCGGTCGTCGCGGCCGAAGGCGATCCGCTGCTCACCGTGCCCGGTTGCGTGCTCGCGCAGGCGACAGTCAGGTTCGGGCCGGGCCTGCCCGCGGCCTCCGCGGCCACCGGCTGCTATCCCTGACCGATTGCCCGGTTGATTGATCGGTGCGGGCGTCGCCGCCGATCATCACGGCGGCTGATATGACCCCAGATATGCAGAGTCTGCGACCAACCATCGGCTGCGCGGCCGTCCTGTTGCTGGCGGCCGGATGCGGCGCGTCCGGGCAGCAGCCCGGCGCGTCGCCCGCGTCTTCGGCGGCCGCCGCCTCGCCAGCATCGGCGACGCCAGCGGCAAGTCCCGGTTCGCTCGCCCCGGCCGGACGGGTCGTCGCCCGGATCCGCGTCGGTGACTATCCGGACGGGATCACAGCCGCGTTCGGCTCCCTCTGGACGGCGAATCTGAACTCCGGCTCGGTTACGCGGATAGACCCGGGCACCCGCAAGGTCACGGCGACTATCGCCGTGCCGCCGGGCCCGATCAGCCTGCTCGCGGCCGACGGCGCCATCTGGGCCGCTGACTACAACGGCACGACTGTGAGCCGCATCGATCCGGCCAGCGACCGGGTCACGGGGACGATCCGGGTCGGGGCTAAGCCGGTCTCGGTACTGCTGGCCGGCGGTGACTTGTGGGTCTTCAACCAGGGCGACCAGACCATCTCGGTCGTCGACCCGCACACGGCGAAGGTCCGCCGGACCGTCCGCCTGGGCGCGGCGGCCGGCTTCGCGGCCGGCGCCGGTGGCCTGCTCTGGGTGCCGGACTTCGAGGGCGGCTCGCACGACGTGCTGGCGGTCAGCGACCGCACCGGCCGCGTGACCCGGACCGTGCACGCGGGCAGCCAGCCGGTGAACGTCACCTTCGGTGCGGGCAGCGGGTGGACCGGCAACGGCCCGGACGACACGGTGACCAGATTCGACCCCGCGACCGGCGCGGTCCGGGCCACTATCCGGACGCCAGCCGATGCCGGGGACGTGCTCGCCGCGGGCGGCGCGGTGTGGGTCACCAGCTATCTCGGCAACGAGCTGGTGAAGCTCAGCGCCGGAACGAACACGGTCGTCGGCGTGCTCGGGCTGGACTCAGAGCCCAACGGCATAGTGGCCCTGAACGGCTACCTGTGGGTGACCGAGTCCGGGGCCGCCGATGTCGCCGTCATTCGCCCGGCGGCCTGAGCCGCCGCCGCGCCGGGTGCCCCGCTAGCGGACCGGCGGGGCCGCGGCCGGCGGCTAAGCTCGGCCCATGGTCGCAGAGATCGATGTCGCGGTTGCCGACGGCCGGCTGCTGCACGCCTACGATGCGGGCACCGGCGGCGCCGGGGCGCTGCCGGTGTTCTGGCTGCATGGCACGCCGAACACCGGCGAGCCGCCCGAACCGCTGTTCGCGGCCGCGGCCGAGCGCGGCATCCGGTGGGTGTCTTACGACCGGCCATCCTACGGCGGGTCGAGCCCTGACCCCGGCCGTACGGTGAGTTCCGCTGCGGCGGACATCGGGGCGACCGCCGACGCGCTCGGCCTGGCCCGATTCGCGGTCATGGGCCACTCCGGCGGCGGTCCGCACGCGCTCGCCGCCGGCGCGCTGCTGCCCGACCGGGTGCTCGCCGTGGTCAGCGGCTCGGGCCCGGCGCCGTATGACGCGGACGGGCTGGACTGGTACGACGGACTGGCCGGCGCCGCGGAATCCCGGGCCGCCACCCGAGGCCGCGACGCCCTGATCGAGTTCCTCGAGTCCGAGGAGGAGTTCGACTCGGAGACGTTCACCGCCGCGGACTGGGCCGCGCTGGAGGGGCCATGGGCGTGGCTCGGCGGCGTCGCCGGCAAGGCGATCGAGGCCGGACCCGAAGGCATGATCGACGACAGCCTCGCGAGCGTCCGGCCGTGGGGATTTGCTCTCGCCGACGTCCGTCAGCCCGTGCTGATCCTGCACGGTCAGCAGGACCGGATGGTGCCGGTGGCGCACGGTGAGTGGCTCGCGCGCCACCTGCCGGAAGCAGAGCTCCGGCTCTACCCCGACGACGGGCACGTGTCGGTGCTGCACGCGGCCGGTCAGGCACTGGACTGGATCCGGGCGACGGCTGGCTGATAGCTCGATCGTCAAGTAAGTTGACAATAAATCCCGGCCGCGGCTAACGTCGCTGTCTGTGGCCGATCGGCGATCAATTCCCAGCGACAGCCCGCTCGCGCACGACCTGCTCATTGCGATCAAGGGTGGTGACGGCGAGTGGCTGGGCGCGCTGCTGGGCGCGGAACCCGAGCTCGCGACCGGGCTGATCACCGAACCCGGCGGCTCGGCCCGGACGCTGCTGCACGTGCTCGCGGACGCACCGGGTCATCGGCCCCGTGCTGGGGCGACAGTGGCGCTGCTGGTCGGTGCCGGCGCCGACCTGAACGCCCCGGCGGTCGGGATGTGGCACAGCGAGGCCCCGCTGCACTGGGCGGCGAGCAACGACGACACGGTGCTGATCGATGTACTGCTGGACGCGGGCGCCGACATCGAGTGCCCGGGCTCCTCGATCGGCGGCGGGCCGCCCATCCAGTCCGCCCTCGGCTACGGCCAATGGCTGGCGGTCCGGCGGCTGTTCGAGCGCGGGGCCACGGCCTCGCTGTCGGTCTGCGTGGTGCTTGGTCTGGCGGACCGGGCGGCCGACATAATCGACGCGGGCAACGTGACCGCTGAGGAAGTCAACGCGGCGTTGTGGAACGCCTGCCGGGTTGGTGACGTCGTGCTCGCGCGGCTGCTGCTCGGCCGGGGCGCTGATCCTGACTGGCGAGCGCCGTGGTCCGGCCAGGCCCCGGCAGAGATCGCCGCCGAGGCCGGCCAGCGGCACCTGGTCGACTGGCTCGTGGCTAACGGCAGTGCTCGATGAGGGTCCGGTTGTGGGCCGGTCTTGGTGGCGGTGGTCCCGACCGCGTTCACGTCATCGCTGTCGGTCGCCCCGGTGTTAGGGCTGTATGACTTCAGCCACTTCCGCCCATTCCGGACGGTAGAGCTGCGGCCGGCAGGCGGGGACGGCGTTAGAGGGAACGGGCGAAGAACCTCGCTACCGCGTCAACGGCCTGGCCGACATAAGGCTCGGTGTCGTACAGGTCGATGTGCAGCGCGCTATCCAGCCAGACGATCTCCTTATCGCCGGTGGCCTCTTCGTGCAGTGCCGCGGCGAGGTCCGGCGAGCAGAAGGCGTCGGCTTTCCCGTGCACGACCAGCAGCGGCGTCTGGTCCAGCAGCGGCGCCGCGCCGAGGGCGTCGAAGGTCATGAGCGAGTGGAGCGAGCCGCGGGTGACCTTGTTTTCCCAGAGCCGCGAGCGGGACCGGTCGGTGCCGTAGTAGGCGTAGGGTTCGTCGCCTGCCATGGCCGCCTCCGCGCCGTCAGCCGCGACGGCGGGGATGTAGTCGTCATAGCCGGCCAGGAACGAGGCAAGCGCGGCCCGGTAGGCGTCCGGCCCCAGCTGGGCGGCGAACCTGGCCGGGCTGTTGTAGCCGCCCGCGACGCCGGCGATCGCGCGGACCCGCGGATCCTGACTCGCGGCCCGGACCGCGTAGCCGCCCCCGAGACAGACGCCGAGCAAGCCGATGCGGCTGCTGTCCACGTCCGCTCGGGACTGGAGGAAACTGACGGCTGCGCGCAGGTCAGCCAGCTTGCCCTGGCTGTCCTCATGGCCTCGGCGGCCGCCGCTGCCGCCGAAGCCGCGATGATCGAAGGCGAGTGCGGCGAACCCAGCGTCGGCGAGCCGCCGCGCGTACGCGCCCGCGACCTGGTCGCGGGCGCCGGTGAAGGGGCCGGTGACGGCGACGCCGGGCCAGGTGGGGTCGCGCTGGTCACTAGCGGGCCGGTACAGCGTGCCGGCGAGCGGAACGCCTTCGCTGGTGAAGCTGACGTCATGGGAGTCGGCCGCCGCGGCCGAAGTGTGCGTCATGACGACCCACAACACCGGAGGCGACGCCGACAATCCCGCGGCGGGCCACGCTGACCGGAGGGGCCACACGACCCTTACGGTGGGTCAGCACGACATTCGCCGGACCGGCGCCCGGGACCCGAGGAGAGTTCGCGATGGGACAGCCCCTCATCACCGATGAGAACGGGATTCGCTGGATCACGCTCGACCGTCCCGAGATTCTCAACGCGCTGTATACCGACGACCTCGCCCGCATCGCGGACGCCGTCACGGGCATCGGTGCCAGCGTCAAGGCGATCGTGCTCACCGGCAGCGGCGATCGCTCCTTCTCGGCCGGGATGCACGTCAGCACATTCGCCGATGCCGGGCCGGAGGACGGCCGGGCCATTATTTCCAGCGTCCGCGACTGTATCGCCGCGGTGCGGCTCGCCCCGGTCCCGACGGCCGCGATGATCAACGGCTACTGCATCGGCGCCGCGTTCGAGATGGCCCTCGCCTGCGACCTGCGAGTCGCCCACGCCGGCGTCCGCTTCGGGCTGCCCGAAGTCAGGCTCGGCATCCCCTCGGTTGTCGAGGCGGCGCTGCTGCACCAGTACGTCGGCCTGTCGAAGGCCAAGGAAATCATCCTCACCGGGGACCTCTACTCAGTCAGCGAGTTCGCCGCCCAGGGCCTGATCAACCGCACCGTCGAGCCGGCGCAGTTGCGGGTCGCGACGCTCGAACTGCTGGGCTCGATCACGGCCCGCACCCGAGAGGTCATCGCCGCGCAGAAGGGACTCTTCGAGACCTGGCTCAACCACGGTCTTCAGCACGGCATCGACGCCAGCGTCGAGGTCTTCGCCGACGTCTTCCGTGCCCCCGCCACCGCGAGCGCCATCGCGCGGTATCAGCAGGCCCGTTCGCGGGCGTGATCCGCGCGGCCGCGCCGGGTGGCGTGCTTCGAAGCACCCGGGCCGCTACGTCGTCCGGCCGGGGAGGTGGACGATGGTTTCGGTGCCGTCGTCCCAGCGCCATGGGACCTGGTAACTCTGCAGGTGCACGCCGCCGATCCACCGGTCGATGCCGTTGAGGGCGATCTGGTCGGCGTCGCCGGCCAGCACTCGCGCCCCGGTGTCGGTGAGCCGCACACCGGTTGTCCGCACCATGGGGCGGCCGGGCGGGTCGAGGCGAAGTAGCGGGTGCAGCCCGCCCGCTATCTGGTCCATCCGGCGATAGCACGTCGTATCTCCCAGGTAAGGTCGCGTCTCCCGCGCCTGGGCACGGGAGAAGGCCGTCCCGGCGTCGGACGCGCCGTCGGCGACGGCGGCCAGAACCCGTCGCTCGGTCAGCGAAAGGCCGTCCCGCGTGGACGGGTACTCTCGGCTGAGCCGGTCAAACGCCTCGCCCAGAAATCGCAGCTCGCCCAGCCGGGTGGCGGCGATCGCGGCCAGGCCCTCGGGGACGGGCGCGCGGAGGGCTGCCCATGCGCGAGTGGCCAGCTCGAGCGCCGCGGGGGTCAGTTGCGAGCACGCGTTCGTGTTCGGCAGCTCGCGCAGTTGCCCGGCGGTCAGTTCCCCGAGGCCACCGAAGCGGGCGATGCCCGGGTGTTCGCCAATGCAGATCAAGGTGATGCGGCCGGCCGGAACACCTAGATCGGCCAGGCGGGCGAGGATCTCGATGAGCTGCAACTGGTCGTACAGGTCCGCCTCGAACCACAAGACATAGTCGCCGTCGCGGCTGGCCTCCAGGGCCTGGTCCCGCTCGGCGAACTGGCGCGCCGATCCCGCGAGGTCGGCGTCCTGGTACCCGGCGAGGTAGCCGGCCCTGATCCGGCGCAGCTCGGCGGGCGCCACCGCCGGCACCGGCCCCTCATGCAGGATGTCGCGCCAGTAGATCACCCGCCGCGCAAGCCCGGTCCCCGGCACGTCGGTGGCGTCGCCGTTGCTGATGTGGAGCGCCTCGGGCATCCAGTCGAGCGGGGAGTCATCGGGCGTCGTGCCCGCGTGCTCGGCGATGAGCCTGCTGCGGGCCGCCGCGTACGACTCGCCGGTCTCGGTCATCCGGGCGCGAACGCGCCGCTTGAAATCAGCCTGCTTGGTCATGATCGTCTCCCGCGTCCCGTCCGCGGATCCCCCAGCGATCGCCGCGGCGAGCGCACGATCGACCAATCAGGCCCGGCCGAGAGGCGGGCCTCCCTTTGCCTCCGTCGGATGACCCGGCTGGGGCGGGTCGCTGGAGGTTTGGCGCGGACGGACGCCGCCGCTCACGCTACCTGGCGACCGGCCCGTCGCGTCGAGTAGGCCGGCGAGTCAGAACGCGACCGGCATGTGCTTGATGCCGTTGATGAAGTTCGACCGCAGCCGGCTGGCTTCGCCGTCGAGGCGGATGTCGGGCATGCGCTCGGCGAGTGCTTGCAGCAGGATGCGCAGCTCCAGCGCCGCGAGATGGCGGCCGAGGCAGAAATGCGGTCCGCCGCCGCCGAATCCGACGTGCGGGTTGGGATCGCGGCCGACGTCGAAGCGGTCCGCGTCGGCGAACACGCCGGCGTCCCGGTTCGCCGAGGTGTAGAAGACGACGACCTTGTCCCCGGCCGCGATCGGCTTCCCGCCGATCTCGGTGTCGGCCACCGCGGTCCGGCGGAACATGTTGACCGGGCTGACCCAGCGGACGATCTCCTCGGCCGCGGTCGGGATCAGCTCCGGCTCGCTCGACCAGCCGCCGCCACTGGTCTGGGTGCTCGAACAGCGCCAGCATGCCGCCCGAGGCCGCGTTCCGGGTCGTCTCGTTCCCGGCCACGGTGAGCAGCAGGAAGAACAGGTCGAATTCGTCGCTGGTCAGCGCCTCGCCGTTGTCGTCGGGCTGGAGCAGCTTGGTGACGATGTCGTCGGCCGGGTGCTCCCGTCGCCGCTCGGCCAGCTGCGCGCCGTAGACGTAAACCTCGGCCGCGGCGTTCCGCTGCGCTCCGGGCTCGACCTGGAACTCGGGATCGGTGGCCCCGATCAGCAGGTTGGAGAGCTCGAAGATCCGGCCGCGGTCCTCGACCGGCGCGCCGACCAGCTCACAGATCACCCACAGCGGCAGCGGCGCGGCGATGTCCGTGACGAAGTCGGCGTGTCCGCGTCCGGCGATCTCGTCCAGCAGCGTGTGGCAGATCTCGGCGATGTGCTTCTCCGAGCTGGCCGATCATCCGGGGCGTGAAACCGCGGTTGACGAAGGCCCGCTGCCGGGTGTGCTGCGGCGGGTCCATGTTCAGCATCATCAGCCGCTGCAGCTCGATCTGGGCTTCGGGGATCTCACCGAACAACGCGAGCCGCGCGGCCGACGAGAACAGCTCCGGGTGCCGGGAGACGTGCGCGACGTCCTCGTGCCGGGTCAGGGCCCAGAAGCCAGGCCAGCCGGGCTCGCCGCCGTCGGCGTGCCAGAAGACGGGGTCGTGCGCGCGCAGCCACGCGAACTGCGCGTACGGCGGCCCGTCGTGCTGGTAGGCGTCCAGGTCGATGAGGTTGATCTCTGGCGCCACGAATCTCCGCCCTCCGCCGACCCCGATATTCCCAACGATACGGGCATTCCGCCCGAGCCGGGAAGCCTGCCATGGCGCGGCCTTGCGAGCGCGCCCGTCAGGCCGCAGAGTACTGGGATGAGTGCACTGTCCCGTATTTCCGGCCGGGCCATCGATCGTGCGCTGGGACTGTCAGGCCCCGCCGCCCGGTTCACCCTCGAGCGCGACGTCGGGGTCCCGATGCCGGACGGGGTGGTGCTGCTCGGGGACCGCTACGGGCCGGGCGCCGCCGGCGGCGCGCTGCCGGTCGTGCTCATCCGGTCGCCGTACGGCCGGGCCGGCGTCGCCGGGGCCATCTTCGCGGCACCGCTGGCGCGCCGGGGATTCCAGGTCTTCATCCAGAGCACGAGGGGCACATTCGGGTCCGGCGGGGAGTTTCGCCCGTTCCTGCACGAGAAGTCCGACGGGCTGGCGACAGTGGCGTGGCTGCGGGAGCAGCCGTGGTGCAACGGCCAGGTCGCCATGACGGGCGGCAGCTACCTCGGCCACACGCAGTGGGCGATCGCGCCGTACGTAGACCCGCCGCTGGCGGCGGTGACACTCGACGTCACGGCCGCCAAGATCACCGCCGCGTTCTACGAGCACGGCGCGCCCGGCCTGCGCAACGCGCTGAACTGGTCCGGGCTGATCGGCACCCAGGAGCGCGGCCGGCTGCCCAACCTCGTGCCCAATCCGATGCTGCTCGCCCGGATGAAGCGGGCGCTGGGCAAGCTGCCGCTGCAGTCCGCGGACGTGGACGTCACCGGCGCGCCGGTCGCCTTCTGGCGGGACTTCCTCGGTCACGCGGAGCCCGCCGATGAGTTCTGGGCCGGAGCCAACCACAACGAGTCGGATCTGACCAGGCTCCCCCCGGTCAGCATGGTGACGGGCTGGTGGGACCTGTTCCTGCCGCAGCAGCTGCGCGACTACGCCGCGATCCGGGCGGCGGGCGGGACCGTGCGGCTGGTGGTCGGCCCGTGGCTGCACGCCGAGCCCGCCGAGATCAAGGCGATAACGCAAGAGGATGTGGTGTGGCTCAGCCATCACCTCCTCGGCGGTCCGGCGCCGTCCGGCCTGCCGGTGCGGGTATTCGTGCAGCAGACCAAGAAGTGGCTCGAGTTCGCCGAGTGGCCGCCGCCGCAGCTCGAGCACGTCAGCCACTACCTGCGGACCGAGGGCGGACTCGACCGCGAGCCCGAGCCGGGCGACCCGAAGCCCGCCTGGTTCATCTACGACCCGGCCGACCCGACGCCGACGGTCGGCGGACCGGTGCTGCAGCCGCCGGGCAAGCAGGCCGACAACGCGCCCGTCGAAGCGCGCACCGACGTGCTGACCTACACCTCGCCGCCGCTGGCCGGGGATCACAACCTGATCGGCCCGGTCAGCGCCCGGATCTACGTGCGGGCCGAGCGCGAGTACGCGGACGTGTTCGTCCGGCTGTGTGACGTCGACACCACCGGGGTGTCCCGCAACATCACCGACGGCATCCGGCGGCTGGATCCGCGCACGGTGCCGGCCCCGGACGTGGCCGAGTGCGGCGACGGCGTCCTGGCGGTCGACGTCGAGCTGTTCCCGACCGGGTACTGGCTGCAGGCCGGGCACCGGCTGCGGGTGCAGGTCAGCGGCGGCGCGTTCCCGCGGTTCGCGCGCAATTTCGGCACCGGCGAGCCGTTCGGCGTGGCGTCGTCGGGGCTGCGGTGCAAGTTCGAGATCTTCGCCGACGCGCAGCGGCCGTCGGCGGTGGTGCTGCCGTACTGCGATCGCTGACGTAAGGCGGAAGATCCGGGGTCGAGAATGACCCGGATCTTCCGCGCTATCTAGGATGCCGCGCTATCAGGGATAGCTCACCACGTCGACCGGGGTGTCCGCGTTGGCGGCGGTCGACGAGCCGCCCACGCCGTTGATGACCGAGTTGATCCCGCCTGAGCCGTTCGTCGCGTCCAGGAAGATCGTCAGGAGGTCATGCATCTGCACGCCAGGGGTGTCGGGCACCTGGAACGCCTCCGACGCGAAGATCGGGATGTGCTGGTTGAAGAACGAGTAGCTGCCCATGCCGTAGCCGGTGAACGTCTTGACGTTCGGGGCAACCTCGAACGCGGGATATCCGTCGGTGGTCGCGTTCTGCATCCACGCGGCCTGGCTCGGCGGGTCGTAGGGCATCTCGTTCTGCAGGAAGATGTCGGTGCCGCCCTGGCCGCGCCAGATCACCTCCGTCTTCTGATAGTGCTCGACAAACAGCCCGTAAGCGGTGACGTCGTTGCCGTTGACGATCAGGCCGTGCTCGCCCACGTTGCTGGTCCAGCCGACGCCCGCGCCGTGGTCGGCCCGCCACGCCCAGATGTCGTCCAGGATCGTGTTGGAGCTATTCACGACCAGGCTGTCGGTCGCCGATCCCGCCTCCGCGCCGCCGATCCGGAAGAACACGTCCTGGAGCAGGGTCGGGTCGCTGGCACTGCTGCCGAAGTCGCCGGGCACGAGCCCGACCTGCAGCAGGACCTTCGAGTTCACCGGCCCGGCGTCGAAGATCAGCCCGGACACCTTGGTGCCGGGCACGCTGGAGACGATCATCGCCGCGGTGCCGTGCTGCGGGATCAGCGTCGCCAGGCCGAGCCCGAGCACGATCGTGTTCGGCCGGGTGACCACGATCGGCGCGTTGAGGTTGTACACGCCCGGCGTCAGGATCAGGTCCTTGCCCAGAGCCAGCGCGATGTCGATCGCGCCGACCGAGGTCGAGGGCGTGGCGATGAAGAACTTGCTGATCGGCAGCGAGCTGCCGGCCTCGGTACCGCTCCCCCAGGCCGGACCGACCGAGTCGTGCTGCACCGCCGGCACGAACACCCGGAAGTTGCCCTGGCCGTCCTGGTAGAGGAACGGCTCTTCCTGGGTGACTGAGTTCGTCGCCAGCGTCGTGTACTGGTTGCCGCCGCCATTGTGGAACTCGGTCGCGGGCGCGCCGGGGTCGCCGGCGAAGACCTGGTTCCAGACGCCGTTCGACCAGCCGTCGATGTCGGTGTTGCGGACCAGGAACTGCTGTTGCGAGCCGCTGACGATGGAGCCGCCGGTGATGTCGGAGTCGGCGATGAAGCCGCCGCTGGCGAACGACGGGTTCGTGCAGTAGTCCATCAGTGTCATCGGCCCGTTTACCTGTACCCGGCGCATCGGCGCCGCCTGGGACACGGCCCAGAACTCGCCGTTGTAGCAGCCGAAGTTCGGCGTATTCACGTCGATGGTGAGGTTGGACAGCGACCGCCAGAAGTTGTCCAGTGCGATGCAGTTCCCGGCGCCGAAGCACTGGTTATACACGTCCACCGAGCCGTTGATCACGACGTCCCCCGGCGTCGCGCCCAGGCCCGCGACCTGGGTGTAGTAGCCGACCTGGAAGTTCAGCGGGTCCGCCGTGGTGCCGTAGGTGCCCGGCTCGAACAGCAGCGCGTACCGCTGGGTGCCGAACTGGTTGGAGATCTGCTGGCTGGCGATCGAGTTCACCACCGACTGGATCTGGCTGAGCGGCATGCTCGGGGTGAACACGTACACGTTGGCGCCGAAGTCCGGCTGGCCGGCGGCCTGCGGCAGCGACAGCGCGGACGGGACCGGCCCCGCTTTGGCCGGAACGGCCCCCGGCTTGGCTGCCGCCGGGCTCGACGGCGCCTGACTCGCGGCCCCGGCCGCGCCGGCCGTGACGAGGCCCGCGAGGCCCAGCGCTATTGCGCCGGCGAACGCCGTGGCGACCCGGTGCCGGAAATGGAATGGACCCATGTTCGCACAACCTCCTGATAACGGAGCCATGCGCGGAGAGCCGTCCGCGCGCGGGTAACACGCGCCTCGTATCGAGTACTACTCCGGAACGGGAGCCTTTGCTAGGTGTTAGCGCTTACTCGGGCCAATGTCGGACTCGTGCTAGCCGTGGCGGCCGAGGTGATCAGCGAGCTGCTCGGCTGGCTGGACAAGGTCGTGCTCGGCTGACCGCGTCGTCCGTCAGAGCTCGCCCTTGGCCGGGTCGCCGGCTGGCACCGGGGTCAGCACCTGCACGTCCGGCGCGGCGGTCACCTTGCCGCGCAGCGCACCCCCGAGCGCGGCCAGCGCGGCGCCGTCGCGGTGTGCCGCCAGCGCCTCGGGGCTCGCCCACTTCTCCACCATGACCAGCCGGTCGGGCCCTTCGTGCAGCGCGTACAGCTCGCATCCGGGCTCGCCGTGCACCTGCGCGACCGCTTCCCGCACCGCGGCGATGACGGCGTCGCGGTGCTCGGCGGCCGGAACGATGGTGGCGACAAGGACGACGGACATAGCGCTCCTCTAGACCCGCAGGGCGTGATCGCGCCGGATCTGGCGCAGAGTTCAGGATACGAGCTGGCGTTCCGCCTCATCCCGGACAGTGCTGGCCGGCGCCGCGGGCGCGTCCGGATTGACGATGAGGACGTGCGTTCTGGCGGCGCGCAAGAGCGCCTGACTGGTGCTCGCGTCCATCAGCGTGGCCAGGCCGCCGTGGCGGGGCGCGCCGATCACTATCGTGGTGGCGCCGACGTCGCCGGCGTATTCGGCGACGAGGCCGGGCCGCGCCGTGGTCACCGGCGTGCAGCAGCAGCTGGCCCTTGGCCGCTACGTCTCGGGCCGCTAGCTCACGCAGGTGCCGGCCGACGAGCGCGGCGGCGGCATCCTGGCTCTCGCCGTCTACCGCGGTGTCGCCGCCGATGACAGCCTCGGGCACGTGCACGACGTGCACGGTCCGGCCGAGCGAGCCCGCCAGCCGGGCCGCGGCCGTGATCACGAGGCCGGCCACCGGCGAGTCGTCGACTGCGGCCACGATCGCGCCCGGCAATGGCCCGGTCGCGGCGGTGCCGGTGGTCACGGTGCCGGTGGTCACGGTGCCTGGGATCACCGTGCCGGTCCCGCCTTCGGCGGTCACGGGCAGCCGTGCGGGCCCGGTGGCCGGGGCACCTGCCGTTCCCTCGCTGCTGCCGCTGGTGACCGCCGCCCGCACCTCCTCGGCCTGCGCTCGCTCCGCCGCACCGAGCGCCTTGTGCACGGTGGTCAGGATCACGATGCCGAGGACGACCGCGCCCGCGCCCAGGTAGAACGGGAAGTGGATGTTGACCGCCAGCACGGGCCAGGCCGGCCGCGTACGGCGCGAGCCCGCCGCCGATGAACCGGACGAAGCTGTAGGCGGCCGAGGCGACCGGGCGCTCCACCGGCGCGATCGTCATGACGGCCTGGGTGGTGATCGTGTTGTTGATGCCGATGAAGATGCCCGAGACGATCACCGCGGGGATCAGCACGTCGCGGTTGGTGGTCCAGACCGCGATGACGACGATGATCGCGGCGAACGCGGCCAGGTTCGCGTACATGGTCGCCGCGATCCCGAACCTGGCCTGCAGCCGGGGTGCGCCGACGACCGCGAAGATCGCGACCATCAGGCCCCAGCCGGTGAAGACCAGGCCGAGCTTGATCGGGCTGAGGTTCATCGGGAACGGCGCGTAGCCGAGCACCGTGAAGAAGCCCCAGTTGTAGCACAGCGCCGTCAGCGACATCGTGAGGAGCCCGCGGTGCCGCAGCGCGCGCAGCGGCGCGGACAGGCTGGTCTTGCGGGCGGGCAACGGGGTCGGCTGCACGAGCACGATGGTGGCGATCAGGGCGATCGCCATCAGCGCGGCGACGCCGTAGAACGGGCCCCGCCAGCTGATCTCGCCGAGCACGCCGCCGAGCAGCGGCCCGACCGCGATGCCAAGCCCGAGCGCGGTCTCATAGAGCACGATCGCGCCGGTGAAGCCACCGGACGCGGAGGCCACGATGACCGCGAGCGAGGTGGCGATGAACAGGGCGTTGCCGATGCCCCAGCCGGCCCGGAAGCCGATGATGCCGGAGATCGAGCCGGACGCGCCCGCGAGCGCGCTGAACGCGACGATGAGAACGAGCCCGGCGATGAGAGTGCGCTTGGCGCCGATCCGGCTGGACACCCAGTTCGTGATCAGCATCGCCACCGCGGTCACGACGAGATAGCTGGTGAACAGCAGCGTGACCTCGCTCGGCGACGCGTTCAGCTGATGCGAGATGGCCGGCAGGATCGGGTCCACCAGGCCGATGCCCATGAAGGACACGACGCAGGCGAAGGCGACCGCGAACACGGCTTTCGGCTGCCGGAAGGGGCTGGCTGCTGTCCCGCTCATCGGGCTGGTACTCCATCTCTGCCGTGCGGTTACGGCCGCGGGGCCTGCTGCGGGCCTGGCCTGGGGAGGGTTATCGGCTGGGAACGGCGGCTAGCTCGTCCTCGGGGCGAGCGGCGGCCAGCGTGTGCAGGGCGGGCAGCGCGGCGATCAGCGCGGCGCGCTCGGCCGGGGTGAGGCTGGTCAGCAAGCCGGACACCCGCTCCGCCCGGACCATCCGCCGGGTCGCGATCAGGTCCCGGCCCGCGTCGGTGAGCTGGACCTGCACGACCCGGCCGTCCGCCGGATCGGCAGCCCTGCCGGTCAGTCCCTGCTCGGACAGCCGCGCGATCAGCTGGGTCATGGCCGGCTGGGTCACGCCCTCGCGCGCGGCCAGTTCGGTCAGCCGGCTCGGCCCGATCCGGTCGAGCGTGGCCAGGGTCGCCGCCGCCGTCAGCGACAGCCCCGCCGGGCTAAGCCACCGGACCAGCCGGAACAGGCCTTCCAGGGCGGCCGCTACCTCGGTTGCGTCTGCACTGCTGGCCGCGGAGTTCATAATGAACTTATATTAGTTGCTTATATAAGTGCCGTCAACCGCCGCCCCTGGGCCGGACCTCCAGGTCAGCCGGCCGCCGGGGGCCACCTGGGCGCGGTGCCCTCGGGGAGCTGCACGTCGAAGGCGTTCAGCAGGAACGAGATGAGCGTGTAGTAGCCGCAGAGCGTGACCAGTTCCACCATCCCGGTGTCCCCCAGCAGCTGGCTGGCGGTGTCGTAGTCCGGCGGCGGCACGAAGCCGTGGGTCGCGAGCGAGTGCGCGAGGACATAGACGACCCGCTCGTCCTCGGCCTCGAACGGCGGGCTGGTTCCGTTCCCGATCGCGTCGATGACAGCGTCGGGCACCCCGTGCCAGGCTGGCCATGCGCGCGTGCGCCCACCACTCGAATTCCGCCTTCCACCGGGCGCCGACCGTGATGATCGCGACCTCGGTGCAGCCGGCGATCGAGCGTGGTGCCGTACCGGAGCGTCGCGCCGAGATCGGCCAGCTTTCCGCCGACGGCGGGTGCGTGCAGGAAGGCGTTGAACGGCCCGGCCAGGCCGCCGCCCGGCGTCTCCAGCCGGCTGCCGCGGGTGCCGACCACGGCCTCCCAGACCGCGAGGGCTTCGGGGGGTAGCTGGTCACGGCGTAGCTCCGGAAGTCTGCTCATAACCGGACGATAGTGCGAGGCCGGGCGGTGCCGCGACCGGCTGCCGGGCCTGGCGTCCGGACCTGGCGTTCTGCCCCCGGCGTGCCGGTGCTTGGCGGTCCTCAGCGGTCGCTGCACCATGGTCGCAGGGGATCGGGGGCGATCACGTGCTGAACCGGGCTGAGCGGGTGCTCGTGGCGGGCGCCGGCGGCTTCATCGGCGGTCATCTGGTGAGGTATCTCGCGGCGCAGGGGTTCTCGGTGATCCGCGCGGTCGACGTCGTGCCGGTGGCCAGGTGGCTACAACCGGCGCCGCAGGCGGAGTGCGCCGAACTCGACTTGCGCGACCGGGCGGCGGCGGCGGACGCCGTCGCCGGGTGCGCGGCCGTGGTGAACCTCGCGGCGCAGACCGGCGGGATGGCGTTCGTCAGCCAGCACGGCTCGGCGGCCATGCTCTCGGCCACGATCAGCGCTCAGCTGCTCGAAGCCGCGCGGGACGCGGGCGTGTCCCGCTACTTCTACGCCTCCTGCGCCGGGGTCTACCCCGCCGACCGCCAGCAGGCCGCGGACGCTCCGGGTGTGCCCGAGCAGGACGTCTACCCGGCGATGCCGCCGGACGCCGCCGGCTGGGCGGGACTGTTCAGCGAACGGCTGGCGCAGCAGTTCGAGGCGGACTTCGGGCTGACGGTCCGGATCGCCAGGCTGCACAGTGTCTACGGGCCGCACTGCGCCTGGGAAGGCGGCCGGGAGCGGGCCCCGGCGGCGCTCTGCCGGAAGGTCGCCGAGGCGATCCTGGCGGGCGCGGACGAGATCGAGATCTGGGGCGACGGCAATCAGACCCGGTCGTTCCTGCACGTCGACGACTGCGTCCGCGGCATCCTGCTCGTCATCGACGGGGCCATAGCGCAGCCGTGCAATCTCGGCAGTCCGGACCTGGTGTCGGTGAATCAGCTCGTCGATGTCATCGAGGAAATCACCGGCGTGCGGCTCAAGCGGCGGTACAACCTGACCGCGCCCGGCGTGCGCGGCCGCGGCAGCGACAACTCGCGGCTGCGGGAAGCGTTCGGCTGGGAGCCCTCGACCAGCCTGAGCGACGGCATGGCCGGGACCTACCGGTGGGTCGCCGGTCAGGTGAGCGCCCGGACGCTGACTGGCCGTCGTGGCTAGCCGGATACTGGCGCGCTGGTCAGCCGGCCCGGATCTCGGTCAGGGGGGCCGTCACGACGTCGCGCCACAGGTCCGCGTGGCCGGCCGCGTGCAGCCGGTAGTAGAGGACCTCCCGGCGGGGCGCGCCGGCCGGGCCGTCATGGCCGCCGATGTTGTGCGCGAGCAGGTAGTGCGCGAACAGCACGCTGCCGGCCGGGCCGGTGACCTGCACCGGATCGCCGAGCTCCACCGGCGGGTACGGTCCCGGATTCATCAGGTCGGTCCGGGCCAGGGCGTCGGCGCCGCGGCGGGCCAGCCACTCCCCGAACCGCAGGTGCGTCCCCGGCCAGACCCACAGGTTGCCCTGGTTGTGCTCGCGGTGGTCGGACAGCCAGATGCCGCACAACAGCGAGAAGGTGCCCGGCCGGCCATCGGGCAGCGGGGGCGTGAGGCCGTCCACGTGCGGACCGCCCGGGCGGTGCGGCCACGGCGGGATCGTGGTGGCCAGCTGCGCGAAGTCGGGCTCGGTGACAGCCAGGTCCGGGCGCAGCAGGCTCGCGGCAAGGCCGGCGACGCCGGCTTCCCGGTAGAACGCCAGCAGCGGGTGGCCGCCCGCCGCGAAGGCGGGCCAGCGGAAATACGGCCCGGTGTGGCTGGCGGGCGGCGGCTGCGCGGCGAGCATTGCCGCCGCGATATCCCGGCCGCGACCGACAATTCCCTCGTCCAGAACGGCCGGCAGCAGCACATACCCATGGGCGCGGAAAGCTCTCACCCCGGCCGGGTCAACTATCCGCATTCAGCCACCCCACCAGCGGATAGCCGGACGCGCAACCGGATATGTCTTCCGCGTCGGCGCGCAGTGACCACCGGATCACCGCGCGCCGTAATGGAGTCTTCATGGTCCGCGGGTAGACCTGTCGCCTGGAGCGTCGGGCCGCCGGCCGGACGAGATACGGCCAGGGACAGCGGTACCGAACTCCGGAAGGGGCAGGAGTGTCACGGTTCACCTTGGAGCGCGTCGTACGCAGCGGTCCGGCGCCAGGTGGTGATGGCGGCAAGCACCGCCGGTTCAGGCGCACTCGTGTCTGGTGGCGGCGGTGGCGGCTGCCGGTACTGGCGGTCGTGGTGGCTTTTGTCGCCGTTGTCGGCTGGTCGGTGGGCAATGCGCTGACCGCGCCCGGCGGTGGCTCGCTGAGCGATCGGCTCGCTGAATGGGCCCGTGACCATTATCTCGGCCCCGTCGTGACATTCGGGGAATGGCTCACGTATCAGCCGCCGAAAGTAGGCGGCAAGCCGTCTTTCGCTCTTACCGGGCCAGCCGCGGTCCCGGCCAAGCCGGTCAGGCACTCGGTCAAGGCCGTTCCGGTGCCGTCCCCGGCCACGCTGCACACGCTGGCCAGCGGCGCGCCGCTGCCCGGCGAGGGCAAGTGGCGGGTGCTGGCGACCGTGCACGGTGAGCCCGCCGTCTACGGGACGGAGTTGCGGTTCAGCCCCGTCTACACCTCCTACGTCGGCGGCATCGCCTGGTTCAACCAGGCGCTGGTGAAGTTTCAGCTGCGGCCGGGAACGGAGGACCCGGGCTCCGGCAACTGGCACGCGGAGCCGTACATCCCGACCGGCACCCGGCGCGGCCTGCTGGCGACCTTCAACAGCGGATTCAAGATCGCCAACTCAGGTGGCGGCTTCTACCTGCACGGCAGCTATGACGGTGCGCTAGTCCGGGGCGAGGCCTCCGTCGTCTACTACCGCGACGGGCACATCACGATCGGTAACTGGGGTGAGACGGTGCGCCGGACGCCGGACGTCGTGGGCGTCCGGCAGAATCTGCACCTGATCGTGAACCAGGGCCACATCCCGGACGCGGTCAACAACGCGGTGAACACCAGCTGGGGCGCGACACTGGGCGGCGGCTACTACGTCTGGCGGTCGGGCATCGGCGAGACCAAGTCGGGCCAGATCGTATTCGCCTACGGTCCGGCTCTCGACGTGCACCAGCTGGCCCAGCTGCTCAAGCGGGCCGGTGCCTACCGGGCGATGGAACTGGACATCAACCCGGCGTGGATGTCGTTCATGTACTACCTGCCGCGCGCGCACCCGGCGAATCCGACCCCGCAGAACCTGCTGCCCGACCAGCAGCAGCCCGCCGACCGGTACTACTACTACAACAGTCGCGACTTCACGGCGGTCTACGCGCGATGAGCGAGCCGACCCGGACGATCGCGCCGCCGGCCCCGCCCCAGCCGCCGCCGCCCGGCACCGCGACCCAGCCTGCCCGGAGTCCGCTGAGCCTGCTGCTGGCCGTGCTCGAAGCGGCTCGCCCGCGGCAGTGGCCGAAGAACCTGCTGGTCTTCGCGGCGCCGCTGGCCGGCGCCAGCCTCGGCCGGGGGAACGGGTTCGGGTACGCGCTGCTGGCGGCCGCGGCGTTCACGGCGGCGTCGTCGGCGGTGTACCTGATCAACGACGTGGCCGACGCGGAGCGGGACCGCGGGCATCCGACCAAGCGGCGCCGTCCGGTCGCGTCCGGGCGGCTGCCGGCCGGGCTCGCGATCACCAGCGCGGCCCTCGCCATCGGCCTGGCCCTGGGTGCCTGCGCGTGGGCCGACTCGGGCTCGCTGGCGCTGGTCATCGGCGTCTACGTCGCGTTCTCGCTGCTGTACACGATGGTCCTCAAGCACGTCCCGGTCGTCGAGGTGATCTTCGTGGCGGTCGGCTTCGTGCTGCGGGCGCTGGGCGGCGCGGTGGCGACCGGCGTGCCGCCCTCGGGCTGGTTCCTCACCGTCTGCAGCCTCGGCGCGCTCATGGTCGCCCTCGGCAAGCGGTACACCGAGCTGGCCGTGCTCGGCGCGGCGGCGGCCCGGCACCGCCCGGTCATGCGCTGGTACGGGCTGCAGATGCTGCGGTACGGCCAGCGCGCCGTGGCCCTGGCGATGCTGGCGGCCTACCTGCTCTGGGCGCTCTCCCACACCGACAGCTGGATGCGCGCGTGGCACCTGATCAGCGCCGCGCCGCTGGCGCTGGCGCTGGGGCGGTTCGACCAGCTGACCGGGCAGGCCGAGGACAAGCCGGTCGAGGACCTGATCGCGCGTGATCCGGTCATGGCATGCTGTGAGATAACCTGGCTCACCTTGTTCCTGGTCGGGCTCTAGCGCAGCCGCCCGGCGGGCTGGGCGGGCCGGATGGAGGCGGGCCGTGCGCGTACTCGTGGCCGAGGACGATGCCGGCCTGCGCGACGCGCTGACGCGCGGGCTGCGCGAGCACGGCTACGTGGTGGACGCGGTGCCCGACGGCGAGACAGCGACCAGGTACCTGCGCAGCTACGAGTACGAGCTGGCGGTAATCGACTGGCGGATGCCCGGCCGGGCGGGTGTGGACGTGGTCCGCTGGATGCGGCGCAGGCAGCTGCGGACGGGCATCTTGATGCTGACGGCGCGGGACGCGCCCGCCGACCGGGTGGCCGGCCTGGACGCGGGCGCTGACGACTACCTGATCAAGCCGTTCGACATCGATGAGCTGCTGGCCCGGATGCGGGCGCTGCAGCGCCGTTCCCCGGCCGTGCAGCAACCCCAGCTGGTCGTCGGCGACCTGGTCTTCGACCCGGCCACCAGGACGGTCCGGGTCGGCGCGGCGGCGCCCGAGCTGACGCTGACCGAGTTCGGCATCCTGGAGATGCTCGTCCGCAGGTCGCCGGCGGTCGTCGCGCGCAGGTCGATCGCGGTCCAGGTCTGGGAGAACGAGTCGGACGCGCTCGGCTCCAACACCATCGACGTGCACCTGGCCCGGCTGCGGTCCAAGCTCGCGGGCGGCGCGGTTGCGATCGAGACAGTGCGCGGCATCGGCTACCGGATCGTGGCCCGGTGAGACGTCGGTTCCTGCGGCCGGGCCTGGCCCACGCGGCGCGGGTCGCGCTGGCGGCCAGCCTGCTGGTGTGCATTGTCTACGCCGGCTGCGTCGCGGTGCTCAACGTGGTGATCTCCGCCCGGCTGACCAGCGAGGTCGACGCCCGGCTGCACGAGCGGGTCGCCGACATCGGCGAGGCCGGCCTGCGGCCGTCGGCGGACGACGACGATACGGACACGGCGCCGGTGTACTTGTGGCATCGCACCGCCGAGGGGCCGGCGGCGGTGCCGGGGGCGGCCGGGCCCCGGCTCCCGGCCCGGCTGGACCTGGATCCGGGCCGGCCGGTGACGGTCAAGCTGCGGACGGGCAGTTTCCGGCTGTACGCGGCCGGGCGGTATGTGGCCGGCCAGGGACTCGGCGACCAGCAGCACTTGCTGGCGGTCCTGCGCGATGGCGAGGCGCTGGCGGCGCCGGTGCTGCTGCTGGCGATGTTCGCCGGGGCGCTGACGATCGGGCTGCGGGCGCTGTCGCCGGTGGAACAGTCCCGCAAGCGGCAGCTGGAGTTCACCGCGGACGCGTCGCACGAGCTCAGGACGCCGCTGAGCGTGATCAGCGCGGAGACCAGCATCGCCCTCAGCGCGCCCAGGGAGGCGGCGGCCTACCAGGAGGCGCTGCAGCGGATCAGCGGCGAGAGCAGGCGGCTGCAGCGGATCGTGGAAGACATGCTGTGGCTCGCCCGGTTCGACTCGGCGCCGCCGCAGCCGCGGTACGAGCCGCTGGATCTGGGCACCATCGCGGCCGACTGCGCGCAGCGGTTCGCCGTGCTCGCCGGGACGCGGCAGATCGAGGTCGTCTCCGACGTCGCGGTCAGCGAGCCGGCCTGGATCAGCGCCCCGGCCGAGTGGATCGACCGGCTGGCCGGGGTGCTGGCCGACAATGCCTGCCGGTACGCGGGCGGCGGCGGCGTGGTCAGCATCGGCGTGACTGCCCGCGGGAACCGGGTCTGCCTGACCGTCGAGGACAGCGGGCCGGGGATCGCGCCCGAGCAGCAGGACCGGCTGTTCGACCGGTTTCACCGCTCGACCGAGCTGGGCGGCAGCGCGGGCCTCGGTCTGGCGATCGCGGACTCGATCGTGCGCTCGACCGGCGGCCAGTGGCAGATCGGTACGTCGGCCCTGGGCGGCGCGTCGTTTGAAGTGTCCTGGCGCCGGGCCGGGAACCGCCAGCATGCCTCCGCTCCGGCCGGAAGGCGCCGCGTCCGCGGCCGCCGGGCCGCCGATCCCGCGGCCGGGACCGACTAGCGGGCTACCAGGTGTGCGCCGGGCATGCCCGCCCTGAGCTGACGGCGGTCACCAGTACTGCGTGGTGGAACCCGACGTGCTGCGCACGCTCCCGACCAGTTCGGGCCGTTCGAAGACGGACTGCACCGCCACCCGGCCGGGTCCCTGCAACGTCAGCCACACGGCCTTGGCCTGCCAGCGCGCGGAGCTGAACCAGTACTGGCCGTGCGGGTACTCGAAGTGCAGGAACATCCGGACCGAGCGGTCCTTGTAGATGAGCCCGCCTGGCTGCACCAGGATCCGCTCGCCCTGCTGCAGGTCGCGGATGAACGTGTTGCCCGGCGCGTGCAGGAGCAGCAGGCCGGGCGCGTTGTGCGCGGTGAACCGGTCCATCGTCTGGCCCAGCGGGTAGTGCCACTCCTGATCGTCCCCGCTCTGGGTGGTGTACCAGATGCCGGAGTTCTCCCACTGGAAGGCGACGTTGCTGGTGGCGGCCAGGAACCGGTGCTCGACGACGTCGATGGCGTGATTGGCAGGCAGCGGCACGGCCAGCGTCTCGCCCGGGTGGTCGGAGCTGAGGGCGACGAAGCCGGGACCGCGCGCGGTCATCATCCGCAGCGGCATGCCGGCCAGCACCCGGTTCCAGCCGCCGGACATCTTCATCATGTCCAGCTGCACGCTGGCGTCGCAGTGCAGCAGCGTGTGGTGGGAGAAGTAGACCGAGTCCTCCTGGTCCAGCTTCATCTCCGCCACCGGCACGTAGGTGCCGGAGATCTGGCAGGTCGACCGGTTGAACCGGATCCGGGCCATGTCGCGGATCGGGGGCTGCTCCGCCCAGCCGGACTTGGACACCCGGGCCCGCACGTCGATCGGGGCGCCGCAGTGCGGGCAGGTCGCGTCCGCGCCGGCACTCGGGATGCGGCACCACGGACAGGTATAGCTCGGCGTCGACATCGGCGCGTCCTACTCGGTGCCGTGGTGGACGTACATGGACTGGATGCCAACCCGGCCGGGCCCGACCATCTCGGCCAGGAACATGTTGTGGCTGCCCAGCATGCCCGTCTTGAAGCTCTGCTTGACGGTGTTCATCTGGACCGAGGAGTCCTTGTACAGGAACCCGCCTGGCTCCACCAGGATCTTCTCATCTGGCTGGAGCGTCTTCTGGAAGACGTTGCCGTACCCGTGCAGCAGCAGGAGACCCTGCTCGGCCTGGGTGATGAACCGGTCCATGTACATGCCGCTGCCGCCGTGCAGCACGTTGGCCAGGCCCTTGATCCGGACAAAGGAGTAGTTCAGTGAGTGCGTGCCGGCCAGGAAGGCGTGCTCGCGCACGTCGATCTCGTGCGACGGGTGAATGGGCAGCACCACGACCTCGCCGGTGGCGTCGCGGGACAGCGCGATCCGGCCCGGTCCGTGCGCCACGCTCATGATGTGCGGCATCCCGCCCATCATCCGCCGCCCGCCGCCGGTGTTCATGGCCGCCATCGGGACGTGCGGTTCCTTCCAGAGCATGACGTGGTGCTCGAAGAACACCGAGTCCCCCTGGGACAGCGCCAGCTCGGCCACCGGGACAATCTCGCCCTCGATCTGGCAGGTCGAATTCGAGAACCTGAATTCCGTCATGTCCCGCAGCCGCGGCGCCTCGGTCCAGCCCGAGTCGGAGACGACGTTGCGCTTGTCGAGCGGCGCGCCGCAGGTGTTGCAGCTAGTGCGATCGGCTTCGTTCTGGGCTTTACACCACTGGCACTCGATCCTATCCATCCGGACAGGCCTCTCTATTCGGGGGCAAAAAGGTGCGACATGACGGGGAATAGTGGCTGTGATAGTAGCGGAGCGGGCATTGCCCGCTCCGCTTAACGGCGATGACCAGCGCGATCTTCCTAGGCCGACGGCGACGCGGAGGGCGTGCCGCACTCCGCGCAGAATTTCGCGGTCGGGCTGATGCTCGCGTTGCAGTTGGTGCAGTGCTTGCTCGTCGGCGTGCCGCACTCCGCACAGAACTTCGCGCCGACGGCGACCGGGCTCTGGCAGTTGCTGCAGGCCATGGTCGGCGCCGCGGGCGCCGGCTGAGCCTCGGCCGCAGGTGCCTGGGGCTGGGCCGCCTGCGGCGGGACGGCCGGCTGCGTGCCCGCCTCGGCCTGGGCCGCGTAGCCCTGGCCGCCGCCCGCGAACCCGGTGCCCTGCGGCGGCGCGTACGGCGCCTGGCCGGGTGCCTGCATCATGTTGCCGGCCATGCCCATGCCGACGCCCATGAACATCGGGCCGACGCCCTCGCCGCCCTTGGCCATGCCCTGCCCGGCGCCTTGCAGCGCCTCGGCCTGGGCCGCCTGCAAGAACCCGCCGGCCAGCCGGCTGTAGGCGGTGTCGCCGGCCAGCTTCTTCAGCCGGGCGTTGTCGTCGTCGTCGAGGTTGATGTCGACGTTGCCGAGCCGGGTCAGCATGATCCCGTAGCTCTCCAGCTCGTGGTTGGCGGCCTCGAGCGACTGCGCCTCGATCTCCGGGCTGTGCATGGACAGGCCCAGGATCGGCCACGCGCCGGACATCAGCTGCCGTGTCACGGTGGTGCGGGCCACCTTGAGCAGTTGCTGGGTCACCCAGCCGGTGATGGCGTTGTTGTCGGTCACGTTCACGGTTCCGACCAGGTTCAGGATGAGCTTCTGCGGGTCGGCCACCCGGATGGAGTACTCACCGAACGTGCGCAGCGTGACGATGAGGCCGCTCTGCGGGTCCTGGACCTCGTCCAGCCGCCCGCCGAAGCGGAAGTTGGGGAATTCCCTGGTCCCGACGAAGAAGATCTCGGACCGGAACGCGTTCCCGCCCGAGGCCCAGTCGACGAACATGCCCAGGAACGGCAGCTCCTTGGCGTCCAGGGTGTGCTGGCCGGGCAGCAGTACGCCCATGACCTGACCCTGATGCAGGAACACCGCCACCGCGTCCGGCTCGACGATCGCCCGGGCGAACTTGCGGATGTTGATGTCAGGCCACTTGAAGACGATCTGACCCTTCGCGCTGTCAGGTGCTGCGATGAACTCGCGGCGTGACTCATTGAGAAGGCCCATTGAAACTGCTCCCCCTACTTGGTCCGGGACCCACGCTGCCTGCGGTCCGACCGCAACTAACGCTGATCATAGCCCGCAGGGCCAGGTATCTGGCAGGTTCTGTTGGCCAGCGCGACTTATGTGAGACTTAGGCGAGCCTTGAGTGGGCCCGGAGCGACCATTCAGGTTCCTGAGTAAGAATGTGTCATGAGCAAGAGGCCGCTTCCGCCGCCACCCGGAGACAAACCCGTCCGCACCGCACCGCCGGCGCCGCCAGCCTGGCGGCACATGCTATGGCTGGTAGTCCTCGTCGTGGCCCTGCTCTACATCGTGCCCGCCTTCGTGCACACCACGTCACCGACCAGCCTTACCTACTCGCAGTTCCTGACGGACGTGGCCGCGCGCAAGGTCAAGAACATCGACATCCCGAGCCCGGCGTCGGCTGGCGCCAACGTGACCGCGACCGGGACGCTGACCGACAAGAAGGACTACACGACGGTCATTCCGGGGGGCGAGCCAGGGTCGGCCGTGGCCGGGACACTGCAAAAGGCCGGCGTGAGTATCAGCTATCAGCCGCCGGGCAGCTCGACCGGTGCCCTGGTGCTGCAGATTGTGCTTTTCCTCGTGCTTCCGATCGCGCTCGTCTTTTTCGTCTTCCGGCGGATGGCGCGCACCACCGGCCGTTCGCTGCAGGGAGTAATGGGCGTCGGCCGATCCCGGGCCAAGATCTTCGATGCCGAGCAGCCCAAGACTAAGTTCACCGACGTCGCGGGCTACGAAGGCGTCAAGGAGGAGATCAACGAGGTAGTCGACTTCCTGCGCAACCCGGACCGGTACAAGAGCGCGGGCGCGCTGGCGCCGCGCGGCGTGCTCATGATCGGCCCGCCCGGCACCGGCAAGACGCTCATCGCGCGCGCCGTGGCCGGCGAGGCGGGAGTGCCCTTCTTCTCGGTGGCCGGCTCCAGCTTCGTGGAGATGTTCGTAGGCGTGGGCGCGGCCCGGGTCCGTGACCTGTTTGCCGAGGCGCGCAAGCAGGCGCCGGCGATCATCTTCGTCGACGAGATCGACGCGATCGGGCAGCGCCGGGCCGGCAGCGGCGCCGTCGTCTCCAACGATGAGCGCGAGCAGACCCTCAACCAGCTGCTGTCGGAGATGGACGGCTTCGACATCGCTCAGGGCATCGTCGTGCTCGGCGCCACCAACCGGCCCGAGGTGCTTGATCCCGCGCTGCTGCGGCCCGGCCGGTTCGACCGCCAGGTCGTAATCCCGCTGCCGACGCTGCCCGAGCGGGCCGCGATCCTGGTCGTGCACTGCCGGGGCAAGCAGCTCGGACCTGACGTGGACCTCACGGTCGTCGCCCGTGGCACGCCCGGCTTCTCCGGTGCCGACCTGGCGAACCTGGCGAACGAGGCGGCGATCTTCGCCGTCCGGGATGGCCGGACCATCCTGACCGCCGACGACTTCGACCAGGCGCGGGACCGGATCCTGCTCGGCCGCCGGGAGGGCTCGAATGTGCTGCTGCCGGAAGAGAAGCACGCGGTCGCCGTGCACGAGGCGGGTCACGCGCTCGTCGCGGCGTTGTCGGAGCACGCCGATCCGGTCGCCAAGGTGACGATCCTGCCGGCCGGGCAGGCGCTCGGCGTGACCCAGCAGCTGCCGCTGGTGGAGCGGCACCTGTACGGCGAGGACTATCTCACCGAGTCCCTGGCCGTCCGGCTCGGCGGCCGGGCGGCTGAGCTGGTGGCGCTCAGCCAGGGCTCGACCGGCGCGGCGAACGATCTCGCCTCGGCGACCGACCTCGCCACGAAGATGGTCAGGGAGTTCGGGCTCTCGCCGGCGCTCGGCCCGGTCGGGTACCCGGAAGGCGGCTCGGTCTTCCTGGGCGGTGGCGGTTCTGGTCTGTCCAGCCGGCCATTCGCCGAGGCGACGCAGGCGACGATCGACGCCGAGGTGGCCCGGCTTCTCCGCGAGGCCGAGCAGACCGCCGTCAGCCTCATCCGGGCCCACCGGTCCGAGCTGGACCAGATCGTGAGCCTGCTGCTGGAGAACGAGACGGTCGACGGCGAGGCCGTGTACCGGGTCGTCGGCAAGCCGGTGCCAACCGGCCGCAGCGACGAGATGCTGATCGTCCCGCACCCGGTCCCCGTTCCGATCCCGGCCCAGGCCGCCAGCGGAGAGGCGGCGGACGTCACCGGCCGCGCCTGACGACGATACCGCCCGACGCTAGCGCACCGCCGGGTCGCCTGACATGTGCTCGGCCAGCCGTTCCACGGCGGTGCGCAGCCGGCGGAAGTAGGCGGCCCGGCTCATCAGCAGCCGGGACGCGGCCTCCTCGTGGCTGCGCATCGGCTCCAGGTAGCCGGCCACCAGCACGCTCCGCAGCAGCTTCTCGTTCTCGCTGTCGCCGAACGCCTCGGCCGCGGCCGCCCGGACCAGGGCCCGCACCGACTCGGCCCGCTCGGCCACGGTGGCCCCGCTGGCGAGCGGACTGCGGGCCAGCTCCCGCGGCACCCGGAAGTTCCTGAGTATCTCCCGCACCGTCTCCAGGTCGGCCGCGGGCCGCGGCGCCGGGCGCGCCCGCTGGCGGGGCGGCGGCAGCCCGAGCTCGGCATAGATCTGGTCGCGCACCAGCGCGAACAGGCCGCCAGGCCCGTAGTCCAGCCGGTAGCACTGCATCTCCAGCTCGTCCAGCCCGATGTCCAGGTCCCGGATGTGCTCGGCGCCGATGGCCTGCGCGAACTCGACCGCCCCCGGCACCCGGGCGTCGATGGGCAAGTAGGCGAACCGCGGGTTGGGCGATCCGGACCGCAGCACCCCGGCGATCCCGAGCATCGCCTGCACCTTGCCCTCGCCGGTGAAGTCGACGGCCGCCTGCCAGAGCACCGAGTCGCCGAGGCCGGCGTTGCCGCGCGCGTGCGCGAGCCAGGGCCCCATCAGCGGGTCGGAGCCCGCGAAGGCGGGCGCCGTGGCCAGGCTCATGCACACCATGTAGCCGCAGATCTGGTCCAGGTCGTCGCGGGCGATGGCGACCCGGGCCGCGGCCTCCTCGAAGTAGCGCCGGGACTCCCGCCACAGCTGCGCGGGCCCGATGTTGCCGCGCTCAGCTTTGTCCGCGTCGCCGGGGCGCACCGTGTCGATGCGCAGGCCCATTTTCCCGTCCCAGCCGAAGCCCCACCGGATCAGCGGGTTCTCGACCAGGTGGGCCATGTCGATGATCGTCAGCGACTCCCCCGCGACGCCGCGTCCGTACAGGTAGTCGGCGATGCGCCGGCGGACGTCGCGCTCCAGGTCCGGGTTGCGCTGGCGCAGATCGGCCAGCAGGGCCTTGCGCACGAGCTCGTGCATCATGATCCCGCCGCCGAGCGGCTCGGTCACGGTCAGGCTGGCGAGCTGCCGGTACGCCGCTTCGGCGTCCTCGCCCGGCAGCACCGCCTGCAGCAGCTCGGGCGTGGTGGACCGGGCCACCACCGCGATGCCGAGCGCCGACGGCCGGATGTCCTGCAGGTCAGTCTCGACCAGCCGGTGCAGCAGCGCCCGCAGGATGTCCGGCCGGTCCGGCGAGTAGGCCGCGCTCCAGTCGGCGTCGGTAGCGGCCGCATCCGCCGCGAGCGCCAGGGCCAGTGGCGACCCGGCGGCCCAGTCGATGATCGCCGCGACCCGGCTGTCGGCGACGCCGTAGGCAGCCAGCAGCTTGCGCGCCTCGTCCGGGGGCAGTGCGCCCAGGTCGATGCGCGCCGTCACCGACTCCCAGCCGCCCTGGAACCAGCCGGCGTCGGGCGCCCCCCGGCCCGCCGTCACGATGACAGTGTCGTCCGGGAGCCGGAGCAGCAGATCCCGGCGCAGCCAGGAATCCAGCGCCGCCATCTGCTCGTACGAGTCGAGCAGGACGACCGGCGCGGCGTCATCGGCGACCGCCGCGAGCGCCGCTTCCAGCACCTCAGGATCTGGCCCGAGCTCGCGGCCGTCCAGGGCCACTACGGTCCGGCCGCGGGCCCGGCACCGCCGGGCGATCTCGCGCAGCAGCGTGCTCTTGCCGATGCCGCCTGGCCCGCAGACGTGGATGACGCAGGCGGGCGGGTCCTCGGCATCCAGGCACCGTTCCAGGAACGCGACTTCGGCGTGCCGGCCGGTAAACCGGTCCCGGTCACGGTGCTCCAGCCGGGCGGCGAGCGTACGGCGCGGTGGCCCGTCCCCCATGTGATCCATTCTTGGCAAGGACTCGTCCGTGTGTCAGGACTGCGGGGCGACCCACTCCGCATGGCGACACCGGCAGCGTACCAAACAGATACTTCGCTGAGATTGCGCCGCTTCATGCCCTCCCGGAGGGTAGAACGCGGCGTGCGCTGGCGGCTGGGGCCGGGCGCGGGCGGAAGGGACCTGGTGACGGCGGCATGGGACTGCTCAGGCGCATGAAGGACATGCGCGACATGACGGAGGCCGCCCCCGGCCAGCTGGCCCAGTACCAGGCCCAGGCGGCGGCCGCGCAGGGCTACTCGGCCGGGAGCGCGGACTTCGCGCCGGTCGCGGGCGTCAGTCTCGAGCAGTTCGCGATGGTCTTCAAGGGTGCGGCCGCCCTTAGTCACGACGACTCCAGGCTGACCGAGATCGCGCAGTCCCGCGGCATCGGCCCGGACCGCTGGGAGACGGCGGCGGCGGCGTGGAACGCGCGGATTCAGTCCAGCCCGGCCGTCGCGAACCGGTTCAGCCAGCTCTACCGGGAGGCGTGAGGCGGGACCCGGCCTGGTTCTTGCTCTTACTGGAGGGGAGGGCAAGGCCCCGGCCGGGCCGCCGGCGCCTGCGCCGGCCGGGCGGGCCACCACTGGTGCCGACGGGCCGTGCTAGTAGGAGCGGGGCAGGCCGAGCACGTGCTCAGCCAGGTAGTTCAGGATCATCTCCTGCGGGACCGGGGCGATGCGCATCAGCCGGGCCTCCCGCCAGTACCGCTCGACGTGATACTCCCGCGCGTATCCGAATCCCCCGTGCACCTGCACCGCCGCGTCCGCCGCCTCATAGCCGGCCTCGGCGGCGAGGAACTTGGCGAGGTTCGCCTGCTCGCCGGCTGGCTGGCCGGCGTCGATCCGCCAGGCGGCGTTGCGCACCGCCAGCTCGGCGGCGGCCAGGCGCGCGTGCGCGGCCGCGAGCGGGAAGGCAACGCCCTGGTTCTGACCGATCGGCCGGCCGAAGACCGTCCGCTGGCCGGCGTAGGCGACGGCCCGGCGCAGCGCCGCACGGCCGGTGCCGACCGCCTCGGCCGCGACCAGCACGCGCTCGGCGTTGAGCCCGTCCAGCAGGTAGTGGAACCCGCGGCCCTCGTCACCGACGCGGTCCGCCGCGTCGACGTGCAGGCCGTCGTAGCTGACCTCGCAGGACGCCACCGCGTTGCGCCCGGTCTTCGGGATCGGGCGGATGCTGACGGCTGGATCTCGCAACGGCGCCAGGAATAGGGTCAGACCGTCGGCGCGGCGCGCGCCGTCGGACCGCGGGGTCGTGCGGGTCAGCAGCAGGACCCGCTCTGACTCCAGCGCCTTGGAGGTCCACACCTTCCGCCCGGTGACCCGGTAGCCGTCGCCGTCCCGGACGGCCGCGGTCCGGATCGCCGTCGTGTCCAGGCCGGCGTCGGGCTCGGTGACGCCGAACGCGACGTGCAGGTCGCCCGCCGCGACTCGCGGCAGGTACCGCCGCTTCAGCTCGGCCGAGCCGTGCAGCAGCACCGGCTGCATGCCGAAGATCGACAGGTGGATGCTGCTCGCCCCGTTCATGCAGGCGCCCGACGCCGCGACCTCCCCCAGCACGATGGCGGCCTCGGTGATGCCGCCACCCCCGCCGCCGTACTCGGCCGGGATCGCGACGCCGATCCAGCCGCCGCGCGCCATTGCCTCGTAGAACTGCCACGGGAACTCGTGCCGTTCGTCCAGGTCCGCCCAGTACTCGTCCGGGAACCGGGCGCAGACGTCCCGGACGGCCGCCCGGATCTGCTGATGATCACGATTCTCGGTGAAGTCCACGGGCGCGCTCCGTTCGGCGGTGTCTGCCCGTCAGCCTGCCGCATCGCCGCCGGTGCTGCCACGGCGGTGAGCTCGCGGGCCGGCCAGCGCTCGGGGACAATCGGGATGTGCGAGTCACCGGCAGAACGGCGGCCGGCCTCCTGGCGGCCGGGATCGCGCTCGGCTGCGCGGGCTGCGGCCAGCCGTCCGCCCGACCGGGCGCGGTGACCTGCTGGCAGAGCGCGGTACGGGCGATCCAGCGGCATGAGATCATCCGGTCGGTGCCGCGGTCCTGCGCCGGGCTGACCGGCGCCGAGCTCGGCGTCGTCGTCGCCTGGGCGGTGCGCGCGGCCGGAGGCGCGCACGCCAAAGCCGCGCAGCGGCGCGTCGCCGCCGCCGATAGCCGGTACCTGGCCAGCCTGGTCCGGGCGAGCGCGTCGCTGGCCGCGGCGGCCACACCCGGGTCGGCCGCAGCCGGGTCGGCCGCAGCTAGGCCGGGCCGTGCCGCCGCCGCGCGGGCGCCAGGCGCGGGGCCGGGCGCACCGCCGGGTCGCCAGGACGGCAGCCTCGGCCTGGCCGCGCTGGGCTGCTGGGCGATGACCGCGGCCGTCGGCGGCTACTTGTTCCGCACTCATCGCCGGCCCGCCGGGCTAGCCCGCAGGACGCCCGCGATCGCCGCCGGACACGCCGGGGTGGCGCTGGCCGGCCTCGCCCTCTGGACGGCGGCCGCGGTGGCGCCCGGCAGCGCCGCGCTGGCATGGAGCGCGGCGGCGCTGGTCATCGGCGCGGCCGGCCTCGGCCTGGCGGTGCTGCTGACGGCCGCTCCGGAGCCGGCCCCGGCCGCGCCGGGCGCGCGGCCGGGGCCGCCGGCCCGGCGCGTGCTGGCCGTCGCCAGCCACGTCGGACTGGCGGTGGCGACGATGCTGCTGGTGCTGCTCGCGGCGACGGGCCGAAGCTGAACCAGCCGATGTGCGGGCGCGGCCACACCCGCGAACCGGGCAGCGCCGGGTCTGGGGTGAAGCCGGCGTAGAACCCGCCGGCGGCAGGCTGGGCGAACTGAGCGGGCCCGGCGCGGCTAGGTGGCCCAGATCTCCGGCCAGGCCCCCGCGCTCACCGGCAGCCCGCTGATGTGCAGCAGGGCCGCGCCCGCCGCCGCCAGCGCGGCGCGCGATCGCCGGTAGTGGTGCGCGCACAGCAGCACGTCCACGGCCTTGAGCCGGCTCTTGGACGGTGGCACTACCGCGATGATCACTGGCTTGGCGGGGCAGCAGCAGGCGCGCGGCGCGCGCCGGGCCGCCCGCCAGTTGACCTGCCGGGCGAAGCTGAGGGCCGGTCCGGCCCAGGACGGGATCTGCACCGCTGCGCGGCTGGGGGTTGGCGCCCGGCGGCCCCCGAGGCGCCGAAATAATCTCGCTGACATGCGACCAGTCTCTGCCGTCGGGATGAGTGCCGTGGCGGCTGGGGTCAATCTCGCGCCCGGACCGGATGACCTGCCCGTTATTGGCCGACCCGGTAGTCAACCCGCGCCGCACCAATCACCCGAGTACCCGGCCCGGATGACCGGACCGGGCCGCTGCGGGCGGCCCGGCCGGGGCTCAGCCGTCGGAGCGGAACCGCCAGCGGCCCATCCACGTCCGGGCCCGCAGCGCGTCCAGCAACAGCGCGATCCCCAGCACCGTTGCGGTGGCGACGCACGCGCCGCCGATCGTGTCGGTGAAGTAGTGGAACTGGATCGCGATGAGGCAGATCGCAACCGTGACCCCGACCGCGACCGCGAGGATCACCAGGAGCAGCCGGAGCCAGCCGGGGAGCCGGGTGCGCGGCGGGTCCACGAGCAGTACCGTCACGACGGCGACCAGCGTGAAGACGCTCGTGGTGTGGCCGCTCGGGTAACTCAGCACGCCGGGGTGGCCGATCCGCTCGTTCACGATCGGCTTCAGTACCACCTCGGTGAGGGCGTTCGCGACCAGCACCGCCGCGACCGCCAGGATCGCGCCGTTGACGCGGCGCACCGTCAGGCAGGCCAGCACGATGATGATCGTCAGCGTGATCATCGGAGTCGGGTTACCCAGGTTGGTGATCTGAAACGCGCCGTGCAGGTGCGTGTGCAGACGATCGATGGCCCACTGGTCGATCCCGCGGTCCAGCGGGCCGGCGTGCGACCGGCCCGCGCCGAGGACGGCGCCCGCCGTCAGCAGGGCCGTGCAGCCGATGATGACGATGACCGCCGCGCGCCGGGCGCGGCCGGGCAGCAGCGGCGGGACCAGCCGGACAGCCTGATCGGTCACGCTGGCACCACCCGTCATCCCGCTCCCGCCGGTAAGGCAGCAATCCTAGGGGCCAGCCAGCGCTCCGCGGGTTACCGGCGCTGCACGATCCCGCGGATGAAGGCCGCCTGCCCGGCGTGCTGCAGGTCGTCGCTGATGACGCTGATGAGCCGGACTCCCAGCGTCACCGGCGGGTCCCAGCGGGAGTTGACGACCGCGGCCAGGTCGGCGTCCCGCAACCCGCTGACGAAGGACATCGTCTGCGCGTGGGTGGCGTCGTAGTACCCGGCCAGGAAGTCGGCCGGCAGCCGCACCTTACTCACTTCGGCCGGATCTTGGCCGTATCCGATCTCCGTCTCCGCGAACGGCAGCGCGGCCCGCTGCTGCCAGCCTTCCAGCCAGACCTGGTCCATCCCGGCCACGTCCGCGATGTGGTCGTCCTGTACCCGGCTGAGATGCCAGATCAGCCAGCCGATCGAGTTGGCCTGGGGGTCGGCCCGGAAGCACAGGTCCTCGACGGTCAGGTCGTCGAGGACCTGGTGCACGACCTCCTGGACCCGGCCGAAGCCGTCGACAAGCAGGTCCGAGACTGACATGGGCGCTACCTCCGCTGCCGCAAATGGATGGTGACCCCAGTCTGGCGGTGATCGCCCGCCGCCGCCGACCCGGCCGGGCTATCCGGCGGCGCCGGCCAGGGCCAGGTCCCAGACCGCCTGCGCCAGCGCCGCGGGCGTCTCCAGCTGCGGCAGGTGCCCGGCCTGCGGCAGAACGCGGAACTGGGCGCCGGGAATCGCCGCGGCGTACGCGCGGCCGTAGTCGAGGTCGACGATCTGGTCGGCCTGCCCCCAGAGGACCAGGACCGGGGCGGTGAGGCCGGCCAGCCGGGCCCGAAGCCCCGGATCGGTCATGGACTCGCCGCCGTACACCGCGAGCGCGGCCCGGTTCGCGGCTTGCACGCGCTGCTGGTCGGCCGTCATCGAGGCCGGGTCAATACGGAACGCCTGCGGATCGTAAAAGCTGAGCTGCGCGAGCTCGGCCGGCGTGAGCGAGAAGATGTCCGCCACCGGGTGCCCGGGCACGTCGATGCCCGCCGCGTCGACCAGTGCCATCGCGCCGATCCGGCCGGCCGCCCGCAGCGCCAGCTCGGCCGCGATCCAGCCGCCGATGGAGTTCCCCACCACGATCACGTCCCGCAGGTCCAGCTCCGCCAGCAGGCTCGCGTACAGGTCGGCCAGTCCGCCGATCGTGGCGAGCGAGTCCGGCCGCGGGGTGCCGCCGAAGCCGGGATGCACGGGCGTGATCACCCGGGCCGGGCGGGAGTCCGCCAGCAACTGCGCGAAGGCGGTGACCGATTGCGGGCCGCCGCCGCCGTGCAGCAGCAGGACCGGCTGGCCGCTGCCGCGCTGGTCGATCGTCAGCGGCACGCCGCCGAGGTCAAGTTCCGTGGTTGCCGTCGTCATCATGGTCTCCTTAGCGGGTGGCGGTCAGCGGCTGAAGCCGGTGGCCGGCTCGGTGGCGTAGCGGCGCATGATGCTGGCCGCGGCCGCGGGGTCGAACGGCTCGCCGGCGGCGAAGTACTCGCCCATGTCGCGGAAATAGCTGACGTACAGATCGGGCGTGAAGGTGTTGAGGATGACCGCGGGGCGGTCGCCGGGGTTCGCGAACGTGTGCGGCGCGCCCGGCGGCACCATCACGAGCGTTCCGGCCGGCGCGTCGTAGACCTGATCGGCGACGGTGAACCTGGCCTGGCCGGACACGACGTAGAAGCCCTCGTCATGCTCGGCGTGCCGGTGCTGCGGCGGGCCGTCGGTGCCGGGCGGGATCGTGATCTCGCCGATGCCGAGCCGGTGATTCGTCGTGCTGCCGTCCTCGATGATCCGCATCGTGATGGGCCCGAGCTGGATCTTCTCTCCGCCTGACGGCCCGACCAGGGACACGCTGGCGTCGCCTGCCATCACAGATCCGCCTCCGTTACTTCGTGATAGTGGACTCTCATGAATGACTCTAACGGCCAGGACCCGATTATGCAAGTTGACTCCCATAACGAGAGTCAACTTGACTGACAGCCGGCCTGCCTGTCACGATGGTGCGGTGACGACCGCAACCGGGCCTGGCCGGGCCAATCAGAAGGAGCGGACCAGGGCCGCGATCGTGGCGGCGGCGAGGCAGCTCACCGCCACCGGCGGCGAGGTCACGATGCCGGCCATCGCTCAGGCGGCGCTGGTGTCCGAGGCCACCGCTTACCGGTACTTCCCGGACCTGGTCTCGGTCCTGCGGGAAGCGTTCACCGGAGCCTGGCCGAGCCCGGAGGAGGCCATGGCGAGCGTCGCGAGCTCCGCGAACGTGGTGGACCGGGTCGCGTGCGCCGCCGAGGTTCTGCTCCGCGGTGTGCACGCCCGCCAGGGCGCGGTCCGCGCGATGATCTCCGCGTCGGTCACCCGGCCGGCCGTCGCCGCCACCCGGCCGGGCGTCCGCTTCCCGCTGATCGAGTTCGCGCTCGCGCCGCCGGCCGATTTGTCGGCCATCTCGGCGGAGCGCCTCGCGCAGCTGCGGCTGGACCTGTCGGTCATCGTCAGCGCGGAAGCGTTCTTTACCCTGACCGATCTGTGCGGACTGTCCGCCGAGGCGGCGATTGCCAGCGCGGTCCGCACCGCGCGCACCGTCACCCGCGCCGCGCAGCACCGGGACGAGTAGCGCCGCGAGGACTCAGCCGTCTCAGCCGTCTCAGCCCTCCGGCGTGATCCGGCGGGCCAGCAGTGCGGCGCAGGCCGCGACGACCGCGTAGATCACCGCGGGCAGCACGTGCCCGACGATCGCCAGCCCGGCGGCCGAGCCCACGAACAGGACTAGCTCCGCGACCAGCCGGGCCGGGTCCCGCAGCCGCCGCCGCGCGTTCGGCGCCATCGCGACCGCCCAGATCACCATCAGCACCACCGGCAGGCAAATCGCCAGGATGACGCGCACGGCGGTCCCGCCGCCCGCGCTGGCTCCCGTCCAGGCCAGCACCGCCACGGTGACGAGCTCCAGCAGGAACCGGATGGCCAGGAACGCGGGGTGTCCGGGCCCGCCTGCGGCGGCCGCGGCGCGGGAGCTGGTGTCGTGATCCTCGGCAGTCACCCGCACACCGTACCGCCCGGACATATCCGGCCGGCACCGGGTTTTCAGCCGGCCAAGCGGCCGTCAGAGTGTCGGCCGCGCCGACTACTGTAGGGCCGGTGCGAGTCGCTACGTGGAACGTGAACTCGGTCAAGCAGCGGGTCCCCCGGCTGCTGCCCTGGCTGGACGAACGGCAGCCGGACATCGCGTGCCTGCAGGAGCTCAAGCTGTCCGACGCGGCCTTCACTGACCTGCTCGGCGGCGACCTGGCCGCCAGGGGCTACCAGGCGGCGGTGCACGGCGAAGCGCGCTGGAACGGGGTGGCGATCCTGTCCCGGGTCGGGCTCGACGACGTGCGGCAGGGCCTGCCGGGTGCGCCCGGTTTCCCCGACCCCGAGGCCAGGGCGGTCTCCGCGGTCTGTGCTGGCATCCGGATCACCACGGTGTACGTGCCAAACGGCCGCGAGCCCGACTCCGATCACTACCGGTACAAGCTCGAGTGGCTGGCCGCGCTGGCAGAGTTCGTGCGGTCCGGACCGGACTCCGCCATCGTGCTCGGTGACATGAACATCGCCCCGACCGACGCGGACGTGTTCGACCCGGCCGCCTACGTCGGGCAGACGCACGTGACCGCGCCGGAGCGGGCCGCGCTCGCCAGCCTCCAGTCGGCCGGCCTGCACGACGTGGTCCGCGACCGGTGGCCGGACCAGCGCGTGTTCAGCTACTGGGACTACCGGGCCGGCATGTTCCACCAGGACCTCGGCATGCGGATCGACCTGGTGCTCGCGACCGCGCCGGTGGCGGACCGGGTCCGGGCCGCCTGGATCGACCGGCAGGCGCGCAAAGGCACCGGCCCGAGCGACCACGCGCCGGTGATCGTTGACCTGGATGAGGCGCCCGACGGGGATATCGGCCCGGTCGTACCGCCGCCCTCGTCGGCCGGCCCGCGAAAGGGCCGCAGCGTCAAGCTGCCGCAGGCCCGGTGAGATCGCCGGCCACGAAGTCATTCCGGAACTTCCCGGCCGGGTCGAACTCGGCCGCGAGCCGGCCGAAGTCAGCCAGGCGCGGGTAGCGGCCCGAGACCGCAGCGGCCGGGATGCCGCTGACCTTGCCCCAGTGCGGCCGGGGCGCGTACGGCGCCAGCGCTTCCTGCACGCTGGCGAGCACCGGCGCGACCGCCGCGGCGTCCGGGATCCAGGTGAAGTGGAAGGCGGCGCTGTCGCGCCGGTAGGCCGGGCTGAGCCATAGGTCGTCGGCGGCAACTGTGCGGATCTCCGATACCTGCACGACCGGAGCCAGTTCGGCGCGCACCTGGTCCAGGGCGAGCAGGGCCGCCGCAGCGTCCGGCCGCGCGATCAGGAACTCCGACTGCAGTTCCGCGCCGGCACTGGGGGTGAATTCCGGCCGGAAATGCGGCAGCCGTTCGTACCAGGGGCCGGGCGCACCACCCTGCGGGGTGGCGCAGTCGGCCGGCAGCCCGGCGATCGGATGCTGCCGGGTCCGCGCGAGCCGGCCACCAAGCCAGCGCTCCGGCCGCGGCGCCGGGTCCGTGCTCTTCACCCAGATCCGATCCGCCCGGTCCGGCCGCCAGCCGGTGAAGACGCTGACGCTGTAGCCCGCGGCGCAGACGGCGCCGAAGTTCTCCGCGATGGCGGCGAACGGGACCTGCTCGTAGACCCACTGGCGAACCTCGAACGCGGGCACCAGATCGAGCGTGAGGCTGGTGACGACCCCGCAGGCGCCGATCGCCACGATCAGGCCGGCCAGCCGGCCGGGATCGGACTCCCGGCTGACCCGGACCAGGTCCCCGGCGCCGGTCACGATCTCCAGCGCCCGCACCGCCGCGGCGAGGCACTGATTGCCGTTCCCCGACCCGTGCGTCCCGGTGGCGACCGCCCCCGCCACCGAGATGTGCGGCAGCGAGGCGAGATTGGCCAGCGCGAACCCGGCCGCGTCCAGCCGCGGGGCGATGTCGCTGTAGCGCAGGCCCGCGCTCACCGTGACCGAGCTGCTGCCCGGATCGAGGTCGAACCGTGGCGGCAGATCCGCGACCGAGACCAGCTCGCCGGTGGTGTCCGCGACCCGGCTGAACGAGTGCGCGGTGCCCAGCGCCCGGATCCGGTCGGTCGCGGCGACCAGCCGCTGCAGTTCGGGCACGCTGCCTGGCCGGCGGATCGCCGAGGCGCGGAAGGTGACGTTCCCGGCCCAGTTAGTCGCGCGCGCAGGTTGCTCCATGCCGCTGCCAGCGTAGGGCGAAGCAGAGATCCCCGGCCAGGCCCTGACCGGCCCGGCCGGCTCCTTAAGGTGGACTTGACCGCAGAACGCGCACACGGACGGGACAGATGTGACGGCTGAGCTGATGGAGGGCACTGGGCTCGCGCGCGAGATCCTCGCGGACGCGACCACCGGTGCTGCGGACCTGGTCGCGAACGGGGTCAGGCCGTGCCTGGCCACCGTGATCGTGGGCGCGGACCCGGCCTCGGTGACCTACGTGCGGATGAAGCAGCGCCGGGCGGCGAGCACTGGCATCGAGTCCCGGCCCGTCGGCCTGCCGGAGCAGACAACGACCGCTGAGCTGACCGGCGTGCTGCGCGAGCTGTCGGCCGACCCGGCCGTGCACGGGATCTTGCTGCAGCACCCGGTGCCGGCCCACATCGACGAGCGGGCGGCGTTCGAGGCGATCGCGCCGGCCAAGGACGTGGACGGCGTGACCATGCACTCCTTCGCGGCGATGGCGTTCGGGCTGGCCGGGTTCGCGTCGGCTACGCCCGGCGGCATGCTGCGGCTGCTGGACGCCTACGGCGTCGACCCGGCCGGCCAGCACGCGGTGGTGATCGGGCGCAGCCCGATCCTCGGCAAGCCCGCGGGGATGCTGCTGCTGGCTCGCGACGCGACCGTCACCTACTGTCACTCGAAGACCCGCGACCTGCCCGCAATCGCGGCGACCGCGGACATCCTGGTGGCCTCGGTCGGCCGGGCCGAGTTCGTGCGGGGTGACTGGGTCAAGCCGGGTGCCGTCGTGCTGGACGCCGGCTACAGCCCCGGGCCGGTCGGGGACGTGGACTTCGCGGCGGCGCGCGAGGTAGCCCGGCTGATCACGCCGGTTCCCGGCGGCGTCGGGCCGGTGACGATCGCCGTCCTGCTCGCGCAGACGGTGGCGGCCGCGGCGCAGCAGGCCGCCCGGAACTGACACAATCGTCGGCCGTGACCGTCACCCGACTGATCTCCCCCGCCGACGCCACCGAGGTGGCCGCGCTGCTGGCCGCCAACCGGGACTTCCTCGCGCCGTTCGAGCCGGTCCGCAGTGCGGGCTACTTCACCGCCGAGGGCCAGCTAACCGGGATCGAGGACGTCCTGGACCGGCACGCCCGGGGGACCGTCCTGCCGCACGTCATCCTCGACTCCGGCCGGATCGCCGGCCGGATCACGCTCAACGGCATCGTCCGCGGGCCGTTCCTGTCCTGCAGCGTGGGCTACTGGGTGGGCCAGAGCGCGAACGGCCGGGGTCTCGCGACCGCAGCCCTGCGGGAGATTGTCGGGATCGCGTTCACCCGGCTCGGGCTGCACCGGGTCCAGGCCGAGACCCTGCTGGACAACATCGGCTCACAGCGGGTACTGGAGCGCAATGGCTTCGAGCGCATCGGCATGGCGCCCGCCTACCTGCGGATTGCCGGCCGGTGGCAAGATATGATCTTGTTCCAGGTGCTGAACCCGGCCCTGTCGTAGCGCTCCTGCCGCCGACTAGGCGGCTTTCCGCCAGGCCTGTGCGAGCGCCACGTAGCTGGCGGTGCGCCGGGCCCGGTCCAGGCTCGGCGTGACGACGACGATCTCGTCGGCTTGCGCCTGGTCCTTCAGCTCAAGCAGGCGCGACGCGACATCAGCCGGAGCGCCGGTGATCATGCGGCCATCCTCGTTGCGCCCGGCCCGGAAGTCCTCCGACCTGGCTAGCTCCTGCACCGTCTCCGGCGCGATCGGCTCCCGGACGCCGCGCCGGATGTTGCGGATCGTCAGCGTCCACGCGGCTTCGAAATCCAGCACGGACTCATCGTCATCGCTGGCGAAGGCGAGCACGGACATGGCCGAATATGGCTCGGTGCCCGGCTCCCGCGGCTCGAACCGGCGCCGGTAGTCGCGCAGCGCCTCGACCGCGACGTCGGGGCTCATATGGTGCGCGAACACCGCGCTGAATCCGTTGACCGCGGCAAACCGGGGCCCGTACGCGCTGGAGCCGAGCATGAACAGCTCAGGCCGCTCGGGCACCAGTGGCGCCGCGATCAGCGGGGCGTACGGATGCCGCTCGGGGAATCCATCCCCGAGGAACGCCAGCAGCTCGCCGACCTGGGCCGGGAACTCAGCCGCAGGATCGGCCGACATGCCCCGGCGCAGCACGTGCGCGGTCAGCGGGTCGGTGCCGGGCGCGCGGCCGAGCGCGAGATCGATCCGGCCGGGATACATCGCCAGCAGCGTTCGGAACGTCTCGGCGACCTTCAGCGAGGCGTGATTGGGCAGCATGATGCCGGCCGCGCCGACGCGGATCCGCGACGTGAACGCGCCTATGTGGGCGATCAGCAACTCCGGTGCGCTGCACGCGAGGCTGCGCATGTTGTGGTGCTCGGAGACCCAGTAACGCCGGTAGCCCGCGGCTTCCACGGCCTGCGCGATGCCGACGGCTCCAGCGATCGACGCGGCGGCGTCTTCGCCGTACTCGATGCCCACGAAGTCCAGGACCGCCAGCGGCAGTGAGTCTGTGTGCCCGTTCATGATCATGTCAGCAGCGTGCGGCCCGGAGGCATTCCCGCCAGCAGAGCCGCCGTCAGCCGGCCGCCCGCGCGGTCACTCGATCAAGCCGACTGCGGCGCGCGTGGATCAGCTGCGGGCCGGGCTGTGCACCGCCGACTGGACGGTCGGAAAGATCTCCAGGAGCCGGTCCAGGCCAGCCGCGCGCACGGCGATACTCACTGCTGGCCTGACCGCCGCCAGCCGGAGCGACCCGCCGAGCAGCCGGGCCCGCCGTTCGGTGCCGACGAGGACGGCCAGACCGCTGGCGTCGATATGGCTGACCAGCGACAGGTCGAGGATGAGCCGGCTGGCCGCGGGCCGGAGCAGGCGCAGCAGCGGCTCGCGCAGCGCGGGCGCGCGGGTGATGTCGAGCAGGCCGGTGATGACGGCGACCTGGTAGCCGCGCTCGGACCGGGCCGGCAGCGCAGGAACGTCGTCCCGGCTGGTGACCGCGCGCATCATGCGCTTTTGATCAGGGCCGCCGCGCAGCGGGCTGGCGGTGGTTGCCTCCGGCATGAGGGAGCTCCTCTGGTGAATGAGCGGACTTGTCACCCGCCGCAGATAAAGGAGCAGTCACCACAGGCGGACGAAGGCGACCAAGGTGCCTGCTCACGAGCTTGTGCGCAGGCATCCGGCGCCAGCCCAGCCGGGACCCGGCTCAGATCGGACTCGCGCTTGAATTTGACAGTATCCTAGATCAATAATACTAGCAATTTGTTTCTAGTATCGAGCGGTTCCGACTGCCCCGCCGGGGTAGCTTGCCGCCGCAACCGAGTTCCGCTGGTCCAGACCATGTGCCTGCCGGATCCCATCTCCCTGCAACCCAGAGAGTGAGGCAGGCAATGAGCCAAGACCAGCTCGTGACGCACGACCAACTCGCCGTCCAAGACCAGTCCACGGGCCGCTATGACGGCCAAAGTTCCTTTGCCGTCGCTGATGTGCCGCCGCAGACCCCGGCGCAGCGAGTCCTGCAGATCACGGTGACCGCCGTGCTGGTGGTCGGCCCGTTCGCTGGCCTGGTAGCCGCGGTATGGCTGCTGTGGGGCCGGGGCGTCGGCTATGCCGATGCCGGGCTGGCTCTGTTCTTCTACCTGCTGACCGGGTTCGGCGTGACAGTGGGCTTCCACCGGTGCCTGACCCACCGCAGCTTCACCGCCCGGTCGGGCCTGCGCGTCGCGCTGGCGCTCGCGGGCTCGATGAGCTTCCAGGGCGAGGTCAACAGCTGGGTAGCGGTACACCGGCGCCATCACGCGTTCACGGACCGGCCAGGTGATCCGCACTCGCCGTACCGCTATGGCACCGGCGCCATCGGCCAGCTGCGCGGCCTCCTGCACGCCCACGCGGGCTGGCTGTTCCGCAACGACCCGACATCACGCCAGACCTATGCACCCGACATGCTGGCCGACCCCGCGATGCTGGCGATATCGAGGGCGTTTCCCGCGCTCTGCGTCGTCTCGCTCGCAATTCCGTTCGGGATCGGCTGGGCGATCGGGAGCGCCCGCGGGGCGCTGCTCGCGCTCCTGTGGGCCGGGCTGGTCCGGATCTTCTTGCTGCAGCACGTCACCTGGAGCGTCAACTCGCTGTGCCACCTGCTCGGCAGCCGGCCCTACACCACCCGCAAGCATGACCGGGCCACGAACCTGTGGCCGCTGGCCCTGCTCTCGTTCGGCGAGAGCTGGCACAACACGCACCACTCCGATCCGGCCTGCGCACGGCACGGCGTCGATCGCGGTCAGATCGACCTGTCCGCCGGGCTCATCCGCGTGTTCGAGCGGCTGGGCTGGGCCACCGCTGTTCGCTGGCCCAGCGCCGCCCGGCTCGAGAAGCACCGTCGCCAGCCGCTCGCCCGCCCGCTATAGCCGCTCGTTGATCCACTGCCAGCCCCCCTCGTCGGCCCAGACGGGCCGCACCACGCTCGCCTCGGCTGTGTGCGTCAGCTCGGCGACAGTCCTGATCAGCTGGCGGTGGAAATCATCCGGGGTAGCGGGGCCGCCAGCGGCCGGCGCCACCAGCGTCACGGCTGAACCCTCGCCCCCGGCCAGCCGGGCAGTGATATTGCCGTTGTAGTCACGGCCGACTGCAGCGATGGCGTCAGCCCGGACGATGTCGCTGCCATCGTCCTTGGCCACCCACACGGTTCGCGCATCCACACGTCTCACCTCGGTCGTCGTGGCGGCTAGCTCGCTCGCCGCTATGCTGGCAGAACATTGCTAGCAAAGTAATTCCAGAATAGAAGACTCAATGCCCGCTGCCGGATGGACCTTCCTGACCAACCACGCCAGGGTGCTGCTGTGCATCGCGCGCGATCCCGGCGTCCGCCTGCTCGATATCGCGCAGCGGGTCGGAATCACTGAGCGCAGTGCCTACGGCATCGTCCAGGACCTGGCCGACGACGGCTACATCGTGAAGGAAAAGGCGGGCCGTCGAAATCGGTACCGCATCCGGGCCCATCTGCCGCTCCGCGAACCCACGAGCAGGGAACGCACAGTCGGGGACATCCTGGCCCTGCTGGTCGACGGCGAGGTGTCGGCCAGCGCCGACCGGCCCTGACCCGCTGTCCCGGCCAGCCAACGTGGCCCGATGGTGTTTAATGGCGATGGTTGTAGTCGAAGTTCGTTCACGTGTCATAGCGCCTGCGAATTCTGACAGCGGGCGCCTGGACATTGAATCGGCCAGATTCTCCGGCAGGCGATCGCGACGGCCACGGGATACCTAGTCAGGCCGTCCCGAAGCGCGTTCTAGCACCGAGGAGAATTCCATGGCTCAAGGCACCGTGAAGTGGTTCAACGCTGATAAGGGGTTCGGTTTTATCGAACCGGACGACGGCACCGCCGACGTCTTCGTGCACCACTCCGCGATTCAGACTGAGGGTTACCGAAGCCTGCAGGAGAACCAGCGGGTGGAGTACACCGCCACCAGGGGCGCCAAGGGGCCTCAGGCCGAGCAGGTGCAGCCGGTCTAAAAGACCAGGTCAGCTCGATCTGCCTGACCGGGTGGCTCCTTCGCATCAGGAGGACCACCCGGCACTGAGGCGCTGTCAGCTACAGCTTGAAGAGCTTCGCGCACGGCAGCGCGAGCCGCATCCGGCGCGTGCCGAAGTCGATTACTATGGCGGTTTCGCCGTCGACCTCAAGGACGCTGCCCAGGCCGTACTTGTCGTGCGTCACCAAGTCACTCTGCTCGTAGATCTCGGCGGGTTCCTCGATGACGGGAGTGTTAAACGGACTTCCCGGAAGATAACGTCTTCCGGGGCCGACCCGCGTTGGTTTCATTACACCCACGGTACGCGCTAGCCGCTCGGCTGCCCAGGCCGGACCGAGATACGCGGAAAAAGATGCCGCAGGCCAGCTCGGGCCGCCGGCCGCAGCCCCGATGGGTTTTCGACATGGAGCCACGCCTGCTTGGCTCGCTTGCGGTGTCCTCGATCGGCCTTGGCTGCATGGGAATGTCCGAGTTCTACGGTGCCGGGGACTATACGCCCGGCCGGCTGGCCCTCGCCCGGGTGCTGCACCAGGGTCAGGACATAGTGCCGATCCCCGGCACGAAGCGGCCCCGCTACCTGGAGCAGAACCTCGCCGCGGCCGACGTAAAGCTGACCACGGCCGACCTGGCGTGGCTGGAGACCATTTCGGCACCGCCGCCGGCGACCGGTACGCGGACATCGGGACGGTCAACCGGTAGCTTCGGCTGCTCCGGTCACTGGCCTGGGAGCATGCGCTCCTCGTGATCCAGCTCGCGCTGCAGTTGCCGCATGCTCTCGTCCGAGAGGCGGCCGCTGTCCCGCCAGCGGACGAACTCGTCCCGCTGCGCGCCGATCATCCGGTGCTGGGCGCGGACTGACTGCTCGAGCTCCGGCGGCCACCCGTCGTCGATGTCGGCGTCTTCCAGCAGGCTGATGCGGGCCCGCAGCCGCTCTTCCCGCTGCCGCAGCCCGCGGCGCAGCGCGTCGGCGACCGACGCGGGCAGTCCCTCCTCCACCTGCATGTCAGTGACCGTCTCGGCCGCCGCCGCGAGCGACGCCAGCCGGGCGTCGTTGCGCACGCCGATCGCCTCGGTTTCGTTCGCGCGCAGGCCGAGCCGGCGTAGCAGCGGACCGAACGTGAGGCCCTGGCCCACGAGCGTCACGAGCACGACCACGTAGGCGCAGAGCAGCAGCAGGTCGCGGTCCGGGAACGGACGGCCGTTGTCCAGCATCGTCGGCACCGTGAAGATCGCCGCCAGGGTGATGACTCCCCTGGTGCCCGCCCAGGTCAGCGCCGTTACCTCGCGGCCGTTGAGGGTCGGTGCGTAGTCCCCGAGCCGCCAGCCGAACCAGCCGGGCACGATCTGGGTCAGGATCAGCCACAGCGGCCGCACGACCAGCACCGCGGCCAGCGTGACGGCGATCGCGGCGGCGGTGCGGGCCGGGCTCTCGTTGCCGAGCCCGCGCAGCACGGCCGGCAGTTGCTGCCCGATGAGCAGGAAGACCAGGCCTTCGAGCAGGAAGTCGATCAGCTGCCAGACGGAGGTGGTCTGCAGCCGGCTGGCACCCGACTCGCCGCTGGGCGGGTCATGCCCCGCCATCAGGCCCGCGATCACCACCGCGAGCACACCGGATACGTGTGCCTCCTCGCCCGCGAGGTAGGCCAGGAACGGGGTGGCCAGCGACGCGGTGTTCGCCACCAGCGGGTCCCGGAGCAGATGCCGGCCCAGGCGCAGTACGTAGCCCACCGCCAGCCCGATGGCCAGGCCGCCGACCGCGGCCAGGACGAACTTGCCGGCCGCGAACGCGATCGAGAACCCGCCGCCGACGGTCGCGGCGACCGCCACCTGCAGCGTGGTCAGCGCGGTCGCGTCGTTGAGCAGGCCCTCCCCGCCGATCAGGGCGGTCAGCCGCGGCGGCATCCCGGCCCGGGCTCCGATCGACAGCGCCGCAACCGGGTCTGGCGGCGCGACGGCGGCGCCGAGTACGGCCCCCGCGGCGAACGAAATCTCGGGCGTGACGAGCGAGGAAAGCGCGGCCACCGTGAACGTGGTGATCAGCACGAGCACCACCGACAGACTCGCGATCGGCCGCCAGTTGGCGCGGATCGCCAGCAGGCTCGACCGCCGGGCCGCGCTGTAGAGCAACGGCGGGATGATGAGCACCAGGACCAGGTGCGGATCGAGCTTCAGGTTAGGGCCGGGCAACGCCGCGTAGATCAGCCCGCAGACCGTCACGATGATCGTGTACGGGACGTTCACGCGGTCGGCGACGAGCCTGGCGGCGATGACCACGGCGACCATCGCGAGGACGAACGCGACCTGCCCTAACACCCGACCATAGTGGCAGAGCAAGCGGGTGTCCGCGCGGACCTGGGCGTCCGGCGCGGTCGGTTCGGCGCGGTCAGTACCGGTCTGCGAAGACCGGCTCCGGGCCGGTCGCGGTGTAGATCTCGCGTCCGTCGAGGAAGGCCCGCTCGACCCGGCTCAGCACGTCCAGCGGGTCACCCGACCAGACCACCACGTCGCCGTCCTTGCCCGCCTCCAGCGAGCCGAGCCGGTCCGCTACCCCGATGATGCGGGCCGGGTTGATGGTCAGCGCCTCGATCGCCACGTCCTTGTCGAGGCCGTACTTCACCGACAGCGAGGCCTGGTGCACCAGGAAGTTGATGGGGACGACCGGGTGGTCGGTGGTGATCGCGATCGTGACGCCGGCCTGGGCAAGCTTGCCCGGGTTGGCCAGCGACCGGTTGCGGAGCTCGACCTTGGACCGCGACGTGAACAGCGGCCCGATGATCACCGGCACTCCCCTGGCCGCGAGCAGGTCCGCGACCAGGTGCGCCTCGGTGCCATGGTCGATGACGAGCTCGTAGCCGAACTCGTCGGCGATCCGCAGCGCGGTCGCGATGTCGTCGGCCCGGTGGCAGTGCTGCCGCCACGGGATCTCACGCCGCAGCACCAGGCCCAGCGCTTCGAGCTTGAGATCGCGGTCTATCGGCTTGCGGTCGCCCTCCGGCTTGGCTTCCTCGGCGGCGATCCTGGCCAGGTAGTTGGCCGCCTCGACGAACGCGCCGCGGATGACCGCGGCCACGCCGAGCCGGGTACTGGGCGTCTTCTTCTGCTCCCCGTACACGCGCTTGGGGTTCTCGCCGAGCGCCGACTTCATCCCGGCCGGCGCGCGCAGCAGCATCTCGTCGACGGTCCGGCCCCAGCACTTCAGCGCGCAGGTCTGGCCGCCGATCGGGTTGCCCGAGCCGGGGTTCACGTTCACGGCCAGCACGCCGCCGCCGACCGCGTCGCGGAAGCCGAGATCGGCCGGGTTGATCGCGTCCAGCGCGCGGACGTTCGCGGTCACCGGGTCGGTCATCTCGTTGGTGTCCGAGCCGGCCCAGCCCTCGGCTTCCTCGTGCACTCCGACGTGCCCGTGCGCCTCGATGAAGCCGGGCAGGACCCACTTGCCCGCCGCGTCGATGATGTCGATTCCGTCCGGCACGGGCACGTCCGCTCCGACCGCGGTGATCTTCCCGTCGGTGATGAGCACGGTGCCGTTCTCGATCGGGGGCCCGGCCACCGGCACTATGTGCCCGCCGACGATCGCCACCGAACTGTTGCTCATCGAGCCTCCCAGGCTGGCCGGCACGTGCCCAGGGACCACAGTAACGACCGGGCCTCCGGCGGCCGCCGGGAGGCCGGTTCACCGGGCGAAGACGATCGCCACCCGCACCTGACCGCCGACGCCGACGCCGACGTCGACCGGCTGGCCGGTCCGGCCGGTGGCGAGGCTGACCGGCGCGACCCAGACAGCGGACTGCCCGTGGCCGTGCGGTCGCACGAAGGACACGTAGGCCGGGCCGGCCGGGCCGACCGCGACGAGGCCGTTGGGCTGGAAGCCAGCCGGCGCGGCACCGAGCCGGGCCGGCCGCAGCAAGGCGTTGCTGGCGACGTCGATCGGCTGGATCCCGGTGACCGAGTTGCTGGCGTAGAGGATCCTGCCGTCGGACGACATCGTGAGGTGGTCGACCTGAATATCGAAGGCCGTCATCCAGGCCGGCATGCCGATCTTCGGCAGCAGGGTGCCGGTGGCGGTGTCGATCGGGACGACGCCGGTGCTGCCGCCCACGTACGTGGTCTTACCGTCGGCCGAGAACGCCACCGCGCAGCCGAGGAAGTTCCGGACCAGAATCGGTGCCGCCGCCTTCCTGGTCGCCGTGTCGACCGGAACGAGTACCTGACTGGCCTGACCCGCGGCCACGCCAGCGTGGCTGCTGTAGCAGAGATAGAGCGTGTGCCCGCGCGGGGCCATCGCGATGCCGTAGGCACTGCCAGCGGCGGCCGCCTCGCGGGTTACCGGGCGCAGGGCCGTGCCCGTGGCCGTGCTGATCGGCAGGACCTTGGCCTGGCCGCCGCCGCCCAGTTCCACGTAGACGGTCCGCCCGTCGGGCGTGATCGTAATGAAGCCGGCGCCGGTCAAGGGGATGAGCCGCCCTGCCTTCCCGGTGCTGAGATTGACCGGAACCACGCCCTTCGCAATGCCCGGCTTTTCCGGGATCGCACCCACCTCGACCCAGGCGGTCGTGCCGTCAGGTGACAGCACCATGCCGAGGCCGTAACAGCCCCGGCCGCACGCCACCGGAATCGGCCGGCCCGCCGTCCGCGTCGAGACGTCCACGGGGGTCACCCCGGCGTTGGTGAGCACGTCGAGGGTCCGCCCGCCCGGCGCCAGCGCCGCCACCTCGCCGATGCCGACATCGAACACCAAGCCTCGGAGCGCGATCGGACGGCCCGCGGTGTCCGATCCCTGCATGACCGGCACGACCATGGCGTGCCGCGGGCCGTTGAGGATCGCGAACGCGGCCGGCGCGCTGCCGGGCCGCGATGGCGGGCGATGACCGGTGAGTGCCCCCGCCGCTAGCGGGGCCACGATCACCACGGCCAGCGCCGCCGCCAGGGCGGCGGCGGCCTGGATGCGCCGGCGCCGCCGGATCCGCAGCCCCTGACGCAAAGCTCCGGTCACCAGGTGCGGGACCGGCGGGCGACCGGACACTGCGCCTTCCATCAGGACGCGCAGCCGGGCGGGGTCCATCTCGTGCTCTCCTCCGCTCGTCATGGTTTGTCCCCCTGATTGCCTGGAGTCATGCCGGGCAGCGCGCCGTCGAGCAGGGTGCGCAGCTTGTCGAGCGCGCGGGCGCTCTGGCTTTTCACGTTCCCGGTCGAGCAGCCCAGCAGCCCGGCGACCTGCTCGACGCTCATGTCCTCCCAGTAGCGCAGCACGACTACCGCGCGTGCCTTCGGCGGGAGCGTGGCGAGCGCGTCGATGAGCGTGATCTTCAGCTCGGGCGTGTACGGCTCCACGGCCGGCTCGTCGAACACGGCAGGATCTCCGGTGAGCACTTCGCCGTGCCGGTTCTTCCGGCGGTCGGCGAGGTAGGTGTTGAGCAGCGTCCGCCGGGCGTACGCATGCACGGCTTCCTGATGGCGGATCCGCCGCCAGGCGGCGAAGACTTTCGCCAGCGTCGTCTGAGTCAGGTCCTCCGCGGCGTGCCAGTTCCCGCACAGCAGGAACGCGGTGCTGAGCAGGCCCGCCGACGCGGCCTCTGCGTACTCGGCAAACTCATCGTCGGCGGATGCCATCGCCCATGTGCTCCTCCGCCCGACAGCCCGAGTGAATGCTCTGCCAGTAACGATTCACGCGGACGCGATGAGGTTGCACGGATCGTCAGAGCGGTACCCGGCCGAGGTCGAACGGCACGTCGGCGAGCCGGGCGCCTTCGGTCATCAGCTCCTCGACCGTCCACTTGCCGTCCTTGGAGATGCTGTCGATGAGCGCGAACGGCTGGAACAGGTGGACACCGCCACCCGCCACGAAAAAGATCCGGCCCTTGACCGGGCACGCCGCGGTCGCGAGGTAGGCGACGAACGGCGACACGTTCGCCGGGTCCATCGGGTCGAAGCCCTCGTCCGGCACCTGGCTGATGGAGTCGGGAATGCCGGGCGTCGCCAGCGTCAGCCGGGTCCTGGCCGCCGGGCAGATCGCGTTGACCTTCACGCCGTACCGGTCCAGTTCGCGCTGCGCGATGATCGTCATCGTGGCGATGCCGGTCTTGGCCGACCCGTAGTTGAGCTGGCCGGGGTTGTTGAACAGCCCCGAAGTGGACGAGGTGTTGATCACCGAGGGATGCAGGCTGTCGTTGCCCGCCTTCGACTGCCCGCGCCAGTACTGCGCCGCGGCCCGCAGCGGCATGAAGTGGCCGCGCAGGTGCACCCTGACGACGGCGTCCCACTCGTCGTCGGTCATGTTGACGAGCATCCGGTCCCGCAGGATGCCGGCGTTGTTGACCAGCACGTGCAGCGCGCCGAACTCGTCGATGGCCTGCTGGATCAGGCCCTGCGCGCCCGCTGCCGTGGTCACGTCATCGGCGTTGGCGACTGCGTGTCCGCCCGCCGCGCGGATCTCGTCGACGACCTGCTGCGCCGGTGACGCGTCGCTGCCCGAGCCGTCCGGGCCGCCGCCGAGATCGTTGACGACCACCTTCGCGCCCTCGGCCGCGAATAGCAGCGCGTGCTCGCGCCCGAGCCCGCGGCCAGCGCCGGTGATGACAGCTACCCGATCGTCAAGTGCGCCCACGAGGATCCCTTCCGCGGCAGATAGGAGGCAGCTTACCGACATATCCGGCCACTGATCAGGCCGCGCAGCCGTGATATCAAGGGGCCATGAGCACTGCGTCCGGCCTGGTGCAGACCGCGTCCGGTCAGGTGCGCGGGACCGAGCTGGACGGGCTGCTGGTGTGGCGGGGCATTCCGTACGCCGCGGCACCGTCCGGGCCGCTGCGGTTCCGGCCGCCGCAGCCGCCGGAGTCCTGGACCGGGGTCCGCCCGGCCACCGAGCCGGGCCCGGTCGCCTGGCAGAGCGAAGCGGTCAACCCGTTCACTGGTGCGCCTGCCGAGCTGAACCGGGACGAGGACTGCCTCTACGTCAACGTGACCGCGCCCGCCCGGCCGTCGCCCGCTCCGGCCGGCTACCCGGTGCTGGTCTGGGTGCACGGCGGCGGCTACGCGCAGGGCTCGGGCGCGAGTGACCTGGTCGGGGACGCGGCCGACATGGCGAGCCGCGGCCTCGTCGTCGTCACGTTCAACTACCGGCTCGGCGCGCTCGGCTTCCTGCACCTGGGTGACGCCGCCGGCCCGGACTTCGCCGCGTCCGGGCAGTCCGGCTTCCTGGATCAGGTCGCGGCGCTGCGGTGGGTGCGCGCCAGCATCGCGGCGTTCGGCGGGGACCCGGACCGGGTCTGCGCGTACGGTGTCTCGGCCGGGGCGAAGAGCATCGCCAACCTGCTCGCCTCGCCCCTCGCGGCGGGTCTGGTCAGCCGCGCGATCTCGGCCAGCGGCGGCGGCGAACACCTGGCGACGGCCGGGCAGGCAGCCGCGGTCCGGCGCCTGCTCCTGGCCGTGCTCGGCCTGACCGACGCCACCGCGCACCGGCTGCAGCAGGTCCCGGCCGGCGAGTTGATCGCGGCGCAGGATGCAGTCGCCGCCGGCCCGGCGGGCACGTGGGTGTGGCGGCCGGTGCTCGGCGCGCCGGGCATCCCGGTACTGCCCGTCCGCGCCGTCGGGGCGGGCGCCGCCGCGGGCGTCCCGCTGCTGATCGGCAGCAACGGGAACGAGGGCGTCACCTATCAGCTGCAGGACGACTCGGCCGCCGATCAGGCCCCGCGCGTGCTGGCGGACCTGTTCGGCGCGCAAGCAGCCGCCGACATGCTCGCCGCCTACCGGACAGCCCGGCCGGACCTGGACGACGCCGGCGTCCGGCTGGCCGTGTTCAGCGCCGAACGGTACGGCGTCCCGACCAGGCGGCTCGCGCTGGCCCAGGCCGCGCACGCGCCGGTGTGGCGGTACCGGTTCGACGGCTGCCCGCCGGGGCTGCCGGAGCAGCTCACCGCCGGGCACGGGATGGACATGTTCGCGGTCTGGGCGGCCGGCGCCGCCGCGCCGCTCGCCGCGGCTGGTGATGCGCAAGCCCGGCTGTGCGTCGAGACGGCGAGCGCCTGGGCGGCGTTCGCCGCGGGGCAGCCGCCGGCCGCCGCGGGGCTGCCCGGCTGGCCGCGCTTCGACGCGGCCGACGAGCAGACGATGATCCTGGACCCGGCGCCCCGGCTGGAGCGACACCCGCGCCAGGCCGAGTTCGATCTCTGGTCGGGCCGGGACTGGCAGTCCGGCACCTGGTGGCCCCTGACCGGCCAGCACAGCCCGGCCAGCAGTGACCGGCGAGCGGAAGGAATCGACCGATGGGCGAGCTGATAGCGCGGACTGAGCGCAGACCTGGCGTCGTGCAGCTGACGCTGTCGCGGCCAGCCAAGCTCAACGCGCTGACCGCCGGATTGGTCGCGGAGCTGCACGACCACCTGCACACGCTGGCCGCGGACACCGCCTGCCGGGCCGTCGTGCTGACCGGCGCGGGCCGCGGCTTCTGCGCCGGGCTCGACCTCGGCGGCTTCGGCGTGGTAGCCGGGACCGAGCAGGCCGGCCAGGTACAGCGGTCCTGGGCGGTGCAGCGGACGATCGCCGCGCTGGCACAGCAGATCCGCCGGCTGCCGCAGCCGGTAATCGCGGCCGTCAACGGCCCGGCCGCGGGCGGCGGGCTGGCCCTGGTCTGCGCCAGCGACATCAGGATCGCCGCCACGACGGCCGTGTTCGCCACCTCGTTCATCCGGATCGGCGTGACCGGCTGCGACATCGGCACCTCGTGGCTGCTCCCGCGCCTCGTCGGGGCGGCTCGCGCGCACGAGCTGATGCTCACCAGCCGCAGGTTCGGCGCGGCCGAGGCGCTGCGGATCGGCCTGGTTACCGACGTGGTGCCGCGCGAGGAACTCGACGCGACGGTCGACGCGACGCTGGATGCCCTGCTGGAAGCCCCGCCGATGTCGCTGTCCCTCACCAAGCAGGGCATGTGGCTGGCGCTGGAGATCCCGTCGTTTGACGCGATGATCGAGATGGAGAACCGGCAGCAGATCCTCACCGCGCAGACCGCCGACGCGGGCGAGGCGATGGCGGCCTACGTCGGCAAGCGGGCGCCGGAGTACGGGAACAAATAACGCCGAGCAGACCGGACGCGGGCGGCACACACGAAACGTGCCGCCCGCGCCCGGTCTACTCGGCTCTCGGCTGCTTCGCGCTGCCTAGCGCGTTGGCGGCTTCATCGCGTCCTTGATGTTGCGGCCGGCGTCCTTGGCCTGCTCGCCGACCTGCTTCACGCTGCCGCCGATGCGCTCGCCCTTGCCCTCGGCCTCCAGATACGGGTCACCGGTCGCCCGGCCAGTCTCCTGCTTGACGCGACCGCGCCCCATCTGCAGCTTGTTCCTGAGCTTGTCCATGAAACCCATCTGCGTGCCTCCCTGAGCTGGGCAGATCATCTGACCTGCCCAGGGCTGGCCGGGTCATGCGCTGGACCTAGGCCAGCGCGAAGTCGGCGATGAGCCGGGTCAGCGCGAGCGGCTGGTCGCTCTGTACCGCGTGGCCGGAGTCCGCGACCGTCTCGATCCGGGCCGTCGGCTGCAGGTCCAGGAAACGCTCCGCGTCCGCGTCGGCGACGAACTTCGAGTCGCCACCGCGGACCAGCATGACCGGCATGGTCAGGCTCGCCACGTCGGCCCAGAGGGAGGCGAAGTCGGTCAGCCCCTGCGGCCGGTCGAACAGGTCATACCGCCAGGTCCACCGGCCGTCGGGGAGCTGCGTCGAGTTGTGCCGCACGCCGCGCTCGACGGCCGAGCGCGGCCGCCGCGGGCTGGCCGCCACGGCGGCGGCCGCCATCTGCTCGAAGCTGTCATACACCGGCGGCCCGGTCACCAGGGCGACCGCGCCCTGGTCCGCCTGGCTCAGCTGGCCGTGCCGTTCGTGCGCCTGGGGCGTGACGTCGACGATCACGAGCCGCCGGACCAGATCCGGCCGGGTCGCGGCGAGCCGGATCGCGGTGACACCGCCCAGCGACATCCCGACCACTACCAGCCCGCGCCCCGGCCACCGGCGGTGCGCCTGGTCAAGTACCGAGGCGACCGCCTCGGCGTTGCGCCACGGTCCGTAGTCACGGTCGGCGCGCCGGTCGGAGTGCCCGTGCCCCGGCAGATCCACCGCCAGCAGCGGGCGGCCGAGAGCCAGCGCCACTGTGTCCCAGGTGTGCGCGTTCTGGCCGCCGCCGTGCAGCAGGACGAGGTCGGGCAGCGCGCTGTGCCAGTGGATGGCGCTGACCTTCTGCCCGGCTCCGACCGTGAAGGAGTGCCGGGCGACGGCGGGCGCGCGGCCGAACGGCAGGCCGGCCTCGGCGGCGTTGTCGGGCAGCAGCCCGAACTCGTCGTAGCCCGCATCCGCGCTCATTGCCCGTGCACCTCCGCCGGCGCTCAGCGTCAGCTCCGCTGCCTGGCTAACGTCAGCTCCGCTGCCCGGCTAACACAGCCAGCCGGCCACGGTCTCGACGTCGGCGATGCCATTAGGCCCGACCGGCTGCACATTGAGGATAGTGACACCGGCGTCCTGGTAGGCGGCGATCCGCTCCCGCACGAATGCCTCGGTGCCGATCAGCGAGATCCCGGCCACGAGAGCGGCTGGCACCATGGCCGCGGCCGCGGCCTTGTCGCCGCTGAGATACGCGTCCTGAAGTTCCCCGGCCAGCTCCTCGTAGCCGTAGCGCTTGAGCACATCGTTGTAGAAGTTCCGGCCGCGCGCCCCCATGCCACCGAAGTACAGGGCATGGTAGGGCCGGGCCAAATCGCGCAAGTGCTCGACGTCAGCGCCGATCGCGAGCGGGCCGCCCGCCACTATCTGCAGCGGTGCGAGGCCAGGCTCGCGCCGGGCCCGGCCCGTCCGGAGCGCGTCACCCCACGCGCGCTCGGCCCGGTCCGGCCAGAAGTGCAAGGGCAGCCAGCCGTCGGCGATCGCGGCGGTCATCGCGACGTTCTTCGGCCCGAGCGAGGCGATGTAGACGGGAATCCGGTCGCGGACCGGGTGGTCGATCAGCTTGAGCGGCTTGCCGAGACCCGTGCCCTTGGCGGCGGGCAGCGGGATCTCGTACATCCGGCCGTGGTGCTCCAGCCGGTCCCGGCGCCAGATCGAGCGGCAGATCTCGATGATCTCCGCGGTCCGCGCGAGCGGCGCGTCGTAGGGCACGCCGTGAAAGCCCTCGATTACCTGCGGGCCGGACGCGCCGAGGCCGAGAATGAAGCGGCCGCCGGAGAGCTTGTCGAGCCCGACGGCGGTCATCGCGAGCACCGAGGGCGTGCGCGTGTACAAGGGCAGGATCGAGGAGCCGATCTGCGCGTGCCGGCTGACCGCGGCGACGAACCCGAGCGAGGACACGGCGTCCGCGGTGTACGCCTCGCCGCACCACAGGTAGCCGACGCCGGCGTCTTCCAGCCGCCGCACGTGCGCGGCGAACGACTCGGGAGTGTCCCGCATGCCGACGGCGGCGCCGAGCTTCATGACCAAGTCCTCCGGATTGTCCGCACCTGCTAGCAAGGTTAACTTTTACCCATGTCCATCGCCATCACCGAAGATCACCGTGCGCTCGCGCAGTCGGTTGCCGACTTCCTCGCCCGGAACCAGGTCCGGGCCGCCGGGCGCGGCCTGCTGGAGACGCCGGATGAGGCGCTGCCCGCGTTCTGGCCGGACCTCGCCCGGCTCGGCCTGCTCGGGCTGCATCTCGGTGAACAGTACGGTGGCGCCGGATTCGGGCTGGCCGAGGTGCTGGTCGTCGCCGAGCAATCCGGCCGGGCGCTGCTGCCGGGTCCGTACCTGCCGACGGTCATCGCCAGCGCCGTGCTGGCCGCGGCCGGCCCGGCCGAGCTGAAGCAGCGGCTGCTGCCCGGCCTGGCCGACGGCAGCCTGATCGGCGCGGTGGCGCTCGGCGGCGATGTCAGCTGCCCCGGCGGGGCCGCGAGCGGGGAGGCCGGTGTCGTGCTCAGCGGCCACCTCGCCGACGTGCTGCTCGTCCCGTCGGGCGCCGACGTGCTTGTGATCGAGCCGGCCGATGGCGGGGTCACCGCGACCGTGCCCGCCAACCTGGACCCGAGCAGGCCCGCGGCCCTGGTCACGATCGACGGCGCGCCGGCCGCTGTGCTGCCTGGTGCGCGGCGCTTGCTTACCGACGTCGCGCGGACCGTGCTCGCCGCCGAGGCGGCGGGCGTCGCGGCCGAGGTCACCCAGATGGCGAGCGAGTACGCCAAGGTGCGGAGCCAGTTCGGCCGGCCGATCGCCACGTTCCAGGCGGTCAAGCACCACTGCGCGAACATGCTCGTCGCGGCCGAACTCGCGACCTGCGCGGCGTGGGACGCGGGCCGGGCGGCCGCCACCGGCGGCGATCAGCTCAGCTTCACCGCGGCGATGGCCGCCGTGCTGGCGATCCCGGCGGCGGCCGGCAACGCGCAGCTCAATATCCAGGTGCACGGCGGAATCGGGTTCACCTGGGAGCACGACGCGCACCTGTTCCTGCGCCGGGCCGCGGCGGTCGCCGCGCTCGTCGACACTGAACGGGCCGCGGTCGAGATCACCGACCTGGTGCGGGCGGGGGTGCGCCGGGCCGCCGCCATCGACCTGCCGCCCGAGGCCGAGCCGATCCGGGCCGCTGTCCGGCCGGATGTCGACCGGCTGCGCGCGCTGGCGGGCGACGCCAGGAGGCAGGCGCTGCTGGCGACGGGCTATATGCTGCCGCACTGGCCGGCCCCCTGGGGCCGGGATGCGGGCGCGATCGAGCAGCTGGTCATCGAGCAGGAGTTCGGTGCCGCCGGGATCAAGCGGCCCGGCTACGGCATCACTGGCTGGGTGATCCTCACCCTGATCCAGCACGCGACCCCGGACCAGGTGCAGCGGTGGGTCCGGCCGGCGCTGGACCGCGAGGTCAGCTGGTGCCAGCTGTTCAGCGAGCCGGGCGCGGGCTCGGACGCGGCGGGCATCAGGACCAGGGCCGTCCGCGCCGAGGGCGGCTGGCTCATCAACGGGCAGAAGGTCTGGACCAGCGGTGCGCACGTCGCGGGTCGCGGGCTCGCCACCGTGCGGACAAACCCGGACGCGCCCAAGCACGACGGGATCACGACGATGGTCATCGACATGCACGCGCCCGGCGTGACTGTGCGGCCGCTGCGGATGCCGACCGGGCACTCCGACTTCAACGAGGTGTTCTTCGACGATGTGTTCGTGCCTGACGCCGATGTGGTCGGGCCGGTAGACGGCGGCTGGACCGTCGCCCGCGCGACGCTGGGCAACGAGAGCGTCAGCATCGGGGGCGGCGACGGCGGCATGACCATGCCCATCGACGCTTACCTCGAGCCGCTGGACGCGCACCCCGAGCGCCTCGCCGGCGGGGCCGGCCGGGTCGGCCGGCAGATCGCGAGGACACAGGCGCTGAGCGTGCTGAACCTGCGTAGTGCCTACCGCGCGATGGCCGGCGGCGGACCCGGACCCGAGGGCAACATCGCCAAGCTGCTGCTGTCCGAAGTCGGCCACGAGGCCGCCGAGATCCTGGCCGAGCTCGCGGGCCCGGACGCGGCGTTCCTGGCCGGAAGCGGCGCCATCGCCTCGACCATGGTGCTGCTCAACCGGGCGATGTCCATCGCGGGCGGAACCTCGGAGATCAAGCGCAATCAGATCGCGGAGCGCATCCTCGGGCTCCCCCGCGACCCCCTCATCAGCTAGCTCACCGGGCCGGCCGTCCGCACCCGGCCGGCCCGGTCACAGCTGCTGGTTAGCCCGCGAGCCGGAGCAGGTGCGCTACGCCGCCGCTGAAGGTGATGACCGCGGCGGACGGGCCGGGCACCAGTGTCACCAGATGCGCGAGGCTCAGCGTGCCGGTGACGGCGCCGGTGGCCGTGGACAGCCTGCTGATCTTGCCGGGCTGGAGCATCAGCAGCCCGGTGCCGGTGCCGGCGATGTCGTAGACCTGGGCCGACTTCTGCTTCGAGAAGACGCCGTGCAAGTTCGAGCCGCGGAAGGCGTCGAGGAACTGCTTGCCGGACGGCTGGTGGGAGGCGAGCAGGAACACGCGGCCGCCGGCCAGCGCGAGCGGGGCGTCGATGTTCTTGTCCGTCCGCTTCGTGACGTGCCCGGACGGGCTCACCCGGATGAGGTAGTCCTTGGATCCGATGGTCGCCTCGTAGTACAGACCGCCTGAGTTGGCGGCCATGTCCGCCGGGAAGGCGACGTTCTTGCTCACTACATGAACGGCCGGCGACGAGGTGCGGATCCGGCTCACGTTCGCGAACTCGAAGCCGCTCATGTCGGTCGCCCAGTCGGTCCAGGACCACAGCGTGCCGCCGACGGCGTACAGGCCGGCCGACGTCAGCGCCGCCGGGCTCTTCGGCAGCGTCCAGCTGCGGACGCGGTGGGTATTCGACACCTGGAACTCAATGATGAGACGGCCGATCTGGACGAAGAAGTCTTTGTTGGTCGCCGCGACGGCGAGGACACTCTTGCCGGCATGCAGCACCGCGGCCGGATGTTTGGTCCCGCGGACGGCGTAGACGACGCTGCCCTTGACGTAGTACACGGTGCCGTTCGGGGCCTCGCTGAACTGATAGGTGAACTTGCTGGTGACGGCGCCGAGGCTCACCGTCCCGGTCACGTGCAGCGCGGCCGGCGCCGCCGGAGCCGCTAGCGCGGCCTGCGCGGGTGCTCCGGTCGCGAGCAGGCAAGCGGCTGCGAGCCCCGCTGTCGCCGGCCCCGCGGTCCTCCGCAGTGCGTTCATGACGGACATCAAACCCGCTCCCCTCCGGGCCGGCGACCAGGCATTCCAGGCGTTACCGGTCACGACGACAGCCCTATCCCCCGCACATCGTAGGGTTCGCGGGCCGGGCCGTCCGCGCTGGCGAGGTCTCGAATCAGTCTCTGTCTCGCGAGTCCGAGCCGGCTGCCCGCGCAGGCAGTGCGCCCCGCCGGCGGAGGCGGCGGGGCGCACTACGGGCCCGTTCCCTGCGGCAGGCCGTTACCGGCGGGCGAGGTCCGCAGCTGGCTCTGGCGCCAGCTCGCTCGCCACGGTTGTTTCCAGTTCGGGCGCCTCCTGGTCCTGACCGGACTTGCGCAGCGCCACGTAGCCGACGACGGCGCCGACGGCGAGCAGCGCCACGGTCACCAGCAGGCCGTCGTGGTAGCCGTCGAGGAACGCCCTCGCCGGCGTGGCGCCCTGGTGCAGCGCGCTGCCCTGCCGGGACCGAAGCACCGCGCCGATGACCGTGATGCCGAGCAGGCCGGCCAGTTCCCTGGACGCGTTCAGCAGCGCGGATGCGATGCCAGAGCGCTCCGGCGGCATGGAGTGCAGCACCGAGTTGGTGAGCGGCACGTTCATCAGTCCGGCGCCGGCCCCGAAGAGCAGGAACCCTGGCATCAGGCCAGCGAACGTGGCCGCGCCGCCTTGCATCGCCACCAGATACAGCCCGGCGGACATGGCCGCCATCCCGAGCGCGACGGCCCGGTGCGCGCCGAGCCGGGGCGTGATCTGCGGGGCCAGCGAGGCGAAGAGCGCGAGCATCACGGCCATGGGCACGAACGCCAGGCCGGCTTCGGTGGGCGAGAAGCCGAGGATCGTCTGCAGGTAGATGGACGTGAAGAAGTAGATGCCGAGGATCCCGAACGCCCACAGCATCATGACGACGGTGCCGCCGGAGAAGACGCGGGACCGGAACAGGCTCATCGCCACCATCGGGTGCTGCGCGCGGGACTCGATCCAGACGAACGCCGCGGCCGCGAGGGCGGCGACACCGAACGCGCCCATGATCAGCGCCGATGTCCAGCCCTTGTCGTGACCCTCGATGAGGGCGTAGGTGAGGGCGAACATCGCCGCCGCCGAGCTGACGAGGCCGGGCAGGTCGAGCCTGCGCGCGGAGCTGGTGTCGCGGGACTCCTGCATGGCCGGGATCGCGATCGCCATCGTGATCACGCCGATCGGCACGTTGATGAAGAAAATCCAGCCCCAGTGCACGTGCTGGCTGATGAATCCGCCGATCAGCGGGCCGAAGGCCAGCGCCATCGCGCCGATCGCGGTCCAGACGCCGATCGCGGTCGTGCGCTCCCTGACGTTGTCAAAGGTGGCGAGGATGATCGCCAGCGTCGTCGGCACGAGGAGCGCGGCGCCGATGCCCTGGACCAGCCGGGCGCCGATGAGCTCGGTGCCGTTGCCGGCCAGCCCGGCCGCGAGCGACGAGATCGTGAAGACCGACAAGCCGATCATGAACAGCCGGCGCCGGCCGAACAAGTCCGCCATCCGCCCGCCGAACAGCAGCAGGCTGGCGAACACCAGGATGTAGCTGCTGACCACCCACTCCAGACCCGCGATCGACAGGTGCAGGTCGCGCTGGATGGTCGGGATCGCGACGTTGGTCACGTTGTTGTCGAGGTAGGTCATGAAGGTGGCCAGGCTTACCGCCACCAGGATCCACCAGCGTCTGTGCATGGGTACGGCCCTCCGAGCTTCCTGTACCTTGTCCCTGTACTAAGTCCGTGTACGTTGTTCCTATACGACGTACATGTAGCTAGTCTGACTTGTACGGCGTATAGTTGTCAAGCGATGAAGGCACCTCAGATGGAAGAGACGGACCGGCCCAAGCTCAGCAAGGCGGCCGTGGTCCAGCGCGGGCTCGCACTGGCCGATGCGGAGGGGCTGGACGCGGTCACCGTCCGGCGGCTGGCGGCCGAGCTCGGCGTCACGCCGATGGCGCTGTACTGGCACTTCCGGAACAAGGACGAGCTGCTCGCGGGGCTCGCCGACAGCGTCTGGGCCGAGATCGACGTCAACGTCGACCCGGCGGCGGAATGGCAGGACCAGCTGCGGGTGCTGCTCACGTCGCTGGTGCGGGTGCTGCGCGTGCATCCGTCCGCCTCCGCCCTGCTGATGGAGGGCGAGAAGCGGACCAGCGAGGCCGCGCAGGTCGCGATCGAGACCGCTCTGGCGGTGTTGCACCGCGGCGGCTTCGATGCCAGGCACGCGTCCGAGATCGCGCGCAGCGCGCTGTTCAGCGGCATCATGCTCGCGATGAGCGAGCCCGGCTACGAGCCGAGCATGTCCGAGCCGGAGCGCCGGGAGTACATGCGGCAGACGCGGGTGCGGCTGTCGCTGCTGCCGCCAGACCGGTTCCCCCGCACGATCGACGCCGCGGAGGCGCTGACGTCGTGCGATGACCCGGACTTCCACTATCAGCTGGGCATCGACCTGTTCGTGGCCGGCGTGGTCGCTTTGCCGCGGGCGTAGGTCCGGCCTTTACCCGCCCGCAGTTTTGCCTTGATGCTGAACTGGCCAGACTGGCGCCAGCGTGCCCGGCGGAAGGAGCCGGGCCACTGCAGAAGGCACGGGAATGTCCGCTTGGCGGGGGGTCCCGGCGGGCCGCATCACGACGCGCATCCTGATCGCGCTGGCCGCGGCCACGGCCGGGGTAACGGCGAGCGCGCCGGTCCGAACGGTGGCCGAGACGCGCGTGCTCGTAGCGCCGTACGGGCAGGTGTCACCGGTCGGCGCACTCTTCACGCTCACTTCGGCCGGTCAGCTGGGCCGGCACTTCTGCACCGCCAGCGTCGTGAACAGCGCGGCCGGAGATCTGCTGCTGACGGCCGCGCACTGCCTGCGCGATCACACCGCGGCCCAGCTGGCGTTCGTGCCTGGCTACCGGGCCGGCCACACCCCGGACGGAGTGTGGCGGGTCGCCAGCGCGCTCGTCGACCAGCGCTGGCAGGCGGCCGCTGACCCCGACGATGACTTCGCGTTCCTGATCGTGCACGACCGCGGCGGCCGGGGCAGCCTCGAGACGCTGACCGGCGCCGAAGCCATCGCGGTCGGGGTTCCGGCCGGGCTGCGGGTCGAAGTCGCGGGCTATCCCGACGCCGGCACCGGGCTGGTCAGCTGCGACGACACCGCGGGCGCGTTCAGCGCGACGCAGTTCATGTTCCGGTGCGCGGGCTTTTCCGACGGCACCAGCGGCGGGCCGCTGCTCGCCGACGTCGGCCCGGCCGACGGTCTGGACACCGTCATCGGCGTCATCGGCGGCTACCAGCTCGGCGGTGAGACGCCGTCGGTGTCCTACGCCGCCAGGTTCGGCGGCCAGCTCGGCGCGCTGTACCAGCAGGCGCTGTCGGCGGCCGATCGCCGGTAGGTCCGCCCCTCTGGCTTCCGGCAGAATGCCGTTCATGAACGCGGATCTGGTGGTCATCGGCGCGGGCGCGCTGGGCCTGAGCACGGCGCTGCACGCCGCGCTGGGCGGGCAGTCCGTCGTCGTCATCGAGCGGCGGACGGCGGGCTCGCAGGCGTCCGGCCGGGCGGCCGGGCTGTTCAAGTCGGTGCAGGCCGATGAGCTGCGCACCGTGCTCGCGCGGCGCAGCATCGAGCGGGCGATCAGCTTCGCCGACTGGGCCGGCGCCGAGCTGCCGGTCACCCGGTCCGGCAGCTTCCTGATCGCCCGCACCGGCGCCCATCAGGCGATGCTGCGGCGGGAGGCCGCGCAGTCCCGCGGCTGGGGCGCCGACATCCGCGCCGCCGCACCGGCCGATCTGCTCGCCCGGCTGGCGTTTTACCAGCCCAGCGGCGCTGAGCAGGCGCTGTGGTGCCCGGAGGACGTCTACATCGAGGAGCCGATGAGCCTGATCGAGGCCTACGTCGCGGCGGGCCGGCGGCACGGGGTGGAACTGCTGGAAAACGAGTCAGTTGTCAGCGTCACGCTCGCCGGCGGGCGGGTGGCCGGCGTGGAGACCACGGCCCGGTCGCTGACCGCGCGCGCCGTGGTCGACGCGGCCGGCGCGTGGACGCGCCAGGTGGCCGAGCTGGCCGGGACCGCGGTCGCCGTCGCGCCGGTCCGGCATCAGCTGCTGATCACGCAGCCCTCGGCCGCGGTGGACGTGACCGCGCCGATAGCGCGGATCGTCGACGCCGCCGTGTACCTGCGGCCGGCCCGCGGCGGGCTCATGGTCGGAGGATTCGAGCCGGATCCGCTGCCGCTCGACCCGCGGTCGCAGGCCGCGGACTTCACGACCGACGACGTCCCGCTCGACGCGGGCGTGCTGGCGAAGCTGGCGGGCCAGGTAAGCGCCGAGACGCCGCTGGTCCTCGGGCCGGTCGCCGAGCACCGGGCGGGCCTGTTCACGATGAGCCCGGACGGCCGGTTCGTGGCGGGCCCGGTGCCGGACGTACCCGGCCTGTGGATCGCGAGCGGCTGCAACGGGTCCGGCTTCTCCTCCTCGCTGGCCATCGGCGAGGCCGTGGCGGGCTGGATCGGCGAACGGCCCGGCCCGCTGGACATCGGCCCGCTGGCGCCCGGCCGGTTCGGGCGGGTCACCGAGGAGGCGCTGGTCAGCGACGGCGTCTGGCAGTACGCGCACTACTACGATCCAGCGGGCGGGCCGCGTGGCCAGGCTGGCGGACTGGCACTATGGCCCGGATCAGGTGAGGAATCCGGCCACCGTGGCCGCGAGCTCGGGCGCCGCGAAGATGTCGTAGTGGGTCCGGCCGGGCAGGATGGCGAGCCGGGACTGAGTCGGCAGCGTGCCGTCCCAGCCGGCGTCGCGCTGGCCGCCGCCGAGCAGGGCGTAGAACCCGGCCGCGTGCGCGGGCGAGATGCTGTCGGAGTCGCCGTAGACGAGCAGCACCGGCATCGGCAGCTGGCTGATCTCCGCGCTCCAGTCGTAGTCCCGCCGCAGCAGCTCGCCGGTCTTGTCCATGAGCGCCGGAAACGCCTCCGGGTCCGGTGCGACAGCGCGGTAGGCCGGGTACATCGGCGCGTGCCGCAGCTGCTCGAATCCGGCGCTGCCCATCTGGTCCATCCCGGCCAGCACGCCGGGATACCAGTCGGCCCGGCGGTACGGGATGGACACGACAGCGAGCTTGCGCACCAGGTCGGGATGCTGGATCGCGCAGCGCAGGCTGGAGTTGCCGCCGAGGGAGTAGCCCAGCAGGTCCGCCTGGACGAGCCCGAGGTGACCGATCAGCCCGGCGATGTCGTCGCCGAAGTGCTCGTACCGGAACTCCCGGTCGATGTCGGCGGTATGGCCGTGGCCCTGCAGTTCGATGGCAATGACCCGGCGGTCCCCCGCCAGCCGGTCGAGCAGATCGCCGAACATGCTGGTCAGGCCGTAGCCGCCATGCGTCACGAGCAGTGGCACACCGCCCTCGCCGCGGCTTTCCCAGTACATGCGCAGGCCGTTGACGGGCGCGTACCCGGCGCTGGTCTCGACTGCCATGACGACTCCTTCCATTCGCGGGCGGACTCCACCGTAGAACGATGCGGGCCGCCGGAACTCATCGCGCTGGCCGCCGGACGCGGCCGTGCAGCGAGATGACGACCGCGAGCATCGGGCCGGAGGACCGCGGCCCCGCGCGGGGATCACCGCCGCCACGACGAATAGCGTCAGTGCCGCGGGCCACGTGCGCGGCTGCGCCGTCAGCCCTAATACGGTGGCTCGGCACCAGCGGGCCGGCGTGTGCGCTATGCGAACAAGTTTTTGCAATCGTGGGGATAGCGGGTCGCCGACCACGGCGTTACACCAGATAACCGGGGCATCTGTATGACCATTCAAAGTCAGCGAGCACTACGAACAGGGAGGGACGCCGTTGTTCCCGCCACCATCTTCTTGGCGGCCGTGACCGCCGGCGGCTGTTGCCGCCACGGTCACCGGCGCCGCCACGGCTGCAGCCACCGCCGCGCCCGCTAGGTTCGCGCCTGCCACCGACCTCCGCCCGGGCTCTCCCGTGGCTTCCCCCGTTGGCCACGGGAGGGCCCGGCCGGACTATCGCAATACCGCCCCAGGCGGCAGAGGGTGACCCGGATCACGCAACGCCCGGTGGCCCGGCCCCGTCCTACTGGTAAGTAGCCGGGGACGCGATACCGGGACATGGCGACCAGGACCGACGGCGTCCGGCTTACCGCATACATAAGCTGATAGCAGCGAAGCGGACGGCAATCCGCAGCTGCGATTGGGGGTTTTGAGATGTTCCGGCTGAATGAGACCGACGAGCGGTGCGAGGCGCTGTTCGCCTCCGCGTTGCAGCGGTCCGAGGCTCCGAGCGCCAGTGTGGTCGCGCGGGAGATCAGCCGCACGCTGGGCGAGCTCGGTACCGAGGGCTGCGCGTGCCGCGTCGCCCAGGAGTTCGGCGATCATCCCGAGTCGGCCCGCGACCGGATGCTGTGGGCCAGGCAGGCCGTAGCGGACCTGCCGGTGGAGCCGCCCCCTTTCTGCCGGGTGGCGATGGGCTGCGCGGCCTGACCGAACGCGAGCTACCGCACGCCTAGGCGCCCGCCCTCCCCCCGAAGGCGCTTCCGAAGGCCCCCCGAGGGTTCTGCCGCGGCCGCCGGCCCGGACCGTCCGCGTGGCAGACTGTGGCCGTCGCCACGACGGATTGGGGTCCGGGCACATGCTGATTTCCACTATGAACGACATTCCTGGCTACGAGATCACCGAGGTACTCGGCGAGGTATTCGGGCTGACGGTGCGCAGCCGGAATGTCGGTTCCCAGCTCGGCGCTGCTTTCAAGTCGCTGGCAGGCGGCGAGCTGAAGGGCATGACCAAGAATCTCTCCGCCAGCCGCGCGGAGGTCATTAGCCGCATGGTCGAGGAGGCCCAGGCCCGTGGCGGCGACGCGGTCCTCGCGATGCGCTTCGACACATCCGAGATGGGCGGCAACTGGACCGAGATCTGCGCGTACGGTACTGCGGTCAAGATACGCAAGCTCTGACCTGCAGTAGCCGCGCGGGCACCGCACCAGGCGAAGGTGACACCGCGTCATAGAGTTGCTCACTATGCGTAACATCGGAGCCGACCTCGACGCCGGGGAGTCGGGCTTCCAGGTCATCCGGCTCCGCCTCATGCGGGCGCGCGAGATGTTCGAGTTGTCACCGACCGACCTGTTCTCGGAGTACCGCAACTTCCTGACCGGCGTTGACGTCTGCCTGAGCGAGCTACGCGGGCGCCGGTCCCGCCGCCCGGTCCGGCTGGAGATCTTCCTGCCGCCTGGGGAGATCGACGACGCGGTGGCGTGGCAACTTGGCCGCACGCTGCGCCGGTACTGCGAGCACCGGATCCGGTACAACCGGAGCGAGGCCAGCGCCCAGCGGCTCGGGGGCCTCAGCGCGTTGCGCATCGGCGGCCCTACCTGCGCCCTCGGCCTCGCGCTCACGATCGCGTCCAGCACCGTGTGGCCATCGCCCGGCACCGCCCAGGTGCTCGCCGAGCAGCTCGGCTGGGTCCTCGTCTGGATCGGGCTGTGGTTCCCGCTGGACCAGCTCATGTTCTACCCGCTCGCGTATACGAGAGAGTCGCGGGTGCTGCGCGCGCTGGCCGACGCCGAGATCGTCGTCACCCCCTACCGGCCCGCCGCCGCAGTTGCGCCGGACCGGCCCGGCTGGTGACGCCCGCTAGTTAGCCGCCCGTGCAGACGTGCCGGTAGAATCGTCTGGCATCCGATCGATCGATAGCTAAGTTTTCTGGAGCGCCATGCCGAGGCGGCAGCCAGTTCCGCGCGTCACTGTCCCGGCCGATCCGGCGCAGCTGACCACCAAGCAGCGGATCGAGCAGTCGGCGCTGCAGCTGTTCGCAACCAGAGGCTTCGAGGCGACCGGAATCCGCGACATCGCGGACCGGGCCGGCCTGTCCACCGCCGCGCTCTACCACTACATGGGCAGCAAGGACGAGTTGCTCGTCGCCTTCATGGTAGAGAGCATGACCGAGCTGACCCGGGCGGCGCGGGCCGCGCTGGACGGCGCGGCGACGCCGGCGGCGCAGCTGTCCGCGCTGGTGCGCACGCACGTGGGCTTTCACACCCTGGACGCGCAGCGGTCGCTCGTCGCCGACGACGAGCTGCGGGCCGTGTCCGATGCCGCCTTCGTCAAGGTCATGCAGCTCAGAGACGGGTACGAGCGGTTGTGGGCGGACACCCTGGAGGCCGGCCAGCGCAGCGGCGAGTTCAGCTTCCCGGACGCGCGGATCACCCGCCTCGCGCTGCTGGAGATGTGCAACGGGGTGGCGCGGTGGTACTCCGACCGGGGCCGCATGCACCCGGCCGAGATCGCTGACTGCTTCGCCGATCTGGCGCTGGCCATGGTTGGCGCCAAGCTCACTGGCGCGGCCGAGCACGCGACTGCCGGGCAGGCGCACGCCACCAGGGAGATCCTCGGCCTCGTCGCCGCCGAGCTGACGGGCAGCAGCGAGCCCGCCGCCTGACCCCCGCGCTGCGTCCGGGCGGTATTGGTACCCGCTTGCCTTCGCGTGCGCAGTGCTCCTCTCGGTCCCGGTCACAGCCGATTCACGGCATTGATGTCCGATCGATCGATCGGTAGAGTCGAAAGCACTTGGTGCCGGCTCCGGCCCGAAGGAGGCCCGCCGATGTCAGTTCGTCAGGAAGAGCATGGTCTCGAGCGGCACGCTATCGGCCTGCCCGCCGTCACGGCTCAGTCCGCCGCCCTCATCGCGCCCGCCGCGGGCTCGGTCGCGAGCTTGGCGTTCATCGCCGGCTACTCGGGCGCGGCGACACCGCTCGCGTTCCTGATCGGCCTGCTGGTGTGCGTGTGCATCGCGCTGGTGATCGGCGAGTACGCGCGCCGGCTCCCCAGCGCCGGATCGTTCTACACGTACCTGACCCGCACGTTCGGCCCGAAGACCGGGTTTGTTACCGGGCTGGCGCTATTCGGGGCGTACCTGCTGCTGTTCCCGTTCCAGCTGGACTTCTTCGGGAACTTTGTGTCGTCGCTGCTGGCCACGTCGAACGTGCACATCGCGTGGTGGGTGTTCTCGGCCGCGCTGATTGTGCTGTCCACGACGCTCGGGGTGCTGGGCGTGAAGCCGTCGCTGCGCACCGGCCTCATCGGCCTCGGCTTCGAGATGCTGGTGCTGACCATCTTCGCGCTCGTGATCATCTTCAAGGGCGGCGCGAACGGCAACACGATCCAGGCGTTCAACCCGGCCGACAGCCTCAAGGGCTCCAGCGGGCTGCTGACCGCCGTGGTCTACACGATCTTCGCGTTCGTCGGCTTCGAGTCGGCGACGACGCTCGGCGACGAGGCGCGCGAGCCGCGGCGGACGATCCCGCGCGCGGTCATGCTGACGACCCTGGTCGTGGGCATCTTCTACGTCATCGTCTCCTACGCCGTCGCGATCGGGTACGGCACCTCCACCAAGGACGTGACGTCCCTGGTGTCGGCGAGCGCCCCGTTCACGACGCTCGCAGACCACTTCGGCAACGGCGTGCTGAGCGTGTTCGTGAACCTGGCGGTGATCTCGAGCTTCACCGCGCTGAACATCGTGACGGTCATCGCGGTCAGCCGGATCTTCTGGAAGATGGGCCGGGACGGACTGCTCCCGACGGCCTTCAGCCGGGTCAACCGCCAGCAGTCTCCGTATGTAGCGTGCCTGTTCAGCGGCACCCTGGCGCTGGTCGCCTCGATCCTGTTCGGCGCGATCTACGGTGCGCTGAACTTCGCCTCCTGGCTGTCCTACTTCGCGACGCTGTTCTTCATCGCCGCGTACCTGCTGATCAGCGTCGGCCTGATCCGGTTCATGTGGCGCGACCACCGGTCGGAGTTCAGCTGGGCCAAGCACGCGGTCCTGCCGGTGATCTCCATCGCGGCGATGATCTGGGTGCTGTGGGGGAACATCCACCCCTACCCGCCTGCGCCGCTGCGCTGGTTCATCTACGCGACGATCGGGGTGCTGCTGATCGGCGTCGGGGTCGCGCACTGGCTGGCCCGCAACCGGCCGGAGGCGATGCAGAAGGCGGGGCTGCTGATGGCCGACGTCGAGGCCGAGCGCGAGGAAGCCGTCAGCTAGATGGCCATCCTGTTTGACGTCCGCGACGGCATCGCCCAGATCACGCTGAACCGGCCCGAGGTGCTCAACGCCATGGACCCGGCGACCTATGACGAGGTCACCGCCGCGCTGCGGCGTATCGACGCGGATCCGGACATCCTGGCGGGGATCATCACCGGGGCCGGCGACCGGGCGTTCACGGCGGGCGCCGACCTGAAGATCATGCACACCGGCAACGCGAGTCTCGGTGACTGGCGGCCCTGGCGCCCCGACCGGTGGGACTTCGGCGTCCAGGTCAGCAAGCCGCTGATCGCCGCGATCAACGGCTACGCCCTGGCCGGCGGGCTGGAGCTGGCGCTGATCTGCGACATCCGGATCGCGTCGCCGAACGCCGTCTTCGGCACGCCCGAGGTGAAGTGGAACTTGCTGCACGGCCTCGGCGCGTACCTGCTGCCGCGGATCGTCGGCCTCGGGAACGCGCTGGAACTGCTGCTGACCGGCGAGTTCATCGACGCCGTCAGCGCCGAGCGGATCGGCCTGATCAGCCGCGTCGTCCCGGCCGAGCGGCTGCTGGCCGAGGCCGGCCGGCTCGCGAGGGCGATCGCGGCCAACGGGCCGATGGCCGTGCGGATGACGAAGGAACTGGTGCGCACTGGCCTGGCCGCGACGGCGGACGAGCACTTCCGGCTGATGCACGAGTTCTACAGCCGGGTGGACGCCACCGCCGACCAGGCCGAAGGCCTGAGCGCGTTCGCGCAGAAGCGCAAGCCCAGATATCGCGACAGCGATCAGGCCGATCCCGACTGAGTACCCCCCCGAGCCGGACCGGAGGACCCGATCATGAAGATGTTCGCCTTCCACTGCGGCGGCGAGAAGACACTGCGCTCAGTGTTCGACCCGTTCGACCCGGACTGCGGGTCGACGATCCACGTGCCGTACTTCTTCTACCTGATTCAGCACCCGGACGGGAACGTGCTGTTCGACAGCGGCGCGCATCCCGGCCTGCTGGATGACCCGCGGGCTCGCCTCGGCGACGCCGCCGACCTGTACGAGATCACGATGAGCCCCGGCGACGACGTGCGGTCGCGGCTGGCCTCGCTCGGGGTGGACCCGGAGGTCATCGGCCACGTGGTCCAGTCGCACCTGCACTACGACCACGCCGGCGGCCTGGAGTTCGTGCCGGAGGCGACGGTCTATGTCCAGCGCGAGGAGCTGACCTTCGCCTACTGGCCGCCGGTGTACCAGCGCGACGTGTACGTGCGGCAGGACTTCGACCCGGTGCGGCACTGGAAGCAGCTGCACGGCGAGTACGACATCTTCAACGACGGCCGGCTGGTGATCTTCCCGACGCCCGGTCACACCCCGGGACACCAGTCCATGCTCGTGCGCCTCGACAACGAGGCGTACATCCTGGCCGGCGACGCGGTATACGACCGGGAGAAGATGCAGGCCCGCTGCCTGCCCGGGTTGCTGTGGAGCCCGGACGCGATCATCGAGAGCTGGGAGAAGATCGAGGAACTGCAGCGGCGGCATAGCGCCCGGCTGATCGTGACGCATGACCTGCACTGGCAGGACAACGTCAAGGTCGCGCCCGAGCAGTGGTACGAGTGATCAGTCCGATCCCTGACGGCCGTCCGGCGGACATGCCCGGCGGCGAACCGGATCGCGACCTGGTGGAGGTTGTCCGGGCTGCGTGCGCCGCGGATCCGGGCCTGCCCGCGCTCATCTTCGAGGACGGGGTCAGCGTCAGCCGGGCCCGGCTCTGGGCCGAGATCGAGTCATTCGCGGGCTACCTGAGTTCCCGTATCCGGCCCGGCGACCGGGTCGCCGTGATGATGCCGAACCGGGCCGAGTTCATGGTGACCTGGGTGGCCGTGGCCGCCTGCCGCGGCATCCTGGTCGCGCTGAACCCGGCGGCCCGCAGCCACGACGCCGGGCACGTGCTGCGCGACTCGGCGGCCAGGGTCGCCGTCGTGGACGCCGCCCACGCGGACCTGTTCCGGGCGCTCCAGCCGGATTGCCCGGAGCTAGCGGAGATCGTCGTCGCCGCGGCCGAGGAGCCGGGCGGCCTGAGCGGCTACGCCGGGGCCGGGCTGCCGGACCGGCCGGCCGGAGCGCGGGACGACCTCACCAACATCTTCTACACCTCCGGCACAACCGGGCCGCCGAAGGGCTGCGCGGTCGGGCACGACTACTGGATCCGGTTCGCCGACCTGATGCAGGAGCTGTACGGCATCACCGCCGCCGACCGCATGATCTGCTGCCTGCAGTTCTTCTACAACGATCCGCCGTGGATGCTGCTGCTCGCGCTGCAGGCGCGCACCTCGATGGTGGCCATGCGCCGGTTCAGCGTCTCCCGCTACTGGCCGGTGGTGCGCGACCACGACGTGACCGTGCTGTTCGGCATCGCGTCCACGGCCAGTCTGCTGCTCAAGGCGCCGCCAAGCGAGGCTGACCGCGCGCACAGGGTGCGGCTGTCCATCCACGTCGGCATCCCGGCCCCGCTGCACCAGGAACTGGTCGACCGGTGGGGCGTGCCCTGGGTCGAGGCGTACGGCCTGACCGAGACCGGGGTGATCGTGTCTGCGCCGGTCCGGGAAGCGGACGAGCTGATCGGATCCGGGTCCATCGGCGTGCCCTGCCCGGGCGCGGCCGTCCGGGTCGTCGGCCCGGACGGCACCGAAGTGGCCGACGACCAGCCGGGCGAGATCGTCGTGCGCGCGCCGGGCCTGATGCGCGGCTACCTGAACCGGCCGGAGGCGACGGCCGAGACGTTCCGGGGCGGCTGGCTGCACACCGGCGACCTGGGGCGCCGGGACCCCTCGGGGCACCTGTACTTCGTCGGCCGGATCAAGGACGTGATCCGCCGCGGCGGCGAGAACATCGCCGCCGCGGAGGTGGAGACCGTGCTCCGGTCACATCCGGGCGTGCTGGAGGTGGCCGCCGTTCCGGTCCCGGACGACCTGCTCGGCGAGGAGGTCAAGGTGCACGTGCTGCTCGGTACCGGTCAGACCCCGGAGTCGGTACCACCGGAAGAGCTGATCGCGTTCAGCGCGAGCCGGCTCGGCGCGCTACAAGGTGCCGAGGTTCGTCGAGTACCGGGGGGACGACTTCGACCGGACGCCGTCGATGCGGGTCAAAAAGGAGCACCTGGACCGGTCGGCCGAACCCGGCCGGGTGTGGGACAGGGCCGCGGAACTGAGCTGGTGAAGGAGGGCTGGTGGCACAAGTCATCGATTTCAGGGTGCGGCTGCCGCTGGAACTGCGGCCTGAGGAGGACCTTCCGGCTGACTACCTCGAGCAGTACGACAAGGTGCTGGACCTGTCGGCGAACCGGCACCGCACGCTGGCCGACCTGTTCGCGGACATGGCGGCGAGCGGCACGGAGCACGCCGTGGTGCACGCGGAGTACGAGTACGGCGACGAGGCGGACGCGCTGAACGAGGCGGTCGGCCAGCTGGTGCGCGACTATCCGGAGAAGCTGTCGGGCTACGGCACCATCTCGATGAACCCGGTGAAGATCCCGCGCGCCCTCGCTCAGGTGCGGCGGGTGGCCGAACTCGGCCTGACCGGGGTGTCGATCCAGCCGTCGTTCTTCGGCCTCGCGATCGACGACCGGGTGCTGTACCCGGTGTATGCCAAGGCCGACGAGCTCGGCCTGCACGTCGCGCTGCACACCGGCATCAACTACACGGTGAGCTTCCCGATCCGCAACGACCAGCCGATCCAGCTCGACCAGGTGGCCTGCGACTTCCCCGGCCTGGTGCTGATCGCCTGTCACGCGGGCTGGCCCTGGGTGGCGGAGATGGTCGCGGTGCTGCGCAAGCACCCGAACGTGTACGCCGAGTTCGGCGGGCTGGCCCCGCGGTACGTGTGCGAGCCGAACACCGGCTGGGAGGTCATGAAGCGGTTCATGAACAGCTTGCTCAGCCACCAGGTGCTGCACGGCACCGACTGGCCGGTGTTCCCGATGGACAAGGCGCTGGCGCAGTGGCGGGCTGGCGGCCTGCGCGAGCCCGTGCTGGACGCCCTGACCGGCGGGAACGCGGCCCGCCTGCTCGGCCGCTCGTAGCCGCGGCGAGCCAAGGCGCGGCTGATGGGCGGGCGCGGGCTGCGCCCGTCCTCAGCTCCGTCTCAGTATGCGATCAGCTCGCGGCTGAGTACTTCCGGCGCCGGCCGCCTGACCAGTTCGGCGTACTCGTCGAGGGAGTCGGGGCTCCCGCCGATCGCCGCGGCGATGGCTTGCGCGGCCGTGCTGCCGTCCTGCAGGGCGAGGCAGAGGCCCGGCGCCGCGACCGGCCCGGCCGCGCGGGCGGCGTCACCGGCCAGCAGCACCCGGCCGGCTCGCACCTGATCCGCCGCGACGCTGGCCAGCTGGAACGACTGAACGCTGAGGATCCGCGCCGGCACGCTGTCGAGGCCGGCGGCCGCCCGGACCAGCTCGGCGCACCGCACCGGGCCGAAGTCCTGCAGGCACTGGCCTAGCTCGGGATGCCACTGCAGGCACAGGACCCACCAGGTCGTGCTCGTCGGCGGGCGAGAGCACCGCGCCACCGTCGTCTGGATCTCCGATCTCGTACACCATGAACGGCGGATCGCTCAGGTGCTCCCGGAGCGGCGCCCGGAACATGACGCTCAGCCAGTGTTCCGGCTGCCCGCACTGGGATACGCCGATGCCGTACGACTGCCGCACGACGCTGCGCGCCCCGTCCGCGCCGAGTACGTAGCGGGCCCGGATACCCCCGGCCACCCCGTCGGTGGTGGCGGCGGTGGCGGTGACCGCGTCGGCCTCGGGCCGCAGGCCGATCAGCTGGGTGCCGTAGCGGATCTCGGCCCCGCCCGGCCATAGCCCGCACCGACAGGATCTCCTCCAGCCGGTCCTGCGGGCAGTTCCACACGTGCTCGGCGAGCGGTACCCGCTGCAGCTCCGGCGCGGTCAGGCTGGCCCGTACCGACCGGGCCCGCTCGGCCGGGAACCCCTGCCTGGAGACCTCGTCCGCGACTCCCCACCGCCACATCAGCTGCATGCCCGCGGCGGTGAGAGCGGTGGCGCGCGGATGCCGGGTCAGTCCTGGCCGCCGCTCCAGCACCAGCGGCTCGATGCCCTGATCGGTCAGCTCGATCGCGGCCGCCAGGCCTGCCGGTCCCCCGCCGACGACTAGCGCCGCTGCCTGCTCCTCGTGCATGCCCTGCCCCCTAGCACCCCTCGGTGACCCTCGGCGCCCCCTGGCACCTTCGGTCATGAATGAAGGTACCCTGATTATCAGGTGTCCTTCGTAAGGAGTCAAGTGAGTGACCAGCAGCCTGTACGCACCGCGCCGACGTCGGCCCTGCTCAGGACCGCCTATAACGCGCTGGCCGCCGGCATCTACCAGGCGGTCGTGTACGCGGGCGGCAAGGACCTTCGGCCGGCCCACGGCAACGTGCTGGAGATGCTGGCCATCGACGATGGCCTGCGGCTGACCGACGTCGCCAGCCGGGCCGGGATGGCGACCCAGTCCATGGGCGAGCTGGTCGACGACCTCGTGCGCAAGGAGTACATCGAGCGCCGGGCCGACCCGGCCGACCGCCGGGCCAAGCGGATCTACCTGACCGCGAAGGGACGGGCGCACGCGGCCGCCAGCTGGGTCGCGGTAGACAAGGCCGAGTCACACATCCGCGAGCTGCTCGGCCAGCAGCGGTACGAGCAGCTGCGCGCCGATCTCACCGAGGTCGCGGGCCTGCAGCTCGATCTGCGGTCGAGCGCACCGTAGCTAGACTGCGGCCATGCCGCTGAACGTGCATCTACGGCCGGTCGCCGAGGCCGATCTCCCGCTCCTAGAGGGCCTGACCTGCGATCTGGATGAAGCCGGGCCGTTCGGCTTCTTCGGCTACCGCGACGTGACCCATGTCCGCCGCGACTTCGCCGAGAACAGCTTTCTCGGCCCGAACTCCGGGCGGCTGGCGGTCGGCCTCGGCCCGCAGGCCGCGGGCAGTGAGTTCGTCGGCGAGGTGAGCTGGCACCGGCAGCAGCGGGGCCCGACCAGCCATTGCTGGAACATCGGCATCGGCCTGCTCGCCAGCGCGCGCGGTCACGGCTACGGCACGATCGCGCAGCGGCTACTCGCCGAGTACCTGTTCGCGCACACGCAGGTGAACCGCGTCGAGGCCGAGACCGAGGTCGGCAACACGCCCGAGCGCAGAGCGCTGGAAAAGGCCGGCTTCACGTTCGAGGGCATTGTGCGCGGGTCATGCTTCCGCGCGGGCGCCTGGCGGGACATGGCCTCGTACTCGATCATGCGCGCCGATGTCGGCTCGGGCTGACCGCCAGGCCGCGGAGGTGACCTGAGTGACCGGCAGCCAGGTAGCCCTCGTGACCGGGGGCGGCTCGGGTGTTGGCCGGGCTATCGCCAGGACGCTGCTGGCCGCGGGCTGGCAGGTGACGGTCGCCGGGCGGCATGCGGCGACGCTGCGGGAGACCGTCGAGCCGGGCAGCTGGGACGCGGGGGCGGGCGTTGCCGTCGTCGCTGACGTGAGGGTGCCCGAGTCGGTCGCCGCGCTGTTCGCCACCGTGGCGGACCAACATGGCCGCCTCGACCTGCTCGTCAACAACGCGGGCATCTTCGGCCCCGGCGGCGCCGTGGACGAGGTATCTCCCGAACAGTGGCGGACCGGGATCGACACCAACCTCACCGGCTCGTACCTGTGCGCGCATCACGCGGTCGCGCTGATGAAGGCACAGGACCCGCCCGGCGGCCGGATCATCAATAACGGCTCCATCTCCGCACACAGCCCGCGTCCGCGCAGCGTCGTGTACACCGCGGCCAAGCACGCGATCACGGGGCTGACCAAGTCCATCTCGCTGGACGGGCGGCCGTTCGGCATTGCCTGCGGCCAGATCGACATCGGCAACGCCGCGACCGAGCTCACCCGCGCAGTCAGCCAGGGCGCGATCCAGGCCGACGGGTCGGTGCGGGCCGAGCCGACGTTCGACGTCCAGCACGTGGCCGACGCGGTGCTCTACATGGCGTCGCTGCCGCTCGACGCGAACGTCCAGTTCCTCACGATCACCGCCACCACGATGCCGTTCATCGGTCGCGGCTGAGTCCGCGCGGCCATGTTCCCGGCTGTCCTCAGCCGTCGCCATCCTGCCGGCCGGGAGCCGGGTCGGGCTGGTCGTGCAGGCCGGTCAGCAGGTCCTGGATCCGGTTCTTCGCCCGGACAGTGGGCGCATGCAGCCGCCGCTCCCGGCGCGTGGCGCGGGCGAGCCTGGCTGGCCGGTCCCGGTACCGCCAGCGCGCCCAGACCGAGCCGGGCCGGGCCAGCCGGATCGCGCCGACGATCAGGATGGCCGGCACGAATATGCCGAGCAGCGCCGTCCACGGCTTGCCCTTCAGCAGCGTGATGCCGGCCAGCACGAATCCGGCCGAGATCGTCACGATGAGCGCGGCCGGGCCGCCAGGGATGTGCCGGGCCGCCGCCGCCGACTGCTCGCCGACCGGGCTGACGCCGATAACGAGCAGCGCCGTCACCCCGCCGGCGACGAAGACCGCGTCGACCGAGAGCCGGCCCTCGTTGGCCCAGTAGACGTCGCGCAGGTGCAAGATGAGCGCGAACTCGTCGAGGACCAGCGCCATGCCCAGCCCGAAGGTAGCGGCGGCGGCCGACCGCCAGGCGAGCGAGTGCACCGGCGCGGCCAGCCCGGCGATGCCGCCGGCCGCCGTCAGCACGACGCCGAACACCATGTGGTGCACGTGCAGGCTGCCGGTCGTGAGGTTTCCCGGCCACCAGCGCACGCGGGCGCGGATGAGCCGCACCGACATGCGGATGCCGGCGAACCCGCACACGAACGCGACGAAGAAGCAGAACAGCGGCAGCCGCCCGGTCTGGACGACCTGCGCCGAGAACCAGGCCGACACTGCTGACCTCCACCCAGTGCCTGCCCGGCGGACCTCAGCTGGTCACCGGGCAGGCACTAAGTCTGCCTGGCGGCCGCCGCCGCCGCTCAGAGCAGCTCGAGAATGGTGGCGTTCGCCTGGCCGCCGCCCTCGCACATTGTCTGCAGGCCGTACTTCGTGCCCGTCGCGCGCATGTGGTGGACCATGGTGGTCATGATCCGGGCGCCGCTGCCGCCGAGCGGATGCCCGAGTGCGATCGCCCCGCCGTTCGGGTTGAGCCGGGCCGGGTCCGCGCCGGTCTCCCGGAGCCAGGCGACCGGCACCGAGGCGAAGGCCTCGTTCACCTCGAATACGCCGATGTCCTCGATCTTCAGCCCGCTGCGCTTCAGCGCCAGCGCGGTGGCCGGGATCGGAGCGGTCAGCATGATGATCGGGTCGTCCCCGGTCACGACCGCGGTGTGGATCCTGGCGATCGGGGTCAGGCCGAGCTCGGCCGCCTTCTCGCTGGTCATGATCAGCAGGGCAGCGGCGCCGTCGGAGATCTGCGAGCTGTTCCCGGCCGTGATCGTGCCGGTGCCGTCCTTCTTGAACGCGGGCTTCAGCGCACCCAGCGCCTCGATCGTGCTGCCCCGGCGGACGCCTTCGTCGGTCTCCACCTTGGTGCCGTCGGGCGTGGTCACGGCGGCGATCTGGCCGGCGAACCGGCCCTCGTCCTGCGCCGCGGCGGCCTTGCCGTGCGAGCCGAGACTGTACTCGTCCAGCTGCGTCCTGGTCAGGCCCCACCGCTCGACGATCATCTCCGCGCCGATGCCCTGGTTCGGGAACACGTCGTTATACCGGGCCCGGAAGCCGTCGCTGAACGGCATGCCGTGCGCCCCGCCGGCCACGGACGATCCCATCGGCACCCGGCTCATCGACTCCACCCCGCCGGCCACGGCGACGTCGTACTGCCCGGCGATCACGCAGGCGGCCGCGAAGCTGATGGCCTGCTGGGAGGAACCGCACTGCCGGTCGACCGTCGTGCCGGGCACCGTCTCTGGCCAGCCCGCGCCCAGCAGCGCCGTACGGGCGATGTCGAGGGTCTGCTCGCCGACCTGGCTGACGCAGCCCCAGATGACGTCCTCGACCAGAGCCGGATCGATGCCGCTGCGCTCGGCCAGCGCCGTCAGCACGTGCGAAGACAGGTCGCCCGCGTGCACGCCTGCCAGTCCCCCGTTTCGCTTGCCAACTGGAGTCCTGACCGCCTCGACGATGACTGCATCCCGCATGTGCGACCCTCCCGGGTGTCGGCCCGCCCGTGCACCCGGACCGGCTGTTTACAGATCTAAAGCTAGTTAAATATCGTAACAATTTGTCCGCTAGCCGACCATGGCCAGGCTTACTAACAGCTGTAACAGCCGCGCGGCGCATCTTGTGCCCGGCCACAGCGCACGGGCAGGGAGGAGTATCGATGTTCACCCAGATCTGCGAGCGGCTCGGCATCGACGTCCCGATCTTCGCCTTCAGCCACTGCCGGGACGTGGTCGCCGCGGTCACGAACGCCGGCGGGCTTCGGGGTGCTGGGCGCGATCGCGCACAGCCCGGCGCGGGCTCGAGACGGACCTGACCTGGATCGACGAGCAGACCGGCGGCAAGCCCTACGGCGTCGACCTGCTGCTGCCGGCCAAGTTCGTCGACGTCGGCCAGTCTGGCAGCGCCGGGAAGCGCCGGCCTGCCGATCCCGGCCGGCACCGCGAGTTCGTCGCCGACCTGCTCGACCGCTACGAGGTGCCGCCGCTGCCCGAGCACCTCACCGGGCGCCGGGGAACGCTCAGCGTCTCCGCCGCAGGCCGCCGGGACGCTGCTGGACGTGGCGTTCCGGCACCCGTCCGGCTGGTGGCCAGCGCGCTCGGCCCGCCGCCCGCCGACCTGACCGAGCGGGCGCACGCCCGCGGCGTCGTGGTGGCCGCCCTGGTCGGCACCGTCGAGCACGCCCGCCGCCAGCAGGCGGCCGGGGTCGACCTGATCGTCGCGCAGGGCACCGAGGCCGGCGGCCACACCGGCACGGTCGCGACGATGGTGCTCGTCCCCGAGGTGGTGCGCGCCGTCGCGCCGACGCCGGTGCTCGCGGCCGGCGGCATCGTCACCGGCGCGCAGATGGCCGCCGCGATCGCGCTCGGCGCGCGAGGGCGTGTGGTGCGGCTCGGTCTGGCTGACCACCCAGGAGGCCGAGACCGACCCGGCGGTGCAGCAGAAGATGCTGGCCGCGTCCTCGCGAGCGACACCGTGCGGTCCCGGTCGCTGACCGGCAAGCCGGCCCGGATGCTGCGCACCGCGTGGACCGACGAGTGGGAGGCGAGGCGGCTCCGGCGGCCCTGCCGATGCCGCTGCAGACGCTGCTCACCGCCGAGAGCGCAGCAGCGGATCACCCGGTCCTCGGCCACGGGAGGGCAGCGGCGCGCAGCAGCTGGCCACCTACTTCGTCGGCCAGGGCGTCGGGCTGCTGGACCGGGTCCGCCCGGCCCGCGAGGTCGTCGCCAGCATGGTCGACGAGTACCTCGACGTCGCCGGCCGGTTCGCCGCCCAGCTCGGCGACTGACCGGCGGCCGGGCGCAGCGACGTCAGTCCTTGCGCAGGATCGTCTCCTCGATCTCCGCGCCGCGCGCCCGGGCATAGGAGATTTCCCGGCCGACCGGGACGAACCCGGCCTTGGCCAGCACGCGCAGCGACGCGGCGTTGTCGCTGGCGGCCCGGGCGTGCAGCGGGCGGACCGGCACGAGCTCCAGCAGCAGTTCGAGCGCCCGGCTCGCGACGCCTCGCCCCCACCACGGCCGGCCGATCCAGTACGTCACCTCGGTGTCGCCGTCGACGACGAACGACGCGACGTGGCCGGCCAGCTCACCGTCACACGTCACCGCCCGGCTGGCGATGCCGGGCGTGGCCCGCACCATCGCCATGTGCGCGTCGAACGCCGCCCGGTCGTCCGGGTCGGGCGCGGTGAACGCGGCCATATGCACCGACTGCGGGTCACGCATGTGCTCGAAGATCGTGTCGAGGTCGCGGTCCTCCAGCGGACGCAACGCGACCACGGGCGGCGCGCTGAAGCCCATCTCCGCCACCAGGTAGGCAACGCCGAACGGGTCGTCGCGGAACCGGATCCCGGTCGTGGCGCGCAGGCCGCGCGCGGCCCCGGCCAGCACCTGCCAGGCCGGCCTCCCGGTCGCCATCAGCTCCCGCGCGAGCGCCTGGTCGACGGCCAGCAGCGGGGCCAGGTCCGGCCCGGCGAGCAGCCGCGCGACCTCCTCGTCGAACGGTGCGCTGCGCTCGTCCAGGTAGCCGGGTGCCTTCAGGGTCCGCCGGGCACTGCCGTCGGCGAGCACCAGCAGGGCCACCCGGCCGGCCTGGCCGGCCAGCTGGTCACCGAGCGCCGCGCACGCTCCGGCCGGGTCGTCCTCGGTGACCGCGTGCAGGGCCCGCGGGCCGCGGTAACCCGCCAGGTCCAGCAGCAGCCCGCCCAGTCCGAGGGCCGGCGGCAGCGCCGGCACCTGTGGTGGCAGGCCGCCCAGCGCAGGCGCGAAGGCAGCGAGGTCCAGCCGCCCGGCCGGGTCGAAGCTGCCCGCGGTCTCGGCGACACCGACCACCACGACGAGCTCGGGCGCGCAGGCCAGCGCCGCCGCCACCGCCGCCCGGCACGCCTCGCGCAGGTCCGGCACGACCGGGTCGGCGCCGGTCAGCTCCCTGACCAGCAGCGGCGGGGCCGGGCAGAGCGCGGCTGCGACCAGCATCGTCAGGCCAGCCCGCGGACGGCCCGGGCCGGCGGCCGGTCGCCGCGGATCGACGCGACCATGTCGACGACCTGTCGTGACTCGCTGACCTGGTGGACCCGGAAGATCCGCGCGCCGTGCCAGGCACTGACGGCCGTCGCCGCCAGCGTCCCGGCCAGCCGCTCGTCGGTCGGCAGGCCCAGCGTCTCGCCCACGAAGTCCTTGTTCGACAGCGAGACGAGCACCGGCCAGCCGGTCGCGGTCAGCTCCGCGAGTCGCCGGGTGACCTCCAGCGAATGCCAGGTGTTCTTGCCGAAGTCGTGCGCGGGATCAATCACGATCCGCTCCGGGTCGACGCCCGCCCGCAGCGCCCGGTCGGCCAGCTTCAGAGTGTGGTCAAGTACGTCGGCCACGACGTCGGCATACGACACCCGGAACGGACGCGTCCGCGGTTCCTGCCGGCCCGCGTGCGAGCAGACCAGCCCGGCGCCGAACTCCGCAGCGACCTCCGCGAGCCGCTCGTCGGGACCACCCCAGCTGTCGTTGATGAGATCGGCGCCGGCCGCGCACGCCGCCCGTGCGGTCTCGTGCCGCCAGGTGTCCACGCTGATCACGACGTCCGGGAAGCGCTGCCGGACCGCGGCGATGAACCCGGCCGTACGGCGGATCTCCTCGGCGGCGTCCACCGGCCTGGCCCGGCGCCGCCGGGATGCCGCCGATATCGATGATGTCTGCCCCCTCCGCGATGACCGCGGCGGTGCGGTCCATGGCGGCCGACTCATCCCACGTCAGCCCGGGCCGGTAGAAGGAATCGGGCGTTCGGTTGACGATGCCCATGATGAGCGGCTGTTGCGGCGGGAACGCGTGGTGCCCGAGCCGCAGTGTTCCTTGCGCCCGGGCCTGGCGGGCGCGGCCCCGGGGTTCGGTCATGCGCTGGGCCCGGCCTGGAACCCAGCCGCCGGCGGCCGCTCCGCTAGCGGGACGGGCCTGCTCACCGCCCGGGCCCGGCCGCCGTCGCGGACGAATTGCCGCAGGTCGGAGGCAGCGAGTGGCTGTCCGGCCGGGCGCCGCCGTTCCGCGACCGCCAGCAGTTCGGCCGCCATCAGCGCGAGGTCGTGGTTGGCCTGGTGCCGGTGCGCGCGCCGACCGAGGTCCACCTGCGCGATCGCATCCAGGCCGTGCCGGGCGGCGGTGTCCATCAGCGTCGCTAGCTCCACGCCGTAGCCGACTGGGATCGGCAGCGACTCCATCAGACTGCGGCGGGCGGCCCACTCACCGGCGAGCGGCTGGACTACGCCTGCCAGGTCCGGCCACCACAGGCTGATCAGCGGCCTGGCCACCAGCTCGGTCACCCGGCCGCCCTCGGTCGAGGTAGATCCGTCCGAGCCGGTGAAGACCCGGGTGAGAACCCCTTCACCAGCAGCACCGCACTGTCCGTGAGCAGCGGCCCGAGCAGCCCGGTGATGAAGTGCGGGCCCCAGCTCGTCAGGTCGGCGTCTACGAACACCAGCACGTCCCCGGTGGTCACATGCAGTGCTTTCCAGAGCGCTTCACCCTTGCCTGGGTAGCTGCCGCGCCGCCGGGAGGATCTCGGCCGCCCGGTAGACCTTCGCGCCCGCCCCGGCCGCGGCTTCCGCGGTGCCGTCGGTGGAATCTGAGTCGATGACGACGAGCTCATCGATGACGGGAACCCGCTGCACCAGTGACCGCGAGATCGCGCCGACTACGCCGGCGACGGTGCGCAGTTCGTTCCTGGCCGGAATGATGACGCTGACGGAGAGCCCGAGTCGTTCCTTGGCCGTCAGCAGCGCCGCGGCCGGCCAGTCCTGCCAGCGTGACGTGCGACGGCCGAACCAGGCATCCCGATCTGTCATGGCTCGGCCAGCCTAATCGAGGCGGCCAGGGGTCAGCGGACCGACCGGACCGGGAGCACCGCGAGCGCGCCGACGAGGCCGCAGCAGCCGCCGGCCAGGAAGAGCACGGGGTAGCCGCCGAGATGGCCGATGATCAACGCGGCGAGTAGCGGCGCCAGCACCTGCGGCCCGGCGTTGGCGATGTTGAGCACGCCGAGATCCCTGGCCGCGTCCTCGCCGCGGGGCAGCACGAGCGTGATGAGGGCCGCGTCTACTGACAGGTAGGTGCCGAACGCGACGCCGGCGAATGCGGCGAAGATCTCGATGGTGAGGAACGTCGGCGAGAGCACCGGCAGCACGCAGCCCGCACCGGCCACTGCGGACGACAGGAAGACGAAGGGCTTGCGCCGGTCGAGCCGGTCCGACAGCGGGCCGGTGATCCCGGCGGCGAGCAGCGCGCCGACCGCGCTGATCGCGGCCAGGATCGTGACCCCCTGGGCCGGCTTCAGGCCGTGCGGCAGGGCGATGTAGTCGGTCAGCGCGTAGAGCTCGTACCCGACGACCAGGAAGTAGCCCAGGATGGACGCGGCCCGGCTGACGAAGACGCAGGCGAAGTCGCGGTGCGCGAGCGCCGACAGGAAGTCCGCCAGCTGGGCCCGAGCTCCCCTGGTGTCGCGCGGCGATCGCGGCAGGTCGGCCACGGGAGGATCGGCCGTCGTCAGCACGAACGCTTCCGCGGTAACGGCCAGCACCAGCCCGAGGACGACGTAGCCGACGCCGGGATGGCTCGCGAACGCGCTCGCGAGCCCGACGCCCGCGACCCCGCCGAGGACAGACGCCACGCCGGTGACCGCGGACGCCGCCCCGCGCCGGCTGACCGCGACCCGGTCCGGGATGACCGCGGTCAGCGGGGCCTGGTACAGATTCGCCATCACCTGGGCCAGACACCAGCAGACCAGCACGAGCGGGATGGCCCGGGCCCGGCCGAGCAGCGCGAGCATCAGCAGCAGTCCGGCCTGGCGCGACCGCGATCCAGGGTGCCCGGCGGCCGAACCTTGACCTGGTGCGGTCGGAAAGGGCGCCCCCGACCGGGTTGAAGACGAGCGCGAAGACGGCGCTGACGCCGCTCACGACGCCGAGCGCGACCACCTTGTGCGCGCGGTCGATGTTCTCGATCTGCTGCGGCAGCAGGATCGTCACGACGCCCGCGTACACGGCCGACAGCGCCCCGTTGGCGACGCCCAGGCTGATCATCAGCCGGCGGAATCCGGTCCGGCCGCTGCCGCTAGCCGCCCCCGGCAGGCCCGCCAGGCCGGGGTCGGCCACTCCCGGGTCTGGCAGCCCAGTCCCGGTCATCGGCACTCCCCGATCGCGCGCCGGCCGGGCCTGGTTCAGGTCAGCCGACGGTGACAGTCGTCGCGAGGCGCACATCCCGCAGGCTGTGCGCAGCCTCAATCGTGTAGGTACCAGGGCATGTCGTCCAGCCCTCGGCCCAGATCTGCCATGTTCGCTCGGGCAGCGGGACGGTCACGGTCGCGGTCTCGCCGGGTGCGACCGTCGCCGCCGCGAACCCGGCCAGCCAGCGGCGGGGCCGGTCGGCGTCCGCGGTGGCCGGCCCGGCGTAGATCTGGACGACCTCGCGGCCGGTCCTGGAGCCGGTGTTGCGCACGGTGACGCGCGCCTGGGTCTGGTCGGCGATCAGGTCGCTCGTATTCCCAGGTCGTGTACCCGAGCCCGTGCCCGAAGCCGTAGCGGGGCGAGACGATGCCGCGCTCCCAGGCCCGGTAGCCGATGAAGACGCCCTCGTCGTAGGGCAGCTCGCCCGCCTTCGGCGTGACGTCCAGCACCGGGCAGTCGGTTCGCGGCCACCGGCCAGGTGGTGGGCAGCCGGCCGCCGGGCTCGGCCCGGCCCAGCAGCACGTCCGCGAGCGCGGCGCCGGCCTCCTGGCCAGGGAACCAGGCCAGCAGCACGGCCGCCACCTGGTCCGCCCACGGCAGCTCTACCGGTCGAGCCGGCGTTCACGACCACGATCGTGCGCGGGTTCGCGGCCGCGACCCGGAAGACCAGCTCGTCCTGCCGCCCGGGCAGCGCGAGAGTGGTCCGGTCGAAGCCCTCCGACTCGACCTCCTCGGTCGTGCCGACGACCACGATCGCGACATCGCAGGCGCGGGCGGCGTCCTCGGCCTCCGCCAGCAGTTCATCCGGCGTCGCCATCGGTGCGCCGTAGCCGAGAGACAGCGCGACGATCGCGAACTCCGGGTTCAGCCGCACCCGCTGGGTCAGCGCGACCTCGACCCGCTGGCCCGCGGCTAGCTCGATCCGCACCCGGTGCTCGGGCGGCGCGAGGAAGATCATCGCAAGGTCGTCGGAGTCGGGCCGGACCTCGCCGTCGAACAGCGTCGCGCCGTCGGCGGTGAGCGTGAAGCTGCCGATGCCGCGGATGCCGAGCAGGTGCTCGCCGCCGGCCCTCCGCCGTCAGCGTGCCGGCCACCGACACGGTGGCGATCGCCGCCGGGTCGACGCCCGGCGGCATCTCCATCCAGCGGCCGCGGCCGGAGTCCAGCTCGGTTTCGTACAGGACGGCACCGTCGGCAGCCCGGAACGTGCCGTGCAGGCCGGTCCAGGCGGGTGCCTTGGCCGGAGCCAGCTTCCCGGTCCGCGGGTCGGCGCCGAACGCGTAGCTGAGCCGCACCGAGTCCGGCAGTGCCTGCGACAGGCCCTCCAATGGCGAGACCACGTGGGCCGGGAAGACCGTCGCGCTGCCGCCCCCGAGCACGCGGGCGTCCTTGGCCAGCGCGCCGATGACGGCGACGCTGTTCAGCACGCCGTGGTCGAGCGGCAGCAGGCCCAGCGGGTTGGCGGCCAGCACGAAGGACCTCGCCGCGATCTCCCTGGCCAGGAGTTCGCCGTCGATCGGGGCGGGCCTGCTGGCGGCCGGGACGGACGCCGGGGCACCCGCCAGCGCGCCAACCCGCGCGGCCAGCCGCAGCACCCGCCGGACCTGCTCGTCGACGGCCTCGGCCGGCACCGAGCCGTCTTTCACCGCGGCGACCAGGCGCGCGCCCCACGGGTTGCCGGCGGCCGGCATCGCTACGTCGAGCCCGCCGGTGGCGGCGCCGACGGTGTCGCGGGCCGCGAGCCAGTCCGAGACGATGAACCCGGCGAAGCCCCACTCGCCTTTCAGCACGCCCAGCTGCAGCGGCGCGTTGGTCGTCATCGACGCGCCGTTGACCGAGTTGTAGGCCGACATGACTCCCCACGCGCCCGCCCGGCGCACGATCGTCTCGAACGGCGCGAGGTACAGCTCGCGCAGCGCGCGGTCGCTGACCTGCGCGTTGACGGTGAAGCGCTCGGTCTCGGAGTCGTTGGCGACGAAGTGCTTCACGGTCGTGGCCACGCCCTGCTCCTGCACGCCCGTGACGTAGCCGGCCCCGATCTCGGCGGTCAGCAGCGGGTCCTCGGAGTAGCACTCGAAGTGCCTGCCGCCGAGGGGGCTGCGGTGCAGGTTGACCGTCGGCGCGAGCAGCACGTGCACGCCCTTGCGCCGGGCCTCCTGGCCGAGGAGCTGGCCGGCCCGCCGCGCCAGCTCCGGATCCCAGGTCGCGGCCAGCGCGGTCGGGCTGGGCAGGGCGATGGACGGATCACTCGCGGACCACTGCGTGCCGCGGACGCCGATCGGGCCATCGGACATCACGATGGACGCCAGCCCGATCGCCGGTACCGCCGGCAGGGACCAGACGTCCTGGCCGGCCAGCATGGCGACCTTCGTCTCCAGATCGAGCTGGCCGAGCGCGGCTTCCACGGCCGCTTCCTGCGCGTCCGTCAGTTCGGAAGGCTCAGGCAGGCTGGCCGGCTCGGGCAGGCCGGCGGGCGTGGGTGACTCGGCGGCGGGCACGTCGGGCATGGTGGTCTCCGGCATCTGATGCGGTTCGCGGGCTATCATCCCCAGCATGGATTACCTACCGAGTACTCGGTAGGTGCAGCGCGGAAAAAGTGATGACAGATGACCGACCGGCGTTCGGAGATCGTGGCGGCCGCGCTTGAGGTCTTCGCCGAGCGCGGCTACCGGGGCGGCTCACTCGCCGCCGTCGGCGAGCGGGTCGGCCTGACACAGCAGGGCGTGCTGCACTACTTCCCGAGCAAAGACGCCTTGCTCACCGAGGTGCTGCGGCTGCGGGACGCGCTGGACGGCCAGGACCCGGCAGGGAGCGGGCCGGATCACGCCGGGCCGGACCACGCTGGGTCGGCCGGCCTGGCCGGGGTCGAGTCGCTCGTGGCCAGGAACGTGGGCCGGCCCGGCCTGGTGCAGTGCTTCACCGTGCTGGCGGCCGAGAGCGTCACCGACCAGCATCCCGCGCATGACTTCTTCGCCGCGCGGTACCGGGCGCTCCGGCCGCAGCTGGCCGCGCTGCTGGGGGCCGAGCTCGGCGACCCTGGCCCGTCCGGGCTGACCGCCGACCAGGCCAGCGCGCTGCTCATCGCCGTCATGGACGGGCTGCAGCAGCAGTGGCTGCTCGATCCTGGTGAGGTGGACATGGCCGCGCTGGTCAGCGCGTTCGCCGGCGTGCTGCGCCGCGAACCCGGAGCCGGCTAACCGCTGCTGTCGCCCAGCCCGGCCGCGCGCTGCCGTTCCGTCGCTTCAGCTTCTCGCGGCGTGATCGGCCGTGCTCCAAGCGCCACGGCCCGATCGTGCTCGCCCAGGGTCACGTCATAGTGCGCGGCCACCGGTGCCTGGTGCGGCCCGGCTGGCGTGCCGGGCCGGAACATGACGCGGGTGAGACCGAGGCTCGCAGCGAAGGCATGCAGCTCATCGTCGGTGTCGCCGGTGAGGACAAACCAGGGATCGGGATGGCCAGTCCGGCCAAAGAAAGCCCTGCCCTGACCTTCCAGCTTATGCACGTACACAGTCATGGCTTCCTCATTCCGCCGGCCCGCCGGCTGCCTCGTCCCGGCGGTATCAGCCGCGCGCCTGCGGGTAGATGTCGGCCGCGATCGCCACGCTCCACGGCCGTACCAGCTCGCGCAGCCGCAGGCAGCCGTCGGTGCCGATCGCCGTCAGCGGCGGCACCGAGAGCTGGTCGGTGTGGTCCTCCACCGCCTCCCGGTGCGCCTGTCCGGCCTCGGTCGCCACCTCGTCCGCGTCGATGAGGCCGCGCGAGCGCAGGCTGTCGGCCGCGGCCGCCCACTGCTCCGGGGCCCACGCCCGGGTGCCGACGAACGCCCGCGGTACCCCGCCGACGGCGACGTGCATGAGCAGGGCCTCGCAGCCGGAGTAGCCGGCCAGCTGCAGCGCCATCAGGTGGCCGTCGCCACGGTGCTCGCGCAGCAGCGTGAGCGCGTGCCAGAGGTCCAGGTGCGGCTCGGCCGGCCAGGGCAGCGACGCGTGCCCGGCGAACAGCGCCCGGCCCTCGGGCTGACAGGCCTGCGCGGCGGCCCGGGCCAGCCGCGCCGCCTCAGCCATCTCCGGCCCGGTCACGACCGCGTCGCCCAGAATCCGGCGCAGCGCCGAGTCGGTCGCGGCCAGCCGGTGCTCCAGCAGTGCCGCAGGCGTGGTGAACGACCAGGCCGCCGGGATGCAGGACCGCACCAGCGCGGGCTGGAAGTTGTAGAACGTGGCGATCACGACTTCGGCCGGGACCGCGCCCATCGGCGCGGCCCGCCCGGCGAAGTAGCCCATTGGCCCGCGGGGCAGCCCGGCGGCGGCCGCGGCGGTCTCAGCCTCGGCCACCAGGAAGATGATCGAGGGGTACGGGTTCACGGTCCGGGCTAGTTTGCGCGCAATGAGAGGGTCCACACCCGGAACGTAGCAGGAAGCGCGGCGGCCGCAACGCGCTGGCGTGCGCCGCGGCCGGAATGACCCGCGACGGGTGAGGTTGGCCGGCCAGTTCTGGAGATATTCGCGGTCAGGCACATCTCCAGGAAAGGTCGCGATGAACAGCAAGAGCTACTACCCGGACGTCAAGCTCAAGGCAGCTCCCATGATGTCGGGCATCGTGCTGGTCGGCACCGGTGCCTTGATCTGCATGGCGGGCATGATCGTCGGCGGCAGCGCCGTCTGCTCCGCCACCCGCAAGTGGTTCCGCGCGCAGGCGGTCCAGTCGCCGCAACCGGTCAAGACCAAGTGGGCCAAGCGGCCCAAGATGCCTATGACCGAGGCCATGCCTGGCAACGGCATGCCGGCGCACAGCGGGCACGCCTGACCGATCGTCAGCAGGCCCGGCCCGCGGCGCGGGCCGGGCCTGCGGCATCCGCAGTTCCCAAAAATCACCCGCTACGGATGATGCCTGCCCCGACGCGGGCGGACAGATAGCTGGTGCCGTACGTCTCGAGGAAGGACGCCATGCACAACAGCCATAGCTCGCCGGCCGCATTTCAGCTGAACACCACCCAGGCGATGACCGGAGCCGTGCTCGTCGCGGCCGGCAGCCTGCTCGGCGTGGCCGGGGCGATCATCGGCGGTCACGCCATGGTGATGGCAGCCAGCCGCTGGTTCGGCGAACTGGAAGTCCCGCCGACCGAGGTCGTCAAGCACAAGTGGAACCAGACGAAGGCCGCGACGCAGGCGGGCGCGACCGCCTGGCACGGATCCAACGGGGTGCGCGCGCACAGCGCTCGCGCCTGACCCGATTACCGCTGCTAGCCATGCGACCGCGCGGTAGCACGCGCTGCGGCGCCCGCACGGATACAGCGCGCAGATCAGTACGAGCCGGGCGAGCCGGACCGTCGGCCGCCCGGCTCGCTGCTGCCCGCAAGGAGGCGTCACGTGCTGCGGACCGACCTAGCCAGATGGCAGTTCGCGTTCACCTCGGTCAACCACTTCCTCTTCGTCCCGGTGACGATCGGGCTGGCCGTCCTCACGGCGCTGCTGCAGACCGCCTGGTACCGCGGCAAGCAACCCGAGTACCTGAGGCTGACCAGGTTCTTCGGCACCCTGCTGGTGATCAACGTCGCGATCGGCGTGGTGACCGGCCTGGTGCAGGAGTTCGAGTTCGGGATGAACTGGTCGTCCTACTCGCGGCTGGTCGGCAACATCTTCGGGGCGCCGCTGGCGATGGAGGGCCTGGCCGCGTTCTTCCTGGAGTCCACCTTCCTGGGCCTGTGGCTGTTCGGCTGGGACAAGCTGTCCCGCCGGGTGCATCTGGCCACGATCTGGCTGGTGGCGCTCGGCAGCGTGCTGTCGGCCGCGTTCATCATGGCGGCGAACTCGTGGATGCAGCATCCGGTCGGCTACATCACCAATCCGGCGACGCACCAGCCGGAGCTCAATGACATCTGGGCCCTGTTCACCAACCCGGTCTTCGTCTGGAGCTACGCGAAGGTCGTGCTCGCCTCGCTGGTGACCGGCGCGGCCGTCATGCTGGCGGTGTCGGCCTGGCAGCTGCGCCGCGGCGGTGACCGGGCCGTCTTCGGCCGGTCGGCGCGGCTGGCCCTGATCACCCTGGTCCCGGCCATCCTCCTCGCCATGCTCGTCGGCGACGAGCTCGGCGTCATCGAGGCGAAATACCAGCCGATGAAGATCGCCGCCGCGGAAGCGCAGTGGACCACCTGCCAGCCTTGCTCGTTCTCGCTGATCCAGATCGGCGGCGGGAACAACGACCACACGCCCACGCAGATCCTCGAGATCCCGCACCTGCTGTCCCTGCTGGCCACCAATCACTGGAACGGCAAGGTCATCGGGATGAGCCCGCTGCAGGCCCAGTACGCCGCCAAGTACGGGCCGGGCAACTACGTCCCGGACGTGTTCATCCAGTACTGGGGCATGCGGGTCATGGCCTACCTGGCCGTCGTGGTCGTCCTGGTCGGGCTGTGGGGCCTGTGGCTGAACCGGCGCAAGAAACTCGCCACCTCCCGGCGGTTCCTGTGGGTGGCGACCTGGATGGCGATCCTGCCGTTCCTGATCAACACGGCCGGCTGGCTGCTCACCGAGAGCGGCCGGCAGCCCTGGATCGTGCAGGGCATCATGCTCACCAAAAACGGGCTGTCCCCGTCGGTCAGCGCGACCGAGCTATGGATCAGCGTGATCGTTTTCGTCCTACTGTACGGCGCGCTCGGCACCGTGGACCTGCTGCTCATGCTGCGGTACGCGCGAAAGGAGCTGGGGCCCGCGCCGCCCGGCGGCGACACCGAGTCCGACAAGCCGGTTCCGGCGATGCTCTACTGAGGCGGTCTGATGGCGTTCGTTCCGTTCTGGTTCATTCTGATCACGGTTTTGTGGACCGGGTTCTTTGTGCTGGAGGGATTCGACCTCGGCGTCGGCATGCTGCACGCGGCCGTCGGCGGGGACGAGACCGGGCGGCGGACCGTGATCAACACGATCGGCCCGCTGTGGGACGGGAACGAGGTGTGGCTCGTGGTCGCGGGCGCCGCCATCTTCGCGGCCTTCCCGGCCTGGTACGCCACCCTGTTTTCCGGCTTCTACCTGGCGTTCGTGCTGATGCTCGTCGCGCTGATCCTGCGCGGCGTGTCGTTCGAGTACCGCGGCAAGAACCCGCAGCGGCGCTGGCGGCAGACCTGGAGCGCGCTGCTGGTCGTGGCCAGCCTGCTGGTGCCGCTGGTGATCGGGATCGCGCTGGGTAACCTGCTCAGCGGCACGCCGATCAACTCGCACCAGGAGTACGCGGGCAGCTTCTGGGACCTGTTCCGGCCGTATCCGATCCTGGCCGGGGTGACGCTGGTCTTCATCTGCCTGATGCACGGCGGGACCTTCATCGCGATGAAGACCGACGGTGCTGTCCGGGTCCGCGCGGCCAGATCCGCGCGCCGGGTCGCGCCCGTCACCGCGCTGCTGGTGCTGGCGTTCATCGCCTGGACCCACGTCAAGGCCGGAGGCGGCGCGTTCCTCAACCCGGTGGAGCTGCTGGCCTGCATCGCCGTGATCGCGGCCGGGTTCCTCGCCTGGGACCGCCGGGAAGGCTGGGCCTTCGCCGCGACGGCGCTGACGATCGCGATCTCGGTCGTCACCGTGTTCGTCGACCTGTACCCGCGGGTGATGGTGTCGAGCATCAGCCCCGCCTACGACCTGACCGTGCACAACACCGCGTCGCCGCCGTACACGCTGAAGGTCATGACCGTGGTCGCCCTGGTGCTGCTGCCGGTGGTGCTCGGCTACCAGGCCTGGAGCTACTACGTGTTCCGCAAGCGCATCACCGCCGAGACGTTCAGCCCGCCGCCCGCCCCGGTCGCCGCGACAGCTGGCCCGGCCGCGGTACCCGCGAACCAGCAGCGGCGCGGCTGGGAGTTGCCGCGCGGATGGCGGCGGCCGCGTGGCCCTCGCCGCTGACCGGGGCCGGCGAGCGCCTGGCCCGGCCGCGCATGCGCCCGTTCGACCGGCGGCTGCTGGCCCAGGCGGGGGCCGCGCGGGGCCTGCTGGGGCTGACCGTCTGCCTGGGCGTGGCGGCCACGATCCTGATCATCGCGCAGGCGGGCCTGCTCGCCCGCGCGCTGGCCGGCGCCGCTCCGTGGGGCACCGGTCCGGCGGGCAGGGTGACCGGGGCGCTCAGCGGCACGCTCGCCGCGCTGCTGCTAGTCGTCGCGGGCCGCGCGGTCGTCGGCTGGGCGGCCGAGACGGCCGCGCTGCGCGGCTCGGCCACGGTGCGGTCGCAGCTGCGGCGCCGGCTCCTGGCCAGAGCCGCGGCTCTCGGCCCCGGCTGGCTGAGCCGCGAGGGTCCGGGCGAGCTCACCGCACTGGCCACGCACGGCCTGGACAGCCTGGACGGGTACTTTGCCCGCTATCTGCCCCAGGTCCTGCTCGCGGTCCTGGTGCCCGCCGCCGTCATCGCCAGGATCGCGGTGGCCGACTGGCTGTCGGCGGTCATCATCGCCATCACCCTGCCGGTGGTGCCCGTCTTCGCCGTGCTGGTCGGGCTGCACACCAAAGCGCGGACCCAGCGGCAGTGGCAGCTGCTCGCCCGGCTCGGCGGCCACTTCCTGGACGTCGTCGAGGGCTTGCCGACGCTGAAGCTCTTCGGCCAGGGCAAGCGCCAGGCCGACGTCATCGGCCGGGTTACTGGTGAGCACAGGCAGGCGACGATGGCAACGCTGCGGCAGGCGTTCCTGTCCGCGCTGGTGCTGGACCTGGCCGCCACCCTGGCCACCGCCCTGGTGGCCGTCGAGGTCGGGCTGCGGTTGCTCGGCGGCCACCTGGGCTACCAGGAGGCCATGCTGATCTTGCTGCTGACGCCCGAGGTCTACCTGCCGCTGCGCGCGGTCGGCACGTCCTACCACGCGAGCATGGCGGGCGCGGCAGCCGGCGGCCGGGCCCTCGAGATCCTCGGCCCCGGGCCGGACGGCTCCGTCGCTCCCCCGCCCGCGTGCCGTCCGGCCACAGCTGGTCGCGGTGCTGGCCGCCGCGCGGACCTGCGCCGCGACGTGATCGAGCTGGCTGGCGTGACGGTCGCGTATCCCGGCCGGGACGCGCCCGCGCTGGCCGGTCTCAGCCTGCGGCTGGCGCCCGGCGACAAGGTCATGGTCAGCGGGCCGAGCGGGGCCGGCAAGTCCACCCTGCTGGCGGTCCTGTTGCGGTACGCCGACCCGGTGTCCGGCGAGTTGCGGGCGGGCGGGTGCCCGGCCGCAGGCCTCGATGTCCGCGGCTGGCGCGACCAGATCGCCTGGGTGCCGCAGCAGCCGACCCTGTTCGCCGGCACCATCCGGGACAACATCGCGCTCGGGCGGCCGACCGCGGGCCCGGACCTGGTCGAGGCCGCCGCGGAGCTCGCGGGCGCGGGCGAGTTCATCGCCGGACTGCCGGCCGGATACGCCACCCGGATCGGCGAGCGGGGTCGGCAGCTGTCCGCCGGGCAGCGCCAGCGCATCGCGCTGGCCAGGGCGTTCCTCCGGCAGGCACCGGTAGTGCTGCTGGACGAGCCGACCGCGCATCTCGACGGCGAGAGCGCGACCGGGCTGCGGACCCGGGTCGGCGACGCGCTCCGGCCGGCGACCGTCGTAGTGGTGAGCCACGACGAGAGCTGGGCGGCGTGGGCGGACCGTCAGGTGCCGCTGCGCGCGCCCGCCGCGCCTGAGCCCGTCCTGGTCGTGGCCCGGCCCGCCGCGGCCCGCGCATGAGCGCGGCCTCGGCGTCCGACGGCGGGACGGTGCCGGCCCAGACGTCGGCGGTTCCAGCCGCCCTGCCTGCCCCGGTCCCACGGCCTGCCCCGGTCCGCACGGCCTGTCCCGGCTCCACGGCCCGGCCCGGTTACGCTGCCGGGGCACCCGGCAGCGACCGGGCCAGACCGGCCAGCCGGGATCGCGGTGCTGGCCCGGATCGTCCGGCTCGCCCGACCGCTCCGCGGCCAGCTGGTCCTCGCGGTCGTGGCGGGCGCGCTGGCCACCAGTTGCGGGATCGCGCTGCTGGCGGTGTCGGGATTCATCCTCGCCCGGGCGTCGCAGCATCCGGGCATCATCGCCATCTCCGTGGCGGTGGTCGCGGTGCGCGGCCTGTCCGTCGGCCGGGCGTTGCTGCGGTACGTAGAGCGGCTGGCCGGGCACGACGCCGCGTTCCGGGTGCTCGCCGACCTGCGGGTCACGGTCTACCGGCGGCTCGAACGGCTCGCGCCCGCCGGCCTCGCCGCGTTCCGTTCCGGCGATCTGCTCGCCCGGCTGGTCAGCGACGTGGACGCCATCCAGGACGTGTTCGTGCGCGGCATCGCGCCGGCTGCCACCGCGGCGATCGCCGGGGCCGCGGCCGTCACCGGCTGCCTGTTCCTGCTGGCGCCCGCGGCGGCCGTGCTGGCTGCGGGGCTGATCGCGGCCGGCGGCGCGGTGTCCTGGCTGACGGCAGCGGTCGCCCGCCGGGCCAGCCTGCGCACGGCGCCCGCGCGCGGCCAGCTCGCCGCCGCCGTGTCGGAGTTCATCACCGGGGCGGCCGAGCTCGACGCGTTCGGGGCGACGGAGCGCGAACTGGCCAGGTGCGCGGCCGCGGACGCGGAACTGACCCGGCTCGCGCGCCGGTCGGGCGCGGCCGCCGGGCTCGGGGCCGGGCTAGCCACCGCCGTGACCGGGCTGACCGTCTGGGGCGTGCTGGTGCTGGGCGTGGCGGCCGTCGGCGGGGGCACGCTGACCCGGGTGCCGCTGGCGGTGCTGACGCTGACCGCGCTGGCCGCCTTCGAGGCCGTCACTCCCCTGCCCGCCGCCGCGATCGCGCTCGGCGACTCCGTCAGCTCCGCCCGCCGGATCGCCGCGATCCTCGACGCGCCCGATCCGGTCGCCGACCCGCCCGTGCCGCTACGACTTCCGGTGCCCGGCGGCCCGGTGCCCGGCGGCCCCGTGCCCGGCGGCCCGGCACGTCCGGCTCAGCGGCGCGTGCGTGCGCTATCGCGCCGACGGCCCGGCCGCGCTGACCGGCTTCGACCTGGACCTGGCGCCCGGCCGCCGGGTGGCGATCGTCGGCCCGAGCGGAGCGGGCAAGTCCACCGCCGCCGCGGTGCTGCTGCGGTTCTGCGAGCTGTCGGCGGGATCGGCCACCCTCAATGGTCAGGACCTGTCTGCGTACGCCGCCGACGACGTGCGCACCCTGATCGGCGGCTGCGCCCAGGATCCGCACATCTTCACCGCCAGCCTCACTGCCAACCTGCGCGTCGCCCGGCCCGAGGCGACCGACACCGAGCTGGCCGACGCGGCCCGCCAGGCCCGGCTGCTGGACTGGATCGAGTCGCTCCCACAGGCCTGGGAAACCCAGACCGGCCTGCGCGGCTGCGCGCTGTCCGGCGGCCAGCGCCAGCGGCTCGCGCTCGCCAGGGCGCTGCTGGCCGACCCGGCCGTGCTCGTGCTGGACGAGCCGGTCGCGCACCTGGACGGCGCTACCCGCCGCGCGGTCACCGCCGACCTGCTGTCGGCTACCCGCGGCCGAACCACCCTGCTGATCACCCATGACCTGGTCGGCCTGGAGCAGGTCGACGAGATCGTGGTGCTGGACCGCGGCGCGGTCACCGAGCGCGGCGGCCACGCGCGACTGCTGGCCGCGGGCGGCTGGTACGCCGACCGCTGGCGCGAGCAGGAGGAGGTACGGTCAGATGCCGGTCTGCGCGGTTAGCCGGCCGGACTTCACCGCGGCCGAGAACGCGTTGTAGTCGCGCTCGTTCTGGTCGGCGTAGACGACCGAGAAGTCCGCGATCGCGGTGTCGAACGCCTCGCTCTTGCCCAGATAGGACGCGATCGCGATGCGGTCACCGGACCGGGCGTGCGCGCGGGCCAGGGTCGCCCCGCAGATCCGCGCGTACGCGTGCGCGCCAGGCACCCGCAGACTGTCCAGGTCGGCGCTGCCCTTCCAGTCCTGGAACTGCCGGACATAGAAGTCGCGGGTCTTCCCGTCCAGGCCGGTGGCGGTCACCCAGCCCAGGAAGATGTCGCTCGCGGCCTGCATGAGCTGCTGGCCGGTGACGACGCGCTCGCCGTTGCTCGCGGCGGCGCTCTTGCCCAGGAACCGCTCAAGCACGGACGGACCGGCCTCCTTGACCTGCAGGAACAACGGGTCGTCGGCGTCCCGGCCGAGGAACAGCAGGATGAAGCAGCGAGTGCCGACGCTGCCGACCCCCACCACCTTGCGGGCGGCGTGGACGTACCGGAACTCCTCGATCGGGTGCTGCCGCCGGTCCAGCGTGCCGCGGTACTCCCTCATTACCCCGGCCAGCATCCGCTCGGTGCCGGCCCAGTCCGACCCCGGCCCGATCAGCTCCTCGGCCGGCACGATCAGCGGCGGGTCGGCGACGATCCGGGGCTCGCCCCCGACCTCGGCGGTGCGCTTGGCGTAGACGTGCGCGCTGTCGCGGGTTCTGGCCTGGCGCAGGCTGCGCATCGTGCGGCGCCTGGCCTCCTTGCCGTGCGGGACCGACGCCGCTTCCTTGTCGAGGATCCGCACCAGCGCGGCGACGTCGAGGTCGTCATACCAGACGGCGAGCGTGCCGAGCCGGGCGGCGCGGCGCATGCGCTGGCGGTACTCCCTGGCCGCCGTCAGTACGACGGACCGCCGGTCGGCCGGGCTGAACCCGCGATCCCGGCCCATGATCTCGAAGCTCGCCGCGAGCCGCTTCAGGTCCCACTCCCACGGGCCGGGCAGCGTCTCGTCGAAGTCGTTGATGTCGAAGATCATCTTCCGCTCCGGCGTGCCGAATACGCCGAAGTTCGACAGGTGCGCGTCCCCGCACAGCTGCACGCTGATGCCCGATCGCGGCACCGTCGCCAGGTCGGACGCCATGACGAGCGCCGCGCCGCGGTAGAAGCTGAACGGCGACAGCAGCATCCGGCCGTAGCGCACCGGGACCAGGTCAGGCACCCGGTCCTTTGCCTGCTCCGCCAGCAGCGCGACCGGGTCGGGCCGGTCCGCCGGAGCCCGCCACCGTCCCTGTCCAGACCGCGGCACCGCCGATCGTGCCTCGCGTCCGCGCGTCTCGCGGTCTGCCACCGAAAGTACCGTCAAGTCGGGCCCGTCCTCACAAATGCCTCCGGCAGCGCCAACTGGCGCCCGTGCTCCGGTCATAGTCGCGCCCGGCTTCCGGGCGCGCGTCACCCCCCGGCGGGTGACCGGGCCGCCTCACCCTCGCCGGGTGGTGCGGCGCCACTGTCGCTCGGCTTCGATGTTAAGCACCGGACGTACGCCTTGTCAGGGTGGCTTTCTCGGGGGTAGACAATGTCGGCTGACGTAGATGCCCTGGTGATCTTCGGGGCCACCGGGGACCTGGCCAAGCTGGAGACGTTCCCGGCCCTGGTCGGGCTCGTCGAGCGCGGGGTGCTCGACGTGCCCGTGGTGGGCGTGGCCAAGAGCGGCTGGGGGCTGGACCAGTTCCGGGACTACGCCCGCAAGTCGCTGCAGCTGAACAAGATGGACGCCGACAGCCTGGCGGCCACGAAGATGATCGGCCTGCTCCGCTATGTGGACGGCGACCTCGACGATGACGATACCTACCGGGCCATGTCGGACGCGATCGGCGAAGGCAAGCGCGTCCTGTACTACCTGGAGGTCCCGCCCCCGCTGTTCGGCCGGATCGCCGAGGGCATCTCCCGGGCCGGCCGGGCGGAGCACACGCGGGTGATGGTGGAGAAGCCGTTCGGTGATGACCTGGCCGGCGCCCGGCAGCTGAATAAGACGCTGCACCAGTACTTCGACGAAGACGATATCTACCGCGTCGACCACTGGCTCGGGCTGGACCCGGTGGAGAACCTGCTGTTCGTCCGGTTCGCGAACTCGATGATCGAGCCGCTGCTCAACCGTGAGCACGTGGCCAGCATCCAGATCACGATGGCCGAGGCGTTCGGCGTCGCCGACCGCGGCCGGTTTTATGACAAGACCGGCGCCATCCGTGACGTGCTCCAGAACCACATGCTGCAGATCCTCGCCTCGGTGCTGGCCGAGCCGCCGGACGGTAAGGGTATGGACTCCTGGCGCACGGCGAAGGCCGGCGTCATCGGCGCGCTCGATGCGCTCAACCCCGAGCACGTCATCCGCGGCCAGTACGACGGGTACCTGCGGGTGGACGGCGTGGATCCGAAGTCGCGGACGGAGACGTTCGCGGCGGTCCGCCTGTCCGCCGACACCTGGCGCTGGGCCGGCGTGCCCATCCTGATCCGGGCCGGGAAGTGCATGCCGGTGACCGCGACTGAGGTGACCGTGCGGTTCCGCCGCCCGCCCAGGGACACCTTTGACGTCTCGCCGCATCAGATCCGCAACAGCCTCCGGTTCCGCATCTGGCCCAACGCCGAGGTCGGCCTCACCCTGGTCGGCAAGAAGCCGGGCCCTGGCTGGCAGCCGCAGCGGGAGGAACTGACGTTCGCCGAGCAGCCAGCCGGTGACATGCGGCCTTACGACCGGCTGATCGGCGCGGCCCTGTCGGGCGAGCGGTGGCTGTTCGCGCGGGAGGAAACCGTGGAGCACGCCTGGCAGGTCATCGACGGCGTGCTCGGCGACGCGACGCCCGTGCATCCGTACCCGCAGGCGACCTGGGGTCCCAAGGAAGCGGATGCGCTGCTGCCCGAATGGGATACCTGGCACGATCCGGCCGGCTGAGCGCAGGAGGAACGGGGCGGGCGATGGAAAATCACGACGGGCGGCACCGGGTCGTCATCATCGGGGGCGGTTTCGCCGGGTTGTTCGCGGCCAGGGCGATGCGGCGGGAGCCGGTGTCGGTGACCCTGGTCGACATGGCGCCCAATCATGTCTTCCAGCCGCTGTTGTACCAGTGCGCTACCGGCATCCTGTCCGAGGGCAAGGTCGCGTTCCCGCTGCGCAGCCTGCTGAGCAGGCACCGTAACGTGGAGACCGAGCTCGCCCAGGTGACGGGCTTTGACGTGAATGCGCGGGTGATCCGCGCGGTCCGGCCCAACGGCGAGGCGCTCGACCTGCCCTACGACGACCTGATCGTGGCGGCCGGGGTGCAGCAGTCCTACTTCGGCCATGACGAGTTCGCCGAGCACGCGCCCGGCATGAAGACGATCGCCGACGCCCTCGCGATCCGGCGGCGCGTGTTCGGCGCGTTTGAGCTGGCCGAGAGCTCGTCCGACCCGGCGGAGCGGGCCGCGTGGCTCACGTTCGCGCTGGTCGGTGCCGGACCGACCGGAGTCGAGCTGGCGGGCCAGATCCGCGAGCTGGCGACCAAGACGCTGCGGCGCGAGTACCGGCACATCGAGCCGCAGGACGCGCGGGTGCTGCTGTTCGACGGCGGCACCGCCCCGCTGGCCTCGTTCGGGCCGAAGCTGTCAGCCCGGGCCGCCAGGGCGCTGGCCCGGCTGGGCGTCGAGCAGCGGATGCAGTCGGTCGTGACCGACATCGGCCACGGCTGGCTGGAGGTGCGCGACCGGGACGGGAAGCAGAGCCGGTACCAGGCCGGGACCGTGCTGTGGACCGCGGGCGTCGAGGCACCGCCCGTGGCGCGCGCCCTGGCGGACGCCACCGGCGCGCCGACCGACAAGGCCGGCCGCATCCAGGTAACCGACGAGCTGACCATCGCTGGCCACCCGGAGATCTCCGTGGTGGGCGACGTGATGAGCTTGCACGGCTTGCCGGGCGTCGCCGAAGTCGCCATGCAGACCGGGCTGTACGCCGGGCACCGGATCCGGCTGCCGGCTCGCGGGCGAGCCGCCGGCCAAGCCATTCCGCTATCGCGACCTGGGCTCGGCCGCCTACATCGCGCGCGGCAACGCCGTGGTGTCGGCCGGCCGGGTGCACGTCAGCGGCTTCGCCGGGTGGGTCGGCTGGCTGCTGATCCATCTCGGCTTCCTGACCGGCATCCGGAACCGGCTCGGGGCGATCATCACCTGGTGGCCGGCCTTCGTGCGGGACCTGCGGCGCGAACGCGCCTACCTGGCACGCGACATCGACACGCAGCGAATGGATTACCCGAGCCGGGTGCCGGCCGCGACGGCGCGGCCGCCCCGGCCGTGACGGTGCCAGATCCGGCGTTGCAGGCGCAGTCCCCCGGCCCCGACGGCGATCAGGAGCACCACGTTAAGCAGCAACTGGAGCAGTGAGCCGGTGAGCTCAGACCAGCTGCCGTAGGCGGCCGACAGCCCGATGTCGGCGGCCGCCGGGATCGTCGTCACCGAGATGAACACGCCGACCAGCGCGCCGGCCCGAGACCCGGTCAGCGAGACGACCCCGGTCAGGCCGGCCACCACGGCCACGATTACTGAGAACAGGTTGGGCGAGTTGATCAGGTCGGAGACCGGTCGCGTGCCAGTCGAGTACAGGTGCGGGGTCCGGCCCAGCCCGCGGACGCACAGGCCGAAGACCAGGCACACCACGATCGCCGCGAAGAACCCGGCCAGCAAGGCAAGCAGACCTGAGGTGATGGCCTTGCGTTCGGTCCGGTCGATGCCGAGGGCGACGCTCATGATCGCGCCGTACTCGGGACCGACCACCATCGCGCCAACGATCAGGATCTGCGAATTCGTCAGGATTCCGGTCGCGGCGATCAGCCCGGCAAAGATCAGCAGCAGGTAAAAGCTGGGCGCATAGACCGCGTCGTTGCTGATATGAGCCTCAACCAGCGCCCAGACCGGGGGCTCGTCGCGCGCCAGCAGCTGCGGTGCGGGTGCGGCCGGGCGGGCGGGCAGGACGGTGTCCACGTGCTGGACGTCAGCGGGGATGGCCAGATCCGCGAGCCGGGCCAAGACCGCGTTCGCGGCCGATGTCGTCACATCGAACTGCACCGCGTCGCCCTCCGGCCGGCGGGCGCCCGGCAGCACCACGAGCCGGGTGACGCCCTCAATGGCGGCGACGGCCGTCACCAGCGCGTCGGTGGCCCCCGGCGGGCTGATAGCGCGGATGTGCAGGGTCACCTTGTCGCTGTTCCCCGCAACCCGGCGTCCGTACCCAACCAGTGAGCCTGCGCCTGGTGGCCAGCGCGAGCCGGCCACCAGCCGCAGGTTGTTACTTGCCCAGGTCGCCGCGGTGGGTGCGGCCGAAGCCGGCCATGCCCGACCCGGTCGGGTAGCCCGACTGGCTGAGCCGCACGGCTTCCTTCGTCCACCTGCCCAGCCGGGCCGGCGCTGGCGAAACCGACTGCACGCTGTTCGCGCTGCAGATCGCGGCGGCATCCGAGGCGGGCGCGGGCACCTGGCTGCTGGTCGGGATCCGGCTGGACCGCGAGTGACGGTCCGGACGCCGGTGCAGCACCTCGCCCAGGTTGTTGGCGTTCGCGTCCCGCGCGGTCAGCGCGTTCAGCCCGAAGGTCGACTCGATCAGCGCGAGCGTCGAGGCGTGCTCGAACGGCCCGTGGTGCACGATCTGGGCCGGCGCGAGGTTGGAGACGACGATCGCCGGCACCCGGAATCCGAGCTGAGTGTAGTCGGGCACCAGCTGACCGTCGGTCGGGGTGGTGCCGTCTCCGGTGTGGTCGACGTCGGCCGGGTTCGTGTCGTCGATGACGTGCGGCGGCGGGACGTGGTCGAAGAAGCCGCCCCACTCGTCGAAGGTCACCATCAGCACGGTGTTGTCGAGGTACCCGGCCGACGCGAGGGCGTGATAGGTGTCGGCGATGAACTGCTCGCCCAGCCGGATGTCGGCTAGCGGGTGGTCATCGGCCGAGGTCCCGTTGCCCTCGGTGTCGAACGCCGGGTCGACGTAGCTGACGTTGGGCAGCTGGCCCGCCGCCACCACGTCCAGGAACGACGGGGTCGTCACCGGGATCCCGATCGCGTCAGTGTCGCCCGCCGCGAACGGATGCCAGAACGGGAAGTACTTCAGCCCCCACAGCGCCAGGAACGGCAGGTCGCGGAAGAAGTAACCGCCGGTGGGGATGCCCTGGTTGTTGGGGATCGGCGAGAGCTGGTCCCAGATGGACGGCAGGGTGGAGATCGTGTCGTTGTTGTGGTCGCGGTCGGTGCGCGCCGCGTGCTGGTAGAAGCGGTTCGGGAAGGTCTCGCCCGCGAACGAGCAGAAGTACCGGTCGAGGACCGTGTAGTGCTCCGCGAGCGCGCCGATCACCGGCAGGTCGGGCTGCGACTTGGGCCGGCCGTCCGGGTGCCTGTTGGTGTAGTAGCCGATCGGGAACGTGTTGGCGGCCGCGAGCGTGACGCCGGGATTGTCCGCGGGCGCGGTCGGGCGCTGCAGGAAGCCGTCCATCCGCCCGAAGTTGCGCTGGACGAGGAAGCCTTCCCAGCTGTGGTCGGGGTCGCTGTAGCCGCAGCCCTGGAAGTCCGGGGCGAGCGGGTAGTTCCGGTAGTAGTTGCCGTCAGTGGACTGGTAGACCATGTCGTGGCGGCCATCCGCACCAGGCAGCCAGCTGAGGAAGTGGTCGAACGACCGGTTTTCCATCATCAGCACGACGACGTGCTCGATCCCGTTCGAGCCGCCGGGAGTCGTCGGCGACGCGAGCGCTGCTGCACGTGACAGGAGTTCTGATCCCGTCAGTGCCATTCCGGTGGAGGCCCCCATGAGTGACAAAAACGTGCGACGTGTCAGCATGACCGCAATTATGAACAGCTAGCGGGGTGGCGGAAAGCCTCATTTCGTGACTACTCGGTGACCGGCGCGCGAACGCAGGCCCGGCGGTGCGGCACAGTAGGCGGCATGACCGTGCCGTTCCCGTCCCCCACCGACCCGGCGTCCTCGACCGCCGAGGTGTTCGTCCGGTATCTCGACTTTTTCCGTGACCGGCTCATCAGCAAGCTCCGCTCGCTGCCCGCGGCCGCACTCGGCGCGAGCAGGCTGCCATCCGGCTGGACGCCGCTGGAGCTGATCCGGCACTTGCGGTACGTGGAGCTGCGCTGGCTGGCCTGGGGCTTCGCGGGCGAGGACGTGGGCGATCCGTGGGGCGACCGGCGCGACGACGGCTGGTACGTCGAGCCCGGCGCCACCCTGGACGAGCTGGTCGGGGAGCTGCTGGCGCAGGCGGCCCGGAGCACGGCCATCATCGACGCCCACGATCTGCGCGACGTCGGGCTGCCGGGCGAACGCTGGGACGGCGCCGACCCGGCCACGCTGGAGCGCGTGCTGTTCCACCTGGTGCAGGAGTACGCCCGGCACGTCGGGCAGCTCGACGTGATCACCGAGCTCGCCGGCGGCGAAACCGGCGAATAGCGCCCGCCGTCCGCAGCCGGGTGACCGCGACTCAGTCTTCGGCTTGTGCCTCAGGAGCCTTCGCGGATCAGCGCGCGACCGATGATGAGCCGCTGGATCTTGCTGGTGCCCTCGTAGATCCGGAACAGCCTGGCGTCCCGGTACATACGCTCGACCGGGTACACATCACGTTGTTTACAAGCTCCCGCATTCCGCTCAGCTGATGCGGTCGAGCATGTGTAGCAGGGCTTCGGCAGCTCGCGCCCGGCTCTCGGCAGGTGCCAGCAGCACGCCGCCTCCCGATACTTCGACGATCTCCGCGTCCCGGGCTCGCCTGGCGATCGCTTGCCCGTAGGCACCGGCGCCTATCGTTGTGACGGGTGCATGAAGTTCGGCGAGCCGGTCGAGCCACGGCCGCAGCAGCCACGGCGGGTCCGGCTGCACGGGCGCGTCTGCTGCCGCCGCGGCGGTATCCCGCAAGTCCCGCAAGTCCGCGAGGAACTCGTCGGCGTGGTCGCTGAACATGGCGTTCGCCAGCTCAAGTTCTACTGGCTCGGCCTCTGGCCCCGCGGTGTCGAGCATGACTTGCAGGAAAATATCTCGCCGCCGGGCCGGGTCTGGTTCGTCGAGAGCCTCGAGGACCGGCATGTACGGGTCTAGCACATGGTCCAGGTCGCCAAGGCCCGAGAAATCAACCTGGATATCGTCGGGGACCCAATCGAGCGACGGATTGAACAGCACCAGGCCATTGGCCAGGCCGTCTTCCGCCAGGGCGAAGGCGAAGCGGGCCGCCTGGCCTGCCCCGGCCACGATGTCGAATCCGCTGTCAGCTGCTAGGGCGCGGGCCGTATCTGCGAACTCCCTGGTGGGGCCGGTAGGCCAAGGTATTTGCCGGTGCCGCTCGAAATGAATCGCCTCGACGCGTCCCGCGAGCCGGTCCGGGATATCGGACCACATCCGATAGTCGGTGAACCGGTCGGGAATGAACAAGATGCGGGGCAAAGTCACCAGGGCGACCATAACATCAGCCGCGTGGCTATCGAGGCGGTAGCGGTCATGCCTCTCTCATGCGGCGGGCGCGCCGTCCTTCACCAGGGCCCGGCCGATGATGAGCCGCTGGATTTCGCTGGTGCCCTCGTAGATGCGGAACAGCCGGGCGTCCCGATACATCCGCTCGACCCGCGGGGCTGCCGGCATGCGAGTCGCTGCCGCTCTTGATGTCCACTGAGAGTCTCCGGTTCGTACTTGAATCCGGTGCGTTGTTGTTGTATCCGCTGTTAATGGCGGCTTCTTGGCTGCCATTGATGCTGCAGTTGGCTGTTCCTCAGGCGCACTTGACTTCCGCCTGATGCTCGGGAAGGTCGCCGCGCAAGTCCTCGAAGGTCTCCAGGCCGCCCGGCGTCGTCATCGTGACCCCCGGCGCCCGCGTGACCAGTGCGGCGCCCGCAGCTGCGGCATGACCTGCTCCAGCCGTCCCCGCTTCTCATCGGCCTCACGCTGCGCCGCCAGAGACGCGCGGATGACTCAGCCTGCCGTTCTATTGCCCTGGCCGTGCTCGTCAGCGGCGGAGGCTCGCGGCAGCCGGATCCACCAGGTCACCCACGAGCGCCCGCCTGCCGCGGCGGCCAGCAGCGCCGCGCCGTAGAACATCTCCTGCACGACGTACTTGCCGTTGTTCTCCCGGCCGGCCGCGTACACCGCGGCCAGCTCGGTATCAACGGACAGCTCCAGCCCGATCGCGACCATCATGACGTCATCGCCTCCCACTCCTGCTCGGTGAACGTCGACCACGAGCCCGCCATCTCCGACGGCCACGGCGCCGCCGCCAGCCGCTCCGCAGCGAACCCGATCGGCCCGAGCGTCGCCCGTTCCTCCGCCATCCGCTCCGTCGACAGCCTGCCCGACGCGACCGCCGGGTTCGCTGCCGCCCACACCGCCGGGTCGTCCAGGTCATCCGCGCCGGGTCCGCGGACCATTCCAGCCACGCCAGCCTGCCCGGGTCCTCCGACACCGCCCGTCCCCGCAGCCGCGCCAGCTGCCACGCGCCCGGCGCCGGGCCCGCGGCCGCGTACCACACCTGCGCGTCGGCCGGCGGGACGACAGCACCGGCAGCAGCGCCCCGGCCTGCTCCAGGCGTCAGCGCGTGCGCCTCGTCCAGGATCGACCACGTCAGCGGAGAACCCGCGCGCTGACTCCCGCGACCGGTTCATGAACCGGATCCGGGCGCCGTTGGTGAACGTGATCGATTCCTCGCCGCCGGTTTTCCGCACCCGCGCCTTGTACCGGCCAGCTCCGAGCCCTTCGACCAGGTCCAGCGTCGCCGCGAACTGCTCCGACACGGTCCGCCACTCATGCGCCGAATGGATGACGAGCCGCTCGCCGAACAGCAGCACCCCGGCCAGCTCCCGCACCGCCAGCAGCACCGTTTTTCCGTTCTGCCGCGGGCACGATCACCGACCTCGAACGCCGACCACTTGCCACCGGCCGCAGCCGCCGTACGCGCTCGGCGAGCACCAGTATTCGCGGCTGACCGATGCCGTCCGGGTACGGCCGCTTGTTGCTGCGCGGCCGACCGGCGAGGCGCTTGCCGCAGCGGCTCGCACCACGCCATGCCGGAGCACACGTACGCCGGGGTCGGCGGGACGTCCGCAGCCGCAGGCTCGCGTACAGCGCGATGATCCGCTCGAACGTGCCGGCGTCGAGTACCGGCGTCACCGGCGAGCCGCGCGACCACGCACGCCGTTGTGCGCGACCTGACCGGCGTTCCGCGGCCGCAGCAGCATGTCCCGCAGGCCGCGCTGAGTCCACGGTCCGCCCGCGGTAGTGGTGACGCCTTCGCGCGTTGAGCCGGGCAACTACCGCGCTCTGCGGTTCGCCCCGGAGCAAATCCGTACAGGCCGTTCGGATCTGGTCGGCCTCGCTCTCGCGGATCGTGATGTTGTCGATCTCGAACCCGAACGCCCGGTGCTGGTCGCTGCGCCGGTCTACGGCGCCGCCGCGGGCCTTCGCTGCCTTGCCGCGCTTCACCCGGTCAGACAGCCGGTCGCTGTAGTACGCGGCAGCGGCCATCGCGTCCCTGAAGGACTTCTTGCCGCTGGCGGTCGTCAGGTCGAACTGCTGGTCTGAGTCGAGCACCAGCAGGCCGCGCTCCGCCGCCGCTGATCAGCCGTTCGCCTTCGGCTGGCTGCCGGGAGAACCGCTCCAGGTCGAACACGATCACTCCCCCGGCCGCGCCGGACTCCAGCCGGGCCATCAGCGCATCCCAGCCTTCCCGGTGTACGCGCGGATTCCACGCTGAGCGGCCGTCGTCAACGTGAACATCGCCAGCGGCCAGCTCGCGCTCGCCGAGTACGGCGCGGCACGCTGGCGGCCTGCCCTGCGGTGCTGCGCTGGTCCTTGTCGCCCTTGCGCGACACGCGGGCGTAGATATCGACGGGGCGGGGTTGCTCATCCATGCACCGCACTGTAGCTATACGTCCGCAGGGACGCCGCGCATGTAACCGAGGCCGCCGTGGATCTGCACCGCGAGGTCGGCCGCACGGCCGACCATCTCCGAGCAGAACAGCTTCACGGCGGACGGCCCGATCCTGCGATCCGCGCCCGAGTCGTAGTTGCGGGCGGCCTCGGTCACCATCGCCCGGCCCGCGTAGGCGCCGGTCTGGATGTCCGCCAGCATGGCCTGGACCAGCTGGAACTCGCCGATCGGCTGCCCGCCCTGCTTGCTGTTTCTGGCGTGCGCGACGGACTCGGCGAGCAGCCGCTCCGCCATGCCCACGCACACCGCGGCGATGTGCACGCGACCGCGCACGAGCGACTTCATGGCCTCGCCGAAGCCGGCGCCCTCCTGGCCGCCGACCAGGCCCGACAGCGGGACCCTGACCTGATCGAAGAAGACCTCGGCGGTCCACGCCCCGGCCTGGCCGGTCTTGCGGTCCTTGGGCCCGACCCGGACCCCGTCGCGGTCCGCCTCGACCAGGAACACCGAGATCCCGCGGGTCCCCCGCGCCTGCGGGTCGGTGCGGGCGAACAGCACGAACAGGTCGGCCACCGGCGCGTTGGTGATGAACCGCTTCGCGCCCGAGATCACGTAGCCGTCGCCGTCCCTGGTGGCGCTCGTCGTGAGCCCGGACGGGTCGGAGCCGGCCTCGGCCTCGGTCAGCGCGAACGAGGCGACCGCACCTCCGGCCAGCCGCGGCAGCCAGTGCCGCTTCTGCTCGTCGGTGCCGGAGCTGACGAGGACCTGCCCGGCGATGCCGTTGTTGGTGCCGAACATGGACCGGAACGCGGGCGTGGTGTACCCGAACTCAAACGCCAGCTGGACGTCTTCCGCCAGCGTGAGCCCCAGCCCGCCGTACTCGGCCGGAAGCGTGTAGCCGAACAGGCCCATGTCGGTCGCGGCCCGGCGCAGCTCGTCCGGAATCGCGTCCGACTCCTCGATCGCCTCCTCGCGGGGCACGACCTCGGCTCGGATGAACTGCCGGACTGCGGCCAGGACATCGGCGAACTCTGCGGCTTCCATGCCGTGCAGACTAACCCGCGGTGTGCACCGCTGGCTGAGCGCGCAGGTCCAGCTCATACACCTGGCCGATCAGCTCGGCTCCGTAGCTGTGATGCGGCTCTTCCGCCACCAGCATGAAGCCGCGGGATTGGTAGATCGACCGGGCCGCGGTGAGCGGGTGATTGGTCCAGAGCTTCATCCGGCCGAAACCCGCAGCGCGCGCGAAGCCGATCGCTTCGTCCACCAGCCGCGCGCCGAAACCGAGGCCGCGCGCCTGCGGCGTCACTAGCAGCACGCGCAGCTGGGCCGTGTCCCCGTCGGCCGCACAGCACAGCACGCAGCCGGCCCGGACGCCGTCGACTTCGGCGATCCAGCCGCGCTCGCGCAGCTCGCCCGCACCCTTCCCGCCGGGTGCGCTGGCCTGGCCGGCCGCGAAGTCGGCCACGATGCGCGCCACCAGCGCTTCGAAGGTCGCGTCCCAGCCGTACTCGCGGGCATAGACCTCGCCGTGCGCCATGATGACCCAGCCGAGGTCGCCGGGTACGCCCAGCTCGCGGATGCCAGCCTGCCGGTTGTTCAGCACGACCCCTCCTACTGAAACGTGCGTTTCAGTAAAAGCTTAGCACTCGTCCGTGGTTTCCCGCCCGAGCGTGGCGAGGTGCTGCTCGACCGCCCGTCCGGCCCGCTCGGTGTCGCCGGTCGCCAGCACATCCAGCAGGGCTCCGCGCAGCACGGCCAGCAGCAACGTCCGCTCCGCCTCGCCCGCCGGGCTGGCGCGCCGGCCGCCCGGCTGATGCTCGGCAAGCAGGCCGAGCCAGTCAGTCACGGTCTCGCGCGCGAACCGCTCCCACGGGCCGGGCCCGCCGAGCAGCGAGCGCGCGTAGCCCTCCAGCCACAGCGTGAGCAGCGCCCGGCGGGCGGGATCGGCGAGCCAGACCCACACCTCGCGGGCCACCTGGGCGAGGTCCGCGTCCGGCGCGCCCCGGACGGCGGCGAGCGCGGCCAGCTCTTCTTCCCTGGCCCGCGCGAGCAGCGCCCTGGTGAGCCCGTCCTTGGATCCGAACAGGAACAGCAGCACCCGCGGGCTGGTGCCGATCGCCGCGGCGAGCGGGCGCAGCGAGTACTCCGCCAGGCCGTTCGCGAGCGCGTAGTCGTAGGCGGCAGCGAGCAGTTCGGTCTTGCGCGCCGAGTCCGGGGTGCTGGCCATCTGCACATTCTGGGCCGCCAGGCCGGCGGCCACCCGGCTCGCCCGCACTCGCGGCGGTCAGCTCGCGGAGATCGAGAAGTTGCTGAAGCTGAACGTCGCCGGAGCGCCGCTGGTGGAAACGAGCTCGACTCCGTAGTCGATCTGGCCAACGGTCGACGTCGACGGGATCCAGCCCTTGTTGATGATCCACTTGAACACGGCGAGGAGGTCGACGGTGCCCGCGGTGAAGCTGGAGTCGGCGACGAACGCGATGTAGCTGCCGTTGCGCCAGACCTGGTAGCCGTGTCCGCTGAAGGTGGCCGAGCCCTGGACCGACCCGCTGGGAGCCTGGTGGAAGTTGTCATTCCAGATCATGACCTCGGTCGAGCCGTTCGACGCGACGCCGTTGAGCCAGATGTCATAGGCGTACTCGTAAATACCTACGTGCGGGCCGTGCTCGCCGAACGCGCTGGTGATCGAGCTGAACGAACTGATCTTGCGCTCGTTGAAGTCCTCGTGCACGTTCGGGTAGGTCTTCACCGCCCCGTCCCCGCTGTCGTTGTTCATGTTCGCGACGACGTACCAGCTGCGGTAGGAGCAGGCATACAGCGCCTGCTGCACGCTGTAGTTGCTGGCGTTCCACATGTCCTGGGTGACGTAGTAGGCGCCGTCCTGCCAGCCACCGTTCGGGTCTGAGGTGTGGTAGACCGGGCTCGCGCAACTGGCGGACGACCCGGTCGGCGGTGGCGAGCTGGGCGGGGCCGAGGAGCTGCGCGCGGCCTTGGCCCTGGTCGAGGACGCCCGCGGCCTCGGCGTGGAGCTGGCCGGCTGCGGCGTCGGCGTCTGGCTCAGGCCGGCCGCGACTGGCTGGGTGGCGCCGGGAGGTGGCGTGGCCGCGGCCGGCGGGGCATGGCTGTGGTCGTCGGCCAGGGACCGGACGGTGAGCGTGCCGGCGACGAGGACGGCGACGGCAACCACCCCGGTGACCGCGCCGGTCGACCTGGACATCCCCGCCCAGCCGGGCACGCCGGCCCACCTGGACCGGCGCCGGGGTCCTTGCGGTGGCGGGCCTGCTCTATGCATTAGCGTTGCTCACCCGGACGGCATCTCGGCGCGGCCGCCGCAGCGGCCGTTAGCAGTTCGTTATGGTAGCGAGGCAACGGGCGTGACATGCCCAGATCGCACTGATCTGTGGCCTGGAAGCCGAATCGGTCCCGGCGGCCGGGTGATCTTGGAGCGAGCCAGAGGTGGGCGCCATGGCGGCAGGTGAAGCGGCCGGACAGCCCGACTACCGCGGTTACGCGGCGGCCGGCATCGAGGCGCTGCAGCACTGGTACCGGCCGTGGACCGGGCGCTGGCGCAGCACCGGCTGGTGGAATGCGGCGAACGCGCTGACCGCGGTCATCGCCTATACGCAGCGCTCCGGCGACGACCAGTACGCGGACGTCGTCAACCGCACGTTCAACCGGGCCCGGCGGCGGCACCGGAATTTCGTGAACAGCTTCTACGACGACAACGGCTGGTGGGGCCTGGCCTGGGTGGGCGCGTACGACCTGACCGGCGAGGACCGGTATCTGGCCGCCGCCCGCGCCATCTTCGCCAACATGGTGACCGGCTGGGATGACACCTGCGGCGGCGGCCTGTGGTGGAATACCGACCGGAAGTACAAGAATGCGATCACCAACGAGCTGTTCCTGACCCTCGCGGCCCGGCTGCACCAGCGCGAGGCTGGCGGCGGCGTCGACTACCTGCAGTGGGCGCTGCGGGAGTGGGAGTGGTTCAGCGCGCGCGGTCTGCTCGGCGACGCCGGGCTGGTCAACGACGGCCTGACCGACGCCTGCGTCAACAACGGCGACGTCACGTGGACCTACAACCAGGGCGTCGTGCTCGGCGGGCTGGCCGCGCTGCACGAGATCACCGGAGACGGGGGCTACCTCGCGCAGGGCGAGGCGATCGCGGACGCGGCCATCAGCCAGCTCGTCACATCGGCCCCGGCCGCCGGCATCCTCATCGAGCCGGACGAGCTTGGCACCGATCCGAAGGACGCGGACCGGCCGCAGTTCAAGGGCGTCTTCATGCGCAACCTCTACGACCTGAACACGCGCAGCGCCAAGCCCGCCTACACCGAGTTCATCCAGGCCAACGCGCGCTCCATCTGGGAGCGCAACCGCAACGACCGGAACCAGTTCGGGCTGCACTGGGCCGGCCCGTTCGACCAGGCGGACGCCTGCCGGCAGAGCTCCGCCCTCGACGCCCTGAACGCCGCCATCCCGACCCGGTCATAGCGGGCTAGCCGCGCTCCAGGCTTCCAGACGCGAGCCGGACCAGATCGCCGTTGCCAGCCACTTCTGCGCTATCGGGCCCGTACAGCGTGTCCTCCAGGCCGATGCGCGCGGGCAGGCCGAGCGCGCCCGCGTGCGAGATCAGCGGCCAGCAGCTCTCGTTCTCGCCGTGCAACAGCACCGGCGCCGCGGCGTCCGTCTCGCGCAGCTCGTGCACGATCTCGTCGGCGGCCGCGACTGCATTCCCGGCCGGGGTTTTCAGGATCTCGATCATGATGCGCAGCCACCCGGCCGGCGGCTCGGCCCGGTCCAGCAGCGCGACGTCGGCCACCGACCAGACCCCCGCCTCGGTCGCGATGCCGCCCGACGCCAGCAAGCCCGGCAGTTCGGCCGAGCCCGGTTCGGACAGGTTCAGCGACGCGTAGTCCGGGCGGCTCGCGGGCGGCAGCCCGGCCCAGGTGCTGATCGCCCCGTACCGGGCGCCAGGGTCACCTGCGGTGATCCACAGCCCGGTCGACACCCCGACCGGCGTGCCCGGGCAGGCGGCCCGTACCGCCGCGACCGCCGCGCCGATGTCGCCGGCCTGCAGCGACTGGGTCCCGTCGGCCGCTCGCGGGTGCATGTGAATGGCCTCCGCCCCGCCGGCCACGGCCTCGGCGGCGGCGGCGGCCAGCTCTTCCGGGGTCACCGGCACGGCCGGATGCTCGCCGCGGCTGCGGCCGCCGTTGAGGCACGCTTGCATGCGCTGTATTCGCATGGCGCCATTCTCGCACCGGCCCGCCGACCGGACGGCTAACGCGTCCGGTCCGGTCACCGCCAGAGGAACACGGGCGCATCGAAGTGCGCCACCCGTACTTCCTGGCCGTGCAGGGCTACCTGGCAGAACTGATAGATCACCGCAGCGGTCGGCGCGTGCACGAACCGGTCGAAGATGGGCAGCCGGATGACCGGCGCTTCGGTTTCGGGTGTCTGCAGGAACTGCGGCTCCACGTCGAGGTCCCGCACCGGGACGCGGAACACCTGGGTGACCTCGCTGGCCGGCCCGCTGAGCTCGCCGGATTCGGTCTGCGGCCAGACCACGACTGGCGTGATGACGTAGCCGGACCGGGTGACGTAATCATCCAGCTGGCCCAGTACGTCGCTGCTGTCCGCCGTCAGCCCCGTCTCCTCGCGCAGTTCGCGCAGCGCCGCCGCCTCGGTCGTCTCGCCCGGATCGCGGCGTCCGCCGGGCAGCGCCCACTGCCCGGCGTGCGCGCGCAGACCGGGCGCCCGCCGGGTGATGAGCAGGACGTCACCCGCTGGCGACGGCAGGATGCAGACCGCTACCGAGGCCGCTTTCAGGTCCGGGCGATCGGCGGCGACCCGGCCGAACGTCGCGAGATTGGCGGCCGCGGCCGCGCGCCGTCCTTCTGGTGCCGAGCCCAATGCCGACCTCCCTGGTCCTCGCCTCCCTGACCGCAACCCGCGGCCGGCTGGCCGGGATTCCCGCGCCCGCGGCCACCTATCCTGGTGGCTGTCGCCGAGCCCGGAGGTGCCGTCATTACCGCTGTTGCTGACGCGCTCGCCGGCTGGGCAACGGGCCTGCGGCCCGACGACGCCGATCTCGCGCTCGCCGACCGCTCGCTCCGGGACACGCTCGCGGTCACGCTGGCCGCCCGGAACCACCCGGTCACGGCGCTGGCGAGCCAGCTGCCGGAAGGCGCGCACTGGGCCGCCGCCGGGCATGTCCTCGACTTCGACGACCTGCACATGGCCTCGACCGCTCACGTCAGCGTCGTCAGCGTGGCGACCGCGCTCGCGGCCGGCGGCGGCGCGAACGCCTACCTGGCGGCGGCCGGGGTCATGGCCCGGCTGGGCACCGCGCTCGGCTGGCGGCACTACTCGGCCGGCTGGCACGCGACGTGCACCGCGGGCGCCCCGGCCAGCGCCGCCGGGGCCGCGGTCGCGCTCGGGCTGGACGCCCCGCGCATCGCGACCGCGATAGCGCTGGCCGTGCCGGCTGCCGGCGGCGTCCAGCGCGCGTTCGGCACGGACGCCAAGTCGCTGCAGGTCGGGTTCGCGGTGGACAGCGGCATCCGGGCGGCGCGGCTCGCGGCGGCCGGCGCCAGGGCCGACCCGGCGGCACTCGATGCCTGGCTGGAACTGGTCGGCGGCGACCCGGCGGCGGTCGACACGTCGCCCGGCCCGGCCGTGCCAGGCGGGCTCGCCGTCAAGATCTACCCGTGCTGCTATGCGCTCCAGCGGCCCATCAGCGCGCTGGCCGGCCTGGCCGGCGAGGTCGACCCGGCCAGCGTCCGGCGGATCGTGCTCAGCACGCCCGAGGCGACCGTGCAGCCGCTGATCCATCATCGCCCGGTGACCGGGCTGGAAGGCAAGTTCAGCCTGGAGTACGCGGCGGCGGCCGCCCTGCTGGACGGCTATCCGGGGTTCAGCAGCTTCACCGACGACGCGGTCCGCCGCGACGCGGCGGTCCGGCTGACCCGGCTGGTGGACGTGCAGCTGGAGCCGGGCGGCAGCTGGCTGCTGGACGGTGAGCTGGCGGCCGAGGTGCACACCGCAGCCGGCGGCGTGCTGACCGCGCGCCAGCAGTTTCCGCCGGGCTCGCCCGCCAGGCCGCCGTCCGACCGTGAGCTCGCCGCCAAGCTCGCGGACTGCGTGCGCGGCCTCGACACCGACCCGGCGGACTGGACCTGGGACAATGCGGCGGCGCTGCTGCGCGGGTTCCTGCCGGCGGCCGCGCGGTGACCGCCCTGCCGCTCGCGGGCGTCACCGTCGTCGGTCTGGAGCAGGCGGTCGCGGCCCCGTTCGCGACCCGGCAGCTGGCCGATCTCGGTGCCCGGGTGATCAAGGTCGAGCGGCCCGGCGGCGGCGACTTCGCCCGCGGCTATGACGCCTCCGTGCACGGCCTGTCCAGTTACTTCGCCTGGCTCAACCGCGGCAAGGAGTCGGTCGAGATCGACGCCAAGTCCGGCCGCGGCCGGGACGTGCTCACCGCGCTGCTGGCCAGGGCGGACGTCTTCGTGCAGAACCTCGCCCCCGGCGCGGCGGACCGCATCGGCTGCGGCGCGGCCGAGCTGACGGCCCGGCATCCGCGGCTGATCTGCTGCTCGATCTCCGGCTACGGGACAGCGGGCCCGTACGCGGCGAGAAGGCCTACGACCTGCTCGTCCAGTGCGAGGCGGGGCTGCTGTCGGTGACCGGCACGCCGGAGCACCCGGCCAAGGCGGGCATCTCGGTCGCGGACATCGCGGCCGGCATGTACGCCTTCAGCGGCGTCCTCGCCGCGCTGTACGAACGCGAGCGCACCGGCCGCGGGACGGGCTTCGACGTCGCCATGCTGGATGCGCTCGGCGAGTGGATGGGCGCCCCGTACTACTACCACGTGTACGGCGGTCACCCGGTCCGCCGCAGCGGCGCGCGGCACGTCTCCATCTCGCCGTACGGCCCGTACGCAGCGGCCGATGGCCAGGTCTTCATCGGCCTGCAGAACGACCGGGAATGGGCAGTCTTGTGCGACCGGGTCCTGCGCGCCCCGGAGCTGACCACCGACGAGCGGTTCCGCACGAACCCGGACCGCCTCGCCCACGACGCGGAGCTGACCGGCATCATCGAGCAGGCCCTGGCCGCCCTGACCGCAGCGCAGGTAGCGGCGCTGCTCGACGAGGCCGGCATCGCCAACGCGCGGATGCGCACTCCGGCCGAGTTCGCCGCCCATCCGCAACTGGCCGCCCGCGACCGGTGGCGTGAGGTCGGCTCGGCCGGCGGCCCGGTGCGGGCCCTGCTGCCGCCGATTACTTTGCCGGACCGGGAAATGGCAATGGGTGACATCCCGGCGCCTGGCCAGCACACCGCGGCGATCCTCGCCGAGCTCGGTTTCCAGTGACCGGCAAAGCAATCGGCATCATCTGGGCGCAGCATGCATGACGGGCCGAAAACTGGCGAGGATTGATGGTGCGCGCGCCGCTGTCGGCCGATCACGCGGACCGGCGGCGCGAACCATCAGCTGACCAATTCCGTACCAACCACAAGACAGCGGAGGTAACTCTTGCACATCGGCCCAGCGCTCACCGAAGCGCGCACCGAGGCCGGAATGACTGTCGAGGATGTGAGCGAGCGGACCCGGATCCGGCGCACGATCATCACCGACATCGAACGCGATGACTACACCAGCTGCGGCGGCGACTTCTACGCCCGCGGCCACATCCGGGCGATCGCGAAGGTCGTGGGCGCCGATCCGGTGCCATTGATCAAGGAATACGACGCGGACGTCGCGGCCAGGGACAGCATTGAGCTGCAGACCGGGCCGGACCCGAAGAGCTGGCTGCAGGCCGGCGGCCGCGCCGATCCGCTGCTGTGGCGGCCGCCCGCTGCCTCCGAGCCGGGTGATCAGGCCGCGCTGGCGGCACTCGGCGACGTCGCTCCCCCGGTCGCCGCGGGCCTTGACGCGCCCGCTGGCCAGGACTCCACGGCCACCCAGTTCGTGATCGGCGACCAGGCCACCCAGTTCCTGCGCGGCGACTGGGGCGCCGACGGACCGCGTGCCAACGGCGGCCAGGACACCGCGCCGCAGCCGATCCTGCCGTCCGGGCCGCCGCTGAGCTCGGCCGGCGTCGCCAGGCCAGCCCGCGTCGCCGGGTCGGCCGGCGCCCTGCGCACCGGCGCCGCCGACGCCCTGCGGGGCGGCGCGGCGGGCGCCGGCCAGGCCGGCGCGGCCGCGGTGCAATGGGCCGCCACCCGCATCCGGCAGGCCCGCACGCAGCTGGCCGCCAGGCAGCCGGCCCGGTCAGCCTGGCCCGGGCCGGCCAGCCCGGGTCCGGACCGCCCCGATCCGCGCAGCAGCTATCCGACCAGGTGCGGGACGCCGCGGCTGAGCTTCGCCGCGCGGGCGGCGAGGCGGTACAGCGGCTGTCCCGGCTGCGGACCGCGGATCAGAGCGCCAGCCGCGTCGTCGGCGTCGCCGCGATCGCGCTGGCCGCGCTGATCCTGATTCTGTACGGGATCTTCTCCGGACCGGCGCACGGGTCCGCCCGGCCCGCGGCGCCGCCGAAGCATCATCCGGCGCCCGCCCGCCAGCACCCGGCGCCCGCGCATAGCGGGAGCGCTGCCAGCAGGCCCGCCAGTGCCCCGGCCGCGACGACGCTCCGGCCGGCTAGCGTCCGGGCGTTCGGCCCGGCCGGCCCCGCGGACGGTGACAACCGGCCGTCGGCGGCACTGGCGTTAAGCCCGCGGGGCGCGGGCTGGCACAGCAACTGGTACACGACCGCTCGGTTCGGCGGGCTGCAGTCAGGCACCGGGCTCCTGGTCGACATGGGCAAGACGGTGACCGTCAGCCGGGTAGCGGTCCGGCTCGGGCCCGCGAGTGGCGCCGCGGTGCAGTTGCGCGCGGGCGCGGCCGCAGTGCTGTCCGCCCTGCGGCCGGTCGCGGGTGCCAGCGGCGATCGCGGCATCCTGGTGCTCGCGCCGCGCGCCCCGGTGCACGCGCGGTACCTGCTGATCTGGTTCACCCGGCTGCCGCCTGACAGCGCCGGCACCTATCAGGCCACGGTCAACGGCATCTCGGTGACCGGGTCGCCGGCGCCAGGCTGAGCCAGGATTACGATGCCGCGTATGCGGTTCGCGATCTCCATTCCTCAGTTCTACGGCGACGGCGAGTTCGATCCGGCCGCCTTCCGCGCCTACTTCGGCCGGGTCGAGCAGCTGGGCTTCGAGAGCGCCTGGACGCAGGAGAACGTGCTCACGACGTCGGCGCAGCTCGGGCCCATCGAGACGATGACGTACGCGGCGGCGTGCACGCAGCGACTGCGGCTGGGCTGCGTCGTGCTGGTCACGACGCTGCACAGCCCCGCGCACCTGGCCAAGTCGCTGAGCACGCTGGATCAGCTCAGCGGCGGCCGGCTGGAGATCGGTGTCGGCACCGGGGGCAAGGCCCGGCCGTTCGCGGCGTTCGGCATCAGCCAGGACCGCTACATCGCCAGGTTCACCGAGGGCCTGGCGCTGATGAAGGCGCTGTGGACGCAGCCGAGAGTCACCTTCGACGGGGAGTTCTGGCAGCTCAAGGACGCCGCGATGGAGCCCAAGCCGGCTCAGAAGCCGTATCCGCCGCTCTGGTTCGGAGCCAACGCCGAGCCGGCTCTGCGGCGCGCGGTCCGGCTCGGTGACGGGTTCTTCGGCGCGGGCTCGGCGCCGACCGCGCGGTTCGCCGGGCAGGTGCAGCTGGTGCGGGCGGCGCTGGCTGAGGATGGTCGCGATCCGGCCGGATTCCCCATCGCCAAGCGGGTCTACATCGGCGTCGACGACGACACCAGCCGGGGCCGGGAGCGGATGAACGCGGCGATGGCACGGATCTACGGGCGGCGCGTGCCCGACATCGAGACGGCCGCCATCGCCGGGACCGCAGCCGACTGCGTGCGCGAGGTGCAGGCGGTCGCCGATGCGGGCGCCGAGCTCATCCTGTTCACCACCGTGTTCGACCAGGCCGAGCAGGCGGAGCGGCTGGCCGCCGAGGTCATGCCGCAGATCACGGCCGGGCGCTAGCGGCCCTGCCAGTCGGGGCTGCGCCGGGCGAAGAACGCCTCGATCCCCTCCCGGACGTCGGCGCTGCGCAGCAGTTCCTCATGCCGCGCGTCGCTGAACTGCCACAGCGCTGACTCGTCACCGCGGGCCGCCTGCGCGCTGGTGGCGAGGGCGGCTCTGGTCGCGAGCGGAGCGTTCGCGCACACCCGGCCGGCCAGGTCCAGCGCCGCCGGCAGGGCGGCACCGGACTCGGCCAGCACGTTGACGAACCCGAGCCGCTCGGCCCGGTCCGCGGCCAGGTCGTCGCCGGTCAGCAGCAGTTCCCTGGCCACGTTCACCGGCAGCGCGCGCACGATCCGGAACGCTCCGCCGAAGTCCGGCATCAGGCCGCGCTTGACCTCCGGCAGCCCGAACCGCGCGTCCCTGGCCGCCACGACCAGGTCACAGCTCAGCACGAGCTCGAGCCCGCCGCCGAGGGCGAACCCCTCGACGGCGGCGATCAGCGGCTTGACTCGTTCGCGCTGGATCAGGCCGGCGATCCCGCCGCGGGGCGTCGGCGCGCCCGGACCGGCGGCGAGATCGGCACCGGCCGAGAAGAACCGCTGGCCGCCGGTCAGCACCCCGCACCACAGCTCGGGGTCGTCCTCAAGCTCATTCAGCGCGGCGTCCAGGCCGGCCGTCACGTCCGCGTTGATCGCGTTGCGTTTGTCCTCGCGCTCGATAGTGATGACCAGGATCCGGCCCAGCGGCCGCCGGCTGACGGTCATCGCGAACGTGGCTGGATCGGGCGGGCAACCGGGAAACGCACATCTGCCTCCGTACTGCTGGCCGGCCGGGTAGCCAAAGGCTAGCGAACCGCCTTATCCCTTGCCCGGATTGAACAGGCCGTCCGGGTCAAGCGCGGCGCGCACGGCGGCCTGCATGGCCAGCGCGGCCGGGTCAAGCTCGCGGCGCATGCCGTCGCGCTTCAGCAGGCCGACGCCGTGCTCGCCGGTGACGGTTCCGCCCAGCGCGATCGCCGCGTCCAGAAACTCCTCGAACGCGGCCTGCGCGGCTAGCCGGGCCGCGTCGTCCCCGGCCGGGGTGATCAGCAGCGGATGCAGGTTGCCGTCGCCCGCGTGCGCGATCGTCGCGATCCGTACCCCGTGCCGGCCGGCGATGTCGCTGATCTGCGCCAGCATCTGCGGGACCCTGGACCGGGGCACGCAGACGTCCTCGGTGAGCACCGGGCCGAGCCGCTCCAGCGCCGGGTACGCGAGCCGGCGCGCGTCGAACAATGCCTCAGCCTCGGCGTCGTCGGTCGACTGCTCCGCCCACAGGGCGCCTGCGGCCGCCATCGCGGCGGCGATCGCGGCCGCCTCCGTCGCGCCGGTGTCGCCGGGAGTATCGATCCTGGCCAGCAGCATCGCCGTGGCGTCGGCGTCGATGCCCAGGTGCTTCCAGTCCTCCACCGCTTCCAGGCAGGTGCGGTCCAGCAGTTCCAGCACCGCGGGGGTCAGGCCGGCCCGGGTGATCCGCGCCACCGCGTGCCCGGCGTCCACCAGGGTGCCGAACGCGGCGACCACGGTCCTTGGCTTGCCCGCCGGAGCTGGCCGCAACCGAAGGGTCACCTCGGTGACCACGCCGAGGGTGCCTTCGGACCCGACGAACAGGCCGACCAGATCCAGTCCCGTAACGCCCTTGGTGGTCCGCCGCCCGAGCCGCACCGCGGTCCCGTATCTGGCCGGACCGCCGGCCACCGCGCGCAAGCCAAGGACGTAGTCACGGGTGACGCCGTACTTCAGGCAGCACAGCCCGCCCGCGTTGGTCGCGACGTTGCCGCCGATTGTCGACCACGGCGCGCTCGCGGGATCGGGCGGGTACCAGAGCCCGTGCCCGGCGACGGCGGCCTTGAGATCGTCGTTGATGACCCCGGCCTGCACGACGCAGACGAGGTTGTCGGCGTCGATCTCCAAGATCTGGTTCAGCTGCGACAGGTCGAGGACGACGCATCCGGCTGTCGCGTTCGCGCCGCCGGACAGGCCGGTACCCGCGCCGCGCGGCACGACTGGCGTGCCGAACTCGGCGCACGTCCGCACCACGTGCTGGACATCTGCCTCGGACCGGGCCCGGACCGCGGCGGTCGGCACCTCCGCCGGCGCCCACTCGGCTTCGTCGTGGGACAGCGCCGCGAGCACATCCGGATCGGTGACGACGCCGCCGGCCGGCAGCCCGCGGCTCAGCGCGCCGACGAGCTGCCCTGGTGTCATGCCCTGACCTTAGGCGGTCGCGGTCCGGACTGGGTTCTCCTGCTCGGGCTCGCAGTCACCGCAGCCCGGCATCACCCGTCCCGGCGCGCCAGGAGCGGAGCATAGTGCGGGCCCGCTGGGCCGCGCGCCCGCAGTCCTGGCGGTACGGGCAGCCGTTCCCACGCTGACCGCGTTCGCGGTCACGATCGCGCAGATGGCCAGCCATTCCTGCCACTGCAGCGGCTGGCCGAGCAGGACGAGGCCGATGAGCGCGGCGAGCACCGGGTTGACGCTCATGAAGACGCCGAAGAAGCCCGCCGCCACCCGCCGGAGCGCGAGGACGTCGGCCATGAACGGGATCGCCGACGACAGCACTCCCGCCACCGCGGCGTAGCCGACCGCGCGAAGAGCCAGGGCGTGCGTGCTCAGTACCCAGATGCCCACCGGCACGTACAGCAGGGCGGACAGGCCCGCGGCCGCGGCCGGCCCTTCCGCTCCCGGCAGGCGACGCCCGATGATCCGGTTCAGCTGGATATAGGCGGCCCAGCAGGCCGCGGCCAGCAGGCCGAGTCCGATGCCCGCGTAGTCCGTGGTCGGCTGCGGCCTGGTCAGCACCACGACGGCCGCGCCGGCCACCAGCGCGCAGCTCAGGTCGATCGCCCGGCGGGATGCCGCGAGCGCCACCGCGAGCGGGCCCAGGAATTCGAGCGCGACCGCGAGGCCCAGGCCGATGCGGTCGATCGCGATGTAGAGCGACAGGTTCATGGTCGCGAACACCGCCGCCAGCGACAGCACCGGCCACCACTGCCGCCAGGTGAACGTCATGACCTTCGGCCGGCCGACGGCCAGCAGCACGACGCCCGCGACCCACTGCCGGATCGCCACCACGCCGGCCGGGCCGAACGCGGGGAAGGCGAGGGTTGCGGTGGCGGCCCCGAACTGGCAGGACAGCCCGCTCGTGCACATCAGCGCGATGCCCGTCAGCCGGGCCCGCGGATCGACGCGGGGGGCCGCGGGAGGAACGGGAGTGCCGGTCCGGTCGGGCGCAGTCGACGTCATGGCACCAGCATCGGCCGGCCCGAGCCATGCGCAAAATGCATCGACACGAGCACCTATACGCTGAGCGCATGGAGCTTGAACTGCGGCACCTGCGCGTACTCGTGGCCGTGGCGGACGCGGGCAGCTTCACCGACGCGGCGATCGACCTCGGGATCTCGCAGGCCGCCGCGTCCCGGACGCTGATCGCGCTGGAGCAGATCCTGGGCGTGCGGCTGCTGTCCCGGACCAGCAGGAGCATCTCCCCGACCACGGCCGGCGTGCAAGTGCTCGCCCGGGCCCGGCAGGTGCTGGCCGACGCGGCCAACCTGCTCGCCGAGGCGACGACCGGGCACACCCGGCTGCGGATCGGGCACGCGTGGTCGGCGATGGGCCAGCACACGCTGGAGTTCCAGCGGCGCTGGGCGGCGCTGCACCCGGAGGTGGAACTGCATCTGGTGCGCACCAACTCGGCCACCGGCGGCCTGGCCGAGGGCCTGTGCGACCTGGCCGTGGTCCGCGTCCCGGCCGCGGAGAGCCGGTTCGCCGCGGCTGTCGTCGGCCTCGAACGGCGGTACTGCGCGATGGCGGCGGACGACCCGTGGGCCCGGCGGCGCACGGTGCGGCTCACGGAGATGCGGGACCGGACGGTGCTCATCGACCGGCGCACCGGCAGCACGACGGCCGAACTCTGGCCCGACGGCGCCGCGCCGGTGCTGGCCGACACGCAGGACATCGATGACTGGCTGGCACTGATCGCGGCCGGGCGCGGCATCGGCATCACGCCGGAGAGCACGGTGCACCAGTACCGCCGCGAGGGCGTCGTGTTCCGCGCCGTGCGGGACGCGCCGCCGATCACAGTGCAGCTGATCTGGCGCCTCGACGACCCGCATCCGTCCGCGCACGCGGCGATCGCGCTGCTGACGGAGCTGTACCGGCGCCGCTAGCCGGTCACTCCGAGCCGATGCTGGCCGCGGTGGAGCCGGTCGTGCCGATCGCGCCGAGCCCGAGCTTGCGGTGGTCCCAGGACCGGATCCGCTCCGGCACGAGCTTTACCACGATCCGCTTGTTCATCATCACGTCGAGCAGCGGCCTGGCCTCGTCGGTGTAGGAGCCGGTGTAGCGCTCGTACACGCTCCGGGCGGCAGCCCAGTACTCGTCGCCGTCGGCGGCCTCGATGATCTGGGCGGTGCCCTCAAGGGAGACGCCGCGGAGTTCGTCGTAGCTGGTGCCCGCCTCGACCATGACCACCATCCGCGGGTCCCGGCGCAGGTTGACCGCCTTCTGCGACTTCGCCTTGGTCTCGATGTACATGGCATCGCCGATGATCCCGTACCACATGGCGACCAGGTGGGGCAGGCCGTCCGGGCCGAGGGAGGCGACCGTGGCCGTGCGGCTCCGGGACAGGAACTGGGTGACCTCGGCGGGTGTCATCACGATGGCGGCGCGCTGGTTCGTCCCCATGCAGGTCCTTTCTGCGGGCTGGCGGCGAAGCGATTGTGCCCCGGTCACCGGGGCCGCCGTCAAGTCGCGTCAGGACGCCAGGGTGTCGAGGAACGCCTGGGTGCGGCCGTGGCCGTCGGTGTAGAACCCGCCCGCCGCGCATCGGCCCGCGGCCGCGCAGGACACGGCGCTGACCTGTGCCGTCCCGCCGCGGTTGAGGGCCGCGAGACCAGGCACCGCGGTCGCCTTGCCCCATTTGCCGTCGCGCGCGATCACCACGAAGGCTTCCTGCGGTAGCGGGCCATGCCCCGGCGTAGCGCGGGTGTAGTAGCCGCCGGCCGCGCAGTCACCGGTCGCGGGACACGACACCGAGCCGCTCCAGCCCGATCCGGCGGTGTTGAGTGCGGCCAGCCCCGGTACCAGGGCCGCGGCGGCCCACTTGCCGCCGCGCTCGCTGTCCAGGACCGGCCGCTCGCCGCCGCCGTCGTACTGATATCCGGCCGTCATGCAGTTCCCGGCGGACGGGCACGAGACCGAGACCACCCAGCTCAGCTCCGCCTGGTCGGCGACAGCGCCGGAGAGCGAGTGCGTCGCGCTCCACCGGCCGTCCCGCTGACTCAGCGCGAACGCGAACTTCGACCACTCGGCGGCGGGCCCGCCGGCCGCGAAGCCGCCCGCGCCGCAGTTGCCCGCTGACGGGCACGAAACGGAGCTGACCTCAGCGTCGTCCCCCTCGTTCAGGGCGGCCAGCCCCGGCGGCACGACCGGGGTCCGCCACCGGCCGTTGCGCTCGCTCACCACGAAGCCCTGGGCGGGAAAGTCCGGGGACGCGTTGACCGATGGAGTGACCGGCTCGTAGCCGCCCGCGAGACAGTTGCCCGCCGACGCGCACGACACCGACGTGACGGCGGCGACCTGGCCGGTGCTCGCCGGCAGCAGGACCGGCATCTGCTCCGCGGCGGCCCACCGGCCGTCGCGCTCGTCCGCCACGAAGCCCTGCGCCTGCCCCATCGTGAGACTGTTGATCATGACGCCGGCGTAGAACCCGCCGGCCGCGCAGTTGCCCGCCGACGGGCACGACACGGAGCTGACCTGGGCGTTGCCGGTTACGTTCAGCGTGGCCAGGCCGGGCACGGCGCCGGCGGCGTACCACCGGCCGCTGCGCTCACTGACGACGAAGGCCTGGGTGTGGCCGGGCCGGTCGGTGTAGAACCCGCCAGCCGCGCACGCGATCTTCGAGCCGCAGGACACGGACGTGACCTGCGCGTTCCCGCCGCGGTTGAGGGCCGCAGTACCGGGAACCTCGACCGCTCGGCCCCACCGGCCGTTCCGCTCGGTGACCACGAACGCTTCGGTGTAGCCCAGCTTGCGGGTGTACCAGCCGCCCGCGGCGCAGTTCCCGGCCGACTTGCAGGACACGGACGTGACCTGCGCGTTGCCGCCCGCATTCAGCGCAGCCAGGCCGGGCACCGGGATCGCCTTGCTCCAGCCGCTGGCCGCTGCCGTCCCCGTCTCGGCCGCCGCCGCGCCCGCCCCCGCCCCGGCGCCCGCCAGCACCAGCGCGGACGCGGCCAGCAGCCGGGCGACTCGCACCGTGACTGCAGTCCGCATCGCGATTCGCCCCTCCCCCGAATCAGGGCGACCGCAGTATCGCCCGGGCCGGACTGTCACGCAGGCTGCCACCTGGCGCGCCTGTTCTCAAGGGGAAGGCCTCCCCACCGCGAGCAGGTCCGGTCAGCGGCTGGCCACGAGGGCGGCGAGCAGTCCGACCAGGACGGTCAGCGAGGCGGCCAGCCCGTGCAGGCCGGCCAGCCGGGACGGGAACCTGCGACCGGGCGCGCGCGCGACCCTGGCCCGCCCGCTTCGGATGAGCCAGCCCAGGCCCAGACCGATCGTGAGGACGATGACGGCCAGCGCGATCCAGGCCATCGGCCGGTAGTGCACGAAGGTGAACATGGCCCAGAACGCGAGGCCGACGATGGCCAGCGCCGGATGGGCGAACTCCAGCAGCGGGTGCTCGCCCGCGGGCGTCACGACCCGCACGTGCGGCCCCCGCGGGGGCTTCCCCTCCGCGGTCATCGGCAGCGCGCCGATCCTGGCCGGGACGGCGGCGAGCTGCGGGTCCGCCTCCGGCCGCGGTACCGCGGCCAGCCGGGCGGCATCGACCCGGGCCGCACCGCCGGCCCGCAGCAGAGCTATGCCGAGGCCAACCGTGGCCAGCCACAAGACCAGCACGAAGATAGCCACGACTGTTCCCTTCCGGCGGCCTGCCGCCATCCGCGCCCCAGGCTAGCTGACACCGCCGGCTGCCCCGGAGCAGCCTGAGGCCGGGCTAGTCGCGGCCGCGCGCCCAGCGCGGACGGCGCTTGGCCAGGAACGCCTGCATCTGCTCGCGGGCGTCCGGCAGCTGGCTGGTCGCGGCCATGACCTCGATCGCGTAGGCGTACGCCTTGGGCTGGTCCAGGTCGATCTGGGCGTACAGCGCCTGCTTGCCGATGCCTTTGCTCTCGGCCGAGCCGCGGGTGACGCGCTCCAGCAACTCCGTCGTCGCGGCGTCCAGCTGATCGGCCGGCACCACCCGGTTGACCAGGCCCCATTCCAGCGCCGTCGCGGCGTCGATCGTGTCGCCGGACATGGCCATCTCGGCCGCCCGCTTGCGCCCGACGTTCCTGGCGATCGCGACCATGGGCGTGTGGCAGAACCAGCCGCCCTTGCCGCCGGGTGCGGCGAAGCCCGCCTCCTCGCTGGCCACGGCGAGGTCGGCGCTGGCCACCAGCTGGCAGCCGGCCGCGGTCGCGATGCCATGCACCCTGGCCACCACCGGCTGGGGCACCCGCTGCATCAGCGTCATCAGCTCGGTGCAGGTCGCCAGCAGGGCACGGACCGCGGTCAGGTCGGCCGTGGCCACGTCGGCGAAATCGTGGCCGGAACTGAATACCGGCCCGTTGCCCGCCAGCACGATCCCGGCCGCGGAGCTGCCTCCGACCTCGGTAAACGCAGCGATGAGCTCCAGCATGTGCGGCCGGGACAGCGCGTTGCGGCGCTGCGGCCGGTTCATCGTGATCGTGGCGAAGTCACCCGTTTGCTTCACCAGGACGTGCTCGTACTCCATCGCCCGCCTCCCTCGCCTACTCCTGCAGCCTACGACCAGGCGCGCTGGCCAGCCGGCGGTGGCAAGGCGCTGGCAAGAAGCGTCACGTTCGGGCGCACGCCGCCCCGTTGGCTGAGGCCGAGGGCCCTGACCAGGGCCACCTGATAGCGGGAGTGATGGTCAATGCAGCACAGACATCTGGCCGCCGGGCTGTGCCTGGCCAGCGTCAGCCTCCTCGGGGCCGGCCTGGCGGGCTGCGGTGGCGGCACGGCCGCCACCGCAGCCGGGGCACTCGGCGCCGCCGGCACCGCGGCCTCGCTGGGCGGCTTGAGCAGTTCCACTTGCAGCAGCCGCTTGTGATGGTCGTACTCGGCCCGCTCAAGCCGCTGCGGGTACGGGTAGTCCTCGCGCCATGTGTCGACGATGGTGCCGTCAGCTTGCCGCAGAACCGGGTCGTCCTCGTCCGAATCATCCACCCAGACGCCGGGCGGAACGACGCTGTCGCTGGCCATCGCTGCCCGCTAACCGGATCGCTTCTGGGCAGCCAGACCCGCCGTCCACGGGGCGTCGTAGATCGCCAGATGTTCGCCTGCGGGTCACCTTCGCGGGTTTTTGCGCCGCGATCGCAAGCGCACTTTAGCACTCAGAGTGTATTTCTGCCCGATTCTCGGCTCTATCCGAGACGCCCCTGGCCGGGCCACCTAGGCTCGCGTCTCATGTCAGGCGCTCGGCGGCACCCTCGGCTCCACCGCGAGATCCCGGCGAGCGCACCCTGCACGGGAAGGAGCCCTTTGGGCCGCCACAGGAAACCACCACGGATCAAGATTCCGCCTGCGTCCGCCACCGCCGTGCCCGCCATCGCGGGCGTGGCCGCGACGGTCTGCATGTCCTCGGCAGCGCCTGCCGAGGCCGCGGTGACCCGTCCCCCCGTGCTCGCCTTGACCCAGCAGAGCACTTCCGCCTGGACTCCGGGCGCGTTTCTCGCGCGCGAGAACGCGCTCGCCGCCGCCCACCGGACCCCGCTGTCCTACCGGGTCCGGCCGGGCGACACGCTCTCGTCCATCGCGGCGCACGTGTACCACAACCGGGCTGACTGGCCGGTGATCTACTGGCGCAACCACCGGCAGATCCGGTGGGCGAACCAGATCAAAGCGGGCCAGGTCCTGCACATCCCGGCCAAGCCCGCCAGGGCGCCGCACGCGCCTTCGCGGCTCGGGCCGCCCGCCCGCCCCGCGCCGGCGCCGGCTGCGTCCAGCGGCGCCGGCACCGCGCCGGTCGAGGTCACCAGCTACGGCGGAACGTATCCCGGCAGCGCCTTCGGCGCCTGTGTCGTCGCCCGTGAATCCGGCGGCAACCCGCAGATCATGAACGCGTCCGGCCACTACGGGCTGTATCAGTTCAGCGCCGCGACGTGGGCCGCCTACGGCGGCAACCCGGCCGACTTCGGGCACGCCTCGGTGGCCGAGCAGAACCAGGTGTTCGCCAACGCGCTCGCCGCCGGCGGCGAGTCAAACTGGGCGCCGTACGACGGCTGCTGACGGGAGTGGCGCACCGGGCCGCAAGGCCCGGCGCGCCACCCGCTGAGGTCAGTGCCCGAGCGGCGTTACAACCCGCCCCAGACCTCCAGCGCGGTCTCCGCGATCAGCGCCAGCTTCGCCCACTGCTGCTGCGCGGTCAGGTCATTGCCCTCCTTGGTCGAGGAGAACCCGCACTGTGGCGACAGGCAGAGCTGGTCGATGTCGACGAACCTGGCCGCCGCCTCAATCCGGCGCTTCAGCGCGTCCTTGCTCTCCAGGTCGCCGCGCTTGGTGGTGACGAGCCCCAGCACGACGCGCTTGCCCCTGGGCACGAACCGCAGCGGCTCGAAGCCGCCCGATCGCTCGTCGTCCCACTCGCAGAAGAACCCGTCGACCTCCAGGCCGTTGAACAGGGCGTCGGCTACGAACTCGTAGTCACCCTCGGCGGCCCACATGCTCTGGTTGTTGCCCCGGCACATGTGCGTCGTGACCGCGAGGTCGGCCGGGCGGTTGGCCAGCGCCTGGTTGATGTTCGCGATGTACCGCTCGTGCTGGTGCTCTGGGTCGCCGCCGATGGCGGCCACGTGCTGGCGCTGCCGCGGATCGTTCATGTACGCGAGGCTGGTGTCGTCGAGCTGGAGGTAGCGACAGCCCAGCGCGTGCAGCCTGCTGATCTCCTCGCCGTAGGTGGCGATCAGGTCCGCCCAGAACTGATCCAGGTCCGGGTAGACCGACTCATCGATCGCGGACCGGCCGCCGCGGTAGTGCACCATGCTCAGCGACGGGATGGTCAGCTTCGGCACCGATCCGGAACCAGCGGTGTCGCGCAGGAACGAGAACGCGTCGCCGAAGATAGTGTGGTCCAGCGTCACGGGCGCGACGACGTGCGCAGACGGCGGGGCCCACTCGTAGTTCCGCTGCTCGTTGCGGAAGGCGACCCGGATCGTGTCGTCCTGCACCTGACGGATGCCGCCGAGCTGATAGATGAAGTCCATATGCCAGGACTCGCGGCGGAGCTCGCCGTCGGTCGCCGTGCGCAGCCCGACCTCGCCCTGCATTCGGACCACCTCGCGGATGGCAGCGTCCTCGGTGTCCCGGAGCTGCCCAGCCTCAATGCGCCCGGCTGCGAAGTCGTCTCTGGCCTGCAGCAGCTCCGGCGGGCGCAGCAGGCTGCCGACGTGATCGGCGCGGAACGGCGGCCGGGGCGATTCGGGCATCACGATGTCCCCTCCGACGGGCTGGTAGATCATTATCGAACGAGCCGAGTCAGCAGCAACCGGAAGGCCGCCGGACATGTCCACCCTAGACGTCACCGCCATCACGGCCATCGACGTGCACACCCACGTGCACCGCTCGGTGCGGGGCGACGCCGACCCGGTCACCGCCGACGGCGACGAGATGGGCACGTACTTCGGGATCGGCGCCATGCCCCGGTACACGGTGCCCGAGCTGGCGAACTACTACCGCGAGCGGAACATGGCCTGCGTCACGTTCACGGTGGACAGCGTCTCGCAGACCGGCGACGAGCCGGTGCCGGATAACTTCGAGGTCGCCGAGCTCGCCGCCCAGCACGCCGACGTGGTGATCCCGTTCGCCAGCATCGACCCCGCCCGCGGCGCGGCCGGCGTCCGGCAGGCGCGCCGGCTGATCACCGAGTACGGCGTGCGCGGATTCAAGTTCCACCCCGGCACCCAGGCGTTCTACCCGAACGACCGCGTCGCCTACCCGCTGTACGAGGTCATCGCCGAGCACGGCCTGGTGGCGCTGTTCCACACCGGGCAGACCGGCGTCGGGGCGGGCAGCCGCGGCGGCGGCGGGATCCGGCTGAAGTACTCCAACCCGCTGTTCGTCGACGACGTGGCCGCCGACTTCCCGGATCTGGACATCATCCTGGCCCATCCGTCGTTCCCGTGGCAGGACGAGGCGCTGTCCATCGCGACCCACAAGCCGCGGGTCTACATCGACCTGTCCGGCTGGTCGCCGAAGTATTTCTCCCCGCAGCTGGTCCAGTACGCCGGCACCTTGCTGCGGCACAAGGTGCTCTTCGGTACCGACTTCCCGCTGATCACGCCGGAGCGCTGGATCAGTGACTTCGAGGGCGTCGCCATCAAACCCGAGGCCCGGCCGCTCATCATGAAGGAGAACGCGGCCCGGCTGTTCGGGCTGGCCCCCTAGGCGGGCTCAGTTGGGGCCAGCCCGTTCAAGCGCGGCTGGCCAGCGCGCTGGCGGCGGCGTGCCGGCCCGCGCGGCGGCCGAAGAACGAGCCCTCGCCGAGCTGCGTGCCGCTGCTGTAACCCTTGCCGTCCTGGGCGATGTTGGCGGCGCACGCTCCGGCCGTGTACAGACCGGCCACGACCGACCCGTCGGCGCGCTGCACCTGCCCGTCGGCCGTGCAGCGCAGGCCGCCGAGGGTGAAGCCCGCGTACATGGCCTGGCCGAGGGTCAGGTCGAAGGCGCCCCACGGCCCGGTGTCCTGCGGCTCCAGCCAGTCCGGGTGTTTGTGAAAGTCCGGGTCCTCGCCGCGGGCCGCGGCCGCGTTGTAGGCGGCGATGGTGGCCGCCAGGTTGCCCGCCGGGATGCCGAGCGCCGCCTCCATCTCCTCGATGGTCTCCCAGCCGTCGATGAACGGCACCAGCGGGAACTCCGGGCGCTCCATGTGCTCGCTGTCCACGATCAGGAACGCCGCGCTGCCTGGCTGGTCAAGCACGTAGGCCGACGTCCGGGAGTGGTAGCTGTCCTCCGCGACGAACCGCGCCCCGTTCCTGTTCACGAGCAGTCCGGTGACAAGCCTGGCGGGCGGGTAGAAGGGCGCGGTGATGAAGGCCTGGTCCATGTGCAGCGCCTGGCCGCCGGCCGACTGCCCGAGCCTGATGCCCAGGCCGTCGTCATAGCTGGTGCCCAGCACGAATGGCTTGGCGGCCAGCTGCGGCACGTGCTCGGCGACCATCTCCGCGTTCATGACGAAGCCGCCCGCGGCCAGGATCACGCTGCTCGCGAGGACCGTCCCGGCGTCGTCCAGGGATCGCCAGCGCACGCCGGTCACCGCGGCCCCGGACCGGAGGAGTTCGGCGGCGCCGGTCTCGTACCGGACCTGCACGCCGAGCTCGGCGGCACGGCGGACGAGCAGGTCGATGACTAGTTTCGCGCCCCGGGTGTCGCCCGGCACTGGCACCTTGTGCCCGCGCGGCGCGGGCACGGCGAGATCGCGAAAGGGCCAGACCTTCTCGTTACCGGTGTACATCAGCCCCTGGGTCTGCGGCTGGATGACGGCCTTCTCCGGGTAGTAGCTGCGCTCGAACTCGAAGCCCAGGCTCTCCAGCCAGTCACAGTGCGCGGCGCTGCCGTCGGCGTACGCCCGGATCTTCTCCGGTTCCGGGTCCGGCGTCACCGCCATCAGGTAGGCGTACATCTCGTCCGGGCTGTCCGGATGGCCGGTCGCCCGCTGCACGACGGTCCCGCCGCCGAGGTAGAAGTGCCCGCCCGCCATCGCGCTCGTACCGCCCGCCACGGCGGCCCGCTCCAGCACCAGGACCGACGCTCCGCTCGCGGCGGCCTCGACCGCCGCGCACCCGCCGGCGATGCCGAACCCGACGACGACGACGTCGACCGCTTCGTCCATGCTGTCAGCCAGCCGTCATCCGACCGCCGCCTGCGCGAGAGGCTGCGGCTTCAGCGCGAAGCCCCAGTTCAGCAGGCGGGCGGCCGCCTGTGCGCCGGCGTCCGGGCCGGTGACCGGGCTGCCGAGCACGACCCCGATCAGCGTCATGCCGTGCCGGTGCGCCTCGAACAGCAGGCAGTGCTTGGCGGCGTCGGTGTAGCCGGTCTTGATCCCGTCGGCGCCGACGTAGTTGCCGATCAGGCCGTTGGTGTTGTCCCACCAGTACGAGTGATGGTGCTTGCCCTTGGGCAGGTGGTAGAACCGCTGCGCGACGATCGCCCGGAACACCGGCGACTGCATGGCTGTCATGCCGAGGTTGATCAGGTCGTGCGGCGTCGAGTAGGTCGAGTACTCGTTCGGGTACGGCAGGCCGTCCGGGCTGGTGAAGTGCGTATCGGTCATGCCGAGGCGGACTGCGGTCGCGTTCATCTTGGCCAGGAACGCGGGCATGCCAGGCCCGTAGGTGAGCGCCAGGACGTAGGCGGCATCGCAGCCGGACGGCAGCAGCATCGCTTCCAGCAGGTCCCGCGCGGTGACCACGTCACCGGGATGCAGGCCCGCGCTCTCGGCCTGATACCTAGCGACGTAGTTCAGCACCGACTTCGGGATCCGGATCTGCCGGTTCAGGTCCCCCGCCTCGATCACGATCAGGGCGGTCATCACCTTGGTGATGCTGCCAATCGGCAGTGCGGTGCTGATACCGCGGCTCCACAGCAGCTGCCGGGTGGCCGCGTCCGCCAGCGCCGCGCCCTTCGCCCGCACCTTGGTCGGCGCGGCGGCGGTCTGGGCCGCCGGGGTCTGCAGGCCCGGCTGGCTGGCGGCCGGGCTCGGGGTCGGGGTCACAACGCGGTCATGCCGGGCGGCCGCGACCGGGCGGGCCTGCGCCGCGCAGGCGGCCAGGCTCGCGGCGGCGAGCACCGCCGCGGCCGCCAGCATGACCCGGCCGGGCATTCCCTTGCGGGGCCGCCGCGCTGCCGTCATGCCCTCGCCGCCAGCTGTCGCACGGCACGACAGTATGCCAGCAGATGTCCAGGCGCGAGTTCGATGCCGCCTTATACGTCCGGATTTGCTACGGCGACCGTGCGCGGCAGCCGGCGGCTCGCCACGGCGAGGCCGACCAGTCCCGCGGCGGCGATGGCGAACGCCACGCCGACGCCGCGGGCGAGCGGCCAGCCGTGCGCCGATGCGGCCGCGATCGCGGCGCCGCCCGCGCCGATGCCGAGCGCGGTGCCGAGGACGTCCGCCAGGCTCAGCGACGCCGACGCCCAGCCCTCCCGGCCCGGCGGCGCGGCCCGCAGCATAGCCAGGGAGATCGGCGCGTACGACAGGCCGATGCCGAATCCGGCGACGGTCCACGCCGCGACCCCCACCGCGATGGGGACGGCGGGCAGCAAGACGAGCGCCATCGCCGCGAGGCCCGCCGCGATGATCAGCACGCCGCGGCCGACAAACTGGCGGGCCGTCCACCGGGTGTTCAGCCGGGACTGCAGCCACGCGCCCGCGGTCCAGGCCAGCGTCGCTCCGGTCACCGCCAGGCCGGCCAGCGCCGGGGTGTGATGCCGGACGGTCGCGATCGTGAGCGTCACGTACGCGTCTGCGCCGAAGAAACCGAACGTCAGCAGGCCCCGGCACAAGATCACGGCGGGCAGGCCCGGCCGGGCCGTGAACGTGCCCGGCGGCAGCAGCCGGCGCAGCGACCTGCCGATCGCGGCCAGCCCGGCCAGCAGCAAGCCGACGCCCAGCGGCACCGGCCCGGACCCGGCCACCATGGTCAGTCCGGCCAGGATCAGCGCGGCGCCCGCCGCGACCGCGAGCCCGTCCGACAGCTTGTGCTCGTCGCTGGGCTCGTCCTCGTCGGAGCTCGCGGTCCGCGGTTGCCGGCCGAGCCGGAACAGGGCCGGCATCGCCAGCGACCCGGTGATCGCCACGAGCGGCAGCAAGCCGAGGAACACCCAGCGCCAGCCGACCAGGCTGGCGACCGCGGCGCTGACGGCCGGGCCGACGATGCCTGGCACCACCCACGCGGTGGACAGCACCGCCATCATCCGGGCCCGCAGCCGATCGGGGAGGCTGCGGCCGATGGCGACGTAGGCCACCGCCGGCACCGCGCCCGCCCCGATGCCCTGCAGCGCGCGGCCGGCGACCAGCACGGCCATGCTCGGTGCCAGCCCGGCGATGGTGAGCCCGGCGCCGAAGAGGACCAGCCCGGCGAGGAACGGCCGGCCGGGCCGTACCGGTCCGCCTGCCGTCCGGCCGCCACGATGCCGAGGATGTTGCCGAGCATGAAAGCGCTGAAGACCCAGCCATACAGGCTCAGGCCGTGCAGGTCGCGGGCCACCAGCGGCATGATCGTGACCACGGCCAGCGCCTCGGACGCGATGAACGTGATCGTCAGCACCAGGCCGACGGTGAGCGCCCGGCGCTGCGGCGACCACAGCCCGTCGGCCTGGGCGGGCTCCTCCGGCAGCGGGGTCTCGCCAGGTCTGGTGCTTGTCTGCGCGGCCACCCTACGAGCGTAGGAGTTCAAGTGCAGTTGAAGTCAATCCGTTAACCGCTCCGATAGCGTGGGCCGAGGGGGTGGCCAGCATGACGGGGGCCGGTGACGTCCGGGCGCAGGCGCTAGAGGTGGCCGCGGGCTGGTCGGGCCCGGACACGCCCGGCTCGTGGCAGCTCACGGCCGCGCTGTTCGCTAGCATCGCCCGCCACCCTACGCTGCCCGAGCGGCTGGCCGAGCTGCCGGCCGACCGGCTGCCCGCCCTGCTCGCGAGCGCGGCGATCTCATTCCTGGTCCGCCGCGACCAGCCGGTGCTGGCCCGTTACTTTCCCCGCCCCGGCCAGCCACAGCCGCCGTTCGACCCCCACTTCGGGCCTACCGCGGCGGCGTTCATCTCGGACCGGCTGGAGGAGATCCTGGCAATCTGCCGCGAGCGCCGCTACCAGATGAACGAGGTAGCCCGGTGCGCGCAGATCGCGGCCGGCGCGGCCGCCACGACGGCGGGACCCGTGGCCCTCGTCGACCTCGGCACCGGGGCTGGCCTTGGCCTGCACCTCGACCGATACCGGTACCAGCTCGGCGACCGGCTCACCGGCCCGGCCGACGCGCCGGTCACCCTGCACTGCGAGCTGCGCGGCTCTCGCGCCGGGCCGGCCCACGGTGTGCCGTCAATTGCCGTCCGGGTCGGGATCGAGTTGCATCCGGTCGACCTGGCCGATCCAGCCGAGGTCGCCTGGCTGCGGGCGTGTGCGCCGCCGGAGGCGGCGGCCCTGACCCGGCTGACAACGGCCACGGCGGTTGCCCGCGCGCACCCGGCCCGGATCGTGGCGGGCGACGTCGTGGATCAGCTTCCCGGCGTACTGGCCGCGTTGCCCGCGGACTTGCCGGTGCTGGTGGTCGACGCCTATCTGGCGGTCTTCCTGCCGTCCGACCGGCTCCACACGCTGACCGCGATGCTCGCCGACGCGGCCCGGACCAGGCCGGTGACCTGGCTGTCGCTCGATCCGCTGATGCCGCTCGGTCCGTCCGGCCACGACAGCGTGCAGGGCCTCGGCCTGCCCGCCTGGCTGGTCACGGACTATCAGCAGCGCGGCGTGTTCGCCGTGCTGGGCGCCAGGACGTTCGGCCCGGCGGGGGGCGACCGGCGCCTGCTCGCCCGGGCGCACCCCTCGGGCCAGTGGATGGAGTGGCTCGGCTGACGACCGGCTGTCACCGCCGCGCGTACCGGCGCCAGAGGAAGAACCCGGCCACGGCGAGCCACCACGGCAGCACGTTCACGCGCACGTGCCCGCCCGTGCCGATCGACACCGCGATGCTGACGGCGGCGGCCACGACCGTGACGATCAGGGCCACGCACAGCGGGCCGGGCCGGGCGCCGCCGGGCCGGCGGCCGGCCCGGCGGCCCGACCGCCGGCAAGTCGGTTAGCACCTCAGCCAGGTCCTGGCCGGTCCGGGCCGCCAGCACGCGCCCGGACCGGTCGCCGAACTCATCGGCGGTCAGCCGGCTGGCCTGATAGTGCGCGCTCAGCTCCGCCAGCACTGCGTCCCGGTCGGCGTCTGACGCCCGCAGGTCCGCTGCGGGCAGCGTTCTGGTACTCATCGCGCACCTTCTCTCCCTGTGCCTACACCGATGCCTCGGCCGTCGTCGCCCTCCGGGCGGACCTGCGGCGGAACCGTCACCTCGACGCTAGGGCGCGGCTGCCACCTGGCCATCGGCCCCGAAGTGGAACTTGCCGGCCGCGTGCCTCCACCCCAGGGTTGAGTCAGCCCGGCGGCGCCAGCCCGTGCCGGAACGCGTAGCCGACGAGCTGGGCGCGGTCCCGCAGGCTTGTCTTGGCGAAGATGTGGTTGATGTGCGTCTTCACCGTCGCCTCGGAGACGTAGAGGGCGGCCGCGATCTCGGCGTTCGACAGCCCGGCCGCGATCCGGCCCAGCACCTCGGCTTCACGCGGCGTCAGGTCGTCGAGCGGCCCGGTCCCGGCCGGGTCGGGGCCGGCCGTCACGACGCCGAATCGCTGCCCGGCCCCGAGCGCGTCGAGCAGCCTGCGTTGCACGGCCGGGTCGAGCTGCGCCTGGCCGGCTGCCACCGCGGTAATCGCCCGGTGGATCTCATCCGCGCCGGCGTCCTTGGTCAGGAACCCCCGCGCACCTGCCTGCAGGGCGGAGAACACCCATTCGTCATCTGAGTAGGTCGTCAGGACGACGACGCTGACGCCGGGCTGCGACTCCCGCAGTCGCTCGGTGGCCTCGACGCCGTTGCACCGGGGCATGTTGAGGTCCATCAGCACCACGTCGGGATGCAACTCGGCCGACAGGCGCACCGCGTCGTCCCCGTCCACGGCCGCGCCCACGACCGACACGCCCGGCAGCAGGCCGATCAGCGACACCAGACCCTCCCGCACCACCTTCTGGTCGTCGGCGATGAGCACCCGGACGGCCGTGACCGCCGTCGGCCCGCCGGTCATGACGGCGCGCCCGAGCTGTCCGCCAGCCAGCCCGGCACCCGGTCCGGCGCTCGCTCCCGCGGCGGCGACCGCTCTGCGGCCGGCCCGGTCGGCAGCCGCAGCCGCACGCCGAATCCGCGCTCGGTCGGGCCCGCGGTCAGGCTCCCGCCCAGTAGCTCGGCCCGCTCCCGCATGCCGGTGAGCCCGAAGCCGCCGAACGTGAGCCCGGACACCGCCGCCGGGACGTCGGCTGACCGTGAGTCCTCGATCGACAGCTCCACGGCGTCGTCGGCGTAGCTGAGCCGCAGTTGCGCCTGCGCCCCGGCGCCCGCGTACTTCGCGGTGTTCGTCAGGGCCTCTTGCGCCGTCCGGTAGAGGGCGAGGCCGACTTCAGGCGGCAGCGGTCGCTGCGCCCCGGTCACCGCCAGCTCGGCCGTGATGTTGCTGCCCGCCGTGCTGTCGCGTACCAGCTTGTCTAGCAGCCCGGCGCCGGGCAGCTCGTCGCCGCGCAGCGCCGAGATCGCCCGCTTGGTGTCGGCCAGCCCATCCCTGGCCATCCGCTGGCTCCGGCTCACGTTCCCTAGCAGCTGGTCCAGCGCGGCCGGGTCGGTGCGAGCCTGCCGGCCAAGCAGCTCCATCGTGTCGAGCGCGAGCACCAGGCCGGACAGCGCGTGGGCGAGGATGTCGTGGATTTCGCGGGCCAGCCTGGTCCGCTCGGTCAGCGCGGCCGACTCGGCCTGCGCCGCCTGCGAGGCCCGCAGCTGGGCCAGCAGATCCTCCGCCCTGGCCTGGGCCGACCGGGCTTCCTCCTGCGCGAGCTCCGAGGCCCGGACGAACGCGCCGGTGGTAAACAGGAACACGGCCCCGATGTTCTGGCTGGCAAAGGCCACCGCCGGCAGCGGGCCCGCGGCGATGAACGCCGCGTTCATGGCGGCGAGCACGACCAGCGCCGCCCGCGCGCCCGGCCGCGGCGGCAACCGCATGCCCAGTGCGGCCAGCGCCAGGTACACCAGCACAAAGCCGGGCGTGTTCGGCAGCAGCGCGCCGAGGACGGAGCCGGTCACGCCGATCGCGAGCATGGCGGCCACGTCGGCGGTCGCGGAGTCAAGCCGTGGCCAGAAGATGTACCACGTGCCGGCGATCGACACGGCCAGGCAGGCCGTCGCGGCGGCGATCGTGCCCGCCGGGTGGCCGGGGAGCGCCGAGCCCACGCTGACGCACGCGGCGACCAGCACCGCGATGCTGACCGGGAGCGTGACGCGCCGCTGCTTGGCCAGCAGCCACGGCGGGGCCGCCTGCGGTGCCGCCGGGTGCAGCCCGTCCTGGCTCGTCATGGCCTAACAGTAAACGGGGTCCGGCGGCCCGGCCATCCACGCACGGGTTGATCTTGGCGGCCGCTGGCTCAGGGCAAGATGCCCTCGACCAGCGCGCGCTGCAGCCGGTTCGCGGTCGCTACGTCTGGCTTGCGGGCGGCCAGCACGTCGGCGTAGAGAAACGACTCCCCCAGCCGCACGAGCGCGTAGGCGAGCGCGTCCGGCTCGGTGAGCGTGACCAGCCCGAACTCGGCGATGTCGCGGCGCAGCAGAGCCTCGACGAACGCGACGATGCCGGGCTGGACCGGGCCGAGCGGGTCGGTCAGCACCCGCAGCGTCGAGCGCTGGCTCGTCGTCGAGCAGCCGGCGCAGGCCGCTCGACTGCGACACGATCGCGTTGATGTGCCGGCCGGTGCCCGGCGTGTGCAGCTCGCCTGGCCGGCCGCTCGGCTTCCCAGCGCGCCGCGGCCGCCGTCGAGCGTGCGCTCGGTCAGCACCCACAGCGCCTTGCCGAGCAGCGCCTCGCGGCTGCCGACGTGGCGGAACAGCGTCGCGCGGGACACGCCGAGCTCGTCGGCGAGGCCCTGCATGTCCAGCCGCCTGCCCTCGTGCACCCAGCGGGCGGCGAGCAGCACGGCGCGGGCGGGCCGCCGGCTGCTCCGGCCCGGCGGATGCGGGCCGGAGCACGCCGGATCCGGTCAGGCATCGCGGCATCACGGTCAGCGCACTGCCCGGCTCCGTATCGCCGGGCGCCGGCCTGCGCGGCCGCGTCGAACACGCTGTTGACGATCGCCTCGGCGATCGGGCCGTACGGCGGCAGGAACGCGTCGGCCAGGTCGCCGGTGCCGCGGACGACGACGCCGCGCGGGTTGGAGAACTCGCGGAAGCCCTCGATGCCGTGGTGCCGGCCGCTGCCGCTCTGGCCGATGCCGCCGAAGCCGAGCGAGGGCAGCGCGCCCTGCAGCGCGCAGATGTTGACGCAGGCGCCGCCGGAGGTCGTCTGCCGCAGCACGCCCTCGGCGACCTCGGTGTCCTTGCTGTAGACGTACAGGCCGAGCGGGCGCTCGCCCGCGTTGACGCCGGCCACCGCCTCGCCGAGGTCGTCGTAGGGAATGACCGGCAGGATCGGGCCGAAGACCTCCTCCTTCATGATGCGCAGGTCCGCAGGCGGGTCGATGACCAGGACCAGCGGCAGCCGGCGGCTGGCCGGGTCGGGTTCGCCGCCGAGCGCGACCATCCGCGCGCCGGACGCCGCGCGCCTCGGCGACCATGGCCTCGATCCGCTCCAGGTGCCGCTGGGTGATGATGCCGGTGCAGTCGCCGGACGAGGTGTAGCCGGCCAGCTCGGTCGCGCGCGTAGTGCTCGGCGTGCGCGACGAAGTCGTCGAGCTGCGCCCGCGGCACCAGCGCGTAGTCGACCGAGATGCACATCTGGCCGTTCTTGATCAGCTTGGTGCCGATGACGCTGCGCACGCTCTCGGCGTCGACGCTGTCGGCGGCCAGGATGGCCGGGCACTTGCCGCCCAGCTCGAGCGTGACCGGGACCAGGTTGGCGGCGGCCGCGAGCGCCACCTCGCGGCCGATCGCGGGGCTGCCGGTGTACAGCAGGTGGTCCCAGCGCAGCGTCGGGAACTCCTTGGCCAGCGTCAGCCCGCCGACCGACACCGCGACCAGGTCCTCGGGGAAGGTCTCCGAGATCATCTGCCGCAGCAGCTCGGCGCAGGCGGGCGTGTAGTCGGAGGGCTTGATGATCACCCGGTTGCCGGCGGCCAGCATCTCGACCAGCGGGCCGACCGACAGGTCGAACGGGAAGTTCCACGGGCACGATGTTGCCGACCACGCCCTTGGGCTGGTACCTGATCCCGGCCTTGGCGGTGCCGTAGAACGCCGGGTCGGCGAACCGCTCCTCCTCCGCCATCCAGGAGTCGAGCTGCTCGATCGCGTACAGCGGCGCGGCCGGCCACGCCGAGGATCTCGACCAGGTCGGTGAACAGCTCCGGGTGCACGCCGAAGTCGGCGCTCATCGCGGCCCTGATCTCGGCGCGGTGGCTCATCAGCATGCCGGCCAGCGCGGCCAGGTGACCCTTGCGGGTGTCCGCGTCCGGGTAGGGGTCGGCCAGGAACGCGGCCCGCTGGACGGCGAACAGCCGGTGCAGCTCGGCGATCGCCGGGCCGTCGTCGACGTCGGTGGTATCGGCCGGGGCGTGATCAGGGAGGTCATGCGGACTCCTCACGACTGTGATACATCTGACGAAAGTGTTGCATAGCTCGCCGGCCAATGTAATCCTCGTCGCAGAGCGCCGACTACGCCGCAGGGAGGAGCCATGAGTACGGATCCGCTGATGCCGCATCTCGCGCCCGCGCCGGGCACGTCGACGTGCTGATCGTCGGCGCTGGCCTGTCCGGCATCGGGGCCGCCTGCCGCCTGGAGGCCGAGGCTGCCGGGCACCAGTCCTACGCGATCCTCGAGGCGCGCGGCGCCAGCGGCGGCACGTGGGACCTGTTCAGGTTCCCCGGAGTGCGCTCCGACTCGGACATGTTCACGCTGGGCTACCCGTTCCGGCCGTGGACGAGGCCGAGGCCATCGCCGCGGGCGACGACATCCTGCAGTACCTGCGCGAGACCGCGGCCGAGTACGGCGTCGACAAGCAGATCAGCTATCACCGCCGGGTGCGTCGAGGCCGACTGGTCGAGCGCCGACGCCCGCTGGACGGTGACCGTGGAGGACACCAGTACCGGCGAGCACGACGGAGCGGACCTGCGGTTTCCTGTACGTGTGCTCGGGCTACTACCGCTACGACGAGGGCTACACGCCGGACTGGCCGGGCGCTGGACAGCTTCGCGCGGCACGGTCGTGCACCCGCAGTTCTGGCCGGACGATCTCGACCTGACCGGCAAGAAGGTCGTGCTGATCGGCAGCGGCGCGACCGCCGCGACGATCCTGCCCGCGATCGCCGGGCACCGCGGCCAAGGTGACGATGCTGCAGCGGTCGCCGTCGTTCGTGCTGTCGATGCCGAACAGTGACCCGATCGCCGACCTGCTGCGCAAGCTGCTGCCGGCGCGGCGCGCCTACGCGGCCGTCCGGTGGAAGAACGCGCGCATGGCGACCTTCGATCTACAACTTCTGCCGCAAGCACCCGGCCAGGGCCCGGCGCGATCCTGCAGCAGGGCGCCGCCAGGCAGCTGCCCGACGGCTACGACGTCGGCACCCACTTCACCCCCGCCTACGAGCCGTGGGACCAGCGCATGTGCCTGGTGCCCGACGGCGACTTCTTCGCCGCGATCAAGTCCGGCGAGGCCGACGTGGTGACCGACCACATCGACTCGCTTCACCCCGGCCGGGCTGAGGCTGCGCTCCGGCCGCGAACTCGCGGCCGACGTGATCATCACCGCGACCGGGCTGAACCTGGCCGCCGCTCGGCTCGATCCCGCTGACGGTCGACGGCGAGCCGGTGACGGTGCGCGAGCACGTCGCCTACAAGGGCATGATGCTCGACGGGGTGCCGAACATGGCGTTCGCGATCGGCTACACGAACGCGTCCTGGACGCTGAAGGTCGACCTCGTCGCCCAGTACGTGATCCGGTGCTGCGGTTCATGCGCGAGCGCGGGTACGCCACCGTCACGCCGCGGCTGCCGGCCGGCGGCCTGCGCGACCGTCGCCGTACATCGACATGAGCTCGGGGTACTTCGAGCGGTCCCGGGACGCGCTGCCGCTGCAGGGTGACCGGGCGCCGTGGCGGATCCGGCAGCACTACTTCAAGGACGCGGCCCTGTACCGCGGGCCGGTGGACGAGCGGGACCTGGCCTTCGGCCGGGCGACCGAGCTGGCCGGACTCCGAGGCTGATCGCGCACCCGTGACGGATGTCATCCCCGGCTGGTGACATCGGATCCTCGCGCCCGCCACCGCCGCCGGGCAGAGTGGCGGTAGGCCCGCAAGCCGGCGGCTGGCGGCGGAAAGGCGCGCGATGAACATGACCCAGACCCGGTCTACGGCAGCCCAGCTGCGGGCGTCCGACGCCGACCGTGACGCGGTCGTGGCCGCCCTCAGCGAGCACTACCAGGCGGGGCGGCTCAGCACGGACGAGCTTAAAGAGCGGACCGGCAGTGCCCTGACGGCGCGCACCTACGGCGACCTGAGCGCGCTCACCGCTGACCTGCCCGGCCCGGTGCCCGCGGGTCCATCGGCACGCCCGGCGGCCCCGCCAGACGGACGACCGCCGATGGTCCCGGTGCACCGCAGCGGCCTCGTCGTGCTCGCGGTGGTGGCCGTGGTCGCTGATCGTCGGCGGTGCGTTCGGTTTGCTCGCGCCGGGGCACCATGGCACCGATGCCTGGGGGCTGCTCCCGGTCCTGCTGATCGTCGCCCGGCTCGCCCGGATCGGCGACCGCAGCCGCAGCCGGCCCGGCCGCTCCGGGCGGCTCTAGCGCCGGTTCCAGGCCCTGCCTGCAGGAGCCAGACGTCAGGACCCGGCCAGCACGGCCTCCCTGGCCGCGATCGCCGAGCCCCTGGCCCCGGCCATATCCAGGTCGGGCACCAGGGCGATCGCGGACCGCGCCGCCTGCTCCGCCCGCAGCACCGTGTGCGCCCGGACCCGGTCAAGGAACCAGCCGCGGAAGTGCCTGGCCGCCTCCACCACGCCGCCCCCGAGCAGGTAGACATGCGGGTCGGTGAAGTTCGCCGCGATGGTGAACAGCCTGCCGATCGCCATGGCCTGCTGGTCGAAGATCTTCAGCGCCAGCGGGTCGCCGGCCTCGCCGTAGCCGCGCACCAGCTTGGCCGCGACCTCGGCCGGCTCGGACGCCAGCGGATGGCCGGGGAACTTCGTGAGCCAGAACGGCAGCAGGTTCTTCTCGATGCCGGTCAGCGACGCGATGCTCTCCGAGTCGCCGGGCAGCCCGCAGTTGCAGGTCGGGATCGGCTGGCCGGGCGCGAGCAGGCCCTCTAGCGGCAGCCAGATGTGGCCGAGCTCGCCTGCCATTCCCGCGGCGCCGCGGATGACCTGCCCGCTCTCCACGACGCCGCCGCCGAGCCCGGTACCGACGATCACCGACACCGAGGACCGGTCCGCGGCCAGCGCGGACCCGAAGTGCGTGTGGTGCGCGTAGAGCGCCGCCGCGTTCCCGTCGTTGTTGAAGACGACCGGGATCTCCAGCCGCAGCTCCAGCGCCTTGCGGATGTCGAAGCCCCGCCACGGCGGGCCGGCGAAGTTGGTCGCACCGCGCGAGCTGATCACGCCCTCGGCGGTGACCGGACCCGGCGTATCCAGGCCGACGGCGCGGACCGCGATACGCGGCACGCCGGTGCGGGCCAGCGCCGACCGCAGCGCCCCGGCCATCGCCTCGACCGCCTTGTCCGGACCCTCGCGCACGCAGCTCGGTGTCTCGGCCATCTCCTGGATCAGGAACTGCCCGGCGGCATCCAGCACGGTGGCGTTGATCGTGGTGCCGCCGGTGTCCAGCCCGGCTACCACCCATTCCGCAGGCGCGGTCATCACTATCTCCCGAGTCGGTCCGGGCTGTTCCGGATGTCTCCTAGCCTGCCAGCTTGACCCCGCCCGCGCCATCGGCCGACGGCCAGGCTCAGCCGCGCGACCGGGCCTCCGCCAGCGCGCGCCCGACCAGCACCCGGGCCAGGTGCTCGCGGTAACCGCGGCTGCCGTTCAGGTCAGCGGGTGCGCTGGTGCCGTCCGCCGCGTGCGCGGCCGCGTCGGCCAGGCTGGCGCCGCCGGCCAGCGCCAGCTCCACCGCGGCCGCCCGCACCGGGGTCGACGCCATGTTCACCAGCGCCACGTTGTCCCCCTGCACGGCGACCCCGACGATGGCCCAGTCGATGCCGCGCTTGGCGAACTTCTGGAACGACCAGCCGCCGACCGCGGGCTTCGGGATGCGGATCTCGGTCAGCAGCTCGCCTGGCGCGAGCGCCGTCTCGAACAGGTCGCGGAAGAACTCGCCCGCCGGGATCTGCCGCTGTCCGGCCGGGCCGCGGGCCACCAGCGTCGCGTCGAGCGCGCGGATCACGGCCGGCAGGTCGGCGGCCGGATCCGCGTGCGCCAGCGAGCCGCCGATCGTGCCGCGGTGCCGGACCTGGGGGTCGCCCACCTGCCCGGCGGCGTGCGCCAGCAGCGGCAGCTCGGCCGCCAGCAAGCCGGACCGCGCCACCTCGTCGTGGCTGGTCAGGGCGCCGATCGCGATGTGGCTCCCGGCGTCGCGGACGTAGCTCAGGTCGGTCAGCCTGCCAATGTCGATCAAGACCTCGGGCACGGCCAGCCGCAGCTTCATCAGGGGCAGCAGCGAGTGGCCGCCGGCCAGGAACTTGGCGTCCTCGCCGCCGGCCGCGGCCAGCCCGAGCGCCTCGTCGACGGACGCCGCGCGCTGATAGGTGAACGGCGCGGTGATCACGTGCCCTGCCTCTCGCTCGCAGCCGCGAGCACTGCCCGGACGATGTTGTGGTAGCCGGTGCACCGGCACAGGTTGCCTTCCAGGCTCGCCCGCACCTCCGCCTCGGTCGGCGTCGGATTCTCGGTCAGCAGCGAGACTGACGCCATCACCATGCCCGGCGTGCAGAAGCCGCACTGCAGGCCGTGCTCGGCCCGGAACGCGCGCTGCACCGGGTGCAGGTCACCGTCGCCGCCGGCCAGCCCTTCCGCAGTCACGACCTCGCAGCCGTCGGCCTGGGCCGCGAGCACGGTGCAAGACTTCGCGCTCAGGCCGTTCAGCAGCACGGTGCAGGCGCCGCACGAACTGGTGTCGCAGCCGACGTTGGTGGCGGTCAGGCCGGCCACCTCGCGCAGGAAGTGGACCAGCAGCAGCCGGTCCTCGACATCCGCGCGACACCGGGCTGCCGTTCACGGTCACCGTGACTTTCACCGGCTCTCCCTTGCCTCGTTGATCGCCGTCCAGACGCGTTCTGGCGTCGCCGGCATGTCGATGTGCCGGACGCCGAGGTGGCTGACGGCGTCGATGACGGAGTTCTGCGTGGCGGGCGTCGCGCCGATCGTGCCGGCCTCGCCGATGCCCTTCGCGCCGAGCGGGTTGATCGTGGCCGGCGTCTCGCTCGGCAGTAGCTCGAAGGCCGGCAGCTCGGCCGCGGTGATGATCGCGTAGTCGATCAGCGTGCCGGTCACCGGGTTGCCGTCGGCGTCATAGACCATCTCCTCCAGCAGCGCCTGCGCGACGCCCTGGGCGATGCCGCCGTGCCGCTGCCCTTCCGCCAGCACCGGATTGAGCACCGTGCCCGCGTCGTCCACGGTCACGTGCCGCACCAGCCTGGCCTTGCCAGTCTCGGTGTCGACCTCAGTGACGGCCAGATGGGTGCCGAACGGGAACGTCGGCTGGCCCTCGGTGTAGTTCACCGAGGCCGTCAGCCCGTCGGCGCCCGCGCGCTCCGCCACCTGAGCCCAGGTCCGGCTCGACTCCGGGTCCCCGCGCACCTGCCACACGCCGCGGTCCGACGTCAAGCTCCAGGTCGTCCTCGCTGGCCTCCAGCATCGCGGCGGCCAGCTTGCGGCCCTGCTCCTTCACGTCGATCGCGGCCTTGCTGCACGGCCACGCCGCCGAGCTGCAGCGACCGCGACGCGTACGTGCCGGTGCCGAGCGGGATCAGATCGGTGTCGCCGTGGATCACCGTGACGTCGTCCATGTCGATGCCGAGCTCGGCCTGGACCAGCATGGCCCAGGCGGTGTGATGCCCCTGGCCGTGCGCGGAGCTGCCGGTGTAGACGGTCACGGTGCCGTCGTCGTGCACGTCCAGCCGCGCCGTCTCGCCGCCGGCCGCGTCCGCCGCGGTGATCTCGACGTAGCTGGCCACGCCGAGACCGAGCTGCGCGACGTCGCCGCGCTCACGGCGGCGCGCCTGCTCGGCCCGCAGCTCCTGGTAACCGGCCCCGGCCAGGACCTTGTCCAGGGCCGCGACATACTCGCCGGTGTCGTACGTCGCGCCGCACGGCGTCGTGTACGGGAACTTGTCCCGGCGGCACCAGGTTGATGCGCCGGACCTGCGCCGGGTCCATGCCGATCTCGGCCGCGAACAAGTCGACCGCGCGCTCGATGGCGGCGGTCGCCTCGGGCCGGCCTGCGCCCCGGTAGGCGGAGATTGGCGCGGTGTTCGTGACGATGACCCGGTAGGCGGTCTCGACCCTGCGCGATGTCATACGGGCCGACGGCCATCAGGCTGGTCAGGAACGGCAGGAAGCCGCCCATCCGCGGGATACGCGCCGGTGTCCTGGATGATGTCCAGCCGGTAGCCGAGGATGCGGCCGTCGCGTGGTGCCGCCGATCTTGACGACCTGCCGCTGCGCACGGCCGTGCGTCATCGCGAGCAGGTTCTCGCTCCGGGTCTCCGCCCAGCGCACCGCCGTGCCGGTGTGCTTGGCCGCCCAGGCGACCAGCAGCGCGTCCCGGTCGACGCCGATCTTGGCGCCGAACCCGCCGCCGACATCGGGTGCGACGACCCGGATGGCGGCCGGGTCGAGGCCGAGCGCGCCCGCCAGGATGAACCTGGCGATCTGCGCGTTCTGCGTGCTCGCCCAGACCGTCAGCTTGCCGTCGGCCCAGACCGCCGCCGTCGCCCGGCCCTCCATCGGCACCGGCGCGAGCCGCTGGTTCGTCGATCGTGTGCTCGCACGACGACGTCGCAGCCGGCGAACGTCGCCGGATCGGCGGGCGCGCCGACGTCACCGCCACGTTCGTGCCGGCCGGCGGGAACAGCAGCGACGTCGCCGGCCAGCGCCGCGTCCGGGCCGACGACCGCGCGGCAGCGGCTCATAGTCGACGCTGACCAGCTCGGCGGCGTCCTCGCCCTGGTACCGGTCGTCGGTGAGCACCATCGCGACCGGCTCGCCGGCGAACCGCACCCGGTCCACCGCGAACAGCGGCTCGGCCCACGGGCCGCCGAGCGGCAGCGGGGCGCCCTCGGTGCCGGTGAGACCGCTGTCCTCGGGTGGCGGCGGCAGGTCGGTCGAGGTCCGCGGCGGTCAGCACGGCCACGACGCCGGGCGCCGCCCGCGCGGCCGTGACGTCGATGCCGCTTGATGAGCGCGTGCGCGATCGGGCTGCGCACGAACGTGACCCGGGCCGCGGCGGCGAGCTCCGGCGATCGCAGGTCATCGACGTAGACGCCGCCCGACGGTGAGCAGCCGCGGATCCTCCGTCCGCAGTACGCGGGTGCCGAGAATGCTCATCAAGTCTCCGATGCCTGTGCGGAATGTGGATCGCCCGACAGTTCGCTCAGTATCACGGTGCCGCTCTAGCCAAGGCAACAGTTAGCCGGTATAGAGGGATGTCACACCGAAAGGACGCGCCATGATCGAGCCGTACCAGGCCCTCGGCTTAGTTCCCACGATGCGCGGCATCCGGCACCGGGACGAGATCCAGACGAACCTCGAGCACCTGTCGCACCTGATCAAGGCGGCGTCCTGGCTGTCCAGCCTGGACCTGCCGGTCCGGCTCATCGCGATCCCGGAAGGCGCGCTGCAGGGTTTCAACGACGAGGTGCTCGACCTCGATCACGAGGAGTTCGCGCGCGAGTGCGCGATCGACATCCCCGGCCCGGAGACCGACTACCTCGGCGCCCTGGCCCGGCAGTGGAACGTCGTACCTGATGGCGCAGGCCAAGGCGCGGCACCCGGAGTTCCCCGGCCGGTTCTTCAACGTCGGCTTCGTGCTCAGCCCGGACGGCGAGATCGTGCTGCGCCATCACAAGGTGGTGCCGCTGCTGCCGGTCGAGCACTCGGTCACGCCGCACAACGTCTGGGACCGGTGGATCGAGCTGTACGGCCGCAGCCTGGACGCGTTCTACCCGGTCGCCGACACCGAGATCGGCAGGCTCGGCTTCCTGATGGCCAACGAGGGCTCGTACCCGGAGAACGCGCGCGGCCTGGCGATGAACGGCGCCGAGGTGGTCTATCGCGGCCCGTATCCGCACCCGCACGTCGGCAACGGCCTGTTCGAGATCCAGAACCGGGCCCGCGCACTGGACAACAACTTCTACCTGATCGCGTGCAACGTCGGCACCTACTACCTGACCGCCGAGTCCGACGTCCCGATCGACACGTTCGGCGGCGGCTCGGCGGTCATCGACTACCGCGGCCAGATCGTCGGCCGGCATGACTACAGCGGCGGATCCTCCTGGGTGGCCGGCACCGTCGACGTGCAGGCGCTGCGGCAGTTCCGGGCGAACGCGCAGTGGGACAACTGGATCAAGGACCTGACGACCGAGCAGTACCAGCTCATCTACGAGCAGCCGGTCTACCCGAAGAACCTGTACCTCGACCGGCCGCCGTACAACCACGCCGAGTACCGCCGCGAGGTCATCGACAAGCAGGTCAGGCTCATGCACGAGCGCGACGTCTGGGTGCCGCCCGGTAGCTAAGCGGCCGGACCGGGAGTCACCCGCGTGTCCTACCGGGGGGCGGGGTATGCGTCTGCTGTAGCTCCTGTGCGGGCGTCCTGAAACCGGACGAATCCGAACTTAGAGCTAAGGAGCCCTGCATGCCGACGATTCACTTCACCGAGATGACTACGTCAACACCCGAGCAATTCGTCGCGGCCCTCACCGACTTCGGTCCGGGCCGGTCGAAGGTCTGGGGCAACAGCGCCGACAACTACCTCAAGGTGCATGACGAGGCCCCCGGCGAGGCCGACGTTACCGAGGGCTCGGGCGGCGTGTGGGAACGCCTGCACTATGACTGGTCCGATCCGGACCGGGTCACGATGACGACCACCGACTCGAACGTCTGGGGCGGCCATTCGGGCCACACCTACGCCTTCACGCGCCGGCCCGACGGGGCGACCGACGTGGACGTCACCATCGTGCGCGAGGGCAAGAACCTCAAGGGCCGGGTGCTCGCGGCGGTGCTTAGCGCCGGCGGCAAGCGCGTCCTGGAGAAGCGGTTCGAGCAGACCGTGAAGGCCATCGAGGCCAGCGGCAACGGCGGCGCGACAGCTCCATCCGCCTGACCGCGCCTGCCGGTCGGCTCAGCCAGTGCCGGCCGGCGGCTCGGCCGGCCGTCGGCGCAGCGGGTCCGTCCCGGCGGGAGCCGAGCAGCCGCTGCTCAAGGCCGGCCCACGCCTTGCTCCACTCGGCCAGCGGGCCCAGGATCCGCTCCAGCACGGCGAGCTGCTCATCGAGAGCGCTGAGCTGGGCCTGCATCGCCTCGATGCTGCGCCGCTGGGCGCTGACGCTGGACGCGATCGTGGTCAGCTGATCGGAGGAGAGCGCGCCCGGCAGCGGCAGGTTGCGCACGCCCGGCACCGAGAACCCGCCCGGCATGGACGGCAGCCGGTAGCCGGTCAGGCTTTCCAGCCGTTCAGTCATGCCTTGTAACTGGGTCACGAAGTCGTGGATGAGGCCGGGAATCGGGCCCTGTGCGCTCTCGTCGTCGTCAGCCATACGTCCACTGTCGGGCCGCCCCGGCCCAGTCGCAACCACGGCCGTCGCAGCCACAGTTGCAGCTACTGGCGTCGCCACGGTCTACCCGGCCTGCAGGAACCGGGTGAGCGCAGGCACCGCCGGATCGCCGGCCGCCCGGTTCTGCACCGAGTGGCCGGCGGTCGGCACGTAGAACAGCCGGGCGCCGGGTGCGAGCGCGAGCTCGGCCCGGTCCTCCTCGATCGGGAGTGGAGAGGTCTCGTCCGCCCGCCATGATCAGCACCGGGACGTCCGGCAGCCGCGTGCCCGGCGGGATCTGGGGCGCGGCCAGCGGCTCCGGCGGCCAGTACGAGGCACGTCTGGATGAAACCGTTGCCCGCCGCGGTGGCGCGGTCGAACGGCCAGGTCTGCTGGGGCGTGAGCCGGCCGACGGCGCGAGCCAGGGCTACGGCCCGGCGCGGCGAGCGGCGTGTCCGGCCCGCCCCACGGCATCGTCAGGTCCGCGCACAGGGTGCTCACGTGCAGTCCCTGGCTCAGCTCGCCGGCGGTCGCGGCGTCGGCGGCGCGTACCTGCCGCATGAGCTGCTGCAGGGCGGCCGGCTGGCCCGCCGCGGCCGAGTGCAGCGCGGCGAGTACGCCGCCGAAGGAGGGGTCGCCGACGCTGAGCGCGACGAGCATGTCCAGCAGCGCGGGCCCGTCGTGGTATCGCCGCACGACGGTGGCGACATCCTGCGCCGGATCAAACCCGCAGTGCTGGGCCGCGCACACCGCCCGCAGCACCCGCGCGCTGTCGCGCATGTTCGCCAGCTGCAGCGGATCCACGTTGGCGTTGGGCACCACCGAGTCCAGCACGAGCCGGGCCACCTCGCGCGGGTGCGCGAGGGCGAACTGCTCCGCTACGTAGGTCCCGTAGGACACGCCGTCGAGGGTCAGGGTGCGGACGCCGAGCGCGCGGCGCAGCGCCTCGATGTCGGCGACGGTGTCGGCGGTCGCGAAGTACCGCCGCCGGTTGCCGAGGCCGGCGGCGCAGGCAGCGGACCGCCGCGGCCGCCGGCACCGTCAGGTCGGAGCGCGCCCATGCGCTCCTGCAGCGCCGGGCAGTTCAGCGCGCCCGCCCCCGTGCCGCGCTGGTCGAACACCACCAGCCGGTAGCCGGCCAGGGCGGCGCCGCAGCCGGCGGCTGATCCGCGGCAGGAACGGCACGCCCGGCTGGCCGGGGCCGCCGGTCAGGAACAGCAGCACCCCGCGCGGCGCGGCCGCCGCGACATCCCCACCTGGAGCGAGAGGCTGACCGGCGGCGGTGCCGAACGGGTCGACCGGCACGCTCAGGTCCCCGCAGGTGAATCCCGGCGCCTGCGCGCAGGCCCGCAGGTGATGTAAGCCGCGGCGGCGTGAACTGCCCGGCCGTCGGCCGCGGAGCTGCGCAGGACGCGACACAGGCCGAGGACCGTCGCCACCGCGGCGGCCGGCCCGGCCAGCCGGGCCGGGAGCCGGCCAGGACGCTGGCGAGCACGCATGCCCCCAGCCTCGCGGCCGGTTATATCGCCAAGGTCACGACCCGGACTGGACGGGCAACACAGCGCGCGGTCCGGGCGCGGCGCAGGCTAACAGCCGCGACGTCGCCGTCGATATGTCCACGCTGGAGCCCCAGTACCACTGGGTGGCGTCCGATCCGGGCACCAGGTGCGGGTAGCCGGTCGGATTGGCGATCCACCAGCGGATCCGGGCCTGCATCCAGGCCGGGCAGCCCGGACAGCTCGCCCTTGACCAGCGACCACTCCGCGAGGCTGGTGTACATGACGGCGAGGCTGCCGCGGGTACTGGCGCAGCCGGGCCGAGGTCCAGGCCGCGGCCGCCGCCGGCGACGCGCAGCCGGGCTCGATGTCCAGCACGTCGGCGGCCGGATCGGTGCCGCGCACGTCGATCCACAGGACCTTGCCGTGGCCCGTGGACCGCGGATCGCCGGGATCGCGTACGGCCCGGTGGCGTAGACGGCCGCCACGTGATTCGCCGGCAGCGCCCCGGCAGCACCGAGTCGTAGATCAGGTAGGGCTTGACCGGGCCCGCGCTTGCGCGCCGGCCGGCATCGCGTAGCGCTGGTCCCTTGGGCTTCGCGCGGCGGGCCGCGGCCGCGGGTCGGACGGCTGGCCGACGGGGCGGTACGCGGCGCGCGCCGTGGTGGACCGGCGCGCCGCCCGGCGTCGTGCGCGCGGGCGACGGCCTTGCTCACGGCTGACAGGCCGGGACTGGCCGAGCCGTCCGGCTCGCCGACGGCCGGGCCGGCGCTGAGCGACAGCCCGGCGACTGTCGCGGCGGTGGCTACGGTGGCCCCGGCTACGCCGAAGCGATCAGCCTCGACCGGCCCGCGGCGCTGGCGCCGGTGACCGCGACGAGAGTGCTTGGGCGAGCGATGACGTCCGGGCAAGGCACACTCTGGATCGGGCGCCGCGGGGCGCTCGCGGTGACCCGGCACCGCCGCGACGGCCGGTGCCGGCCCGGCTGCGACAGCCGCGTGGCTGCGACGCGGGTCAAGGCGGGAGCGGGGCCGGATGGCGCCCACGCCTGGGCGCTGTCGGGTCACTCATCGTGACACCGGAAACGGCCACTGGTCCCGCAAACGGTCGAAACACTCCATATGAGCTGCGTCACATCGTGACGCGACGTCCGGGCAGACTAGGTTCATGCGGGCGATGCTGACGGCGATCCGGTGTGGTAAGGGCGACCTCGACGCCAACCTCGCCAGCCATCTGCACGTGCTCGGCGAGGCCAGGGCGGCGGATTGCGATGTCGTCCTGTTCCCGGAGATGTCGCTGACCGGCTCCGTCGATCCGGCTACCCATCCGCAACGTCTGATCACGCTCAGTCATCCAGCGGTGCGCGAGCTCACCGCCGCGGCCGCCGGCACCGCCCTCGCGATCTGCTTCGGCATAGCCGAGCGCGACCCGGACGGCGAGCCGTGCATCACGCAGCTGTTCGCCGTCGGCGGCGAGGTCACCGCGATCCAGCGCAAGCGGCATCTCGGCGACGGCGAGGAGGCCTTCGCCGTCGCGGCCGGCCTCGCGGTCGCCGAGCATGCCGGCGCCCGGATCGGCATGGCATCTGCGCCGAGTCTGGCTACGACGACCCGTTCGACACCGTCGGCGGCGGCGGGCGCGGAGCTGATGCTGTTCCCGGCCGCACCCGGCCTGTACGGACGCCGGTCCACCGAAGACTCCTGGCGGTCCGGCTACGCCTGGTGGGAGGCAGCGGACTCGCCGACGGCAGCGGCACGCCCGCCGCCTCGGCCTCTGGGTCGCACTGGCGGGACAGGCGGGGTCGACCGACGACGAGGACTTCCCCGGCCTGGCCGGGCTGGTCGGGCCCGCCGGGGACGTCGTGGCCAGGCTCCCTGACTGGAAGCCCGGCCTGCTGACCGTCGACGTCCCGGTCTGACCCGGTGCCGCGGACCCGGCCCGCATCGCCAGCACTGCCGCCGCCCGGGTGATCTACTGCCGTACATGGACTGGAGCTGGGCCGGACCCGCGCTGGACGTGCGGCCGCTGTTCCCGGCCGAGCGGGCCGAACTGCTGGCGCTGCTCGCGTCGCTCAACCCGGCGGACTGGCAGCGACCTACCGTCTGCCCCGGCTGGCGGGTGCACGACGTGGCGGCCCACCTGGTCCATGACTACCTGCGCAAACTGTCCGATTGCCCACGCGGCCGGCGGTCCGGGTCCACGGCCGGGGAGGACTTGGCTGCCTGGCTGCACCGGATGAACCAGGAGTTCGTCGACGTCGCCGCGCGCTGGAGCCCGCGAGTACTGATCGACCTGCTGGCGCACCTCGGGCCGCAGCTCGATGACCTGTGGGCGGCCCTGGACCTGACCACCCTCGGCGAGGCGGTGTCCTGGGCGGCGCCCGGCGTGCCTGCGCCGGTGTGGCTCGACGTGGCCCGCGAGTACTCCGAGTACTGGGTGCACCAGCAGCAGATCCGCGACGCCGTGCAGCGTCCGGGCGCCGACTCCGGCGAGCTCGCGGGCCCGGTGATCGATACGTTCGTGCGGTCCGTGCCGTATGCGCTGCGCAGCGCGTCAGCCGGGCCTGGCGCCTGCGTCCAGATCGAGGTCAGCGGCCCGGCCGGCGGTAGCTGGGCGGTGACGCGGCAAGGCACCGGGTGGGCGATCCGGCCGGGCCGCGATGGTGCGGTGCCGGAAGTGACGATCGCGCTGTCGGCGGACACGCTCTGGCGAGTCGCGACCCGCGGCATCACCGTGGCCGCCGCGGCCGAGCGGACGCATTTGACGGCGCTGCCGGCCTGGGCCTGGCGGCGCTCGCGCTGGTGTCGATCATCCGCTGAGTCCGCGCGCTGACGGCCATAATGGCTGCTCGCCGCGTCGGCGCCGGTCGCGGCGGCGGCAATTCCCGCGGCATTCGCTTGCTGTTCCACGCAGCTTCGACTATTCGCAGGTCAGCGACCAGGTGTCAGCGGCGTTTCCGCGACACGCAAATACGTCGCGAATAGATTTATGCCATGAGGAGCGAGGCCGACGCCAGCTCGGCGACGCGCCGCCTGCAATTGATGCACGGACTGCCAGCCGAGCTGCACGCTGCCCTCGCGGACGGCGACCGCGCGCTGTACTCCGACGGCGACCTGCGGGCCAGCCGGCAGAGCTTCGAGCGCGCCTACCAGCTGGCCGAGCTGGCCGGCGACCCGGAGGCGATGGCCGCTGGCCGCGCTCGGCCTGGCCGGGCTGTGGGTCAGCGAGCGCCGCACGATGACCGGCGCGGTCATGCTGCAGACCAGGCTGCAGCACTGCCTGACGCTGCTGGATCCGGCATTCTCGCTCGCTCTGCGCATCCGGGTCCGGCTGGCCGGGGAGGCGGACTACATCCGCGGCGAGCACGCCGCGATCCTGGCGGCTGCTGGCGGACAGCGCGGGCCGCGGCGGACGACGTCGCGCTGGCGGAGGCGCTGAGCCTCGCGCATCACTGCCTGCTCGGTCCCGGACGGCCTCGACCCGGCGCCGGGAGCTCGCCGTCGAGCTCATCCGCGCCAGCTTCAGCACCGCAGCGGCGCAGCGACCGGCTGATGGGCCTGCTCTGGCAGACGATCGATGCCTACGCCGAGGGTGACCCGCACGCGGGAAGGCTGCTCGGCGAGCTGCGCGACCTGCTCGGCGAGCAGCGGTCATCCGGCGGTCGGCTTCGTGGCCAGCGCGATCGACGTGATGCTGGCCATCCGGGCCGGCCAGTCTCGACGCGGCCGAGTCGCTCATCCGGATCTGCGCCGACAGCGGCGCGCGGGCCGGAGACATCGACAGCGAGTGGTGGCCGGGCGCGCAGCTGGTCACCATCCGCTGGTACCAGGGGCGGCTGGCCGAGCTGCTCCCGATGCTCAGCGAGCGGGTGCACTCGCCCGCGCTCAGCGCGGTGGACGACTCCGCGGTCGCGGCATTAGCGGTCGCGGCGGCCCTGAGCGGCGACGCCAGGACGGCGGCGAGCTGCCTGGCGCGCCTGCGCGGCAGCGGCCTCGGCGCGCTGCCGCGATCCAGCAGCTGGCTGGTGACGATGAACGGAATCGCCGAGGCCGCCTACCTGATCGGCGACGCTGAGCTGGCCGCCGGGCCTACGAGCTGCTGCGCCCGCACGCGCACCTGCCGATGATCGGCGGCCTCGGCGCGACCTGCTTCGGGTCGACCGAGCAAGCGCTCGGCGTCGCGGCGCTCACCGCCCGCCAGCTCGATCTGGCGGTCGGGCACTTCGCCGCGGCGATCCGGCACAATCTCGCGCTCGCGCACTGGCCTGCGGTGGTGTCCGCGCGGCTGCGGCTGGCCGAGACGCTGGCCCTGCGCGCGCGGCCCGGCGACCTGACGGCCGCCGACCGAACGCCCGCGGCCGCCGGCGCGACGCGGTCGCATCGGCCTGCACGACCAGCCCCGGCGGGATCCGGTCGCCGACAGACGCAGCGAGCGCGGAGTGCAGCCGGGTCGGGCCGCGAGTGGCGGATCGTCGCTGCTGGACCGGAGCGTGCTCATCGCGGACAGCGTCGGCATGCTGCACCTGGCCGTGCTGATCGCGAACCCGCGCCAGGACATTCCGGCGGCCGACCTGGTCGGCCGGCATCGCCGCGCTCGCGACCGCGGGTCCCGACGCCGGCCGGGCCAGCCCGTCCTGGACCGCAGGCGATCGCCGAATACCGCAAGCGACTGCGCCCGGCTAGACGCCGAGATCGCCGAGCTGGAGTCCGCGGGAGCAGCCGGAGCGCCGCCCGGGCGCACGCCGAGCGCGACTGGCTGGCGGCACAGCTGACCAGCGCGGCCGGCCTCGCCGGCCGGACCCGGTCGTTCCCGGACGACGGCGAGCGCGCGCGCGTCGCGGTCAGCAAGGCCATCCGGCGCGCGCTGACCAGGATCACCGACGCCGACCCGGTGATCGGCGAGCACCTGCGGCAAGCGGTGCGGACCGGCACGCGCTGCTCGTACTGGCCAGCCTGACCGATCGGCTAGCTCGCGACAGTCGCCCCGTACGGTCCCGGTCGCCGTTGTCCCGCGGCGGCCGCGATTCGGCAGGACGGCAGGGAACGGCATGGCACGCGATGGACCGCCTTCGGACGTGAAAGATCAACGACCAGCGACAAGGTCACCGTTCTTTAGCACCAGGGAGAATTCATGGCACTTCGCGACAGCATGCGTGACTCGGTCGCGCAGTTCCTGCAGCCGGGCGAGCAGGTGCAGGCAGTCGATCGGCGCGCAGACGGCCAGCCAGTGGCTGGCCGCGCTGACCGGCGATCTTCGTCTTTCTCGGCTTCAACCGGTACCGGATCCTGGCCGTCACGCCCGCCGGATCCTGGTGCTGGACGCGGGCAAGACCAGCATGAAGACGGCCCGCGGCGTGGTCTGGAGCTGCCGCGGTCGACCCGGCTCGGTCCGGGCACCGGCATGTGGCACCGGATTCCGGCGGGCAGCGAGACGCTGCGCGTCCACCGCCGATTCTTCAAGGACATCGAGACCGCCGACAGCGTCGCCGCTTCGGCCTGACCGAGACATCGCAGTCCACGGGGAGGAATCGATGAAGGAACGCAGCTACAACGAACACGGAACTCTGCCGGGTCAGCCGTCCGCCTTGCGGCTGGCCGCAGCGACGGCAGCCGTACTCGGCGCCGCCGGGCTGGCGCCGGCAATGGCCGGCACGCCACCGTCGATGACCGCCAACCACGGCTCGGTCAACATCGCCATCCAGGGCCCGAACAACAGCCTGAAGTTCTACTGGGCCGTCAACGGCACGACGACCTGGCACGCGGAGACGGTCGCCGGCCGCAACACCACGTACTCGGCGCCGTCGATGACCGTCAACGGCAACGTGGTCAACATCGCCGCGATGGGCCCGGATCACCGGCTCCGGTTCTACTGGGCGGTCAACGGCACGCCACCTGGCACGCGGAGACCGTCGCCGGCCGCAACAGCACGTACTCGGCGCCGTCGATGACCGTCAACGGCGAACTCGGTGAACATCGCGGCCGATGGGCCCCCGGCACCGGCTGAAGTTCTACTGGGCCGTCAACGGCACCGCCGACCTGGCATCCGGAGACCGTCGCCGGCATCGGCTCGACGTACTCGGCGCCGTCGATGACGGTCGAACGACAACTCCGTGAACATCGCGGCGATGGGCCCGCGGCACCGGCTGAAGTTCTACTGGGCCGTCAACGGCACGCCGACCTGGCATCCGGAGACCGTCGCCGGGATCGGCTCGACGTTACTCGGCCCCGTCGATGACCGTCAACGGCAACTCGGTCAACATCGCCGCGGTCGGCCCCCGGCACCGGCTGAAGTTCTACTGGGCCGTCAACGGCACCCCGACCTGGCATCCGGAGACCGTCGCCGGGATCGGCTCGACGTTCTCGGCCCCGTCGATGACGGCGAACAACGGCTCCGTGAACATCGCGGCGGCGGGCCCGCGGAACCGGCTGAAGTTCTACTGGGCCATCAACGGCACCCCGACCTGGCACCCGGAGACCGTCGCCGGCGATCGGCTCGACGTACTCGGCGCCGTCGATGACCGTCAACGGCAACTCCGTCAACATCAGCCGCGGTCGGCGCCAAGGACCGGCTCAAGTTCTACTGGGCCGTCAACGGCACCGCGACCTGGCACCCGGAGACCGTCGCGGGCAAGGGCAGCGTCCGGTAGTACCGGGCGCCCGTCCGGCGCGTGCGGTCCGTGCGCGCGGAGTGGCGGCTGGCCCTGTCCGGCGCGTGCGGTCGTGCGCGCCGGACAGGGCAGGTCAGGCGAAATACCGCCCGGTCACAGCGATATCCAGTACCGCCTGGTCAGGCCCAGCTCGGTGGCGCGGACATCCTCGAGCACGCCGCCGTTCTTCTCGATCGTGCGGGCCGAGGCCCGGTTGTCGTCGCGCGCAGGTGACGAGTAGCCCGGCTCGATGCCGAGCGCCCGCGCCTCGGGCAGAATCTCGGCGAGCGCCCAGGTGGCGAGTCCGCGGCGGCGCGCGGACGGCCGGATGCCGTAGCCCGATATGACCGCCGGCCCGCAGCAGGAAATCGGTCAGCGCGTGCCGCACCGTGATCGAGCCGAGAAACGTGTCCCCCTCCGCCGACCCAGAAGTGGGTAGCGTGCACCCGGCCCGGATCGGTCGGCACGGCCCGGTCAGCCTCGCGCCAGCAAGCGATTGACCCAGGCCGCGAAGCCCGCGGCGGTGTCCACCTCGTCCGCGGGGTGCAGGCCGGAGCCGTCCTGGTGCACGCCGCTGCCCCAGTCGTCGCTGCGCGTCCAGCCAGGAGTCGTGCAGCGACGGCCGTCGGTGCGATCAGTTCGGGCATGACACGAGAGTACGATGGCAGATCTCGATCGCATCCCGTGATGTGGCCGCACCGCCGCCGAAAGGATCCGAATGTCGGACCTGGATTTCGCCGAACTCGCCGGGAGCCGGGTGCTGGCTGCGCCGATTCCGGCCGGCGGACGTGGCCGCGTTCGTCGCGTACCGCTCCGTCCCGGCCGTCGCGCGCTATCAGAGCTGGGACGCCCCGTACCCGCTGGCCGACGGCGCAGCGATTCGTGCCGCCAGCTCGGGCAGAGCACCCGGACACGCCGGCGAGTGGTTCCAGTTCGCCGTCGCGCTGCGCGCGTCCGGCCAGCTGATCGGCGACTGCGGCGTCCTGACCGGACGCGGATGACCCGCGGCAGTGCGAGATCGGGTTCACGATCGCGCCAGCGCATCAGGGTCAGGGCTACGCCACCGAGGCCGTGCGGTTGCTGGTGCTGACTACCTCTTCGGTGCGCGCGGCAAGCACCGGGTGCACGCGTGCTGCGACGCGCGCAACGCCGCGTCGGCGGCCGTGCTGGAGCGGCTCGGCATGCGCCGCGAAGGGCATCTGCGCGCGAGCACCTGGGCCAAGGGCGAGTGGACCGACGATCTCCTGTACGGCCTGCTGACGCGACGAGTGGCCGGCCCGGTCCGGCTAGCTGGCGCCGAGTCCGAGCAGCAGTCCGTCGTCGGCCACGGCCGGCGAGCTGGTCACGAAGATGATCACCCCGTCGGACGGGCGCGGTGATCGTCTCGAACAGCTCCGACCCGTCCAGGCTGCCGACTGTGCCGATGACCTGCCCGCCGCCACCCGGTCGCCCGCACCGACCGCGGGCGCCCACCAGCCGGCCCGCGCGCAGCGCAGCCAGATGAACCGGCTCAGGTGCGTCTGCGCCGGACTCGCGGCCGGCCTCCGTCCATGGTCATCTCCAGCGGCCCGGAGCACGTCGTGCAGCCCGGCCACGTGCATGGCCACGCGGCCTCCTCGACCAGGCCGCAGCCGCCGGCCTCGGCCGTAGATGGCCGGGATCCCGGCCTCCGCCGCGGCGCCGCTGGTCGTCCCGGCGACCGCCCGGTCGGGCCCTTTGACCTGCCGGATCACGTACGGCAGCCCGTATGCGCAGGCGATGTCGCGGGCCCGGTCCTCGGCCGGACCGGCCTCGTACAGCGCGAACGGCTGCAGCGCCTCGACCATGTCGCCGCAGTGCGCGTCGATGAACCGCGTCCGAGCCGAGGATGAGCTGCTGGTAGGTGTCGTACGCGAGCCGCTCGGCGGCGCTGCCCGCGGGATCGCCGGGGAAGCACCGGTTGAGGTTCTTGCCGTCTTCCGGCACCACGAACGGCGTCCGGCTCTGCGAACCCGGACAGGTTCAGCACCGGCACGGCGCGCACCCGGCCACGCAATTCCGTCGCCTGCCAGCGCGCGCAGCCAGCGCCGGACGCCTGCCATGGACGCGTACTCGCAGCCGTGCACGCCGGCGACCACCGTGAGCAGCGGGCCATCGTCGGCGCCGGTCATCTCCACCAACGGCACTGACTTGCCGCCGAGCTCCAGCTGGCGGCGGACAACTTTCGGCGACATCGGCTTCTCCCTTTTCCGGTCAGGAACTGGCGGCCAGTACGCGTTCGGCGGCACCGGCGATGGCGAGCAGCTCAAGGTCACGGCCGCGGCGTCCGGCCAGCTGGAGCCCGACCGGCAGGCCGGGCGCGGGCACCGGGATGCTCACGGCCGGATGACCGGTCAGGTTGTACGGCCCGGTGAACCGGCCCTCGCCGCTGTCCTCGCCGACTCCGAACGGCGGATCCTGCTCCGGCGCGGTGAACCCGACCGTCGGTCCGGCGAGCACGTCCAGCCCGGCCAGGCTGACCTCGACCGCGGCGGCCAGCTCGGCCTGCTCGGCCTGCGCGGCCGAGTACTGCGCGGGGGTCACCTGGCGGCCGAAGTCCAGCAGCGCCCTCGTGCCGGCGGCGTAGCGGCTGGTGTCCCGGCCGGAGTGCACCTGCCAGGCCTCGCTGGCCACGATGACGGACAGCACGTGCTCCCAGCGGGCCAGCTCGTCCAGCCACGGCTGGCTGATCTCATGCAGCTGCCAGCCCGCTGGCGGCGAGCCGGTCCAGCGCCGCCCGGATGGCCGCGTGCGACCTCCGCGGTCACCGACGGGTCGGTCAGCTGCGCGGTCAGCACCCCGATCGCCGGGGCCGCGGGCGCCGCGGTGCGGCCGGCGCGGCCGGAAGTCCGCGATGACCGTGAGCAGCGCCGCGCAGTCAGCCGCGGTGGCGGTCAGCGGGCCGCGTGGTCGCAGCTCGGCGCCAGCGGGAACACGCCGTCGTCCGGGACCAGGCCGTAACGTCGGCTTGAGCCCGACGACGCCGCAGTACGCGGCCGGGATCCGGATCGAGCCGCCCGTGTCGGTGCCGATGGCGAGGTCGCAGACCCCGCCGCGACCAGACCGCCGCCGATCCCGCCGGACGAGCCGCCGGACGTGCGCGCCGGGTCGCGCGGGTTCCGGGTGTCGCCGACGTCCGGGTGCGCGAACCCGGCTGCGAACTCCAGGCACTGCGCTCGTCGCGAAAACCTCGGCACCGGCCGCGCGCAGCCTGTTACCAGTGTCGCGTCCGCAGGCGACGGATCGTCGCTCGTGGCCGGGCTGCCGCAGCGCCTCGGCAGGCCCGCCACCGCGACAATGTCCTTGACCGCGACCGGCTGCCCGCCAGCGGCCCGGCCGCGGCCCGGCGCGGCGCGTCGGTCACGGCGACGACCGCGTTCACCGGCCGGCCCAGGCGGTCGGCCCGCTCACAGGCGGCAAGCAGATCGAGGTTCTCCCGCGTGCAGGTCCGCTCGCCCCGCTCGATCGCGTCGCACCAGCTCGCCGGATCCGGCGGAGCAGGACGCCCTGCAGCGGACCGAGGATCGCGCCGGCCTCGGTCGGCCGGTGCCGGATGGCGAGATCGCGGTAGACGCCCGAGTGCGATCTTCGCGGACTGACGGTTGAAGTCGCCATCCGGTCCAGCGATCCGGGCACGTCGGCCGGGTCGAATCCGTCCAGCGGCAGCGGCCGGACCGGGGCCTGCGCGAGCACCTCGCCGCGACTGCGGTGAGCACGGTGCGGTAGGCCGGGATCGTCGAACACCGCGTGGATCGGCAGGTCGCTGACGGCCGTCGCGAACAGCGTCGCGCCGTAGGCCTCCTTGGTCCAGATGTAGCCCAGCACGTCGGCGGTCGGCCGGGCGTCGGCGAGGTCGCGGCCAGCCGCGCGACCCTGCGCGCTCGGCCGCCCGTCCAGCTCGCCGACCAGGAGCGTCGCCCGGTTGCCGCGCAAGATCACGCCGGGCTCGAGCGCGTCGGCGCCGAAGTTCACGGCGGCGCCCGACCACCCGGTCCGGGCCGAGCACGTCCGCGAGCATCGCGGCGGTGAGGCCGTTCTGCAGCGACACGGCGAAGCCGTCCCCGGTCAGCCGTCCGGCCAGTTGGGCGGCGGCCGCACTGGTGTGATGCGCCTTGACCGCGACCAGCACCGGCCCGTCGATGCGCGCGGGCAGGTCCGCCGGGCAGCACGCGCGGGTCCGGACCGTGAACTGCTCGACCGGTCCCTCGATCCGGCAGGCCGGCCGTCGTTGACGGCGCTGACCACGGCCGGGTCCGCGTCACACACCAGTACGTCATGACCGTCGCGGACCAGACCGGCGGCCACGGTGCCGCCGATCGCGCCGCAGCCAAGGACGACGTATCGCACGGCGGCACGTTACAACACAGTAAAGGTGCGTAAACAGAGCAACGGCGCTATTTACAACCTGCTAACCGGTCCCGCACATTTGGTTAGGCAAAGGTTTGCTTACGGCACAGCGTAGTGCCATCTACGGCCGAAACCACTCAGGATCGGTCAAATCAGTACAGCACTAACGCGGCGGCCGAGCCGTCGCCCGGACATACCCGGGAGCTGCCAGTGAGACACCGCATTGTCTTCATGAACGCCCTCATCGCCGGCTCGGCCCTGGCCCTCATCGCAGGCTGCGGAACGAGCAACTCGCCGTCAGGCAGCAATGTCCGCCAGCGGCGGGCCAGTGCGCGGGGGCAACCTCGTCTTCGCCAACCCGCAGGACGCCCAGTCGATGGACGAGTCGACGATCTTCGACAACAACTCGATCTGGATCCTCGAGCAGATCTTCCAGCCGCTCTACACCGTCACCGATAACGGCAAGGGCGTCGAAGCCGTGGCTCGCGACCGGCTACACCGTGTCGGCGACGGGCTGACGTACACCTTCACGCTGCGCAAGGGCGTCAAGTTCTCCACCGGTCAGCCCATGACGTCCGGCCGACGTCAAGTTCTCGCTGGAGCAGACGATGGCCGCGTCGGCGGGCTGGGGCTACATCGACGCGGCGATCAAGTCCGTCGACGCCCCCGTCGCCCGACACCGTCGTGATCCACCTGAAGTACAAGTGGGCACCGCTGCTGGCCGACCTGTCGCTGTTCGCGAACGGGATCGTGCCGAACAACTACGGCGGCAAGACCGCGGCCCAGTTCTTCGCGTCCCCGGTCGGCACCGGCCCGTTCAAGTGGGACTACTGGCACAAGGGCTCGGCCCTGAAGCTGGTGCAGAACACCAACTTACTGGCAGAAGGGCAAGCCGTACCTGAACAGCGTGACCTGGACCGACGTGCCCAGCGACAACACCCGCCAGCTTCAGGTCAAGGGCGGCCAGGCGCAGATCGACCAGTTCCCGTCCTGGTCCACGGTCGGGGCGCTGAAGTCCACGCCCGGCGTCGACATGACGCTGTTCAACTCCACCGAGACCAACTACGTGGCGTTCAACGAGAACGTGAAGCCGTTCCAGGACGTGCACGTGCGCCGGGCGATCTCGCTGGCGATCAACCGCAACTCGCTCGTCAAGGCGGTCCTGTTCGGGAACGGCAAGCCGGCCAACTCGCTGTTCCCGCCGCAGGTGCCGTACTACGACCCGAGCACGCCGGGCCTGCAGTACAACCTTGCCGCAGCCAAGGCAGGAGATGGCCAAGTCGAGCGTGCCGCACGGCTTCAGCACGACGATGCTCCTGCCGTCGGGGAACTCCGACTACGCCGCGATCGCCACGATCATGCAGTCCGAGCTGAAGCCGCTCGGCATCACCATGAAGGTGCAGACGCTCGACCCGAACACGTTCAACGCCAACTTCCAGAACGAGAAGTACGACCTGGCCCCGTCGCTCTGGACGATGGACATCCCCGACCCGGATGAGCTGGCCACCTTCGGCCTCGACCCGAAGTCCGGCGCCAAGTCGTTCTTCACCAACTACGACAACCCCACCGTGGTCAAGGACGTGCACTCGGCGGAGCAGATCACGATCCCGGCCGACCCGGCAGTCCCTGTACAACGTCGTGCAGACCAACGCGGCGCAGGACGCCTTCATGGCGTTCCTGTACTACTCGCCGTACCCGTACGTGACCACCTCCAGCGTGCACGGCTTCTTCGTCACGCCGCTCGGCAACTACCACATGGAGAACGTGTGGCTGAGCAAGTAGCCGGCCGCAGCTGAACCGGATCGCAGACGTGCCGGGCACCTGCCGGTGCCGGGCGCCTTCCAGGCGCCCGCGCACCCGCGCCAACCCCGAGCAGAAGCGAGGTTCACATGGGCCGCATGACCTTCGTCATCCGGCGGCTGCTGCTGCTGATCCCGACGGCGGTGGGCGTGACGATCATCGCCTTTTTCCTGATCCACCTGATCCCCGGCGACCCGGCCGCGACGATCCTCGGCATCCACTCCACGCCCAAGCGGATCGCCATCCTGCATCAGCAGTGGGGCCTCAACCGTCCGCTCGTCAGCCAGTACTGGCTGTTCATGGACCGGCTGGTGCACGGCAACCTCGGCCAGAGCCTGTACTACGGCGTGCCGGTAGCAGGCCTGATCACGAGCCACCTGCCGACGACGCTCTGGCTGATCGTCTACGCCGCCCTGATCGCGGTCATCATCAGCGTGCCGCTGGCCATGATCGCGGCGAGCCGCAAGGACGCCGTCCGGGACCACATCGTCCGGGTCGTCCCGCTGCTCGGGCTCGGCATGCCGGCCTTCTGGCTGGCCCTGATCCTGCAGAGCGAGCTGGCGGTGAAGCTGCAGTTGTTCCCGGTCACCGGCTACGGTCAGGGCCTGCTCGGGCACCTGCACGCGATGTTCCTGCCCGCCCTGACCGTCGCCGTCGCGCTCTGCCCCGTCGTCATCCGGAGCCTGCGGGCCAGCATGCTGAACGTGCTCGGCGCCGACTACATCACCACGGCCACGGGCCAAGGGCGTTCCCGGCCGCCGGCTGTTCCTCCGGCACGTATTGCGGAACGCGGTGATCCCGGCGGTCACCGTGCTCGGCATCAACATCGGCTTCCTGATCGGCGGCACGGTGATCGTCGAGCAGGTATTCGCGCTGCCGGGCATCGGCGCCCTGATGATCAACTCCATCTTCCAGCGTGACTTCCCGGTCGTGCAGGGAGTCGCGCTCGTCTTCGGGATCATGGTGGTGCTGGTCAACCTGCTGACCGACGTTGCCTACGCGTCGCTCGACCCGAGAGTGAGTTTCGACCGGTGAGCGCCATCTCGCTGGCGGGTACCGCCGAGACCGCCGAACGGGCGCAGCCGCGGCGCGCGCGCTGGTACCGGCAGCCTGCGCTGATGGCCGGCGCGGTGCTGCTGGCCATCATCCTGTTCATGGTCATCGCCGCGCCGCTATTCACGTCCTACAACCCGGACACGCAGAACCTGAACGCGACCCTCCAGGGCATCAGCGGACACCACTGGCTGGGCACCGACCAGGAAGGCCGGGATACCTTCACCCGGCTGCTGTACGGCGGGCGGACCGACCTGCAGATCGCGTTCCTGGCGGTGCTCTTCCCGTTCGTGCTCGGCACGATCCTCGGCAGCCTGGCCGGCTACTTCGGCGGCTGGGTCGACATCATCATCATGCGGCTGGTCGACATCGTCGTCGCGTTCCCGTTCTTCGTGCTGGTCATCGCGCTGGTGTTCGTGCTCGGGCCGGGCCCGCGGAGCATCTACATCGCGATCACCCTGGTCGGCTGGGTCTCCTACGCCCGCATCATCCGGGGCGAGATCCTGGTGGCCAAGCGGCAGGAGTACGTGCTGGCGGCGCAGTCCGGCGGCCTGTCCAGCCTGCGCATCATGGCCAGGCACCTGCTGCCGAACGTCGATCACGCCAGGCGATCATCTACGCGATGTCCGACATCGTGCAGGACATCCTCGCCATCGTCACCCTGAGCTACTTCGGGCTCGGCATTCAGCCGCCGACTCCGGACTGGGGAACCATGATCTCCGACGGCCAGAACTTCCTCACGACGCACTGGCAGCTGACCACGATTCCCGGCATCGCGGTGATCATCACCGGCCTGGCGCTGTCGCTGATCGGCGACGGCCTGGCCGACCTGCTCCGGCCGGGCCAGTCATGAGCGGGTACACCGTGGGCCAGGCCATGCTGCAGGTCGAGGACCTGCGGGTGCAGATAGCCACCCGGCGCGGCATCGTGCGGGCGGTCGACGGCGTCTCGCTCGAGGTGGAGGCGGGCGAGGCCGTCGGGCTGGTCGGCGAGTCCGGCTCGGGCAAGAGCATGACCCTGCGCGCCATCCTCGGCGTGCTGCCGCCGGAGGCCACGGTGACCTCCGGGCAGGTCGTGCTCGACGGCGTAGATCTGATCGACCTGCCGAAGGCGCAGCTCAACAAGATCCGCGGCCCGAAGATCGCGATGATCTTCCAGGAGCCGATGAGCGCGCTGAACCCGGTCATGCGGGTCGGGCACGCAGATCGCCGAGGGGCCGCAGGTGCACCTCGGCCTGAACCGCGCGCAGGCCGCCGAGCGCGCCATCGAGCTGATGCGCCGGGTGGGCATCCCCGACCCCGAGCGCCGGTTCCGGTCGTACCCGCACGAGTTCTCCGGCGGCATGCGGCAGCGGGTGATGATCGCGATCGCGCTGTCCTGCGACCCCGAACTGATCCTGTGCGACGAGCCGACCACCGCGCTCGACGTGACGATCCAGGACCAGATCCTGCGGCTGCTGGCCCGGCTGTGCCGCGAGTCCGGCACCAGCCTGGTCTTCGTGACCCACGACCTGCCGGTGGTGGCCCAGGTCTGCCAGCAGCTGGCGGTCATGTACGCCGGCCAGATCGTCGAGCGCGGCACGCGTGCAGGAGGTGCTCACCAAGCCGTGCCACCCGTACACGCTCGGCCTGGTCCGGTCCGCCCCGGACGTCGACCACGTCCGGTCCTCGCTGGTCCCGATCCCCGGCTCGCCGCCCAGCCTGGTGCATCCGCCGTCCGGCTGCCGGTTCCATCCCCGGTGCAAGTTCGCCGAGGAGGACTGCACGGTCATCGATCCGCCGGCTGCGCATGATCGACGCGCACCGGTCCACCGCGTGCCTGCACTTCGAGCGCTGCCTGGACGAGCTGCGGACCGAAGGAGCCGACCGGTGACGAGCCCCAGCCGCAACTGCCGACGCGTCGGGTGCTCGATCCCGCCCGCCCGCTGCTGGACGCGCGCGACGTCTCGGTGAGCTTCCCGCTTGGCTCGGCGATCGTCGCGCGGCTGCGGCACGAGGAACACGTCCTGCGCGCGGTCGACGGCGTCGACCTGACGATCCGGCGCGGCGAGGCGCTCGCGCTCGTGGGCGAGTCCGGGCTCGGGCAAGTCGACGCTGGCCCGGGCATTGTCCGGGCTCCAGCGGCCGGACCGGGGCGAGATCCGGCTCGACGGCAAGCTGCTGCCGGGCCGCCGGTCGCGCGCCGACCAGCGCAAGATCCAGATGGTCTTCCAGGACCCGTACTCGTCGCTGAACCCGCGGCTGACCGTCGGCGGCATGCTGCACGAGCTGCTGCGAGGTGCACCACGTCGTGCCCCGCGACGAGGTCGAGTCGTACACCAGGGAGCTGCTCGGGCTCGTCGGCCTCGACGACGAGGCAATTCACGCGTACCCGCGTCAGTTCTCCGGCGGGCAGCGCCAGCGGGTCGCCATCGCCCGCGCGCTCGCGCTGCGCGCCCGAGCTGCTGGTCGCCGACGAGCCGGTGTCCGCGCTCGACGTCAGCGTGCAGGCGACGATCCTGAACCTGCTGCAGGACCTGCGGGCCGAGCTGTCGCTCACGCTGCTGCTGATCTCGCACAACCTGGCCGTCGTGCGGCACCTGTGCGACCGCATCGCGGTCATGTACCTCGGCCGGATCATCGAGGTCGCGCCGACCGAGACGCTGTTCGCCAATCCGCGACATCCCGTACACGCAGGGCCTGCTCGCGGCCATCCCGCGGATGACGTTCAGCCGCCGACGGGGACGCACCCGCGGTCCGCGGCGACCCGCCGAGCCCGCTGCGCATTCCCGGCGGCTGCCGGTTCCGCACCCGGTGCCCGATCGCGCAGCCGGTCTGCGAGCGGGAAGACCCGGCTCTCGCCTCGAGCAGTGATCCGCGCACACCGCGGCCTGCCACTTCGCCTTCACCGCGGCCGTCCCGGCTCCGCGCCCGCCCGCCGACGCCGCGGACTCCAGTTGCGGACACCGAATGACCGCTGACGGCGGCCGGGTCGCAGTCGTCACCGGAGCCGCGGGCGGCATCGGCAGCGCGGTGTGCCGCCGGCTCGCCGCCGACGGATTCACTGGTCGCCTGCCTGGACCTGACCGAGCCCGACGCGACGGCCGTCGCCAGGCCGCTGCCCGCCGCGCGTCGGGCTTCGCCGTCGACGTCCGGGACGCCGCGTCCGTGCGGGCGGCGGCCGCGGCCGTGCGGGCCGCCCTCGGGCCGCCCTGGCTGCTCGTGAACGTGGCCGGCGTGTTCAGCATCCAGCGGATCACCGAGCTGGCCGAGACCGAGTGGGACCGGATCCTCGACACCAATCTCAAGGGCCCGTTCCTGACCTGCCGCGAGTTCCTGCCCGCGATGATCGAGGCCGGGGACGGGTGCATCGTGAACGTCGCGTCCACGGCCGGGGTGCGCGGCGGCCGGCAGCGCGCGGCCTACTGCGCGTCGAAGGGCGGGCTGGTACAGCTGTCCCGCAGCCTGGCCATCGATCACGGCCCGGACGGGATACGCGTCAACTGCGTCTGCCCCGGCCTGGTGGACACATCGATGGCCGACTGGATCCGCCAGGACGAGGAGGCGCTGACGCAGTGGGCACGCTACGGTTCCGGCCCGGCGCATCGGCACGGCAGACGAGATCGCCGCGACCGTCGCGTTCCTCGCCTCGGCGGCGGGCAGCTATGTGCACGGATCCGTGCTGATGGTCGACGGCGGATCGACGGCCTGACCATGCAGCCAGCCCGGGGCCAGACACGGCCGCCCCGTGACCGCCAGGGCCGCCCGCCGGGGCCGTGCCGCGCGCAAGCCGCGCCGGCGGGCATCGCGCCGCGCGGCCCGGCTGGTCGACATCGCCACCGCCGCGGGCGTGCACGTCTCGACCGTGTCCAGGGTGCTCAACGGCGATCCCGGCCTGTCGATCCGGCCGGAGACGATCGAGCGGATCCTGACCACCGCCCGGACCCAGGGCTACCGGCCCAACGCGCTGGCGCGGGCGCTGCGGCAGGACCGGACCGGCGCGTTCGCGTTCGTCATCCCGCTGCTGCGCAACCCGATCTGGGTCCGGCTGCAGCGCGGCGCGCTGCAGCGGGCGGGCGAGCGCGGCTACGTCGTGATGGTCATGGAGGAACCCACCGAGGATCCGAAACCGCCCGGCGACTACCGGTACCTGGTCGAGGAGAGCCGCGCCGACGGGCTGCTGCTGGCCACCGCGCTGCGCGGCAAGCGGAGACGCCGGGGTGCAGCGCGGTCCCGCACGTCTACGTGAACCGGCGCGGTCCGGACACCGGCCACGACGTGGTGATGGACGAGGCGGGTGCGGTCCGCCTGTTCATTGACCACGTGGCCAACCTCGGCCATCGCAGCGTCCTGCTGATCGACGGTCCGCGCGACGTCGACACCGTGCACCGGCGGGTTCAGGCGGCCCGGCGGTTCGCGGCGGCCAGGGACATGCAGGTCACCATCCGGCACGCTCCGGCGACCGAGGAAGGCGGCTGGGACACGACGGTGCGGCTGCTGCGCACCGGGCCGGTCCCGACGGCGTGCGGCGTTGGCAGCATCAACCAGCTATTCGGCGCGCTGGCCGCGCTCCGCTCGGCCGGCGCCTCGGTGCCCGGCGACATGTCGGTCGTCAGCTTCGACGAAGACGAGTGCCTGGCGTTCCTGGAGGTGCCGGTCACCAGCGTCTGCATGCCGCTCGCCGAGCTCGGCGCGGCGGCCGTCGACGCGCTCATCACCAGGGTCGAGGGCGGCCCGGCCGCGGATGTCCTGATCAGCGAGCCCATGTACCTGATCTCCCGCGGCTCGGTGGCGCCGCCGCCGCCCGCGCGCCAGGTCTGACGACGAACCGAGGGGCCACATGACGGATGGACTGGCGGGCAAGGTTGCGGTCGTCACCGGCACCGCGCACGGGATCGGCGCGGCGATCGCCGCGGCGCTGCGCGGTGACGGCGCCACCGTGCACGGCGTCGACAAGGACCAGGCGGATCTCACCCACTCCGCCGCGGTCCGGGCATTCTTCGCCTCGGTCGGGCCGGTCGACATCCTGGTGAACAACGCGGGCGGCGTCTGCGGGCAGGTGGGACATCCACTCGAAGATGTGGCGGACGAAGACTGGCACGCGGTCGTCAGCGCGAATCTCACGACCGCCTTTCACTGCACCCGGGCCGTCGTGCCGGACATGAAGCAGCGCGGCTGGGGCCGCATCGTCAACATCGCCTCGGCCGCCGGCCTCACGGTGAGCAAGACCGGGATCCAGGCGTACGCGAGCGCGAAGGCCGGGATGATCGGGTTCACCCGGCAGATGGCCCACGAACTAGGGCCGCGCGGAATCACTGTCAACTGCATCGCGCCCGGCTTCATCCTGTCCAACCCCACGACCGAGCTCCAGTGGCAGGGTTACGGCCCGGAGGGCCAGCGCGCGCTGATCGCCGGCATCGCCACCGGCCGGCTCGGTGCGCCCGCCGACATCGCCAACGGCGTCCAGTTCTTCGCCTCGCCCCGGTCCGGCTGGGTGACCGGCCAGGTCATCGCCATCGACGGCGGAAGCGCCTTCCTGTGACGGGCCGGGCTGGTGATTCGAGCCCGACGACACCGCGTACGTGCGCGAGCTCGCCGGGTTCGTGGCGGTGCCGAGCGTGAGCCGGGACGCGACTGACGAGACCATGCGAGCGGCGGCCGGCTGGCTGGCCGACCAGCTCGCGGCGGCCGGCGGCCGGGTCGAGCCGACGCAGGGTCACCCGGTCGTCCGAGGCGAGTGGCTCGGCGCGGACGGCGCCCCGACCGTGCTCGTCTACGGGCACTACGACGTGCAGCCCACCGGCGACCCGGCCGAGTGGCTCACCCGCCGTTCGAGCTGACCACCGACGGCGACGTCGTCCGGGGCCGGGGCGCCTCGGACGACAAGGGCCCGGTCTACGTCGTGCTGAAGACCGTGCAGGCGTTCCTGGCGCAGGAGGGCCGGCTGCCGGTCAACGTGAAGTTCCTGTTCGAGGGCGAGGAGGAAATCGGCAGCCCGCACCTGGAGCAGTACCTGACCGCGCACCGCGAGGAGCTGGCCGCCGATCTGGTGATCTCCGCGGACGGCGCGATGTGGCGGCCGGGCGAGCCGTCGCTGTCGCTGGGCTCCAAGGGACTGGTCAGCCTCGACATCGTCGTCGAGGGCGCCGCGGCCGACCTGCACTCCGGCCGGTACGGCGGCACCGTCGCCAACCCGCTGCACGCGCTCGCCACCGTCATCGCGAGCCTGCACCGGCCCGACGGCAGCGTCGCGGTGCCGGGCTTCTATGACGGGATACCCGCGCTCACCGCCGCCCGCCGGGCGGAGATCGCCGCCGTTCCCTTCGATGAGCAGCGCTACGCAGCCGAGCTGGGGGTGAGCGAGCCGCTGGGTGAGGCGGGCTACTCGACCCTGGAGCGACTGTGGGAGCGCCCGACGCTGGAAGTCAACGGCGTCACCGGCGGCGGCAAGTACACGGTGATCCCGCACGTCGCGATCGCGCACGTGTCCGCCCGGCTGGTGCCAGGACAAGATCCCGCCGCGATGCTCGAGCGCATCGCCGGGCACGTGCGCGGCCTGGCCAGCGCCGGCGTGCGGGCGTGGCGTGCGGCCCGACCCGGCCCTGGTGCCCGCGTACACGATCGCGGCGGATCATCCCGCGATCGTGGCCGCGACCGCCGCGCTGCGGGTGGTGTACCCGGATCAGGACGTGCTGCACGCGAAGATCGGCGGCACGCTCCCGGCCGCCGACCTGTTCGAGCGGGTGCTGGGGGCGAAGACGCTCTTCTTCTCGTTCTCGACCGCGGACGAGAACCTGCACGCACCGAACGAGTTCATGCGGATCCGCAGGCTGCGCGAGGGAATGCGGGCCTGGGAGGCGCTCTGGCGGCTGCTGGCCGCCAGCTGGTGATCGGAGGAACCAGCCCATGGCCGAGCCGTACACCGGCTACTCCTACCTGCCCGAGGGCACCCTGCCCGCGTTTGACCTGCACCCGAGTTCGGCCGGGTGCCGCGGCTACGCGGGGCCGGCCCTGACCGCCGGAGCAGGCAGAGCGGTCGCGGCGGCTGCTGCGGGACAGCCTGGTGATCAGCCTGCACGACCACCCGGTCCGGTTCCCGCGGGACATGACGCGAGACGCCCGCGTACAACCGCACCGGGCGCCAGCACGCTGCCTACGCGGGACTGCGCGCGTCCGGCCTCACCGTGATCTTCGACAACCTGATGGACGGCACCGCGTGCGTCACCGGCAACGCGCCGTGGCGCTGGGACGACATCATCACCGACCTCGGCATGCGGCTGGCCGACCTGGCCCACGCCGGATCGCAGTTCATGCTGATCAAGACGCTCGCCGACATCGGCGAGGCGCACCGCTCCGGCCGGATCGGGCTGGTGTTCGGGCTGGAGGCCGCGACTCCCATCGAGAACGAGATCGACCGGCTCGACGTGCTGTACGGCCTCGGGATCCGGCAGATCGGGATCGCCTACTCCGACGCGAACACGCTCGGCAGCGGGCTGTCCGAGCCCAGCGACGGGGGTCTCACCGCGTTCGGCCGCCGGGCCGTGACCCGGATGAACCAGCTCGGCCTCGCGATCGACCTGTCGCACTCGTCGGACCGCACCGCGCTGGACACCTGCGAGCAGAGTTCCAGGCCGGTGCTGATCACGCACGCGGGTGCGCGCGGAGTCTGGGAGACCGCCCGGATGAAGCCGGACGAGGTACTGCGGGCCGTCGCCGGGACTGGCGGCGTGATCGGCATGTCGGCCGCGCCGCACACCACGCTGTCGCACGCGCACCCACGGCACAGCATCGAGTCGGTCATGGACCACTTCCGCTACTGCGTCGACCTGGTCGGCATCGAGCACGTCGCGTTCGGGCCCGACACCCTGTACGGCGACCACGTCGGGCTGCACCGGGTCTTCGCGCACCTGCTCAGCCTCGCTGCGATGCGGGGGCCTGCGTTCGAGCCGGTCGAGTACGTGGACGGGCTGGAGAACCCGACGGAGAACTTCGCCAACATCTGCGACTGGCTCGTCGGCAACGGCTTCAGCGACGCCGACATCCAGGCGGTCCTGGGCGGCAACATCTGCCGGGCGCTCGCAGGCCGCCTGGATCGCCTAGCGAGCTGCCCGGCGCTGCCGGAGTTGTCCACTCCGGGGTGGCTGCGCCGGGCGTCAGCCGCTAGTCCAGACTGGACCGATGTGTGCGGCGGTGGCGCAGCGGCGCGTGGACGTGCTCAGCCTCGCGAGCTTCGTGGCGCTCGGCCTGCCGGACGGGATGCTCGGCACGGCGTGGCCGGCGATGCGAGCCAGCCTGCACGCTCCGGTCAGCTATCTGGGCCTCATCCTGCTCGCGGCGACCGCGGGCTCGGTGCTGATCACGGCGTTCATCGGCCGGATCCTGCGCCACACCGGGGTAGCTAACCTGCTCGCCGCGGGACTGACGTGCGCTGCCGTGGCCGCGGCCGGCTTCGCGTTCGCCCCGGCCATCGGGCTGATCATCGGCATCGCGGTGCTGTTCGGGCTGTCGGCGGGCACGCTGGACGGCGGCCTCAACACCGCGATCGGGCTGTCCGGCCGGGACCGGCTGCTGAACCTGCTGCACGGCTTTTACGGGATCGGCACCGCGATCGGCCCGCTGGTGGTGACGATCGCGATCGTGGCCGGCTCCTGGCAGCCCGCGTACGTCTTCCTGGTCGTGGTGGACGCGCTGCTCGCCGTGGCCTGGGCGCTGCATCACCGGGCGGCCACCCAGCAGGCCGGCGACCAGGAGGCGGCCGCGGTCCCGCCTGGCGGCGACGCTGCCGCTGGCCGGGCAGCCCGTCGTGCTGCGCGGCGCCGTCGCCACCGGCATCGCGGTGTTCTTCATCTACACCGGGCTGGAGGTCGCCGCGGGCCAGTGGGAGACCACCTTCGGCCGCGGCCACCTGCACTTGTCCGCCTCAGCGGCCGGGCTCGCCACCTTCGGCTACTGGGCCGCGCTGACCGCCGTCCGCATCGGCCTCGCGCTGCCGCGGCGGCCGCCGAGCAGCCAGGCGGTGGTCCGCTGGGGCAGCGGCATCGGGCTGCTGGCCACCTTGCTCATCTGGTGGCAGCCCGGCGTCATCGCGACCGTGATCGGGTTCGTCATCCTCGGCGGAGCGCTGGCCGGGCATCTTCCCGGCGCTGGTCGCGCTCACCCCGGCCCGCCTCGGCCGCGACCGCGCGCAGCACGTCATCGCCTGGCAGGTCGGCGCCGCGGCGGCCGGGGCCGCCGGGGTTTCCGCCCTCGTCGGTCTCGCCATCGGCGCGATCGGCCTGAGCGTCCTCGGGCCCGCCCTCGTCATCCTCGCCGTACTGCTGGTGCTGACCGAGCTGCTGCTGAGCCGGCTCGCACCGCGCCGCGAATAGCGGGGCTTCCCGGCTTCGCTGTGACGTAGGTCGCGGGGCCCGGTTCCCGCGGGCCGCTTGACGCGGCCAGCTCACTTCGTGTTAGGTAACCCTAAGTTAGGTGAGCCTAACTTAACTCCTGCCGTCCCGGTCGGCTGACGCAAAGGGAGAACGCGAGTTGCTGCCCACGTTCGTGATCGGCTTGCGCGAGGGCCTTGAGGCCGCGCTGATCGTGGGGATCATCGCGGCGTTCCTCGGCCAGCAGGGCCAGGCGCGGGCCCTGCGCCAGGTCTGGGCCGGCGTGGCTGCCGCGGTGCTGATCTGCCTGGCGGTTGCCCTCGGACTCCAGCTGCTCTCCTCGGCGCTGCCGCAGCGGCAGCAGGAAGAGCTGGAGACGGTCGTGGGCGTCCTCGCCGTCCTGATGGTCAGCTACATGATCTTCTTCATGCGGCGGCACGCCCGGGCGCTCAAGGGCGACCTCGAGTCGGCCGCCGCCACCGCCCTCGCGACCGGATCGAGCCGGGCCCTGGTCGTCATGGCGTTCCTCGCCGTGCTGCGCGAGGGCTTCGAGACGGCGGTCTTCCTGCTGGCGACGTTCCAGGCATCCGGGAATGCGAGCACGTCCTGGCTGGGCGCGGCCCTCGGCATCGTGCTGGCCGCGGCGTTCGGCTACGGGGTTTACCGCGGCGGCGTGCGCATCAACCTCAGCCGCTTCTTCCGGGTCACCGGCCTGATCCTCGTCGTCATCGCGGCCGGGCTGGTGATGACCGCCTTCCACACCGCCGCCGAGGCTGGCTGGCTGACTGCCGGCCAGGCGCAGGCGGTGGACCTCTCCTGGCTGGTCCGGCCGGGCACCGCGACGTCCGCGCTGGTGACCGGCGTGCTCGGAATCCAGCCACATCCGGCCTGGATCGAGGTCATCGCGTGGCTGGGCTACCTCGTTCCGATGATCTTCATCATCGCCCGGCCGGCCCGCCGCCGGACCGGGCCGGCCGTCCCCTCGTCCGCCGCCCCCGCGCAGTAGGCCGCCACGATCACGATCGGCTGCGACCCCAGCCTGTTCGGCGGCCGGCGGCCCTCGCCACGCTGCCACGCTGCCCCGCTGCCGAATGAGAGCCTCGACCGGGACTCGTCCGGCGGCGACATCTGCGTGCAGGCCTGCTCGGACAACCCGCTTGTTGCCTTTCACGCGGTCCAGCGCGGTGTTCGCCTGCCCGCCGGGTCTGCGGCCGGGCCAGCACTGGGGCGAGTCCCTGTTCGCGTGATCCGCGAACTCGGCCATGGCTGACTGGCCAGGCGTCACTGGTCCGCGATCCAGCTGCCGTGGAAGCCGAGTGGTACCCGGGCGGGCAGGTGGATGGTGGCGACGGGGTCGCCGAGGAAGTCCCGGGCGGCGAGGATGACCAGGTCGGTAGCGCCGCGGTCGGGGTTTTGGACGAAGGTCAGGACGTAGCCGTCGTCTTCGGCCGCGTCGGGGGCGGCGGGGGCGAACACGGCCTCGCCGACGGTGTGGTCGCGGCCGAACTCGCGGGCCTGGACGGCCCCGGCGGTCAGGTCGTGGCGCAAGATCGCGTTGGCGAACGCGTCGTCGGAGAAGTCACCGGACACGGTGATCGCGCGGTTGACCTCGCCGATCACGGCGCTATACCCGTAGCGGTGCGGGCGGGAGATGATCCGGTCGTCGACCCGCGGGAACTCCTGCCCGCGGTCGTCGAGGCGCTGCTGGGTCACCGTCGCGGCGGCCGGGTCGATGGTCCACCGGTCCAGGGTGACCGGCCCGTGCGCGGCCCACAGGGTGGACACGTCGAACGACTCGTTGTACTGGCACAGGTCGACGACGACCCGGCCCTGGTCGTCGTCGTAGGCGTTGAGGCAGTGGAATACCCAGCACGGGTCGACCCCGAACCAGCGTGCCGGCCCGGAGCCGTCGCGGGGCAGCAGCCCCACCCGCGCGGGATGATCCGGGTTCCACACGTAGGGCAGCTCCCGGCCCGCCGCGACCGCGGTCAGGCTGAATGTGACCGGCAGGTCCAGCAGCACCACATAGGTCGCGGTCAGCGCGAAGTCATGCATCATCGGCCCGTCCGTGACCGGGATGTCAGTGGTCTGGCGGACCTGCCCGGCCGGGTCCACGATCACGTGCTGGACGTGGCCCCAGGCCCAGTAATACGCGATCGCGTGCAACTCCCCCGTCTGGTGATCGAGCTTGGTGTGCGCCGCGAACCCGCCCGGCAGCGTGCCGCCGAAATCACACGGCCCTACCGTGTCCAGCTCATAGGACAGCTCGTACGGCAGCGGCCCCGCCTCGACCGTCGCCAGCGTCCGGCCGCCGTGGCCGATGATGTGCGTGTTCGCGGCGAAGTCCATGTTCTCGTGCACCGGGCCGCCCGGCCAGTCCACGCCGCGGGCCGCCGCCACCGCTTTCGACCGCACCCACCGGTTGCGGTACCACTCCGCCTTCCCGTCCCGCAGCCGCACGCCGTGCACCATGCCCGCGCCCAGGAACCAGTGATAGTTCGGGTCATCCAGCCCCATCGGGTTCCGCCATCGACAACGCGGATGA
>CAVSCN010000029.1:0-153666 GCA_963726425.1 uncultured Actinomycetota bacterium | reverse complement strand
TATGGCGACTCGCCGGGAGCGGTCTTCGCGCTGAACGCGGCCACCGGCAAGACGCTCTGGATCGACCGGCATCTGCTCAGCAAGGGTGAAGGCACGTTCGAGATCCAGCCGCAGGTGGCCGGCGGGCGCGTGTACATCGCGAGCGCGTACGGCAGTGGTCCTGGCGGCGGCGTGCTGATGGCGCTGAGTGCCGCCAACGGCGGTTTGCTCTGGACGTTCAATACTCTGCTCGGCTCTGACCAGGGCGTCCAGGCCATCGGACTCGGCTCGGGCGGCGCCTGGCAGACCCCGCTGGTCGGCGCCGACGGCTCGGTGACGTTCGGGATCGGCAACCCCTACCAGTCGGCCGCGTCCGCGATGGCGAACCCGTCGGCCCAGCTCTACACCGACAGCGACGTCAACCTCGACGCCGCGACCGGCAAGCTGCGCTGGTACTACCAGGGCGTCACGAACGACTTCAAGGACTACGACATGCAGGCGTCGCCGATTTCGGCGACCGTCAGCGGAACCCCTGTCGTCCTCGGCGCCGGGAAGATGGGCTACGTCTACGAGATGAACGCGGAGACCGGCAAGCTGCTCTGGAAGACGCCGGTCGGCCAGCACAACGGCCACGACAACGACTCGCTGCTGGCGCTGCAGCACAAGCTGACGCTGAAGGTGCCGGTCATGTTCGAGCCCGGGCCGGTCGGCGGGGTGCTGACCGACATGGCCGAGTCCGACGGCACCGTTTATGTCGGCACGATCGACCTCGAGTTCAAACTCACCAAGATGAGCCTGCCGATCCCGGTGGTCGCGACCGGCAAGCCCGCGGGCGAGGTCGAGGCCCTCAGCCTCGCCACCGGCAAGGTCGAGTGGGACACGAAAGTCTCCAACATGCCGCTCGGCGCCGCGACCGTGTCCAACAACCTGCTGTTCACCACCCTGTACGGCGGGCAGCTGATCGGGATCAACCGGGCCACCGGGCAGATCGTCTACCGGCACACGCTGCCGACGTCGACCAACGCCCCGATCGCCGTCGCCGGCAACACCTTGCTGGTCCCGGCGGGCGGCCCGACCAATCCTGGTGGCCTCAGCGGGAGCCCGCAGCTCGTCGCGTACACGGTGCCTTGACGGGGGCGCGCACGCCCGGGCTAGCCAGCCCGGGCGTGCGCCTGCCGGACGCGCCTGCGGAAGTACCAGAAGTAGCCCGCGAGCGCCAGGCCGGCCGCCGCCTCGGCGTAGCTGGCGGTGACGTCGATCGCCAGCCGGAACCCGAAATGGCCGAGCACGGGCTCGAACAGCACCGGGATGGCGGCGAGCGCCGCGCTGAGCCAGGACCGGCGGGACCGCCAGAGCCAGCCCAGCAGGCCGTAGAGCGGTCCGCTGACGAGACCGCCGAGCCACCAGGGCCACTGGCTGCGCACCGTCGCGGTGACCACCCGCACCGTCGGGTGCACGCCCTCCATCGGGCTGTCGATCATCAGTATGTAGCCGATCACGGCCAGCCACGTCGCGGCGAGCCCGAACCCGGCGGCACGCAGCCAGACCGCACGGGACCCGGCGGCACCGGGCCGGATTGCCTGCGCGGCCCCGGCGGCGAACGGCAGCAGCAGCCAGGGCGCCGACATGCCGCTGACCGCGGTGGCGAAGTTCGAGAACAGCGAGCCGATGTACTGATCCAGGGCGCCGAACGCGAAGGCCGCGGCGAGGATCAGCAGCCCGGCGAGGCCGCGCTGCCGCGGCCAGCCCGCGCCCGGGTGGCTGTCGTCTGCTGTCGTCATGCCTGTCTGGCCTTCCGTGTCGTTTCAGGCCAGCCGTGGGCCGCCGCGCCAGGTAGGCAGCGGCCGCTGGCCGGTGGCGACCTCGTAGCCCGCCCGGGCGAGCAGGCGGGTCGAGTCCAGGACCGGCAGGGGAGCGGCGTCGGGCGGCACCAGCAGCGGGATCTCGGTGCACACGAGGCCGACCGCGTCGCAGCCGCGCGCAGCCAGCCGGTCGATGATGCCGGCGTAAGCCTGCCGGGCCGCGGTGGTGAAAACGCCTTTGATCAGTTCGGCGAGGATGATCTCGTGCAGCACTGCGCGATCCTCGCGGTCCGGCAGTTGCACGGCTATGCCCCTGGCCGCGAGGGCACGGGGGTAGACCGGGCCGTCCATCGTGTATTTCGTGCCGAGCAGGCCGACCCGCGTGTAGCCCTGGGCCGCGGCCTGGTCGGCGACGACCTCGGCGATGTGCAGGCCGGGCAGGGCGAGACTGGGCCCCGGCCGTTCGAGAGCCAGGTGCGTGGTGTTGTCCGGGCAGATGAAGAAGTCGGCCCCGGCCCGGGCCAGCCGGTCTGCGCTGACCGCCAGGTTAGCCCGGACGGCGTCATGATCGCCGCGTTCCCAAGCAGGCAGGCTCCGGGCCAGCGCGATGCAATCGAGGGTCACGTCTGGGTGGTCCGGCGGGCCAGATCCAGCGGCGCCCTGCTGGCAGAAGACCCGGAAGCACAAGGCGGCTCCCTCGGCGGTGGTGGCGAGAATGCCAAGGTGCTGCACGGTCGCTCCTGTATATCGGGTGCCGCGCGGCCGCCCAGTTCGCGGCCGTCCCGGTGTCCATACAACAGGATGGGTCACGGGCAGACGGCGGGAGAAGGCGAGGATGCGGGTGATGCCAGCCGACCTGATCGAACGGGCGCGGGCCGGGGACGGCGAGGCGTTCCGCGAGCTGACCGAGCCGCACCGGCGGGAGCTGCAGGTGCACTGCTACCGGATGCTCGGATCCCTGCAGGACGCCGAGGACGCCTTGCAGGACACGATGCTGGCGGCCTGGCAGGGCCTGGACGGGTTCGAAGGCCGGGCCTCGCTGCGCACCTGGCTGTACCGGATTGCCACCAACCGGTGCCTCAACGCGCGCCGCTCGGCGAGCAGGCGGCCGGCCAAGGAGTGGGACATTCCCTCGGTGCAGCCGCCGGAGCCGACCCGGCTAGGGGAGGTCACCTGGCTAGAGCCGTTTCCGGACGCGCTCCTGGCGGGCGCGCTGGACGGGCCGCCCGGCCCGGAGGCCCGGTACGAGCAGACAGAGTCCATCTCGCTCGCGTTCGTGACCGCGCTGCAGGTGCTGCCGCCCCGGCAGGTTGCCGTCCTGATCCTGCGCGACGTGCTCGGCTTCCCGGCCAGCGAGGTAGCGGACATGCTGGACTCGACCCTCGACTCGGTGAACAGCGCGCTGAAGCGGGCGCGGGCGAGCATGCAGGGACGCCAGCCGCCGGCCGTCGGCGATCAGCCGCCGCCCGGCGCGGGTACCCAGGCCGAGGACGCGATCGCGGCGAAGTTCGTCAGCGCGTACGAAGCCGGGGACGTGGCCGCGCTGGTCGCGTTGCTCACCGACGACGTCTTCGTGTCGATGCCGCCGATGCCGTTCGAGTACGAAGGCCGGGACCCGGTCGCGCAGTTTTTCGCGCTCCTGCTCGGTTCGGGCCGCGAGTACCACCTGGTGCGGACCAGGGCGAACGGCCAGCCCGCGTTCGGTTCGTACGTGCGGGCCCGCACCGGCATCCGGCATGGAACGGGGCTCTTCGTGCTGGGTCTCAGCGGCGACCGGATCGCGACGATGACGCGGTTCGAGACCAGTGTGCTGCCCTGGTTCGGACTGCCGAAGTCGCTGCCCGACTGAAATCGGGATGACCGCGACCGGCCAGCCTGAGTAGAGTCGGCCGGTGCCCGAGCTGCAGCGCTTGTGCGCCGGCCATGCCCCGGCGCTCCTCGCCTTCGAGCGGGCGAACCGTGCCTACTTCGCGGCCTGGGTGCCCGATCGGGGCGACGAGTTCTTCGCGCACTTCACCGAGCGGCTCGACGAGTTGCTGGCCGCGCAGGACGCGGGCACCGACATCTTTCACGTGCTCGTCGATACCGACGGCGAGATTCTCGGCCGGTTTAACCTGTTCGAGGTCGAGAACGGGACGGCTAATCTCGGCTACCGGCTCGCGGAGCGAGCCGCTGGCCGCGGGTTGGCGACCGCGGCCGTCCGGGACGTGTGCGTGCTGGCGTTGTCGCAATACGGGCTGCACACGCTTCGGGCGGCTACGACCCACGCGAACGTCGCGTCGCAGCGGGTACTGGCCAAGGTAGGGTTCGTGCCCGTCGGACCGGTGACGCTCAGCAGCGGGGCCGGAACCCAGTACCAGCTTGACCTGGCCGCTGACTGGCCAACCCGGCGGTGACCCGCGGGGCCAGCCCGGCTCAGTGCACCTGGTTGATGCGGATGAGGTTGCCCGCCGGGTCGCGGATCGCGCAGTCGCGGATGCCGTACGGCTGGTCGGTCGGCTCCTGGACCACCTCGGCGTCGCTGGCCTGCAACCGCTCGAAAGTGCCGTCCAAGTCGGTGGTCGCCAGCACGATGATGGCGTAGGTGCCTTTGGCCATCATCTCGGCGATCGTCCGGCGCTCGCCGTCGGTGATGCCGGGGTAGGCGTCCGGCGGCGCGAGCACGATGGACGTACCCGGCTGACTGGGCGGGCCCACCGTGATCCAGCGCATCCCGCCGTAGCCGACGTCGTTGCGGACTTCGAATCCGAGGGTGTCGCGGTAGAAGGCGAGCGAGGCTTCCGGGTCGGTGTGCGGGAGGAAGCTCGAGAAAATACTGATGTCCATGGCGGTCACGCTAGCTGCGGCTCGGTGACCGGCGCTTCCCGATTGCGGATTGGCCTGGTGACCTGCTTGGCCACGCAGGACGGCATCCCGGCGGTGGCGCGGCCCGCGAGTCGGCGGTACGTACTGGGCGGTACCCCGACCAGCTCGGTGAACCGGGTGCTGAACGTGCCCAGCGAGGAGCAGCCGACGGCGAAGCAGACCTCGGTCACGCTCAGGTCGCCGCGGCGCAGCAGCGCCATCGCGCGCTCGATCCGGCGGGTCATCAGGTAGCCGTACGGCGTCTCGCCGTAGGCGAGCTTGAACTCGCGGCTGAAGTGCCCGGCTGACATGTGCGCGCCGCGGGCGAGCGCCTCGACGTCCAGCGGCTGGTCGTACTCCCGGTCCATCCGGTCACGGGCACGGCGCAGCAGCGCGAGGTCGTTCAGGCGCTGCGCCTGCGCGGGTTTGCTGGCCACGGGAGTCAGTTTAGCCGCCCCGCCAGCATGATCATTTGGGTCAGCGCCGGCCCGGACCGGCCGCACCACTACCAGCGGGACCGCAAAGCCCGGTCCCGCTGGTACCCCGCCGACGCTGCACATGGCGGCCGGACGCACCCTAGCTCACTGCCTGCTGTACCAGCGCGCTGATCCTTTGCTCGTCAGCGGCGCTGACCTTGGCCAGCACGTTGCCCTCTCCGTCGGCCTTGGCCGCGCCCGGGCCACGCCGCGCCGCCGTCTTCAGCTCCTCGGCGTGGTCCTTCATCGCGGCGCGTTCCTCGTCCGTGAAGCCGTCGTACGACTTACCCTGGCTGGCTTCTTTGTGCTGGTCATGGTGGGTTCCTCCGGTGATCTGGTCGTTGCTGACCGGAATGAAACCCATGCTAGGGAGCCGCCACGGCGGCTGGCTTCTCGGAAACTGATCGATCGCCGCCGGTCCGCCGCCGGCGATCCCGATGACGGCCTGCACCGGCTGATCGCAGTCAGGACCGGAAGCTCGGGTCCGCCTCCCGTGCGCCGCCCGACCGGCCCTTGGGCTCCTCCCATTCCTCCTGGCGGCCCATCGCGGTCAGGTCCAGCAGCGGGTAGCTAAGGCCGCCGGTCAGCTCGGTGCCGCGGGCGAACGTCGAGTACGTGTGATACACCTCATCGCCGTCGCGCAGGAAGCAGCTGACCCCTGGCACCTCGGTGGAATCCAGGTCCAGCCAGTCCGCGTCCGTCCGCGCCCAGTCCTGCTGCGAGCGGTAGTTGTACACGGCGGGGGTGACGGCCGGATCGAGGGTGACGCCGAAGTCGTAGTTGAAGTCGCTGCCGAAGGATGAGTACCACGGGAACGTCCAGCCGTGCGCTCGCTGGTAGGCGGCGATCTTCTCGTACGGGGCACGGGCGATCCGCACATAGCTCGTGCCCCTGGCCTTGAGATGGTCAAGGAGCGCGGGGGTTGACTCAGCCATGCTGGCCGTGCAGGACGGGCAGGCCGCGTCCCACTGCGGATCGAACATGATGTGCTGGACGATCAGCTGATCGCCGCCCGCGAACAGGTCGAGCAGGCCGACCCGGCCGTCGGGGCCCTCGAACTCGTACTTCTTGCCGATCAAGACCATCGGCAGCCGCCGGCGGTCGGCGTTCAGCGAGTCTCGCTGGCGGGTCAGTTCCTTCTCCCGGGCCAGCAACTGCTCGCGCGCGGCGAGCCACTCCGCGCGGGAGACGATGTCGGGCAGAGCCATCGAAACCTCCATCTGCGCCCCGGCCGTCGGGGTCGTCCGGCAATCCGACGATCGGTACCGGCCCCGGATGGACAGCCGCCGCGTGCGAATTGTCAGCCGGTACGTTGCTGCGGACGCCAAAGGAGGACCGATGCCCGAGGGATGGGTCTGGGATGAGAGCCTGTTCGCGGGCAGCTCCGCGTTCTATGACCGTGGCCGCATTCCCTACCCGGCCGGGCTGCGGGACGCCTTCGCGGCCGCGGCTGACCTGCACGGGTCGCCCCGTCTGATCGACGTGGGCTGCGGCCCCGGCACCGTGGCCCTGCGGCTGGCGGACCTGTTCGCCGAGGTCGTCGGCGTGGACGCGGATCGCGGCATGATCGAAGAGGCGAGCCGGGCGGCTGCGGCGCGAGCCGTCACGAACGCACGCTGGCTCCGGCTGCGCGCGGAGGAGATGCCGCCGCGCCTCGGCCTGTTCCGGTACGCGACGTTCGCCCAGTCGTTCCACTGGATGGAGCGCGATCTGGTCGCCGGGAAGGTCTTCGGCATGCTGGAGCCGGGCGGCGCCTTCGTGCACGTGGGCGGCCAGCACGTCGAGACGCCGCCGCCCGCCGAGCCGCTCCCGCATTCGCCCACGCCGGCCGACGACATCCGCGGTCTGATCCAGTCCTACCTCGGCCCTGACCGTCGGGCCGGGCGGGGAGTGCTGCGGCACGGGACACCCGGCAACGAATGGGAGGTCCTGCAGCGGGCCGGCTTCGAGGCTCCGATGCCGGTCCGCGTGACCGGCCGCCAGGTGCTGGACCGGTCCGTGGACGACGTCGTCGCCGCGGTCTTCTCGCTGTCAGGCAGCGCGCCGCACCTGTTCGGCGACCGGCTCGCGGATTTCGAGCGCGAGCTCCGGGCCCGGCTGGCGATCGCGTCCGGCTCGGGTCAGTTCTCCGAGCAGGTTCCCGACCTCGCGCTCGTGTTCTACCGCCGACCCTGACGTGGCCGACTTGACCCAGTGCTTTGTTCGTGGCAACTTACGGTTCGTGGAAACTTACGAAGCCGTGCTGGAGGCGCTGGGCGACCGCACCCGCCGCCAGATCGTGCACCGGCTCCGCGCGGGGCCGTTGTCGGTCGGCGAGCTGGCGGCGGCGATGCCCGTCAGCCGCCCCGCCGTGTCCCAGCACCTCACGGTGCTGCGGCGCAGCGGCCTGGTCAGCTACTCCGAGCTCGGCACCCGCAATGTGTACCGGCTCGACCCGGCCGGACTGGGCGAGCTCAGAACCTGGCTGGACGGCTTCTGGGAGACGGCACTGGACCGCTACGCCCAGCGGGTCCGCGAAGACAGCGCCGGCGATGCCCCGCACCCGCATTCCGAATAGGAGGACCTTTCGATGCCAGGCAACCTGACCTCGGTCGAGCCCGTTCGCAAGACCGTTACGGTGCCCGCGACTCCGGAGCGTGCCTTCGAGCTGTTCACCGCCCATTTCCACGAGTGGTGGCCGCTTCAGACGCACTCGGTCGGCCTCGATCAAGCGGCCGGCGTCACGTTCGGCGCGGGTGTCGGCGCCGCGATCGTGGAGACGCTCGCGGATCGGACGACGTCGACCTGGGGGACCATCACCGACTGGGAGCCGCCGCACCGTGTCGCCTTCAGCTGGCACGCTGGCACGCCCCCGGCCGAGGCGACGCGGGTCGAGGTGACGTTCACCGCGGACGAGCCCGGCAGCACCGTGGTCCGGCTGGTCCACTCGGGCTGGGAGCGCCGCCCCGATGGGGCACGAGCGCGCGACGGCTACGAGTCCGGCTGGGATCCGGTGGTCGCTAGCTTCGCTGGAGCCGCCGGGGGAGCGCGTTAGCGAAGGGAACGCACTTCTCCGACGCAAGGCGAGGATGGCAGCGCGGTGGCGGTTTCGGCGCGACTGAGCCACGTCTACTGGATCGGCGGCGGGATCGGCCCCGGAAAGTCGACCATCGCTCGCCGTCTCGCGGCCCGGCAGGGTCTGCGCGTGTACTCGACCAACGCCGGATCCGCGCGGAAGCGACGGAACTCGGGCTGCCCGTCATTGACGTCGACACCACCATCGGCGCGGATGAGCACGCCTCGCGGGTGGCAGCAGCGTTCGGGCTTCCTAGGCGGTCGCAGCTAACGACAGGAGCACCGAATCGGTGGTATTGATGAAGGGTGATCGGTCGGCTATATAGGTGTCTGCCCCGTATCTACATCTTTTGCGTGGCTACGGCCACGGCCACCACTGTGATCCTGACCGGCTGCTCCTCTGGCGCGTCGCATCCGGCGGCCACAGCTCTGACCGCCGGCTGTTCCACCAGGGTGGCGGGCGGCCGGCCGCTGACGACGCCACGGCCGGTGATAACTCAGGTGTCCGGCCGGCCTACCGCGATGGTGGGCACAGCCGATGGCAAGTGGGCGTTCGCGTCGATTTCGACCGGGCCAGTGATCGACTCGGGCGGCGCGATCGCCGTGCTGGCCCTCAGCGGCAGCCCTCGTCCCAGTCGGCCCATTCGTCATAGCGCGCCTGCGACACCGGGGCTGCGTCCATGTCGAAAAGCTAACCATCGGCAGACCCCGGCGGAGCATGCCGAGGCTGCGCCCTGAGCGGATTCGGCCCGTCGTCTGGGGTCGGGCCAGGCGCGGTGGTGGTTGCAAGCCTGGTGTCGAGGAAGGCCTGCTCGGCCGGGTTGGCGGTGAGGGCGCGGGCGGTGGCGTAGGCGGCGCCCGGCTTCGTTGTCGCGACCGAGGCGGCGCAGCAGGTCGGCGCGGGCCGCGTGGAACAAGTAGTAGCTGTCCAGGCCCGAGGAACTGCAGCTCGTCCACGGCGGCCAGGCCGGCCGCGGGGCCCCGGACTTCGGCGAGTGCGACGGCCCGGTTGAGCGCGACGACCGGAGTCGGCGTGAGCGCGTAGAGCTGGTCGTACAGCGTCAGGATCGCGTGCCAGTCGGTGCTGTCGAATTCGACCGCAACGGAATGGACGGCGTTGATGGCGGCCTGGATCTGGTACGGGCCGGGCCGGTCACGCTGCACGCAGGCACGCACGATCGCCTGGCCTTCGGCGATCAGGTCCCGGTCCCAGCGGCGCCGGTCCTGTTCGGCCAGGCGGATCAGCGAGCCGTCGGCTCCGACGCGGGCGGCGCTGCGGGAGTGCAACAGCAAGAGCAGCGCCAGTAGCCCCTGCGCCTCCGGCTCGTCGGGCATCAGCTCGGCCAGCACGCGGGCGAGCCGGATTCCCTCGGCGCACAGGTCAAGCCGCAGCAGTGAGCCGGCGGTCGCCGCGTAGCCTTCGTTGAAGATCAGGTAGACGACGGCGAGGACGGGTTTGAGGCGGGCCGGAAGTTCGGCTTCGGCAGGTACCCGATAGGGGAGAGTGGTGTCCCTGATCTTGCGCTTGGCCCGGACTATGCGCTGGGCGACGGTTGCCTCGGGAACGAGGAACGCCCGCGCGATCTCCGGCGTTTCGAGCCCGCCGAGCAGCCGCAGGGTGAGCGCGACCTGGGCGGGCTGGTTCAGTGCCGGGTGGCAGCAGGTGAAGATCAGGCGCAGCCGGTCGTCCGGCACGGTCTCCTCCTCCGGCGCCAGGGCATTGTCGTCCGCGGCCTGAGCGGCGGTGCCGCCGTACAGGTGATGCGCTTGCGCGTGCCGCTCGTCCCGGACCGACTCGCGGCGCAGCCGGTCGATGGCCCGGTTGCGGGCGGTCGTGACGATCCACGCGCCGGGATTGGGCGGCTGGCCGTCCGATGGCCACCTGGCGACCGCCACGGTGAACGCCTCCTGGACCGCTTCCTCGGCGGCGTCGATATCGCCGAGGAAGCGGATCAGGGTGGCGACGCAGCGGCCGTACTCGCGGCGGAAGACAGCCTCGACGGTCACGGCGTGAGAGGCTGACTGGAGGCGCTCACTGCGGGGCGGGCGTGCTAGCCGCTTCGATCGCGTCGTCGAGGTCCCCGCCGAAGAGCGGGCGGACCTCGATCGGCCGCTGTTCCGCGGCCGTGGCGAGCTTGGCCCACGCCAGGGCCTCGTCCAGGTCGGCGGCGTTGATGATCCAGAACCCGGCGAGGTGTTCCTTGGTCTCGGTGTACGGCCCGTCGGTCATCAGGAAGTCGTCGCCGGACTGGCGTACCACGGTCGCCGCCTCCGGGCCGCCCTGCATGCCGCCCTTGAACACGAACGCGCCTGCGTGTTCCAGCTTCTCGCCCAGCTCACTTACGCCGGCCCACACCTGCTGGGTCCGTTCCGGGGAACTGGGAACCGCATAGTCACGGTAGAGCGCTAGCAGGTATTGCGTCATGACGGTCACTCCCGTTTGTCGTCCGGGGCCGGGTCTTAGGCCGGCCCTCACTCCCGCTACGAAGTCGCCACCGCTGAATCGACACCCCGCCTGCCACGATGCCAGAAGGCTTTGCCCCAGCGGGGTCCGGGCGCCCGATAGGGTGCCGCTGTGGTGGGTCACTATGAGAGCTTTTTCAGCACGAGCGCGGGCGCGTCCGCAGCCATCCTGGGGTTGCTCGTCGTCGCCGTATCAGTCGTCAACGCGGATGACGCGAACCCCACCACCCGGGAGCTGCGAACGGTGCTGGCCGGGAGCGCGTTTGTTGCCCTGGTGGACATCTTCATCGTCTCGATTGTGGCCTTGACCGGGGGCTCAGTCGTCTTGGGGCTATCGAGCCTCGTAATGGCAGCCGTCGGCCTGCTGGCCACCAGGCGCCTGATACCGAGGGCGATGCGGGCCGGAAACTTCTCCTCGACCTCTCAAACCAGAACGCTGAATCTCGCTTTCGCGTCGATTTCGGTCGCGAGCTACTCAGCGCAGCTCGGCCTCGCGGTGGCGCTCCTGGCGACCGCCCAGAGTGCCGCGCTGCAACGTGGCTTGGTCCTGGTCATTGTGGCGTTGTATGGCAGCGCCCTTGGTCGGGCCTGGGTGGTCACCGGGATAAGCCGGCGGGCATAAAGGGACCCGCCTCAGTACTCATTTTTGAACGCGAAGTAGGAACCGCGGATGGTCCCGGCCAGCTTCGACTTCTGCCTGGCGAACTTGAACGAGGCGAGCTCCGCCGGGACTTCCATCCCTTCGGAGAGCTTGAACCCGACCGCCCGTTTCGAGGGGCCGTCGATGGTGTACATCACGTTGATCGACAGACCGCTCTCGTAGAAGACGTAGGCGATGCGGATGTTCTCGACCTGGAAGCCCGTGCCCTCAAGCGGGCGAGACGCGATGACGATGTCGCGTTCATCCTTGAGGATCCGGTGCACCCAGTCGATGGTCGTCTTGGCGTCGCTGGCAGGCTCCACCGTGAAGACGTGGTCGTACTTGTTCTTGAAGTAGCGGGCCTCGTTCGCCCGCAGACCAGCGAGCGCGGCCGCGACCGGCGATGACTCCAGGCCGGTGGTCGAAACGGTGGTGAAAGCCACGGCATAGGCCATGAGGCACTCCCGAACGCGTAGGGCGGCTAGCCGGAATGGTCAGTAGCGTTCTACCAGGTCCGATGACCAGCGCGAGTGACGATCGTCATCTGACGAGGCCCGCCTGATTTCTCCGGCTTGACGCATGCCGATATGGGAATATGATGGCGTCCATGGCACGAGCAGCGACGACGTCGGACGTCTTCAACGCGATCGCCGAGCCGCAGCGCCGGGAGATCCTGGTGGTGCTGCGGGCGGGTGAGCGGCCAGTGACCGAGTTGGCTCAGGAGCTGGGGATGACCCAGCCGGGGGCGTCCAAACACCTGCGGGTGCTCCGGGAGGTCGGGCTGGTGCGGGACCGCAAGGCAGGCAAGCAGCGCCTGTACGGCCTTGACTCCCGCGGGCTGCGACCGGTCCATGAGTGGACCGGCGGGTTCGAGCGGCTCTGGAACGAGAGGTTCGACCGACTGGACGAGTACGTGCAGGACCTCAAGCACGCAAGCCAGGAGGGGTAGCTGATGAGCGCGACGGGACGAGGAGCGCCGGCGCAGTCCGAGACGGCCGGCCGCGAGATCGTGATCTCCACGGTCATCAGTGCCCGACGGGAGCTGGTGTTCGAGGCGTTCACCGAGGTGCGGCACCTGTCGCGGTGGTGGGGGCCGGACGGGTTCACCACCACCACGCGGGCATTCGAGTTCCGCGTCGGCGGGGAGTGGGACTTCGTGATGCACGGACCGGACGGGACGGATTATCAGGAGTGGATCGCCTGGACCGAGATCGTCCCGCCGGAGCGGATCGCGCTGCTGCACGGTGAATCCCGCGGCGACCCGAACGCCTTCGAGTCGGTCATCACGTTCGCGCCCGACGGCGCGGCGACCCAGATCGAGATGCGCGCGGTGTTCCCCACCAAGGAGCTGCGTGACGAGGCAGCCGAGAAGTACCACGCGATCGAGGGCGGCCGGCAGACCCTGAGCAACCTGGCTGCCTACGTCACCGAGATGGTTCGGAAGGGAGCCGAGGGCTGATGGGCGGGAAGGTGTTCTTCAGCGTGTCGATGTCGCTGGACGGGTTCATCGCGCCCGAGGAGCGCGCGGACGACCCGGATCTGCAGCACTGGACGGCGCAGTGGATGGAGCTGCAGCGCTGGATTTTCCCGCAGCGGTTCTTCCGGGAGAACCTGAAGCTCGGCGAGGGCGGCGAGGAAGGGCGCGACAACGACATCGCGCAGGAGACGTTCGAACGCACAGGCGCGAGCGTGATGGGCAAGGGCATGTTCGACCTCGGCGAGCAGGCGTGGCCGGAGGAGGCGCCGTTCCACACGCAGGTCTTCGTCGTCACACACGAGAAGCGAGACCCCTGGGAGCGGCCGGGCGGGACCACATTCCACTTCGTCAACGACGGCATCGAGCCCGCGCTCGACCAGGCCCGCGAGACCGCCGGCGACCGCGACGTCCGCATTGCAGGCGGCGGCGCGACGATCCTGGAGTACGTGAACGCGGGCCTGATCGACGAGTTCTCGATCGCGCTCTCACCCGTGCTGTTCGGCTCCGGAATCCGCCTGTTCGAGGGCGTGGACGCGGGCCGCGTGGCCCTGGAGCCGGTCCGCGCGGAGCCGACGCAGCGGGTGACCCACCTGACCTACGCCGTCCGGGAGCGGTAACTGTCCCGACCTCGCCCTCGACCCCTGTGCTCAGCCACCACCCAGCAGGCCACTCTGTCGCAAAAAAGCGGTCCCCCGGATGGGGTCAAGCGCACATGGAGCGGGTGAAGGTGCCTGAGCGCACGACATAGTTCACGCCTGTCTTGCGACATAGTTCACACCTGGATTCTGGGGTGGGCCATGTCGCTGGCACGGCTGGTGATCACCGCGATCTATGTCGAAGGGCGCAATAAGAGCGAGGTGGCCCGGGAGTACCGTCTCCGCAGGCACCCCTTGGACCACACCGCCCGGAGGAACCAGTGTCATACCCGCAACTGCTCACCCCCGAGGAGAAGCTCGCCGACGCGAAGAAGCTGTTGAGCCTCCCGCGTATCGTCGTGATCTGCGGCTCCACCCGCTTCATGACCGAGATGAACCAGGCCGATCTGCGGGAGACCAAAGCCGGAAAAATTGTCGTCAAACCGGGCTGTGACATGAAGTCGCCCCACGAACTTTGGTCCGATCCTGTCGAGGCCGAGGCACTGAAGGTTCGACTCGACGATCTGCACCGGGCGAAGATCCGGCTCGCTGATGAGGTGCTCGTAGTCGGCGACTACATCGGAGACAGCACCCGAGCCGAAATCGCCTACGCCCGGTCGCTGGGCAAGCCCGTGCGGTTCACGCACTCCGAAGTCGACCCTGACGCCTGACCGCCCGCTGCACGGGGCGCTGATTTGGAGCGGGCGAAGGGAATCGAACCCTCATGACCAGCTTGGAAGGTGTACCGCAACGTGGCTGTACGGGGCCTGAGCTGGGAGTTGTTGTGGCCGGGTGCAGCCGCCAGATACCGCCAGTGACTGCGGCTAATGGCACGTTAATGGCACGGCCGAACTCAGGCCGGCCGGAGCAGCCAGCCACCGAAGTTGTGCGTGGACCCGACATTTGTGCGCTGGCCTAGGCATACGACTCCGTACGCGGTCCAGTACGCGCCGGCACTACCTCCTATGCCGGGAGAAGTGGGGCCGGGCAGCCATCTGCCAGCGGCGATGTCGTAGATGGTGCTGCTGCCCGGTACTGGCCCGCTTCCGGGTGGCTCCACTGTTCCGAGGCCGTTCTGGTAGGCCACGACGATGGCCTGGCCGCCCGCGGCGATGTCGTAGGGATAGGGAACTCCGGCAGCCGGAGTCAGCGGGATTGTTTCCGGACGGGCTCCCAGCCGCAGCAGCGCGGCGGCGCCGTCTTCCTCCATGCAGAGAGCCAGCGCCAGGCAGCCTGATCCGGCCGCCACGATGCCTCCGCTGACGGTGGTCAGCGCGAGCTGCGACCTGGGCACCGCGGGCGACAGCGGCACGGGCCGCCACGATGCCGCCGCCAGGCGCAGCAATTCGACCGACCCGGACACATTGAGGTCACGGGCGGCGCCGGGAGGGGCGATGGTGGCGATCGCATACACCGCTCCGGGCCCGGCCGCCGCCACCGCACCGACGATTCGGCCCTTGCGAGGTTGCGGCAAGTTAGGTAGCCCGGACCAGCGATTTCCCGTCAGCGCGTATGCGTGCGCGCTTTTTCTACCAGAGGTGATCAGGCTGGCGGTGATGACCAGGAACTTGCGGCCGGTCCAGACGGCAGAGACCACATTGGCAGAAGGAACCGACCGGATCTGATGCCAGTGCCGGATGGCCGGGCTCCAGGTGACAGTGGCACCGGTCCGCCGCGAGACCACGATGAGCCTGCCGCCGCCCCAAGCAGTCAGGGGATTTAGGCCGATGAGCTTCGGGGGTGCTGCGCTCTTCGCCCACCTATTGGTCTTCGGGTCATAGGCTGCCGCGCCGCTGGAACACGGCCGGAACGCGGGCTCGATCACTACCAGTGCGTGCCCGTCCCACCTTGCGAGCGAGTCGCACAGCCCGATCGGAACCGGAGGGATCCTGATCCAGTGCCCGTGCGCCAGCTGCTGAGCTGACGGACCTTCCATCGGCCTGGCGGTCGCGGTGACTGGGGCCGATAGCACCTTCAGGTGGGTGATAGGCCCGAGCGCGTGGGGGTCTGCAGCGGGCCGATACCGGCTTATACCGAAGTCGCCTGGACCCTTGCCGTTGACGTTCATCACGACTGTCAGATAGGTCCCGGTCGGCGTCGGGGCTCCCGGCGGGCCGGTACAGCCGCCGCAGACGAAGTGACCTTTCATAATCAGCGAGTAAGCGACGTACCTCGCCGGTTGCTTCGGACCGCCTGGCCGCGTCTCCAGCGGATTCCTGCGGGTGGTGACAACGACCGTCGCCCATTCCACCGGGTACCCGCCGTTCTCCTTCGCCAGCTTGCCGGCGAGCACGGTGAGCCGGTGAACCGCTGCCGCAGGTACCGGCCGACCCGGTTCCGGCCGGTTGCTGAGTGCCGTCGATGCGTTACCTGAACTGCAGGCGGCCGTTATGACCGCGAGCATGAGGCCAGCCAGCCCGAGGAAAATCCGCCGCATGAATGCTGGACTCCCCGCATCTCAACCCAGTTCCCGCATCAGAGTGGCATGCCTTCGGCCCCCTATGCAATGGCGCTCACTTACTGCCGGCGCCATCTCGTCCTGGCCATCTCCCGATAGCTGCCAGCCCGGCGACTCTCGGCCGGGTTCAGTCGGGAGTGGCCGGAGGCCATCGCCGGAGGCGACGCGGAGCGCTCGACGGGATCCGGGCAGACGCCGGATATCCTTGATGAGATCCGCGTCCGGCGAGCGTCGCGGGTTGGCTCAACGCCGGATTGGCGCGTGACGCACCGGATGGTGATCTGGCCGGCCGTCGGCGAGATCCGACCTGTCGGGCGAGACGTGACCTGGTAGGAGGCCTTGCGGGCAGCACCGTGGGATGGGTCTGTCCGCCGTGCGGCCGGCGGTGGCCTTCCGTATTGGACGACGAGGGAGAGGCGCTTTGAGGATGCGGGACGAGCTGGGTGAGGTCACCAGGCGGCCGTGGTACCACACGGCGGGGAGCTGGCCCGCCGCAGTCATCGACGGCGGTGGGCAGGATCCTGGACCACCGACGGAGACCGCCGCGGACCCGGCGGGTGGCGAGCGAGCTCCGCGCGGGCTGGGCCGCGGGCCTCGGTCAGATCGCACAGGTCGGCCCATCGAAGGCAGTGGCCCTACGGGGCGGGCCTGTGCCGGACCAGGCCGCCCGGGACGTAGTCGTGGTCGAGATAACCGTGGCGACCGCGCCACGGCCCGCCGCCTGCGCGGCGAGTCCCGAGCCCGCCGACGCCGATCTGCGCGCCCGAGCCGCGCTGGACGGCGAGGCACCAGCGTGCCCAAGCTGCGACGCCCCTCCGAGGGAGTACGACCCGGCGGTTGCGACGGCGGTCAGCGCCGAAGCCACGTAACCCTGGCCGCCGACCCGACCCGGGACGCTGAGCGGCACCACCCCCGACCGGCTGCGAGCACGGCTGAGCGGAGTCGACACCGCCTCACCCGAGGTCGGGGCTGCGCGAGGCATTCCGGACCGCAGAGCACCGGCACCGCGGAGAGCCGCGGGATGGGACGCGCAGCCTGGCCCGCCGGGCAGCCACGCACCGCCGAAGTGGGGGAGCTCGAGCAGGCGCATCGAGGCGTTGTGACCTGGCACGCCAACGCCGGGACGTCACCAGCTTCCCAGGGCTCGGCCCGCTCACCGGCGCCGCCGGGTGCTCGCCGAGACCGGAGATGACCGATCCCGCTTCGCTGATGCTAAAGGACTCGAAGGCCGTACGCCCGCGCCGCGCCCGTCAGCCCGCGCCAGCGGCTAAGACCACCGCCGTCGCTCCACCGGCGCGTCAACCCGAACCAGCGCCTGGGCGAACGCCATGTCCGGCTACCTGCTGGGCATTCTCTCGCCCTCACCGCATCACCCGGCGCACGCAAGCACTACGACAAGGCGATCCGCGCCGCCGGGGACGCGGCACGCCCGCAGTCTCCAGCGCAACCTGTTCAGCCTGCTGGCCCCGCCTGCACCACTGCCTGGCCACCGGCCAGCAATACAACGAGAAGTCAGCCTTCCGCGCCACCGGCCCCAGCACCGCACCAGACATCTCGCAGCTTGACACGCTAAATGCATCGGATGTCGTCGACGCCAGAACGGTTCCGCAACAACGCCGCGACGCCGGAGATAATCGGAGCGCGGAGATGAGCCGCCAATCTAAGCGGCTGCGTGCATTTGCTGGCGCGCCCGCGCGAGCGGGGCCTCAAGCCAGAGCGCGGCGCGGAGCGCGCCGCGGCGGAGCGCAGCGGAGCCGCCTTGATTACTTACTAAGGATTAATTCGGCAATCGACTCCATCGGCGTTCGGCGGGCTGCCAAGTTGTCTCGCCGTTGTCCGCGGCAAGCGGATCGGCGAAGGCTGTGACCGCTGCTTACCAGGGACTCAAGATCGGCGGGAAGCTGCTGACCGGGACTGCCGAGTCCGGTGCGGTAGGCGTCGTAGGTCTGGCGCCGGAGCTCTGCGAAGCCGCCAACCGCGGCAGAGAGCGGCTGAACTGAAGTCCCTCGGTGCGCGGCGGTTGCCTGTAGCGCCTGCCGTGCTGTGCGGTGGCTTAATGACGTGGAGGCCCGTGAGCGTGTAGATGTCGGCGTAGTCACGGACGCGGGTATTGGCTGGTCCGAGGTCGATGGCCGTCGCGATCTTTTCGGCAAGAACCGTCTCCACCGGGATAGCCGAGCACGCGCACTGGCTCCATGGCCGACCGCAGCGGCGGGAGCGTCACCCAGCCGGGCGCGGGCGTAATCGGGTCGCCGAAGTTGACGTCCATCCGGAACTTGACTGTCGCGGTCGAGATCGTGGTGTCCATGGCGATACGCACGCCCGGAGTAGAGCGCCTGCTCGCGGATGATGCGAGAGGTTGCCGTGTCGGTGCGGAACTCGACGCCGTCGTCGAGTGGCAGATCAGCGACCTCCGACACCAGCGAAACGACCGTGGCCTGATCGTCGGCAATTGAGCGGGCGAGCGCGTCCAGGTCAGCGGTGGGTCTGCGCGCATCGTATGCGGCCAGAAGCATTCCGCCCTTGATCACGAATTTGCTGGCATGCGGCGAGGCGCTGAGTCGGGCGAGCCAGCGCTCGACGACGTACAGCGTGAGCAGTTCCTGCGTGCCGCGGCGTTCTCTTCGCGCGCGGTTCTGCAAGTCAAGGTATGCGCTGCCGGCCTGGAGGCGCGGGTGGGCCGCTTCATCCTGCACTCGCAACGTCGAGCGCCTGCAGAACGGGCCCGTAGACGCGAAGCGTCTGCGGCCAGGCTTAGCAGCTCAGCGGGCCGGGCATCGCGGCGGCGGAGGTATCGGTGCAAGGCAGTCAGGGCGATTGGCTCGCCGATGCGGTGCCGCAGCCGCATGAGGTCGACCACGGTGCGCGCAGGATCGTAGATGCGGACGAACTCGCCTGGGGCTGCCTCGACGTGGGTGAGGCCAAGTTCGAAGGTCGTGGGCTCGAAGCGAAAGACCATGGTCGGCGGGAAAGCGATCCGTCGGCGGGTGGCTGGTCCTGGGCACAGCGATCTGGACCGCGAGTGGAATCTCGTCAGTCAGATCGTGGACGGCGGCTGCTGACAGCAGGCAGGCGATTGCCGCGGAGTTCCGGTACGCGACGGCCAGCAGATCCGGGTAACTGGCTGCCGGGGCGTCAGCCCGACGGAAGACCCCGCGCGACAGCTCAACTATCGCCCCGGTATCGCGTGCGCTGTAGAGATCTCGAGGATGGAGTCCTGCCTCAAGTGCCGTCTCTGTCGTAAACGTCGGCGGCAGGTCCTTAATTGCTGTCACGTATAAAAGTCTCGCACTGTGCCACCTTCCGTGTACACTTTTTATCCAGGGCCCGGTAGTTGGCGGCCCCAATGGCACGCTTATGGCACGTAGTGGCACATTGGCGGAGAGCGTCGTGATCCCGGTCGCTCGGACGTCTGAACGCTGCTGAGCTGGGGTTTCGGGTTGGAGCGGGCGAAGGGAATCGAACCCTCATGACCAGCTTGGAAGGCTGGGGCTCTGCCATTGAGCTACGCCCGCGGGGTGGTTGCCACCCGTAGCGTACCGGTTCCGGCTCCCGTCCGAACTGTCGCGACCGGCCCCGGCGGCGCCGGGCGGCGACGGCGCACGCCAGGCATGATGTGGGGTAACCCGCGTCAGTCAGGGAGGCAATGGCCCATGTCCGTAGTGCTGAGCGAAGTCGCCGAGTTCGTGGCGACCGTGACGCTGAACCGGCCCGAGCGCCGGAACGCCCTGTCCGCGAGCTGATCACGAAGCTGCGCGCGACGCTGGCCGGCCTGGACGCGAGCCGCGGACGTCCGGGTGATCGTACTGACCGGCGCCGACCCGGCGTTCTGCGCCGGGCTCGACCTGACTGAGCTGGGCGAGCCCGACAGCCCGCTGCGCGGCGCGGCCGGCGGGCCGGTCCTGCCCGGCCTCACCAAGCCGCTGATCGGGGCGATCAACGGCGTCGCCGTCACCGGCGGCCTCGAACTGGCGCTGGCCTGCGACTTCCTGGTCGCGTCCGACCGGGCCAGGTTCGCCGACACGCACGCCCGGGTCGGCATCCAGCCCGGCTGGGGGCTCACGGTCGCGCTGCCCGAGGCGATCGGCTTCCGCCGCGCCAGGGAGATGAGCGGCACTGGCAACTTCATCGACGCCCACACGGCGCTGACCTGGGGGCTGGTCAACCACGTCGTCCCGCACGAGGACCTGCTGTCGTTCGCGCACCGGCTGGCCGCGGACGCCGCGTCGACCGACCAGGACGCGATGCGCGCGCATCTACGCCACCTACGACCAGGGTATCGCTGGGAACGCGACGCGACGCACTCGCAGCTGGAGTCCGACGTCAACGCACGCTGGCACGCGGCGGGGATCGACGCTGGACAAGTCGCGCAGCGGCGCGCGGCCGTCATCGAGCGCGGCCGGGCTCAGACCTGACCGCCACCCCAGTTCGAGACGAACCAGCGCTGCCACGGAGTCTCTACCGCGTGCCGTTCATAGCTGGCCCGCACGAAGGCCACCGCCTGCTGTCGCGGCACCCCGTCGAGAATGGCCAGGCAGGCCAAGGCCGTGCCGGTCCGGCCGCGGCCACCGGCGCAAGCGATCTCAACCCGCTCCGTCGCGGCCAGCTCCCAGGCCCGGTCAGCGCGGGGACGCAGGCGGCCCGCTCCGCGGGCAGGCCGAAGTCAGGCCAGCGGATCCAGCGGCTCGCCCAGCCGAAGTCAGGCGGCGGCTTGCCCAGCAGGTACACCCCGAACGTCGGCGACTGTCCAGCGGGCATTGGCTTGCGGAGTCCACGGCCGCGCACGAGCCGGCCGGACGGGCAGCAGGAGGAGACCCTGCGTTCCCGGATCCCACCGCTCCACCACGGGCGGATCGTAATGCGCACGGCCTGGATCTGCATCAACAAGCAGGGAGCAGGCGGCAGAGTGTCGCTCCGCGGCGGGCGCCGGTCAAGTCTAGTAACGATAACAATCTGGTCTTTTGTGCCTAACACGGACTAGATCAAGGTCAGCAACGTTGGCATGCTGAGTTGGTGAGTATGGATGGGGGCAGTCCAATCGAATCGGGGAGGCCGAGGTTCCCGGCGCTTGATCCGGAACCACCACCGTCGGCGCGCCGGCGCCGGGTCGCCGTCCGGCTGGCGGTAACCGCGGTCGTTCTCGCCGTCCTGGCCGGGGGCGGCTACCTGGTAGGTCCGGGCCATCACGCGGCCACCGCGACAGCGCGCAAGTCGATCTCGGCTCGCTATCTCAGTGCGGCCCCCGTCGCGCGGATTGTCTCCATCACGCCCAAGGACTATCTGGCCCTGTCCGACCTGCGCGAGGGCCGGGCAACGCTGCTGAAGAAGCTCGGTCCGATGACCAGCACGCCGGTTCCGTCGCTGGACGAGCGCTACCTCGTCACCCCCTACGGCCATCTGATCGCGCTCACCGGGCCCGGCAGCCCGGGCGTCGCGCACTCCAAGATCAGCTTCAACGGATACCAGGAGCCTGCGTTCTGGGGGTCGCTTCGCGGATCATGACCTGTACGCCGTCGTACTGGATAGCTCGGAGGGCTTCGGTTCGACCGAGAACCCCATCTCGCTGCAGGCGCTCGCGACCGGCCGCTCGGTGCGGCTGGGGGATGGCGACAACGTGTCCGGCGACCCGGCCCGCCCCGGCGTCTTCACGTCGGTGGCGGCGCCGATCCATGCCACCGCGGAGGCGAACCAGGAGTTCCCCGACAGCCGGGTGGAACTGCGCGACGCCGGCCGGGCCCGGGTCACGCTGGCGACCGCGGCGCAACTCGAGCGGGACTTGCACCTGCCAGGCAGCGTGCAGGCCGCGTTGCTGCCGATTGCGAATCCCGCAGGCGACAAGATCGCCGTCGCGGTGCAGCCGACATCAGCCACCGCGCGGCCGGGCGTCGTTGTCCTGACCAGGACCGGGCACGTCCTCCAGACCTTCGCCGGGCTCTCCGGGCTGATCGTGCCGGTGTGGTCGCCTTCCGGCCCGTCGCTCGCGTTCGCTGCGGGCGGGGCGCAGGCCCAGCTGTACATCTGGACCGGCGGCAGCCGGACCGAGCGGGTGCGCCTGCCAGCCGGCGAATACGCCAGCTGCGTGTGGTCGCCGGACGCCGCCTGGATCCTGTGCCCCCGCCAGGGTGCGTCCGGCAACGGCCAGGCCTGGGAGCTGACCTCGTCTAACGGCGCCACGACAGTCCACACCTCGGGACCTGGGTTCCCGATCGCATGGCTGGGAGGTAAGTGATGATCCCGGTCACCGCGATCCGCGGCCTGATACACCGTAGCCGGGCCACGATAATGATCTTCATCCTCGCGGTGGTCGGGACGGCGGCGGCCGCCGCGGGACCGTCCTACTATCAGGCGGCCCGGACCTCGATCCTGCATGACACGCTGGCCAGCTCGAGTCTTGAGGGCCGTGGCTTCGAGGCAACCCAGAGTGGCCCGGTGGCCGGGATGCTGAGCGTCACTTCGCAGCAGGTGGCCTCCCGGCTCGACGTGTTCCTCGGACCGCAGCGCGGACAGCACCTGTTTGCCCCCGAGGTTGACTCCACCGAAGCAACCGTCGGCGTCCCGGTCTACGGCGCCATGCCGCTGGTGTACCGCACAGACTTCTGCGCGCACCTGCGCATCCAGGGACAGTGCCCGACCAGGCAGGATCAGGTCGTCGTCAGCGCACGCCTCGCCAAGGCGACGCACTGGCACGTGGGCCAGAAGCTCAACGTGTCTTACTGGCCAGCCCTGACGATCACTGGCATCTACGCGCTGCCGAATCCCGGCGCGATCTACTGGTCCACCCGCGGCTCGATCTACTTCCCGGCCGCGAGCCTCGAGAGCATCCAGGACGCGTTCTTCACGCCGCGGGCCACCATCGACAACGGCAGCGCGTCCCAGCAGGGCACCGTCGTCGTCGACCAGATGCTCAACACCGACGCGGTGACCACCGCGAGCGTGGGCGCGCTCAAGACGGCTGCGACCGACCTCACCCTGGACCCGGTCCTCGGCTCAGCGCAGATCATCGTCAACTCCGCTCTTCCGGGCACGCTCGGCCAGGTGGAGACCGCCTGGCATTCGGTGGCGGTTCCGGTCGCGCTGATCACGGCGCAATTGCTGGCCCTGTGCCTGCTGCTGCTGTTCACCGCCGTGACCGAGGCCGTCGACGGCCGCGGGACGGATATCGGGCTGGCCAGGCTGCGCGGTCACGGACGGATCCGGACGCTCGGCTTCGGCTTGTCCGAGCCGCTGCTGGTGCTGCTGGTTGCGCTGCCGGTGGGCGTCCTGGCGGGCTGGAGTGCCGCCCGGGAACTCAGCAATGCGCGGCTGCGGCCGGGTACGGTCGTGACGTTGCCGGGGGTCGCCTGGATCGTTGCCGCGGCCGTGGTGGTCGCCGGGTTCGCGGCCGTGCTGCGGGCGGCTTTCCGCGCGGTCCGCCGCCCGGTCACCGAGCAGTGGCGCCGCAGCGGACCGCAGGTCACCCAGCGCGGCTGGATCGTGGACGCGGTGCTGGCGACCGCGGCGGTGGCGGCTCTGGCGGACCTCGTCCGCGGCGGGCAGACCGGCCAGGGCAACGGCAGCACGCTCGGCCTGCTGGTGCCGGGCTTGCTCGGCCTCGCGGTGGCGGTGGTGGCGTCCAGGGTGCTGCCGGTGCTGTGCCGGGCCGCTTTCCGCGCGACTCAGCGCCACGGGGGCCTGGGCATCTACCTGGCGCTCCGGCATATCGCCCGCCGCCGGGCGGCATCCGGACCACGATCGTGCTGGCGACCGCTTTCACGCTGGCCACGTACGCGATCGGCGCGTGGTTCGTCAGCCAGAACAACGAGAATCTGGTCGCTGGCCGGCGGGTCGGGGCGCCCGCGGTCCTGACCGTCAACGTGCCGAACGGCAAGGACCTGGGAACGCTGGTCGACAAGGCGGATCCCAGCGGCCGGCTCGCTGCGCCGGTACTGCGCTATACCGACGAGATCAGCGCGGACCCGCTGCACACCCTGCTGGCCGTGGACCCGCAGCGGTTCGCGCGGATCGCGGCGCGGACGCCGGGTTTCACCGCGAACCCGGCTCAGCTGGAGAAGGCGCTGGCCCCGGCCGCGCCGCCGCCGGTGCAGCTGAACGGCGACGCCTTCCGGGTGACGCTGCACGTGGACTCGCTCTCGCTGGCCGGCGCGCTGCTGACCGCCGACGTGGACGCGCAGGGCTCGACGCCGGTGCAGCTCGGCAACCTGCCCGCCCACGGCACCGCCACGTTCACCGGCGACCTCGTGGGCTGCCCGTGCATACTGCAGGATCTGGACATCAGCGCCTCCAGCCCGAACAACCCGCTGCTGCTCAGCCCCGTCATCGGCAAGGTGACCATCACCGGCCTGGCGGTACGGCAGAACGGCAAGTGGACCTCGCTCGGACCGGCACTGCTCGGCGCCGCCGATCGCTGGACGCCGCAAGAGGGCGGGCAGCAGGGGGGCACCCTGGCCGCCAGCTCGGCCGGCCTCACCTGGCAATTCCACTCGGCCAAGCTCGACGACTCCACGCTGGTCTCCGTGGACCGCCCGGCGGCCCTGCCCATCGTGTTGTCCACCGGGGTCGCGCTGCCAGGGACCGGCATCGTGAAGGCCTCGGGCCTGGACGGCAACCCGGCCAGTTTCAAGGTCGCCAGCCAGGTCGCCGCCTTGCCGAGCATCACCGCGGCCGGCGGGATCGTTGACCTGCACTACGCGGAGCTCGCCGCCGACTTCAACTACCCGCAGGTGGATGAGCAGGTCTGGCTCGCCGCGGGGGCGCAGCCGGTGATCGAGCAGCGGCTGCGAGCCGAGGGCGTGCAGATCGAATCGGCGACGTCCGCGGCGGCGGAAGCGGCGTTCCTGGGGCGGCAGGGTCCGGGCCTGGGCAACATCCTGTTCCTGGCGGACGCGGCGGCCGCGGTGCTGCTAGCTTCCGGTACCGCGATCCTCGGGCTGTATGTGTCCGCACGGCGGCGCCGGTACGAGTACGCGGCGCTGGAGGCATCCGGGGTCGCGCGCCGGGCGCTGCGCCGCTCGCTGCTGATCGAGATCGTGGTGGTGTCGGCGTTCGGCAGCATCACCGGCATCGTGGCCGGGATCGCGGCGCTGGCGATCGCCATCCGCGGCGTGCCCGAGTTCATCAGTAATCCCGGCGTACCGCTCGACTACCACCCGCCTAGTCAGCAACTCGCCATCTGGCTGGGCATCAGCGTGGCGCTCTTGCTCGTCGCCGCCTGCGCGGCTGCCATCGCCCTGATCCGGGGCATCCGGTCCGAGCAGCTGCGGGAGACGTCGGTATGAGCGAAGCGCTGGTCACGTTCGACAACGTGGTGCACGTCTACGGCAGCCCCGGTCACGAGGTCACCGCGCTGCGCGGCGTCGACCTCCGGGTGGACGAAGGGGAGATGGTCGCGCTGCTCGGCCCGTCGGGCGCCGGAAAGTCCACCCTGCTGTGGCTGTGCGCCGGGCTGCAGAAGCCCACGGCCGGGCGGGTGGACGTGTGCGGCCGGCAGCTGACCAAGCTGACCCCGAGTTCAGCGGCTGACATGCGCCTGCGGGATGTGGGCGTCGTCCTGCAGAACCCGTCCCGCAACCTGCTGCCGTACGAGACCGCACTCGGCAACGTGCTCTTCCCGCAGCGGCCCACCCGCCGGACCGCGAAGGTCAAGCGCCAGCGCGCGGTGGACCTGCTGGAGGCGGTCGGGCTGTCGACGGTGACGCACCGGATCGCGGGCCGGCTGTCCGGCGGCGAGCAGCAGCGGCTCGCGGTCGCGGCCGCGCTGGCCAACGGCCCGAAGCTGCTGCTGGCCGACGAGCCCACCAGCCAGCTCGACCACAAGTCCGCGGACGCTGTCATCGAGCTCATCCGGGCCGCGAACGCCGACCTCGGCACCACCGTGGTCGCCGTGACGCACGACCCGGCTGTGGGCGAGGCGCTCGGCCGGACCGTGACGATCCGCGACGGCCGGGTCGGCGCCGAGGGTCATCAGGGCGAGGATTACCTGGTCGTCGGACGGGACGGGTCGGTTCAGCTGCCGCAGGAAGTCCTCGACACAGTTCTGCCGCCGGGCTCGCTGGCGCAGGCGCTGCCGACCGAGCTGGGCGTGGAACTGCGCCGCGTCGACGTACGCGGAGGCGACGATGCTTGAGGCCCGGGGGCTCGCCTACGAGAAGTCCGGCCAGCTGATCGTGACCGGGATCGACGTGGCGATCGAGGCCGGTCAGAGCCTGGCCGTCGTCGGGCCGTCAGGTTCGGGCAAGACCACGCTGCTCGCGCTGCTGTCCGGGCTGTACACGCCGACCAAGGGCAAGGTCGTGTTTTCCGGGGCACCGCTGACGGGCAGCTCGGGACCGCCGCCAGGGATGGCCGTCGTGCTGCAGAACTACGGCCTGGTCTCGCTGCTCACCGCCGCCGAGAATGTCGAAGTCGCGCTCCGCGCGCAGGGGCAGATCCCGGCGGAAGCGATTCCGGCCGCGCGGGTCGCGCTGGCCCAGGTCGGTCTCGAAGCGCAGGCCGATCAGCTGGTCGAGGAGCTGTCCGGCGGGCAGCAGCAGCGCACCGCGGTCGCGCGCGCGCTGGCCCTGGAGCCCCGGTTGCTGATCGCCGACGAGCCGACCGCGGAGCTGGACGCCAACGCCAGGGCCAACGTGCTCGCGCGCATGTTCGGGGTCGCGCAGGAGGGCGGCGCGCTCATCCTGGCCACGCACGACCCGGAAGTGGCCGACCGCTGCGACAACATCCTGGAACTGCACCGGATCGACTGAGCGCCGGGCGGCTGCTGTTTAAGCACGGCGGCCGGGGACAGTTGCATGGCCCGAACTGCAACTGGAGACTTCATGATCATCCTGGGCCTGATCCTGCTCATCATCGGCTTCGTGGCCGCGATCCCCATCTTGTGGACCATCGGCATCATCGTGCTACTCATCGGCCTGATCCTCATGGTCCTGGGAATGGCGGGCCGTGCGGTCGGCGGCCGCAGACATTATTGGTGACTGACGCTCGGGCGGGCTCGGCGCGTCGTTTCGCGCTGAGCCCGCCCGAGCGCGCGCCCGCAGGTACCGCCAGATCAGTACCGCGACGGCGGCGACCACGATCGCGGCGATGATGTACGTCGGCGTGTGGAACCCGCTGGCGACCGACTGCCAGCGGGCGCCGACCGCGTAACCCGCGCCCGCCAGGGCCGCCGTCCAGGGGATGCACCCGATCGTCGTGTAGATCCCGAACTTTGCGGCGTCCATCCCGGCGAGGCCGGCGGGCAGCGAGATAAAGGTGCGTACTACGGGCAGGCACCTGCCGTACAGCACCGCCTTCTGCCCGTGCCGGCCGAACCACGCGGTGGCGCGATCGAGGTCGTGTTCGCGCAGCCAGATCCGGCCGCCCCAGCGCCGCAGCGCGGCCTGCCCGCCGTAGCGGCCGACCGCCCACGCGATGTAGCTCCCGGCGACGTTGCCCGCGACCCCGGCCGCGATGACGCCGATGAGGTTCAGGTGACTTCCGGGGACCGCGCCCGCGGCCAGGGCGCCGCCCAGCGTCATGATCAGCTCAGACGGCACCGGGATGCAGGCCGACTCGGCGACCATCAGCAGGAAGATCGCCGCGTACCCGTAGCTGGCGATGAAGTGCTGCATTACTTCAATCCCAGATAAGCAAGGCAGGCCACGCCCGCGATGACGCAGTAGACGCCGAACGGCGTCAGCGTCCGGGTGCGCAGGTAACGCAGCAGGAACCGGACCGCCAGGTAGGCGCCGATGCCGGAGAGCACGCTGCCGAAGATGATCTGGCCGCGGATGCCGTGGCCGAGCGGCCCGGCCAGGTCGGGCACCTTGAGCGCGCCGGCGGCCAGGATCACGGGCGTCGCCAGCAGGAACGCGAACCGCGCGGCATCCTCTCGGGACAGCCCGCGGCACATGCCCGCGACCATGGTGACGCCGTCCCGGCTGATGCCGGCCAGCAGCGCGAGGATCTGCGCGGAGCCGATGGTGACGGCCCGGGCCATGCTCATGCCGGCCAGCCGCATATCCGCCTGCACGGCCAGGGACTGACCGGCGCGGGCCGGCGGGCCTGCCGGCGTTGTGCCGCCGGGCGCAAGCACAGGAGCTGAGTGGCGGCCGGGTGGGGGGTCGCCGGCCGCCACCAGCTCGGTCTGCTGGGCGGGCGCGCCCGCCGCGCCCGCGGCGGGCGCAGTGGTGCCGGGCGCGGTCGCGGCGGCGATCGCGGCGTCGGCCGCCAGCGATGCGCGGGTCCGGTACCGCTCCCCGGCGAGCAGGATGAGCCCGTTGAGGGTGAGAAACGCGGCCGCGAAGGCTGGCTTGGCGAAGATCACCCGGAACGCGTGCTCGAAGCCGAGCCCGACGAGCCCGACCGGGATCGTGGCCAGGATGATCATCCAGGCCAGCCGCTGGTCGGCCGTCACGACCCGGCGGTCTCGCACCGAGGTGCAGAACCCGCCGATGATCCTGACCCAGTCGCGCCGGAAGTAGATCAGCAGCGCGGCCGCGGTCGCCACATGCAGGCCCACGATGAAGGCCAGGTAGGGCGACTCCGGGCTGGACACGTTGAGGTCACGGGCCCAGCTCCCGCCGACGATGGCCGGGAGCAGCACGTTGTGCCCGAGGCTGGAGACCGGGAACATCTCGGAGATGCCCTGGATTAGGCCGACGACGCCGGCTTCCAGGTACGTAAGGTGGATCAAGCCGGGCTCCTCGTCGGGATCGGCGCGCCAGGGATGGCATACTGACCAGGGCTAGGTTCTACAGTCAATGTAGAGTATCTACAGGATTCGTAGAAGCAAACTCGGGGGAGGGCACGTGCCGACAGCCGATCGTCCCGGTGGCGACCCGGGGCCGCTGCGCCGCGGCGTCGGGGAGCTGGAGGCCGAGATTCTCGGTGTGCTCAGGGCGGCCGCCGGCCGCTCACCCCCGGCGACGTCCGCGAGCGCCTCGACGCGCGGGACGGGCATGAGCTGTCCTACAGCACGGTCGTGACGATCGTGTCGCGGCTGCACACCAAGGGCCTGCTCTCCCGCGAGCGCGCCGGGCGCGGCTTCGCTTACCAACCGGTCGACGAGGCGAGCCTGCAGGCCGGCCGGATGAACGTCGCGCTCGCGGCCGGGGTCGATCGCGACGCCGTGCTCAGCCGCTTCGTCTCCGGGCTGTCTGACCGGGACGCCAGACTGCTGCGCGACCTGCTCGGTACCGATGACCGGCCGGCTGGTGCGCACCAGGACGGCCCGGCGGGCCCGGGGGCGTAGCACATGTGGCTATTTGCGCTGCCGTTGCTGGTGCCCGCGCTGGCCGGACTGGCCGCGCGCCCGCTGGCCGGGCGGCTGGAGCCGCGGCAGGCGGTCTGGCTGCTCACCGCCGCGTCCGTCGCGCTGGCGGCGTGCAGCACGGCGACGCTGGCGCTGGCGGTCGCGTTCGCGGCCATCCGGTCACCAGTCCTCGCGGCGGCCGGTGATTACTCGCTGCTGGCGGTGCGGCAGGCCGATCCGGTCCCGGCGCTGGCCGGCCTGCTGGCCGTGCTGCTGCTCGCGGGCGCGGTCGTCGGCATGGCGGCCGCGATCCGACGCCGCGCCATCGCGATCACGCGCTCGTACCGGCACGCCGCGACCCTTACCGCCAGCGACGGCATCGTCGTCCTGCCGGGCCCGGCCGTGGACGCCTACGCGCTGCCCGGCGGTCCCGGCCGGATCGTCATCTCCGGCTGCCTGCTCGACCGGCTCGACCCGAGGGGCCGGGCCGCGCTCGTCGCGCACGAGCACGCGCACCTGACCGGGCGGCATTACCTGTTCGCCACCGCGGCCCGGCTGGCCGCGGCGGCCAACCCGCTGCTGCTGCCGGTGGCCCGCGCGGTCGACTACGCGCTGGAGCGCTGGGCCGACGAGCACGCCGCGGCGATCACCGGCGATCGGCGGCTGGTGGCCGAGACCATCGGCCGGGTAGCGCTGCTCGCGAGCCCGCGCGGACCGCAGCGGCTGGTAGTCGCGTTCGGAGCCCTCGGCAGCCGCTGGCACCGGCTCTCGGTCGCGACGGCCGGCCCGGTACCGCGCCGCGTCGCCGCGCTGCTGACCGCCCCGCCCCGGCGCGGTGCCTGGGCGCCCGCCACGGCGACCGCGATCGTGCTGCTGGCCGTCGCCGCGGCCGCGCTCGCCGCGGCTGACCTGCACGCGCTCGTCGAGTTCGGTCAGGCCGCGGACCAGGGCCTGCGCGGCTAGCCGGAGCGGGCACATGACCGACGGCTATGTGACCGGGGCGCCCGGCGGGCGGCCGCGGCGGTCCGCGATCATCACCGGCGGCGGCACGGGCATCGGCGCGGCGACCGCGCGCGTGCTGGCCGCGGACGGCACTGGCGTGGTGCTCGCGGCGCGACGGCCGGAGCCGATCGCCGCGATAGCGGCCGAGCTGGGCGAGTGCGCCGTCGCGGTGACCGCGCGACGCCGCCAGCGCGGCCGACATGGCCCGCGCGGTGGCGGCGGCGCGGGATCGATTCGGCCCGGTGAGCATCCTCGTCGCGAACGCGGGCGGCCCGGGCGGCGGCACCGCCGCCGACGTCACGGACGCCGCCTGGGCGGAGAGCCTGCAGGCCAACCTGTCGACCTGCCTGGTCAGCGCCCGCGCCTGCCTGCCGGACCTGATCGAGACCGGCGGCGCAATCGTCGTCGTGTCCTCGATCGCCGGGCTGGCCGCGTCGCCGGAGTCGGTCGGCTACGTCACCGCGAAGCACGGCCTGATCGGGCTGGCGAGGTCGATGGCGCGCGACTTCGGCCCGCGCGGCGTCCGGGTGAACGTGGTCTGTCCCGGCTGGGTGCGCACGCCGATGGCCGACGCGGAGATGGATCAGCTGATGGAGCTGCGCGGCCTGGCCAGCCGTGACGCGGCCTACGAGCTGGCGACGTCCCAGGTGCCGCTGCGCCGGCCGGCCGGCCCGGACGAGGTGGCGGCGGTGATCGCGTTCCTGGCCGGCCCGGCAGGCGTCCGCGGTCACCGGCGCCGTGCTCACGGTCGACTGCGGCGCTACCGCGGTCGATCTCCCGACCACCGCCTACGACCTGGCCTGATCCGCTGGCTGGCGCGCGCTTGCGCGGTCGCTCGGCGCAACGTACGATCGTGCCATGCCGCGTCGACTCGCCGCCGGGAGCGCCGATGACCTCGTGCACGCCGAGCGCGACATCCGTGCGCGCATCGGCGCGCAGCACCTGGACTTCGCGGCGATGGCCGCGGTATCGAACATCTACCGGGCGGCCAACGTGGTCCGTAACCACATGGAGCGCAAGGTTCTGGCCGACGAGGACCTGTCCTGGGCCGCGTTCACCGTGCTGTTCGTGCTGTGGATCTGGGGCGACCAGCAGACCCGGCACCTGGCCGAGGAAGCCGGCGTCACCAAGGGCACGCTGACCGGCGTGCTGAAGACGCTGGAGAAGCGCGGCCTGGCCCGGCGCCGTTCGCACGAAGAGGACGGCCGGCTTGTGCTGGTCAGCCTGGAACCTAAGGGCGTCGCCGTGATCGAGCGGCTCTTCCCCGCGTTCAACCTGGGTGAGGCATACGTCAGCTCCGGGCTGTCCGAGCGGGAGAAGGCTCAGCTGGCTGGCTTGCTGCGCAAGATAATCCGGCAGACCGAGCCCGGCTAGCGCCGGCTGCGACCGCCCCTTCCTGCGGCGGTCGTTTGGTGCCAAACTAATTCGCATGGCAGTCGATCTGACCGACCTGGACCGGTGGGTACGCGGCGTGCCGTACCCGGAGTTCGCCCGGCTGCGCCGGGAGGCGCCGGTCGGGTGGAGCGACGAGGCGGCGCCGAACTCCGGCTTCTGGTCGGTGACGCGCTACGACGACATCGTGACGGCCAGCCGGGACGTAGCCACGTTCTCCTCCGGCCGGGGCGTCTCGTTCGAGGAGCCGACCGACGAGGAGATGGCGGTCCGGCGCACCATCATCGACACCGACCCGCCCGAGCACACGAAGCTGCGCAAGATCATGACCGGCACGTTCTCGCAGCGTGCGGTCGTGGTGTACCAGCAGTTCGTCGCCGGCCTGACCGACGAGGTCCTGGACGAAGGCCTGGCGGACGGCCCGTTCGACTTTGTCGACGCAGTCGCGAAGGAAGTGCCGATCCGGGTGCTGGCGCGGATCATGGGCCTGCCCGAGGCCAACCTGGACCAGTTCATCGACCTCGGTGACCGGCTCATCGCGAACACCGACCCGGACCTCACCGACGTCGTCTGGGGCCGCGACGACACTGACGCCTACCGGTTCTTCCCGTTCCGGAGCCCGTACGGCAAGCAGCTGTGGGACCTCGGCCGGGAGATCGTGCGCGACCGGCTTGCGGCACCAGGCGACGACTTGCTCTCGAAGCTGCTGCTCGCTCGCGTGGACGGGGACGCCCTCAGCGAGACGGACCTGGACAACCTGTTCTCGATCCTGGTGATCGCCGGCAACGAGACGACCAGGATCGCGATGGCGCACGCGGTGCTGGCTTTCTGCGAGCACCCGGAGCAGTGGGACCGGCTGCGCGCCGACGAGGGCCTGCTCGACACCGCGACCGAGGAAGTGCTGCGGTGGAGCTGCCCGACGCACTTCATGCGCCGCACCGCGGCGGTCGACACCGAGCTCGGCGGCGCCGCGATCCGGGCCGGCGACAAGGTGGTGCTCTGGTACGTGTCCGGAAACCGGGACGAGGGCGAGTTCGACGACCCGGAGATGTTCGACGTCGGCCGGGCGCCCAACCGGCATCTGAGCTTCGGCCGCGGCGGCCCGCACCTGTGCCTGGGCGCGCACGTGGCCCGGCTGGAGATCCGGATCCTGCTGGCGGCGCTGGCCCGGCGGGTCGCGCGGTTCGAACTGGCCGGCCCGCCGCGGCGGATCCGGTCGAACTTCACCAACGGCCTCAAGGCGCTACCGGTCACCGTGACCAAGGGCTGACCGCAGGCGCCCATCAACCCTTGACAGCAGATCGTTTGCTTCCTTACGATCCTCGACATCGACGGCCGCGGAACTCCGGGGAGGGAGGGACGTGCGGAAGATCGACGCCTTCGCTCACATCCTCCCGCCCGCCTACACCAGACGGCTCGAGGCCATCACCGGCGGCGCGGGCGTGAGCGAGCGAATCCGCGGCTACCGCCCGTGGATCCGCGAGGATCCGGCGCTGACCGAGCTGGACGCGCGCTGGCGGGTGATGGACCAGTTCGGCGACTACGCCCAGGTCGTGACCCTCGCCGTGCCGCCGCCGGAAGAGCTGGGCGGCCGCAGGCCGCGCTCGACCTGGCCCGGTCGGCCAACGACGAGATCGCCGGGATCGTCGCCAGGTACCCCGACCGGTTCGCCGGCTTCACCGCCGCGCTGCCGATGGGCGACCCGGAGGCGGCCGCGGCGGAGCTGGACCGGGCGATGACGCAGCTGGGCGCGCTGGGCGCGCAGGTGTACACGAACGTCAGCGGCGCGCCGCTGGACGACCCGCGGTTCCGGCCCGTCTTCGACGTCGTGACCGGCCACGGCGGCACGCTGTGGCTGCATCCCACCCGCAGCGAGGTCTGGTCCGACTACCCGGCCGAGAGCCGGTCCAGGTACGGGATCTGGTGGTCGCTGGGCTGGCCGTACGAGACGTCGGTGTGCATGACCAGGCTCGTGTTCTCCGGCTACTTCGACCGGTACCCGGGCCTGCAGATCATCGCGCACCACGCCGGCGCGATGGTCCCGCACTTCGCCGCGCGGCTCGCGTCCCCGCTGGAGGACCCGGACCGGGACGCGATCATGGCCGGGCTGGCCGCGCAGCCGCTGGACTACTTCCGCCGCTTCTACACCGACAGCGCGCTGTTCGGCGCGCCGCACGCGGTCCGCTGCGCGGTTGAGTTCTTCGGCCCGCGAACACGTGCTGTTCGGCACCGACATGCCGCTCGGCGGCCCGGCCGTCGTCGCGGACACCATCGCCGACGTCGAGGCGCTCGGCCTCGACGCCGCGGCCACCGAGGCGATCTTCGCGGGCAACGCCAGGAGGCTGCTGCGGATCGCCGCCTGACCCGGCACCTGCCGTCCTGCCCCTCAGCTAGGAGGAAACGATGAGTTCCGAGCCGGCCTACGAGCGCCTCGGCGCCAAGGTCTTGTCGCTGCCTGACGTCATCGCGCAGTCGGTCGGGTTCATGGGCCCGATCTTCTCCTCCGCGTTTGTCATCCCGCTGGTCGTCGGCGTGATCAGCGCTTCCGGCAAGGGCGGCGGCGTGGCCGCGCCGCTGTCGGTGATCATCGCCGCCATCGGCGTCTTCGCGCTCGGCTGGATCGTGAGCCAGTACGCCAGGGAGATTCACTCGGCCGGCTCGCTGTACGACTACGTGACCCGCGGCCTCGGCAAGCGGGTGGGCACGGCGGCGGGCTGGCTCTACTACGGCGGCGTTGTCGTGCTCCTGGCCGGGCTGCTGCTGCTGATCGGCGGCTACCTGCAGAGCACGATCCAGTCCGAGTTCAAGGTGAACCCGCTCCCGTCCTGGGCCTGGACGCTGATCATCATCGCGCTGATCGCGGTCATCCTGTACTTCGGGGTGCGGCTCTCGACCCGCAGCCAGCTCGTGCTGGCGCTGGTGTCGATCATCGTCGTGACGATCTTCTTCATCACCGTGATCGCGAAGCTCGGCTCGGCCAACAGCGTCAAGCCGTTCGAGCCGTCGTCGTCAGCCGACGGCTGGTCCGGGATCTTCTTCGGCGTGCTGTACGGGGTGCTGCTGTTCGTCGGGTTCGAGACCGCGGCGAACCTGGCCGAGGAGACGCCGAATCCGCGCCGTGAGATCCCGATCGCGGTCATGACGACGGCGGGCATCGCGACCGTCATCTACGTGGTCGCGACGTACGTGGAGGTCGCGGGCTTCCACTACAGCCTCAAGAGCATCACCGCGGCCGCGGGCGCGCCGCTGTTCGCGCTCGGCGCGCCGGCCAGCGCGGGCGGCTTCGGCGGCACCTGGATCGACCGGCTGCTGGAACTGGTGGTGCTCTTCGACATGCTCGCGGTCGCCATCGGCTGCGCGGTCTCCGCGTCGCGCGGCCTGTTCGCCATGGCCAGGGACCGGCGGATCCCGGCCGCGCTCGCGATCACCTCGAAGAAGCACGGCTCGCCGCTCGGCGCAGCGGCCTTCATCATCGCGGCCGCCGTCGTGACCCTGCTGGTCAACCAGTTCTGGACCAGCCTGTTCGCGCTGCCGGGCACACCGCACTACTTCGCGCTGTTCGCCTGGGGCTCGACCTTCGGCGGGTTCGCGCTGGTGGTCGTGTACCTGCTGATGTCCGTCGGCTCGTTGCGCACCTTCGCCACGTCGGAGCGGCGGGTGTCGGTGATCATCGCCGCGGTCATCGGCATCCTCATCACCGGCGGCGCGATCTTCGGCTCGTTCTACAAGGTGACCAGCCCGACGATCGATGCGCCCTGGTACGCGCTCGCGCTGCTCGCGGTCGGCTTCGCGTCGACGTTCGTACTGCGCGCGCGGGAGTCGGCCAGCACCCAGCTCGCCGACCTGACCGCGCACTAGCGACCCGCGACCAGGAGCCAGCCAGCACGACGGGAATCCTTTGCCCGCCTCGACAACGCCCCAAGGGAACTGCCGGCCCCTCGATCCGATATACCGGAACCCTACGGCCGCCGGGGGCTGCGGCCACGGGAAGGAGCGGTCATGCCTGGAATCGTGGTGGGAGTGGACGGCTCGGCCAGCGGGAGGCGCGCACTTGACTGGGCGATGCGAGAGGCAGCGGCGCACCGCGCGCCGCTGACCGTGGTGGCAGTGCACGAAGTTACCAAGAGCTACTGGGGGCGCACCCCGGTGACCGGCCCGGCCGACGCCTCCCTGCTGGCGGACCTCAGGCAGGCGGCCGCGGAGATGACGCAGGCGGCTGAAAGCGAGCTGGGCGACGCCCGGCCGGCGTCGGTGAACCTCCACGTGGTGAGCGGGTTCGTGGTGAAAGAACTGCTCGATGCCGCCCGGGATGCCGACCTGATCGTGATCGGCTCCCGTGGCGAGGGCGGGCTGGCCCGGCTGGTGATGGGCTCGGTGAGCAACGAGGTCGTCCAGCACGCAGTGTGCCCGGTCGTGATTATCCCGCGGAAGAAGTGAGCCGTGCGCCGGCAGGCGTCAGGCCTGCCGGCCACCGAGCAGGACGTCCAGGTTGCGCGGCGCCCGGAACTCCCAGCCGCGGAAAACCGGCGGCCGGTCCGGGTCCAGCGCCAGCGCCGGGAACCTTGTGAGCAGCACCTCCAGTGCGATCCTCAGCTGCGCGCGGGAGAACGCGTGCCCGGCGCAGAAATGCCGGCCCGCGCCGAACGCCAGATGGCTGCGCCGCGGCCGGAACAAGTCGAACTGGTCCGGGTCGGTGAACCGCGTCTCGTCCCGGCACGCGGACGACACCAGCGCGCCGACCGGCGCTCCGGCCGGGATGACCGCGCCGCCCAGTTCGATGTCGGCGACGGCCTGCCGGGTCTGAGTGCCGATCGGCGCGACCCAGCGCAGGCCCTCCTCGACCACCGCGGGCAGCAGCCCGGCCGGGTCGGCGCGGACGGCGGCGAGCTGGTCCGGGTTCGACAGCAGTCCGACCAGGGTCGAGCCGCCGCCGTGTCCTGGTTCCTGCATGCCGCCGAGCAGGATCACCTTGAGCGTCGGCAGGACGAACTCCCGGGCCCGGCAGGCGCCGGGCGGCCGGCCGCTGTGCAGCAGGTGCGAGATCGTGCTGTCGTCGCCGGCCGCCTCCAGCCGGTCGAATACCGGGGCGAGCACGTGATCGATCTCACGGGAGCAGTCCAGCCCGATGCGTCCCCGTTCCTGGTCCCGCTCGAAGTTGATGACGCCCTGATGCAGCCGCCAGAACCAGTCCCGCAGCCGGTCCGCGCCCAGATTGTCGATGCCGAGCACCCGGCCCAGGCTCAGCACGGACACCGGCTCGAAGTAGCCCGCCATCAGCTCGGCCCGGTCCCGCCCGGCCAGGCCGTCCAGGACCCGCTCGGCGATCGGCCGGACCAGGTCGTCGATGTAGCCGTGCACCTGCTTCGGCCGGTACTTGGAGTCCAGCCCGCGGCGCAGGTCGAGGTGCCGCTCGCCGTCGACGGTGATGATCGTGGGGGAGCCGAACGTGCGGTCGACCGGGGAGTCGTCCAGCTCGGCCGTGAACAGGTCGGGCCGGGAGGCGACGAAGTCCACGTCGTCGTGCCTGGTCACGAACCACAGCCCGACCGCCGGGACGAAGGACACCGGCGCCTCCCGCCGCAGCCGCGCGTACACCGGGTACGGGTTGGCTTCCAGTTCCTCGACCGTGACCGTCGTGACCGGGCTTTCCTTCATGTCGCCTCACAGGTGATAGGCGTACTCGCCGAACTCCCAGTCGGTGACGTAGCGCTCGAACCGCTCGATCTCGTTGCGCTTGTAGGACAGGAACGACGTCACGAAGTACGACCCGAGCACGTCGGCCAGCTCGGTGTCGCCTTCCAGCGCGTCCAGCGCCGTGCTCAGCCGCTGCGGCAGCAACTGGGCGCTGGCCGGGTCGTATCCGTAGCCCTCCAGCTTGGCCGGGCGGCTCCGCCTTGTCCTGGATGCCGAGGTAAGCGGCCGCGCCGACGGCGGCGTTGACCAGGTACGGGTTGGCAGTGGCGTCGCCGAGCCTGATTTCCAGCCGGGCCGCGTCGCCGCGCTCGGGCGGGATCCGCACCATCGCGCTGCGGTTGTCCAGGCCCCAGTCGATCAGCCACGGCGCCAGCGTGTCCGGCCCGAACCGCTTGTAGGAGTTGATCGTGGGGTTGAGCAGCGCGCTCAGCGCGGGTGCGTGCCGCAGCACGCCGGCCAGCGCGTGCCGCGCGACCGCCGACAGCCCGTCTGCGCCCGCGGGGTCGCCGGTGACGTTCCGGCCGGCGTCGTCGGCCAGCGATACGTGCAGGTGGAATCCGGACCCGCCCTCGTCGTTGAATGGCTTGGCCATGAACGTGGCGAGCAGCCCCTGCAGGCGGGCGATCTCCTGCACCGCGGACTTGAGCCGGAACGCGCGGTCAGCGGCGTCGAGCAGGTCGGAGTGCCCGAGGTTGATCTCGAACTGGCCCGCCGAGAACTCGTGGTTCGCGGCGGTGACCTGCAGCTGCGCGTCCCGCAGCTGGCGCAGCATGTGCAGCAGCAAGCCCTGCGGGTCGCCCTTGCGCCCGACCACGTAGACGTTGCCGAGCTCGTTCGCGTACCGGCGCCAGTTACCGTCCGGACCCTGCTCGCAGACGAAGAACTCCAGCTCCGGGCCGCACACCAGCCGGTAGCCCGCTGCCGTCAGCCGGTCCGCGACCGTGGCGGCGACCGTGCGCGGTGACTCTGGCGCGCGCTCGCCGTCGGTGGTGAACGCGTCGCCCAGGCACCAGGCCGCGTTCGGCTCCCACGGCAGCGGGGTGATCGTGGCCAGGTCCGGGTAAACGGTGATGTCCGGCAGCCCGGCCTCCAGGCCGCCCTGCACCGGCACCACGTCGCCGCGCGGCGTGGTGTGGTAGATCGCGCGGCAGAATGCCAGCCCGTGCTCGGTCGCGGCGCCTAGCTGGTCGATCAGCACGTCCCGGCCCCGGTCGACGCCGATCATGTCCGGGTAAGACACCCGCACGACGTCGATTCCCTGTTCCCTGAGCCGGCCGGCGACGGCGGTTGCGGTCAGCGGTTGCGGCACGGCGGCTCCCGGCGATCGAACGTTTGGGTGCGAACAATCCCGGCCAGAGTAAACGGCCCCGCGCGACCCAGGCAAGTGCCGGATGCTGCGCGCTCGGTTACGATCCGGCTCGTACGGAAGCGAACGATCTGGGAGCGGCCATGCGCGAGGTGACCGGGTTCTTCTATCCGCGGACGGCGACCGGCCGGTCGTCGTTGCTGCCCCCGCCGCCGTGGCACTACTCCGGCGACCTGCTCACGGTCGAGTACCGCACGGACCCGGCCAGGGTCGCCGAGCTGCTGCCGGCTCCGCTGGCGCCGGCCCCGGACGATCCGGGCGCGGTGGCGCTGATCTGGGCCGACTGGCAGTCCTGCGGCGACGACCAGGCCGAGCTCCTTGACCCGGTGCGCGCGCAGTACCGGGAGTGCTTCGCGGTCGTGCGGTGCAGCTTCGGCGGCCGGGTGTTCTCGCGCTGCGTGTTCATCTGGGTCGACGCCGACTTCGCGCTCGCCCGCGGACTGCACCAGGGCTACCCGAAGAAGTTCGGGTCGATTCACCAGACCAGGCCGCACCCGTACGGGAACGCGGCCCCGCGGATCGCGGCCGGCGGCCGGTTCGCGGGCACGCTGGCCGCGGCCGACCGGCGGCTGGCGCAGTGCGCGGTCACGCTGCGGGAGCCATCGCCGGACAACGGCTTCGTGAACGCCCACCCGATGGCGCACCACCGGTGGATGCCGTCGATCGCGCCCGGTGGCCCGGACGCGCTGGACGAGCTGATCCAGTCAGGCAGCGCCAGCTTCAAGGCCGGCCCGGCCTGGCGCGGCGACGCGACCCTGGACCTGTTCGAGGCGCCGACCGAGGAACTGGCGCTGCTGGCCGTCGGGGAGATCATCGGCGGCTACTACCGGCAGGTCGGCGTCACCTGGAACGGCGGCCGGGTGCTCGCCGAGCGCGGCGTGCCCGTCGAGGTTGAGTAAGCGTTGACGTTTGGCCAGCCGTTGACGCCGACCAGGCCCGCCACGATAATTTGGGTCCAAACGACTTAGCCGAAGAGTTAGGGCTCTGTCCGGGCCCTAAGTCTTCGGCTTGACGGAATGGCGGCCCGAGAGCCGGCGGGGAGGGTGATGAGCACGGCGCGCATAGCGGGCGTTGACGTCGATACCCGGCACTGGATCGGCGGCGAGCGGGTCGGGTCCGCGGATACGTTCGCCGATATCTCGCCGATCGACGAGTCGGAGCTGGCGCAGGTGGCCCGCGGCGGTGCGGCCGAGGCCGACGCGGCCGTGCGCGCGGCTGCCCGCGCCTTCGCGGGCTGGGCGGCGACACCGCCGGCCGAGCGGGCGGAGCTGCTGGCGGCGATCGCGGCCGGTATCGAGGCCCGGGTCGAGGACCTCGCGGTCGTCGAGACCGCGGACAACGGCGCGCTGCTGCGCTCGCACCGGCGCAGCGTGATGCCGCGGGTCGCGCACAACTTCCGGTTCTTCGCCGAGCAACTCGGCCAGCTTGACCCCGGCCAGCTGGAGATCAGGGAGCATCAGGAGCGGGTGTCGTGGGCACCGGCCGGCGTCACCGCGGTCATCACGCCCTGGAACGCGCCGCTCATGCTGGCGACCTGGCGGATCGCGCCGGCCCTCGCGGCCGGGAACACCGTGGTCGCGAAGCCGCCCGAGCTGGCCCCGCTGACCGCGAGCCTGCTGGCCGACATCACCCGGGCGGCCGGGCTGCCCGACGGCGTGTTCAACGTGATCCAGGGCCTCGGGGCCGAGGCCGGCGCGCCGCTGGTGGCGCACCCGGACGTCGCGCGGGTCTCGTTCACCGGCTCGGTCGCGACCGGCCGGGCCGTGGCCGCCGCGGCGGGCGGTCAGCTGACCCCGGCATCGCTGGAGCTGGGCGGCAAGTCCGCGCTGCTGGTCTTCGCCGACACCGACCTCGACCTCGCGGTGGCCAACGCCGTCGAGCAGTACGACAACGCGGGCCAGGTGTGCCTCGCGGGCAGCCGGCTGCTGGTGCAGGAGCCGATCGCGGCCGAGTTCACGGCCCGGCTGCTCGACCGCATCGCCGCGCTGCGGCAAGGCGACCCGCGGGACGAGGACACCGACATCGGCCCGAATATCAGCCGGGCGCACGTGCAGCGCGTGGACGGCTTCGTGCGGCGGGCCGTCACCGACGGCGCACGGGTGCTGGCGGGCGGGGGAGTGCGGCGTGGGCTGTACTACCAGCCCACGCTGCTGACCGGAGCGCGGCCGGGCGCGGAGATCCTCACCGCGGAGGTCTTCGGCCCGGTGCTCACGCTGCAGACGTTCGATACCGAGGACGAGGCGGTCGGGCTGGCCAACAACACCAGCTACGGGCTCGCCGCGACGCTGTTCACCGGTGACCGGGCCCGCGCCGAGCGCGTGGCGGCCCGGCTGGTGGCGGGCACCGTGTGGGTGAACTGCTTCTTCGTCCGGGATCTGCGCGCGCCGTTCGGCGGCGCGCGCGACTCCGGCATCGGCCGCGAGGGCGGGACCTGGAGCTTCGATTTCTACAGCGACGTCAAGAACACCGTCTACGCACCGAGGGGTTGGCGCAGTGAGGGGTGAGGTTGTGCTGGCGGGATGGCGCAGTGATGGGTGAGGTAGTGGCGGCCGGCCTGCTCGCGCACGTGCCGACGATCATGCTGCCGCCGGATGAGCGGCTCGCGCTGAACGAGGGCAAGGAGATCAGCCTCGTCCCCGGCCTGGAGCGGCTGCGGCGGGAGATATTCGAGACGCTCGACTACGACACCGTCGTCGTCATCGACTCGCACTGGTTCACGACGGTCGAGTTCGTCGTGGCGGCGCAGCCGGTGCGGGCCGGGCTGTTCACGTCGGACGAGCTGCCGCGCGGCATGAGCCGGGTGCCGTACGACTTCCGCGGCGACCCCGAGCTAGCGCACGCGATCGCCGCGGAAGCGGACGCGGCCGGCACCTGGATCACCGCGATCGACGACCCGTGCCTGCCCATCTACTACGCGACCGTCAACCTGTGGGCGTTCCTCGGGCGCGGGCTCGACAAGCAGTGGGTGACGATGAGCAACACCGCGGAGACCGGCGACACCGAGGACTTCCTGCGGGCGGGCCGGGCCCTCGGCGCTGCCATCGCGCGGACCGACCGGAAGATCGTCCTGCTGGCGTCCGGCGCGCTGTCGCACACGTTCTGGCCGCTGCGCGAGTTGCGCGCGCACGAGGCGAGCGACCCGGCGCACATCCGCACGCCCGAGGCGCGCGCCGCCGACCTTGAGCGCATCGGCTGGTTCGAGACGGGCGAGCACGCCCGGGTGCTCGACACGATGCCGGCCTACCTGAAGGTCCGGCCGGAGGCCAAGTTCGCGCACTACCTGATGATGATCGCGGCGCTGGGCGGGTCCGCGGTGACCGCGCCCGCCCGGCGGTTCAGCGAGTACGAGAACGCGATCGGCACCGGGCAGATGCACCTGTGGTTCGACCGGCCCGCGGCCGGCTGGTGCGCAGGGGCGGTTTCGGCTGGCGGTGGGGCGTGACCGAGTACCGGCGGATCCTGCTGGACGGCGCCGCCGTGCAGGTCGTACGGGACGGCGACGACCTGGTCGCCGGGGACGGGCGCCGGGTGGCCGCCGCCAGCGCGGTGCACCTGCCGCCGGTGCTCCCGACGAAGATCATCGCGGTGCACCTGAACCATCGCAGCCGGGTGCAGGAGTTCGGCGCGCGGCTGCCCGCGGCGCCCACCTACTTCCACAAGCCGACGTCCGCGCTGCTCGGCCACGGCGGCTCGGTGGTCCGCCCGGCGAACTGCAAGTACCTCAACTACGAGGGCGAGGTCGCGATCGTGCTGGGGCGGACCTGCCGGAACGTGCCGCAGGCCGACGTCGGCGCGTACATCGCCGGCTACACCATCGGCAACGACTTCGGCCTGCACGACTTCCGCGACACCGACGCGGGCTCGATGCTGCGGGTCAAGGGCTCGGACACGATGGCGCCGCTCGGGCCCGGCCTGGTGACCGGCTGGGACTACCGCGGCAAGCGGTTGCGCACGTTCGTCAACGGCACGCTCGCGCAGGACGGCAGCACCGACGAGATGGCGTGGGACATGCACTATCTCGTCGCCGACATCGCCCGCAGCATCACGCTGTACCCGGGCGACGTGCTGCTGTCCGGCACGCCCGCCAACTCGCGGCCGGTGCAGCCGGGCGACGTGGTCGAGGTCGAGGTCGAGGGCCTGGGCCGGCTGGTCAACCAGATCGTGGCCGGCCCGCTGCCGGTCTCGGCCGAACTCGGGGCGCAGCCGACCGAGAGCGAGGAAGTCGTGTCCACCGCGCTCGGCGGGGACTGGGAGTTCCGCGGTATCAGGCCCCCGGCCAGGTCCTGATGCCCGCGCCCCGGATGTGCCTGATCCTGAGCGAGAACTGGACGATGACCTCGGGGCGGGACCTGCCCGCGCTCGTGCGCTGGGCGCGCGAGGCGGAGGACGCGGGCTTCGACTCGGTGATGATCAGCGAGCACATCGTGCTCGGCCCGGCGGCGGGCGCCGCCGGGGTCATGGCGAACCCGCGCGAGTACGCCGAGCCGGGCAACCAGGATCCCGCCACGCCGTGGCCGAGCTCGATCGTGCTGCTGTCGGCGATCGCCGCGGTGACCGAGCGGATCCGGCTGGTGGCCGGCGCCGTGATCGCGCCCCTGCGGCATCCGCTGCTGATCGCGCGCGAGCTCGGCTCGCTCGACCTGCTGAGCGGCGGCCGGCTGGTCGTGCTGCCGACGGTCTCCTGGCTGGCGGAAGAGTACGCGGCGCTTGGGGTTTCGTTCCGGCAGCGCGGCGACCTGCTCGACGAGCACCTGGCCGCGTGGACCGCGCTGTGGCGGGACACGCCCGCCTCGTTCGACGGGCGGCACTACTCGTTCCGCGACATATATTTCGAGCCGAAGGCGTTCCGTAATGCGGGCCCGCAGCTCTGGCTCGGCGGGGCGGGCATGCACCGCCGGATGACCGAGCGCATCGTCCGGTACGGGGCCGGGTTCAACCCGCTGGGCCGGCCCAGCGCCGCGCAGATGCAGCTCCTCTGGGACGCGATGCGTTCCGCCGGCCGGGACGCCGCGAGCCTGGAGCTGGTCGGCGGTACGCGCGCGGTGTTCCCGGACCCGGCCGGCACCGCCGACCTGAGCCAGGCGCTGGAGGTGATCCCCGCGCAGATCGAGCAGGGCTTCAGCACCTTCTGCATCAAGCCGTCGCAGTTCACCGACGACCCGGCGGGCGTCGCGCGGTTCTGCCGCGACGTCATCAGCCGGGTTAGCGCCTTTGCGGTGCCCGCTTAACCAGTTGCCGCCTGGCCTCGCTGGCCGTGATGATTCCGGCGTGGCCAGCGAAGAACTTCAATTCGTCCGCGAACTCCTCCGCGGCATGGACCTGGACGCGATGACGGTGGCCGAGCGCAGGGCCGCCACCGGCTCGGCCGCATCGGTGCCGCCCGCGGGTACGACCGTGACGCCGGCCGACGCGAACGGCGTGCCCGCCGAGTGGGTGGCGGCGCCGGGCGCCAGTCCGCGGCCGGGTGCTGATGTACCTGCACGGCGGCGGCGTACCAGCTCGGCTCGCCCGCCACCCTGCGGCACCTGATCGGGCTGCTGTCGGCCGGCGCGTCGGCGCGCGTGCTCAGCGTCGCCTACCGGCTCGCGCCCGAGCACCCGTTCCCGGCCGCGGTTGAGGACGCCCTGGCCGCCTACCGCTGGCTGCTGGCCGGCCAGGCCGAACCCGCGGCGATCGCGATCGCGGGCGACTCGTCCGGCGGCGGCCTGGCGCTCGGCACGCTGGTGGCGCTGCGGGACGCGGGCGAGGCCGCTGCCAGTCGCGGCCGCCGTGATCTCGCCGTGGACCGACCTGGCGCTGACCGGTGAATCGCTGCGGACGCGGGCGGAGGCCGAGGTCATGGTCAAGCCGGACGGGATGGCGGAGACCGTCGCGCTGTACCTGAACGGCGCGGACCCCCGGCATCCGTATGCCTCGCCGCTGTACGCGGACCTGCGCGGGCTGCCGCCGATCCTGATCCACGTCGGCGACGCCGAGGTCATCCTGGATGACTCGACCCGGTTCGCCGACCGGGCCAAGGCCGCGGGGGTGGACGTCACGCTGGAGGTCTGGGACGAGATGCCCCATGTCTGGCACGCGTTCGCCGGGCTGCTGCCGGAGGCAGATAAGGCCGTGGCCGGCCTCGGCGCGTGGCTGGACCGCCGCTACGCCGCCGGGGAGTAAGCTGCCGAGCCGCGCTGATGTACTCCGGGACAGGTGACGGCAGGCGGGAGAGACGATGCAAGCGATCATGGTCAGCGAGACCGGCGGTCCGGACGTACTGCGGGTAGCCGACACCGAGATGCCCGAGCCCGGTCCCGGTGAGGTCCTGGTCAGGGTGCTGGCGGCCGGAGTCGGGCCGTGGGACGTGTCGCTGCGGACCGGCCGGGCTGCCCTGGGATCTGCCCGTCATCCCCGGCGGGGAGTTCGCCGGGCTGGTCGTCGGCGACACCGGCGACGAGGCGGCGTTCGAAGACGGCGAGCCGGTTTACGGCTATCCCGCCCTCGTCGGGTGCTACGCGGAGTACGTCACGTGCCCGTCGGAGCAGATGGCGCCGATCCCGGCCGGGCTCACCAACATCGACGCGGCCGCCGTGCCCATCGACGCGCTGACCGCGCAGCAGGGCCTGCAGGATCACCTCGGCATCCAGGCCGGCGACACCGTGCTGATCACCGCCGCGGCGGGCGGCCTGGGGCACCTGGCCGTGCAGATCGCGCGGGCGCACGGCGCGAACGTCATCGGGACCGCCAGCCGCCACAATCACGACTTCGTGCACACGCTCGGCGCGGCCACGGTCGTCGACCACATGCAGCCGGACTGGCCCGAGCAGGTGCGCGCGCTCACCGGCGGCGGTGCCGACAAGGTGCTGGCCTGCGCTGGCCCCACGCTCGCGGGCGCCGCCAAGGCGGCCAGGGACGGCGCCGTGGTGGCGACCCCGGTGCGCGGCGAGGACCAGCCGGACGGAGACCGGGTGCACTGGCTGCCCTACAACGGCGAGCCGCGCGGCAGCGGCCTGATCGCGCTCGCCCCGTGGTTCGACGACGGAACGCTGGCCGTGCACATAGCCCGGCGGTTCTTCTGGAAGGACGCGGCGGCGGCCCACCAGGAGGTCGAGCACGGCCACACCCGCGGCAAGACGCTGCTGGTCGTGGACGAGGACCTCGCGGCCCAGAACGGGCTGTAAGAACTCCGGGCTGGGCGTTAGAGCTTGCCGCGATTCTTCGCCGCGAGAATTATCTGCGTCGCCAGCCGCGGGCTGACGCCGAGTTTCCTGGCGATCTCGTCCGGCCGCAGGCCCTGCTCGTTATACAAAAGCGCGAGTTTCTCCTGCGACCGGGTCCAGGGCTTGGCGGCCGGTTTCCCGGCCGCGCTGGCCGCCGGGTGCGGGGCCGGCCGCCGGCGCCGGGTCCGGGCCGGGCTGGCCGGCTCGCCCGCTCGCGGCGCGGCCGGGCCGAAGGAGCCGCGCCGCTGGTCACGATACTTGCCGCTGGCCAGATCGGCCTCGGTACCCTCGTCGAGAATCATGAATTCCTCGGCGGACTTGTTCATGCCGATGGCCACCATCGTGAGCCCCTTGGCATTCTTCTCCTGGCACTCACGGGCCATGCAGTAGTTGTATTTCCGGGCTCGGTCTGGGTGCAGCTCAGTTCCGCAGGTAATGCAATTCGCCATAGCACCCTTAAAACACTCGGCGGGCCGGGCGAATTCCGTGACTGCCGCCGCCGATTAGTGCGGAATGCCGAGCCTGGCCGCCTCGCGGCCGGCCGCGGCCCTGGACGGCACGCCGATCTTGGCCAGAATCGCGGACACGTGGTGGTGCACGGTCCGCTCGGAAATGAACAGCCGCCGGGATATCTCCCGGTCGGGCAGGCCCTCCGCGATCAGGGCCAGCACCTGCTGCTCGCGCGCGGTCAGGCCGGCCGCAGTGGTCCGGCTCGCCGCTCGCGGCCCGCGCGGGATCGCGGTGAAGCCCAGCTGCCGCATCCGCCGCCGCGCGGCCGCCGCGGTGGCCCGCGCGCCGAGGTCCTCGAAAGCCTGCAGCGCGGCCCGCAGGCCGGCCTCGTCGGCCGACTGCAGCCAGACCAGCGCCGCCTCGTACGGCCGGCTGAGTCGCTGCCAGGCCCGGGCGGCGGCCGGCCAGTCGCCCGCGATCTCCAGCGCGTACGGCTCGGGCAAGTCGGTCGGCAGGCTCGCGCCCGGCTGCAGCCGGTACAGCCAGATCGCGAGCGAGCCCAGCCGCCACCCGTCGACCCGGCCGGCGAACTGCGCGCACGCGTCGGCGGCCTCGGCCCCGGCCTGGTTGGCCTGGCCGCCGAGCCAGCGCAGCTCGATCTGGATCGCCCGGGCCTGCGCGATCCAGGCCGGCTCGCCCATCTGGCTGGCCAGCGCCAGTGCCTGCGTCAGCACCGCCTGGGCGTCGGCCTCGCCCCGGCGGCCGCGGATGGCGGCCAGGTCGCGCAGCGGGTACAGCTGATTGGCCGGGGACACGCCAGGGATCGCGAGCAGCTGGGCGCACAGCTCGGCCGCCTCGTCCCAGCGGCCGAGTGCCAGCAGCGTGTCGGCCTGGCTCCCGCGCAGGCACCGGGTCAGGAACCGCAGCTCGCGGTCATCGCAGCAGGCCATGCCCGCGGCGTAGTAGCGCTGCGCGTCCTCGAACCGCTGCAGGCTGTTGCTGCCGTCCTGCAGGTTGACGTAGGCAGCGCCGACCTCCTCCGGCAGCCCGGCCGCCAGGGCCGCCTGCAGTCCCTGCTGCATGGCCGGGATCCCGTCCTGCCCGGTGTCGATCTGCGTCATGCCGGTCCAGTTCAGCCCGTAACTCACCAGCGCGGCGTCGCCGAGCTGGCGGCCAAGGTCCGCCGCGCGGGCGATCGAGGCCCGCGCCTCGTCGCGGCGGCCCTCGCTCCACCGGGCACCCGCGATGCCCGCGTACGCCCAGGCCAGCTCAGGGCCGGGCGGCAGCGCCGCGAGGATCCGGACCGCGTGCTCGGCGGTCCGCGCCGACTCTGTGCCGTTGCAAAGCTGCCACTGGGTGTGCGACAGCCTGCTCAGGACACGGCCCGCGGACAGCTGATCCCCGCAGTCTTGCCGCAGCGCCAGCGCGGCCTGAAGGGCCTGCTCGGCTTGCGGCCAGCGGTCGAGCAGCGCGTATTCGTGCGCCAGGCTCTCGTGCAGGCCCGCCACCGCGGCTGGATCGTCGGTGCCGGTGAATTGCAGGGCCCGCTCCAGGTGCGCCGCCGCCTCGCGATGCGCGCCCAGCCCGGACGAGCGCCGGGCCGCCTCGGGCGCGTGCTCGCGGACGGCCTGGTCGGCACCGGCCCCCGCGGCGTGGTGGGCCAGCACCGCCGGGTCCGCGTTATCGGCCTGCTCCAGCTCCGCCAGCAGCCGGGCGTGCAGCTCGATCTTCCGGCCCGGACCGAGGCCGGCCTCCACCGCCAGCCGTACGAGCTCATGCCGGAACTGCAGTCTGGCCCCGGTCGGCACCAGGATGCCGCCCTGCACGCATTCGTCCAGATGCTGCTCCTGGCCCGGCGCGATGGCCGCCACCAGGGCCGGATCGATCCGCCTGCCGATCACGGCCGCGGCCTGCACGGCACCGCGGCCCGCCGGGCTCAGCCGCGCCAGTCGCGCGCCCACGACATCGCGCACGGTAGTCGGCATCGACGGCCAGCCGGACGCTACGATCTCCGTCACGTAGAACGGGTTGCCGCCGGTGACGCGGTGCAGCTCGGCTACGTCCGCGTCGATTGATCCGGCCAGTTCGGCAACCGCGGCGGCCGACAGCGGTGGCAGCCGCATCCGCCGGGTGGCCCGCTGGGTGGCGAGGTCGCCGAGGACGACCCGCAGCGGATGCCCGTCGGGGAGCTCGCCGTCTCGGTAGGTGACCAGCAGCAGCGTTCGCATCCGGCTCAGCCGCCGGCCAAGATAGTGCAGCAGGTCGATCGTCGCCTCGTCGGCCCAATGCACGTCCTCGATCACCGCCACCGTCAGCACGCCGGGGGAGTCCAGGGCCGCGGCGAAAGCCGTGAAGAGCTGATCGCGCGACGCGTCCCCGCGGCACAGCTCGGCCAGTCGGCCGCCGGCCTGCGGGGCGATGTCGAATACCGGGCCGAGCGGGCGCGGGGTGAGCAGGCCGTCGCAGCCGCCCCATAGCCAGCTCGTGTCGCCGGAGCGGTCCGCGAACTCCTCCAGCAGGGCGGTCTTGCCCAGGCCCGCTTCACCGGACACGAGCACGAGCCGGCCGTCACCCTGCCGGGCCTCGCCCGCGTACTCGGCGAGCGTCCGCAGGAACGAATCCCGCTCAAGCAGCTGCACGAGCGCCACCCCCCACTCCTGGCCAGATTGTGACGCCCGGTGGCTGGCCTTTCAACCGGGATGCCGGTCTTCCAGCAGTTCCGTCAGCGTCGCCCGGAAGGCGGCGAGGCGGCTGGCGCCGAGCGCGGCCGCCCACTCCCGCTCTACGGCCAGGGAGGTAGCACGCAGCACCCGGAGTGCCTGCCGGCCACGCCGGGTCAGGCAGACGAGCTTCGCCCGCCCGTCGCCAGGGTCGGCGAGCCGCTCGACGTAACCGTCGCGCTCCAGCAGCGCGACGACCTGGGCGACGGCTTGCCTGGACACGCCGAGCACGTCCGCGAGGTCGGAGGCGCGGCGGCCGCCGCCGATCAGCGGGATCAGCATCGGCGCGTGCACGGGGCGCAACCCGGTCAGCCCTTCGGCCTCGAAGGAGGCCGCGAGCCGGCGGGCTCCCGAACGGGCAAGCATCTGGACAAGTGCCGGCGAGGTCGGGCCTAGGTCACTCCACGGGCCGCTGCTCATAGGCGTAGTATGCCGTATTCATTTTGACAAGTACCTTGTCTAATATTGAAGATAGAGGCGAGCGGAGCTGAGGAGCGAGCATGCAGATGATCCGGATCAGGTCCGCCTTGGGGCGCGCAGCGCGTTTCGCCACCGTCGCGGTCTGCGTCCTCGGGGCGGTCACCGCCTGCGGCCCACGCGACCCGGCCGGGATCGGCGCTAGTCCCGCTGCGGCGGCGGCGATCCCGGCTGGCCAGTCGACCCAGACCGTCGACGTGCACGGCGCGGTGCGCACCTACCACCTCTACCGTCCGGCCGGCCTGCCGGCCAGGTCACCCCTGGTCGTCATGCTGCACGGCGGGTTCGGCAGCGGACTGCAGGCCGAGCGTTCCTACGGCTGGGACCAGGAGGCAGATCGGGCGCACTTCCTGGTGGCCTACCCGGACGGGCTGAACCAGGCCTGGAACGCGGGCGGCGGCTGCTGCGGCCAGCCCGCCGCGAACGGCGTGAACGACGTGGCCTTCATCACCGCGATGGTGACGGTCATCGGCCGCCGGCTTCCGCTCGATCCGCGCCGGCTGTACGCCACGGGCATCTCCAACGGCGGCATCATGGCCTACCGGCTCGCCTGCGACACCCATGTGTTCGCCGCGATCGGGCCGGACTCGGCCACGCTGCTCGGGCCGTGCGCTGATCCCGGGCCGGTGTCGGTCATCCACATCCACGGCACCGCCGATCACAACATCCCTTACGACGGCGGCCCGGGCGACGGCGTGGCCCGGATCGACGGGCCGCCGGTGCCGTCGGTCGTGGCCGGGTGGCGGCGCGTCGATGGCTGCGCGGCACCGGTCGTGACGGTCAGGGCGCCGGTGACGACCTCGGTGGCGACGTGCCCCGGCCAGCGCGCGGTCGAGCTGGTCACGATCAAGGGGGCCGGCCATCAGTGGCCGGGCGCGCCCGGCCGGCCGCTGATCGAGCGGATCCTGGGCACCGACCCGCCCTCGACCGCGCTGAATGCCACAGCCGTGATCTGGCAGTTCTTCGCCCGGCATCCCAAGGCCGCCGGCTGAGCAGGCGCGTCGCCCCACGGCTCAGTTGTCGACGAATACCTTCCCGGTCGCGGCCAGCTTGTCCGGCCGCCGGCGGGCCAGCCACGCGACGACCCCGATGCCGATCGCCAGCCAGCCGACGGCGATGTACGGGAGGATGTTGTACGGCCAGCCGGGCTCCGGGTAGAACGTTCCCACCAGCGGGAACGCGAAAATGGCGATGCCGCCGAGCGGCATCACCAGGTGCCGGACCGGCCTGAACTCCGCCTTGTCCTTCGTCCTGAACGCGATGATCAGTGCGAGGTTCACCAGGATGTAGGCGATGATCACGCACAGGCCGGCGACGGCGCCGAGATAGGCGAAGATGTTGAAGCCGCCGACGGTGATCAGCATGGGCACGCCGACGGCGAGCGTGAAGACCGTCACCGTGGCGATGGCCACCTCCGGCGTCTTGTACCGGCCGGTGCGCCCGAAGGCGCTCGGCAGCATGTCCTCGCGGCCCATCGCGAAGAAGTACCGCACGCCGGTGTTGAACACGGCGATCGTGAACGCCAGCGTGCTCAGCGCGACCACCAGGTCGATGATCCACAGGACGCTCGGCGACCAGAACTGGCTGGTGAGCGCCTGCAGCTGGTTGGTCAGCGCGGCGAACTTCGGCATCCCGGCGTAGCCGACGCCCTGGGTCTCGGCGAACGAGACGACGAGATAGAAAACGCCGACGAGGATCAGCGCGCCGAAGATCCCGCGCGGAATGATCCGGCGCGGCTCCCGGCTCTCCTCGCCGAGGACGGCAGCAGCCTCGAAGCCGCCGAAGATGACCGCGGTGAAGACCATGCCGAGGGTCAGGTCGCTGAACCGGCCGTGCAGGGACTTGGCCGGGTTGAACGAGGCGAACGTAAGATGGCCGCCGGACTTGCCGAGAATCGTCACCGCCAGCGCCAGGATCACCAGCACCTCGATCGCCAGCAGGGTCAGGTCGACCTGCGCCGAGGCGCTGATCCCGCGATAGGCGAGCGCGGCGACGACCGCCAGCAGGATGAAGAAGAAGTAGTTCTCGCTGATGTTCACGTTGAAGGCGTCGTGGAAGAACGCGGTGAAGAAGGACGCAGCGGCGCCGACGCCGCCGGGCACGTAGACCATGTACGCGAAGAACAGCAGCCAGCCGGTGATGAAGCCGCCGGGATGGCCCAGCCCGCGCACGTTGTAGGTGTACAAGCCGCCAGCCGACGGCGACCTGCGGGCGAACTCGGCGATGCTGGCGCCGGTGAGGAGCGCGCCGATGAGGGCCACGAGCACCACGAACGGCGTCGCGAAGCCGGTGATAGAGAACGTCACCACCAGGCCGAGAACGATGGACGCGGCCGGGCCGATGAAGCCGGCCGTGAAGCCGATGACCCGGCCCAGGCCGATCGAGTTGTGCGCGAGCTGGCCTGCCCCGTGCGCGGTGCTGGTGTCGGTCTCCGGAGTGGTCTCCATCGGGTCACCTCTGTCTCGCTCTGAGCGGCTATCCCATGCCGTCTAGCTCGGTGCAGATGTCGTCAAGCGCGCTGACGGCGAAGTCGATGTCGGCGCGCGAGATCTTCAGCGGCGGCGCGATCGTCACCGTGTTGGGCAGGAAGTTCAGCAGCAAGATGCCGCGCTCGGCGCACCGGTCGGCCACGTACTTCGCCGGGGCGAACGCGGGCTCGCCGTCCACCGAGGCCGTGATCCACCGGTCCTGCGGGACCCACAGCTTGCCGGTGCGCGGATGCACCAGGTTGATGCCGTAGCCGAGACCGAGCCCGCTGGCGCCAGCCACGCACGCATGCCCGGCCGTCAGCTCGTCCAGCCGGCCAGCGAGGTAGCCGCCGACGTCGCGGACGTGGCCCAGCACGTTCTCTGCGAGCATCAGCTCGATATTCGCGGCGATGGCGGCGACCGCGAGCGGGTGCCCGGAGAACGTGCTGGTGGCCGCCCAGCGGCGGGTCGCGAAGAAGTCCGCGACCTTCCTGGACACGACGCACGCGGCGGCCGGCACCGCCGAACTGGCCAGCCCCTTGCCGGTGCACATCAGATCCGGCTCGACGCCGTAGTGCTGGAACGCCCACCACTGACCGGTCCGGCCGGCCCCGGCGATGACCTCGTCGTCGATCCACAAGATGCCAAGCCGATTGGTCATCTCCCTGATCTGCTGCGGGTAGCCGTCGGGAACCAGGAAGCCGCCGGCCCCGTGGTACAGCTCGGTGATGAACCCCGCGACGTTCTCGACGCCGAGTGAGCGGATCAGCCGCTCGGTATCCGCGACGCACCGCAGCCGGCCGTCGTCGGCCAGCTCATCGCTCATTGCCACCGGCGCGACCGGGCTCGGCACCAGCGAGCGGTCGTACCGTACCTCGCCGCTGACCGGATCGATCAGCGGGTTGCGCATGTGCGCGATGCTGGTCACCGCCGCCGCCGCCGCCGTCCAGCCGTGGTAGGCGCCCTCCCTGGTGACGATCAGCGGCCGGTCCATGTAGAGCCGCGCCATGAGCAGCGCGCACTCGACGGCCTCCGAGCCGGACGAGGCGAACTTGGCCGCGCCGGCCCAGTCCGAGCCCGCCATCGTGTCCTGCACGAGCAGCTTGGCCGCGCGGGCCTTGGCCTCGTGGGTGAACGCCTCGCAGACGTAGTCGACCTGGTCGATCGCCGCGTGTAAAGCCGCGCGCAGCCTGGCGTCGCCGTGCCCCACGCCCACGCACATGTACTGCCCGTGGAAATCCAGCACCCGGCGGCCGTCGGCGAACTCCAGCCACGCGCCCTCGGCGGCGACGACCTGGACTGGCTCATACTCGGCTGCGGTGTGCTCGACGTGGATCAGGTAGTCCCGGTCCCACTTTTCGACGAGGTCGGAATCCGGCATCTGCGTGCCTTTCCAGTAACTGCGTCGTGTCGCCGCTCGATCCGAACTAACGATCGTTAATGACCGTAACGTGGCGTACTGCGGCTAGTCAACCCGCGGGCGCGCGGAGGATCCGCAGCGCCATCTCGCCGTACTCGTAGGCGACCTGTGACTCCGATAGCTCGCCGCCTTCGCGGTACCAGCCGGCGATGCCCATGCCCATCTCGAGGATGGCGTAGGAGGCGAGGCGGGCCGAGCCGACGGCGAACCTGCCCTCGGCGACGCCGCGGCTGATGACACTGCGGAACGTCTGCTCGAACTCGTCGCGCTGCGCGATGACCAGGGACCGGGCCGGCTCGTCGAGGCTCGGGATCTCCCGGTTGCCCACGAAGGTGGCCCGCTGGTGCCGGCAGTGATAGCGGACGTGCGACTCGACGATGCGGCGGACCTGCTCGACCACGTCGGTGGTGGAGGCGAACGCGGCGCGCTGCTCCTCCAGCAGCTCGGTCATGACCCCGACCATGACGTCGGCGAGGATCTCCTGCTTGGACCCGACGTGGTTGTACAGTCCGGGCGCCTGGATGCCGAGGGCGGCGGCGATATGCCGCATGGTGGTGCCGCGGTAGCCGCGCACCGCGAACAGCTCGGCCGCGGCGGCTTTGACCTCGGCGGGCGTGACCGGCGCCGGACGGGCGTTCGGCACCCGGGCCCGGCGTCCCGCCGTGGATACCGTCATGCCTGCCGCCGATCCTGGGCTCGGGGTGAGTGCGGCCCGGCCGTCTGCCGCCGCAGCGCGACGAAACGGGACGGCCGCGTGCCCTGCCTGTCGGCTGCGTCTTATTAACGAATGATAATACACCGCTCGTCGCGGGACCCAGGGGCACGAGCCCGGGTCGGCGCTGCCGCCGTTTATGATCCGTGGCGGGAATGTGCGCTGGCCGGCAACGGGGGTAGGAGGAAGCGGTTGGCGCTGCTGTTATGGCAGTTTGCCCCGGTTACTGGAGGAACGATGCGTAAGGAACTGAGCGCTGCACATGCCGGCACCATTGCTCTTGGCGGTGACCTGACCGTGGCCAGGCTGGGTTTCGGCGCGATGCGGATCACCGGAGAGGGCATCTGGGGCGAACCGCCCGACCGGGACCGGGCCAAGGCGACCCTGCGGCGTGCGCTCGAACTCGGGGTCACGTTCGTGGATACCGCGGACTCGTACGGCCCTGAGGTGAGCGAGACCCTGATCGCGGAGGCGTTGTACCCGTATCCGGATGACCTGGTCATCGCGACCAAGGGCGGACTGGTACGGCCGGGTCCGGGTAAGTGGGAGGCCGACGGACGGCCCGAGTACCTGCGCGAGGTCTGCGAGGGCAGCCTGCGGCGGCTCCGGCTGGAGCAGATCCCGCTGTACCAGTTCCACCGGCCGGACCCGAAGGTGCCGGTGGCCGAATCAGTGGGCGCGCTGGCCGAGCTGAAGGCAGCCGGCAAGATCCGCCACATCGGGGTGTCGAACTTCAGCGTGCAGCAACTGCACGAGGTGCAGGGGATCACCCCGATCGTATCGGTGCAGAACCGGTATAACGCGGCCGACCGCGCATCGGACTCGGTGGTCGATCTGTGCGAGCAGGAAGGGCTGGTGTTCCTGCCCTGGGCGCCCATCCAGCAGACGGACACGAACACAGCGGTCGCGGACGCGGCCCGGCGGCACGACGCGACGCCGCACCAGATCGTGATCGCCTGGCTGCTGGCGCGCTCGCCGGCGATCCTGCCCATTCCCGGCACCGGATCGCCCGACCACCTCGAGGAGAACGTGGCCGCGGCGGACATCGAGCTGAGCCTGGCCGAGGTGGCGGCGATCACCGACGCGGCCTGAGCCAAGGCCGGCCTCTCGCCGAGTCAGCGCCCGGTGAAGTCGGGCGGCCGCTTCTGCGTGAACGCGCGCTGACCCTCCAGATAGTCGGCCGACTGGAAACACGCCTCCACCATGGCCTCGACCCGGCTCAGGTCGCGCCGCCCTGGTTCCCGGCCTGCTTCCCGGATCGCCGCCTTGGCCGCGGCGACCGTCAGCGGCGCGTTGGCGGCGATGGTCTCGGCCAGCCGCATCACCTCGGCGCGCAGGTCCGCGACCGGGACGACGCGATTGACCAGGCCCATCCGCAGTGCTTCGGCCGCGGCGAACCGGCGCGCGGAGAACAGGATCTCCGCCGTCCAGGCGGGCCCGGCCAGGCTCGTCAGCGCGGTCACGCCGCCGAAGGCATAGCCGAGTCCGAGCTTGGCGGCCGGGATGCCGAACTGGCTGTCGTCGGCGGCGATCCGGATGTCGGCCTGCAGCGCGGTGAGCAGTCCGCCGCCCATGCAGAAGCCGCGGATCATCGCGATCACCGGCTTGTCCAGGCTGGCCCAGGCGCGGCCGATCGCCGCCATGCTCTGGTCGAACCCGGCGCGGCCGGCCGGGGTGGTGCGCTGCGCCCCGAACTCGGAGATGTCCGCGCCGGACACGAAGGCCTTGTCGCCCGCGCCGGTCAGCACGATCACGCGGACGTCAGGGTCGGCCTGCAGCGCGGTGAGCAGGCCGGGCAGCGCCGCCCGGATCTCCGCCGACAGGGCGTTGCGCTTGGCCGGATTGTTGAAGGTCACGGTCGCGATGGCGCCGGCACGCTCGGCGAGCAGCAGTTCGGTGCCCGTCTCGTAGTCCGCGGGTGGCTTCGGTCCCATCATGCGCTCCCTGTCAGGATCGGATTCAGCTCGCGGTGGGGCTCAGATCGCCCCGTGCGCGCGCAACTCGCCGATCTCGGCCGCCGCGTAGCCAAGCTCCGCGAGCACCTCGTCAGTATGCGCACCCGCATCCGGGCTCGGCGTCCGGACCGTGGGCGGGCCGCCGCTCAGCCGGACCGCGTTGCGCGGGATGTCGAGCCAGGCCGAGCACGGGGTGCTCGACTGCCTGGGTCATGCCCAGATGCCGCACCTGCGGATCGGCGAACACCTGGTCCATCCGGTACACCGGGCCGCACGGCACGCCCGCGTCGTTCAGGGCCCGCACCCAGGCCGCCGTGGTCCGGGTCCGCAGCCGGCCGGCGATCAGCTCGTTCAGCTCCGACCGGTTCGCCGAGCGGCCGGCCGTGGTGGCGAACCGCGGGTCGTCGGTCAGGCCGGGCAGTCCAAGCACGGCGCAGAAGCTGCGCAGCAGCCGGCCGCCGGACGCCCCGATGTTCACGTGCCCGTCGGCGGTGGCGAAGCAGCCCATCGGGACGAGCGTCGGGTGGTGGTTGCCGGCCGGCTCGGGCACCTCGCCGTCGATGGTCCACCGGGCGGCCTGGAAGTCCATCATCGCGATCATGGATTCCAGCAGCGAGGTCTGCACCCAGCGGCCCTGTCCGGTGCGCTGCCGTTCGTGCAGCGCGACCAGTACGCCGACGGCCAGGTAGAGCCCGGCGGCCAGGTCGGACACCGGGATCCCGGCCCTGGTCGGCTCCTCGCCGGGCTGGCCGGTGACGCTCATCAGGCCGCCCATGCCCTGGGCGATCTGGTCGACCCCGCCGCGGCCGGCGTACGGGCCGTCCTGGCCGAACCCGGAGATCGACCCGTAGACCAGCCGCGGGTTCCTGCCATGCACGAGCTCCCAGTCGAAGCCCAGCCGGCTCTTGACCGGCGGCCGCATGTTCTCGATCAGCACGTCCGCGGTGTCGACCAGGCGCATCAGCGCATCGTGGGCGCCGGGCGCCTTCAGGTTCAGCGCCAGGGACCGCTTGTTGCGATGCAGGTGCTGGAAGTCGCAGTCACGCCTGCCGCCGTCGACCAGGTCCGGCCCGGCTGGCGTCGTGGCCGCGGGCGGCAGGTCGATCCGGATGACGTCGGCGCCCCAGTCGGCCAGCTGGCGGACGCAGGTCGGGCCGGCCCGCGCGACGGTCAGGTCGATGACGCGGATGTCGGCGAGCGGAAGTTCGGTGGTCACGCTCGTACCGCCTCTTTTTGCTGCAACGGGATCATTGACGAATCAAATGAACAGAAATTTAATAGCACGTACAAGAGTGCCGTGAACAGCAATGAAGGAACGGGGCGCCGCCTGCGTGCTCGCCCCGACAGGAGGTTTGCCGGCATGACGGACCGCAAGAGCCCCACCGCCGTTCTCCATGAAGGCCCGCGAGCGCTGACCGATGAACAGGTCCGCGAGATCGAGGAGTCTGACCTGCAGTCCGTGCTCGACGTCGATATCGACGACGTCATCGAGTACGTGCACAAGGACCTGAAGTCGCTGCCGGACTTCACCACGCTGTACCGCAAGTACCTGAAGCAGCGCTGGGACGTCTACGACCTGGACTTCACCCAGGACAAGATCGACTGGACCGAGAAGATGACCGCGGATGAGCGCGAGTCGTTCATCGCCATCTCGTCCGGGTTCCACCACGGCGAGCGCCAGGTCGAGATCGAGCTGCCGGTGTTCATGATCGGCGCCAGCGAGGAGGAGAAGCTGCACATCGCCGCGCAGATCGAGGACGAGGCGCGGCACACCGTCTTCTTCGACCGGTTCTACCGCGAGGTCGTCGGCATGGAAGGCGACGACATCATGAGCGTGCTGGACGCCTCGTTCCCGTGGGTATCGGAGACGTTCGTCGGGCCGTTCGGGCTGCTGGCTTACCAGGCTGACGAACTCCGGCTGAACCCCTACGACGAGCGGGCCCGGGTGCGCTATGGCACCAACTACTTCCTCTGGATCGAGGGCGTGCTCGCGCTGTCGGTGATGAAGGTGACCCTGTCGTACGCGCGCTGGCGGGGCTTCCTGCCCGCGTACTACACCGGCTTCACCGCGACCTGCCGGGACGAGTCGCGGCACGTCCAGGGCGGGATGAAGTACCTGCAGGATGCGGTGCGCAAGGACCCGACCATGATCAACGAGATCCACGACACACTGCGGACGATCCTGTCGCTGGCCGGGGTGGCCAGCCGCCGGATCTACTTCGAGCCGCTCGGCTGGACCGAGGACGAGGTCACGATGCTGTTCTTCCAGCAGCTGCGGCGCAAGCTCAACGACGTGGGTATCGATCTGGCGCCGGACATCGAGGAGATGCTGCAGTTCGTGCAGCCACAGCTGGCAGGTGGGTGAGCAGATGTCCGACGCGAAGTTCTTCAGCCCGGAGTGGGCGGACGCCGCCCGCGCCGCGCTGGTCGTCGGCCCGTCGGAGGCGGCCAAGGAAGGCAAGCTGCAGGAGTACTGGGACTTCTACGACTTCATCAAGAGCGTGTACCCGGCGTCGTGGGCGCTCGGCTGCCGGAATCTGCCGGCCGAGCTCGGCAAGGGGCCCGCGTACCTGCTCGTCCAGTGGGGCGGCGGCACCGTCGCCGAGTGCCGGATCATCGGGCCGGACGACCCGCTGGACGCGACGTACGTGCTGGCCATGGAGTACTCGGACTGGAAGGCGCTGCACGACGGCTACGACGCGCAGCGCACCGTCATGTACCGCAAGATCCTGCTTGAGGACGGCAACCTGCTCGAGTTCTTCAAGGCCGTCTACTTCTTCGTCGAGTCGCTCGCGATCATCGGCCGGGTGCCCGCGTACTACCCGGAGCTCGCCACCGCGCGCTAGGCGGCGCACTCACCGGCTCAAGGTGCGGACTTCGGGACCGCTCAGGTCCCGAAGTCCACACTGAAGCCGTCTGACCGCGTCACAGCCCGCCGGCCACGTCGAAGATGCTGCCGGTGCAGTAGGTCGCGTCCGCGCTCAGCAACCACATGACGGCGGCGGCCACCTCGTCCGGCTGCCGGCCCGGCCGAGCGGGATGGTGGGCCCGAGCCGTTCGGCCCGGTCCGGCTGGTTGCCGCTCGCGTGGATGTCGGTGTCGACGATGCCGGGCCGCACGACGTTGACCCGCACGCCCTCGGTCGCGACCTCGCGGGCGAGGCCGATGCCCAGTGTGTCGACGGCCCCCTTGGACGCCGCGTAGTCGATGTACTCGCCGGCCGAGCCGATCCGGCTGGCGGCCGACGAGATCAGCACGATCGACCCGCCGGGGCCGCCGTGCGCGGTCGACAGCCGCCGCACCGCCTCGCGGCAGCACAAGATCGTGCCCAGGACGTTGACGGCGAGAATGCGCTCGACCCGCTCGGCCGTCACTTCGTCGAGCCGGGATTTGGGAGCGATGATTCCGGCGTTGGCCACAAGGGCACGCAGCGGTCCGGCCCGGTCCGCGGTTGCGAACGCGGCGAGCACGTCGGCCTCGCGGGCGATGTCCGCGGCGACCGCGCTGGCCGTTCCGCCGCGGGCCTCGATCTCGGCCACGACGGCCGCGGCGGCCTGCTCGTCGGCGCGGTAGGTCAGCACGACCGCCCAGCCGGCCCGCGCGGCGTGGCGCGCTACCGCCGCGCCGATACCGCGGCCCCCGCCGGTCACCAGCAGCACGCCTCGGCTCACTGTCGGACCGTACCGTGCGCCGGTGCCGGGCTGCTCACCGGCCGCCGCGTCGCAGGTGCTGCTAGGCGCCGACCCGGTAGGCCGCGGCGAGCCGGCCGCGGAACTCCGCGTCCACGTCGGCCAGGCCGGTCAGCCGGACCTGCAGCCGCACGGTCACTCGGCCCGCAGCGCGTCCCCGGCCCGGAGCCGGGCTGCGCGCCGCGCGGGCCAGGCAGCCAGCAGGTTGGCGGTGACCAGCGCCAGCGGCGCGATCAGGGCCAGCGCCCACACCGCGGTCGGCGCCCGGTAGGCGATCGGCGTGATCCCGGCCGCGGCCCGCCACAGGGTCCGCCCGAGCGCGACGCCGAGCGGGATCCCGAACGCCAGCCCGACGGCCGCGAGCAGGGTCGCCTGGGTGACGATGACCAGCCGGCACTGTCCGCGCGTCAGCCCGAGCGCCCGCAGCACCGCCAGCTCGCGGCGGCGCCGGCGCATCGCGATCGACAGGGCGTGCGCGATGGCCGCGACGGCGAGCAGCGCCAGGAACGCGCTCAGCGCGAGCGGCAGCACGGCCACGTCCTCGATCCCGGTGGCCAGCGGCGGCGCGGCGACGGGGGTGAACACGACGCCCCGGCCACCCTTGACCTTCGCCGCGAGCGCGGTCAGCCGCCGCGCGGCGGCGGCGGGGTCCGTGCCTGGCCGCAGAGACACGGCCGCCAGGTGGAACTTGAACGCGGTCCGGGCGCCGCGGAAGATGCGCGCGAACCCGGCCCGGGTGATCCACGCACCGTCGTCGTAGGTGTTGTGCGGGCCGCCCGGCACGAAGCCGATGCCGGTGACGAGGAACCGCCGCGACGCCGGGCCGCCCGCGAGCTGGATGGTGCTGCCCGCAGCGGCGTGCAAAGTCCGCGCCGTGGTCGGGCCGAGCACGATCTCGCTGGCGGAGGCCGGCATCCGGCCGCCGATCAGCACCGGCAGCACCTTCTTCCCGGCCACCGGCGCGTAGGTGAAGGTCTCAACCGAAGTCCGGCCTGACTGCGCGGCGCCGACCAGCGCGTCGTCGACGCCGGTGACGGCCGGATCGGCCGCGACCGCGCGCAGCACGGGCCCGGCGGCCGGGGTGAAGTCGTGCCCGCTCTCGCCCAGAAAGGTACCCAGCTGCCAGGTCTGGCCGAACCGGGCCGGGTTGGTCTCGGCGTCCGCCACCCCGGCGGCGAACGTGAACGCCGCGAGCACGCCGAGGACGCCAGCGATGACGCCCGCCAGCGTCGGCCGGACCGGTACCGCGGTGCGGCCGCGCCCGGGCTCCAGTGCGAACCGGGCCCCGACGAGCATTGGCACCGGGAGCCCGGCGGTCGCGGCTGCAGCGGCCACCGCGGATCGCCGCGGCGAAGTCCGCCGCCGCCGGGCGGCCAGGGTCAGCGCGGCCGTGGCCGCCGCGCCTGCCGTCACCATCAGCACGACGACCGCCCAGCCGGGGCCGAGGAGTTGCCAGTCCGCGTCGATGCCGGGGTGCGGCTCCAGGTAGGACGCGCCGCCGATCGGCAGCCAGCGCGACGCCAAGACTGCTGCGGCCACCCCGAGCGCGCCGCCCGCCACGGCGGCCAGGACCGGCGCGGCCACGGCCGCGCCGATGACCTGGCGTTCGGTCAGCCCGATCGCCTGCAGTACCTGCAGGTCGGCGACCGTGGCCGAGGTGTACCTGGCCACCGACTGGCCGACCAGGAACAGCGCGGCGATCAGCGCGGCCACGGCGAACGCGAGCAGGCACGCCGCCTCGTAGCTGGTGAGCCGCCGGACCGGACCGACGAAGTGCGCCCAGTTGTCCAGGACATCGATGTCGGACCGGCCGGTCGCCCGGGCGAGGCCGGCCCGGAAGGCCGGGATCGCCGCCCGGCCGCCCTTGAGCCGGACCAGCGCGTTGACGTAGGCCTGCCCGTTGGTGCCGAGCACGTTGGCCCGGTAGTGCGCGAACAGTCCTGGCGACGCGATGACGGCGCCGCGCTGACCGGGTCCGTTTCCGTTCACGCTGTCCCAGGTGTTGTTGCCCACGCCCACGATGCGGGCCCGGATCCGGGGTCCCCCGGGCGGTCCCGTGCTCCCGTCGAACCCCTGGTCGGCCTGCTGCGGCGTGGCCAGCAGCAGCGTGACGGTGTCGCCCAGCCGCTTGTGGTAGGAGGCCAGGAACTGCGGGGTGACGACGACCTCGTCGGCCCGGGACGGATTGAACAACCGCCCGGCGACGAGCACCGGCCGTTCGATCTTCCGGCCCCAGTCCCTGCTCGCGTACGCCCAGCCGGTGGACGCGGCCCGGCAGCAGCCGACGCTGAAGCCGTACGTGACCGGGAATTCGGCCAGTGCCGCCACTTCGGGCAGCGCGCGGACCCTGGCCCAGTCGAAGCCGGGCTGGTTGGCCAGCACGCTGACGGTGGCCGGCCGCGTTTGCGCCCACAGCCGGTCCAGCGCGGTGTCCCCGCGGCGGGCGCCCGCGGTCGCCGTGAGCACGGTGGCCGTCGAGACCAGCACCAGCATGGCCAGCACAGTCAGCGATCCCCAGCGTCGCCGCAGCTCCAGCCGCAGCCAGGCCGACGTGATGCGCACGGCACCCTCCCGACTTCGTGGTTCCAAGTAGAGGGCGCGCGCGCCGCCCGGGCAAGCGTGCTAGTCCGTCGGATCGCAGGGAGGCTAACCCCACCTTCCCCGGCCGGGCGGCCGAGCGCGGTTCGGTTATGCTGCCGGTGCCTGGTTCGCGGTAATCCGCCCCGGCCGCGCCGCGCCGCGCCGAGCATCGCGAGGGAGTGCCCATGTCCTACCGAGTCGTCATCATCGGCGCGGGATTCGGCGGCCTCGGCATGGCGATCGCGCTCAAGCAGGCGGGCATCGACGACTTCATCGTCCTGGACCGGGCCGAGGACCTCGGCGGGACCTGGCGCGACAACACCTATCCGGGCCTGAGCTGCGATGTGCCGTCGCTGCTGTACTCCTACTCGTTCCGGCCCTGGCGCTGGAGCCGGCGCTACCCGCCGCGGGCGGAGATTCTGGCCTACCTGCACGCGGTCGTGGCCGAGTTCGGGCTCGGCCCGCACCTGCGGTTCGGCGCGTCGGTCGAGTCCGCCAGCTTCGACCGGGACAGCTCGAGCTGGCAGGTCGCCCTCGCCGACGGCACGACGCTGGCGGCGACGTCCGTGGTAAGCGCCGTCGGGCAGCTCGGCCGGCCCGCGTTGCCCGACATCCCCGGCCGGGCCGACTTCGCCGGGCCGTCCTGGCACTCGGGCCGGTGGGACCACGACGTCAGCCTCGACGGCCGCCGGGTCGCCGTGATCGGCACCGGCGCCAGCGCGATCCAGTTCGTGCCGGAGATCGCGAAGCGGGCCGCCCACGTCGACGTGTACCAGCGCACGCCGCCGTACGTGCTGCCCAAGGCGGACCGGCCATACCGTCCGGCCGAACAGGCGATCTTCGACCGGCTGCCGGCCGTGCGCAAGGCCGACCGGCTGCGCATCTTCCTCTACGGCGAGCTGCTGACCAGCGGACTCGTCGTGTCCCCGAAGATGCTCGCCGCCCCGATGGCGCTGTGGCGGCGGCAGCTGAACGCGCAGATCGCCGACCCCGAGCTGCGCGCCCGGTGCGTGCCCGACTACGTGCTGGGCTGCAAGCGGGTCGCGTTCTCCAACGACTGGTATCCGGCGCTGGCCCGGCCGAACGTCGAGTTGGTCTCCGATCCGATCGAGCGCATCGAGCCGGAGGGGGTCCTGGCCGGGAACGGGGCTTTCCGCGCCGCGGACGTCATGGTCTTCGGGACGGGCTTCAAGAGCCTTGAGTTCCTCGCCCCGATGGCGGTCACCGGCCTGGACGGGCGCCGGCTGGAGGATGCCTGGCGCGACGGCGCGCAGGCGTACCTGGGTATCTCGGTGTCCGGCTTCCCGAACTTCTTCGTGCTCTACGGCCCCAACACCAACCTCGGCGGCAACTCGATCATCTACATGCTCGAAGGCCAGATCGGCTACACGCTCGCGGCGATCAAGGCGCTGGCGGCTGAGCGGCTGGCCTGGCTGGACGTGCGGCCCGACGTGCAGGACAAGTTCAACTCCTGGGTGCAGGAGGCGAGCCGCAAGTCGGTCTGGGAGAGCGGCTGCCACAGCTGGTACACGACCGCGACCGGGCGGAACACCAACAACTGGCCCGCCTACACGTTCATGTACCGGTACCGGATCCGCCGGTTCGACCCCGCGGCCTACCGGGTCATGCCCCGCCCCGCCACCGCGGACATGGCATGAGAGCGAGCTCGCCGCGGGTTCCGGCTGCGGTCATGCGCCTGGGTGCCCGGCAACTGGGCCGGCGCTGCCTGGACGCGAAGCTGGCCTGGCAGGTGCAGCGGACCCGGCTGGATCAGCTGACCGGGATGGCACTGATGCCGCGCGGCACGACGGTCGGCGAGCAGACCCTCGGCGGGGTCCGGGCCGACGTAGTGACCGCGCGGACGGCCGGACCGCAGGTGACCGTCGTGCACTTCCACGGCGGCGGATACTGCGTCGGCTCAGCGCGCACGGCCCGGTCCTGGGCCGCGCACCTGAGCGCGGCGGCCGGCTGCCGGGTCGTGCTGCCGGAGTACCGGCTCGCGCCCGAGCACCCGCACCCGGCCGCGCTGGCGGACGCGCGCGCCGTCGTCGGCGCGCTGGCCGCCGACGCGGCGCCGGGCTCGCTCGTGCTGTCGGGCGACTCGGCGGGCGGCGGGCTCGCGCTGGCGCTGCTGCTCGCGCAGCGCGACGACGGCGGCCCGCAGGCGGCCGGCTGCATCCTGCTGTCGCCCTGGCTCGACCTCGGCCGCGACCGCCGGGCCGATCCCGACCTGGTCCGCCGGGACGTGCTGCTGAACCCGGACTGGCTCGACGCCTGCGCGCGCGCCTACGCCGGCGCGGGTGCCTTGTCCGACGGCTCCGTCTCGCCGCTGTACGCGGCGCATGACGGGCTGCCGCCGCTGCTCATCCAGGCCGGGACCGATGAGCTGCTCGCGCCGGACGCCGAACGGCTGGCCGCGAGCGCGGCGGCGGCCAAAGTGGACGTGACGTACACCAGGTGGCCGCGGATGTGGCATGACTTCGCGCTCCAGCCCGGCTTGCTCGCCGCTGCAGACAGTGCGGTGGCGCAGGCCGCGTGGTTCGTCGGCAAGGTCACCAGCGGCCAGGGGGTCGCGTGACCGCGACCGAGCTGGCCCCCATCGCCCTCGGCTGCGGCAACTTCGGCGGGATCGGCTCGGCGCCGGAGTTCTTCGGCCAGGGGCTGACCGAAGACGCGGCGCTGGCGCTGATGGACGCCGCCTGGGAGCTGGGCATCCGGCATTTCGACACCGCCGACGCCTACGGCGGCGGCCGCAGTGAGCTGGCCATCGGCCGCTGGATCGCCAGCCGCGGGGTACTGCCCGCGCTCACCACCAAGACGTTCAACCCGATGACGGCAGGCGCCGACCAGGGCCTGCGGCCGGAGCGGATCGCCCGCCAGCTGGAGGCGAGCCTGGACCGGCTCGGCGTGCCGCAGGTGCCGCTCTACCTCGCGCACGAATTCGACCCGGACGTGCCGCTGGCCGAGACGCTCGGCGCGTTCCAGGACGCGCAGGCGGCCGGCCTGATCGGCGGGTACGGCGTCAGCAACTTCGACGCGCCGCAGCTGAAGGCCGCGCTGGCGGCCGGCGACCCGCGCGCGATCCAGAACAACTACTCGCTGCTGGCCCGCGAAGACGACGCCGAGCTGCTCGGGCTGTGCCGCCAGCAGCGGGTCGCCTACCTGGCCTTCAGCCCCCTAGCGGGCGGCTGGCTGACCGGCAAGTACCGCCGCGGCGAGTCGTTCCCGGCTGGCTCGCGGATGACCCAGCGACCCGAGCCGTACCGGGATCTGGTGACGGGGCGGACCTTCGACTTCCTCGACCGGCTGGCCGCCCTCGCGGCCGGGCGCGGCACGTCCATGGCCGGGGTGGCGATCGGCTGGCTGCTCGCGGACGAGCGAGTGAGTCAGGTGGTGATCGGGCCCAACCGCCCCGACCAGCTGGCGCCCGTCGCCGAGGCACTGGCGCAGCCGCTCACCGCCGCCGAGCGAGCGGAGATAGATGAGGCGGTAAAGGCACGGGAGGCCGAGCTATGACGACGCTGGCGCAGATCGAGGCCGCCCGGGAGCGGATCGGCGCGGCCGCGGTCCGGACGCCGCTGATCCGGCTGCACGTCCAGGACGCGCCCGCGGAGATCTACCTCAAGCTGGAGACGCTCCAGCCCATCAACTCCTTCAAGATCCGCGGCGCGATGAGCGCGGTCATGCTCGCGCCCGCGGAGCAGCGCGCCCGCGGGCTGGTGACGGCCAGCGCCGGGAATATGGCCCAGGGCGTGGCGTGGGTGGCCCGCGAGCTGGGCCTGCCCGCGACGATCCTCGTCCCGGACACCGCGCCCGAGGCCAAGGTCGCGGCCATCGGGCGGCTCGGCGGCACCGTGCGCAAGCTGCCCTACGACGACTGGTGGCAGACGATCGTCACGGGTGTTGCCGAGGGGGTCGACGGGCTGTTCGTGCACCCGGTCCAGGACCCCGCCGTGATCGCCGGGAACGGCACGATCGGGCTGGAGATCCTGGCCGACCTGCCCGACCCGGACGCGGTCGTCATCCCGTACGGCGGTGGCGGTCTGACCTGCGGAATCGCCACCGCGATCAAGGCGCTGCGGCCCGGCACCAGAATCGTCACGGTTGAGCCGGACGGGGGCGCGGCGATGGCCGCGGCCAAGAGCGCCGGCGAGCCGGTGACCATCGACTTCAAGCCGTCGTTCGTGGACGGCTGCGGCAGCCGGCGCGTCCTGGACAGCATGTGGCCGCAGGTCGCGCCCCTGGTCGACGACGCCCTCGCCATCGGCATCGACGCCGCCGCCGACGCCGTGCGGATGCTGGCCGAGCGGGTCCGGGTGATCGCCGAAGGGGCCGGCGCCCTGGCGCCCGCGGCGGCGCTGTCCGGTCAGGCGGGCGGCGGCAAGGTCGTCTGCGTCGTGTCCGGCGGCAACATCAACTTGAGCAAGCTGGCGGAGATTATCGGCTAGCGGGGCTAATGCCCCATCACCTCAACTGCCTCACCTAACACATCAATCACGGCTCTTGCACTTCACTCCTGGTCAATGGTTTGATCGGCCTACAAATCCGACGCTAGGAGGGGGCGTGGCGGATATTGCTGGCTACGGTGCCCCGGCGTGGCGGCGACGGAGCGAAGCCCTGGGCGCCTGCGGCAGGCCCGGCACTTTGCCTCCCTGGCAGCCAGCGCGGATGGCAAGGGGCCAGGCCGGCGACGCCGGTCCTTGCGTTCGGGCGCGCGGCTGACCATCTGTAACCCACCCCATCCCTGGGAAGGCGAGGCGTTTCCATGAAAGCACGCGGGATATTCGCTGTTTCAGCGCTCGGTGCTCTAATTCTTACCGGCTGCGGCAGCAGCGGCGGCGGTTCGCCCAGCGGCGGCGCCAGCGGCACTACGAAGGCGGCGGTCACCAAGTGCCAGACCTCGATCGGAATCGAAGCTCCGATCACCGGTCCGGTGGCGACCCTGGGCCAGGAGCAGCTGCACTTCGCCCAGCTCGCGCTCGCGATGGACAACACGGCGAACAAGACAGACATCACGCTGGTGCAGGGTGACACCCAGCTCACCCCGTCGATCGCGACGACCGTGACGCAGCAGCTCACGTCGCAAAACGCGATCACCGGCGTGGTCGGCCCCGCCGGCAGCCAGGAAGTCGAGGCGGTCGGGCCGCTGATGGCGCGGGCCGGGCTCGCGTTCATCTCCGGATCCGCGACGGCCGCGGCGCTGACGACGGGCACGTACCCGACGTTCTTCCGGGTCGTGTCGAAGGACAGCGTGCAGGGCCCGCAAGACGCCAACTACATCGTCCAGAACCTGAAGCCGAAGTCGCTGATGATCGTGGACGACCAGGAGGCGTACTCGACCGGCCTGGTCGCGGCCATGCTGCCGGTCTTCAAGGCGGCCGGGATCAAGGTCGATCACGAGTCGGTGTCGCAGAAGTTGACGGACTTCTCGTCCATCATCGCCAAGGTCACGCCGTCCACCTCGGTGGTCGTGCTGCCCTGGCAGGTGGCCTCCAACGCGCAGCAACTCGGTCGCGACCTGGCGCAGCAGCACAAGAAGGCGGTCATCTTCGGAACTGACGGCCTGTTCTCGCCCGGCACCTTCACGATCGATGGCTCGTACGTGTCGTCGTTCGGCCCGGACATCCACGGCATCGCGGCGGACGCGCCGATCGTGGCGGCCGCGGCGGCCAAGAACATCAGCTACGGCACGTTCGGCCCGCCGGTGTTCGCGGCGACGCACGTGCTGGACGAGGCCATCGCGTCGGTGTGCCAGTCCGGCCAGACCCCGACCCGCGCCAACGTGCTGGCGGCGGTCAAGGCCACGAACGAGTCCACCTCGATCCTCGGCCAGTCGATCAGCTTCACCGGCAACGGTGACCTGACCAACGGCAAGTTCTTCCTGTTCAAGATCGACGCGAAGGGCAACTACAACCTGATCCCGGGCTGACCCGGCGGATAGCAAGTCGCCGACCGGGGTCTGCCGGGCCGGAACGGCCCGCCAGACCCCGGCGGCCTGGATGACGGGGCGGATTGGCGCCGCATGACCTTTTTCTTCCAGGAGCTGGTGAACGGCATCACCACCGGCGCGCTCTACGCGCTGGTCGCGCTCGGGTTCTCGATGGTCTACGGGGTGCTCAAGCTGCTCAACTTCGCCCACGGCGACCTGTACATGGTCGGCGCGTTCGTCGGCTACTTCGTGATCCAGTGGTTCGGCGGCCCGCAGTCGCTGCACATCCCGGTGCCGCTGCTGGTGACGATCATGTTCGTGTCCGCGGCCGTGCTCGTCGGGTTCCTGGGTGTGGCCATCGAGCGGTTCGCCTACCGGCCGCTGCGGAACGCCCCCCGGATCGCGCCGCTGATCACCGCGATCGGCATCTCCTTCTTCCTGGAGAACTCGGCGCTGCTGCTGTTCGGCGCCCAGTACCGCATCTACAACACGCCGGACTTCATCTCGTTCTCGTCCGGGATCCAGATCGGCTCGGTGAACATCGACGCCGTGCAGATCATGGTCCTGGTCCTGGGCCTGGTGCTGATGGTGGGCCTGCGGCTGCTGGTGATCAAGACCAAGCTCGGCAAGCAGATGCGGGCGGTGGCCTCGGACCGGGAGGCGGCCGAGATGCTCGGCATCAACGTCAACTTCACCATCGCGGCGACGTTCTTCCTGGGTTCGGCGCTGGCCGGCGTCGCCGGGGTGATGGCCGGCCTGCTGTTCAACCAGGTCACGAACACGATCGGATTCCTCGCCGGGCTGAAGGCGTTCACCGCGGCGGTGGTGGGCGGGATCGGCTCGCTGCCCGGCGCGATGCTCGGCGGGCTGCTGATCGGCATCGCCGAGTCGTTCATCACCGGCTATGTCTCCTCGACCTACACCAACCTCATCGTGTTCGGCGTGCTGATCGCGGTGATGCTGGTGCGGCCCACCGGGCTGTTCGGCCAGCCGCAGCTGCAGAAGGTGTGAGGCCGTCATGACCGGGGAAGCAGTGCCGCCCACCGGCCCGGAGGCGGGCGGGCTCGGAGCGCCGCAGCTGACCGGGCCGCAGGTCGGCGCCGACGAGTGGGTCGCACGCCGGGAGCAGCGGCACGAGTACCTGCCGTCCTGGCTCGGCTGGGCGCAGCGGTCCTTCGAGCGGGTCGGCTGGTGGCCGCGGCTAGCGCTGGTCACGCTCGCGGGCCTCGCGCTGCCGCTGCTCGGTCTCGGCGGCTTCCAGCTGCAGGTCGGCATCGACTCGCTGGGGATCGCGCTGCTGGCCGTCGGCCTGAACATCGTCGTCGGCTGGGCCGGCCTGCTCGACCTCGGCTTCGTCGCGTTTTTCGGCTTCGGCGCTTACGGCTTTGCGCTGCTCTCCTCGGCGAAGATCGGCGCGCACGGCATCCACCTCAGCGCGCCGCTGTCGATCCCGATCGTCATGATCGCGACCGGCGTCCTCGGGCTGCTGGTGGGGCTGCCGTCGCGCCGGCTGAGCGGTGACTACCTGGCGATCGTCACGCTGTTCTTCGGCGAGGCGTTCGTGGAGTTCACCAACAACGTGTCGCCCGGGGTCTTCGGCGGAGCGAACGGGATCGTCGGCGTCGACACGATCCATGGCTTCGGCGTGCAGTTGGAGAGCAACAAGGGCTATTACGAGCTGCTCGTCATCCTGCTGGTCGCCACCATGGCGGTGCTCCGGCTGCTCGACACCTCCCGCACCGGCCGGGCCTGGCGGGCAGTGCGCGAGGACCCGCTGGCGGCGGCGTCGATGACGATCCCGGTGGACCGGGTGAAGCTGATGGCGTTCGCGTTCGGCGCCATGGTCGCGGCACTGGCCGGGACGGTCTTCGCGGCGCAGCAGATCAGCGTGTTCCCGACCGACTTCGACACCCCCATCCTCATCGTGGTGTACGCGGCGCTGGTGCTCGGCGGCGCTGGCAGCATCGCCGGCGCCGCGACCGGCGGCCTGCTGCTGTACGTGATCTACGACGGCCTGCTGCGCAGCCCCACCTACGCGGGTTACCTGTTCTACGGCCTGCTCCTGCTGACGCTGCTGGCCCGGCTCCGACCGTGGCGCAAGCTGGGCCTGGTCCTGGCCGCGCTCGTGGCCTTCGGCTATGCCGCGCACGCGATCGCAGCCGCGATCTCGGCCAGCTGGGTCGCCGGGTCGCCGCAGTCGACCGGCTTCGTCGGGTCCGCGCTGCGGGACTGGGTGATCGTGCCGGCGAACCCGCAGACACCCGGCAAGTACGGCTTCGTGCTGCTGGTGTGCCTGGTCATCGCCCTGGTCCAGCTCAAGGGCCGGTGGCGGACGATTCTGCTGGTGCCGACGCTGTACGTGGCGTCGTTCACCTGGGAGACGGTGCTGATCGCGAACTATCAGGTGACCCGGCAGATCCTGATCGGGGCGATACTGATCGCGATGATGACCGCCCGGCCGCAGGGCCTGCTCGGCAGCCGGCGGGTCGAGGTGCCGGTGTGACCGCCCCCGACCAGCCGACCGCGCCGGAGCCGACCCAGCCGGAGCCAGCACGGTCGCAGCCAGCCCAGGCGCCGGTTCTCACGCTGGCACAGCTGTCGCTGGCGTTCGGCGGCCTGCGCGCGCTGTCCGAGCTGGACCTGGCCGTCGCTGAGCGCGAGATCGTCAGCGTGATCGGCCCGAACGGCGCGGGCAAATCGACGATCTTCAACGTGATCACCGGCGTCTACGCGCCGACGGCGGGCGACGTCCTGTTCGGGGGCCAGTCGATCGCGGGCCGGCCGCAGCACAGGATCGCCCAGCTGGGCATCGCCCGCACGTTCCAGAGCCTGCGGCTGTTCATGAACATGTCGGTGCTGGAGAACGTGATGGCGGCCACATACGGGCACACCAGAGCCACGCCCGTTGAGTCGGTGCTCCGGCTGCCGTGGGCCCGCCGGGAGGAACGACAGGCCAGGGAGCTGGCCAGCGAGGTGCTGTCCTTCTTCGGGCAACGGCTGGCCGGGTACCGCTGGGATCAGCCCGCGTACTCGCTCTCGTACGCCAACCGGCGCCGGCTGGAGATCGCCAGGGCGCTGGCGACCCAGCCCCGGCTGCTGCTGCTGGACGAGCCCGCGGCCGGCATGAACCCGACCGAGACGCACGAGATCACCGAGCTGATCGGGCGGCTGCGAGACGAACGCGGGGTGGCGATTCTCGTGATCGAGCACGACATGCACGTGGTCGCCGGCTGCTCGGACCGGGTCATGGCGCTGGACCACGGCGTGAAGATCGCCGAGGGCGACTTCGACCAGGTCGCCAACCATCCGGCTGTGGTCGAGGCTTACATGGGCCGCGACCCCGACGCACTCGCGGAGTCCGGATGACCAGCACACCGGAAGCGGGCGGGCAGAGCGCGGTGCCGGAGCCAGCCGGAAGCGCCGGGACGGCCGTGACCGGCGATGCCCCGCTGCTCAGCCTGGAGAACGTGACCACGTACTACGGGCAGATGCGGATCCTGGAGGGCATCTCACTGCAGGTGGCGGCAGGGGAGCTGGTCTGCCTGCTCGGCGGGAACGCGTCTGGCAAATCGACGACGCTGAAGACGGTGCTCGGCATCGTGCAGCCGCGCTCGGGCCGGGTCCTGCTGGACGGCCAGGACGTCACCAGCTGGGCGGTGCCGGACCGGATCGCCCGCGGCATCGCGATCGTGCCGGAGAACCGCAGGCTGTTCGGGGACATGACGGTGCGGGAGAACCTGGAGCTGGGCGCCGTGCTGCGCGGCAACCAGACTCTCGACGCTGACCTGGACCGGGTGCACACGTTCTTCCCGCGGTTGCTGGAACGGCGCGGTCAGCTGGCCGGCACGCTGTCCGGCGGGGAGCAGCAGATGGTGGCGGTCGGCCGGGCGCTGATGTCCAGGCCGAAGCTGCTGCTGATGGACGAGCCGTCAATGGGCCTGTCGCCCGCCCTCGTGCAGCAGAACTTCTTGATCATCAAGGAGATCCACGAGTCCGGCGTCGCCGTGCTGATGGTCGAGCAGAACGCCACGATGGCGCTGACGATCGCCGACCGCGGTTACGTGCTGTCGACCGGGGAGATCGTGCTGCAGGGCCCGGCGGCCGAGCTACTGCGCAGCGAGGACCTCAAGCGCGCCTACCTCGGCCGCTGACCGGGCAGTTCTCCCCGCTGACCGCACCAGGCGAGGCATTGACCAGCTGACACTCTGGCACCTACTGTCCGATTGATGAGTGAATTTGCCGCCGCGGCTTCCAGCGTCCTGACCACCGCCGACCCAGTTTTCCCGGCCGCCGAGCTAGCCGCGATGCGGGCTCGCTTCAGTTCCCTGACCGGTGATTTCGTCTACCTGGACGCGCCGGGCGGCACCCAGACGCCAGACGAGATCGGCGCCGCGGTGGCCAGGGTCTACCTGGAGGCCAGCGGCAACACCGGCGCCCCGTACGCCACCAGCAGGCGGCTGGACACGCTGGTCGACGAGGCGCGGGCGGCGTCCGCGCGGTTCTTCGGGTGCGCGCCGGAGGAGATCATCTTCGGCGGCAACATGACGTCGCTGAACTTCATGCTGACCCGCACTCTCGGCCGCGAGCTCAAGCCCGGCGACGAGATCGTGGTCACCCGGCTCGATCATGACGGCAACGTCGCGCCCTGGCTCGACTTGGCCAGTGACCTGGGCCTGGTCGTCCGGCACGCGGACGTGCACGCCGACACCACGCTGGACCTCGCGGACCTGGAGCGGCAGCTGGGCCCCCGGACGCGGGTGGTGGCGTTCCCGTGGTGCGCCAACTCGACCGGAACGATCGTGGACGCCAGGGCCGTCTGCGACCTCGCCCGCGCGGCCGGGGCGCTGAGCTGGGTAGACGCCGTTCAGTACGCGGCGCACGAGCCGATGGACGTGCAGGCGATCGGCGCTGACCTGGTGGCGTGCTCGGCCTACAAGTTCTGCGGTCCGCATCTGGGCATCGCCTACGGCCGCCGGGAGCTGCTGGAGTCCTGGCGGCCCTACAAGGCCCGGCCGGTGCCGATGGATGTCGCCGGGCACCGGTTCGAGACCGGGACGCTGCCCTACGAGCTGCTCGGCGCGCTGCTGGCGACCTACTCCTACCTCGACAGCCTGGGCGGCATGGCCCGGCTCGCGGCCTGGGAGCACCAGCTCGGCGAGCGGCTGCTGGCGGGGCTGCCGGCCGGCGCCCGGCTCTGGGGCCTGCCGACGATGGACGGCCGGGTGCCCGTGTTCCTGGTCAACTTCCCCGGCGTCCCCTCGGCGATGCTGAGCGAGGAACTGGCCAAGCTCGGCTTCGGGGTGTGGAGCCACGGCAGCTACTACGCGCTCGGCCTGCACGACCGGATCGGCTGGGGCGAAGCGCTGCGGATCGGGCTCGCGCACTACAACACCCTGGACGAGATCGACCGGTTCAACGAGGCGCTGGCCGGCGCTCGTCGCCGCGCACCAGCCCGGTGTCCGGCGGCTGACGGGCGGCGGCGCCTTCGTCCGCGCCGGTGACGTGCCGGCCGAGGAGACCAGCTCGGGCGCCAGCAGCAAGCGGCTGCTGGACACCGGCACGGTTGATTCGCCCGGCCTGGCCCGGCACGCGGTGCAGGTCCCGGCGGGCCGCCAGTTCGGTGGTACGGCCGCGGCCGGCGGAGAGCTGTGGTTCGTGGTCGCCGGCCAGGGCTCGGTGACGATCAACGGCGCGGCCGGCCCGGCCCTGCAGCCCGACCGCGGGCTGCGGATCCCGCCCGGCGCGGCGTTCTCGGCTAGCGCCGACGGCCAGGACCTGCAGCTGGACATCGTGTCCCTGCCCGCCGCCGAGGGCAGCGACGACGCCGGCCGGGGCCAGGCGGTCCACAGCGACCTGGCCGACTGCGAGGTCGAGCGGACCGGGGACCGCGAGTTCCGGGTCCTGTTCGGGCCCGGCCGGGGCTGCGCGGTGGCCACGCAGTTCGTCGGCGAGATCCCGCCGAGCCGGGCGCCGGAGCACAGCCACCCCTACGACGAGGTCGTGCTGATCTTGTCCGGCACCGGCGTGGCCCACATCGGGGGTAGCCAGCACCCGCTGGAGCCCGGCATCTGCCTGCACCTGCCGCCCGGCCTGCTGCACTGCCTGGAGAATCCGGGCCCGGGCACCCTGCGGGTGCTCGGCGTCTTCCATCCGGCCGACAGCCCGGCCGCCAAGCTGCAGGGCGGCTAGTACCAGGCAGATTCTGGGTATGCCTCACCCCGGCCGGTGGAGATCAACGGGGGAGGCCCGCCGTGAGTCTGGTGCGATGGATCGACGTGCCGCAGCGCTCGGCCGGGCTGCTGGAGACGGTCGTCGGCTCGCGGCGGCAGTCGCGGCTGGTCCGGGCCGCCGAGCAGTTCCGGGAGCGGCTCGGCGACCGGACTATCTGGACGGTCAGCTCGACCTCGGTGGGCGGCGGCGTCGCCGAGATGCTGCGCGTGCTGCTCGGGTACGCCCATGACCTGCACGTGCCAATCCGGTGGGGCGTCATCACCGGGGACGCCGAGTTCTTCGCCGTGACCAAGCGGCTGCACAACCAGATCCACGGGGACGCGTCCGGCGGTCCGCTGCGCGCCGACGAGGCGGCCCACTACACCACGGTGCTGGCCGGGAACGCGGTAGAACTGCTGGACGAGATCCAGCCGGGAGATCTCGTCCTGCTGCACGACCCGCAGACCGCCGGGCTCGCGCCCGCGCTGGCCAGCGCCGGCGCGCGGGTCGCGTGGCGCTGCCACATCGGCGTCGACTGGGAGAACGACGCGACCGATTCCGCCTGGAATTTCCTGCGGCCCTACCTGGCCGCGGCCCGGATGCACGTCTTCTCCCGGCGCGAGTACGTGCCCGACTGGATCCCGGACCGGAGTGTCGCGATCATCCCGCCGTCCATAGACCCGTTCGCGCCGAAGAACCAGCACCTCGACGACGCCGTGGTCCGGGCGATCCTGGGCCGGATCGGCGTGCTGAACATCGTGCCGGTCGGCACCAGGCCTGAGTTCACCCGCGGCGACGGCAGCCCCGGGCTGGTCACCCGTTCCGCCGAGATCACTTGCGAGGGCCTGCCCGCGCCCGAAGACCCGCTCGTGCTGCAGGTGTCGCGGTGGGATCGGCTGAAGGACATGCCCGGCGTGATGCACGGCTTCGCCGGCTACGCCGCCGCGGGCGGGCCGGGATACCTGCTGCTCGTCGGGCCCGCGGTCGCCGGCGTGTCCGACGATCCGGAGGGCGCCGCGGTCTTCGCCGACTGCCTGCTGCAGTGGCGGGCACTGCCGGACGCGGTCCGCCGCCGCATCCTGCTGGTCACGCTGCCGCTGGAGGACGCCGACGAGAACGCCGTCATGGTCAACGCGCTGCAGCGGCACGCGGCTGTCATCGCGCAGAAGAGCCTCGCTGAGGGCTTCGGGCTCACCGTGGCCGAGGGCATGTGGAAGGCCCGGCCGGTGATCGGCTCCGCCGTGGGCGGGATCATCGACCAGATCGCCGACGGGACCGGCATCCTGCTGCCTGACCCGCGCGACCTCGGGGCGTTCGGCGCGGCGGTCCGCCGGCTGCTGGCGGATCCGGACGAAGCCGCCGCGATGGGGAAGGCGGCGCAGGCCTACATTGGCGAGCACTACGTCGGCGACCTGCACCTGCTCAGGTACGCCGATCTGTTCGACGCGCTGATGGGCTGACCGCGCCGGAACGCCGGCGGGCTCAGGCGGGTGTCACTCTGCCGCTAGCCAGTGGCCGGACAATACCGTCAGGCTGTTAGTAATCGCCGTCGACGGAGGAGAAGCCAGTGACACGCCGCCTGTGCATTGACGATCTGACCAGCGTTGCCGTGCCGGAGCAGCCCGCCCTGGCTCCCGACGGCAGCCAGATCGTCTACGTGCTCGCCACCGCCGATCCCGGCGGCGACAAGGTCGTGCGCTGCCTGTGGCGGGTCGGTGCCAGCGCCGGCGAGCCGGCTCAGCTCACCCGCGGCCGGCCGACACCGGGCCGGCCTGGTCGCCCGACGGGACCCGGATAGCGTTCCTGCGCGGGCAGGACGGTGCTGGCCAGACGGGGCGAGCCCAGCTGTACCTGCTCCCGGCCGACGGCGGCGAGCCCGAGCAACTGACCACGCTGCCGGTTGGCGCCGGCGCCCCGGTCTGGAGCCCGGACGGGACGAAGATCGCGTTCGCGGCGGCCACGGACCTGCACGCGGTCGCGGGCGAGGACGACGCCGCCCGCACTCGCCGCTCGGCGGCGCCGATCGTAGCTGACCGGCTCGACTACCAGGCCGACGGGGCCGGCCTGCTCCGCACCACGCGCAAGCACCTGCACGTGCTCGACCTGGCCACGCGGCCAGTGCCGCCAGGTCACGGCCGGCGACTGGCACGCGGGCGAGCCGGCCTGGTCGCCGGACTCGGCCCGGCTCGCGTTTACCGCGGCGACCGCGGCCGACGCGGACCTGACTCTGCGCGCGCCCGTGTATGTGCTGGACGTGTCGGCCGGGCCATCCGATCCGGTCTGCGCCGCGCTCGCCGACGGGGCCGCCGAATCGGTCACATGGACCGCCGACGGGGACACGCTGCTGGTCACGGGCACGCAGGGCCGGCCGACGGGACACGCCAGGCTGCTGTCCGTTCCGGTCGAAGGCGGCCCGGTGACGGACCTGGCCGGCCCGCTCGACCGCAACGTGATGCCCGGCGGTCCCGGCTACCCTGGCGCCCGACCCCAGCAGAGCGCTGACGGCACCGTCTGGTTCTGCGTTCGGGACCGGGGCTGCACGCACGTGTACGCCGTGTCGGCGGGCAGCCAGCCGCGGCCGGTGCTGACCGGCGCGGGCCGGGTGGTGGCCGGGATGTCCGTGGCCGGGCAGACCGCGGCGATCGTGCTGGCCACACCGACCTCGTTCGGTGAGGTGGTGACCGTGAACCTGGCCGACGGTGCCGAGACCGTCCGCACCAGCCACGGCGCTGTGCTCGACGGCGCCGAGCCGTTCGTGCGCACGGAACGCGACTTCACCATCTCCGATGGCACCGTCGTGCAGGGCTGGCTCATCCGGGACCCGGCCCGGTCCGGGCCGCAGCCGCTGCTGCTCGACATTCACGGCGGCCCGCACAACGCGTGGCACGGCGCGGCCGACCCGGTGCACCTGTACCACCAGGAACTCGCCGCCCGCGGCTGGACGATTCTGCTGCTGAACCCGCGCGGCAGCGACGGCTACGGCGAGCGCTTCTACACCGCGGCCGTGGGCGGCTGGGGCATCGGCGGACGGCAAGGACTTCCTCGAGCCGGTCGACGCGCTCGTCGCCGCGGGCGTCGCGGATCCGGACCGGCTGGCGGTGACCGGCTACAGCTACGGCGGCTACATGACCTGCTTCCTCACCAGCCGGGACCGCCGGTTCGCGGCCGCGGTCGCCGGCGGCGTGGTCAGCGACCTGGTCAGCATGGCGGGCACGTCCGACGCCGGGCACTACCTGAGCGAGCTGGAGTTCGGCGGCCAGCCCTGGGCCGGCCAGGACCGCTACCCGGCCATGTCGCCGCTGGCGCAGGTCACCAACGTGCGCACGCCGACGCTCGTCGTGCACGGCGCGGCCGACGTGCGCTGCCCGATCGGGCAGGCCGAGCAGTGGCACACGGCGCTGCGCGAGCTCGGCGTGCCGACCCGGCTGGTGCTGTACCCGGACGCGTCGCACCTTTTCATCCTCGACGGGAAGCCGTCGCACCGGATCGACTTCAACCGCCGGGTCGCCGACTGGGTGCAGCAATACGCCGCGGGCGCCGGCGGCCCGCGACGGCCGCGCATCGACGCCGCGCACTGGCAGCGCCGGCTGGCCGCGCTGACCGAGAAGCACCGGGTGCCCGGCGCCGCGCTGGGCATCCTGCGGGCCCGGCCCGGCGAGGACGACGAGCTGGCCGAAGTCGCGTGCGGCGTCCTGAACAAGGAGACCGGCGTGCCCGCGACCACGGACTCGCTGTTCCAGATCGGGTCGATCTCGAAGGTGTGGACCGCGACGCTCGCCATGCAGCTGGTGGATGAGGGACTGCTCGATCTGGACGCGCCGGTCGCCGAAGTGCTGCCCGAGCTGCGGCTCGCCGACCCGGACGTAACCAAGCAGGTGACGATGCGGCACCTGCTCACGCACACCAGCGGCATCGACGGTGACGTGTTCACCGACACCGGCCGTGGTGACGACTGCGTCGAGAAGTACGTCGCGCAGCTCGGTGCCGCCGCGCAGAATCATCCGCTGGGCGCGACGTGGTCGTACTGCAACTCCGGCTTCGCGCTGGCGGGCCGCGTCATCGAGAAGCTGACCGGCGGCACCTGGGACGCCGCCCTGGCGGGCCGCATCTGCGCGCCGCTCGGGCTCACGCACACGGTCACGCTGCCAGAGGAGGCGCTGCTGTACCGGACAGCGGTGGGTCACGTCGGCGAGGAGACCGATGAGATCAGCCGCGCGCCGGTCTGGATGCTGCCGCGGTCCGTGGGCCCGGCCGGCCTCATCTGCTCGTCCACCGCTGACGTGCTGGCCTTCGCCCGCATGCACCTGACCGGCGGCCAGGCGCCGGACGGCACCAGGGTGCTGTCGGCGGCCAGCGCGGCGGCGATGACGGAGCAGCACGCCGAGCTGCCGGACCAGCACACCCTCGGCGACTCCTGGGGGCTTGGCTGGATCCGGTTCGGCTGGAACGGCCGCCGGCTGATCGGGCACGACGGCAACACGATCGGCCAGTCCGCGTTTCTGCGGATCCTGCCGGAGGAGGGGCTAGCAGTCGTGCTGCTCACCAACGGCGGCAACACCAGGGACCTGTACCAGGACTTGTTCCGGGAGCTCTTCGCCGAGCTCGGCGGCGCCGACATGCCGATGCCGCTGGCGCCGCCGGCGTCACCGGTAACGGCGGACATAACCCCGCACCTCGGCCGGTACGAGCGGGCCAGCGCGCGACTGGACGTGCTGCACGGGAGCGGACGGACCGGTACTGCGCAGCACGGTCACCGGGCCGCTGGCGGAGCTGACCCCGGAGCCGACCACGGAGTACGCGCTGGTAGCCGCCGGCCCGGACCTGTACGTGCTGCGCGAGCCGCACGCGCGGACGTGGAGCCCGGTGACGTTCTACCAGTTGCGGACCGGCGAGAAGTACCTGCACTTCGGGGTGCGGGCCACGCCGAAGGTGAGCTGAGGGGGACCAGGCCGGCGTCGGCACGCCCACCCTGGACGGGCTCGGCGCGGTCGGCGGCGGGGCGCATGCCGATGACGAGCACGTCCTGATCTCCGCGTTGCCCGGCCGGGCGGCGCTGGTGGCGGCGCTGGTGGCCGACGCGCTCTAGCGGACCGGCGCGGGGCGCCATTCGGCCGTCATAGCCGCGGTTCACCAGCGGGAATGCCGTCCTTGACTCGGAGTTGATAAGCCAGTTAGCGCACTTCGCGTGTGCTCCTTACGCACATGCGTCGTTTCCGCTACGCTACTCCGAAGCTGGCCGAAATCAGATTTAGCCGGTCCTTTTGACTTGTCTGGGCCATGACAGCAACAGAAGCCGCAGTCCGGTTGGAAACCGTCGACTGCTACCCGGAGGGAACATGACTCACCAGTCCACAGTGGCCCGGGCCGCCGCCTCGCGGCTTGAACCCAATGCCATCAGCGTCGCCCAGGACACGCTCATCGGCATGGCCGACACGGCGCCGACGGTCTCTGTGTCGTTCACGCTGGTCGCCCTCATTGGCGCGGCCGCGTACGGGGGACCGCTGATCCTGCTCATTACCGCCATTCCGATGCTGATCATTGCCAATGCTTACCGGCGGCTGAACCTATGGAACGCGAACTGCGGTGCGTCGTTTGAATGGGTCGGCCGCGCGATCAGCCCGTACCTGGGCTACATCACCGGCTGGCTGATGCTCGCGGGCACGCTGTTCGGCACGCTCACGCCGGTCACGGCCGTGGGCCCGTCGGTGCTCGCGGTATTCAACAAGAACGCGAACAGCATGTGGGGGAACATCCTCATCGCCACCGTGCTGGTCGTAGTCATGATGATCATCTCGATCGTCGGCATCCGGATGACCGCCCGCACCCAGGTGGTCATCGGCCTGCTCGAGTACGCCCTCCTGCTGGTCTTCGCGATCTGGGGCCTGATCTGGGTGTTCGGCCATCACGTGGGCACGGTGGGGATCACGGCGGGTTGGTTCAGCCTGCACGGCATTGGCGGCAAGGGTCAGCTGGTCGACGCGTTCCTGATCACGGTGTTCATGTTCACCGGCTGGGACGGCACGCTGTACGTCAACGAGGAAGTGAAGCACCGGCGGGAGAACCCAGGCAAGGCCGCGATGCTCGCGGTAACTGCTGCCGCGATTCTGTTCATCATCGCCCAGACCGGCCTGCAGGGCGTCGCCTCGGCCAGCAAGATGAACAACAACAGCGACTCGATCCTCGTCTACGTCGGCCACCTGGTGTCCGGCAGTGGCATTGGCGGCCAGGCCTTTGCGCTGGCGTTGGCCCTGGGGGTGATCGCGGCCACCGGCGTCGGCATCGTGCTCAGCGCGCGGATCGCCTACGGCATCGCCAGCTACCGGGCGCTGCCGAGCAGCCTGGCGAACGTGTCGGCCAGGTTCAAGACGCCGGTCGTGGCCACGGTCGTGGCCAGCTTCATCCTGCTGGCGATGGGCTGGGCCTATCTGTTGTCCACGTCGGTGCAGAACACGTTCAGCTACGTGCTCAACAACACCGGCATCCTGTACGCGACGTTCTACTGCATCACCGCCCTATCCGCCATGGTCTACTACCGGCGCCGGGTCGTGAGCAGCGCCGTCGACTTCCTGACGCTGGGCTTGCTGCCGCTCGCGGCGATCGCCTTCCTCGCCTGGGTGGCCATCAAGTCCATCCAGGGCGCCGACGCGGCGCAGAACCTCACCCTGCTCGGCTTCCTCGTCGTCGGCATCATCCTGATGATCTGGGCGCGGTTCGGGCTCAAGTCGCCGTTCTTCCAGATCAGGCGGGAGAGCTGGACGCCGGGCACCTCCTTCGAAGAGGACTGAGCCGGACCGCGCAGCTGCGCGGACCAGCAGCAGCAAACCGGCGGGCCGGGGCTTCCTGAGGGACAGCCCCGGCCCGCCGGTCCTTTTTGCGCCTGGTGCTATAGCTCCGCGGCCACGGCCCGCAGCCGGGCGTGGGTGCCGCCCATCACCGGCCCGGCCGGCAGGTACCGCTTGGGCATCTTGGCGATGCTGGTGTAGTTGACGTCGACCACGTTGGCCAGCGGTGCCTCGACGCCCTGGCGTGACGAGCTGGTAGGCGTCCATCATGTCCATGCCGTACTGGCTGGCCAGCCACGAGCACCAGCTCGGTCTGGGCGATCCTGAACGCGTCCTCAAGCGGTCGGGCCGACCCGGCGGTCATGACGTACTCGTCGTTCTCCAGCCGCGGCCACGGGCACGGCGTGCCCTTGATCAGGTCGACGATCAGCACCGTGTTCATCGCGGTCTCGACCGCGACGCCGCAGGTCTCGCCCTCACCCTGGCGGGCGTGCCCGTCGCCGAGCGACAGCAGCGCGCCTTCCACGTTGACGCCCAGGTAGCAGGTGGTGCCCGCGCGCATCTCCGGGGTGTCCATGTTGCCGCCGAAGGCGTCGGGCACCAGCGCGCTGCGCGCCTCCAGGTTGGCCGGCGCGACGCCGACGGTGCCGTGCATCGGGTTCATCGGCATGTCGACGGTGAAGTCGCCGTGCCTGGCGGTGAACCGGCACGTATTCGCCGCCGTGTCGAACTGCCACATCCACACCAGCTCGGGCAGCGGCTCGTTGAGCAGCGCGGTCAGGTGCGTGCCGGTGAGCGCGCCGAACAGCGGGATCGTGGTGGACGCGCCCCAGTCCTTCGCCGGGGTGATCGACACGAAGTGCACCGCGACCGTGTCGCCCGGCTCGGCGCCCTCGATGTAGAACGGGCCGGTCTGCGGGTTGACGAACGGGAACTCGCAGACCTGCGACACGAGGTCGTTCTCGCTGCGCACCCGGCCGAAGAACGCGTCCTCGGTGAAGACCTCGAGCACGCACGGGCGGCTTGATCCGCAGGACCGGCGGAACGCCGCCGAACGTCCAGGCGTACTGGTCGCGCTCCGGCCGGAAGCTGACTACCTCAAGGTCGCTCATGAGGCCACCCTACGCGCTCGGCCGGCTCGACGTCGAGGTGGACCAGGCCGACGTCGACGACCCGCTGCGGGTTACGTGGGTAGAGGTAGATCAGGTAGATGACGCCGAGCACCATCCAGATCGCGACCGCCGGGCCCATGTAGGACAGCGGCGCAGGCAGCGGGCTGATGAAGCTCAGGCCGGGGATCTTGATGCCGGCGCCGGCGCACCAGGCCGGGACGAACGCGGCGATGCCGAGCATCGGCGACGATCAGGTGCGACAGCGAGGTTGAAGCTTGGCTCGCCGCTGCGGGTGAAGAAGCCGATGCACGCAGCGTTCATCACGATGTAGACCCCGACGATCAGGATCACCAGGCCGGTGCCGACCATGGAGAACGCCGTCGGTGGGGTCGTAGTGCAGGCCGAGGCCGAGCATGACCGCCAGCGAGATCACGCCGCCGAGCGACGATCGCGTTGACGGGGGACTGGTGCCGGGCGCTGAGCTGGGCGAGCGCGGTGGGGAAGGCGCTGAATCCGGCCCATCGCGAACGTCGTCCGGCTGGACACGTTCACGCCCGCGTTGGAGTTCGCCAGCGTCGAGTTCACGATCGCCAGGAAGACCAGGATCCAGAACAGGCCGTAGAGCGACCGGGCCATGCCCTCCCACGACGCGGCGCCGGTGCCGGTGGTGAAGCTGCGCGAACTTGGCCGGGCCCGAAGGCGACGTCGGCGGCGTAGGTGGTGAACACGTACAGCACGCCGATCGACAGCGTGGCCAGCAGGACGGCGAGCTGGATCGTCCGGCGCGGGTTGCGGGCCTCCTCGGCCAGCGGGGCGGCGCCTTCGAAGCCGCCGAAGGCCAGGACGCTGAACACCGACCCGGCGATGACGCCGCTGACAGGCCGTGGAACGCCGGGCGGCGTGTACTTCGTGGTGAACACCGACAGCGTGTTGTGGCTGCCGGCGTGGAAGATCAGCAGGATGCCCATGATCAGGAAGACGGCGATCTCGAAGATGCCGAGGATGGTGCCGAACCTGGCCGAGGTCCGGACGCCGAAGTAGCCGGCCGCGAAGATGATGAGCAGGCCGAGGATCGACCACGGCCACCACAGGTTCGCCGGGTAGCCGGAGATCTCGGCGTGCAGCGTCGCCGGCCACGGTGAAGCCGAGCTGGAGCAGCACCAGCGGCGGGATCAGCCAGCCGACCATGGCGTAGGCCCAGGCCGACGAGGAAGCCGAGCGACGGGTGCAGGCCGCGCGCGGCGTAGGTCGCCATCGAGCCGGACGACGGCAGTTCCTTGGCGAGCTGGCCGATGCTCCAGGCCGAGAACAGGCAGGCGATCAGCGCGAACACCACGGCGAGCGGCAGCGCGCCGCCGGCGAGCGCGGCGCCCGCCGGGATCGACGCGGCGATCGCCGCGCCCGGTGCCATGTCGGTGATGCTCTGGAACAGGACCTCGCGCAAGCCGATCGCGTCGCGCCTGAGACCAGTGTCAACCATTGTCATTCCCGGGGTCAGGAGGGTGCTTTGGGCCGATCATGTCACCTTAAACCGCCGCGCGACAGATGCCTGGAGTTGGTCAGGCTAACGATTGCCTAACGTGATCTGGCCGGGAACGCGGCCGCGGTGCGGACGCCGTCCGTCAGTCCGCCGGCGGCCGGGTTCTCGCGGTCGCGGTCGTCGCTGGTGGTGCCGGAATCAGGTCAGCACGCGGTGCAGGAACGCGAGCACGGCGGGCCGCGCGGTGCGCCCGGACTGCGCCGGCTGCGGCGCACCCGCACGCCAGCAGGAAGGCGGCGAGCCCGGCGACGGCCGCGCGCGGCGTTCTCATCCGGTCACCCGGCGCAGGAAGGCCAGTACGGTCCAGCCGAAGGCGGGCACCGGTCCGCCGGCCGGTGGCGGTGACACCATGTCCCAGCCGTGTCCCGCCTGCGTGCCGAGTACGACGAGGCGCTTGCTGGCCGGCCCGGCCGTGGCGAGCAGGCGGCGGGTGTCGGGCACGGTCACGTACGGGTCCGAGCTTGCGACCGCGAACAGCACCGGGAGGCGCAGCCGCGGGACAGCGGCGACCGCGGTCGGCGGGTACGGCGCGGCCGCGAGCGGGATCGTGAGTTCGTCGGCCGACAGCGCCGCCACGCCGGCCACGCCGCAGGCGGCCGCGCAGCCGAGATCAGCACCTCCGAACCGCCCTGTGACGCGCCCAGCAATGCGACCCTGGCCGCCCCGTCGTGCCGGAGCCGGGCCACGGCGCCGCGGATGTCTGACATCAGATTCCCGTGGGCCGGGCCGGCCGGGCAGCCGCTGGCGCCGGTGCACCAGGTGGTCGAACGCCAGCACGTGGTATCCGCGCCTGGCCAGGAACGCGGCGTAAGCCCACCAGCCGCACTTGCCGCTGCGGCCGAGTTCGGGCACCAGCACGACCCCGCGATTGCCGCGGCCGGCCTCGATAGCCGCGAGCCGCACGCCGTCGGCGGCCCGGATCGTGACCAGCTCGCCGGGCCCGTCCGGCGGCCCGCATTGTTGCGCGATGGCGGACTGCGGCGGGGGAGCGGGCGGCGCCTCGCTGTGCGGCCCGGTAGCGGGCGACGGCCCGCCGCCGGCTGAGCCCCCGTCCCGCGGTTTGCCCGCGGACGCGCAGCCGGCGGCCGACAGCCCGAGTACCGCGGCCACCACCAGAGCGGCCGTTCGGGTGCTCCGCATGCCTGGCTCCCGGAGTGTCGAGTGAGCCGTCTATGTCAATTTTGACATAATGACCAGGGACGCGCTCCACTGTCAACCGGCGGGAACGGCATGATCTCCAGGCTCGGCTACGCGCTGCTCGCGCTGCTCGCACGGCAGCCCTCGACGGGGTACGAGCTGTCGGAGCGTGCGCGGCGGCCGCTCGGCTACTTCTGGTCGGCCCGGCACAGCCAGGTCTATCCCGAGCTGCAGAAGCTGCTGGCGGGCGGTTGGGTGCGGTTCGACACCGCCGCCGGGCCGGGGCCGCGGGATAAGAAGGTCTACTCGCCGACTGAGGCGGGCCTCGCCCGGCTGGCCGAATGGGTGACCCGGCCGCCCGGGCCTTCCTCGGACCGGGACGAGCTGGTGCTGAAGGCGTACGCGGCCTGGACCGCCGATCCGGCCGCCGCGAGCCTGGCGTTCGCCGCGCAGCTCGCCAGCCACCGCGAGCGGCTGGGGCAGTACGAAGCGGACTGGGCCGCGGTGCGGGGCCGGCACGGCGGCGGGTCGCCGCCGGTCACGCATCCCGACTTCGGCAACTACGCGACGCTGCGGTTCGGCCTGGCCTATGCGCGCGAGCGGATCGCCTGGCTGGAGTGGATGAGCCAGCAGCTCGGGGCGGCGGGCGACCCTGTCAGCAGCTAGGCCCCGCCTGGCCAGCGGCACCTGGTCCGCCGTCATCCGGTCCGCCGCGATCTGATCTGGGGTCATCCGGCACGACCGGCGCGAGCGCCAGCTGGCCCGCGCCCAGGCTGCGGCGCACGGACCGCAGGCTCGCGCCCATGACCGCCGCCGTCTCGTCGTCGCTGAGCTCCAGGTAGTGCCGCAGCACGACCGCCTCTCGCTGGCTGGCCGACAGGGCTGCCAGCATGCCGATCACCGGAGCGGATTCCGGCGCGCCCGATCCCACAGTGCCGGATCCGCTAGTACCGGATCCGCCAGCCCCTGTTCCCGTGGGCCGGCCCCTGGCCGCGCGGCGCGACCTGACGACGACCTGGCGGTGCAGCCAGAAGAGGTGCGGCTCGGGTGGCCGGCTGCCGAACGACCCGGATAGCAGCGCCGCCATGGAGTCCGCCGCGACGCTCTCGGCGAGGATCGCGTCCCCGGTGAGCAGCGCCGCTAGCCGTACGAGCGAGGTGTAGTGAGCTTGGTACAGGCTCTCCAGCGGCGGCAGTGCGGTGCCGCCGAGCTGAGCCCCGGCCCGGTTTCGGAGTGATCGGCGGACCGGGCGCGAGCCGGGGCGGGCCGGCTCGGCGCCAGCGGGCTGCGGAGATGCACCGTCGGCCGAACCGGTGTAACCCATCGCAACTCCAGAATCAGTCCTGCCTGCATCCGGGGCCGAACGCCGCACCGTCGACCTCTGTTGCATACTGTAGGAAGAAACAGGAAGGTATGTCAATCTATCTCGGAAGTATTCATGGTCTACCCGCAGGTGGTGACGAAAGAGACGCGATAGATAGGAAAGAAACAGAAGTGACGGGTTAGTCTGAAGGAACTAGCCCCCCGCCGCTTCCAGCCTCGAGAGGACCCAGATGGCCGGTGAGAACTGGCGACGGCTCGCGGACTACGTGGTCGCGGGCCGAGTTGCGCTGGGCATGCGGGATCGCAGGTCGCTGGCCGCCGCCACCGGGGTGACGGAGCGTACGCTCGGCAAGCTCGAGAACGGGCAGCGGGTGTCGGCCAGCACCCTGGCCGCGATCGAGATCGTGCTCGGCTGGGCGCCGGGCTCATGCCGCCGGATACTGGCGGGCGGCGAACCGTCGGCAAGTCCGGCCGAGCCGGACCCGGCCGAAGACGCCGACCCGACCTTGCGGTACCTGGCCGACACGCCGGGCCTGCCGCCCGATGTCGTGCGCGGGATCATCGCGCTCGCCCGCAACTGGCGCGAGACCGAGGCCGAACGGGCCCAGGCCGGACTGGGCGAGGCTGATCGCGAACAGGCAACCAGGCCCGGCGCCTGACCCGGTCAGGCGCCGGCAGGCGAGGACCAGATCGCTCAGAGGCAGACCGTGATGCCCAGCACGATGACGCACGTCTTGGGCCCGCCGGACTTGGACGGCGGCGAGGATGACGGGCTCGAGGTCGTCGGTTGTGGTGTCGGCGACGTGCTCACGGGACTGGTGGTCGTCGGTGCCGGCTCGGGCTGCGAGGTGCTCGGGCCGGGCTTGGGCTGCGGGGACGGCTGCGGTGCCGTCCGCGGGGTGGCGACCGTGATCACCCGCTGCGTCGATCCTGGCGGCTGGCCCGATGCGCCGGGGGCGCTGCGGCCGGGCCGTGATCCGGTGGCCGGGTGCGTGCCGGGCGTGGCGGACTGCGAGTAGCCGGGCGGCGGCGGGCCGATCGCGCCGTGCTGCGGGTGCACGGCGGGGGCCGCGGTGACGAGCACAGCGGCGGCCACGGCGCCCGCCGCGGCGGTGGCGGCACCGGTGATCGCCGCGATGGCGCCATGCGCGCGGACCGCCGCGGACACGTGCCGGACGGCGGTGTGCGCGGCGAGCCCGGCTGCGAGCGGCAGCGGCAGGAAGCCGAAGTCCCAGGCCTGCCGGCGGGCGGCGCGAATAGCGGACCGCACGGCTGCTCGCTGCTGGCCCGGCGCCAGCTGGTCAGAGACGACGATGTACAGCTCGCCCGACGCCACTCGGTGTGCGACGACGTCCAGGCCGGTCGGCAGCGTGACGTGATAGACGCGGATCAAGACGCTGCCCCCGGTACGGTCAGGGACCACACCGCCGACCACCACTCGCGCGGGTCGCCGGGACCGCTGATGATGGCGATGACATCGGTGCCGTCGACATCGAGGCGCAACGTGGAGTCCGGGCTGGCGTGGCTGGTCGCGGCTGCCCGCAGGCTGGCGGGCATGGGAGCCGACGGCACGATCCGGCCCCACCAGCTCGTCTCCGGAAGCGCAGCGCCGGCGGCCGAGGCGATGGCCTCGAACACCTCAAGCCGCTGCCGCAACTCCAGCTGATCTGCTTTCGCGCTCGCTAGCTCGCCCTCGAGTCGCCGCAGCCGGCGCCGTTCCCACCACAAGGCCGTCGCACCTCCCGTGGCCGTGCCCTGCTATTTCTGCCCGCTAGCCCCGCCGCTCGTGATGCGCTTATTCCCCATGAGTGAGAGTTAAACATGCAATTTCACGCGACGTTGCCCGATACAACTAATCGGGGACATCCGGAGCAGACCAAGCCGCGCCGCCTTCCCAGCCTTACTCGGGCGGCAGGGGACCGCGCTAGAGCAGATCCGCGATCATGCTCGCGGCCTTCGCCGCGGGGAAGGCCGCGGCGCCCGCCGGGTCACCGGGACCCGAGGGCGCCGCAGCCGGCCGATTCGGGACCGTCACGGCCGGGCTTCATAGACGATGTTGAACGGGGTCTCCGCGACCCGGCGGAAGCGGGTGAAGCCGCCCGCCTTGACGACGTCCGCGATCCGCGCCTCGCCGGCCTGCGCGCCGAGCGCGAGCCCGACGTCTTGCGACAGCGACGCGGGCGTGCACAGCAGCGTGGAGAACGAGTAGTACGCCCGGCCGACGGGGTTCAGGTTGTCCTCGACCCGGTCGCCGGCCATCGGCTCGACGATCATCCAGGTGCCGTCGGGCTTGAGCGTGCTGAGCACGTGCCGGGCGGCACCGACCGGGTCGCCCATGTCGTGCAGGCAGTCGAACATCGTCACCAGGTCGTAGCCGGTGCCGTCGTAGCCGGTCGACGACGATGTCTCGAACCGGATCCGGTCGGCCACGCCGGCCTTGTCGGCCTGGCGGCGCGCGGTCTCGATCGAGCCGTCGTGGTAGTCCGACCCGGTGAACGCGGAGTTCGGGAATGCCTGGGCCATGAGAATCGTGGACGCGCCGTGGCCGCAGCCGACGTCGGCCACCTGCGCCCCGGTCTCGAGCTTAGCCACCAGGCCGTCGAGCGCGGGCAGCCACTCGGCGAGCAGGTGCGCGTTGTAGCCGGGACGGAAGAAACGCTCGCATCCCTCGTGAACGTCGTGACCGTGCTCGTGCCAGCCATATCCGGCGCCCGTCTGCACCACCTCGGTGATGCGCGGCGAGTCGATCACCGAGCCGAGCGCGATCTGGAAGAAACCTGGCAGGTACGCCGGGCAGCTCTCGTCGGTGAGCGCCATCGCCTGCTCGGGCGGGAGCGTGTACCGGCCGCTGTCCGGATCGTAGCTGACGAACCCGCCTGCGGCCTGGGCGTTCAGCCACTCGCGCACGTACCGCTCCGCGGTGCCGGTGCGGTCGGCCAGGTCCGCCGGCGAGAGCGGCCCCGCTCCGGCCAGCGCGCGATACAGGCCCAGCCGGTCGCCCATCACCACGAGAGCCGTGTTCAGCGTGGCACCCACTTCGCCGACGACGCGGAAGACAAACTCCATGAGCTTGTCCATATCGACTGCGGGAGCCTGGTCGGTGCTGGTCATGATGTCCCCTCCTGAGGCGTGGCTTTTGCCGCGACGTTAGGCCGGGAACGGGCCTTATCGCTTCCGGGGCCCACCTAGTCTGCGGCGGTCCTGTGCGCCGCGGTACCAGGTGCCTACAATCGCGGCATGCTGGGGCGGGAGCGGGAGCGGCGGCAGATCGAGCAGGCGCTCGCCCTGGCGCGATCTGGCACCAGCGCGCTGCTCGCGTTCGCGGGGGAACCGGGGATCGGCAAGACGACGCTGCTCGGCTACGCCGCCGGGCAGGCGGCCCGGATGCGGCTGCTGCGCGCCCGTGGCATCGAGCAGGAGGCGCAGGTGCCGTTCGGCTCGCTGCTGGAGCTGATCCGGCCCGCGCTGGGCTGCCTGGACAAGATCCCCGAACCGCAAGCTTCGGCGCTGGCCGCGGCCCTGGCACTGCAGCCGGGCGCGGCGAATGACCGGTTCGCGGTCGGGGCGGCGACGCTGAGCCTGCTGGCCGCGTTCGCCGACGAGCAGCCGGTCGCGGTGCTGATCGACGACGCCCACTGGCTCGACGTACCGAGCGCGCAGGCGTTGCTGTTCGCGTTTCGCCGGCTGCTCGCCGACCCGATCGCGGTGATCATCGCGGCCCGCGAGGGCGAGCCGTCCCTGCTGGACGGCGCCGGCCTCCCGACCGCCCGCATCAGCGGCCTGACCAGCGATGAGGCCACGCAGCTGGTGCCGGGCCTGGCGCCGGAGGCGGCGCGCAGGCTGCACGGCGCGACCGCGGGCAACCCGCTGGCCCTGCTCGAACTGGCCGCAGCCGATGAGACCGACCTCGCCCTGGCGCCGGATGGCGCGCCGGTCCTCGTGTCGGCCCGGATCAGCCGGGCGTTCCTGCAGCAGACCGGGGGGCTCTCGGCGGCGGCGCAGGCAGCGCTCGTGCTCAGCGCGGCGAGCGAGACCGGGGACCTGCCGGCCCTGGAGCGGGCCGCGCTGCGCCTCGGGATCGACCTGGCCGCGCTCGCGGAGGTGGAGCGGACCGGCCTGGTGACGCTGCGGGCCGGCACGGTGGAATTCCGGCATCCGCTGGCCCGCTCCGCGGTGTACGCGGCCGCGCCCGCCGGCCAGCGCCGGGACGCGCACCGCGCGCTCGCCGCCGTGCTTCCGGACCGGGACATCTCGCGCCGGGCCTGGCACCTGGCCGCGGCGGCGACCGGGCCGGACGAGACCGCATCGGCCGCGCTGGAAGCAGCCGCGCTGGCCGGCCGCGAACGCAGCGCGTACGCGACGGCGGCGGCGGCGTTCGAGCGGGCCGGCTGACCGCCGACCGCGAGCGGTGCGCGGTGCTGCTGCTGCGGGCCGCCGAGACCAGCTGGCTGGCCGGGTTCACCGACCGGGCGGTCGCGCTGCTGGATGAGGCGCGGGCCGAGACCGGCGACCCGGCGACTGTGGTCGACATCGACGGGCTGGCTGGCCACATCGCCGTCCGCTGCGGGCGGGTGATGCGCGGGCACGAGATCCTGGTCACGGCCGCGGCGCAGGCCGACCCGGAACGCGCGGTGGCGATGCTCGCCGAGGCGGCGCTGGCGTGTTTCTACGCCGGCAACATGGCCGAGATGCTCGCGACGGCGGAGCTGACGCGCGCGCGGCAGCCGGCCGAGCCGTCGGCGCGGACGCGCTTCCTCGTCGCGATGACGACCGGGATGGCGGGCATCCTCGGCAGCGACGCCGCGGGCGGGGCGGAGGCCGTGCTCGCGGCTGTCACGCTCGCCGAGGGCGCGGCCGAGCTGGGGGACGACGTGCGGCTGCTGCCTTGGCTCGCGCTCGGGCCGCTGTTCCTGCGGCAGACCGGGGCCGGACGATCGCTGCTCGAGCACGCGCTGCGGGCCACCAGGGACCGGGCCGCGGTCGGCGCGCTACCGATCCTGCTCAGCCTCATCGGGCGCGACCAGGCCGGGTCCGACCGGTGGGCCGTGGCCGCGGCCTCGTATCAGGAAGCGCTCGACCTGGCCCGCGAGAGCGGCCAGCGCACGGATCTCGCCCTCACGCTCGCCGGTCTCGCCTGGCTGCAGGCCAGGCGGGGGCGAGAACGCGAGTGCCGGGAGAGCGCCGCTGAAGCGCTCGACCTCAATCGCGAGCTGGAGATGGGCCTGTGCGAGGTCTGGGTAACCGCCGCGCTGGGCGACCTCGAGCTTGGCCTCGGGGACGCGGGGCGCGCGGCCGGGCACTTCGGCCGTCAGCAGGAACTGCTGGGTCGGCTCGGGATCACCGACGTGGACCTGTGGCCGGCCGCGGACCTGGCCGACGCCTATCTGCGGCTCGGCCGGGACGACGAGGCCCGCGCGGTCACGACTGCCTTCGCCGCCGCCGCCGAGGCCAAGGGCCAGCCGTGGTCGCGGGCCCGCGCGCTGCGCTGCCAGGGCATGGTCGCGGCGGACGACGACGCCCCTGGCTACTTCGACGCGGCGCTGCGGCTGCACGATCAGACGCCGGACGCGTTCGAGACCGCCCGCACCCAGCTGGCCTACGGCGAGCGGTTGCGCCGGGCGCGGAACCGGGTGCTGGCCCGCGAGCAGTTGCGGGCCGCGGCCGAGACGTTCGAGCGGCTGGACGCGCGGCCGTGGGCCGACCGGGCGAACGCCGAGCTCGCGGCCACGGGCGAGACGCTCAAGCGCCGCGACGTCGACGCGATCGAGGAGCTGACGCCGCAGGAACTGCAGATCGCGATGCTGCTGACCGCCGGGCGGACGACCCGGGAGGCGGCCGCGGCGCTGTTCCTGAGCCCCAAGACGGTCGAGTACCACCTGCGGCACGTCTACCAGAAGCTCGGCATCCACTCCCGGGACGAGCTGACTCGCGCGCTGGCCGCGCAGGCCCCGGCGAATCGGGACGCAGATCGTCCGGGATAGCGCGTACGGTTCCGCGCATGGCTATCGCACGCTTTCCCAGCATCGCTATCGACTGTCCCGACCCGGTCGCGCTCGCGGCGTTCTACGGCGCGCTCCTGGACTGGAAGGTCGTGGAGGACCCGCCAGACTGGGCCGAGGTCCGGGCCGACTACGGGCAGGGCATCTGCTTCCAGCGGGTCGAGAATTACGCCGCGCCCGCGTGGCCGTCGCAGGAGCGGCCGCAGCAGATGCACCTGGACGTCGTCGTCGACGACCTGGACGCCGCCGAGGCGGCGGTGCTCGAACTCGGCGCGACCAAGCACGAGCATCAGCCGGGCACCACCTTCCGGGTCTTCCTGGACCCGGCGGGCCACCCGTTCTGTCTGTGTACTGACTGAGCACCGGGCGGACTGACTCCGGGCGGCGCGGGCTGGCGGCGCGCGCCGCCGCCCGCACCGGCCGGAGACGTCAGCGCATCGTCCTGACCCGGCGCGGAGCACCAGCCGCGGCGAGTTGCAGGTCCTGCTGCAGCGCGAAGTATGCCGGCTTGGGGCTGAGGTTCACGTCGTACAACGTGGCGTATCCCTCGCCGGTGAAGAACCCTGGCACCCACGAGTCCGCGTCGCCGAACCCCCAGACCGTGAACGAGATGCAGCCGGGAACCTCCAGGCAGGCCTTCATCATCTGGTCGAACTCGTACGGCTGGGCGAACTGCGCGAGCGAGTCGGTCGGCACCTGGTCGGTTGCGTTGTTGACGAACGTGCGCACGTCGGCCTCGGTAATGGCGGTCCGCAGGCCGAGGCCGGTGAACCGGTCAAGGTCTTCCTGCAGCCGCGTCGGGAAGCCGAACTGCGTGTCGAGATGTCCCTGGTTTCCGACGCCGTCGATGGGCACGCCCTGGTCGAGCATCTGGCGTAGCCAGGCATAGGCGGCGTCGCTCTTGGCGTTGGTGCCGTCTTCGCCCGCGATGTTGTAGTCGTTGTAGAACAGCAGCGCGTGCGGGTCGGCCTGCCGGGCCCACCGAAAGGCCTGCGGGATGACGGTCGGGCCGAGGTTGGAGATCCAGAAGTCAGCGGGGTTGAGCATGGACGGGTTGCTGTCGGTGAAGAACTCGTTCGCGACGTCCCACTGCCAGATCTGCCCGCGGTACCGGCCAACTTCCGTGAAGATGTGCTGCTCCAGCAGGCTCCATAGCTGCGCGGAGCTGATGGTGCCGTTGGCCACTCCCGTGGTCAGCCACCCGGGCAGCTGGTTGTGCCAGAGCAAGGTGTGCCCGCGCACCAGCTGGCCGTGCCGCTCGGCGAAACTGACCAGCGCGTCCGCGTCGGACCAGTCGAACTGGCCCTGGGTCGGCTCGACGCTGCCCCATTTCATCGCGTTGCCAGGCGTCACGCACGAGAACTGGCTGGCCAGGATGGCGGCGTAGTCGGGTGTGTCTAAGTCGAATGGGATGACGGCCGTCCCGACGTGCAGGCCGATCCTGGCCGCCAGCGAACGCAGCGAACCGGGTCCGGTTGCCCCGCCGTCCTTGGCGTCTTTGGCGGTCGGCCGGGCGAGCCCGGCCAGCGCCGGCGCGGTGGGGGCCAGGCCGCCGATGGTAGCGGCGAGACCGGCTGCACCACCGGCGGCAAGGAAGCTTCGGCGTTTCATGGGATGTCCTCCTAGGCGTCTGCAGGCTCCATCACCTCAGCCAGAAGTCCCCTCCGCTGAACCGTGCCCGCCCGAAATCCAGGCCAGCCCGCCATCTGGTCCGAAAGTTTTCGGAGACAGTGGATTGTGATTCTCGGAACTTAAGCGCCTGCGGGCAGCCTGTCAAGGGCAAGATACCGAGGTAGGGCCCCTATGCGGGCCCACGCAGGCCGCCGGTAGCTCCGGGTTCCGGGTCTCGAAACATTTCGAGCACCTTCCACCAGCAACGATGCAGCGCCCAGCCGAGCGGGATCGCGGTGCCCACTCCGGGGCCGCAGTTTCCTGACATGCGACAGCCCCCTGGGCCGCGATGCGCGCGCACCGCGTCCCCGGGGGCTGCCAGTCCCGGGCTAAGCCCGGCTCATTGGTTCTTCACCTGGAACGAGATGGACTGGCTCAGCAGCAGTCCGTTGATCGTCACCGTGTACGTGCCGGCGTGCATGCCGGTCGTGTCGATGCTGACCGAGACGGCGCCGTTGCCGTCCGGCCCCGAGACCACGGGCGCCACGACCGTCGAGCGGTGCCCGGTCCCGGTCACCGAGACCGAGATCGTGTCCCAGGTCTGGCCCGGCACTGTCGACGTCGGGTCCGCGAACGGCGGGCCGGTCACCCCGAACTGGCCGGGCAGCGGCGGGAACACGCCGAAACCGTCCACCACGGTCGTGCCGTTGGGGGTGCTGCCAGGGACGTAGCCGCGGCCGGTGACCGTGATCGTCTGGCCGCTGTCCACCCTGGACGAGGACTCGCTGATCCTGTTCTCCAGGCGGTTCAGCTCGAACTGCGCGAGGCGGCTCGGCTGGAACGGCCCGAACTGCCGGTCGATCTGGCCGACCAGCGCGGGCACGAAGTCGGGCGCGAAGATCGTGCCCCAGCCCGACGCGAGGTCATAGCCGGTCCCGGTCGCGGAACCGGTGACCCCGTACGCGCTGTTGGTGAAGCCAGCCGGGACGTCGATGATGCCGGCCGCGGTACCCCGCGGTCCGATCGCCGCCAGCGCCGGGTTCACCGTGCCCAGGTCGCGTCCGCCGTGCAGCTGGGTGGCCAGCGCCATGATGCCGGCGAACGTGGGCGACGCCTGCGACGTGCCGTCGCTGGCGTCCATCGAGATGTCGGGGTCGGCCCGGCCGGAGACGCCGTCGAGGGCCGGGATACCGCGCTGGTAGAACGGCTTCGGGTAGATGGTGGAGACGCCCGCGCCTTCCGCGTCCGAGTTGTTGTTCCGTGCGGTCCACAGCGCGTCCGGCGCGGTGCGCCCGGCCGCCGTAGCCAGACCGGCGTTCGGGATGGTGCCGCCGACGGCGGTGACCCACGGGTTGTCGACCGGGTGGCCCGCGGTAACGCCGATCGGCGGCGTGCACTGGCCGGTGTCGTTCAGCACGGTCGGGTCGGTCGGGCCGCAGTCGCCGGACGCGAACATGACCGGCACGTTGTGCGCGGCCGCGTCCAGGAACGCCGGGTCCAGCGAGCGAACCGCCGCTGCCTGGGTCGCGGTCGGGTTGGTCGGGTCGTTGATGAAGTCGTTCTCGCCGTCGCCGAGGCTCACGGTGATGACGTTGGCCAGATGCTGATCGGCGATCATCTCGATGGCCTGGGCTACCTGCGGCCAGCCCTGGACGCCGATGGTCTCCGGCACCGGCGGGTGCACGAAGATGATGTTCGCGTACGGCGCCATCGAGTGGATCGCCTCCGCGTCGAGCTGATCCTCGCCGGGGCTGCACTCGATCTGGCAGACCGCGGTCGGGTCGGCCGGGGCCGGCAGGGCCATATCGGTGATGTTGGCTGGCGGCAGGTCCATCTGCGTGTCGTAGTTCGTCATGGACGCCACGAGGTTCGGGTCCGGGTTGGTGACGATGTAGGCCACAGTGACGCCCGCGCCGTCGATGCCCTTCTGCCACAGGCCGTTGACGCCGTAGTCGATGATGTCTTCCTGCGCGGTCGGGTCAGGGAAGCGTAGCCGCAGGGACTGCCCGGCGGCGATCTTCGCCTCGATCGCGTTGAACGTCGCGGTCGTCGCGGCGATGCGCTGGGCGGGCGGCGGTACGCCGTCGGCCGGGCCCGCCGGTCTCCCGGCGCTAGCCAGCGCCGGGCTGGCGAGCGCGAGGCTGACTAGCAGCAAGCTGCCAGCCCCTGCTAGTAGTCGGAGTCTTGCGACCATGAAAGCCTCCTTGCGAAGTGGAGCCTGGCCCCGCACCGTTTTACGGTTATTTGCCGACACCATTAGCCACGCTAAAGGAAGGCGCAATGCCCCGACAAGACTCAAGTTGCCCCGGTGCAGCGTTGTCTGCGGGTATTCAGCGGGGCGGCCGGGCGCTCTCGAGGCCACGGCGCCGTCGGCGCCACCACCCGAGCAGGGCGTACGCCGGCGACAGCAGCACCAGCCCGGCCCAGTCGTACGGGCGGCCGAGGGCCCCCCGAAGTCGAGGCTCAGTTGACGGCGCGCCACGGGAACGGCGCCAGATCGGGCTCGACCCAGCCGGTCCTGGCCGCGGCGCCGGCCAGCGTCGACGGCCGGTAGAACCGGAGCAGCAGGCGCTTGTCCAGCAGCGCGGGATGCTGACGGGCGAACACCTCGAAGCTGACCGTCGCCGACTCGGCGACGTGGTGACCCACCAGCTCGACCCAGGCCCGGCTGACGGTCGCGTTGTACTTCTGCGGCGCGCCCGCGTACCTGGCGGTGCGCTGGATGCCGTCGCTGATCAGGCCGATGGCCGCGGCCGGGCCGAACCGCCGCACCGCCAGCCAGGTCAGCTGCACGTGCTGGCGATGGCCGAACCGATCGGCTGTCGCCATCACCTCGCGCATCAGGTCCGGGAACCGGCTAGCCGAGTCGCCGCCGCCGGGGCGGTGCGCGGTCATGCCCCCGCCCCGGCCAGCGCGTCCAGGACGGCGTAGAAACCAGTGACCGCGTCGCGCGGTAGCCCGCGCAGCGCGCGCCGTTCCAGCCGGGTCAGGGTCTGCCTGATCATCGCGGCCGCCTGCGTGCCGGGCTCGGTCAGCTCGATCAGCACGGAGCGGCGATCGCCGGCGAGGCTGCCGCGGGTGATGTAGCCGCGCCGTTCCATCCGGTCGAGCACGCTGGTCAGGGTCGTCGGGCGGGTGCCGACGGCGGCCCCGAGCTGGGAGACGGTGCGGCCGGCCCCGTCCGCGAGGTTGGCCAGGGCATTGATCTCCGACGCGGTCAGGTCGAGGTCGACCAGTTCCCCGGCGATCAGGTGCAACGTGGCGTGGGTCGCCCGCTGCAATGCGAGCAGCGCGGATGGCACTGGTGCTACGGATTCGGAGTTCACGATTTCGGATAATACGATATCGTATTAACTTCCGCAACCCGGCCGGTCGCCTCTGGCCGGGCTTTCCCTCTCGGCGGCCGCCCGGTTCCGCGCGATAGTGAGGCAAGTCCGCCCGCCCGTGGAAGAGGTGAAAAGCCGCGTGCCCTCGCGAAACTGGCTGCGTTACTCCCGATCGCCGCGATCGTGCCGAGGGCGCTCGTGCCGGTGATGGCGTTCCCGGTGGCCGCCGGCGCGGCGCCGGTCAGCCCGGCCGTCAGCCACGCTTGCAGTGAGCAGGGCAAAATCACGAAGGCGCGGGTGCACAAGATCCACGTGGCCTGGATCCCGACGAGCTGGTCGACCTCGTTCGTGGCCGGACCCGCCAGCATCACCAGGACCGTGTCGATCAGCTCGTCCACGCAGTGGACGATCTCCGCGAGCTTCAGTCTGGACGAGGGCCTGATCTTCCCCTCGGCCAAGGAACAGTACGGCATCAGCCTCGCCAGAACCACCGGGCACTCCGCGAGCGTCACCTACACGCTGAACGTGCCGAATAGGAAGACGGCGAAGATGCAGGAGTTCCACCGGGGCTGGGAGATGGGCATCACGCAGTGGAAAGTCGTCTGCGTGCACGGCTTCAAGCTCGTCAAGGAGACCAGCAAGACCGGGAACTACCTGCCGGTCAGGTCCAAGGCGGCGGACACGTACTGCTACGCCGCCGTGGCGCACAAGCGGGCCCGGATCGAGGTCAAGCACCTGTACCACAACCTGTGCGTCCCGCAGTGGTGAGGCGGGCGTGCGGGCGCGAGGGGGAGTCGCGCGGCGAACCGGGTGCGCAGGTCTCACGCTGCTGGTGGTCGTGCCGCCGGCGGGCGTCCACCGCCTGCCGTCCCGGTCCGGCGCCGTGCTGGAGCCCCTCGGCGACGGCAGCATCCTGCTGTTCGGCGGCGCTGCGCCCGGCTTCACCGACCGCACCGATACCTGGATCTACGGCCGGGTCGGCCCGCCGTGAGGGCACGCGGGCACGACGTACCCGTGTACCCCCGATCGGAATCGAACCGACACTGGGGACCCTTTTAGGGGGACCGCCTCTACCAATTGGGCTACGGGGGCAAAACTCGTCGCACCATCTTCGCCGGCCGACCGGCCGGAAGCCAGCTCAGAAATTGCCCGAAATTGGCCGAGTTAGTCGCTCCAGCTCGTGCCGTTCCAGTGCTCGATGAGCGTGGACTGCCAGTCCGTCGTGCCCAGCGCCCAGGCGTTGCGTTTCGAGTGCCGAGGAAGTTGAGGTAGGCGCTGGGCGGATTCGGGGTGGCTGCCACCGACCACTGGGTGCCGTTCCAGTGCAGGATCAGCGAACGGTAGTAGTGCCCTTCGGTGTACCCGACCGCCCGGACGTCGCGCCAGGACGTGCCAGTCACGTGATAGAGCCGGCCGGGCTCGGTGCGGTAAGTCGACCCGGCCGCCTGTGCGAGAACAAGGGGAGACCTCCCCGTCGGCGGCCGCGCCGGCGATCCAGTCCTGCAGCAGATAATCTGTTGCTTGGATTATCTGCTGTATGCTGGATTCATGGCCGCACCGGATATCCCCGACCTGAGCTTCCTGCTCGCGCACTCCAGTCATGTGCTGGCGAGCCAGATGACGGCGGCGCTCGCCGAGATCGGCATGACGCCGCGCGGGCACTGCGTGCTGCTGAAGGCCATGCCCGGTGACCTGACTCAGATCGAGCTGGCCAAGCTGGCCGACCTGGACAAGACCACGATGGTGGTGACGCTGGACGAGCTTGAGGCCGCCGGGCTGGCGCAGCGGGTTACCTCGCCGCACGACCGCCGGGCCCGGCTGGTCCGGGTGACGCCCGCCGGCGAGCGCATGGTCGCCGCGGGTCAGCGGATCGTCGACAAGGTGCACCGGGACGTGCTCGCGGCGCTGCCGGCCGGCCAGCGGGACGTGTTCGCCGGCGCCCTCGCCGCGCTCGCCGGCGGTCATCTCGCCGAGCCCGCCGAGTCTGACCGTCAGGTCCGCCGGGCCCGGCAGCTGGCCAACTAGATCTCTTAAGGATTGTCCCGAAGTAGATTATCTGTTACGGTGCTACCTGGGAGTCGGCGACTACTCAGGAGGACCGGCAATGACGATCGGCAGCCCGTCTCAGCGCATGCAGTCTCCGCGCACTAGCTCTCGCGGGCTGGCTCTCGCCGTGTTGTGCGCGGCGACCTTGATGATCATCCTCGACGGCACGATCGTGACGGTCGCGCTGCCCGCCATCCAGCGCGCGCTGGGGTTCTCGGCCACCGGCCTGACCTGGGTATTGAACGGCTACCTCATCGCCTTCGGCGGGCTGTTGCTGCTGGCCGGGCGGATCGGCGACCTGACCGGCCGCAAGCGCGTCTTCATCGCCGGGCTGGCGGTGTTCGCGATCGCGTCCCTGGCCTGCGGGCTCGCCCCCGGCGCCGGACTGCTGATCGCGGCCCGGCTCGTGCAGGGCGCTGGCGGTGCGCTGGTCACCGCCGTGAGCCTGGGCATGATCGTGGCGATGTACGACGAGCCGCGGCAGCGGGCGCGCGCGATCGCCGCCTACAGCTTCGTCGGCGCGGCCGGCGCATCGGTCGGGCTGGCCGCGGGCGGGGTGCTCACCCAGGCGGCCGGCTGGCGGTGGATCTTCTTCGTCAACCTGCCGATCGCCGCGGTGGCGGTCGTGCTCGCGGTTCCGCTGCTGGCCCGCGATCATGATGGCAGCCGGCCGGGCCGGGTCATGGGCGCGGGCTTGGTCAGGGACACGGACGGCTGGGGCGCGCTGCTGGGCACGGCCGGCCTCACGCTCGGCGTGTACGCGCTGGTCGGGACCGCGCAGTACGGCTGGCTGTCCGCGCACACGGCCGGATCCGGCGCGGCCGCGGCCGCGCTGCTCGCGGGGTTCATCATCCGGCAGGCCAGGGCGAGGGTGCCGCTGCTGCCGCTGCGAATCTTCCGGTCCCGCGCGGTGTCGGGCGCCAACCTCGCGCAGCTGCTGGTCATCGCCGCCGCGTTCGGCTTCCAGGTCCTGATCACGCTGTACATGCAGCGCGTCCTCGGGTACGGCCCGGCCGGCCTCCGGGGTCGGCCTGCTGCCGACCGCGGTCGTCATCGGCGCTGTGTCGCTCGGCGGCTCGGCCCGGCTGACCGCGCGCTTCGGCGCCCGCCCGGTGCTGCTCGCCGGGCTCGTCCTCGTGGCGGCCGCCCTGGCGCTGCTGACCTGGCTGCCCGTCCACGGTAGTTACGCCGCGCACCTGCTGCCGGCGCTCCTGCTGTTCGGTGCCGGCGGCGGCCTCACCCTGCCGGCGCTCGCCACCCTCGGGATGTCCGCTGCTACCGCCGCGGACGCGGGCCTCGTCTCCGGCCTCTTCAACACCACTCAGCAGGTCGGCGCCGCGGCCGGGGTCGCGCTGCTGTCGACGATCGCCGCCGCCAGGACCGGCCAGTTGCGCGCGGCGGGGGACCGGCCTGCCGCCGCACTGACCGGCGGCTACCACGTCGCGTTCGGGAGCGGGGCCGCACTGGCCGTGCTGGCGCTGATCGTGGCGGCCATCTTGCTGCGGCCCGGCCGCAGCGACCGCGACCCGGCGCCCGCTGCCGTGCCTCAGTCCTGTGTCCCGTGCTGAGCCAGGGCCGAGCCCCAGGACGCGGGCAGCGGATCAGGCGGGGGAGTGCGGCTGGTCCGCCGCGGCGGCGGCGCAGCGCGCGGCGAGCGCCGCCATTGCGGCCCGCAGCTCGTCGCCGCCCTCGACCCGGAAGGCGAGCGGGATGGCCGCAAGCCACTCCTGTGCATACGCGGCGGGGTTGCTGGTGCTGCCGATGAGCACGCTGCCGCTGCCGTGTGTTTCGAGGCGCCCCATATGCGGGCGGATCCACGGCGCCACTTCGGCGGGGGCCGCGCTGAACCGGACGCGGACGGGGAACTCCCAGCCCGCGCCCAGGTTCTCCTCCAGCGCGGCGACCGGGTCCAGCCCGTCCGGCGGGGTAAACGGGTGGCCGGTGTGCTCGACCGCGGTGACCCGGTCCACCCGGTAGCTGCGGACCGCGCCCGCGTGGTGCGAGTGACACAGCAAGTACCAGCGGCCGTGCCGCACCACGACCGCCCACGGGTCGACCTCCGTGTCCCACTCGTTGCCGGACTGGCTGCGGTACCACAGCCGGACCCGGTGCCGTGATGCCACGGCCACGACGAGCGCGCTGGTCACCGCAGGGTCGGGATGCGCGGCGCGGCGATCGGGCGCGGCCGCCGCGTATTCGCGTACCGCCGCGGCCTGGCGGCCGACGTGCTCCGGCAGCGCGCGGATGACCTTAGCCAGGGCGGAGCCGGCCAGCTCGCTGGTACCGCTCGCGGCCGGGTGCCCTTCAAGCACGGCCATCACCAGTCCGAGCGCCTCGTCCTGGGTGAAGGTGACCGGCGGCAGCCGCATGCCCCGGCCGAGCCGGTAGCCGCCGTACCGGCCGCGGACGGACTCGATCGGTATCCCGGCTTCGCGCAGGATGGCGACGTACCGGCGGGCCGCGCGCTCGGTGACCCCGAGGCGGGCACCGATCTGATCGGCGGTCGTGCCGGGTTGCAGCTGCAGGATCTCGAGCGCCTGCAGCGCGCGGGACGTGGGGCTGATCTTGGCTGCCACGCACCCGAGCTTAGGAGAATCCCTGGCCAATCCGGAATCAGATCGTCCGGTACTGCCGCTACCGTCGGTGCCGAGCGCGGCCCTCGCGGTCATCGCACGTTGGAAAGGAGCAGCCATCACCATGGATTTCCTCCTCGTCGCCGGTCTGTGGCTCGACGGCTCGGCCTGGGACTCGGTCATCCCGCCGCTGCAGGCGCTGGGTCATCAGGCCGTGCCGCTCACCCTGCCCGGCCAGGGCGCCCCGCCCGCCAACGCGACGCTCGCTGACCAGCACGCCGCCGTCGTAGCGGCAGTCGACGCCGCGACCGGCCCGATCGTCGTCGTCGGCCACTCGGCCGCCAGCACGCTGGCCTGGATGGCGGCCGACGCCCGGCCGGACAAGGTCGCGCGGGTCGCGCTGATCGGCGGCTTCCCGTCCGGCGACGGCGAGGCGTACGCCAGCTTTTTCGAGGTGACAGACGGCGTCATGCCGTTCCCCGGCTGGGAGCCGTTCGCCGGCCCGGACTCGGACGACCTCGACGAGCAGGAGCGCCGCCGCATCGCGGCCGCCGCGATCCCGGTCCCGGCGGCGGTGGCCACCGGGGTCGTGCAGCTGCACGACGAGCGGCGCTGGGACGTGCCCGTGACGGTGATCTGTCCCGAGTTCTCGCCCGCGCAGGCCCGGGAGTGGATCGAGGGCGGCGAGGTGCCGGAGCTCGCCAAGGCCCGGCAGCTCGACTACGCCGACATCGAGTCCGGCCATTGGCCGATGTTCACCCGTCCGGCCGAGCTGGCCGCGCTGCTCGCCGGCGTTGCCGGTGCCTGATCGCCGGGTGCCGGACTCTACCGGGGCGAGCCCGCCGCTCGCGCCGGCGGCCTACACCACCGGTCCGCTGGACGCGTCCACCTGGGACGCGTTCGCGGAGCTGGTCGAGCGCAACAACGGGGTCTACGGCGGCTGCTGGTGCGTCGCCTTTCACTCGGTCTACTACCGGGACGAGGTGAGCGACAACCGCGCGCTGAAGGAGCAGCTCGTCCGGGCGGGCGACGCGCACGCGGCGCTCGTCTTCGACGCCGCGGGGATCGTGCAGGGCTGGTGCCAGTACGGCAGCACAGACGAGCTGAGGCTCAGGCACCGCCGTGAGTACGTCAAGGACCCGCCGCCTGCTGCCCGCTGGCGGATCGCTTGCGTCTTCGTGGACAAGCGGCATCGCGGCCAGGGGATCGCCCGGGCCGGGCTGGCGGGCGCGCTTGGCCAGATCGCCGCCGCCGGCGGCGGCCTGGTCGAAGCGATCTCCGAGACCACCGACGGCCGCGACGCGCAGGGCCGGTTCCTGTTCAGCGCGACGGTCGAACTGTTCGAGGAGCACGGCTTCGCGCGGGGACGGCAGGTCGGCAAGCACGCCTGGATCGTCAGCCGGGAGATCGGCCCCGCTGGCGCGGGAGATGGCTAGCCGGCCGCGGGCGGGTGCAGCGCGGTCATCGCCGCGATCGCCGCACCGGTGATCTTCGAGTTTCCCTTCGACCTGATCGTGATGACCAGGATCTATCCGGGCCTGCCGCCTGACCCGGCCCTGTACCGGGCGCTGTTCTTCGCGCCGTTGATCCTGATCGAGATCAGCACGCTGGCGCTGCTGATCTGGTCGCCGGCCGCCCGGCTGACGCGGCCGACGCTGTGGTCGCTGGCGGCCATGTTCGCGGTCTTCGCCGGGTGGGCCCTGGCTGGCTTCGGCTACCCGTCCGCGCCGGTCCCGACCGTGCTGAACGTCGTGTCGAAGATCCTGGCCCTGGTCGTGGCGCTGACCCTGTTCGTTCCGGCCGAGGCCGAGCCCGACCCGCTTGCGCCCGAAGCGACGGCACGGGCGGCGAAGCCGGCCAGCGCCTGGGCGGGCGTGATGTGACCGGACCGGGGTGCCTGCGACCCGGTCAGCACCGCGGCGATGTCGGTGCCCGTCTCTATGGTGGCGAGCATGGATACACGGACGGCCGCGCGGCGATGGGCTCAAGTCTGGGAACGGGGCTGGCGCGAGCACGACGCTGCCGCCATCGCCGCGCTCTACGCCGAGGGCGCGTTCTGGCAGCAGCACCCGTTCCACGATCCCGAGCCCGGTTACCTGGCGCGGGTTTTCGCCGAGGAGGAGTCCGCGCGGTGCCAGTTCGGCGAGCCGATCGTCGATGGCGATCAGGCGGCCGTGCCCTGGAGCGCCCAGACCAGGCTGACCGACGGCGGCGCCGAGGACCTGGCCGGGGTGTCGGTGCTGCGGTTCGGCGCCGACGGCCTCGTGGTGGAAGAGCGCGACTTCTGGAATCAAGCCTGACGGCATTGCTCGCTAGGTACCGCGCCGCCGCGGCTAGACGAAGGGCCCGGGTGCGTGAGTAGTCTGCGACTATGACTGATCTCGCGCCGTTCGGGCGGACCGGACATGAGAGCACCCGCGTCATCTTCGGAGCGGCCGCACTGGGTTCGATGCGGCAGGAGCGAGCCGACGAGGTGCTCGCGACGCTGCTGGAGTTTGGTGTCAACCACATCGACACGGCGGCCTCCTACGGCGACTCGGAACTGCGGATCGCGCCGTGGCTGCCGGAGCACCGGAGCAAGTTCTTCCTCGCGACCAAGACGGGAGAGCGCACGGGCGATGGGGCGCGAGCCGAACTTGAACGCTCGCTCACCCGACTCGGCGTCGGCTCGGTGGACCTCATCCAGCTGCACAACCTGGTCGAGCCGGACGAGTGGGAGACCGCGCACGGCCCCGGTGGCGCGGTCGAGGCGCTGGTCCAGGCCCGGAACGAAGGGCTCACGCGGTTCATCGGCGTGACCGGGCACGGGCTGCGGATCGCGGGCATGCACCTGCGCAGCCTGGAGCGGTTCAGTTTCGACTCGGTGCTGCTGCCGTACAACTACGCGGTGCTGGGCAGCGCGCAGTACCGCGCGGACGTGGCGGAACTGCTCGGGGTGTGCGAGCGGCGCGGCGTAGCGGTGCAGACGATCAAGTCGGTGGCGCGCCGGCGGTGGCGGCCAGGAGTCGAGCAGCAGCACAGCTGGTATGAGCCGCTTGCCGACGGCGACGCGCTGGCCCGGGCAGTGCGCTACGTCCTCGGCCGCCCTGGCCTGTTCCTGAACTCATCGAGCGACGCGCGGCTGCTCCGGCCGACCCTGGAGGCCGCCAACGCCGGCGGCCCCGTCCCCTCCGACGAGGAGATGGCGGCCGACGTCGAGCAGCACCAGATCGAGCCGCTGTTCGACGGTTCGGAGCTGGAGCGGATCTAGCGTCCTGTCCGCTCGCGGCTGACAGCGCCGCCGGACCGCGGCGGGGCCGGCAGAATGGGACTCGTGCCTGCCTTCGCATCGTATGACGGGACCGAGATCGGCTATCGGGTGCTGGGCGACGGCCCGCCGCTGGTGTGCCTGCCCGGCGGGCCGGGTCGGGCGGCTGACTATCTGGGCGACCTCGGCGGCCTGGACCGATCGCGGCAGCTCATCCTGATTGACCCGCGCGGCGTCGGGCTGTCGGCGGATCCGGCGGACCCGGCGACGTTCCGCGCCGACCGGCTTGTTGCCGACGTCGAGGCGCTGCGCGATCAGCTGGGTCTCGGCCAGCTGGACTTGCTCGCGCACTCGGCCGGCTGCGTCCTGGCCACGTTCTACGCGGCCGCGCATCCGCAGCGGCTGTCCCGGCTGATCCTGGTCACTCCCGGCCTGGCCGCCATCGGCGGCGCGGACACCGAGGACCGGATCCGGGCCGCGCTCGCGCTGCGGGCGGACGAGCCGTGGTACCCGACGGCACTGCCCGCGATGGAGCAGATCATGGCCGGGAACCTGACGGCGGAGGCCTACCATGCGTCGCGGCCGTTCTTCTACCGCCGCTGGGACGATCAGGCGCAGGCGCACGCGCTCGCCGGGATGAGCCCCCGTCACCAGGCTGCCCGCGACGGCTACTTCGCCGGCATCACCCTCGACCCGCCCGCGACCAGGGCGGCGCTGGCCGCGCTGACCGCTCCGGTGCTGCTCTACGCGGGGGAGTGGGACGCGCTGGTGACACCGGCAGCCGTTCAGGAGGCAGCTGAGGTGTTCACCGACGCGACCGTCGTGGTCCAGTCCGAGGCGGCCCACTTCCCCTGGGTGGATGACCCGGCGGCCTTTACCGCCGCCATCACCGAGTTCCTCCGCTGACGGCCTCAGTCCAGGTTACGGCTAGCTCTGGCTCGGTCCCTGCGGCGGTCGCTGGCCAGGGCACGCCTTTCCCACGCCGATGCTGACCAGTTGCTGTTTGCTGCCTGCCCTGACGATGATCGGCACGCAGGCCGGGCGATCGATCCAGTACCCCGCCCGCGAAGCCCAGCCACCCGCCGCCTGCGCTCGGGCAGTCGCTGACCACGACTCGGCGGCTGGGGGTGCCGGGCGAGCCCCACCCGATGCCGAGCCGAGCGCTGAACCGCGCGGGCACGATGAGCTCGAACGTGGTGCCCGGCTTGATGACCAGACCAGTCTTGGCGAACAGCCGCAGCGCTCCGTTGCCGTAGCCGGACAAGGAAGTCTGCAGCGCGGCGTATCGGGGACCGGCGGGCAGCGCGACTACGCCGAGCACGACCTGGAAAGACGCTGGCGGGGCTTGCCCGCCGACGTAGTTGCCGCAATCCAACTTTCGGCGGCCGGCGTCGCTGACGATGCTGACGGACCAGGTGGCTGGGTCATTGATGGAGCGGTTGAGCGGGTCGAGGGGTGTCCGGACCCGGACGTCGGACTGGTCTTCCCCGTGCTCACACCGGCGGTGCTGCTGGCGCACGCCGCCAGCAACATCGCGATCACTGCCGCCGGGATGAGAGCCGAGCCTCCTCGCGCTGGACGCACCATCCCAGTCTGCCCTCGCCCGGCCGCCGGTCAGCTCTCGGCGGCCGCCTCTATCTGCTGCAGGCCGGCGTCGCTCTCCGCGATCGCCGTCTGCTCGGCGGCGGACGTTGAGGTTGCGCGTGAGCAGCCAGTAGACCACCGCCGTCACCACGGCGCCCACGATCCACGAGATGTCCACGCTGTTCAGGTCGCTGGCGAGCGGGCCGGTGTAGTAGCTCTTCAGGCTGACAAGGTTGAGCAGCACCATGAACGGGATCTCGGCGGCGAACCCGGCGGCGTAGGCGATCAGGCCGCGGTACGACCAGACCCCGTAGATCCCGTTGGGCTCGAAGATGTCCAGGATCGCGTAATGGCCGCGGCGGACGAAGAAGAAGTCGATCAGGTTGGTCACGGTCCACGGCACCAGCAGGTACAGCATGAGCGTCAGCGCGGTGTCGACCACGCCGACCGCGCTGGTGGTGATCAGCTTGCCGATCACGAACCAGATCACCGTCAGCACCAGGATGGTGATGATGCGCGCGTTCCGCGTCGGCTTGACCTTCCGGAAGGCGTCCACCCCGGCCAGCGTCGTCAGGCTGGCGCCGTAGGCGTTCATGCCCATGGTGGCGGCCAGCGCGAACGCCGACAGGAAGCCGGTGATCCCGCCGAGGTGGCTGATGAAGTTGTTGCCGGCCGTCTGCAGGCCGACCAGCCCGTCGGTCGCGCCCAGCTGATGGCGAGCCAGGCGCCGAGGGCGATCAGCCAGATGGCCGGCGTCGAGGCGCCGGCGAACACGTAACCGATGATCTTGCCGCGCGGAGTGTCTGTCGGGGCAGGTAGCGCGAGTAGTCGGAGACGTAGCCCGCGTAGGTGATGTTGTAGGCCGCGGCGGCGGAGAACTGGGACATGAACCCGGTCCAGTTGAAGCCGTACACGTGGTGGGTGGGCACGCTGCCCGCCTTGCCGGCGATCACGCCGATGGTGACGATGGCCACCAGCGGCAGCAGGATGTACAGGGTCCAGCGGAAGATGCGGTGCACCCAGTCGTAGCCGTAGATCGCCAGCAGCGCGGCCCCATCGTGACCACGACCGCGACCAGGTCGGCGTTCCAGCCGAAGGCCCCGTGCAGTCCCTGCGCGAGCAGCACCTGGTCGGCGACGTTGAAAGCCATGTACGTGAACACCATCGCGAACAGCGCGACGATGACGCCCCGGTACCCGAACTGGGCTCGCGACTGGATCATCTGCGGCAGCCCGAGCGTCGGTCCCTGGGTCGCGTGCAAGGCCATGAAGCAGGTGCCCACCAGGATGCCCGCCGCGCCGGCGACGATGGTCCAGGCCAGCGACAGCCCGAACGACGGCCCGATGAAGCCGATCGGGATCGTGAAGTACTGGAAGTTGCCCAGGAACCACAGCGGGGCCTGATGCCACACCTTGCCGTGCCGCTCGGTCTCCGGGACCCAGTCGATCGAGCGCGTCTCGATGCCGCGGATGCGGCGCGCCGTCGGTGCCTACCGGTGCGGCCTTGCTCTCAGTGGCCACGGCAAGCTCTTTTCTCTGCGCATGCGATCGGTCCCGGCTGGCTGCCGCGATGCTGGCCGCCGGTGTTACCCGCAACGGTGGGGGAGATCGCGCTAGCGGCGTCAATAGTGTGCTGCACAGAATGAGCACAGCCGCTTGTGGCTGGGCACAAACAAGGGCCCGACGTCAGCGGCCGCGGACAGCGTCGCGGCGGCCCGCAGGGCGAGCCAGGTCTCGGCGAGGGCCTCGGTCGAGGCGAGGGAACGCCCGGTGATCTGCTCGAACCGCCGGACCCGGTACAGCAGCGTGTTGGGGTGGATGTGCAGCGCCTGGGCAGCCTTGTCGGTCTGCCGGTCGTGCTCAAGCCAGGTCCGGATCGTCGGCAGCAGATCCCCGCCGTGCGCCTCGTCGTAGTCGATGACCGGGCGGAGTACGTCGTCGACCAGCGCCCGCAGGTCCGCCGACTCGCTGGTCAGCCACCTGCCGGTGCGGTCGTCGCCGTAGCTGACCACGTCCCGTCCCGACTCCACCGCCCGGCGGATGGCCCACTGCGCCTCTCGCCTGGCCACCGCCAGCGACGCCCCGGCCCGGAACGGCAGGCTGACGCCGACGATCGTGTCGCCGGCGGCCAGCGCGGTCCGCGCCGCCTCGTCGTCGGGGACCAGCACGTACAGTTCCTCCTCCTGCCGCAGCACGAGCTGCGGGGAACCGGCCCTGGGCGAGCGTGTCCGCCACCGCGTCGGCGCCGTCGCTCCTTCGGCCGCACGATCGCCAGCAGCAGCCGGGCGTCCGGCGGGGAAGCCCTGCACGGCGAGCCGCCTGCTCACGACCGCCGTGTCGAGCACGCCGCGGAGCATCTCCGCCAGCGTCTCCGCGCCTTCCCGGCGCAGCATCTCCCGCTCGTGCGCCTGCATCGACAGCTGGAGCGCGGCGACGGTCGCGATGTGCTGGACCACCGACACCCCGGCCGGCACCGCGTCGGTCCGCTCCATGGCCAGGATGTAGCCCGCCGTGCCGCGCGGCCCGGAAACGGGCAGCACGTAGCCGCCCGGCACCGTCGGCGGGCTGGCCGGCGTGGCCGGGATGAGTTTCGCCTGCGTCCGGCGGCGGGACGGGAACGCCGTCCAGCAGCGGCCCGCGCTGCGTCGTTGCAGGCGTAGAGCGTGTAGCCGGACAGCCGCTCCAGCCGGGCGAAGATCTCGCCGGTGCTCAGGTTCCCCGCCGGCCAGCCACCGGACCGCGCCGAAGACCTGCAGCTGCGCGTTGAGCCGCTGGCCGGTGTCGACCTGCACGGCCGCGGCGACCTCCTGCGAGATCGCCATGAAGGGCACCGCGAGCGGCACCTCCACCACCGGGAAGCCGCGCTCGTCGGCGGCGGCCAGGAACGCGTCGGTCAGCGGCGGCACCGACAGCTGCTCCGACACGGCGAGGCAGGCCACGCCCGGCGTCGTCGAGGCGCTCCAGGTAGGCGCGCTGGCGCCTGGCGCTGGCGGGCACGGCGATCCCCGTGGTCATGATCATCTCGGCGCCGAAGAGCCACGGCGTCGGATCCTCGAGCTCGCTCACGTGCGCCCACGCGACCCGGCGCGACGTTCCCGACTCCCCGGCGATCAGGCGCAGCTGCAGCGCGGGAGAGCGCAGCAGGTCCTCGACCCGGATCATCCCGTCCTGCGGCATGGGGCTCAGCGTAGGTTGTGGCCCGACCAACGACAAGGGCATGATCTGTGGCCGGCACTATTGCCGCTGACCGCGCACGTCTGCTAATCCGGACCTTGGCGGTCGGACGGTTTCGCCAGGGCAGCGGCGGGAGGACGGGGTTGACGGGTAACGAGGCCCCGCCGGGCGGGGCTGGTCCGGCCGAGCGCGGCCCGATCGACGCGAGCCGCACGCCGCGCTTCGCCGGGCCGCCGACGTTCGCGCTGCTGCCGCGGCGGGATGAGGTCTCCCGGTGCGACGTGGCGGTGGTCGGAGTTCCGTTCGACAGCGGCATGTCGTACCGGCCTGGTGCCCGGTTCGGACCGGCCGCGGTCCGGCAGGGATCCCGGCTGCTGCGGCCGTGGCACCCGGGCCTGCAGGTGGCGCCGTTCGGGTCGCAGCAGGTGGCGGACGCAGGCGACATCGCCTGTAACCCGTTCGACATCAAGGAAGCCGTCGACCAGATCGACGCGGCCGCGACGGCCCTGCTCGACGAGTCCGGGCACCTGCTCACTATCGGCGGTGACCACACGATCGCTTATCCGCTGCTGCGGGTGACCAGGCAGCGGTTCGGGCCGGTCGCGCTCGTGCACTTCGACGCCCACCTCGACACCTGGCAGACCTACTTCGGCGCGCCGCTCACGCATGGCACGCCGTTCCGGCGCGCCGCGGAGGACGGGCTGTTCGTCGACGGCCACAGCATGCACGTCGGCATCCGCGGGCCGCTCTACGCCCAGAGCGACCTCACCGAGGACGCGGAGCTAGGGTTCCAGATCGTCAGCGCGATGGACGTCGGGCGGACCGGCCCGGACGAGGTCGCCGCCGCGATCCGCGCCCGGGTGGGGGATCTGCCGCTCTACCTGTCAATCGACATCGACGTGCTCGACCCGGCGCACGCACCTGGCACCGGGACGCCTGAGGCGGGCGGGCTGACCTCGCGTGAACTGCTCGGCATCCTGCGCGGGCTGGCCGGGATCCGGCTGGTTGGCGCGGACGTGGTCGAGGTCGCGCCCGCCTACGACCACGCCGAGATCACGAGCATCGCGGCCGCGCACGTCTGCTACGAACTGCTCGCGCTGATGGCGCTGGCCGGCTGACGGTCCGGTGGACACCACGCTCGTCGCCTGCTGCCAGCTAGCTCCCGTGCTGGGCGACCCGGCCGCCAACCGAGAGCTGACCGCTGGTGCGATTGTTTCGGCGGCGGCACAGGGCGCCAGCATCGTCGTCCTGCCCGAGCTGATCTCCAGCGGATACGTCTTCGAGAGCAAGGCCGAGGCCATGGCCTGTGCCGAGGCGGGTGACGGCGAGACCGTGACCGGCTGGGCCCGGCTGGCGGCCGAGCACGGCATCGTCATCGCCGCCGGGTTCTGCGAGGCGGCCGACGGCGAGGTGTTCAACAGCGCCGCGCTGGTCGACCCCGACGGTCTGCGCTGCGTCTACCGCAAGGCGCATCTGTGGGACGCGGAAAGTAAGTGGTTCAGCCCCGGCCGGGCGGCGCCGCCGGTGGTGCCGACCAGGTTCGGCCAGATCGCGGTGATGATCTGTTACGACCTGGAGTTCCCGGAGTGGGTCCGGTTGCCGGCGCTGGCCGGCGCGCAGTTGCTGTGCGCCCCGACCAACTGGCCCGCGGCGCCGCGGCCCGCGGGTGAACGGCCCGCCGAGGTCGTGCGGGTCCAGGCCGACGCGGCCGTCAACCGGATGTTCATCGCGGCCTGCGACCGCACCGGCGAGGAGCGCGGCGTCGGCTGGGTCGGCGGCTCGGTCATCGTCGACCCGGACGGGTGGCCGCTCGCCGCCACTTCGGAGGCGGCCGGGCCCAACCCGGCGGTCGTGCCGCCGGGCGCCGTCGCCGGGGAGCCGATCACGATCCTGGCCGAGTGCCGCCTGGGCGCAGCCCTGGACAAGGCCATCGGCCCGGCGAACGACGTACTCGCCGATCGCAGGCCCGAGCTATACCGCCCGGTCAGCGAGGAGACGCCGGGTGCGGGTCAGGCCGGGCCGTAGCCCGCGTTGGTCAGCATCCGGCGCAGGTCAATGACCATCTGCTCGTCCACGTCCTTGCCGGCTGGCGGATCGAGGAATTCCTGCTCGGACCCGATCTTGACTTCGACCTTGCCGTCATGCCGGACGGTAACCTCGCCGACGGCTTCCAGCAGCGACATCACCGCCCGCCACTCGATGTTGTGGCTGGTCGGATGCCTCATGATCTGGGCCAGCGTGTCGCGATGACGGCCATCAAGGTGTTCAGATCCGGGTGCGGTCACATGCAGACTCTAGGCCGCCTGCCCGCGCTACGCGGTAACGACGCGCAGCGCGGGCGTCTGGTCCCGGTCTGTGCTGCTGACGAGGTCAGCGGCTGACGTTGACCCCGTTGACGGTGAAGGTGTTGCCGCCGCCATAGGGGGCTTCGATGCCGTATTCGACGTCGAGGATGCCGGTGTCGGACGAGGGGACGTAGCCGAGCGACTTCAGCTGGGACACGATCGAGGAGATGTTGACCGTGCCGCTGGTGGAGTTCGACGGCAGCACGACGGAGACGGTGCTGTTGTTGTCGCCGATGGTGCCGCCGAACCACACCGCGGAGCCGTCGCTCAGCGTGTCGACCTTCGAGCCTGCGGGCTGCTGGCCGTTGACGTCGGTCCAGATCATCAGCTCAAGGTCGTTGCTCCAGTCGAAGTTCGTCGCGGCGGAGCTGCTGGTGAGCCAGATGTCGTAGGCGTACTCGTAGTCCAGGCCTGAGGAGCTTGCCGGTGGCGTGACCCGGTACGCGGACGTGAGCGTGCTCGGCAGCGCCGTGTAGATGAGGCACTGGTCGGAGGGGTAGCCGACGACCTCGGTGGTGCCCTTGTTGGCATTGAGCTGCACCGCGAAGCTGGCTGCCGTGCCGTTGGCGGAGCTGAGTTCGCGTACCGAGTAGCCGACCGAGGAGGCGTCGCCGCTCCAGGTGTCGGTCTGGTAGTTGCAGTCGTAGCTGCCCGAGCCGACCGGAGGCGGCGGCGTGGACGTCGTCGGCGCCGGGGCCGGCGATGAGGTGCTGGGCCGCGGCGTGGGGGTCGGCGCCGGTGGTGACGTGTGCGTGGGCGTCGGCGCGGCCGGCGAGGTCGTGGTGGGTGCCGGGGTGGGCGTCGGCGCGGCCGGCGAGGTCGTGGTGGGTGCCGGGGTGGGCGTCGGCTGTGAGGTGGGCGCCGACTGCGAGCTCGGTGCGGGTGCAGGGGTGGTCGACGGCGTCGTGGTCGTGGCGGTCGGCGACGGTCGCGAAGACCACCGGTGGTGCCGCCGGTGCCACCGCCGGGAAGCGGGCGAGTGCCGTGACGGCCACGCCGCATAGGAGGCGGTCATGCCGCTCGGGCACGTCGTCAGGCCGGGTCTAGTGGCATACCGGACGCCGGCCTTCGAGACACAGCTCAGCGTGTGGCCGGCCACGGTGCTCGCGGTCGACGCCGGACTGGCTCCGGCCGTCGCCTCGTACGCGGCAGCGCCGCCAGCGGCGGTGATCGCGATTGCCGCAAGAACGGCTATGGGCCGCGACCGCGCTCTACCGCCACGATGCCGTCCTGCTCCGTGGGCGCCTCGCCCTTGGCGTCGATCCGGCTCGGAAACCGGTCGCAGGTCTTTCCTGAAACGCACGTCTGCTCCTTGAAAAAGAAATTGCTCGCGCAATCTCTCGCTTGCTCGTGCTCCCAGGAGGACAAGGTAGGGGGCCTGGTGGTTGGCCGTCTAGGCATAAATATGCAATGTGCTCACATAAATATGCAACACACTGAATTGTTCGCTCAGGCGACGTATTCAGAGCATCTTGGAGAATACGTGACACATAACGTATCGATAACGGGCATTTCACAGCCCGGTCTCAAGGCTGTCATCTCGGCCCGGCGGGCGGGCCGACGTCGAGCGGCCATCGGCCAACCCGCCGGTCGCCCGGCCCTGGACAAAGCGGTCAGCCCGGCCAGCGACGTACTCGCGGACCGTCGGCCGGAGCTGTACCGCCTGGGTCAGCTGCTGACGCTGAGTCCGGTGACGGCGAAGGTATTGCCGCCGCCGTAGGGGGCTTCGATGCCGTACTCGACGTCGAGGATGCCGTTGTCGGACGAGGGGACGTAACCAAGCGATTTCAGCTGGGCCACGATCGAGGCGATGTCCACCGTGCCAGCGGTTGAGTTCGACGGCAGCACGACCGAGACGGTGCTGTTGTTGTCGCCGATGGTGCCGGCGAACCAGACCGCGGCGCCGTCGGTCAGCGTGTCGACCTTCGAGCCGGCTGGGCGCTGGCCATTGACGTCCGTCCAGACCATCAGCTCAAGGTCGTTGTTCCAGTCGAAGCTCGTCGCCGCGGAGCTGGTGGTGAGCCAGATGTCGTAGGCGAACTCGTAGTCCAGGCCGGCCGAGCTGGCCGGCGGCGTCACGCGGTACGCGGAGGTCAGCGTGCCCGGCACCGCGGAGTAGATGAGGCACTGGTCGGACGGGTAGCCGACGACCTCGGTGGTGCCCTTCTTGGCGTTGAGCTGCACCGAGAAGCTGGCCGCGGTGCCGTTGGAGGCGCCGAGTTCCTGCACGGAGTATCCGACGGCGGATGCGTCGCCGCTCCAGGTGTCGGTCTGGTAGTCGCACTCGTAGCTGCCCGACCCAACCGAAGCCGGCGGGGACGAGGTCGTCGGCGACGGAGTCGGTCCTGGCGACGTCGTGGTGGGTGCCGGGGTGGGCGTCGGCGTGACCGGTGCCGTGGTGGTGGCTGGGAGCGTGGGGGTCGGCGTGGGTGCAGCCGGTGACGTCGTTGTGGGCGTCGGTGTGGGGGTGGGGGTCGGCGTTGCCGGTGACGTAGCTGTGGGGGTGGGCGTGGGTGCGGCCGGTGACGTCGGCGCGGGGGTGGGGGTCGGCGTTGCCGGTGAGGTGGAGGCTGGGGTCGGCGTGGGTGTGGCCGGAGAGGTCGTCGTGGTGGTAGCCGTCGGCGACGGTTGTGCCGTCGGCGCGGACCACCGGTGGTGCGGGCGTCGCCAGTGCCTGGGCGGCCGCGGGTGCCGCGAAGGCCATGCCGCGTAGGAGGCGATCATGCCGCTGGGGCACCTCGTCAGGCCGGGGCTCGTGGCGTACCGGACGCCGGCCTTCGAGACACAGCTCAGCGTCCGGCCGGCGACGGTGCTGGCGGGCGACGCCGGACTGGTTCCGGCGGATGCCTCGTAGGCGCCTGCGCCCGCGCCGATTACGACCACAGCAATGAGCGAAGAAACATCAGCTTTCCTGAAACGCACGTCCGCCCCTCAAAAAAACTGCTCACGCAATCTCTCGCCTGCTCGTGCTACCAGGAGCCCAAGCTAGGGGCGGTTTGTCAGGCCGTCCAGGCACAAATGTCCGACCTGCGGCACCGCGTTTAAGTGTTCACTCTGGCGATGCATTCATGGCATGTTCTGGAAAATGCGGCGACACGTCACGCGGCCGGAAATGATCCGGCCGGCCTGCTGGTCAGGACCGGCGTCGGGGCATGGCTGGCTCGCCGACGTCGAGCAGTTCCTCGGCGAAACCGCCGATCTCCCGGTCCCGGTCAACCAGGTGGACCTCCAGGATCCAGTGGCACGGCTGGCCGGCCCGGTCGACGCGGCGCATCGGCGTCTCGTTCCGGGGGCGATGTAGGACTCGATGTCGTCGCCGGTCATCTTCTCGTGCGGGAACTTGCCGACCAGGTGTCCGGCGATGGTGCCGCCGAACTCCCACCCGGCCTCCGCGGCCAGCGCGACCATGCGGGCATAGAGCTGCTCCCCGGTCAGGTCCGGGTGGCGGTGGAAGAACTCGTGCCCCGCGTGCCAGACGGCCGGCAGCGCGTGGCTCAGCGCGTGCTTGGCCGGGTCATCGCCGAGGACGTACGTGCGGCCGAAGTCGGCTTCCCATTCCTCGAAGATCGGCCCGAAGTCGCAGAACACGATGTCGTCGGGCTCGATGATGCGGTCGGGCGGGTTCTCCCGGTAAGGCTGCAGTCGACCACCTGGTCGAACAGCTCCACCGCCTTGGACTGCGCGGCCAGCAGTCGCGCGACCCGCGCGGCCTTGTCCGCATCCCCAGTTTCCACGAAACCGGCGCTAGCAAGCCGACATGACGATATAGCTGGGTAACCCCGCCAACCGGGCATGAGTCCGGGTAGCGCAGAGGCCGGCTGGCGGCCGGTCCCAGCAAACCTTCAGGTTCGCCGGGTGCACTGGGAGATGCCCGCCCGATGTTTGGCGGGCGGCTAACGGTGCAGGTAGCAGAGCATTCGAGCGGGAGGAGCGATGCGTGAGCAACCAGCCGGTGTCTCTGCCGGTTCTGCCAGTGAATGTCCGGGATAACCGGCCTGAGGCTCGCGCAGACCTCGAACTGCCCCGACTGTGGCGGCTGATTCTGACCGCAGGATGGAACCTGGCCGAATCCCTGGGCTTGCCGGCCGCCGGATACATCATCGGCGCGGCGCTGGCCGGGCAGGCGGTGGGCATGGTGGCGGCGACCGGCGTGATGTGGGCAACCGTCGTCATCCGCAAGGTGGCTGGCCGCGGCGTCCCCGGCATGCTGGCGATCTCCGCCCTGGTCCTCACGCTGCAGACGGCCCTCGTGGTCGCAACCGGCAGCACGCTGGTGTTCCTGCTCCAGTTCCCGCTCGCCAACCTGGCCTTGTGCGTCTTGTTCGCGCGGACGGCCCGATCGCGCGAACCGCTGGTGGCCCGGCTAGCCGCGGAGGTGGTAGGGCTGCGCCAGCCGTCATCCCGCCATGCCGGCCTGGACCAGTTCTTCCGGGGGGTGACCTGGCTGTGGGCCGCTATCTTCGCGGCCTCGGCCGCGGGCCTGGCGGCGGCGCTGGCACTCGAACCGGCCGGATTCGTTCCGCTGCTGGCCACGATCGTCACCGTCGGCGGTATCGCCGCGGGCGCATCCCTGTCATTCCTCTGGTTCGTCCGGGTGCTACGCCGATTCGGCCTGCGCGTCCGGCTCAGCCAGACCTGACCTGCGACAGAAAACCTCAGTAAGTTACACTAAGAGCTAACGTCAACGTCGGCAGCTCCGTCAGGCCCGGCGCTGATGTGCGGCCGCGCTCACCGCGCTGTTCAGCGGGCTGACGCGGCCCACGGCTCGTCGCGCTGGCCTACCCGGCGCGACGGGCCGTTCTAACGACCCGGTGCAAGGACCTGGGTGCCCGGCGGGGATCAGCTGGTTGCCCGGGCAGTCTGCCTGGCTTGCGCCAGCAACTCGTAGAGATTGTCGCCGGGCCGGCCTGCCAGCACCCGGAGCCCCGGCAGCGTCGCCGCAAGCTGCCCGGCGGCGGCGACCGCGGCCGTCCCGCCCTCGGCCGTCGCCGCGGACAGCACGACGAGCTGAGGGCGCGCCTGGCCGGCGAACCAGCCGAGTTCGGCCACGGGCAGATCGCAGCCGAGGTGGTGCACGAGCCAGCGATCCTGCCGCAGACACGCCGCGGCCATCAGTGCAGGTAGCCCGTGCCGCTCGCCCGGCGGGGTGGTCGCGATCGCGATACCGCGCGGGCGTCCGGTCGGCTGCTGCGCCGCCCAGCCGCCGACTAGCCGTTCGCAGATCGCGCTGGCGCGATGCTCGGCCGCGATGGTCACGGTGCCGTCCGCCCAGCCGTCTCCGACCCGCAGCAGCGCCGGGGCGACGACGCGCTGGCACAGGTCGACAACGGGCACCCCGCGCGCGAGCCGGTCAAGCTCCCGCTGGGCCAGGGTTTCCCGGCCATTGATGATCGTGTCGTAGAACCGGGCCGACAGGGCCGCCCAGTCACGCACCCGGATCTCCGGTTGCGGCGGCTGGCCTTCCGCCCGGCTCGATCTGAGTGCGTGCACGCTCTCCGGGCTGACGAAGTAAGACCGGCCGCTCTTGCGCGCGACGAGGACGCCTGACCGGACCCAGCCGTAGGCGGTCTGGTAGTGCACCCCGAGGGCGTCGGCGGCTTCCTGCACTGTCATGGCAGGCACAGCTGCTTCCGGCACAGAATTGAGCTTACTTTAGTGTTGATTGCAACAGGCTCGGCGCCACCGGCCAGGACGAGCTCGCGGCCCCTGGCTCGGCGCAGGTCATGCGCCGGGTGATATTCCGTTGCGGTCCGGGGGATACCATCCGATGTGAATCCATATAAGACGCTCAGGTCTGTTGTCCGGTTCGGTCCTGTCACGACAGACCCGGTCCAGCGCCGGCTGGCGCGAGCCGCGTCAGTAGCGGATCTGCGCCGGATCGCCCGCCGCCGGCTACCAGGCGGCGTGTTCGACTACATCGACGGCGCGGCCGAGGACGAGCGAACGCTGGCCGCCAACCAGGCCGCGTTTGCCGCCATCACCTTCCGGCCGCGAGTACTGCGCGGCATCGGCGAGGTCGACCCGGCCGCGACGTTGCTCGGGCAGCCGCTGGCCTACCCGCTGGTGCTCGCCCCGACCGGGTTCACGCGCATTGCCGATCCGCAGGGTGAACTGGCGGTCGCCCGTGCGGCCGAGCGTGCCGGGCTGCCCTATACCCTGTCCACGCTCAGTACTCGGTCGATCGAGGAGGTCCGCGCCGTCAGCGACGGCCGGCTGTGGTTCCAGGTCTATGCCTGGCGCGACCGCGGCCTGGTCAAGGAGATGATCGACCGGGCCGCCGCGGCGCGGTATGAGGCACTGGTACTGACCGTCGACACCGCGGTGCTCGGCCGACGGGAGCGAGATGTGCGCCGCGGCTTCCAGCTTCCGCCGGTCATCGGCCCGGCCACGCTCGTCGACGGCGCCCTCCACCCCGCCTGGACCCTCGCGTTCATCCGCGGCGAGCCCATCCGGTTCGCGAACGTCGCGGGGCGCTCCACGGGTGACGGCGCGACCCCGGTGACGCTTTCGGACTACGTCAACGCGCAGTTCGACCCGGGTCTCTCGTGGGCGGACGTGGACTGGATGCGATCGGTCTGGAACGGCCCGATCGTGCTCAAGGGCATCCAGACGGTCGAGGACGCCGTGCTCGCGGCCGACGCCGGCGTCGACGCCATCGCGCTGTCCAACCACGGCGGGCGCCAGCTCGACGGCGCGCCCGCCCCGCTCAGTCTGGTCGCTCCCGTCGCCGACGCGGTCAGCGGGCGTACGGAGATCATCTGTGACGGCGGGGTCCGGCGCGGCAGCGACATCGTCAAGGCGATCGCGGCCGGAGCATCGGCGGCGATGGCCGGACGGGCCTACCTGTATGGTCTGGCCGCGGCCGGCGAGCCGGGTGTCGACCGCGTGCTCGGATGGCTCCGCGCCGACATGATCCGGACGATGAGCCTGCTGGGCACTGACTCGGTCGCGGCCCTGAACTGGTCGCTGATCGACGTGCCAGATGGACCAGCGCAGCGCTCTCGTTCGGGTCTGGAGTAGCAGGTTCTGGCCTGGTATGTTCATGGTTATGAGAACGCGTTCGCATATACGAACCATCGTCTGGTAGCCCGGCCGTGCAGGCAGTCGTCTATACCGGACCGCTCACCATCGAGGTCCAGGAAATCCCGGAGCCCGAGGCGGCACCGGGCGAGGTCGTGGTCGACGTCCGCGCGGTCGGAATCTGCGGCTCGGAGCTGGAGGGCTTCGCGTCCCAGAGCCCGTTTCGCGTGCCGCCCCTGGTGATGGGGCATGAGTTTGCGGGCGTGCGGACGGACACCGGAGACCATGTCGCCGTCAACCCCCTGGTGGCGTGCGGCAGGTGCGATATCTGTGCTCGCGGACTGGCAAACGTCTGCCGGCACCGGCAGATCGTCGGCATTCAGCGACCTGGCGGCTACGCCGAGCGCGTAGCCGTTCCTGTCGTGAACTGCCACCCGGCTCCGGCGGGCGTCCCGTTCACGACGCTGGCCCTCGCTGAGCCGCTCGCCAATGGCGTGCACGCGCTCGGTCTCGTGCAACGCTACGACCCCTGGCCGCAGCGGGTCGGGGTCATCGGCGGCGGGGCGATCGGGCTGGGCCAGGCCCTCCTGGCCAAGGGCCGCGGCATCCCCGAGGTGGAGCTGTGCGATCTCTCGCCTGACCGGCTCGCCGCCGCCCGGCGGGCCGGTATCTCGGTCCGGGAGGGTGAGCTGGCCGGCGAGTACGACGTGATCTTCGACACCGTGGGATCGGCCAGCACGCGGGGCGCGAGCACCCGGCTGGTGCGGCCTGGCGGGACAGCGATGTGGGTTGGCCTGCATGGTGATGACGCTGACCTGAACGGACGAGCGATGATCCGGAACGAGGTGCGCGTGCTGACGACTTTCGGCTACTCCCAGCACGAATTCCGGATTGCCGTTGACTTCGCCGCGGCGCTGCAGCCCGACTGGATCGGCGCGGCCCCGATGGTCGAGGGAGCGGAGACATTCCGCACGCTGTTGTCGGGGCCCGCCGCCGCCACCAAAATGATGCTTGTCCGCTGACGTCCAAGGCGGTCGCCGCTGTTACCGCATTCATCTCGATCAGAAGGAGGAAGGCTCGCCCATGCCAGCTTCGCCCCGCGGTTCCAGGACGCAGGCTGACGCGGGATCCGCGGAAGGTCAGGCTGACGGCTCGGCGAGCGTCAAGTCCGCCCGCCGCGTCCTCGACATCCTTGAGTTGCTCAGCGCCAACACCGACGGGCTGAAGTTCCCGCAGATCGCCGACCTGCTGGGCGTGCCGAAGAGCAGCCTGCACGCCTTGCTGGCCACGTTGCATGCGCGCAAATGGATCGGCTTCGACGAGACCTCCAGGACCTATCGCATCGGCATGCGGGCCTGGGAGGCCGGGCAGGGCTACATCAAGGCCAGGGATCTGGCCCTGATAGCGGACGAGCACCTGCATGCCGCGCGCACTGAACTCAACGAGACGATCCAGCTGGGCGTCCTTGAGGGCGTGGAGGTGCTGTACATCGCCAAGGTGGACGCGGACCGGCCGTTCCGGCTGATCTCGCGCGCGGGGATGCGGCTGCCCGCGTGGGCGACGGGTCTCGGCAAGGTCCTGCTGGCCTACCTGCCCGCTGATGAGCTGCGACGGCGGATGGCAGGCGTTGAGTTCGAGCCATTCACCAGTACGACGGTTACGTCGCTGGCGGAGCTGGAGCGCATTCTGGCGCAGATCCGCGCCGACGGAATCGGCCGGGACCAGGGCGAACACACGCCGTTCGTGTACTGCGTCGCGGCGCCGGTGCGGGACGTATCCGGCACGGTGGTGGCCGCCATGAGCTGCTGCCTGCCCGAGCCGCCGGAACGAAGGCCCGCCGGGTACCCGCACATAGCCGACGTGATGGCGCGGCACGCCGCGAATCTCTCGAAGAGCCTCGGCTTCGAGGGCAACGGGCAGGCCGGCGCCCGGTGACAACCACCGGCCAGACCACTGCCGTGTCCCAGTCGCTGGCCGTGCCGGCCGGTATCGAGACCCCGAGCCTCGTGATCGACCTCGACATCCTGGACCACAATCTGGCCGAGATGGCGGGCCTGACCGCCGCGGCCGGAGTCGAGCTCTGGCCGCACGCCAAGACGCACCGGACGCTGGAGTACGCCCGGCGCCAGCTCGCGGCTGGCGCCGCCGGGCTGACCGTGTCCCGGCTGGAGGAAGCGGAGGCCTTCGCGGCCGGAGGAGCGGGCAACCTCTTGCTGGCCTATCCGCTGGTCGGCGACACCAAGCTCAGCCGGGCCCGGTTGCTGAGCCGACGGGCCAACCTCACCGTGGGGACCGACAGCCTGGCCGCGGCGCGCGCGCTGGGAGAACACTTCGCCGCCCACGGCGAGCAGGCCGCGGTCGTCCTGATCATCAACACCGGCGCGGACCGGTGCGGCGTCACTCCGGCTGAGGCCGTCCCCATGGCCCGCGAGATCGCCCGGATCGACGGTGTCCGGCTCACCGGCATCATGACCCACGAAGCGTCGACCTACAGCGCGACCGACGAGGCCGACCTGCGGCAGCGTTGCCAGACGGTCGGGGAACTGATGACGGCCGCAGCCGGTCAGATCCGGGCCGTCGGCCTGCCGCTCGAGACAGTCTCCATGGGAGCGAGCGCGTCAGCGCGCGGCGTGGTCGGCACGCCGGGCGTCACCCAGCTGCGGCCAGGGATCTACGCGTTCAACGACGTCGCTCAGCTCCGGCTCGGCAACGCCACGGCGCAGACCTGCGCGGCCAGGGTCGTCGCCACGGTCATCAGCCACGCTGCGCCGGACCGCGCGCTCATTGACGCGGGCTCGAAATCGCTCAGCCAGGACGCACCGCCGGGCCAGGGGCCGGTCGCCGAGCCGGAGTACGGACTGCTGGCCGACTTGCCCGGATGGCAGCTGTTCCGGCTGTCCGAAGAGCACGGCTGGCTGCGCTGGCGCGGGCCGGGCGAACCGACGCCGCTGCGGGTCGGTCAGCCAGTTCAGGTGATCCCGAACCACGTCTGCAGCGCGTTCTGGAACATCGGCGTCTCGACCGGGATCCGCGGCGGCGAGGCCGAGGGAAGCTGGCGGATCATCGACCGTAACCGGTAGGCCGCGACCCGGCGCAGCCGCCGGACGCAGCCGCCAGGCCCGGCCGCCGAGATCAGCTCGGGTCGGGCTTTACCGGCGGGCAGCCCTCGATCGCCAGCAGGTACTGCAGCGCCGGCGTCGCCCGCGCGGCCAGCCCCGGCGTGAGGTAATCCTGCTGGACCAGCTCGGGGGCGCCGCTGCGGCGGCCGACCGCGAAGTGCAGCAGCCGGCGCTTCCGGCCGCTGACGTTCCGCGTGCCGCCATGCCAGATGTGACCGTTGATCACGCAGATCGTGCCGGCGGTCCCGGTCAGATGGATCTCCGCCGGATGCGGGGCCAGCGGATCGGCCGGGATGAGCGCGCGCTCACTGGCCGTCAGCTCGCCGCGCTGGGCCAGCAGCCCGTCGTCGTCGTTGTAGTCCGGCACGTTGAGCGGCGGCCACCGATGCGATCCGGGCACCATGCGCGTCGGCCCGTTGTCCTCGGTGACGTCGTCGAGCAAGATCATCGTGTTGACCACGTGCCAGTCATCGGCGCCGGCTCGCGCCGCGTCGCTGTGCAGCAGCTGCTGACCGATGCCCTGGCCGGGGTTGCGGCCGTTGAGCGAGTACACCTTGATCTCGCCCAGGAGCCGGTGCGCCGCCGCGAGCGTCGGGCTGCACTTGAACGAGAGGTCGAACACCGGCGACTTGTTGTACAGGTCGATGATGAAGACAGCGCCGGGCTCGATGTTGTAGTCAGCAAATGACTTGGCGGCCTTGGCTTCCCACTTGTCGTACTCGGCCCGCAGCGCGGCTACCTCTGCGGCGGTGAAGAAGTCCGGCACCACGAAGAAGCCGTCCTTATCGAGTTGACTCGCCTGCTCTTCGGTGAGGCCCTCAACGTCCATCTCCGCCAGGGCTCCTGCGGTATCCATGCACGTCACCTCGCTCGGCTTACGGTCAGGTTCACATATATGGACCGAGATTCCCTATCTTGAACCGAGCCTGACACGTCTGAGATAGTGGGGTCAAGGCACGGTGAGCAGACCCGGAGGGGCCAGGTGGCAGATCAGCGAGTAGCCCTGGTGACCGGGAGTTCACGCGGTATCGGCCGGGCCATCGCGATCGCCCTCGCCGCCGCGGGCAGCCACGTCGTCGTGAACTACCCGCACGAGGACGACGGTCCCGCCGAGACCCTGGCGGCGATCGCAGCCGCGGGCGGGCAGGCCACGGCCATCCGCGCGGACGTCAGCCAGGTCACTCAGATCAACGCGATGTTCGACACCATCGGCGCGGACCTGGGCCGCATCGACGTCCTGGTCAACAACGCCGGCGTCTCCACATTCGAGCCGTTCTTCGAGATCACCGAGGCCATCTGGGACAACATGCACTCGGTTAACCTGCGCGGGGCCTTCTTCTGCTCGCAGCGAGCCGCGCGGATGATGGTCGACCGCGGGCAGGGCGGCCGGATCGTGTCGATCAGCTCCATCAGCGCGCACGTTGGCGGCGTGATGGAAGTGGCCTACTGTCCGACCAAGTCAGGCATCCGCTCGCTGATGCACTCGCTCTGCCTCGTCCTCGGCCCGCACGGCATCACGTGCAACAGCGTGTCTCCCGGCACGATCGCCACCGAAGCGGTGCAGCGCCAGATGTCGCTGGCCCCGCCCGGCCTGCTGGACCGCTATGTCGAGCGGATCCCGGTGGGCCGGCTCGGGCGCCCGGACGAGGTCGCCGCGGCCGTCGCATTCCTCGCCTCGCCGGAGGCCAGCTACATCAACGGTGCCGAGATACTGGTGGACGGCGGCGTTCTGGTCAATCCGGAATAGCGCAGCCCGCCCTGGCTACTTCTCGACGCCCAGCGAGTAGCCCAGCAGCAGGTATCGCTGGCCGGCCAGGAACACCACGAAGTTCGGGATCAGGCTCAGCAGCGCGCCGGCCAGGACTGCCTGCGTGTGCAGCCGTTTGCCCGCGTTGATCGTGGCGAGCAGCACGCTCGCGGTCTGATGGTCGGCCTGCGGCAGGAACAGCAGCGCGACCAGCAGGTCGTTCCAGACCAGCAGGAAGTCGAGCACACCGATCGTCACCAGCGCCGGGACCGCCATCGGCAGGATGATCCGCCACATGATCTTCGCGTACCCCGCGCCCTCGGTGACCGCGTTCTCGATAAAGGCGTCCGGCACGGACAGGAAGTAGTTGGTGAAGAAGATCACCGCGAAGGCGGCATTGAAGGCGGAGTAGACCAGGACCGCCGGCAGATACGTTCCGATCAGGCCGAACCGCGCCAGGTCGAAGTACTCCGGCACGATGGCCGAGATGAGGGGCAGCGTCAGCGTCGCGATGATGACGGCGAGCACGATCCGCGCGCCGCGGAACGGCAGTTTGGCGAAGGCGAACCCGGCGATCGAGGTCACGGCGACGGTCAGGACCGACGATCCGATCGCGAGTATCGCCGAGTTCTTCATGCCGGTCAGGATCGGCAGGTTCTGGAAGATGCCAGTCCAGTTCGAGAGCGTCCAGCCGGTACCGGACTGGCTGCGCAGCGACTCAATGATCATGTAGCTGACCGGGCCGAGCGCGAGCAGCGCTACGAGCACCAGTGCGGCCATCGTGAGCCTGCGGCCAGGGCGCACGCGACCGCCGGTAGCCGTGCGCTCCGCTGCGCTGGTCTGCGCGGTCATGACGCCCGGAACCTCCTGACGGTCGGGATCACTCGCATCAGCGAGACCAGCATCGTCACCACCATCAGCAGGATTCCGGTAGCCGCCGCGAGACCGAAGTTCCCGTTGGTAAAGCCGTCCTCGTAGAGGTTGAACTCCATCGTCGTAGTGCCGTAGCCGGGGCCGCCGAAATTGAAGGCGTAGATGAGCCCGAAGATGCTCGTCAGCGACAAGATCAGCGTCGTGATGAGCGCGAAGTCAATGAAGGGCAGCATCAGCGGCGCCACGATTCGCAGCATCGTCTTCACCGGCCCGGCGCCGTCGAGGGAGGCGGCCTCGATCAGGTTCCGGTCCATCGTCGATAGCCCCGCGAACATGATCAGGACGTTGACGCCGAACGTCGTCCAGTGGAAAGCCAGGACGAGCACGATCAGCGAGGTCACGGGATTTGCCAGCCAGCCCGGCTCGAATTGCAGCAGCATCGTCCGGAACAGGATGCCGACAATCGCCCAGGAGAATATGACCGGCACGAAGTAGATGATGCGCAGTGCCGTCCGTCCTGGCACGCCCGTCCAGAGCGCGTAGGCGAGGCAGTACTCAATTCCGACCGCGACCGGGACGCTGACGATGAAGACCAGGTTGTTCAGCAGGATCTGGCCAACGCCAGGACCACTGAAGACGCTGCTCTGGAAATTGCTGAAACCGACGCTCGTCGCAGTGAGGCCGTTCCAGTTAGTGAAGCTGTAATAGATGGCCTGGACGACCGGGACGAGCACGAGCACGCCGATCAAGATCATGACCGGTGCTGTGATGATCAGGCCCGCCCTGGCCTTGGCCCGAACCAGGCCGGACCGGCGCCGTCGGCGCGCACCGGTCTGGCGCCGCAGCGCCGTCGGCCGGTCGATCGCGGCCGCCGGGCTTGGCGCCGTTACCTGCTCAGGCCTGTTCACCGCCCCGCCTTCTGGCAGTCACTGCTGCCGTGGGTAGCCGACCAGCACGGACAAGCCGCGATCCGGGCCCGGTGCCGGAATCCGGCGCCGGGCCCGGAGTCCCGTCAGGATCAGCCACTGCCGAGGTGATAGTCAACCTGTCGTTCCGAGGCCGGCAGGCTCGTGAATGCCTTCTCCATGTTGCTCAGCGCCGCCTGGGCTGATTCCTGGCCGATGAATGCCTGCGGCAGCTGATTGTCGATCTGCGCGATGACGTCCTGCTGCATGTAGTTGTCGAACATCGGATACAGCTGGTACTTGCCGCTGTGCGCCATCGCCAGCAGCTGACTCGGCACGCCGACCGCCGGCACATCGGTCACCACCGGCAGCCCGCCGCTGGCGGCTTCGACCTGCTGCGACTGCCTCGTGACCGTGAATTCGAGGAACTCGGAGGCCAGCTTGGCGTTCGGGCTCGACTTCGCTACGGCGTAACCGGCGCCTGGCAGTTCCACCATCATGTGCTGCGGCTGCACCGACCACGGCGGCAGCATCACGCCCAGCTTGCTGCCCAGGGCCTTGGCATAGGTCGGATACAGGCCGTTGTAGTTCATGACCATCGCGACCTTGCCGCTGGTGAACACGTCGTCAGAGTTCTGGGTCGTGATGGCCTTGGAGGTGCAGCCGTCCTTGTACAGGTTCGCCCACTGCTGGATCTCGTTCACGAGCGCGGGCGAGTTGTACGGAATGGTGCCGTCCAGGATGTCGTTCCACTGCTTCTGCGAGTAGACCGCGCCGGCGAAGTAGCTCCAGTCCTGCACGGCTCCCTGGCCGGGGGTCACGAAAGTGGGGCTGCCGTCCGCGTAGGCCGTGATGCCCTTGGCGGCAAAGGCCTTGCAGTCGGCCGCCATCTCCGCGAAGTCGGTCGGCGGTGCCTTGATGCCAGCCTGGGCGAAGAGCGCCTTGTTGTACCACATGTTGTAGAACTGGTCCTCTGGCGGGATCGCATAGGTGGCTTTGCTGGTGTCGCCGTCCTGGGAGTAGTAGGCGATCCCGGAGATGCTGCTGCGGATGCTCGAGGGGATGTACTGGTTGAGGTTGAGGAAGTTCGGGATCAGCGGGGTCAGATAGCTGCCGGCGTAGACGTCGGCGATGTCGGGCCCCTGATGCGAGATGAGCGCGGTCTGGAGTAGTGCGAAGTAGTTGTCCTGTGGCTTCGCGACGAACTGAATCGTCACTCCCTTGTGCGCCTTCTCGAAATTCTTGGCGACCTGAGTCATGAAGCCGAAGCCGGTGTCCTGCAGGTTCCCGTTCTGCCAGACGGTCAGTGTGACCTGCTGACCGGACGAACCTGAGTTGCTGCCGCCACCGCAGGCGGCAATCCCTGCCACGCACGCAACTGCCGCGACTGTCGCGCCGGCCATCCGGCGAGCGCCGGGTCTGGCGGGCATTCGCTCACTACGAATCAACATTCGTGTCTCCGGGGGTGTGCAGATATACGGCTGATTCCGCCCGCGGACGGCGGTGCAGGCGCTACGGGGCTGCGCCGTCCATAAGGGGTTTGCGCCCAATCAAACTTAAGCAGGGATCCGTCCGTGATTCAAGCATGTGCCCACTAGTTCACATACAAGGACATTGCTCGAAGCCGGCGACCCCGACGGCCATCCGGGGGCGAGTATCGTCAGGTCAGAAGGCTAGAGCGGCCGAGTTTCAGCGCGGTTCGTTCAGCCGGTCCCGCCGCGACCCCGTGGCCGCGACGCCCGCAACACCCGCGTGTCCGGGGGGAACAACAGCGCCCTCGTTGGTTGTTAGCTACAGTTGGTTGTAGTCGAAGTTCGTGCACGTGTGAGAGCGCCTGCGAATTCTGACGGCGGGCGCCGGGGGGCATCCAGTCTCCAGTAGGCAGGCGGCCGCAGCAGCCAGGGACCACGTCCGTGGATCCCGAAGGTCGTACAGGAGAAGGCAAAATGGCTCAGGGTACCGTGAAGTGGTTTAACGCTGACAAGGGCTATGGTTTCATCGCCCCCGACGACGGCTCCGCCGACGTCTTCGTTCACCACTCCGCCATCCAGACTGACGGTTTCCGCAGTCTTGCAGAGAATCAGCGGGTCGAGTTCACCGCCGGCCAGGGCGCCAAGGGCCCGCAGGCCGAGCAGGTTAGCCCGATCTAATCTGTCTGGCGCATTGAGCTCGAAGCACCGCTGAGGGTTCAAGGCACACCGACGGGTGCTGCCCGTCCTGTTCGAGTTGTCGTAAAGGGCACCCGAGCAGGGCGGGCAGTTGGCCGTTGCGACTCAATCTGCCGGGTCCACGCGCGGCTCACCGCGCTGTCCTGGCCGCTCATGCCGCTCTCTCCACAGCTATTACCGCGCGCCTCAATCCGGATAGGCCGCGCGGGCATTGACAATGCGGGGACGCGACCGTGAAAGTCAGGCAACACCAGGCGCCGAATGTAGTCGGCGCCCCGATGCGGAGGCTTTCGACCAGATGCGACTTCTGCTGATCGGCGCTCCCGGGGCCGGCAAGGGTACCCAGGCAGAGTTGCTCGCCGCGCGGTTCGGCATCGCCCACATCTCCAGCGGAGACCTTTTGCGGCAGCACGTCCGCGACCAGACACCGCTCGGGCGGACAGTCAAGTCGTACCTCGACCGGGGTGACCTGGTCCCGGACGGCCTTGTCATGACCATGCTGCGGGAGCCGGTCCTGGCCGCCGTCAGTGGCTACGTGCTCGACGGTTTCCCGCGGACTGTGGATCAAGCGAAGGCATCGTATGCCGTGGTCCGCCAGCTCGGGGCGGAGGTGCAGGCCGCCATCCACCTCGCTGTTCCCCGCGAGGAGTTGATGCGGCGGCTCCTGGCTCGCGGCCGAGGCTCAGAGGACGGCGAGGCCGTCGTTGAGCACCGCCTGAAGGTGTACCAGGAGAGCACCGTGCCGCTGCTTGACTACTACGCAGGCCGCGAATGGATGTTCACCGTCGATGGCTCCCGGTCAGCGGAAGAAGTCCACGAGGACATTGCGGGACGGATCCAGAAGCTGGCAGACATGATCTCCGGACCGACATGATGACCAGGAGCCAGCGATGCGACGAGATGCCAGCGACAAGAACGCTGTCCTAGCCCACTTGGACCAGGTCCGGGGAACGCTCGGCGACTCACGGCTGCAGGATGTGATCGAGCGCGCGGCTGCCCAGGTCCCGGGAGATGAGCCCCCGCGAGAGAAGATCGTGGCGCTCCTGTCGCCCGACATCGACGCCACGGTTTCGTCGGGCGGCGAGCCAGCCGGTGTTCCTTATCTATCCCGCGCTCCGCTCGTGAGCATGGTGCAGAGCCATATCGAAGAGGCGCTGGGCGCGGCTGGAGTGCCGGACCCGGATGAGCACCCGGGCGTGCTGTCGCGGATCGTCCGAGCCATTCTGCGTTGGCTGCACATTGCGCCGGGCTCGTTCACCCCCGATGACCCCGACTGGTACGTCTTCATCGCGCAGGGAGTCCTCGAGCGCCTCGCCGACGGGAATGCGCCCTTCAACGAGAAGCCCGCTGAATACGATGACCTGGCCGATGACGCCCGGCTGGTAGTGGTTGGCGACTGGGGCACGGCCCTGCCGCGAGCACGCGCCGTCGCCGTCCGGATGAGGGAAAAGATTGGCGAGGCGATCGCCGCCGGCCGCCAGGTGCATGTCATCCACCTCGGCGACATCTACTACTCGGGCCTGGAGAGCGAGGACAGGCAGCGGTTCCTTGATCTATGGCCGGTCACGCCAGCACAGGCCGACGCTGGCGTGACGTCCTGGTCCCTGAATGGCAACCATGACATGTACAGCGGCGGGTGGGGCTACTTCGGCACCGTCCTGACCGACCCCCGGTTCCGGCACCAGCGGTCATCCGACGGCAAGCCGACCAGCTTTTTCCGGCTGCGCTCGCCGTCCTGGGACTTCATCGGGCTCGACACTTCGTGGGACACTGACGTCGTCTCCGCCGGGAAAGTCGCGGTCTTGCAAGACCCGCAGGGCGGCTACGTGGCGGACACCGCCGCCGGCTCACCGCGCCGCCTTGTTCTGCTTAGCCATCACCAGCTCGTGTCCGTCTATGACAAGTCCGACATCGGCGGCACCCTGCCGGCCAAGCTCGCCCCGGTTCTGGACGCGAACCGCGTCACGGCGTGGTGGTGGGGACACGAGCACCGGGCGATCATCTATCAGGCGGCGGCAGGCGTCCGCTACCCGCGGTGCCTGGGCCACGGCGGCGTACCGGTCCTGCCCGATCCTGGGCCGCCGCCCGGCAGTACACCCGCCATCACCTGGCACAGCACCCGGAGCGTCCGAGAAGACGGCCAGCACCGGACCCGGTTCGGCTTCGCCGTGCTCGACCTGCAGCCTGACCAGATCGTGGCTGCCTATATCGACGACGACGGTCATGTCGCCCATACCGAGACGCTCACCTGACGGCAGGCGGGACACGGAGTGCTCGTTGCTGCTCAACCAGCAACGCACTGGCCCAAGCGTTGGCACGGCGTTCCGCCGACCCCGGAATCGCCCGGGAGCCGGCGGAACGCCGTGGTCAGTCCGTCAGGTGTCAGGGCTGCGCTAGGGCGCCGAGTTGCTTAGCCCAGCCTGTCGCTTCGTAGACCGTGACGCCGCTGGCCGTCGCCATCGTGGCGTCGGAGTGGACCGGATTGGTGGTGTAGGCCAGGACCTGGGCGGTGTGCGGGTCGATGACCAGGTAGTCACCGCCGCCGTCTGCGACGGCGATCCCGCTGCGGCCGAGCGGGTCGGTGACATCGCTGATGATCCTGACCCCGGGCTGCCCGGCTAGGAGCCGGTAAGTCGCTGCCCGGGTCCCCGGCGTGGCCGGCCCGGTAAGCAGGATGACGGCCCACTGGACCAGGTACTGGCTGAAATCGGGATGCGGGAATCCCACGGCTGCCGACTTGTCCGGTTCGGCGTTCCACATCCGGTGTAGGACTTTGCCCAGTGCCGCTGCGGTTACCGGAAGCTTCTGGACGCCGCTCCAGGTCAGCTGGCTCCTGCCGGAGCCCCAGCGGAATTTCATGTGGTAGTTGCTGGTCACCGCGCCTGCCATCGCCAGCTTCGGCTCTCCCGCGGCCTTCCAGCGGGCCTTGGCGGCGGCCGAAGCGAAAGTGATCGTGACGTCCTCGTTGACGATCGTCCGGCTCTGGGCCGGCCCGGTCCAGCTCTCCTCGGTGGAGGCAACCGTCGCGCCGAACGTTCTCTTCGAGCCCGCCGACGGGGCGGGAGCTGAGCCGAGCGCCTTGGTCCCGTGGGAGGCCGCCGGTTGGAAGTCGCGTTCCCGCACGTACCAGTAGGGGCCTGCGGTCACTGGGGCCCGGCTCGCGACGACGGCGCTGGCCAGCAGGACAGCCTGTGCGCTCTGCGTCGCGGCGGGCGGCAGCACGGGCCGCCCGCTGTGCGCCGGCGCCGCGGTCAGGACGACTGCCGCCGCTACAGCAGCCGCCGTCACTGCCGACCCGCCCGCCAGCAGGGACAAGCGCCGCGCGCCTTGACCGCGCGCAATCTGGTACTTGCGCGCGGTCGACCGGGAAGCGGGGGATTCAGCGACCGCACGGGCCAGGTCGGCCTGGCGGCGCCGGGCGTATCCCTCCTCGGCCAGCCGGTCGAGCATCGCCGGCTTGAGGTCGGCCACGAGCTTCATCGGATCATCAATCCTGGTCATGCCTTCTCCATCGGGCTAGGAGTAGTCGGCGGGCAGAACTGGGCGGCGCGCCGCGCGGGCCTCGCTGCGAGGGACCGGGCAGGGAGCTCCTGCGAGTGATCAGCCGAGCGCAGCGCCGCAGCCAGCCGACGCCGGGCCCGGTGCAGCCGCACCGTGAACGCTCGCGGTGAGCAGCCGGCCGCGGCTGCGGCCTCCCGCACGTCCAGGCCGTGCCAGGTGACCAGCGTCAGGGCCTCGATGTCCCGGCCGGGCAGCGACGCTAGCACCGCCAGCGCCGACGCACGGTCGACAACGCGCTCGCCCGCGTCTCCTGCGGTCATGTCCGCCGCACTGGTCAGCGCCGCGATGCGGGCGGTCAGCCGCCCCCGGCGGTGGCCTGCTCCCGCGTGCTGGCGCAGCAGGTTGCGGGCCACCCCGAGCAGCCAGGGCAACGGCGGCTCCGGGACATCAGGCAACTGCCGCCAGGCGATCAGGAACACCTCGCTGGCCACATCCTCAGCCGAGCCCCAGTCGGCGTGCTGGAGGGCGTAGCGCAGGACATTCCGGTAGTAGCGATCATAGAGACCTGCGAACCGCTTGTGCGGATCGTCCACCGGTCCCCCTTCCTTCTCCGGCTAGATGACGTGGCCGCATCCAGTGACGCGGCCATCACCCTGTAATCCACCGGAACGCGCCAGGATCACAGGCCACTCATGACTCGGACAGGGAATCTCGCTGACTGACCTGCCAGCCCAGGAGAACAGCGGGAACGCAGGCTAGCCGGCAGCGCGGTCACGGTCAGGTGCCCCGCGACGGTAATTATCGGGGCACGACTGGATTTATAGGTACCGGGCCAGCGCCGCGAGGTACTGCTTGGCGCCTGAATGATCGGGATGCGGGAAAGAGATCAGTACCGGGCCGACCCGAAGTGTCATGTCTCGAATCCCGGCGAGTCGTGCCTGGGAACTGGCACAGAGCCGGGTGCGCAGAATTCGGCGTTTGTCTGCTGCCTGCTATCGAAGGCGGAGCTTCATGACGGAGTCTCGCGGGCCGAGACGATCGGTGTCGGACCCTGTGCTGCACGATCTGGCCGCCACGGGCACCGAGCGACGGGCATCGGGGAGGGCCGCCCGGAAACGCATCAAACGCGGCCTGCACGGGTCCTGGGATGGGGATGAGCGCGGCCATGATGCCCTGGACACGATCCTGGCCCAGAACCAGATCCGTGTCCCCGCGCTTGTGCCCATCCGTCATCAGCGCATGGCGGCCTCACCGTGGAACTACTACCGGGGGGCCGCAGCGGTCATGGCCGCCGATCTCGCGTCTCAGCCCGATAGCGGGCTAGAAGTACAGCTGTGCGGTGACGCGCACGTACTGAACTTTGGCTTGTGGGCAACGCCGGAACGCAACTTGTTCTTCGACCTGCGCGACTTCGACGAGACGCTGCCCGGGCCGTTTGAGTGGGACGTCAAGCGTTTCGCGGCCAGCCTGATAGTGGCCGCTCGGGAGAACCGGGTAAAGCCGGCCAGGGCCGCGGCCGCGGTTCTCGCCGGCGTGGAGGCATACCGCAAGAGCATGCGCCGGTACGCGGGGATGCCCGAACTCGGCATCTGGTACGACGGTATGTGCGTCGACAGGCTGATGAGCTACTACGAACCGGCCGACCGCGGGCAGGTCTCGATCCACATCGAGAAGAAGAGGAAGCGCCGAACCAGCCGGGGGGCGTTCGCCAAGCTGACGGCGATGGCGCAGGGCCGCCCCCGGATCACCACCGATCCTCCACTCCGCGTCACAATAAGTGACGATGAGCAGGCGGACCTGGTCGATCTCTTTCTGGCCGAGTACCGGCTGAGTCTCCAGGAAGACCGCCGGATTCTGTTCGACCGGTTCACCGAGGTCGATACCGTCCGCCAGGTCGTGGGGGTAGGCAGCGTCGGTATGCGGGTCTATCTGACGCTCCTTGAAGGGCGCAGCGGCGCCGACCCGTTGTTTCTGCAGATCAAGCAGGCCGGGCCGTCGGTGTACGAAGCTCACACCACGCCCAGCCGCTACGACAACCATGGCGCGCGCGTGATCAACGGAAAGCGATTGGTGCAGACCGCAACTGACATCTTCGTCGGCTGGGGCTCATTCCATGGCAGGGACTATTACGTGCGCCAGTTCCGCGACATGAAGATCATCCCGACCACCGAGCTGATCGCGCCCAGACTCACCGAGTTCGCGACCGCCTGCGGCGCGGCACTCGCCCGCGCGCACGCCCGGACAGGTGACCCGGTGGCAATCAACGGCTACATCGGTACTGGTTCCAAGTTCGCGGCGGCGATCGGCCAGTTCGCACACCGCTACGCTGAGCAGAACGAGCGAGACCACGCCCAGCTCGTGCAAGCTATCGCCGCCGGCGCTGTGGAAGCGCGGCCAGGCTGAGTCACACGCCCCTGACCCGCGGCCAGCCGCTGCCGCGCCGTGGCCTTCAGCAGCTCCACCCCTGCATCATCATGAGCCGAGGCTAGCGAAGCCGCAGGCCAGCGTCTTGCCGACGTGTTCAGGGCGAGAGAGCCCGGCTCAGGTGCTGGCGACGAAGGTGAACAGCCGCTGGCCGGGCATCAGCGCAGCGGGCTTGCTCGTCAGCCGGTGCGCGCCCACCGACATGAAACCGTCGTGGCTGATGTCGAATGCCTCCTCGCGGAAGCCCGCCTCCCTGAACCAGGACCGGATCGCGGGGGTCAGGTCGGGTGGCCTGCGGTGCCTGGTCCAGAGGACCAGCGCACCGGCCGCGCAGAGGCTGGGCAGGGCCGCGACCGTGACCTGGATGTCGCTGACGGTGATGTTGCCGAAGATGCCGCACACCATGACGATCTGGGCGGGGACCGCGCCCGCGCAGGCATCGGTGATCCCGGCGTCGGCCTGCAGCATCTCGACACCGTCCAGCCCAGCCGCCTGCGCTGCCTGCCGCGCGACCGCGACGTTGCGCTCGTCCAGCTCGACCAGCCGGGCGCGCGTGTCGACCCGGCGCGGATGCCCGGCCAAGACGCCGATCACGTCCCGGCCCTGCCCGGCGCACAGGCTGATCAGCCGTATGTGACCGGCGGGGGCATGGTCGAGCTCAGCGCGCAGGTGCCCTTGAACGAGTTCCAGCCGCCGCGAGAGCAGGGAACCCGGATCGTCATAGTCTCGGTGCCACTTCACCCAGTCGCGCTGCGCCACCGGGCCAGCCTAAGGGTCGCCTGATGGCGGCTCATGTTGATTACAGCGGCGAGGGCGCCCGACGGGTGAGGCGAGCTCAGCGAACTTCGGTGTAGTCGCTACGGTCCAGCTGTACGACGTCGGTGTAGTCGCTGCGGTTCGGCTCCGCGATGTCGTCAGCGTCTTGTCTCTGGTCCATTTGCGCGATGTTGAAACTGGCCCTGGACAGCAGCTTGCGCAGGTGCCGCATTCCGGTCATGCCCGCGAGCGCGACAGCCACCGAGGCGGCGAGCACTGAGCCGCCGAGCAGCGCGAGCCCGCCGACGACATGTCCCAGAATCATCATGATCACTGCAGCCAGCAGGGCCACTGGCACGGCAGTCAGCAGCAGCAGTGCGAGCAGCGTCAAGACGATGACGGCCTTGGCCGACTTGCCCGCCGTCCGGTCCGCACGCCAACCGGTCATTTACTCTCACCTCGCATAGCCCGGAGTCAAGGGCCCGGGCCTGCCCGACAGCATCACGATATGTCGTGTCCCTTGTTAGTCAACGCGCCTCTCGATCAGGATGTTCCACCGATCGTCCGGCGCGCTCACCGCCAGCTCCTCGCGCATACGGAGTCAGGCGGTCTGGTTTCTCGCTGCGTGCGTGCGGATAGTTCATGCAACAGTGAACAGAGGTTCGTCGAGCTTCTCGACGTCGACGTCGATTCCCAGGCCCGGACCAGGGGGCGCGGAGCCACGACCGTCCCGCGACCGGGGCACGTATCCGGCAACGTGACCGTCAGTCCAGTCGTTGAAGAACGAGGTCATCAGAAGACTTTCGGGGCGCGTACTTGCAGCGAGATGGCTGACGGCCGCGGTGATAACGTCGCCGCCCCACATGTCCTCTATGGACACCATCAGGTTCAGCTCCTGCATTAGGTCTCTTGCTTGAGCTGCGCCTGTCAGGCCTCCGACTCGGCTGATCTTCAAATTGATCGACGAGGCTCCGGCCTCGTATTTCGCTTGGAAGATGTGCGTCTTCGTCTCGATCGACTCATCGAGCACCAGTGGCAGCGAGGACTTGGACGCGGCGAGGGCACAATCGGCCGTCGAGCGGCACGGCTGCTCGACGTAGACGGGTAGGTCGTCCATCGCTCGGAAGGCACGCCGCGCGTCAAGCAGACTCCAGCCGCCGTTGGAGTCCGCGACGACGATTGTGTCGCTGTCACCCGCAGCTATCGATGCTCTGGCCCGTGCAGCGTCGGCCAAGGGCTCGTTCCCTACCTTCAACTGGAATCGGTTGATGCCAGCGGCGCGCCGTCGCGTGACAAACTCTGCCATCGCCTCGGGCGCACCGAGAGGTACGGCCTCATAGATCGGAAAATCCGTCTGCAGGACGCCCCCGAGCAGGGCCGAGATGGGCCTGGCCAACCGACTTGCCGAACAAGTCCCAGCAAGCGATGTCGATCGGGCTTTTCGCGTATCCGTGGCCAAGGAGCGTCCGATCCATGCGCGCCCGTACCTGCGAGATGTTCGTCGGGTCGCACCCGACCAGCGAAGGAGCGAGGAACTGAAGCGCAGCACGGATTCCATCGGTAAATGCCGGCAGATAGGTTGCGCCAAGCGGCGTAATCTCGCCCCATCCGGCGAGGCCCTCGTCAGTTCGGAGCCGGACAAGCGTGCCGGTCTGAGCTTCAGCTGATCGGCCGCCGGACATGACGTATTCACCGTGGGCGTAGCCAAGCTTGTACCCGAAGACGTCAACTCCGATGATCTTCAAAGCCGGTCTCCTTATAGTCGACGCTCGCTGCCAGCTCACGGCGCCGAAGCAGCCCGACGCAAGATACTCGGTCAGCCTGACCGACGCCCGTCCGCATGGCGAAGACGTAACTCATCGGTTCTGCTAATCGCGCTGCCAACGGCACCAGCGGATGTTGGTTCGTTACCCGATGATGCCTCGGTCACCAGCCGATGAGCGTGAGCGTCCCCGCACCACTCGTGTACGCGCTAGTCGTCAGTAGCGGCGTGAGTCGGCCGGTGCGCACATTCACCGCGAGCACGCGGACGGTGTACGGGCTTGCGCCTGGAAAGAACTTCGCGGTCGCGATGGCCACGAGCAGATGTCCGTGTACGGGGTTGGGCGCCAATGAGCACCAGGCATTGAGCCCCGTCCAGGTGTGCAGGACCGCGGTCCGGTGGCCGGTCGCCAAGCCGTACACACCGAGTTGGTTGGCGATCCGCGAGTCGGATCGGTAAGTGCCTGTGCACGCATACAGGTCCGGGCCGACCGAGAGCGATGAGGCGCCGGGAAGCCCGACGACGGTGCTGGCCTGGTCAACCGTTCCCGATGGCACGTCCATGCGCAGCGTCTTGACCACGATCGCCGACCCGTTGGGCAGGTATTGAGCGAAGGCGAGCAGCTTGCCGTCCGGAGTCAGCGACATGCTGGTCGCGTAGTCCTCGCCCAGGGTGTAGGTCCAGCGCCTGGTGATCTTTCCGCTGGCAGTGTCGAGCAGCCCGATGTGGCCGATCGCCTGGCTAGGCGGGATGGTGGTCGCCTCCGTTGTCACCACAGTGCGTGATCGAGAACGCAAGTTTGCGGCCGTCCGCGCTGGCCGCGAGCGCGGTGGGCAGGCCGGCTTGCCCGCTGCCCGGCAGCGGCGTCAGCGCTGACGCCTGGCCGGCGGCGCTCAGGCTGAATCGGTAGAAGTACGCACGGCAGGTGGCCATCACGTCGGCTTGCTGCGCCGACACGTAGAACGTCTTGTCACTGGCGTCCCCGGCAAGGTAGTCGAAGATCTGCCCGGCTGGCGTGCTGACCTGCCCGGTGACATGTCCGGTGGCGGTCTGCACGACTTCCAGGCCGGTGTCCGTGCTGACCACGGAGAATTCCGGCAGCCCGGGGATTGTCGCCGGATGCGCCCGCGCGGCATGTGGTGAGTGTGCCCGTGCCCGCGCAGCAACAGGTGAGGTCGCATGCGGCCGAGCGTGTTGTCCAGACAGGACGTGCGGAATGACAACGCCGCCAGTCACCGCGATCACCGCGACCGTGGCGGCGGCGGCCACCGGAACAGTCCACCGGGCGTGGCGGGCCGACGTGTTCTTAGCGCCGCTAGTTGATAGCGCTCGGCGCCTCGAGTCCGCTCGCCGCATGGGCACCCCGGCGGGAACTGCATCTTCCCGGACGAGTTCCGCAATAGCGAGGTATGCGTCCCGCACCCGGTCTTCCAAGCCGCTCACTTAGTCCTCCTCAAGTTGACGAGCCAGAGCCGTCATGGCATGTGAGATCGTGGACGACACGGTCCCGGCAGTAACGGACATCGCTTCGGCGATTTCCGCGTGGGAAAGGCAGAGGTAATACCGCAGCGCAAGCACCTCGCGCTGGCGGGGGGAAAGCGTGGCGATGGCGGCGAGCACCGCTCGCTGGTCCTCCCGGACCATCACCGCCGCCTCAGCCGACCACACGGGCGGGTCGTAAGGCAGCCGCAGCGACTGGCGGCGGCGCCGGGAACGGAGCACGCTGCGCGCCCCGTTCAAAACGGCCGCGCGGAGGTACATCGGCGCCTTCTCGGGGTCGCGCAGCCGCGGCCAGGCGCGGTAGAGGCCGATGAACGCGTCCTGAACTACGTCCTGCGCAGACTCCAGGTCGCCAACGAGCACCATCGCTAGCCGGGTGAGCCGCCAGGCGTGGTCCCGGTATAGCTCATCCACGACATCGGCCGGCCTGACCGTCCACGGCCCCGCCGGGAGGGCTGAGCTGTCACTTGCCATACCTATAGTGACGCCAGAGCAGGTCCGACACTGAGGCCGAACGCCAACTTTCCCCGGAAGATATTCCTGCTTCTGTTCAGCTCCTTGCGGCTTCGCGAGCAACGTTGCCAAACTGCCTACGCCATGCCAGACGGCCTCTCCGGCCAGCGCGGTCCGAGATCCGGCAAGTCAGCACTCACCCGCATCGGGAACCGGGGTCGCCGCTTGTCCAGGAAGGCTGAGACCCCTTCGGCGACGTCGGGCTCCTGGCCGAGCACGTAGATGCCCTTCGAATCCAGGCGATGCGCTTCCCACGGCGATTCGGCACCGAGCATCCGCCACATCAACTGCCGCGATGTCGCAACCGCTACGCCGGATGTATTGTCGGCGATCTCCCTGGCGAGCGTGTACGCGGCGGGCAGTAGTTCGCTGGCGGGGTAGGTCCTGGCGACGAGCCCGCCGCGCAGTGCCTCTGCCGCATCGAATATGCGTCCGGTTTCTACCCACTCCAACGCCTGGCTGATGCCGACGACCCGGGGGAGGAACCAGCTGGATGCGGCCTCCATCACCAGCCCGCGCCGGGCGAACACAAAACCGAACCTGGCCGTGTCGGCAGCCAGCCTGATATCCATCGGGAGGGTCATCGTGATACCCACGCCAACGGCTGGGCCATTGATAGCGGCGATCACCGGCTTGAGCGATGCTGCGACGCGGAGGCTGACCGTGCCGCCACCGTCGCGGGGGACCCCGTCGATCGTCTCGGCGGTGATCGTCCCGGCACGCTGCCGGTGCTCGTAGTTGAAGGTGTTGCCGCCGCTAGTCAGGTCGGCTCCCGCACAGAATGCGCGTCCCTGGCCGGTGACGATCACCGCCCGCACGTCGTCATCGGCGTCGGCCCGGTCGAAAGCGTCAATGAGTTCGCCCCGCATCACGTTGGTGAAGGCATTGAGCTTGTCCGGACGCGTCAGGGTGATCGTCGCGATTCCGTCGGCGACGAGGTACTCGATTTGTGAGTATGACCTGCGCGAATCGCCGCCATGCTCTGTCGTGAGGGCTGCCACGGTGCGACTGTAACACTGACAATTCGGCCAGGTGGTCGCGTGCCACGACGCCGATCCTCCGGCCGGACGAAGTTCGCTGTCGTTTGCGGAGCGACTCAGCTGCCGCTGCTGGCGTGGGTGGCGGGGGAGGATGTCGGGGCTTGGACGACAGGGGCCGGGACTGCTTGCTGCCCGAGGTCGGTGGCGGCCGTCGACAGGAACGTGGCTGCGGCCGTCCCGAGTGCGGCCAGCACGGTTGAGGACCAGGTGACGACGAACCGCCAGTTATGGACTTTGGTCCAGTCAGTGAGCTGCAGGCCGGCCGCGCGCAGTACCAGGAACTCGCACGTCACTACTGAGCAGATAAGGAGGAAGGCGAACAGTTCGAGGTTGAAAATGAGAGCGCTGATCCAGCCTGCGCCGTCGCTGTAGATCGCTTTTGCCGGCAGGGTCGCGACCAGGACGGCGAGGTAGAGCCACAGGGCCTTCTTCACGCCGTTGTCACCGCGCAGGTACGGCAGGAAGTAACCGATACTCCAGCCCAGGAACGGCCAGAGCAGGATGGTCCACGCGGACTGGCCGAGGAAATCCAGGGCCGGGTAGTCGGTTGCCTGGCCGGGCGGGTTCGACGACAGTAGCAGGACAAGCGCAGGCACCACGGCGAAGACGCAGCCGGTGATCAGGCCAGCGCGCGCGGCCTGCGCGCTGGGCGCGAGGCCCTCGTGGTCGAACACGCGAGACGTGGCGTGCCTGGCGGCTAGCCGCAACTGCTCGCGCCGGCGGCCCAGAAGTGATTGAGACCGGGCCACTGCCCGGAGGGACTGCTGGTAACTCGCGGCCCCGTCCCGGACGAGGACATCACGTAGCGCATCCGCGCTGCCTGTCGTGATGCTTTGGTGCTGGCCGGCGATGAAGTCCAGGTCGCGCCAGGATGCCAGGGCGCGGTCCAGCGCCTCGGCAGGCCTCGCCGGGTCCTGGACGGTGTCCAGGACCCGGCCAGGCGGCATGGCCCAATTGCTGAGGGTGAGGTAGCCGGCGAGCAGCGAGACGGGCACGTACATCCACCGGCCGGCCTGGCACAGCAGGATTGCGAACATGCCGATACCGGTCCAGCGGATCGCGCGCGACATGCAGGCGTCGGGCGCAGGGCCGGCCTGACGGGCGAGCGGCATCGTCGCCAGCGCTGCCGCCGCCATCGCGAGAAGCACCCAGTCGAGCAGTTCCGGGAGAGCGTCGACCAGTTGTGTACCGGCGATCACGCTGGCAGGCGGCAGTCCTGACAAGTGCGGATGCGTAAGCGCGGCGTTCCGGAGCGCCGACGGAACGATCGATCCGGTGACGAGCGCGGACCACGCGCAGGCCCAGGCCCAGCGCCATCTCACGGCGCGACTGCGCCGAGCCGGGGGCTGGTCGGGCGCTACGGACAACGCGCTGATGACCGAGCCGCCAGCCCGGATGCCGAGGACGCACAGGCCCGTGACGATGACCGCGACGATGAGCAGATACAGCCATTTACCTGCAAGGTTGACGTCGGAGATGCCGTCGTGCGTGATGTACGCCGCGCTCAGGGCCGGCCAGAAGAGGGTCGACAGGAGCAGCGCCGCGAGCACGCCCGGTATGACCAGCAACTGGGTTGCCCCGCTGCGCGCTGTCCGCGGGAGAAAGAACGCGAGGACGAACGCCAGGTAGCACAGTGCCGCGGTGAACCCGATCAACGTGCCTGAGCTGACCTGCAGAACATGGCGCGCGAACTCCACGTACGCGACCCCTATCGCGGAGCACGCGATCGCTAGGACGACCAGTCCATACTTCCGCGGCCAGACGGAGCGCACACGCGGCGCGCCACGGGCGCAACAGAACACGGCGATCGGCCAGGCCACCAGGACTAGGCCCATAAGGAGGCCGAGCGGCCCGGCGACCTCGGGCGGAATGAATTGCGGATGGCCCTCCGCCAGGTAGGTAGCGTCGACAGCGGCGCCGAGCACGTCGAGGACGGCGAGCGCTGCGACGACCAAACCGGCGGCGCGGATGAGGATGCTTGCCGGAGTCCCTGTTCCGCCGGCGGCCTGGATACGGCCCAAGGCCCAGAGCAGGACGCCGTAAGCGAGGAGCTTGACCAGCCGGATGAGGAGATTGTTGATAGCCGTTGGCAGCACGACCTGACCGGCTGCACGCAAGCCGGTGAGCCAGTTGCCTGGACCTTCGCTCAGGAGGAACGCGGTCGGCCGCGGGGTGGCTGGAGTCGTTTGCTGTGGCACGCCCAGCACGACGGACTGGTTCAGGAACTTGGTGAAGCTCGCTCCGGACAGGTGGGTGATCCGGCCGCTGGCGCTCGTTACGGTGATCGTTTCGGTCGCACCGGCAGGGAGCTCAGCGGACCTGGCGATGCTGACGTCCTGGTGCGGCAGGTCGACCCGTAGCGTTCCGGAGTTGACCACTACAGTCGTCGTCGCACCGGCCTGCTGTAGTACCGGGGGGCTGAATCCGAGTTCGTCCCAGTAGACGGCGTCGCCGCTGACGCCGTACTTCTGCTCGGAGATCCTGACTTCGCCCAGGATCGAGGTCACGAAGTGGTCGCCGTTCATGCGCGCCGGGTAGTCGTTGACCTCTGTTACCAGGCCTGCGTCCTTACCTGTGGTCAATGTGTAGCGGGCCGTGAGGTCGTCGCCGCGTAGCCAGAGGTGCAGGCTGACCGTCGTTGCACTGGTTCCCGTCGGGGAGACCGCTGTTGGCGTCCACGGGCTGCTTAACGGCGCACCCCGCCAGCTGGAGCTAATCTGGGCCAGGCCGGGCCGGACGCTGGCGGCGAGCCCGTCGGTACCGAGTACAGCGAGGATGACCACGCCGAGCGCGCCGGCCCAAGGCAGCAGCGTACCGGCGAGGCGCCGCAGCCGCGTGCGCGCAGTCACCGCCGGCAAGCCCGACTGGACGGCGGCAGTCATGCGCGATAGCCCTTCCTTCCGGGTGCGCTAACCTCATGCAGCGCGAGAAGCCGATCGGTGAACCGCAAGAGCATCGCCATCAGCCACGCGAGCACATTAAGCTCAAGCGAGCAGTATCGCGCGAACTGCAAGATCTTGGGGTATGACCTCGGATCAGAGATTGATCAGGATGCTCGGCTGAGGGCGTCCTTCATAGCGGACAGCAGTGCTGCCCTCGTGCCGGGCAGCGGGCGCGCATTCGTCATGTCCAGCCCTCCAGCGCCCCGAGCCATCTGGAAGCCGGGCCACATAGAGCAGGCCGATCTGCCTCCGGCCGCCCCCGTGTAAATATGATCGAGACTCGATCCGGGGTGATCATGCTGCCGTTCCAGCCTTCATCAGCCTGATTGCCGCATGGGGTCCGACGCTGCCGCTGCGCCGGCAGGCTAGCAAGCGTGTCGGCCAGAGCTGGCCGGGGCTGACACCTGACTGATGAGCGCGCCGGCCTCGTGCGGCGGCGGCAAGGTGCCATCTGCCATGTAGTAGACCCGCAGCTTGTAGCCCCGATAGGTATTGACGTTCCAGCCCGATGTGACAGCAACGCTTTTGGATCCCGCCCAGCTCCAACTACTGCCGGTATAGACGGTCGCATTTGCCTTCACCCAGAATGTGGCGCCGACGTTGCTGACGAGCCAGCGGTAATGCGACTGCGATAGGCCGCAGACGTACTTGGCAGCAAGGACAGCGCGCAGAACGGTCCAGGAAAACGAAACCGAGCCGGCAACGCCCTGGCCATCCGACACGCTCACCTTCGTATTGAAAGTGCCGGCCGCGTCTGGCGAGCCAGTGATCTGGCCGCTGGCATTGATGGAGAGCCCTGGTGGCAGCCCTGTCGCGGAGAACGACAGGGACCGTCCGCTGATCGGGTCCGCAGGCGTGACCTCCAGGTTAACGGCCCTCTTGATCAGGCCGCGCTGCGCTCCCGGGTCCAGCAGCGGCACTATGCCGGCGTTCAGCCAATCGAGGTCGACATTGCCGCTGATCCCGGTCACGCTGCCGGTGCCCGAGTGCTGCCAGAAGGCCCAGTTCGCCCATCCGGTCGGCAGCACCGGGCTGGTGGCGGTCGTGCTGTAATAGGGCTCCCACAGAGGCATCTGGCTGAACGCTGCACTGCCTCCGGTGCAATCGGTCCACCATGGGCCGGGGGTGTAGATGATCGGCTGGCGCCCGGTCTTCTTCTGCACCTCGGCAATGAACTGGGAGATCCAGGTCACCATCGCGGACTGGCTGAGCCCGTAGCACTCAGCGCCGTAAGGGTTGTACTCGATGTCCAGCATGATCGGGACGGTGGTGCTGTCGGTGCCCAGGTAACTGAGCAGGAAGTCCGCCTGGACCACCGGACTCGCGCTGTTGGCAATGGTGCTGTTGCCGTTGGGGATCGCGAAGGCATAGGCCATCGTGGACAACCCGGCAGCCTTGGCACCTGCCAGGTCGGTCAGCGCGTACGGGTTCTGGTAGTAGGCGCCCTCGGTCGCCTTGACCGCCGCGAACTGGATACCGCCCGCGGTGGCCACCTGGGACCAGTCGATGCTGGCGTTCGTGTGCTGGAGCGAAGCGACGTCCACGCCTTGCAGCGTGGTCGACATCGTCGACTGGCTGACCATGGCTCCGCTGGCCGCGTGCGCGAACATCTGCAGCACCTGCGGTGAGTGCGTCGCGCCGACGTTGGAGTGATCGATTTTCTGCGCAGAGCCCGCCATCGCCCCCTGCGAGGCGGCTGCTGGAATCGTCACTCCCAGCAGGACCGCAACCGCGCCCGCGGCCAGTGCCGCCCGGCGTGAGCGGATTCTGAGGCTAAAAGCGCCGTACAGGCCGGGCCAGTGCTGGCGGCGAAGAGACTGCGGGCGACCAGTGCGCGGCCGACGATGACGTGCTTGCGCGCGATGGCGCGGTTGCTCGGATCCTGGAGTCGCACTGCCGATGCCGAATTCGCCAGGGCGATCCACTAGCCAACCTCCACTAATCGCCGGCCGGGAAACCACCGCTCCCGGCTGCCTGCCGTCCACCGTGCGTAAGAAATCGCCCCAGCAGCATAGCGTCGTGTTATGACGTTACGTACACCTTCGCAAGATTGCACCCGGCAACGTCACTTTCATTATGAAATGACCTTCCACCATGCGGATCCCCGGAGCCCGCTCCGCGACGATCCATAGACATACGGCGTACGGTGCCGTTGGCGGAGCTTGCTGGCACGCTCATTGCCTGGCCGGTCAATGCGGCGTAGCGTCCTGGTCTGGAAGTCGTGCTCCTTAGCCCGCGTGCAGACGAGATTGAGGCTTCCGGCTGCTCTGGACCTCGGCGGCGCCTCTAGCGCGCAGTCAAGCCGAGGTGGCAGATGACGGTACCTATGCTCTATCGCGTCCTGGGCTGCGCGACCGCACTCGCCGAGGCGCGAGCCCTCGCTGCCGGGAGAGCCTGATGGGCACGTCGCCGGGATGGTCCCGCGCCGGGTGGACAGGCCACGTGAGGAACGGTGCGCAGACCGACCTCCCCATTCCCATGGAGGTCCTGGACGCCATCCCGGTCATCGGCATCGACTGGGACGCTGACCGGGCTGTGACCGAGCTGTACAGCGCGCACTACCTGCCGCTGGTACGGCTCGCGGCGCTCCTGATCCGCGACGTCGCCGCCGCGGAGGAAGTGGTCCAGGACTCGTTCGTCGCCATGCACGGCGGGTGGAGGCGACTCTGCGATAGCGACAGAGCGCTGTTCTACCTTCAGCGGTCTGTGGTGAAACGGTCGCGTTCCGTGCTGCGGCACCGGGTTGTCGGGGACCGGAACGCGTCCCAGCCCCCGGCGGACGTGACCAACGCTGAGCACGGCGTCACCGTCCTGCTGGAGCGCTCAGCCGTCGTGGCCGCCCTGCGCGCCATGCCGCCCCGTCAGCGCGAGGCGCTGGTGCTGCGCTGTTACGGCGATATGAGCGAGGCGCAGATCGCTTCGGTCATGGGCGTTAGCCGCGGGTCGGTGAAGACCCACACGGCGTCCGCGATGAGCGCACTCCGCTCCATCCTCGAGGTAGCGGCATAGTGCGGCTTGACGCCGACCGGCCTGCGCCGCTGAATCCCGGTCGGCGACGCATCACTCGGGAGACAACCAAGAGACCTACGAAGTCGACTCGATCGGGCAGACGGCTCTTGTCTCGGGAGAATTCCTTTGCCAAAGCTCAGTGGCGGGTGGCCTGGCGGCAGGCGCGGGCGTAGTCGGCGACAAGCGGGCGAGTGTCATCGGCGTTCCAGGCGAGGGCTAGCTGGCTGGGTGATATGCCGTGAACCGGCCGGGTGGTGATGCCTCCCAATGTGATGAGGGGCGCGTTGCCGGCGGCTATCAGGCATACGCCCCGTCCGTCGGTCAGTGCCTCGTAGGTCTCGTCGGTGCTGGCGATCTCTGCGCCGACCGCGGTGGCCGGCCGCCGCGGGCGTCGATGGCTAGCCAGTAATCCCGCAGCGGCCCGGCGCTGTGCGGCAACGCGAGGAACGGCTCGTCCAACAGGTCAGTGAAGTCGATGATGTCGCGGCTGGCCAGCGGGTGAGCTGTCGGGCATGGCGACCAGACGCTGTTCTTCTGCCACCACGATCCATTGGTAGCGGGCGGCATCGGGCAGCGGGAGCCAGACGAAGGCCACATCGACGATGCCGTCGGCGAGCCCGGCGGTCGAGTCGTCCCAGCTGACCTGCCGCAGCTGCACGGATGCCGCCGGATGGAGGGCGGTGAACCGGGACCTGATCGCCGGCAGCAGGCCGCCGCGTCCCGGGCTGGTGCTCATTCCCGCCACCAGGGTCGCCCGCTGCCTGCTCTTGGCCTGCTCGGCTTCCGCCCAGCCGCGGTCCCACGCGGCCAGGACCTGCACGGGCATGCGGCAGCAGCGCCTCCCCCACTGGCGTCAGCCGGACGCCGTCGCGGCCGCGGTCGAACAGCGGCGCGCCCAGCTGCCGTTCCAGCATCCTGATCTGCTTGCTCAGCGCCGGCTGGGAGATGAAGAGCCGCTCGGCCGCGCGGGTGAAGTGCAGATCCTCGGCGACGGCCACGAAGTAGCGCAGGTCCCGCCCGTGCACGTCCATAACCATCAGTTATCACATCAGGTCTTGGACGGGCCACCGGGGCGCCGGGCAGAGTCGATCGCATCGGGCGGCATCGGCCTGGGCGGACAAGCCGAGGGAGAACATGATGAACAGGGTCTGGCTGATCACCGGGGCGAACAGCGGCTTCGGCCGGGCGATCACCGAGGCGGCCGTCGCCGCCGGCGACGTCGTCGTCGCGACGGCCCGCCGGGTCACGTCACTGGACGACCTGGCGGCCGCGCACCCCGGCCAGGTCGACGCGCTGCCGCTTGACGTGACCGACGCCGCCGCGATCGACGCCACGGTCCGGGACGTCATCGACCGGCACGGCCGGATCGACGTGCTGGTGAACAACGCCGGGCGCACGCACGTCGGCGCGGCCGAGGAGACGACCGACGCCGAGCTGCGCGACCTGTTCGAGGTCCACGTGTTCGGTCCCGCCGCGCTGACCCGCGCGGTGCTGCCGCACATGCGGTCCCGCCGGTCCGGGGCGATCGTCCAGATCAGCAGCATGGGCGGCCAGCTGTCCTTCGCCGGGTTCGCCGCCTACAGCGCCACCAAGTTCGCCCTGGAGGGCATGTCGGAGGCACTCGCCGACGAGGTCCGCCCGCTGGGCATCAAGGTGCTGATCGTCGAGCCGGGAGCCTTCCGCACCGGCTTGTTCGGCAGCCACAGCGCCAGCGCGCCCATCGCCTGACTACGCCGGCACCGTCGGCCAGACCCGACAGCATGGTCGAGGCCGCCGCCGGCACCCAGCCCGGAGACCCCGCCAAGGCCGCGGCCGCCATACTCACGGCGCTCGACGCCCCCGACCCCCCGCTGCGCCTGCCGCTGGGAGACGACGCCGTCGATGCCATCCTCAGCCACCTCGACAGCACCCGCGCCGACATCCCCACCTGGGAAAAGCTCGCCCGCGACACCCGGCTCCCGAGCTGAACCGTCAGGTGCCTGCCAGACACAGCAGGAAGCTCTCGGGGCATCTGGCCGGAAGAGGACGGAGGCGCTCAGGCGCGCGGGTCAGCGTCATTTCAAGGGCGATGGCGGCCAAGAGAGCGCTATCGCCGGTTTCACGACCCTGTCCGCCTGCTCCTTGGTGGGCGCTATTCCCTGGCTAGCCGATGTAGGTGTTGGCTGCCTTCCAGGAGATCCGCTTCGCGCCGCAATGATGGTGGCCCGGCAGTCCGAAGCCGTCCCTCGACTCGGTGTCGCTGGTGCACAGGGTCCGCCAGGGACGGAACGAGTGGCGGCCGGTCGCGAAAGACACGTTCAGCGTGATGACGTACTCGGTCGCAGAGGCGCGCTTGGGTTTGGCGACAACGATAGGACTGGTCACCGCCCCGGTACGGCCGCGTTCCAGTGGACAGTGACGCCGTTCAGCGTTACATCAACGCCAAGGTCAGCGGCGGCTCAACTCTGGGTGCGGGTTGGCACGACGTCATTGCTGAGCCTCGATCCAGCCCGACTGGTCCTCTCATGGGTCTGCGCGCTAGCACTCCAGCGGCCGGGAGCACCATCCGGCGCCAGAGTCGTGATCCAGGTTGTCCGACACTGATCATCGTCGAACCTCCTGAGGAATATTCGGGGTATTAAGACGCTGCCGCCGATAGGGCAACGCCCTCCGGCTCGCGCAGCGGGAAGTGGCAGGCTGCGAGGTGCCCGTGCTCGCTGAAGAGACGCAACGGAGGTTCTAGCTCGGCGCAGAGCTCTTGGGCCCGCGGGCAGCGGGTGCGGAATCGGCAGCCGGACGGCGGGTTGATGGCCGACGGCAGTTCGCCGGCCACGCCCTTGTCCTCCCGGCCGCGCGCGGCGACTGGGTCAGCCACCGGAACGGCGTCGATGAGGCCCTTGGTGTAAGGGTGCACGGGGCGGTAGTACACGTCGTCGGCTGGGCCAAGCTCGACCAGCTTGCCCAGGTACATAACGCCGATGGTGTCGGACACATACCGCACCACCGACAGGTCGTGGGAAATGAACAGGTAGGTGAGGCCGAGGTCGCGCTGGAGGTCCAGCATCAGGTTGAGGATCTGCGCCTGAATAGATACGTCCAGTGCGGATACCGGCTCGTCGGCGATGACAAGCTTGGGCCGCACGATGAGCGCGCGAGCCAGACCGAGTCGCTGCCGCTGGCCGCCGGAGAACTCGTGCGGGTAGCGGTCAACCGCCGCCCTGGGTAGTCCGACCTCGTCCAGCATGGCGGCGATCTGGTCGCCCTGGTCTTGCCGACTCCCGATGCGCTGAATAGTCAGCGGCTCACGCAGGATCGAGCCAACCCGCATCCGGGGGTCCATGGAACCGTATGAGTCCTGAAAGATGAGCTGCACCTTGCGGCTGCGGTGGCGCCGCTCACGGTTACTGAGCTGCAGGAAGTCCTCTCCATCCACGACTAGCGAGCCGCCGTTAGCAGTTTCAAGTCCCGCAATCAGCCGTCCGACCGTCGTCTTGCCGCACCCTGACTCTCCGACGAGCCCGAACGTCTGACCAAACCGGATCGAGAAACTTACGTCGGCGACCGCGCTGACCTCTCCGATCTTGCGCTGTAGCACCCCGTTCGCCGTTACGGCGAAGTTCTTCACCAGGTGGTCCGCCGCCAGCACGAACCCGTCCTCGGGCGGCCGTTGAGCAGGGACTGCCAACGCGGGAGCGACGCTGGCCACCGTCGCATCTGACTCGTCCCGCGCCTGGGCGTCCCGGCCGACCGGGAAGAAACAGCGGTAGAGATGATCGGAGCTGCTGCCATCCAGCGGTGGCTCGCTTTCGCGGCAGGCGTCCTGGGCATAACGGCACCGCGGCGCGAATCGGCATGCGGGCGGCGGTTCAGTGAGGTCAGGTGGCATGCCAGGGATGCTGTACAGCCGCCGCGAGCCGTCGACAGCCTTCTCGGGTAGTGCGCCGAACAGGGCCTCGGTATAAGGGTGCCGCGGGTTGGCGAACAGCCGCTGGGTGGTAGTTGTCTCGACCACCTTCCCCGCGTACATGACGGTGGCTCGGTCGGCCCGTCCGGCAATTACGCCCAGGTCGTGGGTCACCAGGATGACCGCCATCCCCAGCCGTCGGCGCAGGTCATCGATGAGCTCCAGAATCTGCTTCTGAATCGTCACGTCCAGTGCGGTCGTGGGCTCGTCAGCTATAAGCAGCCTCGGCTCGCAGGCCAGCGCCATCGCGATCATCACACGCTGGCGCATGCCGCCCGACAGCTGGTGCGGGTAATTGCCGACTCGCTCCGCCGGGTGCGGCATCCCGACGAGGCCAAGCACCTCGACCGCGCGGGCCAGCGCCGTCTTCTTGTCGGCCCCGCGGTGCAGGATCACCGTCTCGGCGATCTGGTCGCCAATCGTCATTGTCGGGTTCAGCGAGGTCATCGGATCCTGGAAGATCATGCCGATCTCGTTGCCCCGGATCTGGCGCATCCCTCGGTCGTCCAGGGCGGCGATGTCCGCGCCCCCAAGCGTGATGCTGCCGCCCACAATGTGGCCGCCCGGGGGGAGCAGCTGCATAATCGACAGCGCCGTCATCGTCTTCCCCGAGCCTGACTCGCCGACGATCCCCAGGCATTCGCCTGCCTCGACGGTCAGGCTGACACCGTCGAGCGCGTGAACGGTCGCGGTGCGGAGCCTGATGTCGGTACGCAGGTCTTCGATCTCAAGCAGCGGTGCCATGTGTCTCCGTTTCCGCCTTAGCGCCGCTGCAGCCGGACTTCGACCGCGTCACGCAGGCCCTCACCGATGAAGATCGCTGCGGCAAACAGTACCGACGATGCGGCAGCGCGCAGCATGCGCAGAAAGGACTAGGCCCATGACAGTTCCCACGGCCTTCCACCGCGAGCGGCCGGGCCGGAGAGGCGATAACCGGCAGCCGCACGGGTGCCGTGTGATGGATTGGCCAAGCGCCACGAACTGACTCCTTAGTCGCTGAGGAACCTGCACGGCAAGATCATTCTTGCGGCACCTCCGGGCGATGCCTCAGGCCGGAATCACAGGGCGCTTGCAGCTGTGCTCTCCGCGTGAGGGCCGCCATAGACGACCACGGTTCCCGTGGCCAGCGCAGGCACGCAGGCCGAGCGGTGTGAGGACTGCCCGGCATCAGCATCGGCGACCTCACTTCGACGACTACCTTGTACTTTGTATTGCCGAGGTGTTCTCATTAGACGAACAAGCAGTTCACCTGCTGCAGAGAGTAGGCCTGACCGTTCTTCAGGGTCAAGAGAGAAGCATGGGCACCTTGCACCAAAAGGTCCGCGCGGCCGAACTGCTGATGCGAGCAAAGGCCTGGCCGGCATGCCAGCCGTGAGGCATCGCCAGGCCGGGTTCCGACCGAAGTCGCGTGTGCATTCGTCGGGCACGCCACCGGGATGGCCTGACTCTGATCAGCCTGTCGACGCCGGACATGGCCAAGCCAAGGAGGTCGATTAGCATCCGTGACGTTGCGCCCTCTGCGGCCGGGCCTTCTGCCGGAAAATCGGGCGAGGCGCTTGGCGAGATGAGCGAGCGGTATGTGGTTCGGGCGATTGATCGAGCACTGACTGTTCTCGTCCTGCTAGCCGGCACGCCTACGGGGATGGATGCGTCCGCTCTTGCGCGAGGCGCGCAGCTCCACGTGTCTACAGTATTCCGGATACTGCAGACTCTAAAGCTGAGGAATTTCGTTGTCGAGGCACCGGGTGGCCTCTACAGAGTCGGCTCGAAGGCCTTTGAAGTGGGCAGCTCATTTTTGCGGAGTACCTCACTGCAATCCGAAGGCCAGATGATAGTCGAGCGGCTCTCAGAAGAGACCGGGGAGACCGCCAGCCTAGGCATTCTCGACTCAGACGAGGTTTTTTATCTGGCCATCGCGCACGGCCAGAGGGAACTCGGGATCCAGTCGAACGTCGGAACACGCCACCCTGTGTATTGCACCGCTCTTGGCAAGGTTCTCATGGCAGACCTTGACTGGCCGGAAGCTAAGGCGCTTCTCTCCCGGATCGAGCGAAAACGGATGACTATTAATACAATCGTTAATATCGGTCGGTTGCGAGAAGAGCTCGTCAAAGTGCGAAGTCAGGGCTATGCACTGGACGCCGAGGAGCGAACGATCGGCGTGCGCGCCGTAGGCGCACCCGTGCGTGATCACTCCGGGCGAGTCGTCGCGGCAATCAGCGCCGCGGGGCCCGCATTCAGGATCGCTGGCGCTAGCCATGAGCCTCTTATCGGGCAGGTGGAGAAGCTGGCGGCCGAATTTTCCCAGCGTCTCGGATACGTCGCCGGCAGTGCTAGATGAACGTGTATTCGAGCCAGTCGAAGCCAGCGTGCGAGTCTACCCCCTACGTGAACATAAGGAAATGCAACTGAAATGGACCTGCACCTTGCTGGCCTGAAAGCGCTCGTTACTGGCGGAACCAGGGGAATCGGCCGGGCGGTCGTCGAGACCCTGGTCGCCGAAGGGGCTCACGTGGCGTTCTGTGCCAGGGATCCCGAGTCAGTGGCTGCCACAGAGGCGGAGCTTCGCGCGGCAGGCGCGACCGTGGTGGGTGCGGTGGCCGACGTCAGCGATGGAGCGGCGCTGGCGGCATGGGTAACCGAGTCGGCCGCCGTGCTCGGAGGTATCGACATCCTGGTCGCTAACGTCAGTGCGATGGCGACGGCCGACACCGAGGAGAACTGGGCTAAGTGCTTCGGAATTGACTTGATGGGCACAGTCCGCATGGTCGACGCGGCACTTCCGTTCCTCGAGCAGAGCAACGCCGCGTCAATTGTGACGATCTCCAGCGTGTCCGGCCGGGAAGTCGACTTCTTCGAAGGGCCGTACGGTTCGATTAAGGCCGCGCTTGTTCACTACACCCAAGGGCTCGCCCACCGCCTTGCGCCCAGAGGCATCCGGGCCAACACCGTCTCTCCGGGCAACACGCTCTTCGAGGGCGGCAGCTGGGACAACGCACAGCGGAATCGGCCGGAGTTCTTCAACACGGTGCTTGCCTTGATCCCGGCCGGCCGAATGGGCACCGCTGCCGAGATGGCTGCCGCTGTCGTGTTCCTGGCCAGTCCGGTGTCGGGCTTCACGAGCGGTACCAACCTGGTGGTCGACGGGGCGCTGACCAAGGGCGTGCAATTGTGACGGGCAGCAGCGTAATCGCCGAAGACCAGCGCGAGGGCCAGCAGGAGATTCTGGAGCAACGGAGCGCCGCCGTCATCGCCGGGATCGAGGCCATCGATCCGGATCACGTGTTGCACTTGGCGAGCAGCACACTCAAGATCGTTCTCTCGCATTTCATTGATGGTCCGGGAGCCCGACCGGGGCGACGCGTTTTCGCGATGCCGCGAGAAGAGGAAGGCGTGGCGATCGCCGCCGGGCTTGAGCTGGCGGGGCTCGTCCGGTGCTGATCTTCCAGGACAACGGCATAGGAAATCTGCTGACAGCGCTGCTGACGCTTTGTCAGCCGTACCACCTGCCATTGCTCGCCATCGTGAGCCGACGAGGAGGCCTGGGCGAGTACAACTCGTTGATCCACACCATCAGCGAGCGGACAGAGGCACTACTCGATGCAGCCGGTGTCCGCTGGTTTCAGCTCGACGCCCGCACTCCGGTCGATCGCTGGGCCGCGGAGATCGAGCGAGCATGGGCCTTCGCGCGGACGACCCACCGACCGGTCTTTGTACTCGTGAACCTGATGGGCTCATGACCGCCACCAGGCTTGACCGCGCGCAGGTCCTGAGCTTCATCGACGCAGCGGCGCCGGACTCGCCGGTGGTGCTGAGCCTGGGCGGGATCGCGCGAGAGATGCTCGCGGTGGCTGGCCGCAAGGGAAATCACTTCGTGAGTCTCGACGCGATGGGTCAGACCATCTCGGTCGCACTCGGACTCGCGCTCGGACTGGAAGATAGCGACCCGACCGGGAAGGTCATCGCGGTCGAAGGTGACGGGTCGCTGCTGATGGGGCTGTCCGTGCTCAGCACAGTCGGCCACCTCAAACCGCGTCGGCTGGTCGTCTACGTCCTCGACAACGGCGTCTACCTAGCGACCGGCGGTCAGCCGACCGCCGCGCCGACATCGACCTGGTTGCTGTCACCGCCTGCCTGCGGCTGGCGAGGTGCCCGCGAAGTGCCGACGGCCGAGGAACTGGCAGACGCGACCGCCTGGGCGCTGGCGGCGGAAGGACCGGTCCTCATCCGGGTCCACGTCGGGACCGCGCAGCTGCCGATCCGTTATTTCCTGGAGGACCCTGCCATCCTGGCCGAAGACTTCCGGCGCTGGCTGCGATCATTCATG